>NZ_LMRF01000002.1:239479-251382 GCF_001424755.1 Marmoricola sp. Leaf446
GGGCAGTTTTGCCCGTGTCGGCGCCGGATGTGTCCGGAAAGGCACCTCGACCCCGGAAACAGCGACGCGGTGCTCTGCTGCCACCAGGTGACAGCAGAGCACCGCGTCGTCGGTACGCCGGGCCGCTCGGACTACAGGTCGAAGAGCGACCCGGCCTCGTGGATGTCGGCGTCGGTCTTCGGCTGGTGCTGCTCGCCGGAGCCGGCCGGGCGCGCCGGGGGCTGCTCGTCCTCGGAGGTGTCCGAGGTGTCCGAGGTGTCGGGGGCGCCGGTCGCCTCCGCGGCGGGCTCCTCGGTCGGGTGCTCCTCGACGGCCTCGGTCGGGTTCTCCTCCTGGACCGCCTCGGCGGTGTCGGTGGCGACCTCGGGGGAGTGGTCGGCGGTCGAGGTGGCCTCGGAGGTGCCCGACGACGCGTCGGTCGTGGCCGCCGCCGCTGCACCGCCGCCCGCGAACTTCGCCTTGATGTCGCGCAGCGAGGTGACCGGCTTGTCCGCAGCGCCAGCCGCAGACCCAGTCGCAGCCCCAGTCGCAGACTCGGTCGCAGACTGAGCCGCGGGGGCCGGAGTCGCGCTGGAGCCGGACGGGTCCGCCGCGGGAGCAGTCGACGGCGCCTCGGCAGCCGGAGCGGAGCCGGTGGCAGGAGCAGCCGGAGCCGGGGTGGTGGCGGCCGACGGGAGGTCGAACATCGACCTGCCCTTGGCGTACTTCCCGCCCAGCCCGCCCTCGCCGCCCGACGGCGCCGGCGGGGCCGACGGTGCCGAGGCCGCGGCCGGAGCCGAGGCCGCCGAGGCCGACGGCTCGGGCGCGGGCTCGGTGGCCTCCGGCTCGGGATCGGCGCTGACCTGGTCGCCGGAGGCCGGGGTGTCCGACTCCTCGACGACGGTCTGCTGCACGTCGGCGGCCTCGTCCTGCTGCTCCGCCGCCCGCGCGGGCACCTCGCTCGCGGGGGCGGCCGAGCTGCCGGCGACGGACTCCTCCTGCGGCTCGGCGAGGTCGAACAGCGACCCGCCCTCGGGGATCTCGCTGGCCGGGGTGACGACCGTGCGGGACCCGGTGGACGCCGTGGCGGCCGACGCGGTGCCGGCCTTCTCGGCGTCCTGCGACCAGGTGTCGGCGTCGTCCCGGCTCCGGTCGGTCGGGCCGTCGGTGGTGGAGTCGCCGGCGGGGTCCTCGCCCACGGGCTCGTCGTCCGTCGCGGCTGCCGAGGACGACGAGGACGCCGAGGACGACGATGAAGGCGCCGCAGCCGACGTAGCCGGCGCCGCCGCCGAGGAGCCGACCTGCTCCTCCTCGGGCTCGGCCAGGTCGAAGAGCGACCCGCCCTCGGGCACCTCGGTCGCCGGGGTCACCGCCGTGCGCGTGCCCGAGGTGCTGGCCGTGGGCGCGGCCTCGGTCGGCGTCGAGGTGTCGGCGTCGTCCTGGCTCCGGTCGGTCGGGCCGTCGGTGGTGGAGTCGCCGGCAGGGTCCTCGCCCGCAGGCTCGTCGGTCGCCGACTCGGCCACGTCCGCCTCGGGCTCGCCGAGGTCGAACAGCGACCCACCCTGCGGTACGCCGCCCGCCGGCTCGTCCGACGCGGCAGCCGAGGTCGACGGTGCAGCCGACGCCGACGGGGCAGCCGACGCCGCCGACGAGGAGTCGGCCGACTCCGACTCGTCCCCGAGGTCGAACAGCGACCCACCGGACGCAGCACCGGACGACGACGCCGACCCGGACCCGGCGCCGGACGCGGACTGGAACGTGGAGCCGGACGCCGTCGCCGGCTTCGTCTCCGCAGCCGCGTCGTCGCCGCCGAGGTCGAACAGCGAGCTCCCGCCGGCGTTGCCGCCGGTGGTCGCGGGCTGGGCGTCCTTCATCTCGGGCTCGTCGAAGAGCGAGGTGCCGCCGGAGGCCTTGGCCAGCGGGCCGGCGTCCTCGGTGGCGGTGACGGTGTCCTCGGTCTGGGTGGCGTCGCCCGCGGCCGGCTCGGCGTGGGTGTCCTGCTCGACCGCGGCCTCCTGCTCCCGGGTCAGCGTGGCGGTGCCACCACCGGCCAACACACCGTCCGAAGCGCCGGCCGACGCCGCGGCCGGAGCGGCGGCAGCGCTGGCCTTGCGCGGCGCCGGGGAGTCGCCCTTGACCGAGGCGAGCAGCATCTGCGCGACGTCGAGGACCTCGACCTCCTCGCGGGCCTCGCCCTTGGACTGCTGGTTGGTCAACCCGTCGGAGAGCATCACGCGGCAGAAGGGGCAGCCGACGGCGATCTGGTCGGCGCCGGTCTCCACGGCCTCCTTGGTGCGGTTGAGGTTGATCCGCTCGCCGGTGTTCTCCTCCATCCACATGCGCGCGCCGCCGGCGCCGCAGCAGAAGGACCGCTCGGAGTTGCGGGGCATCTCGACCAGGGTGGCGTCGGGGATGACCTGGAGCAGCTCGCGCGGCGGGGAGTAGACGCCGTTGTGGCGGCCGATGTAGCAGGGGTCGTGGTAGGTCACCTGGCGCTTGTCGGCCGAGCCGTTCGAGGCGACCGGGACCAGCTTCTTCTCGCGCACGAGGCGGTTGAGCAGCTGGGTGTGGTGGACGACCTCGAGCTCGACGCCGAACGCGGCGTACTCGTTCTTGAGCGTGTTGAAGCAGTGGGCGCAGGTCGAGACGACCTTCTTGGCCTTGCTCTCCTTGAGCGTCTCGGCGTTCTGCGCGGCGAGGCCCTGGAAGACGAACTCGTTGCCGGCGCGGCGGGCGGGGTCACCGGTGCAGGTCTCGCCGTTGCCGAGGACCGCGAAGTCGACGCCGGCCATGTCGAGCAGCTCGGCCACCGCGCGGGTGGTCTTCTTGGCGCGGTCCTCGTAGGCGCCGGCGCAGCCGACCCAGAACAGCCACTCGACCTCGTCGAGCGACTCGACGTCCTCGCCGACGACCTTGACCTCGAAGGGCAGGTCCTTGGCCCAATCGAGGCGGGCCTTGGGCGACATGTTCCAGGGGTTGCCCTTGTTCTCCAGGCCCTTGAAGAGCCCGTTGAGCTCGGCCGGGAAGTTGGACTCCACCAGCACGGCGTAGCGACGCATGTCGACGATGTGGTCGACGTGCTCGATGTCGACGGGGCACTGCTGCACGCAGGCGCCGCAGGAGGTGCAGTTCCACAGCACCTCGGGGTCGATCACGGCGGCGCCGCTGTCGGGCATGTAGAACCAGTCGTCGCCGGTGTCGCCGACCAGCGGGCGCTCCACCTCCAGGGCGAGCTTGGTGTCGCCCTCGAGCAGGGCGGCGCGGTCGCCCTCGGCGGCGTTCAGGTAGGGCGCCTTGGCGTAGGCGTGGTCGCGCAGCGCGGTGATGAGCAGCTTGGGCGACAGCGGCTTCTCGGTGTTCCACGCGGGGCACTGGCTCTGGCAGCGGCCACACTCGGTGCAGGTGGAGAAGTCGAGGATGCCCTTCCAGGTGAAGTCCTCGACCGCGCCGACGCCGAGCTTGGTGTCCTCGTCCATCTCCTCGAGGTCCTCGAAGTCGATGGTCTTGCCGCCCGAGGTCATCGGGGCCAGCCCGCCGAGCGCGGTGCGGCCGGTGGCGTGGCGCTTGAAGTAGATGTTGAAGAAGGCCAGGAAGCGGTGCCAGGCCACGCCCATCGTGGGCTGCAGCGAGATCACGATCATCCAGGTGAAGGAGATCAGGATCTTGAGCATCGCGACGAGGTAGATCAGGTTGGCCAGCGTGCCCTCGGACAGGCCGGAGAAGGCCTCGCCGATCGGGAACGAGAGCGGGAAGTGGAAGGCCGAGGCGTACTCCGGGTCCTCCTTGGTGGCCAGGGCGTACTCCAGGCCGCGCAGCACCACGATGCACAGGCCGACGCCGAGGATGACCATCTCGACGAAGTAGCCCTGCCACATCGTCGAGCCCCAGAAGCGCCCCTTGGGCCCGCGCTCGCGCTCCTTGGGGCGGGTGGCGCGGTAGTAGATGAAGGCCACGATCGCCACGATCATCACCAGCGTGAACAGCTCGCTGGCCCACTCGAAGAGGAAGAAGTGGCCGAGGAACGGGATGTGGAAGCCGGGGTCGAACAGCTGCCCGAAGGCGGTGACCAGGGTGAAGAACAGCAGCCCGAAGCCGGTCATGATGAACCAGTGGCCGGCGCCGACCCAGTGCCACTGGAGCATCCGGGTGTGGCCCAGCGACTCCTTGAGCAGGGTCAGGCTGCGCCCGGCGGGGTTGTCGGTACGCCGCGCCGGCTGGCCGATCTTGATCGTGCCGATGATCTGGCGGATCGCCTTGACGAACAACGCGATGCCGACGACCGCGATGGCGATCGAGACGACCTGGGCGAACAGCTGCATGAAGACTCCCGTTCGTAGGGCACACCGAGCCGAGACGTCCGGTTGGCGCGAGCCTAGTGCCCGGGCCGCGAGGTCCGGGCGGTGTGTGAGAAAGGCTACGCGGCGGTAACTTGCCGCCCGATCCGGCCCGGGCCGGGGGTCAGTCGGCGGTGGCGTCGTCGCGGGGCACGAGCACCGTGGCCGTGGCCGGGCCCAGGGCGGCCAGGCCGAAGGCCGCGGCGTACCCCCAGTGGGTGATGGTGAGACCGGCGACGGGGGCGACGGCCGCGGCGGCGAGGTACTGCGCGGTGTTCTGCACCCCCAGCGCCCGGCCGGACCAGAACGGACCGGCGTGCTCGGCGACGCTGGTGAAGGCCAGGCCGTTGTCGGCGACCGTGACCGTGGAGGCGACCACCAGCAGCACCACGGCCACGCCGGTCGGCTCGGTCACCGCGAGCAGCGCCATCGTCACCGCGGCGCCGACCGCGACCCAGCGCAGCGGCCGGACGCGGGAGCCGACCACGTCGGAGAGGTGCCCGACGGCGATCCGGCCCAGCGCCCCGGCCACGTGGGTGACGGCGACGAGCGCGCCGGCCGCGGCCGGGCTCCAGCCCCGGGAGTCCACCAGCCAGGTCAGCGAGTAGGTCCACACCAGGAACTGCGGGACCACCAGCAGCACCGAGACGCCGTGGACCCGGGTCAGGAAGGAGTCGGCGCGGTAGGGGTTGGCGGCCAGGGCGGGGGTACGCCGCGGCCGCGGCGGGTCGAGCACCAGCACGGCCACGGCCGCCAGCGCGAGCAGGGTGCTGGCCACCGGCACCGTGCCCGCCGCCGTCACCCCCGCCCGGTCGGCCGTCACCGCCATCGTGGCGGCGGCGAACGCGACCCCGAGCGGCTGCGCCATCTGCCGCACCCCCATGGCCAGCCCCCGGCGCTCGGGCGGGAACCACCCCACCACCACCCGTCCGCTGGCCGAGCTGGTGCTGGCGGCGAAGGCGCCGACCAGCAGCAGGGCGGTGCCCAGCAGCAGCAGGTCGGCGGCCCGGGCGGCGACCAGGCCGGACGCGGCGGTCCCGGCGAGGCCGAGCAGCAGCACCCGTCGCTCGCCCCAGCGGTCGACGAGCAATCCCCAGCCGAAGAGCGTCAGCATGGTGCCGGCGATCGGCATCGCGGCCAGGGTGCCGGCCGCCGCGAGGCCCAGCCCGCGCTCGTCGCGCCAGGCCGGGATCAGGAACGCCCAGCCGTTGGTCGCGACCGAGGCCGCCGCCTGCGCGGCCACGCTGGCGCCGAGCATCGCCCAGCGCCGCCGGGTGCCGACGGCGGCGGGGTCGACGACGGACCGGACGGCGGGGCTCACCACCCCACGCTAGGTCGCCTCGGGGGTCCGTCCGACGGGGTGTCCAGATCCGCCGATGCGGCGGGTCAGCCAGGCGGCGGTGCGCTGCGCGGCCCGGGCCAGCGCCGCCTCGTCGGCACCGGCGTCCTGCGGCCAGGTCAGCGCCACCCCCGCCACGGGGTGGCCGTTGTGGTCGAGCACCGCCGCGGCCACGGAGGCGAAGCCCGGGGTGACCTCGCCGTGCTCGGCGGCCCAGCCGCGCTGCCGGGTCTCGCTGAGCAGGCGGCGCAGGGCGCTCAGCGACTGCGGGCCGACGCCGTGCCGGTCCACGAACGCCGAGCGGTCGGGGTAGAGCGCGCGCACCTGCGGCGGCGGCAGCTCGGCCAGCACGGCTCGTCCGCTGGCGGTGAGGTGCGCGGGGAGCCGGACGCCGACGTCGCTGACCAGCGGCGGTCGCCCCGGGGCGCGCTCCTCCAGCACGTAGAGCACGTCGCGTCCGTGCAGCACCGCGAGGTGGGCGCTCTGGCCGACGGTGTCGACCAGGCTCGCCAGCCGGCGGCGGGCCAGCCGCTGGAGCGGCGCCTGGCGGGCGTACCCGCTGCCGACCTCGAACGCCGCGACCCCGAGCCCGTAGCGGTGCTCCTCGGGCAGGTGCACCACGAAGCCCTCGTCGATCATGGTGTTGACCAGGTGGTACGCCGTGGAGCGCGGCAGCCCGACCGCCGCGGCCAACCGGTCGAGCGTCACCGGGTCGGGTTGCGCCGCGAGGAACCGCAGCACCCGCAGCGCGCGCGTGGCCGCCGGCACCTGGCTCATCGGACGCCGGGGTCGTGGAAGTAGCGACCGAGGTCGGCCGCGGCGCCGGGGCAGGTGACGTCGTGGTCGCGGGAGTCCTGGAGCCACTGGCCCATCACCGCGGGGCCGCCCTGGATCCGGCTGGCGGGCCCGCAGCGGCGCAGCGCCTCGGCGCGGGAGGTCTCACCGGCGGCGCGCCACTCGGGCAGGCCGAGCTCGAGGTCGCCGACCACACCGGCCCAGAGCGAGGCGGTGGAGTAGACGCCGATGCCGAACCCGGCGTCGGTCCAGGCACGGGCGGCGCCGCGCACCACCTGGGCGTTGGCGGCCGGGTCGTCGCTCCACTCGAAGGCGGGCACCGGCTCGACGTCGAGCCACACGAACGGCGTCTCCAGCCCGGCGCGGCGCATCACGCCCAGGGCGTAGCGCGCCTGCGCGTGGCCGAGGTTGGCCAGCCGCCCCGCCTCGGTCCCGGCGTCGAAGGGGCCGCGACCGCCGAAGCGGGCGAGGGTGTCGGCGTACGGCCCGCTGAGCACGACATAGGCCGAGGTCGGCAGGCCGCGCTGCCGCGCCCACCCGACCTGGTCGGCCAGGCACGGGTTGGCGGTGAAGGAGGGGCCGTTGGTCAGCCCGATCACGACGTACTCCGCCTCGGGCGGCGGCAGCGGGAGGCCGAGCGTGCGCCGCTCGGGGATGCCCAGGCCCCTCGGGCACTGCGGCCAGCTGATGTCGCCGCCCAGGACGGGACCGCTCCTGGCGCGTCGCTCGGCCTGGCGCCGCACCCGGTCGCGGGCGTCCTGCTCCAGTCCCTCCGGAACCTCGATCGAGGGGGGCGCGGAGGGACTCGCCCGGCCCGGGGAGTCGCTCGCGGACTCCGACGCGGTCGGCGAGGGGGTGGCGGCGGTCTCGCGGCGCGACTCCGGCTGGAGCGGCGCCTCGCAACCGGTGCCGAGGAGCAGCGCGGCGGTCACCAGGGCGAGCAGGCCCGGCCGGGTGCGGCTGCGAGCGCGGCCGCGGGTGCGGTTGCGGGTGGAGCGGTGCGGCACGGCCTGGCCTCCTCGGGTTCCTCGGGTCTCCTCGGGTCTTCCGGGCATGGTGGCACGGGCGGGTGAGGACGGCCCCTCGATCCGGCCGGTCTCGGATCCGAGACGCCGCGTGGGTCCCGGTGGCAGCGGCCGGGCCGCGCGCGGACGTTCACTGGACCCATGGACGCCGATCCCCGCCCGAGCGGCACCGACCGGCCCGTCGAGGTCGGTCCGGGCCCGCTGTCGCCCTCCGACGTCCTGGCCGTCGCGCGGCACGACGCCCGGGTGGTGCTCACCGAGGAGGCGCTGGCCGGCATCGACCGGGCGCGGACCGCGGTGGAGGAGCTGGCTGCCTCGGAGGTCCCGGTGTACGGCGTCTCGACCGGCTTCGGCGCGCTCGCCACCCGGCACATCCCCACCGAGAAGCGGGCGCAGCTGCAGCGCTCGCTGGTGCGCTCGCACGCCGCCGGGTCCGGCCCGGAGGTGGAGCGCGAGGTGGTGCGGGCGCTGGTGCTGCTGCGGCTCGCCACGTTGGCGACCGGCCGGACCGGCGTACGACGGGAGACGGCGCAGCTGATGGCCGCGATGCTCGACGCGGGGATCACCCCGGTCGTCCACGAGTTCGGCTCGCTCGGCTGCTCCGGCGACCTCGCCCCGCTCTCGCACTGCGCGCTGGCCCTGATCGGCGAGGGCGAGGTCCGCGACGCCGAGGGGGTGCTGCGACCGGCCGCCGAGGCGCTGGCCGCCGCCGGCCTGGCACCCGTCGAGCTGGCCGCCAAGGAGGGGCTGGCGCTGATCAACGGCACCGACGGGATGCTCGGGATGCTGGTGATGGCGCTGGCCGACCTCGAGGTGTTGCTGCGCACCGCCGACGTCGCCGCGGCGATGTCGGTGGAGGGCCAGCTCGGCACCGACCGCGTCTTCGCCGCCGAGCTGCAGGCGCTGCGCCCGCACCCCGGCCAGGCCGCCTCGGCCGCCAACCTGCGCGCCCTGCTGGCCGACTCGGGCGTGGTGGCCTCCCACCGCGGCCCCGACTGCACCCGGGTGCAGGACGCCTACTCGCTGCGCTGCTCGCCCCAGGTGCACGGCGCGGCGCGCGACACCCTCGCCCACTGCGCGGTGGTGGCCGGCCGCGAGCTGGCCAGCGCGGTCGACAACCCGGTGGTGGTGGGCGACCGGGTCGAGTCCAACGGCAACTTCCACGGGGCGCCGGTCGCCTACGTGCTCGACTTCGCGGCGATCGTGGCCGCCGACGTCGCCTCGATCAGCGAGCGGCGTACCGACCGCTTCCTCGACCGCGCCCGCAACCACGGGCTGCCGCCGTTCCTCGCCGACGACCCGGGCGTGGACAGCGGCCTGATGATCGCGCAGTACACCCAGGCCGGGATCGTCTCGGAGATGAAGCGGCTGGCCAACCCGGCCAGCGTCGACTCGATCCCGTCCTCGGCGATGCAGGAGGACCACGTCTCGATGGGGTGGGCGGCGGCGCGCAAGCTGCGCCGCGCCGTCGACGGGCTCACCCGGGTGCTCGCCGTCGAGGTGATGGCCGCCGCCCGCGCCCTCGACCTGCGCCGGCCCCTCGCCCCTTCGCCCGCCACCGGCGCGGTGGTCGACCTGCTCCGCGCCCACGGCGTCCACGGGCCCGGCCCGGACCGCCACCTGGCCCCCGAGATCGAGGCCTGTGTCGATCTCGTCCGCAGCGGGGCCGTCGTGGCCGCCGCGTCCGCAGTGATCGGAGAGATGCAGTGACCGACATGCCCCGCCTGCCCATCCACGCCGCCACCGGGACCGAGCTGACCGCCCGCTCCTGGCAGACCGAGGCGCCGCTGCGGATGCTGATGAACAACCTCGACCCGGCCAACGCCGAGCGCCCGGAGGACCTCGTGGTCTACGGCGGCACCGGCAGGGCGGCCCGCTCCTGGGACGCGTACGACGCCCTGGTGCGGACCCTGCGCGACCTGCGCGACGACGAGACGATGCTGGTGCAGAGCGGCAAGCCCGTCGGCGTGATGCGCACCCACGCGTGGGCCCCGCGCGTGCTGATCGCCAACTCCAACCTGGTCGGCGACTGGGCCAACTGGGAGGAGTTCCGGCGGCTCGAGGACCTGGGCCTGACGATGTACGGCCAGATGACGGCCGGGTCCTGGATCTACATCGGCACCCAGGGCATCCTCCAGGGCACCTTCGAGACCTTCGCCGCCGTCGCGGACAAGCGGTTCGGCGGCACCCTGGCCGGCACCATCACGCTGACCGCCGGCCTCGGCGGGATGGGCGGCGCCCAGCCGCTCGCGGTGACGATGAACGACGGCGTCGCGATCTGCGTCGACGTCGACAGCACCCGCATCGACCGGCGGATCGAGCACCGCTACCTCGACGTGCGGGCCGACTCGGTCGACCACGCGGTGCAGCTGGCCGTCGAGGCCCGCGACTCCCGCCGGCCGCTCAGCATCGGGGTGCTCGGCAACGCCGCCGAGGTGTTCCCGCACCTGCTCGCGACCGGCGCCCCGATCGACGTCGTCACCGACCAGACCTCGGCGCACGACCCGCTGTCCTACCTGCCCGTCGGGGTGCCGTTCGAGGACTGGCACGACGCCGCGCGCCGCGACCCCGACGGCTTCACCAAGGACGCCCAGGCCTCGATGGCCGCGCACGTGCGGGCGATGGTGGAGTGGCAGGACGCCGGCGCCGAGGTCTTCGACTACGGCAACTCGATCCGCGACGAGGCCCGCAAGGGCGGCTACGACCGGGCCTTCGCGTTCCCGGGCTTCGTCCCGGCGTACATCCGGCCGCTGTTCTGCGAGGGCAGGGGCCCGTTCCGCTGGGCCGCGCTCTCCGGCGACCCGGCCGACATCGCCGCCACCGACCGCGCCATCCTCGAGCTGTTCCCGGAGAACGAGCGCTTGAGGAAGTGGATCACCATGGCCGGCGAGCGGGTCGCCTTCCAGGGGCTGCCGGCCCGGATCTGCTGGCTGGGGTACGGCGAGCGCCACCTCGCTGGGCTGAAGTTCAACGAGATGGTCGCCAGCGGCGAGCTGAAGGCGCCGGTCGTGATCGGTCGCGACCACCTCGACGCCGGCTCGGTCGCCTCGCCCTACCGCGAGACCGAGGCGATGCTCGACGGCTCCGACGCGATCGCCGACTGGGCGCTGCTCAACGCCCTGGTCAACACCGCCTCGGGCGCGACCTGGGTCTCGATCCACCACGGCGGCGGTGTCGGCATGGGGCGCTCGATCCACGCCGGCCAGGTCTGCGTCGCCGACGGCACCGCGCTGGCCGCGGAGAAGATCGAGCGGGTGCTCACCAACGACCCCGGGATGGGCGTCATCCGCCACGTCGACGCGGGCTACGACCGCGCCGCCGAGGTGGCCAGCGAGCGCGGCGTACGCGTGCCGATGTCCGAGGGCTGAGGCACACGACTGCGTGCGGAGCGTCCCGGGCCTCAGGCCGAGGGTCGGGCGAACCAGACGGTCCGCTTGGTCCAGACGCCCGGGCCGAGGCGCTCGCCGGAGCACACCACGATCGCCACCTGGGCCGGGCCCCGCCTGTCGTAGTAGCGGTAGAAGTTGGTGTCGGCCGAGACCTCGACCCGCTCGGTCACCCGGTAGCACAGCCGCCGGTCGCCGTCGGCGAGCACCAGCCGACCGCCCTCCCGCAGCCCGTCGAGCAGCCGGTTGCCGAGCGCCGAGCCGTCGGGGAAGGTGTGCGCGTTGAGCAGCACGTTGCCGCGCCGGTCGCCGGGCCGCACGTCCTGGACGCGGTCGTAGGCGAACTGCTGCTTGCCGACGCTGTCGGTCGACGGGGTGCCCGGCACGTCGGCCCGCACCCGGGCCGGGAACACCACGCCGGCGCCCCGGGCGACGCCCGGCACGTCGACGCGGGTGGGCTCGAACGGCTCCGCGGTGGTCGGGCAGGGACGGGCTGCGAGGGTGCTGCCCGACGTGGTCGGCTGCGCCTCGGGGGTGGGGGCGTCCGGCTCGGGTGACGCCGTCGGCCCTCCACCGCACCCCGTCAGCAGCACCAGCCCGGCCAGCCCGGCCAGACGTGCCGCCGTCCTCACCGGTCCATCACCGACGCCACCACAGGCGCCGCCGACGCTCGCTGCCCGCCCTCGTCCCGGCGGCGTCGCGGCGCAGGGCCTCGGCGTTGGCGAGGGCGCGGGCGTCGCGGCGCTCGGCCCAGCGGCGTACCTCCACGTCGGGGTCGCGCGTCGGCGTCACCACCGGCGGCCCGCCCTGGAGCTGGCGGCGGGCGGCGACGACGCGGTGGTTGAAGCCCTCGACGACCTCGCGGACCCGCTTCTCGGCGGTCTCGCGGTCGAGCACGTCGTCGAGCTCGCCGTCCTCCTTGCGCAGCTGCAGCGCCTCGGGCAGCACGCCGGTGATCTGCTCGCGCTCGATGAGCTTCTTCAGCCACCAGTCGCGGTCGTACGGCGAGCCCAGGTCGCCCAGCGGCTTGCCCTGCCCCGGCAGG
>NZ_LMRF01000002.1:251393-271315 GCF_001424755.1 Marmoricola sp. Leaf446
GGATGCGGGCGTTGGACGCGCTGCGCCCGGTGCGGTCGTCGCGCTCCTGCTCGGCGCGGGCGTGACGGCGGCCGCGGTCGACGTCGTGGCGCGAAGGGTCGGTCATGGTGATCTCCGAGGGCTGATCCGGTGCGGCCAGCCTACGGGCGGGGTGGAGGTGGCACCCGTGACGCATGCCCGCGCTCTCGCGAGGAGAGGGACACGGTCTTCCCTGTCGGGGATCATGTGGCCGTGGACGATGCGCAGATCGACGCGTTGGCGGCGGAGGGCGAGCATGACTGAGGTGGTCGTGCCTCGCCTGGCGACGCGTTCGAGCCGTGCGTGGGTCGTCGGCACGGGCGTCGCCCTGGTCGTGGTCTCGGTGGCGATCTCGGTGGTGCAACCCGCCAGCCTCCCGTTCGCAGCCGGGTTCCTGGTGGTCCTCGGCCTCCTCGCAGCTCGGGCTCTGAGCGCGCGCGTGCGCCTGGACGACCGGGGAGGCACGCTGACCCGGACCCGGTGGCTCGCCCGGTCTCGGCGGGTCGAGCTGGCCGGTGCGACCGACGTACGCCTCGTCGACAACCGGGGCGGCGGCCTCAACCTGACCGTGCGGTCCCCGCAGGGCACGGTGCTCGTCCCGGTGCTGCTGCTCAGCGCCTACGTCAAGGCCTCGCAGCCCCCGGGGCTGCTGCGCCGGTTCGCCGACGTCGTGGAGCGCGACGTGCCCCGGGCGCGGGACGTCGTCACCGCCCTGCGTGCCCAGGCGACGCACCTGGAGCGAGGCGGCGACGCGGCGTCCTCGCCACTGGCGGCCCTCACCACCCGCGGAGTCGTCTCCGCAGCCGCCGGGGGCGGCGCGGCCGGTGCCGGCGGCACCATCGGCAACCTGACCGACTGACCGCCCCCACCTCGCGACGACCTAGCATCCCGGGGTGCCCGCCGACCTCTCGCTGACCGTCCTGGCGCTGCTGGTCCTGGCCGGTCTGGCCGCGGGGTTCGTCGATGCGGTGGTGGGCGGTGGCGGCCTGATCCAGCTCCCGGCGCTGCTCGTCGGGCTCCCGGGCGCCTCGCCGCTGCAGGTGCTGGCGACCAACAAGCTCGGCTCGGTGTTCTCGACCTCGGCCAGCAGCCTGACCTACGGCCGCCGGGTCCGCCCGGACCCGCGCACCTTCGTGCCCCTGATGGTCACGGCCTTCGCGGGCTCCGTGCTGGGGGCGCTGGTGGCCAGCCGGCTGCCGCGGGAGGCGTTCGTGCCGATCGTGCTCGTGGTGCTGGTCGTGGTCGGCGGCTACGTCCTGCTGCGCCCCGAGCTCGGACAGGTGACCGCGCTGCGGTTCACCGGTCGTCACCACGCCGCGGCGGCCATGGTCACCGGCGTGGTGGTCGGGTTCTACGACGGCGTGCTCGGTCCCGGCACCGGCAGCTTCTTCGTCATCTCGCTGGTGGGGCTGCTCGGCTACGACTTCCTGCAGGCCTCGGCCAAGGCCAAGATCGCCAACTGGGCCACCAACGTCGCCGCGCTGGTCGTCTTCGTCCCTCAGGGCGCCGTGCTGTGGAAGGTCGGCCTGCTGATCGGGCTCGGCAACCTGGTCGGGGCCTACGTCGGCGCCCGCACCGCGGTCTCGCGCGGAGCGGCGTTCGTGCGGGTGTTCTTCCTGCTGGTCGTCTCGGCGTTCGTCGTGCGCCTGGGCGGCGAGGTGCTGGGCTGGTGGGGCTGAGGTCCACCAACGGATCGGAGGCCCGGGGATCCCGGTCCGCTCAGTCGGCGAACGCGTCGCGGGGCACGACCAGCAGGCTGAGCGCCGCGACCAGCGCGGTGCCGGAGCAGATCGCCCAGACCGTGAGGTAGCCCGACAGCGGGGCGGCCCCGACCTCGGCGCCCTCGAGCGAGCCGGTCGCCGCGAGGGCGATCGCGAACAGCGCGGAGGCGATCGCGCCCCCGATGGTCTTGGTGGTGTTGGTCATCCCGGTCACGAAGCCGGTGCGGTCGGGCGGGGCGGCCGCCGCCGCGGCGGCGGGCAGGGCGGCGACGAGGACCCCGGAGCCGAGGCCCGCGACCGCGAGGTTGAGCAGCGTCTGGGTGGTGGTGTCGTGCAGCGGCAGGAACAGGCCGTAGCCCAGCGCGACCAGCAGGCAGGCGGCCAGCATCGCGCCGCGGGTGGAGAGCAGCCTGGCGGCCAGCGGGAGGGCGAGCGCGCCCAGGAGCAGGGACACGACGTAGACCCCGATCAGGGTCGAGACGAACCCCGCCGAGGCGCCCAGGCCGTAGCCGGTCACAGCCGGGTCGGTGCGGGCGAACGTCGAGAGCGGGATCTGCGCGCCGAGCACCGAGACCCCGAACAGGAACGCGGTCAGCTGGACGGGCCACTGCGCGGGCGTCGCGAGCAGGCGTACGTCGATCAGCGGCTCCGGCGTGCGCGACTCGACCCGCGCGAACGGCCAGGCGACGAGCGCGCCGAGCAGCAGCGCCAGCCAGGGCAGCACCGAGCCGGGGCCGACCACGCGGACCAGCACCAGCCCGGCCATCACCAGGCTGATCAGCAGCGTCACCAGGCCGAGGCCGGGCAGGTCCAGCCGCCCGGTCGCGACCGGGGGCGTCGGCGCGATGCCCCACCAGATCACCACGAGGCAGACCGTCACCGCCACGGCCGGCAGCGCCAGCAGGCCGGTCATGCCGAGCGTGCCGACCAGGGCGCCACTGGTCAGCGCGCCCGCGATCACGCCGAGCTCCAGCGCCGCGACCAGCAGCGCGGCCCCGCGCCGGGTGAGCCGGCCCTGGGCGCCGCTGCCGGCGGTGCGCCGGTGGATGATCGCGATCTCGAGCGGGAGCCACACGACGTAGCAGCCCTGCAGCGCCCACGCGACGAGGAAGGTCGTGAAGTCGGGCGCCACCGCGACGCCCCACGACGCCATCGCGGTCACGCCGGTGGAGAGCAGCAGCACCTGCCGGTGGCCCCACAGGTCGCCGAGCCGGGCGAGCAGTGGCACCACGAGCGCGGAGACGACCAGCTGGGCGGCCTCGAACCAGTTGACGTCGGCGTCGCGGATGCCGAGGTGGCGGGCGATGTCGCTGAACACCGGCGTGTAGTAGCCCTGCAGGACACCGCTGGCGAGCTCGACGCAGACCAGGAACCCGACGGCCGCCACGAGCCCGGGCACCACCGGTGGGGTGGACGGGCGGGTCGCGGTGGTCACGGGAGGTCCCGGAGGAGCCGCTCGTACCACGCCACGCCCGCGAGCCAGTCCGCGACGCCGACGTGCTCGTCGTAGGAGTGGATGCTCTCGCGTTGCTCCTTGGTCATCCGGAACGGCGTGAACCGGTAGACCCGCTCGCAGATCGCGGTGAAGAAGCGGCTGTCGGTGGCGGCCATCATCACGTAGGGCGTGGGCACGGCGTCGGGGAACTCGGCCGCGATCGTGGCCGCCAGCAGCTCGAACGCCGGGTCGTCGACGGGGGAGACGGGGGAGGGCTCGCCCGCCTCGAGGACGGTGACGGTGATCGAGTCGTCGGCGACCGCGCGGCGGACGTGCTCGGTGGCGCTGGCGACGGTGTCGCCGACCAGGATCCGCAGGTTGACGGCTGCGGTGGCCCGCGAGGCCAGCACGTTGTGGGCGGGCGAGCCGGACAGCTGGGTCACCGCCATCGTGGTGCGGACCAGGGCGGCGGGCTCGGGCCCGGCCGCCAGCAGCGCCCGGGTGACCAGCGGCTCGAGCCGGGAGGCGGCGGCGAACAGGGGCCGCAGCGGGAGCGGGGCGTGGGGCGCGATCCGGCGGAACAGCTCGGCGGTCGGGGCGGGCAGGCGGGCGGGGAACGGCCGCGACTCCAGGCGTACGACGGCCCGGGCGATGCGCGCCGTCGGACCCCCGCGCGACGGGGTGGAGGAGTGGCCGCCGCGGCCCTCGGCCACCAGCTCGAGCGTGGTGGTGCCCTTCTCGGAGACGCCGACGACGCCGAGCGGCGGGGCGACGCCGGGGAAGGCCTGGTGGGCCACCGCACCGCCCTCGTCGAGCACGAACCACGGCGCCACCCCGCGCTCGCGCAGCAGCCCGACGGCCGCGGCGGCGTCCTCGCCGGAGACCTCCTCGCGGGCACCGAAGGACAGCCACACGTCCCGGGCCGGCACCGCGTCGGCGGCCAGCAGCCGCTCGACGGCGACGCAGGTCGCGACCAGCGAGCCCTTGTCGTCGAGCGTGCCGCGCCCCCACACCGCGCCGTCGTGGACCTCGGCCCCGAAGGGCGGGTGCTGCCAGGGGGCCGTGGGATCGACCGGGACGACGTCGAGGTGGGCCATCAGCACCACGGGGGCCGCGTCGGGGTCGCGACCGGCCCACCGCAGCAGCAGCGAGTGGTCGCGCACGCGCGTGACCTCGAGCCGCTCGTGCAGCAGCGGGAACTCCTCGGCCAGCGCGGCCAGGAACCGCTCGAACACCTCGGCGTCGACCTCGGCCTCGTCGGTCGAGGACACCGTCGGGATCCGCACGAGGCGGCACAGCTTCTCGACGTCGGCGTCCACGCGGTGAGGCTAGGCCATCGCGGGGCCGGGACGGTCGGGACGACGACCGGTGCGGACGGGGACGTGCCGAAGGCCCCGGACCGAGATGGTCCGGGGCCTTCGGAGCCGTGGGCCGTGGTGCGCCGTGGGGCTTGTTCGTCCCGGGTCGTCACCCGGGGTGGGTGTCTCGTTGCAGTGGAGCTGTGCCTCCGGACGAGACGCTAGAAGACGCGCCGCCGGCTGCCACCGATCGGGACCAGGTTGAGCACCAGGCCGACCACGATCAAGATGATGCCGATCGTGGTGAGGATGGACTGGGGCAGCACCAGACCGATGATGAGCAGGATCAAACCCAGGACGACCATGTCCTGACTCCCTTCGTGACGGAACCCCCCGTCGTTGAGGAACGTACCCCTAGCGCGCCCCTCCAAACGACACTGGTGTGGTCTCGGATCCGAGACGGTGCGGCGGGGGGTCGTGGTGGCGGCGCCCGCGCGGGTCCGGTGGACTGGTCGCGTGACCCGCCACCCCCGTCCGTGCCGTCCGGGCTCAGTCCCCGGCGGCGCCCCAGGAGCCCCGGTGGACGACCTCGTCGAGGGGTCGTCGGGCCCGTCGTGCGGGCGAGCCGGCCGCGCCGCCGTCGGCCGGGTGGCCGAGCGTCACGGCACCGACCGGGTCGAAGGTCGCCGGGATGCCGAAGGCCGTGCGCAGCGTCTCGACGCGGTCGGCGGGCACCCCGAACAGGCAGGCCCCCAGGCCCTCGTCGACGGCGGTCTGCAGGATGAGCAGCGCGGCCATGGCGGCGTCGGTGTGCCAGTAGGGCACCGGCCAGCGAGCCTCGTCGCGGTCGGTCCAGCCCTTGTCCGGCTCGGCGTACCGCTCCAGGTAGGCCGCCCTGCTCGAGCACGGCACCACCACGACCGGGGCGCGCATCATGCCGCGCAGCCAGCGGCCGGGGGCCTCGGTGTCGTCGCTGGTGGCCCGCCAGTACGCCGCCACGTCGGCCGGCGTGTCGAGCACCAGGAAGCCCCACCCCTGGCTGAAGCCCGCGCTGGGCGCCCGGGTCGCGTGCGCGAGCGCCCGGTCGACGACGGCCGGGTCGACGGGCTCGTCGGTGTAGCTGCGCACCATGCGGCGGCGGCGTACGACCTCGCGGAACTCCACGGGGCCCAGCATGGCTGAACCGCACGCGGACCTCGAGCAGATGTGGCGCGACCTCGCGCCGGTCGGCCGCTCGGCGAGGAGCGGCGGCTACTTCCGGCAGCCCTTCACCGCCGCCGAGGGCGAGCTGCGGGCGTGGTTCGTCGAGCAGGCCGCGGCCCGGGGGCTGGCGCTGGAGGCCGACGGCAACGGCACCCTGCTCGCGACCTGGGGTTCCGGCGACGACGCCGTCCTCGTCGGCAGCCACCTCGACTCGGTCCTCGACGGCGGGGCGTACGACGGCCCGCTCGGCGTGGTCTCCGCGCTCGCCGCGATCGACCGGCTGCGCGAGCGCGGCGTGGCGCCGACCCGACCGGTGGTCGTCGCGGCGTTCGCGGAGGAGGAGGGATCGCGCTTCGGGCTGGCCTGCCTGGGCTCGCGGCTGGCGACCGGCGCGACGACCCCGGAGGCGGCGCGCGAGCTGCGCGACCGCGACGGCGTGCCGCTGCTCGACGCCATGGCCGCCGCCGGACTCGAGCCCGACCCGGGTCCCGCGTCCTGGCTGGGCCGGGTCGGCTGCTTCGTGGAGCTGCACGTCGAGCAGGGCCGCGACCTGGTGCACCGCGACGCGGCCGTCGGGCTGGCCGGCGAGATCTGGCCGCACGGCCGCTGGCGCTTCGACTTCACCGGCGAGGCCAACCACGCCGGCGCCACCCGGATGCAGGACCGTCGCGACCCGATGCTGTCCTACGCCGCGACCGCGCTGGCGGCGGCCGCCGCGGCCGGCACGACCGGGCCGCGCGCGACCTTCGGCCGGCTCGACGTCGCCCCCAACGGCACCAACGCGGTGCCCTCGCGGGTCACCGCCTGGCTCGACGCCCGGGCGGGCTCCGACGTCGCGCTGCAGGAGCTGGTCGAGGCGATCGGCCGGGCCGGGTCCGAGCGCGCCTCCGGCGACGGCACCGCCCTGGCCGTCACGCCCGAGTCGGTCTCCGGTGCCGTCGGCTTCGACACCTCGCTGACCGCGCGGCTGGCGCGGGTGCTGGGCCCGTGGGGCGGTCCCGGTGACGTCCCGGTCGTGCCGTCGCTGGCCGGCCACGACGCCGGCGTCCTGGCGGCGGCCGGCGTCCCGACCGCGATGCTGTTCGTGCGCAACCCGACCGGCGTCTCGCACTCGCCGGCCGAGCACGCCGACCTCACCGACTGCCTGGCCGGCGTCGACGCGCTGGCGGCCGTCCTCGAGGAGCTGGTCGCGTGACGGCGTACCTGCTCGAGCACGCGCTGCTCCCGGACGGTGTCGCCTCCGGCGTACGGCTGGAGGTGGTGGACGGCGTGATCACCGAGGTGGGCACCGGGACCGCCCCGACCCACGTCCCCGGCCTGACCATCCCCGGCCTCGCGAACTGCCACAGCCACGCGTTCCACCGGGCGCTGCGGGGCCGGACGCAGGCCGAGCGGGGGACGTTCTGGACCTGGCGGGAGCAGATGTACGCCGTGGCGGCCGACCTCACGCCCGACTCGTACTTCGAGCTCGCCCGGGAGGTGTACGCCGAGATGCGGGCCGTCGGCATCACCGCGGTCGGGGAGTTCCACTACCTGCACCACCAGCCCGACGGGACGCCGTACGACGACCCCAACGCCATGGGCCGTGCCCTGCTCGCCGCGGCCGACGACGCCAGGATCCGGATCCGGCTGCTCGACACCTGCTACCTCGCCGCCGGGTTCGGCCGCGAGCCCGAGGGCGTGCAGCGGCGCTACTCCGACGGCGACGCCCACGCCTGGGCCGAGCGGGTCGCGGCGCTCGACGACGACCGGGTCGGCGTGGCCATACACTCGGTGCGGGGGGTGCCGCCCGAGCAGCTGGCCACGGTGGTCGAGGCCGCCGCGGGACGGCCGCTGCACGTGCACCTGTCGGAGCAGGTCGCCGAGAACGACGCCTGCCTGGCCGCCACCGGTCGCACCCCCACCCGGCTGCTCGCCGACGCCGGCGCGCTGGGCCCGCTGACCACCGCGGTCCACGCCACGCACCTGAGCGACGACGACGTCCGGCTGCTGGGCGAGACCGGCACCCGCGTCTGCTTCTGCCCGACCACCGAGCGCGACCTCGCCGACGGGGTCGGCCCGTCGCGACGGCTGCACGAGGCCGGCGCGGTGCTGACGCTGGGCTCGGACAGCCACGCGGTGATCGACCTGTTCGAGGAGATGCGGGCCGTCGAGCTCGACGAGCGGCTGGTCACGCAGCGGCGCGGCCACTGGGCGGCGACCGAGCTGCTGGCGGCGGCCACCGTCGGCGGGCACGCGAGCCTGGGGTTCGACGACGCGGGCGCGATTGCGCTGGGCCAGCGCGCCGACCTCGTCACGGTCGACCTCGACACCGTCCGCACCCGTGGTTGCGGCGCGACGCCCGAGACGCTGGTGTTCGCGGCCGGCGGGGCCGACGTACGACCGTTCCCCGAGGAGGGCACCCGATGAGCGCGATCCTGCTGACCGGCATCGCCGAGCTGGTGACCAACGACCCCGTCCACGACGGCACCCCGAGCGGGGTGCTCGCCGACGCCGCGGTCGTGGTCGAGGGCGGTCGGGTGGCCTGGGTGGGACGTCGCCAGGACGCGCCCGCCACCGACGACGCCCGCGACCTCGGCGGGCGGGCGGTGGTGCCGGGGTTCGTGGACTCCCACTCCCACCTGGTCTTCGCCGGCGACCGGTCGGCGGAGTTCGCCGCGCGCATGGCCGGCACGGCGTACGACGGGGGCGGCATCCGCACCACCGTCGCCGCCACCCGGGCCGCGCCCGACGAGGTGCTCGAGGCCAACCTGGCGCGCCACCTGGCCGAGATGCGCCGGCAGGGCACGACCACCGTCGAGGTCAAGAGCGGCTACGGCCTCACCGTCCACGACGAGGCCCGCTCGCTGGCCATCGCCCGTCGCTGGACCGAGGAGACGACGTTCCTCGGCGCCCACGTGGTGCCGCACGAGCACGCCGACGACCCCGCGGCGTACGTCGACCTCGTCACCGGGCCGATGCTGGCCGCCGCCGCCCCGCACGCGCGCTGGATCGACGTGTTCTGCGAGCGCGGCGCCTTCGACGTCGACCAGGCCCGCGCGGTGCTCGCGGCGGGGGAGGGGGCCGGGCTGCTCGGTCGGCTCCACGCCAACCAGCTCGGACCGGGCCCCGGCGTACGGCTGGCCTGCGAGCTCGGGCTGGCCGCGGTCGACCACTGCACCTACCTCGACGCCGCCGACGTGGAGGCGCTCGCCGGGAGCGGCACCGTGGCGACGCTGCTGCCCGGCGTGGAGTTCAGCACCCGCTCGCCCTATCCCGACGCCCGCGCCCTCCTCGACGCCGGCGTGACGGTCGCCCTGGCCAGCGACTGCAACCCGGGCTCGTCGTACACCTCCTCGATGGCGCTGTGCGTCGCCCTCGCCGTCCGCGAGATGGGGATGACGCCGGCCGAGGCGCTGTGGGCGGCCACCGCCGGCGGCGCGCGGGCGCTGCGGCGCGACGACGTGGGCGTCCTCGCCCCGGGCCGACGGGCCCACCTGACGGTGCTCGACGCGCCCTCCCACGTGCACCTCGCCTACCGGCCGGGGGTCCCGCTCGTCGCCGAGGTGCTCGGCTGAGCCGGGTGCGCCCCGGGAGCGATTCAAGTCCGGCGGAACGGGCACCCGGGACGTACGGCGCACCGCAGCGCCGACCCCTACCGAGGAGGCGCACATGACCGAGAGCAACCAGCCGCTGGGCGACGACGACATCACCACGACCCCGACCGCCGGCTCCACCGGCAGCCCGGCCGACGCCGACGCCAGCGACGGCGGCTCGCACGGCCCCGCCGACGCCCCCGGCAGCGACACCGACGCCTCCGACGGCACCGACGGCGACGCCAGCGACGGCAGCTCCCACGGCCCCGCCGACGCGCCGGGCAGCGACACCGACGCCTCGGACGGCACCGACGGCGCCGGCAGCGACGGCAGCTCGCACGGTCCGGCTGACGCGCCGGGCAGCGACTCCGACGCCTCCGACGCGACGGACGCCTGATCCCACGTTGGACGCGCTCGACCTGCTGAGCGGTGACGCCCAGACCTTCGTGGAGAAGGTCTGGGCGTCCCGCGTCCACCTGCACCACACCGACCCCGCAGCCGACCTGGCCGGGGTGCTGTCGCTGGCCGACGTCGACCACCTGCTGACCGCGACCGCGATCCGCACGCCGGCCGTGCGCGTGGCCCAGGACGGCGCGGTGCTGCCCGCCTCCGCCTTCACCCGCGGTGGCTCCACCATCGCGGGCCAGCCGCTGACCGGCCTGGTCGACGCCCGCAAGGTGCTCGACCTCTTCGAGGGCGGCGCCACCGTCGTGCTCCAGGGCCTGCACCGCTACTGGCCGCCGCTGACCCGGCTCGTCGCCGAGCTCGAGGTCGCGCTGGGCCACCCCTGCCAGGCCAACGCCTACCTCACGCCGCCCGGCAACCAGGGTTTCGCGGTGCACAGCGACAGCCACGACGTCTTCGTCTTCCAGACCCACGGCTCCAAGCTGTGGGAGGTGCACCCGGCCCCGCTGGAGGAGCACGAGGAGCCCCGCGAGGTGCTGCTCGAGCCGGGCCTGTCCATGTACCTCCCCACCGGCACCCCCCACGCGGCGCGCGCCCAGGACACCGTCTCGCTGCACGTGACGATCGGCATCAACCAGCTCACCTGGCGCACCCTGGTCGACCGGGCCGTGCGCGAGGCCGCTCAGGGCCTCGACCTCGACGGTCACCTCCCCGCAGCGCACCTGACCCGGCCCGACGTGGTCGCCGAGGGCCTGGCCGAGCGGCTCGAGGGCCTCGCCGCCGCGCTGCGGTCCGTCGACCCGGGCGAGGTCGCCGCGGCCCAGGTCGACGCGTTCCTCCAGCAGCGGGTCAGCCCGCTGGCCGGGGGCCTGCTCGACCGCAGCGAGCTCGCCGCGATGACCGGCGACACCCCGCTGCGCCGTCGTGCGGGACGTCCCTGCGTGCTCCGGGCCGACGGCGAGCAGCTCCACCTGCTGCTCGGCGACCGCCGGGTGAGCGTGCCGATCCGCATCCGGGCGGCTGTCGAGCAGCTGCGCGACACCCCCGAGCTGGTGCCCGACGACCTCGACCTCGACCCGGCCAGCGCCCTCGTGCTCTGCCGGCGGCTGGTCCGCGAGGGCCTGCTCGAGGTACGACGCTGAGCGCCGTCCCGGTCGCCCCCTTCCGCTGCGCGGCCGCCGCGCTGGAGCGGGCCGACGACCCGGCGGGCACCGCCACCCACGTCGCCGCCTTCCTGCTCGTGGAGCACCACGGCCCGTGGGGCACGGCGGTGCTGCGCGACAGCCGGCTCGACGAGGACGTCCGCCGTCACCTCTCCGGCATCGGGGCGGTCCGGGTGCTGCTGGCCCGGCGGCACCACCGCGCCCACCGGGGCCCGACGTACGCCGTCCACGTCTGCTTCCCCCACACCCAGCGGCTGCTGCGGCACGAGGTCACCGACCACCGCGAGCTGCTCGACCTCGACACCGCCGCGCTCGCCCGCGGCGAGGAGCCGCCGGGCTGGGTGCCGGTGACCGAGCCGCTGTACGGCGTGTGCACCCACGGCCGCCACGACGCGTGCTGTGCCGAGCGCGGGCGTCCCGTCGCGGCCGCGCTGACCGCGATCCGCCCCGAGCAGACCTGGGAGGTCTCGCACGTCGGCGGCGACCGCTTCGCCGCCAACGTGCTGGTGCTGCCCCAGGGCCTCTACTACGGCCAGGTCACCGCCGCCGACGCCGCCGGCCTGGCCGACCGCCACGAGTCGGGACGGCTCGACCTCGACCGGCTGCGCGGCCGCTCCAGCCGCCCGATGCACGTCCAGCACGCCGAGGTCGCGCTGCGCCGCCACCTCGGCGACGACCGCGAGTCGGCCGTGCGCGTCGTGCGCCGCGACGGGGAGCTGACCGAGTTCGCCCACGGCGAGGACACCTGGGTCGTCCGGGTGCGGCGGGGCGAGGGCGAGGTGGAGGGACGGCTGACCTGCGGGGCCGCGCGCCCGGGCCGGGTCCCGGTCTTCGAGGTGCTGTCGCTCGAGCGGGTCTGAGCCGGCCCCGGAGCGCTCGGGGTCCGGTTGTTGTTTCCTCCACCACTGCGCGGGTACCCGCCGGTCATCACATGGAGGTGTGCATGGCTGGACTGGCCTTTCTCGAGAAGAAGAACACCGTCGCCCGACCGGGCTACAGCAAGTGGCTCATCCCGCCGGCGGCGCTGTGCGTGCACCTGTCGATCGGGCAGGTCTACGCCTTCTCGGTCTTCAAGACCTCGCTGGTGCAGCGCTTCGAGTCCTCGCAGACCGCGGTCGCGTGGATCTTCTCCATCGCCATCGTGATGCTGGGCCTCAGCGCCGCCGTCCTCGGCACCTGGGTGGAGCGCAACGGCCCCCGCAAGGCGATGGTGGCCGCGGCCCTGTGCTGGGGCACCGGCTTCCTGGTCGGTTCGCTGGGCATCGCCATCGGCAGCCTGCCGCTGCTCTACCTCGGCTACGGCGTCATCGGCGGCATCGGCCTGGGCATCGGCTACATCTCGCCGGTCTCCACGCTGATCAAGTGGTTCCCCGACAAGCCCGGCCTCGCCACCGGCATGGCGATCATGGGCTTCGGTGGTGGCGCCCTGATCGCCTCGCCGCTGTCCAACCTGCTGCTCGGCATCTACGACCCGCAGTTCGACCCGGCCAACAGCGGCAACGGCGCCAGCGCCTCCGCGCTCTCGGCGACGTTCCTGACCCTCGGCCTGGTCTACCTCGTCTTCATGCTCATCGGCGCCTCCCTGATCCGGCTCCCCGAGGGCTTCGGCGACGACGCGACCGCCGCCCACCAGCCCGGCCGTGGCGGTGCGCTGGTGCGGGCCAAGGCTGCCATCCGCACGCCGCAGTTCGCGCTGCTGTGGGTGGTGCTGTTCTGCAACGTCACCGCCGGCATCGGCATCCTCGAGCAGGCGGCGCCGATGATCCAGGACTTCTTCCGCGACGGCCAGGACTCCACCGTCTCGGCCGCCGAGGCGGCCGGCTTCGTCGGCATGCTGAGCCTGGCCAACATGGCCGGGCGCTTCGTGTGGTCCAGCGCCTCGGACCGCATCGGTCGCAAGCCGATCTACATGATGTACCTCGGCGTCGGCCTGGTCCTCTACATCCTGCTGGCCACCTTCGGCCAGACCTCGACCGCGGTCTTCGTCGTGCTCGCCCTGCTGATCATCAGCTACTACGGCGGCGGCTTCGCCACCGTCCCGGCCTACCTCAAGGACCTCTTCGGCACCCTCGAGGTCGGCGCCATCCACGGCCGGCTGCTCACCGCCTGGGCGGCCGCCGGCGTGATGGGCCCGCTCATCGTCAACGGCTTCCTCGACGCCGCCGGTGAGCCCGGCAGCCTGGTCGCCGAGGACTACCACCCGGCCCTGATCACCATGGTGATCGTGCTCGCGGTGGGCTTCGTGGCCAACCTGCTGATCAAGACGGTCGACGAGAAGCACTTCGACGACGAGGCGGTCCGGTCCCACGCGGGCCGCGGCGACCACACCGACCCCGCGGGCGAGCCCGCCACCACAGGAGGCACCCGATGAGCAGCACCCACGACGACGGCACCCGCACGTCCGGCTCGACCAGCCCCACGAGCGCGCTCGTGGTGGCGCTGGCCTGGCTGCTGGTGTCGGTGCCGCTGGCCTACGGGCTGTGGCAGACGCTGGTCAAGGCCGCGCAGCTGCTGGGCTGACCCGCCCGAGGACCAGGCCCGGCGGCTCCCGGACCGTGGGGGGACGGCCGGGGGTGCCACCGGGCCTGGCGTCTCGTCGGCGGGGCAGGGGGGTCGAACCCCACCGTGCCCCAGTCTGCCCGGCCGGCCGGTGCCACACCTGAGCGCTGCGTCCCAGCTGGCCCTGGTGCCGATGCACCATCCCGGTCCGTCGTACGCCGCCTCAGCGGTCCGGCAGCAGGCCCTCGCGGACCGCGATGGACAACGCCTCGAGCTTGGAGTGCGCCCCCAGCTTGGCCGACAGGTTGGCGATGTGGTTGCGGACGGTGTGCACGCTGACGACCAGCTCGGCGGCGATCGCCGCGTTGGTCAGCCCACCGGCCAGCAGGCCCAGGACCTCGCGCTCGCGCTCGGTCAGCTCCTGGTGGTGACGCTGCGAGCCGCGCGAGAGCCGCGGCAGCAGCCGCGCCAGCATCTCGGGACTGATCAGCGCCTCGCCCGAGGCGGCGGCGCGCACGGCGCCGGTGACCTCGTCGAGGCTGCGGGTCTTGGACACGAAGCCCGAGGCGCCGGCCTCGATCGCGGCGATCAGCACGTGGTCGGCGGCGCTCGCGGTCAGCACCACCACCTGCACCTCCGGGCGCAGCGCCTGCAGCTCGGGGATCGCGGCGACCCCGTCGCCGTCGGGCAGGCGGTGGTCGAGCAGCAGCACGTCGGGGCGGGTGGACCGCAGCAGCGAGCGGGCCTCTGCCAGCGTGCCCGCGACGCCGACCGTCGTCAGGTCGGGCTCCGCGTCGAGCACCTGGCCGAGGCTGGTGGCGAGCACGGCGTGGTCGTCGACGACCAGCACCCGCACGCGCGGCTCCGCGTCGGTCTCCACGACGTCGTCCTGGTCCTCGGCCATGTCCCTCCCCCGGGATCCCCGAGCCGCGGAGGGGACCGGCCACGGACGGGAACTGGCCCCAAGGTACTAGACATGATGGCGCCGTCACCCGTTTCCGGGGATCGTCCTGCACGGCACCATGTGCAGCGACCGGAGCAGGGAGACCACGTGCGCGCCACCCCAGTGCTCGTCGCCGACGACGACGAGCTGTTCCGCACGGCCCTCGTCGAGGTCGTCGGTGCCGATCGTCGCTTCGAGGTGGTCGGCACCCGCACCTCGGGCGCCGACGTCGTCCGGGCCGTGCACGAGTCCCGCGCCGAGCTGGTCCTGCTCGACGTGCGGATGCCCCAGGGCGGCGTGGCGGCCGCCCGGGCGCTGCGTGTCGCGGTCGCCCAGGGGCAGCTCGACCCGGTGCGGGTCGTGGCCCTGTCCGCCCACGCCCCGACCGCCACCGTGGTCGAGCTGCTGCGCGAGGGGGTGGTCGGCTACCTCGTCAAGGGCGAGCCGGCCCGTGACCTGCCCGACCTGCTCGCGCGCTGCGCGGCCGGCCAGGTGGTGCTCACCAGCCCGTCCGCGGCCACGGCCCTGCGCCAGCTCGTCGAGGGCGGCTGAGCCGATGGGCCCCGTCCGGGCCCCCGTCCGGCCACCCGTCCGGCCAGGTCGGGACGGTCCCTACGCACTAGGGAGGATCGTGCCTGGGGCCCTGCCGGCGGCGTCGTGCGGCTGACAGGCTCCGAGCATGCCCCACCCGTGCCACCCGCGCCCCCGTCCGTGACCGCCCCGCACGGCGGTCCCGCGGTGCTGCGACCCCGCCGTCGCCGCACCACCTCCGGACCGGCCGGACGCCCGTCCCGTGGCGTCGCGCGCCGCACCCCGGGAGCGGTCCGCGGCGCCACCGGGCCGGTGCTGGGCACGCACCGGTCGTTCGGTCGTCGCCGCGCCGACCGTCACGTCGCGCACCCGCTGCCGGCGTACGTCGTCGCCTCCCGCCTGCCCCAGACCCCCGAGACCCGTCGCCGGGTCCTGGCCGCGGTCGACCACGAGCTGCGCACGCCGCTCACCGCCGTGCTCGGCTACGTCGAGCTGCTGCTGGACGGTGAGGCCGGCCGGCTCGACGAGGACCAGGCACGCATGCTGCAGCGCATCGACGCCAACGCGGCGCGGCTGCTGACCGTGGTCGGCACCCTGCTCGACGGCGCGCGCGACGGCCTGCAGCGCGGCGAGATGGTCGACCTCGTCGGTGCCGTCGTCGAGGCGCTGGGCGGGGCCGACGCGCTCTGCGCCCGGATGCCCGGGACGAGCGACGACGACGCGGAGACCCCGGGGTCGTCGGTGCCTGCCTAGGCTGGGCGGGTGAAGCTCGAACGCAAGCACGCCCTCGTCCTGCTCGCCGTCGCCGTGTGGAACGTCCTCACCTACGCCCAGTTCACCAAGGCGCTGGTGCAGACCGAGGAGGAGCGGCCGACCGGCTACTTCGTGGCGCACGGCGTGCTCATCGTGGTCAACCTGCTGATCGCGGCCGTGCTCGGCCGCTGGGGGCTGCAGGCGCTCCGGGCCCAGCGCACCGCACGCTCGGCCCGCTGACCCGGCCGGCCGCGGTCACGATTCGGCAACGCGGCCCGGGCGGTGCTTGACCGCCACCGGGGCCGGGACCAAGGTGGGGCGACCGCGCCGACCGACGTGGTCCGGACCACGTCCGTCACGGCCGAGGAGGTCGCGCTGAGCACGCTCGAGGAGCCCGGTCACGCGATGGACCCGGAAGCGGTCGTCGTGGGGGAGCGCAACATCGAGGGCCGCTCCCTCAGCCAGATCGCGTGGGGTCGCCTCCGCAAGGACAAGGTCGCCCTCACGGGCGCGTTCTTCATCGTCTTCCTGGTGACCGTGGCGCTGCTGGCCCCGCTCATCGTCAAGGTCACCGGCGGGCCCCCGGACGAGTACCACCAGGACCTCCTCGACATGGCGCTCGGCGGCGTCCCCAACGGCTTCTTCGGCGGCATGAGCTGGGCCCACCCGATGGGCCTCGAGGTCGGCAACGGCCGCGACATCTTCAGCCGGGTGCTCTACGGCGCGCGGATCTCGCTGCTGATCGCGATCCTCGCGACCACGGTCTCGGTCGTCATCGGCACCGTCGTCGGCGTCGTGGCCGGCTTCTTCGGCGGCTGGGTCGACGCGGTCCTCTCCCGCGTCATGGACGTCTTCCTGGCCTTCCCGCTCCTGGTGTTCGCCATCGCGCTCTCCGGCGTCTTCCCCAACGAGGCCTTCGGGCTCGAGGGCCTCCCGCTCCGGCTGGCCCTGCTTGTCTTCGTCATCGGCTTCTTCAACTGGCCCTACATCGGCCGCATCGTCCGGGGCCAGACGCTCTCGCTCCGCGAGCGGGAGTACGTCGAGGCGGCCCGCAGCCTCGGGGCGCGACGTCCTTACATCCTGTTCACCGAGCTGCTGCCCAACCTGATCGCACCGATCCTGGTCTACGCGACGCTGACGATCCCGACCAACATCCTCTTCGAGGCGGCGCTGTCCTTCCTCGGCGTGGGCGTGCCGCCCCCGACGGCGAGCTGGGGCGAGATGCTCTCCTCGGCGGTCGACTCCTACACCGCCCTGCACTTCATGTTCTGGCCCGGTCTCGCGATCTTCCTGACCGTGCTTGCCTTCAACCTGTTCGGCGACGGCCTGCGCGACGCCTTCGACCCCAAGAGCAGCCGGTGACGCGGGTGAGCGCACCCCGTCGTCGCCGACCCACCAGCCCGCGACCCTCGCACCTGCCTGGGCCGGAGTTCGAGAGAGGTAGGAACCATGCGGATCACCCGTAAGAGAGGCGCCGCGGCCCTGGTGGTCGTGGCCGCCCTGGGCCTGAGTGCCTGTGGCTCCGGCGGCGGCACCGGTGGCGGCGGTGGCGACGAGCCCCAGCTGGACAACGGTGCGTTGGGCAGCGTCGTGGCCGAGTCCGACGAGAAGGGCGGCACCCTGACCTTCGGTCTCGCCGGCGAGTGGGGCGACACCGTCGACCCGGGCGAGACCTACTACGGCTACTCCTGGGACATGCTGCGCAACTATGCGCGCACCCTGGTGATGTTCAAGACCGAGCCGGGCAAGGCCGGGCTCGAGCTCACCCCCGACCTCGCCACCGACCTGGGCAAGTCCAGCAACGGCGGCAAGACGTGGACCTACACGCTGCGCGACGGCGTGAAGATGGAGGACGGCTCGGAGATCACCAGCGCCGACGTCAAGCACGCGGTGCTGCGCTCGACCGACAAGAAGACCTTCCCCAACGGTCCGGCCTACTTCGAGGCAATGCTCGACCTGCCCGAGGGCTACCAGGGTCCCTACAAGTCCAAGAACGCGAACACCGACCGGGCGATCCAGACGCCGGACGACAAGACCATCGTGTTCAACCTCAAGGAGCCGTTCGCCGGCTTCGACTACCTCGCCCAGCTGCCGCAGACGGCGCCGGTGCCCGAGGACAAGGACACCGGCTCCAAGTACCGCTCGCACCCGCTGTCGTCGGGTCCCTACATGTTCGACGGCAACTTCGACGTCGCCCGCGGCTTCACGCTCAAGCGCAACCCCGAGTGGGACCCCGCGACCGACCCCAACCGCAAGGCGCTCCCCGACGAGATGGTCGTCAAGACGGGTCTGGAGGCCAACGACCTCGACAACCAGATCGTCGCGGGCACCATCGACGTCGACATCGCGGGCACGGGCGTGCAGTCCGCGGCGCTGCCCAAGGTGCTGCAGCAGGCCGACCTGCGCGAACGCGCCGACAACCCGGTCAACGCGCGCCTCTGGTACACCTCGATCAACCCCACGGTGAAGCCGCTGGACAACATCGAGTGCCGCAAGGCGGTCATGTACGCCATGAGCCCGACGGTCTACCAGAACGCCTACGGCGGCGAGTACGCCGGCGGCGACATCGCCACCACCCTGATGCCCCCGCAGATCCCGGGCTACAAGGACTTCGACCTCTGGGGCTTCAAGAAGAACCCCGACGGCCAGCCCGACAAGGCCAAGGAGGCCCTGCAGGCCTGTGGCTCGGAGGGCTTCGAGACCAACATCGCCTACCGCGCCGAGCGGCCCAAGGAGAAGGCCACGGCCGAGGGCTTCCAGCAGGCGCTGGAGAAGGTCGGCATCAAGGCCAACCCGCGTCCGCTGCCCGAGGGTGACTACTTCTCCGGCACCTGCGGCCTCCCGTCGTACGTCGTGAAGAACAACATCGGCCTGTGCGTCAACGGCTGGGGTGCCGACTGGCCCGACGGCTACGGCTTCCTGTCGCAGATCGTCGACGGTCGGGTCATCCGGGAGACCGGCGGCTCCTCGAACACCTCGGTCCGGATCCCCGAGGTCGAGGACATGCTCGACAAGGCGATCGTCGAGCAGGACGAGGACACCCGCAACGAGATGTGGGGTGCCATCGACGAGCGCGTGATGGAGGAGGCGGTCATCTACCCCGGCGTCTACGCCAAGGCCGTCCTGCTCCGCAGCAAGAACGCGACCAACGTGTTCGTCAACGAGTCGTTCGGCTACTACGACTACACCGCCATGGGCGTCAAGCAGTAGGTCCTGCCGCCCCGCCCCACCACTCCGTGCGAAAGCAGGTGAAGGCGTAGGCGCTGGTCCGGCCGGGTCCCCCAGGGACCCGGCCGGGCCGGCACCGTGCCGACGTCAGTGATCAGCTACATCATCCGGCGGCTCCTCGCCGCGGTCGGGCTCGTGGTCGTCATCTCGATGATCACGTTCGCGATCTTCTACCTGCTGCCGCGCCTGGCCGGCGCCAGCCCCGAGACGCTGGCCACGCGCTACGTCGGACGCGCCGCCACCGCCGACACCGTGCGGGTCACCGCGGAGCGGCTCGGCTTCTACGACCCGCTCTACGTGCAGTACTGGGACTGGCTCAAGGGCGTCGTCCTCGGCACCACCATCGACACCGGCGCCGGCACCGTGCAGTGCCCGGCCCCCTGCCTCGGCTACTCCTTCCGCAACCAGGAGCCGGTGACGCCGCAGGTCCTCGACCGGCTGCCGGTCTCCTTCTCGCTGGCCATCGGTGCCGCCGTGCTCTGGCTGATCGTGGGCCTCTCGGTGGGCATCCTCTCCGCGCTGCGCCGCGGGTCCTTCTTCGACCGCGCCGCCATGACCTTCGCCCTCGCAGGCGTCTCGATGCCGATCTTCTGGACCGGCCTGGTCGCGCTCGCCATCTTCAGCTACCAGCTCGGCATCACCCCGCCGGGCGGCAGCTACACCCCCTTCACCGAGAACCCCGTGCAGTGGGCCTACGGCCTGCTGCTGCCGTGGATCACCCTGGCGCTGCTGTTCTCCGCGCAGTACGCCCGCCTCACCCGGGCCGGGATGCTCGAGACCATGGGGGAGGACTACATCCGCACCGCCCGGGCCAAGGGCCTGCGCGAGCGCACGGTCGTGACCAAGCACGGCCTGCGCGCCGCGCTCACCCCGATCGTGACCATCTTCGGCCTCGACTTCGGGCTGCTGATCGGCAGCGCCGTGCTCACCGAGACCGCCTTCGGGCTCCCCGGCCTGGGGCAGATGGCCGTCGACGCCACCGGGTCCAACGACCTGCCCCAGGTGCTCGGCGTGGTGCTGCTCATCGCCGTGTTCGTGGCCGTGGCCAACCTGGTCGTCGATCTGCTCTACGCCGTCATCGACCCGAGGGTGCGCACACGATGAACTCCCTGCTCGCCGAGCCCACCCCCACCCCCGCCCCCGCCGGCGG
>NZ_LMRF01000002.1:271321-275513 GCF_001424755.1 Marmoricola sp. Leaf446
GTCAAGTCCGTCGACGGCCTGTCCTACTCCGTCGAGCGCGGCCGCACCCTGGGCATCGTGGGCGAGTCCGGCTCGGGCAAGTCGGTCTCGAGCATGGCCGTGATGGGGCTGCACACCAGCCGATCGGCCCGAATCAGCGGCTCGATCCGCCTCGACGGCCAGGAGCTGGTCGGCGCGAAGCAGGACGACGTGCGCCGTCTCCGCGGGCAGAAGATGGCGATGATCTTCCAGGACCCGCTCTCGGCGATGCACCCCTTCTACACGGTCGGCAACCAGATCATCGAGGCCTACCGGATCCACAACCAGGTCTCCAAGAAGGCCGCCCGCGCCCACGCCATCGACATGCTCGACCGGGTCGGGATCCCCGAGCCGCGGAGCCGCATCGACGCCTACCCCCACCAGTTCTCCGGCGGGATGCGGCAGCGGGCGATGATCGCGATGGCGCTCTCGTGCGACCCCAGCCTGCTCATCGCCGACGAGCCCACCACGGCGCTCGACGTGACGGTCCAGGCCCAGATCCTCGACCTGATCCGTGACCTGCAGCAGGAGTTCGACTCCGCCGTCGTGATCATCACCCACGACCTCGGCGTCGTCGCCGAGCTCGCCGACGACATCGTGGTGATGTACGCCGGCCGCGGGATCGAGCAGGGCAGCGCCGAGGCGATCTTCAACGCCCCCGAGCACCCCTACACCTGGGGTCTGCTGGGGTCGATGCCCCGCTTCGACCGGCCGCCGACCGAGCGGCTACTGCCGATCAAGGGCACCCCGCCGAGCCTGATCCGGGTGCCGTCGGGCTGCGCCTTCAACCCGCGCTGCGAGTTCTCCGACCGCGTGCGCGGCGACGCCTGCACCACCGAGCGTCCCGAGCTGCTGCCCGCCGGCAGCGGCACCGGCGCCCACGTCGGCCACGGCGCCGCCTGCCACCTGCCCACCGCCGAGCGCCAGCAGGTCTGGGCGCAGGAGATCTCCCCGAGGCTCGCCTGATGACGACTCCGACCACCGACCGCCACGCCGACGGCGCGACCCCGGCCCCCGACGGCGACGTGCTGCTCAGCGTCGAGGGCCTGGTCAAGCACTTCCCGATCAAGGGCGGGTTCCTGCGCCGCGGCAGGACCGCGGTCCAGGCCGTCGACGGCGTCGACTTCTCCGTGCGCCGCGGCGAGACGTTCTCGATCGTGGGCGAGTCCGGCTGCGGCAAGAGCACCACCGCGCGCCTGGTCACCCGGCTGCTCGAGCCCACCGGCGGCACCGTCCGCTTCGACGGGCAGGACATCACGCACCTGTCCGAGGGCCGGATGCGGCCGCTGCGGCGCGACATCCAGATGATCTTCCAGGACCCCTACTCCTCGCTGAACCCGCGCCACACCGTGGGCAAGATCGTCGGGGCGCCGTTCCGGTTGCAGGGCGTCGAGCCCGAGGGCGGTCGCAAGCAGGCGGTGCAGGACCTGCTCGAGCTGGTCGGGCTGAGCCCCGAGCACTACAACCGCTACCCGCACGAGTTCTCCGGCGGCCAGCGGCAGCGCATCGGCATCGCCCGGACGCTCGCGCTCAAGCCGAGGCTGATCGTGGCCGACGAGCCGGTCTCCGCGCTCGACGTCTCGATCCAGGCCCAGGTGGTCAACCTGCTGGAGGACCTCCAGGAGGAGCTCGGGCTGACCTACGTCATGATCGCGCACGACCTGTCCGTCGTACGCCACGTCTCGGACCGGGTCGCGGTGATGTACCTCGGCAAGATCGTGGAGGTCGCCGACCGCGACGACCTCTACGACCGCCCGCACCACCCCTATACCGTGGCGATGCTCTCGGCGGTGCCGGTGCCCGACACCGGCCGCCGGCAGAACCGCGAGCGGATCCGCCTCCAGGGCGACGTGCCCAGCCCGATCAACCCGCCGCCGGCCTGCCGCTTCCACACCCGGTGCTGGAAGGCCCAGGAGGTCTGTCGCACCGAGGAGCCCCCGCTGGTGCCGCTCGGAGGTCCCTCCCACCTGGTGGCCTGCCACTTCCCGGAGAACGTGACGCCCGCGACACCGGTGTCCACGCCGACCCCCACCGCCTGAGGAGGGCGTCCGGACCTCGGTACGCTCGACGGGCCCGAGCCCGGACCGGCACCGCCGGTCGCCGACCCCCGATCCCCGCCCGGAGGCCTTCGCGATGGACCACGACGATCAGGACGAGCGCTCCGAGCAGGTGCGCGGAGCGCTGGTCAAGGGGCTCGTCGCGCTGCTGGCGGTGGCGGTGCTGATCGCGCTCGGCACCACGCTCATGGTCCGCACCCTGGGGCTGGACGAGGGCGGCTCCGAGGGCGCCGTGGGCTCGACCACGGAGCCGAGCGACCCGCTCCCGTCCTCGGCGCTGCCGGTGCCCGGCGAGGAGTCGCCGACCGCCCAGCCCAGCGAGTCGCCCTCGGAGTCCGCCGGCGGCGACATCGCCCTCTCGGTGAGCCCGGCCTCGGTCGGCCCGATGCAGCGCATCAACCTGACCGGCACCTACCGCGGCGGCGACAACGCCCGGCTGGAGGTGCAGCGCCAGGAGGACGGCGCCTGGACCAACTTCGGCGTCGACGCCGGCGTCACCGCCGGCACGTTCCAGACCTACGTGATGAGCGGCCGGACCGGCGAGAACCTGTTCCGGCTCTACGACCCCGCCAACCGCAAGGCCAGCAACGTCGTCGAGGTCACCATCGGCTGACCTCCCGCCCACGCCGCAGGGTGGGGACGACGCAGGGCCGGCCCCCGAGGGGACCGGCCCTGATCACGTCGTACGCCGGGGGGGTGGCCCCGGGTGGCCCCGGGTGCCCCTCGTGCTCAGTCGGGGATGTAGTCGAACTCGTCGGGGTTGGGACCGGTGCGGCCCTTCTCGCCCTGGTCGAGCGCGTCGATGGCCCGGACCTGCTCGTCGTCGAGCTCGAAGTCGAAGATGGCGAAGTTCTCCTTCATCCGCTCCTCCGAGGACGACTTGGGGAAGATGATGTCGCCGCGCTGCACGTGCCAGCGCAGCGTCACCTGGGCGGTGCTGCGGCCGACCTTCTCGGCGATGGCGGAGATCGTCTCGTCCTGCAGCACACCGCCCTGGGCGATCGGGGACCAGGCCTCGACCAGGATGCCGGCGTCGTGGCTGGCGGCCCGGGCGGCCTCGTTGCCGAAGTAGGGGTGGACCTCGATCTGGTTGACCGCGGGCACGACGTCGGTCTCCTGGGCCAGCCGCTCGAGGTGCGCGGGCTGGAAGTTGGAGACGCCGATCGAGCGGGCGCGGCCCTGCTGCTGGAACTCGATGAGCGTCTTCCACGTGGAGACGAAGTCACCGTCGTACCGCGTGGGCAGCGGCCAGTGGATCAGGAACAGGTCGACGTGGTCGGTGCCGAGCTTCTCCAGCGTCTCGTCGAACGCCTTGCGCGCCACGTCGGGCTCGTGGAAGCCGTTGTTGAGCTTGCTGGTCACGAACACGTCGTCGCGGGACAGGTCGGAGGCGGCGAGCGCCTCGCCGACGCCCTTCTCGTTGCCGTACATCTGCGCGGTGTCGATGTGGCGGTAGCCGGCGTCCAGGGCCAGGCCGGTGATCCGCGCGGTGTCCTCCGGCGGGACCTGGAACACCCCGAAGCCGAGCTGCGGGATGGAGTTGCCGTCGTTCAGGGTCAGGTTCGGGACAGATGCCATGTCCTCCTCAATACCCGGCGCCCCGCCCTCTATTCCGACGCCGGTCTCAGCCGCGCGGCTCCTTGGAGTCGCGCCAGGTGCGCTCGAAGGGGAGCCGCCACAGGTGCGGGGTGATCAGCTGGTGGATCCGGTTGGGTCCCCAGGAGCCCTGGGCGTAGGGCCGCACCGGGGGCGGGTTGTCGAGCAGCGGCTGCGAGACCTCCCAGAGGCGCTCGATGCCCTCGGCGCTGGTGAACAGGGTCCGGTCGCCGCGCGCGGCGTCGTAGATGAGGCGCTCGTAGGCCTCGAGCACCTCGCCCGCCCAGCCCGTCTCGTGCATCGCGAACTGCATCGAGAGCTTGTCGAGCTTCATGCCCGGGCCGGGCCGCTTGCCGTAGAAGGACAGCGACATCTTCGACTGGTCGGCGAGGTCGAAGGTGAGGTGGTCGGGCCCGTTGTCGCCGACACCGGAGCCGGCCGGGAACATCGAGCGCGGCGGCTCGCGGAAGGCGATGGAGATGATGCGCGCCCCCTCGGCGAGGCGCTTGCCGGTGCGGAGG
>NZ_LMRF01000002.1:275522-397450 GCF_001424755.1 Marmoricola sp. Leaf446
TCTCGGAGTCGTGCGCGACCCCGTCGATGTCGCGGTAGCCGACGTACTGGCCCCGGACGACGTCGGTGGGCTCGATCGGGAGCATCGAGCGGAACACCTTGTTCTTCTCCTCCGAGATCGCGAACGGCTCCAGGGCCGTGGGCGGCTCCATGGCGGTGAAGGCCATCACCTGGAAGAGGTGGGTGACGACCATGTCGCGGTAGGCGCCCGTCGACTCGTAGAAGTCCGCCCGCTGCGCGAGGCCGAGCTCCTCGGGCACGTCGATCTGGACGTGGTCGATGTTGTTGCGGTGCCAGATCGGCTCGAACAGACCGTTGGCGAAGCGGAAGGCCAGGATGTTCTGGGCCGCCTCCTTGCCCAGGAAGTGGTCGATGCGGAAGATCTGGTCCTCGTCGAAGACCTCGTGCAGCGAGCTGTTGAGCTTCTTGGCCGACTCCAGGTCGGTGCCGAAGGGCTTCTCCATCACGATGCGGCTGCGCTCGACCAGGCCGGCGTCCTTGAGCTGGTGCACGACCGGCAGCGCGGCCTTCGGCGGCACGCTGAGGTAGTGCAGCCGGCGGGGAGCCGCGTCGGCCGGGAAGTGTGACTCCGCCTCGGCGACCACCTCGGCGAGCCGAGCAGGGCCCCCGGCGCCCGCGGCCCAGTGCAGTCGCTTCGCGAACTCCTCCCAGCCCGGCGGGTCGGCCCCCTCACCGCCGTACTCCGCGATCGCCATCCGCGTGAAGTCGACGAAGGAGTCGCGGTCGTGGTCGTCCAACGACGTGCCGACGACCTGGACCTCGGTGAGCAGCCCCGACTGGAACAGGTGGAGCAGCCCGGGCAGCAGCTTGCGCTGCGCGAGGTCTCCGGTGGCACCGAAGAGGACGACGGTCGTGGGGGTCGGCATGCGCCCAGCATTCTCCGCCGCGCCCCGGATGCAAAGCGCGCGCACCGAACGGGCGGGTGGCGGGTGTCACCGCGGCGCAGGGGGGAGGTCCGGCCCCGTCGGGAACAAGACCCGGTGGCGCGCCGTTGGGACCAGTGTCTAGAGTTGAGCGAGCAGGACTCAACTTGTCTGACACGGCACCGGCAGCGAGATCGTCGGAGAGCCGCCGGGCCCACGGGGCCCGGCCCCCGAACCCCCACACGCAAGGAGCACCAACATGGCACGAGCGGTCGGCATCGACCTGGGCACGACGAACTCCGTCGTCGCCGTACTCGAAGGTGGCGAGCCCACCGTCATCGCGAACGCCGAGGGCGCGCGCACGACCCCGTCGGTCGTCGCCTTCGCCAAGTCCGGAGAGGTCCTCGTCGGTGAGGTCGCCAAGCGGCAGGCCGTCACCAACGTCGACCGCACGATCCGCTCCGTCAAGCGCCACATGGGCACGGACTGGAAGCAGAAGATCGACGACAAGGACTTCACGCCCCAGCAGATCAGCGCGTTCGTGCTGCAGAAGCTCAAGCGCGACGCGGAGGCCTACCTCGGCGAGACGGTGACCGACGCGGTCATCACCGTCCCGGCGTACTTCTCCGACGCGCAGCGCCAGGCCACCAAGGAGGCCGGCGAGATCGCGGGCCTCAACGTCAGCCGCATCGTCAACGAGCCCACCGCGGCCGCGCTGGCCTACGGCCTCGACAAGGGCGACGCCGACCAGACGATCCTCGTCTTCGACCTCGGCGGCGGCACCTTTGACGTCTCGCTGCTGGAGATCGGCGAGGGCGTCGTGGAGGTCAAGGCCACCAGCGGTGACAACCACCTCGGTGGCGACGACTGGGACCAGAAGGTCGTCGACTGGATGGTCAAGAAGTTCCAGGGCGGCAACGGCGTCGACCTGAGCAAGGACAAGATCGCGCTCCAGCGCCTCCAGGAGGCCGCGGAGAAGGCCAAGATCGAGCTGTCCTCCTCCAGCGAGACCACGATCCACCTGCCCTACATCACCCACGGCGAGTCCGGCCCGCTGCACTTCGAGGAGAAGCTCACCCGCAGCGAGTTCCAGAAGCTCACCGCCGACCTGCTCGAGCGCACCAAGACGCCGTTCCAGAACGTCCTCAAGGACGGTGGCGTCGACGTCAGCAAGATCGACCACGTGGTCCTCGTCGGCGGCTCCACCCGGATGCCGGCCGTCACCGACGTCGTCAAGAGCCTGCTCGGCGGCAAGGAGCCCAACAAGGGCGTCAACCCCGACGAGGTCGTCGCCATCGGCGCGGCCCTGCAGGCCGGCGTGCTCAAGGGCGAGGTCAAGGACGTGCTGCTCCTCGACGTCACGCCGCTGAGCCTCGGCATCGAGACCAAGGGCGGGGTGATGACCAAGCTCATCGAGCGCAACACCACCATCCCGACCAAGCGCTCGGAGATCTTCACCACCGCTGACGACAACCAGCCGTCGGTCGAGATCAAGGTCGCCCAGGGCGAGCGCCAGATGTGGGCGCAGAACCAGCCGCTCGGCAACTTCGAGCTGACCGGCCTGCCCCCGGCCCCGCGCAACGTGCCCAAGATCGAGGTCACCTTCGACATCGACGCCAACGGCATCGTGCACGTCTCGGCCAAGGACCAGGGCACCGGCAAGGAGCAGTCGATGACGATCTCCGGCGGCAGCGCGCTGTCGAAGGACGACATCGACCGGATGGTCCGCGACGCCGAGCAGTACGCCGAGGAGGACGCCAAGCGCCGCGAGGCGGTCGACGCCCGCAACCAGGCCGACTCGCTCGTCTACTCGACCGAGAAGTTCCTCGACGACAACGACGAGAAGCTGCCCGAGGACGTCAAGACCGAGGTGCGTGCCGACGTCGACGAGCTGAAGAAGCTGCTCGAGGACGAGGGCACCGACAAGGACGCCTTCAACGCGGCCATCGCCAAGCTCGGCGAGTCCAGCCAGAAGATGGGCGCGGCGATGTACGAGGCGTCGGCCCAGGAGCAGGGCGAGGGCGCACCCGCAGGCGAGCCCGGCGCTGCGGCTGACGGCGACGACGACGTCGTCGACGCCGAGATCGTCGACGACGAGCCCAAGCAGGAGGACAAGTGACCTCTTCCGACGACCGTCCGCTGGACGACGTCGGGACCCCGGCCGGGGAGCAGCCCGCTGCTCCCCGGCCCGGGGCCGGTCCTCCGGCCGACGACCCGACGACGGGCTCGCCCGCCGACTGGGCGGCCGACCCCGCCGCGGGGCCGGTGGCCGACGCCGAGGGGCTCGACCAGCCGGCGACCGGCGACCCCGTGGAGTCGCGCGACCCCAGCGAGGCCCAGCCTGGGGACCAGCCCGACGGGCCGTCCGGCGACCCGTCCGACCTGGCGGCCTCCGACGAGCTGGTGCTCGCGCAGACCGCCCTGGCCGAGCGCACCCTCGACCTGCAGCGCCTGCAGGCGGAGTTCCTCAACTACAAGCGACGCGTCGAGCGCGACCGCGACCTGGTCCGCGAGAACGCCGTCTTCACGGTGCTCAGCGGGCTGCTGCCCGTGCTCGACGACATCGACCGGGCGCGTGAGCACGGCGAGGTCGAGGGCGGCTTCAAGGCGGTGGCCGACTCGCTCGACCGCACCGTCAGCGGCCTGGGGCTGACCAAGTTCGGCGCCAAGGGCGACGAGTTCGACCCGACGCTGCACGAGGCGCTGATGCACGGTTCCAGCCCCGAGGTCGACACGACCCGGGTCGACGTGGTGGCCCAGGCGGGCTACCGCATCGGCGAGCGGGTGGTGCGCGCCGCCAAGGTGACGGTGCTCGGGCCCGAGGGCTGATCCACCGCACGACCCGCACGACCGCGACCGACGAGAGGAGGGGTGACCCGTGGCGAACCACGCCGACTGGGCGAGCAAGGACTTCTACCAGGTCCTGGGGGTGCCCAAGGACGCCGACCAGGCGACCGTGAAGAAGGCCTACCGCAAGCTGGCCCGGGAGAACCACCCCGATTCCAAGCCGGGCGACAAGGCCGCGGAGGACCGCTTCAAGCAGGTCGCGGAGGCCTACGACGTCGTCGGTGACGCCGAGCGCCGCAAGGAGTACGACGAGCTCCGCGCCGCCGTGGGCTCGGGCGGCTTCGGCGGCGGGTTCCCCGGGGGCTTCCCGGGCGGCTTCGGTGGCGGCCGCACCGGCGGCGCCGGTGGCCCCGGTGGTCAGGGCTTCGACGTCTCCGACCTCTTCGGCGACCTGTTCCGGCAGGGAGGCGGGGGCGGCGGCTTCGGTGGCGGCGCCCGGCAGACGAGCCGGGCCCGCCGCGGCAACGACGTCGAGACCGAGACGGCGATCGACTTCGCCGACGCCGTCGAGGGCACCACCATCACGATGCGGCTGCGCTCGGACGCCCCCTGCTCGACCTGCTCGGGCACCGGTGGCAAGCCCGGCACCCGGCCCCACGTCTGCGGCACCTGCGAGGGCGCCGGGGTCGTGGTCAACAGCGTCGGCGGGGCGTTCTCGATGAACGAGACCTGCCCCGAGTGCCACGGCCGCCAGCTCGTCTACGACGAGCCCTGCCCCACCTGTCTCGGCTCGGGCCGCGGCATGTCCGACCGCACCGTCTCCGCGCGCATCCCCGCCGGGGTCAAGGACGGCCAGAAGATCCGGCTCAAGGGCAAGGGCGCCGCGGGCGAGCAGGGCGGCCCAGCCGGCGACCTGCTGGTCGTGGTCAAGGTCCGTCCCCACCCGCTGTTCGGCCGCAAGGGCGACAACCTCACGCTCACCGCGCCCGTCGCCTTCGACGAGGCCGTGCTCGGTGCCGAGATCAAGGTGCCGACGCTGGGCGGGTCGCCGGTGACGCTCCGGCTGCCGCCGGGCACCCCCAACGGCCGGGTGTTCCGGGTCCGCGGCCGGGGGACGGCCCGCAAGGACGGCGCCCGGGGCGACCTGCTGGTCACCGTCGAGGTGGAGGTGCCCGGCGACCTCGACGAGGCCGGGCGCGCCGCCGTGGCGGCGTACCGCGAGGCCCGCGGTGGCCACGACCCCCGCGCCTCGCTCGAGCAGGGGAGGGCGTGACGTGCCCGCCCGCCCCCGTCGCACGCAGGTGCCCGGTCCGACCGTGCCCGTCTACGTCATCAGCGTCGCGGCCGAGCTGACCGGGCTGCACCCGCAGACGCTGCGGCAGTACGACCGCGCCGGCCTGGTCTCGCCGGGCCGCACCGGCGGCGGCGGCCGCCGCTACTCGCTGCGCGACATCGAGCTGCTCCGCGAGGTGGCCGAGCTGACCGCCTCGGGCATCGGCCTCGAGGGCGTACGCCGCATCCTCGAGCTCGAGCACCAGGTGGCGGCCCTGCGCGCCCGCAACGCCGAGCTGCGCGGCCAGGTCGGGGAGCTGCAGTCCGCGCTCCAGACCACCCTCGACACGCTGCGCGGGCACCGGCCCAACCTGCCGGCGCTGCGGCCCCCCGGCACCATCACGCCCTGGCGCTAGGGCCCCGTCGCGACGGGCTTGGGCGTCCCGGTGACCTGGCTGCCTACCAGTCGTTAACCTCGGCGACACACGACGTGCCCGCCGGGTCCGTCCGCAGCGGCGAGGAGTCCCCGGTGGAGATCGACTGGTTCTTCCAGCGGGCCGACTGGGTCCACGTGCTGACCGTCCCGGTGTTCACCGGCGTCATCGGCTTCCTGATCAACTGGTCGGGTCTGTGGATGCTGTTCTCGCCCGTGGCCTTCCGCGGGATCACCGTGCCCGGCATGCGACAGCTCTCCCGGGTGCTGCCCCGCAAGGTGCAGGAGGTCCCCGGGATCCTGCAGGGCGGGGTGGGCTGGCAGGGGATCGTGCCGGCGCGCGCGGCCAAGATGGGCAGCATCGCCGTGGACAAGGCGATCGCCAAGCTGGGCACGCCCGCGGAGTTCTACCAGCAGCTCGAGCCCGACCAGATCGCCGAGCACATCGTCACCGTCTTCGAGCCCGACCTGCCGCAGATGATCGACCAGATCATGCGACGCGAGCACCCCGCGCTGTGGCGCGACCTGCCCCGCCCGGCGCGCGAGGCCGTCGTACGCCGCGTCCAGGCGCAGCTGCCCGGCGTGGTGCACACCGTGACCGACGAGATCGGCGAGCACATCGACCAGCTGCTCGACCCCAAGATCATGGTGATCAACCACTTCCAGCGGAACCCCGCGCTGGTGGTCCGCATCTTCCGCGACTTCGGCCAGCGCGAGCTCAACCTGATGGTGGCCTTCGGGTTCGTCTTCGGCTTCGCGCTCGGGGTGCCGGTCGCGGTGCTCGACCACTGGTTCGCGCAGTGGTGGCTGCTGCCCGTCCTCGGCGTCCTGGTCGGCTGGATCACCAACGCGCTCGGGATGTGGCTGATCTTCGAGCCGCCGGAGCCCCGTCGGATCCTCGGCATCAAGGTGCACGGGCTGTTCCTGCGCCGCCAGGACCAGGCGGCCGAGGTGTACGCCCGGATCATCGCCGACGACGTCATCACCCTGGAGAACATCGGCGACTTCCTCCTCGACGGCCCCCGCGGCGACCGGACCCGGCAGATGCTCGCCTCCGCGATGCGGCCCGCGATCGACAACGCCGCCGGCCCGGTCCGCGGGGCGGTGCGCGTCGCGGTCGGTCCCCGGCAGTTCGACAACATCCGTGACGCGATGGCGCTGGAGGCCGTGGACCGCACGATCAAGCCGTTCAAGGACCCGGAGTTCAGCCGTCGCCAGGCCGACAAGATCAACGCGCTGATCGCGCAGCGCACCAAGGAGCTGCCGCCTCGGGACTTCGTGGAGATGATGCGCTCGGCGATCAAGGAGGACGAGTGGATGCTGTACGCCCACGGAGCGATCATGGGGTTCGCCGGTGGCCTGCTCCACCTCGCGCTGTTCGGGGTCGGGGGGCCGAAGTGAGCACCTCGATGGGCGGCCCCCGCGACCCGCGCCGCGGCTCGCGGCAGCCGGTGCTGCGCGAAGCGACCGAGGCGCTGCCCGGGGTGGCCCGGATCGCGGCCACGGCGGCCGCGCGCTCGACCGTGTGGTCGATCGGCGCCGGGCTGCGCTCGGGTCGGCTGCTGGTGCGGGCGGTCACCGACCCCGACACCGCCGGCGAGCTGGTGCAGGGCGTGGCCCACGACGTCGCCGAGGCCTCGCGCACGGTCAGCGACGTCGCCCGGGCGGTGTCCTCCGGCGTGCCGGTGACCAAGGCGCTGCGTGACGCCACCGCCTCGCTGGCCGAGGTGGTGATGGCCGACATCACCCCGCAGGAGCGCGAGCCCGAGCGGGAGCGGACGCTGCGCGAGCGGGGCGAGGACCTGCTCGAGCGGTCGCGCGACGTGTGGGGCAGCGAGGAGGTGCACCCGGCGTACGGCCGGATCCTGGAGGAGCTCGCTCCCGACGAGGCGCGCATCCTGCTGCTGCTCCTGCGCGGCGGTCCCCAGCCCTCCGTCGACGTCCGCACCGGCGGCCCGGTCGGCATGGTGAGCAGCGCGCTGGTGGCGCCCGGGATGTCGATGATCGGCGCCCGGGCGGGGGCCCGCTACCCCGACGAGGTGCCGGCGTACCTCAACAACCTGTTCCGGCTCGGCCTGATCTGGTTCAGCCGCGAGCAGCTCGAGGACCCGATGGAGTACCAGGTCGTCGAGGCGCAGCCCGACGTGCTGGCCGCGATGCACTCGGTGCGGTTCCCCAAGGTGGTGCGCCGCAGCATCCACCTGACCCCCTTCGGCACCGGGTTCTGCACCGCCTGCCTCGTCGACCCCACCGAGCAGGCCTCGCTGCCGACCCACGGGATCCCGCAGGACTGAGCCGGGTCGAAAGACCCTGGACAGGGCGCCACGACGACCCTCAAAGTTGAGGGGAACAGACTCAACTCTGGTGTCGTTGCACCGGTGTCGCCCCACCGGCACGGGTGGGGCCCGGACCTGTGAGGGAGAACCAAGTGGACGCGTCGAAGCTGACCTCGCGGAGCGTGGAGGTCGTCAACGCCGCCGGCACGCTGGCGGTCACCGAGGGGCACCCGCAGATCGAGCCGACCCACCTCGCCGCCGCGCTGCTGCGGCAGGACAAGGGGATCGTGCCCTCGCTGCTGGGCAAGGCGGGCGTGGACGCCGTGGCCGTCGGTCGCGCCGTCGACCAGGCGCTGGCCGGGCTGCCGCGCGCCTCCGGGTCGACGGTGTCGAACCCCGCGCCCTCGGCCGGACTGACGCGCGTGCTCGCCAAGGCGCTGGAGCTGAGCACCGGCATGGGCGACGACTACGTCGCCACCGAGCACCTGCTGCTCGCCCTGGTCGTCGTCGACACCCCCGTGCGCGGCGTGCTGCAGGGCGCGGGCGTGACCGAGGACGGGCTGCGCACGGCGATCACCGCGGTGCGCGGCGGCCGGCGGGTCACGAGCCCGGAGGCCGAGGCGACGTACGAGGCGCTGGAGAAGTACGCCGTGGACCTCACCGCCCGCGCGGAGGAGGGCCGGCTCGACCCGGTGATCGGCCGCGACGCCGAGATCCGTCGCGTCGTGCAGGTGCTGTCGCGACGCACGAAGAACAACCCGGTGCTCATCGGCGAGCCCGGCGTCGGCAAGACCGCCGTCGTCGAGGGGCTGGCCCAGCGCGTGGTCGCGGGCGACGTGCCCGACTCGCTCAAGGGCCGCCGGGTGCTCTCGCTCGACCTGGCCGCGATGGTGGCCGGCGCGAAGTACCGCGGCGAGTTCGAGGAGCGCCTCAAGGCGGTGCTCGAGGAGATCAAGTCCTCCGACGGCCAGGTGATCACCTTCATCGACGAGCTGCACACCGTGGTCGGGGCGGGCGCGAGCGGTGACTCCGCCATGGACGCCGGCAACATGCTCAAGCCGATGCTGGCCCGCGGCGAGCTGCGGCTGATCGGCGCGACGACGCTCGACGAGTACCGCGAGCGGATCGAGAAGGACCCCGCCCTCGAGCGCCGCTTCCAGCAGGTGTTCGTGGGCGAGCCCAGCGTCGAGGACACCGTGGCGATCCTGCGCGGGCTGCAGGAGAAGTACGAGGCGCACCACGGCGTCAAGATCACCGACGCCGCGCTCGTGGCGGCCGCGGTGCTCTCGGACCGCTACATCAGCGGCCGGCAGCTGCCCGACAAGGCGATCGACCTCGTCGACGAGTCGGCCTCGCGGCTGCGGATGGAGATCGAGAGCTCGCCCGTCGAGATCGACCAGCTCCGCCGTGCCGTCGACCGGATGCGGATGGAGGAGCTCGCGCTCGACCGCGAGACCGACGACGCCTCCCGCGACCGGCTGGAGCGGCTGCGCGCCGACCTCGCCGACCGCCAGGAGGAGCTGCGCGGGCTGGAGACCCGCTGGGAGGCCGAGAAGGCGGCGCTGGAGGGCTCCGGCGAGCTGCGCAAGCAGATCGACGAGCTCCGCGTCGAGGCCGAGCGGCTGCAGCGTGCCGGTGACCTGGGGGCGGCCTCGGAGGTCCTCTACGGCCGGATCCCGGTGCTGGAGAAGCAGATCGAGGAGGCCGACCGTGCCGAGGTGCCGGCCGGTGAGCGGATGGTCAACGAGGAGGTCGGGCCGCAGGAGGTGGCCGACGTCGTCGAGGCCTGGACCGGCATCCCGACCGGACGGCTGCTCGAGGGCGAGACCGCCAAGCTGCTGCGGATGGAGGACATCGTCGGCGAGCGGCTGGTCGGCCAGCGCGCCGCGGTGACGGCCGTGTCCGACGCCGTACGACGCAGCCGGGCCGGCATCGCCGACCCCGACCGCCCCACCGGGTCCTTCCTGTTCCTCGGCCCCACCGGCGTCGGCAAGACCGAGCTGGCCAAGTCGCTCGCGGACTTCCTCTTCGACGACGAGCGCGCGATCGTGCGCATCGACATGAGCGAGTACTCCGAGAAGCACTCGGTCTCGCGGCTGGTCGGCGCCCCTCCGGGCTACGTCGGCTACGACGAGGGCGGCCAGCTGACCGAGGCGGTGCGCCGTCGGCCCTACTCCGTGGTGCTGCTCGACGAGGTCGAGAAGGCCCACCCGGAGGTCTTCGACATCCTGCTGCAGGTGCTCGACGACGGCCGGCTCACCGACGGTCAGGGCCGCACGGTCGACTTCCGCAACACGCTGCTGATCCTGACCAGCAACCTCGGCTCGACCTACCTGGTGGACCCGACCCTGGAGGAGGAGAAGAAGCGCGACGCGGTGATGGCCGTGGTGCGGCAGGCCTTCAAGCCGGAGTTCCTCAACCGGCTCGACGAGGTCGTGCTGTTCGACGCGCTGGGCCGCGAGGAGCTGGCCCACATCGTCGACCTCCAGCTGAAGGCGTTCGACGCCCGGCTCGCGCCGCGTCGGATCACCGTCGGCGTCACCGAGGCGGCCCGGGCCTGGCTCACCGAGCACGGCTACGACCCGGCGTACGGCGCCCGGCCGCTGCGCCGGCTCGTCCAGACCGCCATCGGCGACCCGCTCGCCCGCCTGCTCATCAGCGGCGAGGTCGTCGACGGCCAGCACGTGGTGGTCGACACCGGCGACTCCGGCGACACCGACGGTCTGGCGCTCACGGTCGGCTGAGCGGCGGCGGGGTCGCGCGGCCGGCCCGTACGCCGCCGCGCGCCCCCGGCCGTACGCCGCCCAGCCGGTCGGCGGGTCAGGCCGCCCGGACGTGGCGGGCGGCGGCGGGGGTGCCGGGGGTGGGCCACCAGCGCCAGACGGCGGCCGACCAGGCGAGGGTCCAGGCCTGGCTGCAGACCCAGTAGACGAGCAGCGCGACGGGGACGACGCCGCCGGCGAGCAGCAGCCCGCCGGCGGAGACCAGCGGCATCACCCGCTGGGTCGTGCCCATCGCCTCGGCCAGCTCCGAGCGGGTGCCCTCGGGCGTCACCAGGGGCGGGGTGTTCTGCCGCACGAAGACCCGCTGGGTGACGTAGGACAGCAGCGCGGCCGTGCCCGCGAGCCCGGCGACGACGGCCAGGTGGCCGGCGCCCTCGCCGAGGTAGCCCGTCGAGGCGAGCGACACCCCGGCCAGCGTCGCGTCCCGGAAGGAGGAGACGAGCGGGGCGTCCAGCAGCCCCGTCGGCACGCCGCCGGCGGCGTCGCGCACCACGTGGTAGAGCCCGATCCAGACCGGCACCTGCAGCAGCAGCGGCAGGCAGCCCATCCGGGACACGCCGTGCTCGGCGCCGATCCGGCGCCGCTCGGCCATCTGCTCGCGCAGGCTGTCGGGGTCGGTGCGGCCCTTGAAGCGCTGGGCCAGCTCCTGCAGGTGCGGGCGGGCCCGGGCGTTGGCGTGCGCGAGCCGGACGCCGTGGACGGCGAGCGGCAGCACGCACAGGCGCACCACCACCACGACCACGGCGAGGCAGAGGACCCACGTGGGTCCCGAGGTGGGGTCGGCGCCGAGGGCGCGGAGCCCGGCGTGGGCACCGGCCAGGACGGCGGCGACGGCGTGCGTGAACGGGTCGAGCAGGGACATGCGGGGGCTCCTCCGAGCGGTGGGGACGGGACCGGCGTCCTCGCACCCGGGAGGGGCGCGAGGGTCAGCCGACCCCGGGCGCGCGCGGGCGGCGGGGGTGGTGCACGGGGTCGTGCACCCGGCCGCGCGTCGTGGCCCAGCCGTCGTGGGCCGTGCTCGGCGTGACGCTCCCGGCGAGCCTCACCGGGAGGAGCGAGCCCCGGCCGGCCAGCAGGCCGCCGAGGGCGAGGGCCAGGGCGGCGACCGCCGCGGGGGCCAGCTCGGAGGGCGTCGGCACGGCCAGCGCGAGTAGCAGGGCGAGCGAGGTCAGCAGCGCGACGACCACGCCGGCGACCCGTCCTCCTCGTTGCTGCACGGTCCGAGCGTACGACGTCCGCGGCCGTCCGTCCGGCCGTGACCCGGACCCCCGGGGACGGGCGGACCGGCGACGACAGCCGCGCGCTTGGCAAGATGGCCCCATGGCCGACTCCAGCACGCCCGCCCGACCCCGCCAGGTCACGACCGCGGCGGGGCTGGTGATCGGCGGGTCGCTGTTCCTGCTGGTCTCCGTCTTCGACAGCATCACGCGGCTGCGCTCGGTGGACACCCGTGACACCGTCACCGAGGCGCTGTCCTCGCCGGCCGGGGAGGGGCTGGGCCTGAGTGTGTCCCAGGCCCTGGAGCTGATGCGGGTCGGCCTCACCGTGGCGGCCGTGTGCGCGGCGGTGGCGCTGGTCGCCGGCGTCTTCGTGCTCCAGAAGCACCGCGGGGCCCGGGTCGCGCTCACCGTCGCTGCCGTGCCGCTGCTGCTCACCGCGCCGCTGACCGGCGGCCTGCTGGGCGCGCTCGTGGTGGCGGCGACCGCGGTCATCTGGTCCGGCCCCGCGCGGGACTGGTACGCCGGCCGGCCGGTCCGCGAGTCGGCCTGGGGCGGCACCCCCGCGAAGCGTTCGGACGGGTCGTCGCGCACGCCCGGCTCGCAGGACGACCGCGACCGCTCCCGCTCGGTCGACCGCCCCGGCGCCACCGGCGTCGGCGGCCCGGGGAACGGGCCGGAGTCGGTCTCGGGGTCCGGCTCCGGGTCCGGGTCGGGTGACGGCACCGGCTCGACCGCCGTCGCGACACTGCCGCGGGTCGACCCCGACGGCGGCGGCACCAGCGGCGACCGGCCGCCGGCGACGCAGGGCTTCGGCGCCCCCCGCACCGAGCAGACCCCGCCCGCGTGGCTGCCCCAGGGCCAGGGCCGGGACGCGACCGGGACCACCCGCAAGGTGCCCGCCCCGCTGTCCATCGCCTGCCTGGTGACCTGGATCTTCTCCGGCATGATCGCGGCGCTGTACACCGTCGTCACCGTGGTCGTGATCGCCTCGCCGGACGCCGTCCTCGACCCGTTGCGCGACTCACCGCAGTGGCAGCAGGCCCTGCGCGACGCCCAGCTCACCGCCGCCGACGTGGAGTCGCTGCTGCTGCCCTCGATGGTGGTCGTGCTGGTGCTCTCGATCCTCTGGGCGATCGGCGCCTGCGTGCTCGCCTACCTCGTGCGACGGGGCCACAACTGGGCCCGCTGGACGTTGATCGTCAGCGCCGGCGCGACCTTCCTGCTCGCCATCGCCGCCTTCCCGGTCGGGCTGGTCGTCCAGCTCGCCGCCGCGGTCGTCATCGGGCTGCTGCTCCACGCCGAGACCCGTGACTGGTTCGCCCGGCGCGGCCAGGCGGGCCAGACGGGCCCGGCGGGTCCGCCGCCGCCCCCGCCGGGACAGGGGCGCCCGGGCCCCTGGTGAGCCTGGTGAGCCTGGTGAGCCTGGTGAGCCTGGTGAGCCTGGTGAGCCTGGTGAGCTCGGTGAGGTTGCCGGGCCCGGGCCTCAGGCCTGCAGCCGCCCGGCCCGCAGTCGCCGCAGCCCCTCGTCGATGACGTCGCGCTCCTTGCAGAACGCCCACCGCACCAGGTGCCGCCCCTCCGCCGACCCCTTCTCGTAGAACGCCTGCGAGGGGATCGCCACCACACCGGCGCGCTCGGGGAGGGCCAGGCAGAACGCGGTCGCGTCCTCCCAGCCGAGCGAGGAGACGTCGGTCGTCGTGAAGTAGGTGCCCTGCGGCACGTGCACCTCCAGGCCGAGGTCGGCCAGCCCGGCGCAGAGGTGGTCGCGCTTGGCCGCGAGGTCGTCGCGCAGCGCCCGGTGGAAGTCCTCCTCGTGGTCCAGCGCGTGCGCCACGGCGGGCTGGAACGGCGCCCCGGAGGAGTACGACAGCCAGTTCTTGGCCCCCTCGACGGCCGCGACCAGCGCGGCCGGTCCGGTGGCCCAGCCGATCTTCCAGCCGGTGAAGGAGAAGGTCTTGCCCGAGCTGGAGATCGACACCGTGCGCTCGGCCATGCCGGGCAGCGTGGCGATGGGCACGTGCCGGTGGTCGTCGAAGACCAGGTGCTCGTAGACCTCGTCGGTCACCACCAGCAGGTCGTGGCGACGGGCGACGTCGGCCACCGCCTCGAGCTCGGTCAGCGAGAGCACGTGCCCGGTCGGGTTGTGCGGGGTGTTGAGCAGCACGAGCTTGGTCCGCGGCGTGACGGCCGCCTCCAGCTCGGCCGCGTCGAGACGGTAGTCCGGCGCCCGCAGCGTCACCGGCCGTCGTACGCCGCCCGCGAACTGCACCATCGCGCGGTAGCTGTCGTAGTAGGGCTCGAGCACGACCACCTCGTCGCCCGGGTCGACCAGGCCCAGGACCGCCGCCGCGACCGCCTCGGTGGCGCCGGTGGTCACGACGACCTCCTCGGGCGCGAGCTCGATGCCGTAGTGACGCTGCTGGTGGCGCACGACCGCGGCGACGAGGTCGGGGGAGCCGTGGCCGGGCGGGTACTGGTTGCGGCCGGCGCGCATCGCGTCGTACGCCACCTCGACGGCGGCCGCGGGGCCCGAGGCGTCCGGGAACCCCTGGCCCAGGTTGACCGAGCCGGTGCGCACGGCCAGCGCCGACATCTCGGCGAAGATCGTGGAGCCGACCCCGTCGAGGCGGCGGGCGGTCCGAGCCGAGAGCGAGGTCCGGAGGGGCGTCGAGGGCGGCGTCGGCGGCGGGGTGGGAGGCGGCGTCACCCGTCCGAACCTAGCCCGGTCCCGGACCGGTTCGCGGGATCGGGCGGGACGGGCTGGGCCGAGCCGTCATGATGGCCGCATGTCGAAGGCCTCCCGGCGCACCTCCGAGCCCACCCCCGCGGGTCGTCGGGCCGGTCGGCCCAGCCTCGTGCGCCGCGTCACCACCTGGCTCGGCGTCGCGATGATGCTGGCCGGGGTGGTCCTGCTCGGCTACGTCGGCTGGCAGTTCTGGGGCACCAACTGGACCTCCCAGCGGGCGCAGAAGGAGGTCACCTCGACCCTGCGCACGCAGTGGGAGGGCGGCGGAGAGAAGCTGCGGCCGGCGTACGTGCCGAAGGGGCGGGCCTCGGCGCTGATCCGGATCCCCAAGTTCGGCGACGACTACGTGGTGCCCGTGCTCGAGGGCACCAGCGACGCCGTCCTGGCCAAGGGCTTCGGTCACTTCGACGACACCGCCGACCCGGGCGAGAAGGGCAACTACGCCCTCGCCGCCCACCGGGTGACCCACGGCGAGCCGCTGCGCCGGATGCCCGAGCTGCGGCCCGGCGACCGCGTCGTGGTGGAGACCGTCGAGGCGACCTACACCTACCGTCTCGACACCGACCCGCGGGCGCTGGTGATCCCCTTCACCGGCGTCTGGGTCCTCGACGAGGTGCCCAAGAACCCCGAGGCCGGCGGGGCCCAGCCGAAGCAGCAGAAGGGCCAGCGGCTGATCACGCTGACCACCTGCTCGGAGCTGTTCCACACCGACGACCGGATGATCTCCTTCGGTCACCTCGTCAAGACCGAGCCCAAGACCGGCCTGTAATCTCTGGCCCCATGCCCGTCGCCTCCCCGGACCCCGACCTCGCCCGCGACGTCGACGCCGCCTGCCGACTGACGGGCGAGTTCACGCTCCGCTCCGGACAGGTCGCGACGGAGTACTTCGACAAGTACCTCTTCGAGGCCCAGCCCGCGCTGCTGGCCCGCGTCGTGGAGCAGATGCGTCCGCTGCTGCCCGAGGGCACCGAGCTGCTCGGCGGCCTCGAGCTCGGCGGCGTCCCGATCGCGACCGTGCTCTCCGCGCGCACCTCGCTCCCGGCGCTGTTCGTGCGCAAGGAGGCCAAGCGCTACGGCACCTGCAAGCTCGCCGAGGGGCCCGACGTGGCGGGGCGCCGCGTGACCCTGGTCGAGGACGTCATCACCACCGGCGGCGCCGTGCGCGACGCCACCCGTGCGCTGCGCGAGGCGGGCGCGATCGTCGAGACGGTCGTGTGCGCGATCGACCGCAGCCCCGAGGGCACCGACCCGCTGGCCGACGTCGGCCTCGAGGTGCGCCCGGTGCTGACCAAGGCTCAGCTCGACGCGGTCCACGGGTGAGCGCGCTCGGGCACGTGCTGCCCCTGGCCGCCAGCGGGTCCGAGGACCTCGGCGGGCTCGCGGGCTTCGCCGTCGACCTCATGGAGAAGCTCGGCGGCCCCGGCGCGGGGCTGGCCGTGGCGCTGGAGAACCTCTTCCCGCCCATCCCCAGCGAGATCATCCTGCCGTTCGCGGGCTTCGCCGCGAGCCGCGGCGACTTCACGCTGTGGGGCGCGATCTTCTGGACCACGCTCGGCTCGCTGGTCGGCGCCTGGGCGATGTACGGCATCGGCGCCGGCCTCGGCCGCCGCCGGATGTACGCCGTGTGGGAGCGCGTGCCGCTCGTCAAGACCGAGGACCTCGAGAAGACCGAGGCGTGGTTCGCCCGCCACGGCGGCAAGGCGGTGTTCTTCGGCCGCATGGTGCCGATCTTCCGCAGCCTGATCTCGGTGCCGGCCGGCCTGGAGCGGATGTCCTTCGCCCTGTTCACGCTCTACACGCTGCTCGGCAGCCTGGTCTGGAACAGCGTGTTCGTGATGGCGGGCTACCTGCTGGGCGAGCAGTGGGACACCGTCGGCCCCTACGTCGGCACCTTCCAGAACGTCGTGATCGCCCTCGTGGTCGCCGCCGTGGGCTTCTTCGTGGTGACCCGCGTGCGCAGCATCCGGGCCGAGAAGCGCGCGGGCGGCCCGGCGGCGTGACCGAGCCCCCGCCGTCCCGGGCGTCGCCGGACGAGCCGCGGGCGCCGTACGACCCGGTGCCGCACGGTCCCGTCGAGGTCGGCGTGGGGCCGTGGGAGGGCCCCTGGCCCGAGGGGCCGCAGTGGGACCCCGAGCTGCTGCGCGAGGGCGACCGGCGCAACGTCGTCGACCGCTACCGCTACTGGCGGCTGGAGGCGGTCGTCGCCGACCTCGACACCCGCCGCCACGACTTCCACGTGGCCATCGAGAACTGGCAGCACGACTTCAACATCGGCACCGTGGTCCGCACCGCCAACGCGTTCCTGGCCCGCGAGGTGCACGTCGTGGGCAACCGGCGCTGGAACCGGCGCGGCGCCATGGTCACCGACCGCTACCAGCACGTGCGCCACCATGCGGACGTGCCGGCCCTGGCGGCGTACCTCCACGAGCGCGGGGTGGCGTTGATGGGCGTGGACAACCTGCCCGGCTCGCGCCACCTCGAGACCTGGGAGGTGCCGCGCGAGGTCTGCTTCCTCTTCGGCCAGGAGGGTCCCGGGCTCTCCGGAGGCGCCCGGGAGGCCTGCGACGGCACCTTCTCGATCGCCCAGTTCGGCTCCACGCGCTCGATCAACGCCTCGGCCGCGGCCGCGGTGGCGATGCACGCCTGGGTGGTGCGGCACGCCGACCTCGACGCGGCCTGGCGGGGCTGACCCGTGCCCGCTCCCTGGACGTGGCTGCCGCGCCGGATCGAGGCGCTCGACCCCGAGACGGAGTACGACGAGGTGATGCGGCTGCTCGCCGAGCACCAGCTCACCCTGCCGATCGTCAACCTCACCCTGCTGGTCACCACCGCGCAGACGGCCGTGCCCCCGACCGCGGCGGCGACGCTGGTCGGCACCGGCAAGCTGCTGCACCGCGGTGAGCAGCGGTTCGCCGACGGGTCGGCCTACCTGCTGACGTGGTTCCGGCACGGCTCGTCGTCGGCGCAGACCCGGGCGTCGGTGGAGCGGCTCAACCGCTACCACCTCGGGCTGGCGCGGCAGTTCCCCGGCGCGTTCGGCGACAACGACGAGTACGTCTACACGCTGTGCGCGATCGGGACCTTCCTGCCGCGGATGCGCGAGACCCTCGGGCTGCCGCCGCAGTCGCCCGTGCTCGACGTCGCCTGGCACCACTTCCTGCGCGACCTCGGCGCGCTGTTCCGCGGCGAGCACGGGCCGGTGACCGGCCTGCCCGACGACCTCGCCGGGATGCGGCGCTTCGCCGAGGAGTTCGAGGCGCGGCCGTGGCCGGCCACCGACGAGGGCCACGAGCTGGCCCGCGGCATGGTCCAGCAGTACGCCGACCGCTTCTTCCCGCCGCCGATGCACTGGTTCGCCCGCACCCAGGCGCTGCTGCTGATGCCGCCGCGGGTGCGCGAGCTGCACCGCACGGGCGAGCCCGGCCCGGTGGCCGGCGCCGTCGTCAGGGTCCTGATGCGCTGGGTGGTCCGGGCGCAGGAGAGCTGGTGGCCGAGCCGACGACGGGCCTTCTCGGCGTACGTCGAGAGCCCGCGGGGCCGCGCCGCCCGACGTCGTCGCGAGGCCCGGATGGAGAAGGTCTACCGCCGGCGCCTGCGCCGCGGCGAGGTGGCCCCGCCGGTCCGCCTCCACGGCTGAGGGGGCTCAGCCCAGGAGCGCAGCGACCAGGGTCAGCAGGGCCATCAGCACCAGCGCCAGGGCCAGCCACGTCGCGGCGACGGCCAGGTGGTGCCACACGTCGCGGGCGGGTCCGCGGGCGGCGCCGCGGCCCACGACGAGCACCAGCACCGACAGCGCCAGCCCGATCACCGCGGCCAGCAGGTCGGGCTCGCCGACGAAGGGCAGCAGCGTCTCCAGCGAGCGGTAGATCGCGACGCCGAGGTTGGACAGGCCCGTCAGCAGCAGCGCCGCGGCGAGGACGAAGGCGACCAGCGCGCGGGACTCGCGCCCGAGGGGAGGCATGGCGGCGAGACTACGGCGTCGGACGGGTCCACTAGGGTGGAAAAACCAGTCGTCACCCGCTGCACTCACCTGCCGTCACCGCTGCCGAGGAGCCCGCCGATGCCCATCGCCACCCCCGAGAAGTACGCCGAGATGCTCGACACCGCGAAGTCGCAGGAGTTCGCCTTCCCGGCCATCAACGTCTCCTCGTCGCAGACCCTCAACGCCGCGCTGGCGGGGTTCGCCGATGCCGGGGCCGACGGCATCATCCAGATCTCGACCGGCGGCGCGGAGTACCTCTCCGGCCCGACCGTCAAGGACATGGTCACCGGCTCGGTCGCCTTCGCGGCGTACGCCCGTGAGGTGGCGAAGAAGTACCCCGTCAACATCGCGCTCCACACCGACCACTGCCCCCAGGACAAGCTCGACGGCTTCGTCCGGCCGCTGCTCGAGCTGAGCAAGGAGCGCGTCGGCCGCGGCGAGGACCCGCTGTTCCAGAGCCACATGTGGGACGGCTCCGCGGTCCCGCTCGAGGAGAACCTCCAGATCGCCCGAGAGCTCCACCAGGCCTGCCAGGACGCCCGCATCATCCTCGAGATCGAGGTCGGCGTCGTCGGCGGCGAGGAGGACGGCGTCGACAACGAGATCAACGACAAGCTCTACTCCACCCCCGAGGACGCCATCGCCACCGCGAAGGCGCTCGGCCACGGCGACCACGGCTACTTCATGACCGCGCTGACCTTCGGCAACGTGCACGGCGTCTACAAGCCCGGCAACGTCAAGCTGCGCCCCTCGGTCCTCAAGGACGCCCAGGACGCCGTGGTGCAGGAGTTCAGCCTCGACGCCGGCTCCAAGCCCTTCCACCTGGTCTTCCACGGCGGCTCCGGCTCGACGCCGGAGGAGATCGCCGAGGCGCTGTCCTACGGCGTGGTGAAGATGAACGTCGACACCGACACCCAGTACGCCTTCACCCGCCCCGTCGCCGGCCACATGCTCGCCAACTACGAGGGCGTGCTGAAGATCGACGGCGAGGTCGGCAACAAGAAGCAGTACGACCCCCGCGCCTGGGGCAAGGCCGCCGAGGCCGGCATGGCCGCCCGCGTCGTCGAGGCCTGCGAGCACCTCCGCGCCTCCGGTCGCTCCATCGGCTGACGGGGGCGGCCGCCGACGGGCGGCGGGGCGGCGCGGCGCGGCGGCGCGGCGTGGCGCGGCGTACCCCATGTAACGCGGAGTTATTGATTCTGAACAAGGGGCGTACGCCGCACTCGGGCACCACAGCGACGCGGTAGATGACTGATCGGTCGTCGACCGCACGGCGGCGTACGCCCGTCGTCCACAGGCGCCGCCGACCCCGGTTGAGCCCCGCGCTCGTGCGTCCGAGGGTGGGCGCATGCGTCCCGCACTCCGAGCCCTCGCCGCGCAGCAGGGCGGCGTCGTCAGCCGTCGTCAGTGCCTCGCGGTCGGCTACACCGAGGTCGAGCTGCGCGGGCTGACCGCCGTGCACGGGCCGTGGGTGACGGTGCGGCGCGGGGTGTACGCCGAGCGCGAGCTGTGGGAGGCCGCGACCGGGTACGACGAACGGGCTCGCCTCCACGACCGGGCCGTGCACCTGATGACCGAGACCGAGCACGTGATGAGCCACGACTCGGCGGCCCGCGCGCTGCGGCTACCACTGCTGCAGCCGCGGCACGAGCTGAGCCACCTGACGCGGCCCGGAGTCGGTGGCAGCCGCACCGAGCGCGGGGTCAAGCACCACCTGACCCGGGTGCCGCTCGGTGACACCGAGGTGGTCGACGACGTCGAGGTCACCGGGCTCGCCCGCACCGGTGTCGACGTGGCGCGGGAGCACGGGCTCGCCGCCGGCGTGGTCGCGCTCGACGCCGTGCTCGCCCGCGGAGCGTCCCGCCGTGCGCTCGAGCTCGAGACGACGGTGATGTGGTGCTGGCCCGGCGTCCGGACGGCGCGCGAGGCGGTCGCGCTGGCGGACGGTGGTGCCGAGTCGCCGGGGGAGAGCCTGACGAGGCTGCTGCTGGTCGAGCTCGGGCTGGGCCCGGTGGACACGCAGTTCCCGGTGAGCGTGGGCGGCCGCGTCTACTGGGTCGACCACCGGGTGGGGTGTCACCTGGTCGAGTTCGACGGGCAGCTCAAGGTCCGTGGGGTCGCCGACGGTGGCGTCGCGACGAGACCGGCCGAGGACGTCCTGTGGGACGAGCGGCGACGTCAGGTGGCGATCTGCGGCGAAGGACTCGGCATGTCGCGGGTCGAGTGGGCCGACCTGTTCGGCAGCCGGCGGGAGGCGACCGGCCGGCGCATCCTCGCCGAGCACGCCGTCACTCGGGAGCGGTTCGGCGACCGGCTTCCCGACCACCTGGCCGAGCGAGCCGCGCTGATCCGGCGTACGACACCGCGGCGCCGGAGTGCCTGACCTCCCATCTGGTGCGGTGCTGTCGTGCCCGAGTGCGTGGTGTGCCGCTTGTTCAGAATCAACAACTCCGCGTTACATGCGGTACGGCGCCCCGCCCCACCTTCAGCCGACGTTCAGGGGGAGCCGGGAGGATGGCGGCTCCCTGCCCCCTGGAGGTGCCCGATGCGTGTGCTCGTCGTGGACGACGAGGTGCGGCTGGCGCGCTCGCTCAAGGTGGGGCTGGTGGCGGAGGGGTTCGCGGTCGACGTCGCCCACGACGGGACCGACGGGCTGTGGCTGGCGCGCGAGCACCCGTATGACGCCATCGTGCTCGACCTGATGCTGCCGGGCATCAACGGCTACAAGGTCTGCGAGACGCTGCGCGCGGAGGAGAACTGGACGCCCGTGCTGATGCTGACGGCCAAGGACGGCGAGTGGGACCAGGTCGAGGGGCTCGACACCGGGGCCGACGACTACCTCACCAAGCCGTTCTCCTTCCCGGTCCTGGTCGCGCGGCTGCGCGCGGTGGCGCGGCGCGGCGCGCGCGAGCGGCCCACGCTGCTCGAGGCCGGCGACCTGCGGCTCGACCCGGCGGCGCGGCGGGCCTGGCGTGGTGAGGTCGAGCTCGACCTCACCACCCGGGAGTTCTCGCTGCTCGCCTTCCTGATGCGCCACCCCGGCGACGTCGTGTCCAAGCGGCAGATCCTGGACGCGGTGTGGGACGACAACTTCGAGGGCGACCCCAACATCGTCGAGGTCTACGTGCGGCACCTGCGCAACAAGCTCGACCGGCCGTTCGGCCGCGAGGCGATCGGCACGCTGCGGGGCGCGGGCTACCGGTTGGCGAGCGACGGTGGCTGAGCGCGGGCCCCGCGGGCTGGGCCGCGCCTCCGTCCGGGTCCGTACGACGCTCGCGGCCGTCCTCGTCGTCGCGGTCGCCCTCCTGGCCGGTGGCGTCGCCCTGGTGGTGCTCGTGCGCGGCGCGCTCGTCGACGGGCTGGAGTCGTCGGCCGAGCAGCGCGCGGACACCCTGGCCGCCCAGGTCGGCTCGACCGAGACGCCCGGGAGCGGCGCGGGCGACGACGAGGGCGAGGTCGACGACCTCGAGGACGAGGTGTGGCAGGTCCAGGACGGCGAGGGCCGCGTGGTCGGCTCCTCGCAGCCGCTGTCCCGGCCGCTGCCGGCGCGCGACGCCGACGCGGTGCGGCTGCCCGGCGGCGACGCGGCGTACCTCGTGGTGACCGAGAGCGCCGGCGACTACCGCGTCGTCGTGGCGGTCAGCCGCGAGGAGGTCGAGGACTCGGTCGCCGCGCTCGTGCCGCTGCTGCTGGTCGGGCTGCCGGCGCTGCTGCTGCTCGTGGGCGGCACCACCTGGGTGGTCGTGACCCGCGCGCTGCGTCCGGTGGAGCGGATCCGCCAGGAGGTCGAGCAGATCACCGGCGACCGGCTCGACCGACGGGTGCCCGAGCCGCCGTCGCGTGACGAGGTGCACCGGCTCGCGCACACCATGAACGGCATGCTCGCGCGGCTGCAGGCCGCCCAGGAGCGGCAGCGCCAGTTCGTCGGCGACGCCTCCCACGAGCTCCGCTCACCGCTCGCCGGCATCCGGCAGACCGCCGAGGTCGCGCGGGCCCACCCGGGCGCCATGCCCGAGGGCGAGCTCGCCGACGCGGTGCTGGAGGAGTCGGTGCGGATGCAGCGGCTCGTCGAGCAGCTGCTGCTGCTCACGCGGGCCGACGAGGCCGCCGTCGCGGCGCAGCGGCGCGAGGTCGACCTCGACGACCTGGTGCTCACCGAGGCCAGGCGCGTACGCCGCACCGGCCTCGACGTCGACGGCTCCGGCATCGCCACCGCCCGGGTCCGCGGCGACGAGACCGCGCTGGCGCAGGTGGTGCGCAACCTCGTCGACAACGCCGCCCGCCACGCCACCTCCCGCATCGGTCTCGGCGTGCGCGAGGACGCCGGCACCGCGGAGGTCGTCGTCGACGACGACGGCGGCGGCATCGCCCCGGCCGACCGCGACCGGGTCTTCGAGCGCTTCGTGCGGCTCGACGAGTCCCGCGCCCGCGACGACGGCGGCAGCGGCCTCGGGCTGAGCATCGTGCGCGAGATCGTGCGCGTGCACGGCGGGACGGTCGAGATCGGCACCTCGCCCTGGGGCGGCGCCCGGTTCACCGTGCGCCTCCCGGCCGCCACCTGACTGCCTGCGGGCGCTGCCTGAACGCACCTTCAGGCGCCTTCAGGGTGGGTTCAGCGACGGTGTCGCACGGTGTACCCGTCACCCCGACACCCCAGCGAGAGGAACTCCCATGAACACCCGCACCCTGCGCCGCAAGCGCGTCCTCGTCCCCGCCGTCGCCGTCGTGGCGCTCGGGGTGGGCGGCACCGTCTGGGCCGGCACCGCCAGCGCCGACCAGGTCGGCGGCAGCGAGCGGGACCGCGTCTCGGCCGCCGCGCTCCGCGTCGTCGGCGAGGGCCGCGTCACCAGCGTCGAGACCAGCGACGACCGCGGCGAGGCCTACGAGGTCGAGGTCACCCGCACCGACGGCACCGAGGTCGACGTCGCCCTCGACGACGCCCTCGCCGTGGTCGGCCGCGAGGACGACCGCACCGACGGCGACCGGGACGACCGGACCGACGACCGGAGCGACGACCGGGCCGGTGCCACCGACGACGACGGCACCACCGACCGGGACGACCGGGTGCTCGGCGCCTCCGAGCGCGACCGGGCCGCGGCGGCCGCGGAGAAGGCGGTCGGCGGCGGCACGGCGACCGACGTGGAGGCCAGCGACGACCGCGGCACGGCGTACGACGTGGAGGTCCGTGCGACCGACGGCACCGAGTGGGACGTCGACCTCGACGACGCCTTCGCCGTCGTGGACAAGCGCCAGGACCGCTGAGCCGCCGCGAGCGGACCCTCGAGGAGGCCCACCCACCCTGCGGGGCGGGTGGGCCTCCTCGCGCGTGGGAGCATCGAGCCATGACCCTTGGACGTGACCTGATGGCCGGACCCCCGCCCACCGAGCTGCCGCAGGACCCCGCGGCCACCGAGCTGGAGTCCGGCGCCCCGGCCGCCGAGGTCGTGCGCCGCCACCCCGAGTCGCCGCTGGCCTGGGCCACCCTGGCCGAGGCCGCGCTGGCCGACGGCGAGGTCGACGACGTGACGGCCTACGCCTACGCCCGCGTCGGCTACCACCGCAGCCTGGACTCCCTGCGCCGCAACGGCTGGAAGGGCCACGGCCCGGTGCCGTGGTCGCACGAGCCCAACCGCGGCTTCCTGCGGGCCCTGGCCGCGCTCACCACCGCCGCCGGCCGCATCGGCGAGGACCACGAGCAGCAGCGCTGCGCCGACTTCCTGCGCGACTCCAGCCCCGAGGCCGCCGACCAGCTCCTCTGAGCGGGCTCAGGCGGGCGGCACGACCATGGAGTACGCCGCCCGCTCCAGGTGCCACGACCGGCGCCGCTCGGGCCCGTTGATCTCGCCGTCGGCCGAGAGGTAGAAGTCCTCGCCGCTGATGGTCACCTGCGTGGCCCGGGCGGTGAGCACGTCGTCGCGCTCCTGGTGCTTGCCCAGCACCAGCTCGCCGACGTAGGCGAACCGCTCCAGCGGCCCGGTCGCCAGCGAGACCATCACGTCGAGCCGGCCGTCCTCGGGGTCGGCGTCGGGCGTCAGCTCGGTGCCGCCGCCGACGCTGGCGCCGTTGCCGATGGCGACCATGAGGGTCGGCCGGTCGACGTCGACGAGGATCTCGCCGTCGACCTCGATCCGCAGCCGGACGTACGGCGGCCGGAACGCCGCCAACGCCGCCCCGACCGGGTAGCCGAGGATGCCGATCCCGAACGGCCCCAGCCGCTTCTTCCACCGGGCACCGCGCCGGCTGGCCTGGGCGCTGGCGCCGGCGTGCACGTTGTTGACCACCACGCCGCCGAGCTCGTCGACGACGAGGTCCATCGGCCGGACCTCGCCGGTGAGCACCGTGCGCGCCGCCTCCTGGGGGTCCAGGGGGATGCCGAGCGAGCGGGCGAAGTCGTTGCCGGTGCCGAGCGGCAGCAGGCCGATCGTCCGCTTGCCGAGCTCGTGGCGCTTGTAGAGCGCCTTCACGACCGCGTGCAGGCTGCCGTCGCCGCCGGCCACCACCAGGCGGCGGCACCCCGCGCGGTGCAGCACCCCGTCGAGCTCGCCGGGGTTGGACGTGCGGGCGACCTCGACGTCGGCCTCGGCCCGCAGGACCTCGAGGGCCGCCTGCAGGGCGTCGCGCTCGCCACCGCCGGCCTCGGCGTTGGCGATCACGAGAAGGGGGTCCACGACCGAACCCTAGCCGTTGCCCGGTGGTAGCGTGGCGCGCGCAGTGAGCCCGGTCGTGGACCGGGCTCGATGCGTGCCAGGGCCCTCCCGGGGCCGGTCGACACCCGCTGATGGAGGGGTGCACACATGCCCGCGATCGTCGTGCTCGGAGCCCAGTGGGGGGACGAGGGCAAAGGCAAGGCCACCGACCTGCTGACCACCGAGGACAGCATCGACTTCTGCGTCCGCACCAGCGGCGGTCACAACGCCGGCCACACCATCGTGGTCGACGGCCAGAAGTTCGCCACCCACCTGCTGCCCAGCGGCATCCTCACCACCGACTGCACGTCGGTCATCGCCAACGGCGTGGTGGTCTCGCCCGAGGCGCTGTTCCGCGAGCTCGACGCGCTGCTCGAGCGCGACGTGGCGATCGGCCGGCTGGTGATCAGCTCCAACGCCCACGTGATCGCCTCCTACCACTCGACGATCGACAAGGTCACCGAGCGATTCCTGGGCAAGAACAAGATCGGCACGACCGGGCGCGGCATCGGCCCGGCGTACGCCGACAAGATCAACCGGGTCGGCATCCGCGTCGCCGACCTGTTCGACGAGACGATCCTGGCCGAGAAGGTCGAGGCCGCGCTCGAGGTCAAGAACCACCTGTTGACCAAGGTCTACAACCGCCGCGCGATCAGCGTGGAGGAGGTCCTCGAGGACCTGCTGTCCTACGCCGACCGGATGAAGCCGATGGTCGAGGACACCTCGCTGCTGCTCAACCGGGCCCTCGACGACGGCCGCACCGTGCTCTTCGAGGGTGCCCAGGCCACGATGCTCGACGTCGACCACGGCACCTACCCGTTCGTGACGAGCAGCAGCCCGGTGGCCGGCGGCGTCAGCACCGGCTCCGGCGTCGGGCCGACCCGCCTCGACCGCGTGATCGGGGTGATCAAGGCCTACACGACGCGGGTCGGCTCCGGCCCGTTCCCCACCGAGCTCTTCGACGAGGACGGCGAGAAGCTGTGGCGCGTCGGTGGCGAGGTCGGGGTCTCGACCGGACGCGACCGGCGCTGCGGCTGGTACGACGCCGTGGTCGCGCGCTACTCCGTGCGCGTCAACGGCCTCACCGAGCTGTTCATGACCAAGCTCGACGTGCTCTCCTCGTGGGAGCGGGTGCCGGTCTGCGTGGCCTACGAGGTCGACGGGGTGCGCCACGACGAGATGCCGCTGACCCAGAGCGAGTTCCACCGCGCCAAGCCCGTCTACGAGTACCTCGACGGCTGGGCCGACGACATCTCCGGCTGCCGGCGCTTCGAGGACCTGCCCGTCAACGCCCAGCGCTACGTCGCCGCCCTCGAGGAGATGTCCGGCGCGAAGTTCTGGGCCGTCGGCGTCGGTCCCGGACGCGAGCAGACGGTCGTCGTCAACGGCTGAGCCGCGGGTCCGCTGACTAGTCCACCGACCACCCACCGGGCGGTGCGGGGGACAACCGCGCCCGTCGCGCCTAGGTTCTCTGCCGAGGGCAGGGAGGCGGACGATGCGGTTCCGGGCCGGGGTGGGGTCCGCGCTGGGCGCGGCACTGGTGGCGTGCCTGCTGGCCGGTCTGCTGACGGTCGCCCCGGGGGTGCCCGCCCCCGCGCAGGCGGCCGGAGCGTCGTACACCAACCCGCTGCGGCCCACCGCCGGCACGCGGACGGTGACGAACTGCCCCGACCCCCACGTCTTCCGGGGCGCCGGCGGCCAGGCCCGGTCGTGGTTCATGGTCTGCACCTCCGACCCGATCGACGACCGCGACGCCGCCGCCACCCCGCGGGTCTCGCGGACGCTGCCGATGCTGCGCAGCGAGGACCTCGTGCACTGGAGGTACGTCGGTGCGGCCACCTCGGCGCGCCCGTCCTGGGCGGCACCCGGGGCGTCGCTGTGGGCCCCGGACGTCACCTGGTCGCCGACCCGCAGGCGCTACTACATGACCTTCGGCGTCACCGACGTCAAGGACCGGGTCAGCGGGCAGCCGGGCTGTGCCCGCGACCGGGCCATCGGGGTCGCGGTGGCCACCCGGCCGACCGGGCCCTGGACGCCCAGCCCGACGCCGGTCGTCGCCCCGCGCCGGCTCGGCCCGGGCTGCGACTTCGCGGCGACGATCGACCCGCACCTGCTCGAGGCCGCGGGCACCACCCCGCCGGTGCTCTACTTCGGCAGCTTCGCCGGGGGCGTCCTGGCCGCCCCGGCCGCGATGACCGCCACCGGCATGCGGCTCACCGCGCGGGCGCGAGCGGTGACGACGACGCGTCGCTTCGAGGCCCCCGACGTCGTGCGCCGCGACGGCTGGTACTACCTCACCGTCTCCACCGGCGACTGCTGCAACGGCGCCCTGTCCGGCTACGCGGTCGTCACCGCGCGCTCGCGCAGCCCCTACGGCCCGTTCCTGGACCGTGACGGCGTCTCGCTGCTGGACCGACGACCCGGGGGCACCCCCGTCCTGGCCTCCTCCGGCAACCGCTGGGTGGGCCCCGGCCACACCTCGACGTTCGTGGACCGCGGGGGGCAGTGGTGGACCGTCTACCACGCCGTGGACGAGGCCCGTCCCTTCCTCAGCGGCGGGGCGATCACCCGGCGACCGCCGATGCTCGACCCCGTCGACTGGGTCGGCGGCTGGCCCGCGGTGCGTGCCGGGCGGGGAGCCTCGTCGACGCCCGTCCCGGTCCCGGCGGCGCAGGCGGGCCAGCGCTCGGCGTACCGACCCTCCCCGGTGCTCGCCGACCCGCCCCGGGTCCTCGACGCCGACCGCTCCGACGAGCTCGACGGCGACTCGTTGTCGGACCGGTGGACGTGGGTGCGCCCGCCCGCCCCCGAGGACGTGGTGGTGGCCGGTGGTGTGCTGCGGCTGCGCACCCACCTCGACAGCCTGTACGCCGGCCGCAACGACGCCCCGCTGCTGCTCCAGGACGCCCCCGAGGGCGACTACGTCGTCGAGACCCGGGTCAGCCTGGAGCGGCCGGCCGGCGGTGCCCCGAGCGGCACCCAGGCGGGTCTCGTGGTCCACGCCGACGACGACCGCTACCTCAAGCTCGTCCACGCCGTCGCGGGGGAGATCGAGCAGGTGGGCTTCGTGCGCGAGGCCAGCCCGACCCCCCGCCGGATCGGCATCACGACGGTGGGTCCGCCCGGCACGACGACGTGGCTGCGTCTGGTGCACACCACCGTCGGGGCCGCGCAGCTCTACCGCGCCGACAGCAGCCGCGACGGGGTCACCTGGACCCGCGGTGCGACCTGGCGTGCCGACGACCTCGGCACGCCGCGCATCGGCCTGGTGGCCGGCGGGGGCGAGGGGTCGACGGCGACGTTCGACCACCTGCGGGTGTGGTCGCTGCGCCGGTAGGGTGCTCCCACGTGAAGACCCTCGTCATCGGCACCGGCGGACGTGAGCACGCGCTGGCCCTCGCGCTGTCGCGGGACCCCGGGGAGGTCGAGGTGCACGCCGCACCCGGCAACCCCGGCATCGCGGAGGTCGCGACGCTCCACGACGTCGATCCCCTGGACGGCACGGCCGTCGCCGACCTGGCCGCACGGCTGGGCGTCGACCTCGTCGTGGTCGGTCCCGAGGCGCCCCTGGTCGCCGGCGTCGCCGACGTCGTCCGCGAGCGCGGGATCGCGGTCTTCGGACCCTCCCGCGAGGCCGCCCGGATCGAGGGCTCGAAGGCGTTCGCCAAGGAGGTGATGGCCGCCGCCGACGTGCCGACCGCCCTGGCCCGGGTGTGCACCACCCCCGAGCAGGTCGCCGACGCGCTCGACGCCTTCGGGGCGCCCTACGTCGTCAAGGACGACGGCCTCGCCGCAGGCAAGGGCGTCGTGGTGACCGACGACCGCCAGGCCGCCCTCGACCACGCCGCGGGATGCGCGCAGGTGCTGGTCGAGGAGTTCCTCGACGGGCCCGAGGTCTCACTGTTCGCCCTCACCGACGGCACCACCGTCTACCCGCTCCAGCCGGCCCAGGACTTCAAGCGCCTCGGCGACGGCGACGCCGGTCCCAACACCGGCGGCATGGGCGCCTACACCCCGCTGCCGTGGGCCCCCGACGACCTCGTCGAGGAGGTCCTGGCGCGGGTGCTGCAGCCCACGGTCGACCACCTCGCCGCGAGCGGCACGCCCTTCTCCGGCCTGCTGTACGCCGGTCTCGCGCTCACCTCCCGCGGCGTGCGCGTGGTGGAGTTCAACGCCCGCTTCGGCGACCCCGAGACCCAGGCGCTGCTGCGGCTGCTCGACTCCCCGCTCGGCCCCCTGCTCCGTGCGGCCGCCGAGGGCACCCTCGGCGACGTCGACCCGCCGCGCTGGCGGCCGGGCGCGGCCGTCGCCGTGGTGATGGCCAGCCGCGGCTACCCCGCCTCGTCGCACCGGGGAGACGTGATCACGGGAGCGGACGCGCTCGACGCCCGGGAGGACGTCGACGTGGTCCACGCCGGGACCGCCCTCGATGACGACGGTCGACTGGTCACCGACGGTGGCCGCGTGCTCGCGGTGACGGCGGTCGGCGAGGACCTCGAGCAGGCGCGGGCACGGGCCTACGCAGGCGTGTCGTCCATCGACTTCCCCGGAGCCCAGTGGCGCACCGACATCGCTCGCGCCGCCGCCGAGGGCTGAGCGGGGCGACCGCCTTCCCGAGGGCTCGGGAGACCGTGGCACCTGCCACCATCTCCCGAGTCCTTCGGAGGCTCCTCAGGGTCGACGGGTGGCCGAGACCGGTCGGACCGGACTGTCGGTGGCGCGGCCTAGCTTCCGGTGCATGCCGCCGCCGACGCTCGTCTCGACCCGCGAGGCGCTCGCGGTCCTCAGGTCGGCCGGCGTGGGGGCTCGGGCCGCCGACCGGGTGCTCGCGGGAGGTCTGGCGGGAGCAGGCGTGCGCACGAGGTCGGTGCTGCTCCACGACCTGGGCCGGGTGCGACAGCTCGCCGAGCGGCCCGTCCTGGCCGGCCGCACCATCACCGAGCACTGCCCGCAGGGACTCTTCGTCGCCCGACGCGACCTGCCGCCCGAGCTGTCGCGAGCCGACCAGGAGCGGTGGTTCGCCGGCGGCTGGGGCGAGATCTCGGGATGGGTGAGGCTGCGTCTCCAGCTGGAGATCGAGCGCTGCGGGCCGCGGCCCTTCGCCGCGTGCACCGGCGGCTTCGTCACCTTCGGGGCCGAGATCACGCGGGTGAGAGTCGGTGACGGGCCGGTCGCCGCGTTCGACCTGGCGGCACCCGGGTCCTGGTTCGAGGTCTTCGACGGAGCGCGGTTGCGCACGGGGCCCGGACGACCCTGGGTCATCCACCCACCGACGCAGGTCGCGGCGGCGGCACCCGCGCGTGTGAGGATTGGGGGGTGAGTCGCCCCGCCGTCCCCAACGTCCTGGCCACCCGCTACGCCGGGGCCGATCTCGCCGAGATCTGGTCGCCCGAGCACAAGGTGGTCCTCGAGCGACAGCTGTGGATCGCGGTGCTCCGCGCCCAGAAGGACCTCGGGGTCGAGGTGCCCGACGGCGTGGTCGAGGACTACGAGGCGGTTGTCGACCAGGTCGACCTCGCCAGCATCGCCGCGCGCGAGCGGGTCACGCGTCACGACGTCAAGGCGCGCATCGAGGAGTTCTGCGCGCTGGCCGGCCACGAGCACGTCCACAAGGGCATGACCTCGCGCGACCTGACCGAGAACGTCGAGCAGCTCCAGGTCCGCTCCAGCCTGCTGCTGGTGCGGCGTCGTGTCGTGGCCACCCTCGCGCGGCTCGGCCGTCTGGCCTCGGAGCACGCCACCCTCGTCGTGGCGGGGCGCTCGCACAACGTCGCCGCCCAGGCCACCACGCTGGGCAAGCGGTTCGCCACCGTCGCCGACGAGCTGCTCGTCGCCCTCGAGCGGCTCGACGACCTCCTCGGCCGCTACCCGCTGCGCGGGATCAAGGGCCCGATGGGCACCTCGCAGGACATGCTCGACCTGCTCGACGGGTCCACCGCCGACCTGGCCGACCTCGAGCGGCGGGTGGCCACCCACCTCGGCTTCGAGCGCACCCTGACCAGCGTCGGCCAGGTCTACCCCCGCTCGCTCGACCTCGACGTCGTCAGCGCCCTGACCCAGCTGGTCTCCGGTCCCTCCAACCTCGCCACCACGATCCGGCTCATGGCCGGTCTCGAGCTGGTCACCGAGGGCTTCAAGGAGGGGCAGGTCGGCTCCTCGGCGATGCCGCACAAGATGAACAGCCGTTCCTGCGAGCGCGTCAACGGCCTCGCCGTCGTGCTCCGCGGCCACCTGTCGATGATCGGTGAGCTCGCGGGGGACCAGTGGAACGAGGGCGACGTCTCCGACTCCGTCGTACGACGGGTGGCGCTGCCCGACGCGTTCTTCGCCACCGACGGCCTGTTCCAGACCTTCCTCACCGTGCTCGACGAGTTCGGCGTCTTCCCCGCCGTCGTGCAGCGCGAGCTCGACCGCTACCTGCCCTTCCTCACCACCACCAAGGTGCTGATGGCCGCGGTCCGCGCCGGGGTGGGCCGCGAGGAGGCCCACGAGGCGATCAAGGAGCACGCCGTGGCGGTCGCGCTCGAGATGCGCCAGGGACTGGCGGCCAACGACCTCTTCGAGCGGCTGGGCGACGACCCCCGGCTCGGGCTCGACCACGCGCGCATCGCGGGTCTGGTGGCCGACCCGGTGGAGTTCACCGGCGCCGCGCGCGACCAGGTCGCCGAGGTGGTGCGCCGCGTCGAGGCCGTCGTGGCCACCGACCCCGACGCCGCGTCGTACGTCCCGGGCGCGATCCTCTGAGGGCGTCTCCGTCCGGCTCCCGGCCAAGGTCACGATGGGGTCACGTCGCACCGTGCGGGTCTGGTGGTCCGCGCGACGACGCGCATAGGTTCACCGGGTTCTGTCCCGACGGGTGAGATCCACCCGACGAGGTGCATCTCGAGGAGAACCATGAGGAAGTCCCGTACCGCGCGCGGCCTGGCCGCGGCGACCGCCGCCGTCACCACCGCGGCGCTCATCGCCACCAGCACCGCCGGTGTCGCCGAGGCCAAGCCCCAGCCGAAGACCAGCGCCAGCCAGGCCTCGAAGAAGTTCGAGAAGGCCGTCACCGTCAAGGGCGTGCAGCAGCACCTCCAGGCGCTCCAGAAGATCGCCGACGACAACGACGGCACCCGCGCCAGCGGCACCCCCGGCTACCAGGCCTCCCGCGACTACGTCGTGAAGAAGCTGCGTGCGGCGGGCTACAAGCCGACCGTCCAGCCCTTCGACTTCGCCTTCTTCCAGGAGAACTCCCCGGGCGAGCTGTCGCGCACCNGCACCGCCCAGGCCCCGGTCACCGTGGTCGACACCGCGCTGACCCGCACCGCGACGTCGACCAGCGGCTGCGAGACCGCCGACTTCGCGGGCTTCCCCGCGGGCAACATCGCGCTGCTGCAGCGCGGCACCTGCGACTTCGCGGTCAAGGCGGCCAACGCCGAGGCCGCCGGCGCCACCGCCGCGCTCATCTTCAACCGCGGCACGACCGACAACGACACCACCCTGCTGGGCACGCTCGGCGAGCCCGGCATCGGGATCCCCGTGCTCGGCCTGAGCTACGACGCGGGCGTCGAGCTGGCCAAGGCGGGCACCGAGGTGCGCGTCAAGACCGACACCGTCAGCGAGGTCCGCAAGACCTACAACGTGTTCGCCGAGACCAGCCGCGGCGACGCCGGCCGCGTCGTGATGGCCGGTGCCCACCTCGACTCGGTCCCCGAGGGGCCCGGCATCAACGACAACGGCTCCGGCTCGGGCACGATCCTCGAGGTGGCCGAGCAGCTGGCCAAGCAGAAGAACCTCAAGAAGAAGGTCCGCTTCGCCTGGTGGGGTGCCGAGGAGCTCGGCCTGCTCGGCGCCTACGACTACGTCGACGGCCTGGTCGAGAACAACCCCGAGGCGCTGAAGGACATCGAGGCCTACCTCAACTTCGACATGGTCGGCTCGCCCAACTTCGTGCGCTTCGTCTACGACGGCGACAACTCGCTGGGCACCGGCGTCGAGGGACCCGCGGGCTCCGCGCAGCTCGAGGACCTGTTCGTGAACTACTTCAAGAGCCGCAAGCTCGCCTCGGAGCCCACCGCGTTCGACGGCCGGAGCGACTACGGCCCGTTCATCGAGAACGGCGTCGCCGCCGGCGGCCTGTTCACCGGCGCGGAGGACATCAAGACCGACGAGCAGGCGCGCGTCTACGGCGGCAAGGCCGGCGTGGCGTACGACGAGTGCTACCACCAGGCCTGCGACGACATCGACAACATCAACGTCCAGGCCCTGGACCAGATGTCCGACGCGGTCGCGCATGCCGTCTACACGCTGTCGACGAGCACCGCGTCGATCAACAGCCAGGCCAAGGCGGCCAAGGGCGCCCAGCGCTCGGCCAAGTCCGTCAAGGTGACCGGCGAGGCGCACGGCCACAGCAAGCGCTGACCGGTCCGCCCGGCCAGCACGACCGGGCCCATCACCGGGCCCATCACCGGGCCCACGACCGGGCCCGCACGACCCTGGGAGGTCGGCTCCAGCCGGAGCCGGCCTCCCGGCCGGGCTCGTCCGAATTTCCACGACTTTTTCGATTTACCACCAAATCGGACAAAGCCCTCTTAGGCTCGACCTCAACGACGGGCCGCCGGGGTCCGGGTTCACGGAGGGGAACACACATGAACATCAAGACTCGAGGCGTCAAGGGCGCCCTGCTCGCCGTTACCGTCGCGCTGGCCGTCTCGGCCGTGCCCGCCGCCGGTGGTGCGGCCGACGCCGCCCCCAAGGAGGGCAACCGCGCCATCCTGAAGGCGATCCTCTGACCTCACCAGGTCCCAGCTGAGCGCGAGGGGCGTGCCGGACACCCGGCACGCCCCTTCGTCGCGTCCGGGGCCCCCGTAGTCTGGCGAGGTGGACAACATCCCGCCCGCGCCGGAGATCGAGGGCGCCACCCACCTGCACTCCGGCAAGGTCCGTGACCTCTACCGGCTCGACGACGGCGGCCTGCTGATGGTCGCCAGCGACCGGATCTCGGCCTACGACCACGTCCTGGCGACCACGATCCCCGACAAGGGCGAGATCCTCACCCGGATGTCGCTGTGGTGGTTCGACCAGCTCGCCGACCTCGTGCCCCACCACGTCGTCTCCACCGACGTCCCCGAGTCCGTCAAGGGCCGGGCGGTCGTGTGCGAGGAGCTGGCGATGTACCCCGTGGAGTGCGTGGCCCGCGGCTACCTCACCGGCTCCGGCCTGGTCGACTACCGTGCCACCGGCGCGTTGTGCGGCATCGAGCTGCCGCCCGGCCTGACCGAGTCCAGCCGCCTGCCCGAGCCGCTCTTCACGCCGGCCACCAAGGCTGCGCTGGGCGACCACGACGAGAACGTCTCCTTCGAGGCCGTCGCTGGCGACATCGGCGGCCCGGCCGCGGCCGAGCTGCGCGACCTGACGCTCGCGGTCTACGCGCGGGCCGAGGCACTGGCGCGCGAGCGCGGCATCATCCTGGCCGACACCAAGCTGGAGTTCGGCACGCGGCTCGACGCCGAGCGGGGCGAGCCCGGCACCGTCGTCCTGGGCGACGAGGTGCTCACGCCCGACTCCAGCCGCTACTGGCCGGCGGACGACTGGGAGCCGGGCCGGGTGCAGGCCTCCTTCGACAAGCAGGTCGTCCGCAACTGGCTGACCTCGGCGGAGAGCGGGTGGGACCGCAACACCGGCGAGGGGCCCCCGCCGCTGCCGCCCGAGGTGGTCGAGCGCACCCGGGCGCGCTACGTCGAGGCGTTCGAGCGGCTGACGGGGGAGCGGTTCTGATGCCCAGCACCACCTTGACGTACGACGTCCCGGTCGACGTCGCCCTGGCCTACCTCAGCGACCCGGTCAACCGGCCCGAGTGGCAGTCCTCGCTGCGACGGGTCGAGCTGGTGGACGCGGGCCCGCCCCGGGTCGGCCAGCGCTGGCGCGACCACACCGCCGTCGGGGTCGTGGCCCACATGGCCACCACGGCGCTCGACGCCGGTTCCTGGGCCGAGTCCGGGTCGTGGCGCGGCATCACCGCCGACCTCACGCTGCGCCTGGAGCCCCACGGCGCCGGGTGCCGGGTCCACGCGGAGTTCACCGTCCGTGGACGGGGGCCGTGGGCGCCCGTCGGTGCCGCCGCCGGCGCGGTCGGCCTGCCGGCGGTCCGCGCCGACCTGGCCACGGCCGGTCGCATCCTCTCCGAGCGGCACCACCCGTGATCCGCGTCCTGCTGCTGGCCCTGGCCGTCCTGATGGTGGTCGTCGGCGCGCTGTGGACCCTGCAGGGGCTCGGCTACGTGCAGGGCAGCCCGATGACCGGCGTCCGGTTCTGGTCGCTGGTCGGCCCGCTGCTCGCCGGGTTCGGCGTCGCGCTCGGCATCGTGGCGCTGCGCCGCGGCGACCGCCGCTGACCGCTCAGAGCTCGGCGTCGCGCCAGGCCACCTGCACCACGTCGACCCCGCGGTCGCGCGTGATCAGCTGGCCGCGGCCCGCGATCGACTTGCGCGGCTTGGTGGTGCCGATGAGCGCGCCCTCCTGCGGGTCGCCCGACAGCAGCAGGCCGGGCATGGCCAGCTCGCGCAGCGACTGGATGACGGGCTCGTACACCGCGCGGGCCGCGCCACCGGAGCGACGCGCCACGACGAGGTGGAGACCGACGTCGCGGGCCTGCCCGAGCACCGGCACCAGCGCGGCGAGCGGAGAGCTCGAGCCGGTGACGACGAGGTCGTAGTCGTCCACGACGACGAAGACCTCGGCGCCGGTCCACCACGACCGGTCGCGCAGCTGCTGCGGCGTGACGTCGCTGCCGGGCAGACGCGTCTGGAGGTACGCCGCGAGCTCCTTCAGGACGGGCTCCGCCTGGTTGGCGTTGGTGAGGTACTCGACCTGGTACTCCTCGGGCACCTCGCCGAGCAGGGAGCGTCGGTAGTCGACGGTGAAGACCTGCGCCTGTGCGGCGGTGCGGGTGCGCATCACCTCGTGGAGGTAGGTGCGCAGCAGCGCGCTCTTGCCCGAGCGGGAGTCGCCGAAGACCAGCAGGTGCGGCTCGCTGTCGACGTCGAGCCCGACCGGGGCGAGGTCCTTCTCGTCGATGGCGAGGTAGACGCGCTGGTCGCCGGAGCCGGAGCGACGCTCGGCCTGGGCGAGCACGTCGGCCAGCTCGATGCGCTCGGGCAGCAGCCGGAGCTTCGGGCCGGTCTGGCCCTTCCAGGCCTTGCGGGTGCGCTCGACGTAGTCCTCGACGCCGCGACCCACGCTGCGGGGGTCGGAGGTGTCGTCGACGCGGGGGAGGGCAGCGAGGAAGTGCAGCTTGCTGCCCCAGCGCTGCACGATGCCGCGCCCCGGGCGGCCGGTGGGCACCAGCTGGGCGACCTTGCGGTCGATCTCGGAGTCGAGCGGGTCGCCGAGCCGCAGCTCGAACCGGTTGCCGAACAGGTCGCGGATGGCCGCGCGGTAGTCGGCCCACCGGCTCGCGCTGGTGACGACGTGCAGGCCGAAGGTCAGGCCGCGCTGGGCGAGCACCTGGATCTGCATCTCGAGGTCGTCGAAGTCCGAGCGCAGCGTGCCCCACCCGTCGACGACCAGGAACACGTCGCCGTACCCGTCGTCGGCGGTGCCCTCGGCGCGCCGCTGACGGTAGGTCTCGATGGAGTCGATGCCCTGCTGGCGGAAGTACTTCTCGCGCTTGTCCACGATGCCGGTGACCTCGGCGAACGTACGCCGCACCACGTCGGGCTCCGACCGCGTGGCCACGCCCGCCACGTGGGGGGCGCTGGCCAGCGGCGCGAAGGTGCCGCCACCGAAGTCCAGGATGTAGAACTGCGACTCCTGCGGCGTCGTGGTGAGCGAGACGCTGGCCACCACCGTGCGCAGCAGCGTGCTCTTGCCCGAGCGCGGACCGCCGACGACGGCGATGTGGCCGCCGGAGCCGGAGAGGTCGGCCTCGAGCACGTCGCGGCGCTGCTCGCGGGGTCGGTCGACGATGCCGAGCGGCACCACGAGCCCGCCCCGGGAGCGCCAGCCCGGGGAGTGCAGCCCGAGCTCGTCGCTCTCGGTCAGGTCGCCCATCAGCTGGTCGAGGGTGTCGGGCACGTCGAGCGGCGGCAGCCACACCTGGTGGGCCTCGGGGCCCTGGCCGACCATGAGGTCGACGGCGATGTCGAGGATCGACCGGGAGTCGGCGGCCTGCGCGGCCGGCACCGGGGTGGCGTCGTGCTGCTCGTCGGTGTCGACCCGGGGCGGCAGCACGTGGGCGGTGGTGAAGGGCAGGATCGTGGTCGTCGTGCCGCCCGAGCTGCGGCCGCGACGGCTGCGGCGCGGGGGCGGGCCGGAGACGTAGGAGGCCTTGAAGCGCAGCAGCGTGGACTGGTCGGGCTTGAGGTAGCCCAGGCCGGGCACGGGCGGCAGCTCGTAGGCGTCCGGGACGCCCAGGACGGCGCGGGACTCAGCCCCGGAGAAGGTGCGCAGGCCGACGCGGTAGGACAGGTGGCTCTCGAGCCCGCGCAGCCGGCCCTCCTCCAGGCGCTGCGAGGCGAGCAGCAGGTGCAGGCCGAGCGACCGGCCGAGCCGGCCGATGGCCACGAACAGCTCGATGAAGTCGGGCTTGGCCGAGAGCATCTCGGAGAACTCGTCGACGCAGATGAACAGGCTGGGGAGCGGCTCGAGGTCGGCGCCCTCGGCCCGGGCCTTCTCGTAGTCGCGCACCGAGGCGTAGTTGCCGGCCGCCCGGAGCATCTCCTGGCGCCGCACCATCTCGCCGGACAGGGCGTCCTGCATGCGGTCGACCAGGGTGAGCTCGCCCTCGAGGTTGGTGATGACCGCCGAGACGTGGGGCGCCTCGGAGAGGCCCGCGAAGGTCGCGCCGCCCTTGAAGTCGACGAGCACCATGTTGAGGTTCTCGCTGGAGTGCGTCGCCAGCAGGCCCAGCACCAGGGTGCGGAGGAACTCCGACTTGCCCGAGCCGGTCGCGCCGATCACCAGGCCGTGGGGGCCCATGCCCTGCTGGGCCGACTCCTTGATGTCGAGGTGGATCGGGCTGCCGGCCTCGCCGACGCCGATGGGGACACGCAGCCGGTCGCGGGCCGGCCGGTGGGCCCAGGCCTTCGCGAGGTCGAGGTCGTGCACGTCGCCGAGGCCGAGGAGGTCGAGCAGCTCGGGGGTCGCGGCGCTGGGGTCCTCGCGGACGGGCCCGTCGTGCATCTCCAGCGGGGCCAGCCGGCGGGCGTACGCCTCGGCGGTGGCGGCGTCCATCTGGTCGCCGGCGGCCTTGGTGGGGGCCTCGCGCAGCCGCAGCGCCGTCATCGGCACCCGGCCGTCCTCCAGGACGGCCTGCTCCAGGTGGAGCCGCAGCCGGGTGGGGTCCTCCAGGTCGCCCCACGACGCGGGCAGGTCGAGCACGGTGATGCCCTCGAGGCCCTCCTCGGGCAGCAGGTTGTTGCCCGGGGGGAGCGCGCCGCCGTCGACGACGAGCAGCAGGTGGGGCAGCGAGTCCCGGCCCTCGCCGGAGAACCGGGGTCGATCGCGCAGCTCGGGCGGCAGCATCGAGAAGACGTCCTCGAGGGAGTCGCTCACCATCCGGCTGCGGCCGAGGGCGTCGTTCTGCTCGGGGCTGTGGGCGTGGGGCAGCCACTTGACCCAGTCCCAGGCCGCGAGGTTGTCGGGGGAGGCGAGCACGGCGACGAGCAGGTCCTGCGGGGCGTGGGCAGCGGTGGCCGAGCCGACCAGGGCCCGGGCGAGGGAGCGGACCTGCTCGGCGTCGCCGGTGAGCTCGACGCGGCTGAAGGCACCCAGGCGCAGCGCGGCGGGCAGGTCGGGCTGCACCCGGTGCACTGCGATGAGGCGGTGCAGGGCGGAGGCGGAGACGGGGTCGAGCTGGTCGATGGGCGCGGACTCCGGCGGCACCAGCTCCAGTGCCAGCGCCTGCGAGGTGACGCCGAACCGGACCTGGAGGAACTCCTCGTCGTCCTTGCCGCGCTCCCACAGCCGCGAGCGCTCCTCCGCCAGCGCCGGCAACGCGGTCGGCTCGGGGAAGCGCCAGGTCAGGCTGCGGCGCTGCTGGTCGGCGGCGTCGCGGACCTGGGTCCGCACCCCGGCCAGGTAGCGGAGGTACTCCCGGCGACCGCCGGAGACCTTGTTGTTGCGCTGCTTGCGCTGCCGGTCGATCTGGACGAAGACGAAGCCGAGGGTGGCGACCAGGAACATGCCCGAGGCGATGTAGCGGGTGGGGCCGGCCTGGCCGGCGGCGACGAACACGATGGCGCCGACGCTGCCGAGCATGGGCAGCGCCATCATCAGGGCGCCGCTGGCGCCCTCGTGGGGCTCGAGCTCCGGCGGCGGCTCGAGGTGCAGCGTGCCGCGTGGCATCTGCGGGACGTCGAGCGAACGATCGGATCCCAGAGTGGCGGTCACGGCCCTACCCCTACGCGTCGTGGAGTCGTCGGCGGGACGGGGTGACGACTTCGGCGTACGCAACTGCCCCCGTGCGGCATGATGATAGGTGCCTGTTCGGGGCCCCATGGGCAGAACATCCGCATCGGTCCGGGCGTGACGGACACACGCCAACCGCGGCCGTACGCCGACGCGCGGGGGGCTCCGTGCGGCACGGTGTCGCCGAGCAGTCACGCACACGAGAGGGCACGGGGGGCTCGCATGACCATGCAGTCGGAGGCGCCGACGCCGCAGCCGGGGACCGGGGGCGAGATTCCCCCGGTGCGCCCCACGCACGGCGCCGACCAGGCGCTGCGGCTCAGCATCCTCGGAGCCGCGGGGCGGCTCGACGTCGCCGTGCCGATGTGGCTCGACGTCGCCGCCCTCGCCCAGGAGTACGCCGACACGCTCGGCCTCCCGGTCGCACCCCGGCTCGCCCGCGCCGGTGGCCGTGACCTCGAGCCGGCCGCCACCCTCGAGGACGTGCTCGAGCAGGGCGACCTCGTCGTCGCCGCCGACGCCGCGCCCGCCGCCGTCACGACGTCGGGGGACGCCGCTCCCGTCGGCGGTCCGGCCCCGCGTCGTCCCGCCGGCCGCACCTCCGCCGCGCTGCTCGTGCTCGCCGGGGTCGCGGGCTTCGCCGCCGCCGCCGTCGGTGCCGGCCTCTCCTTCGCTGCGGACGCCCCGTCGTGGGTGCGCCCCGTGGCCGCCGCGGTCCTCCTGGTCGGCGCCCTGCTCGTGGCCGCGCCCCGTCCCGAGGTCGACACCGGGGCCGACCCGGGGGGAGACACGGGCGCCGACGGCGGCCCCGACCTCCGCACCGGCTCCCCGCGAGCCCGGCAGGACGACTGGTCGTTCCTCGCCGGTCCCGGCCTGGCCGGGGCGGCCGGCTTCGTCGCCGCGGCCTCTCCGGACGCCGGCGGGCTGCTGCTGGCGCTGGCCGTCGGCGGGCTGGCGGCGCTGGTGGTCGCAGCGCTCGCCCGCACCGGTCTCGAGGGTGCCGACGAGCACCTGGCCCGGCTGTGGCTGGCCACCGGGGGCATCGTCTGCGTGACCGCGGTCGCGTGGCTGCTGCTGGGCGCGAGCCCGCTCGCCCTCGCGGCCGTCGGCTTCGGCGCCGCCGTGGTGGCGACCCGCGTGCTCCCCAGCTTCGCCGTCGACGTCGACGACGACGTCCTCCTCGACCTCGACCGCCTGGCGGTCACGGCCTGGTCGGCCCGCGAGCAGCCGCGCAGCGGCCGCAAGCGCAACCAGGTGCGTCCGCGCATGGTCCGCGAGGTCGCCCGCCGCAGCCAGCGCACCGTCGGCACCGGTGTCGTGGTCAGCGCGGTCGCCGCCGCCGTGACGGCGCCGTTCGTGGTGCTCGGCCTCGGGGGCCAGCCCACGAGCTGGGCCCGCTGGGGCGGTGTCGCCCTGGTGCTGCTCGGGGCGTCGTCCCTGGCGCTGGTGAGCCGCAGCTTCCGCTCCTCCGGGCTGCGCACCCTGCTGGGACTGACCGCCGCGTGGCTGGTCGCGCTGACCGGCACGGCCGTCGCGACCGACCTCGGGGCCGACGCCCTGTGGTACGCCTTCGCCGCCGCGCTGGTCGTCGCGCCCGCGGTCCTCCTCGCCGCCGTGCGGCTCGGAGGAGGGTGGCGCTCGGTCTGGTGGGCCCGCGTGGGCGAGATCCTGGAGACCCTGACCGGTGTCCTCGTCCTGGCGCTGGTGCCCCTGGCCTGCGGCCTGTTCGACCTGGTCAGGACCTCGGTCGGCTGACCCGCGCCGTACGGGCCGGCCCGCGTCACCAACCGGACAAGTCGGATGTCCGCCATTGCTGGACCGATTGCGGGATATCTGGTTTGACCCGCGTCCGCCGGGGATATCTTCGCTGTGATCCGTTCCACCGTGCTCCATCGGGGGGTGCGCAGCATTCGGGGCCGGGAAGGGCTCGGAAACCCGGAGGGACGAACGAAAGGGGGCTGGCTGACATGGCCGGCGAGGTAACCAAGCAAGATCAGTCACTCAACCGCGGGGCCCAGATGGTGGCGTCCGCCAAGGGTGACCTCGACCAGCAGCTCACCGGGCTGCGGGGCAAGCTCTCCAGCATCGGCGCCCAGTGGCGCGGCTCAGGCTCGTCGGCGTTCCAGCAGACGATGCAGCGCTGGGACGAGAGCGCCCGCAAGATCACCTCGGCGCTCGACGAGTTCGAGGCCAACCTGAAGTCCTCGGAGCAGACCTACAACGCCAGCGACGAGCAGCAGTCCTCCACCTTCAGCAAGCTGTCCGGCCGTCTCGGCTGACCCAGACCAGATCACAGGAGCAGGGACATGAACGCAGGAGAGCTCAAGGTCAACTTCGGCGGCCTCGACACGGCCGCCGCCGACATCATGGGATCGGCCAACCAGATCGAGGGTCGGCTCGACACCCTCGAGTCCGAGCTGGCGCCGCTGCGCGCCGACTGGACCGGTTCGGCGTCGGAGTCCTACCAGGCCGCCAAGGCCAAGTGGGACGCCGGTATGGCCGACATGAAGCAGCTGCTCGCCGACATCGGCAACGCGGTGACGCAGTCCAACAGCGACTACCAGTCCACCGAGAGCGCCAACGCCTCTCGCTGGGGCTGAGCGGCACCAGCAGCACCAGCACCACCAGCAGCACCTGGGTGGGTCGGGCGTACGTCGTCCGGCCCACTCGGCAGCCATGTCAGCACGATCAGGGGGATCACACGATGGTCATGGTTCACGACGGCGGCGGCGGGGGCGGCCGCCAGGTCCTGATGCTCCTCGACGAGATCGAGGCCATCGCGCGTCAGACGATGGGGGCGATGCAGTCCGACGCCAACGCGCAGACCTCCACCTTCCGCAACGGCAACCTCGCACCCGGCGCCTTCAACGGCCTCGAGCAGGGCCTGGAGTTCCAGGCCCAGGAGCAGGCGGCCCAGCAGGTCTTCGTCGCCACGATCGAGAAGGTGATGACCGACCTGGAGACCTTCGGCCAGACGCTGATGGCCAACGTGGCCAACTTCCGGCAGGTCGACCAGTCCAACGCCGACACCATCACCGCCATGCAGGCCGACGAGCAGGCCGCCACGAGCGTGATGGACAACGTCAACCAGGAGTACTCCGCGCCCGACCACACCTTCGCGTCGCAGGAGACCTTCCAGGATCAGGTCACGGGCAACGAGGCGCTCGACGTCGAGCAGGACGAGACCACGCAGGTCCCGCTCGACGGCGGGGTCGACCCCGAGGTCGACGCCGACCGGGGCGACGGGTCGCGCGGCGACGGTCAGGGCGAGGGCGTCTCGTTCGAATGAGCATCCGCGCCGTCCTCGCCGCCGCGCTGGGGTCGACGCTCCTGGTGGGGAGCGTCGGCGCACCGGCGCTCGCCCGGCCCGCGGCGGACGGGGTCGCCCCGTCCGCGAAGCGCGAGCCGGCCCCGCGCCAGTGGTGGTACGACGCGATGCGCCTCGACCAGGCCCACCGCACGACCACCGGGAAGGGCGCCCAGGTCGCGATCATCGACACCGCCCTGGACACCAGCGTGCCCGAGCTGCGCGGGGCCGACGTCTCGCTGGGCACCGACTGCTTCGGCAAGAAGAGCAGGCCCGTGACCGGCATGGCCTCGGACCACGGGACCGCGATGACGGTCGGCGTCGTCGGTCAGGGCAACGGCGGCGTGCTGGGGGTCGCCCCGGACGCCACCGTGCGCTTCTACGGGATCGACCCCGACCCCGAGCGGCAGGGCTTCGAGTGCGACTCGGTCCTGATCGCCAAGCAGATCCGCAAGGCCGTGGACGAGGGCGCCGACGTGATCAGCATGTCGCTGGGAGCCGGTGACCAGACCGAGGAGCTCGCCCACGCCCGGGACAAGGGCGTGGTCGTGGTGATGGCCGCCGGCGCGCGCACCGAGGACAGCACCGCCATGGCGCTGCCGGCCGGGCTGCGGGGCTCGTTCGCCGTGCTGGCGGGCGGCAGCGACGGCCTCCCGTGGAGCGAGAACCCCGTCGGGCTGGCCGACCTCGACGCCTGGCCCACCATCACCGCACCCGGGATCGAGACACAGCTCGGCGGTGTCGTCGAGGGCCGTGGGTGGGTGCAGGGCGAGCCACGCACCGGCACGTCCGGCGCCACGGCGATCACCGCAGGCTCGTTCGCGCTGCTGAGGTCGCGCTATCCCGAGGCGACCGGCAACCAGCTGGTGCAGACGGTCATCCACCAGGTCGGCGGCAACGACTCGGGCGACCTCAGCTGGACCATGAAGGCGGGCTACGGCGGCCTGTCCGTCGTGCGAGCGCTGGAGACCGACCCGGCCGGCTACCCCGACGAGTACCCGCTGCTGCAGGAGAACCCGAAGGCCGTCATCGCGGCCTACCCCGCCAACGTCTACCAGGACCCCGCGGAGAAGTCGGGGTCCGAGCAGACGACCGGGTCCGGGGACGAGCCCGACGGGACCTCGACCGCGAGCGGCGCCGACCAGTCCGCTGCGGCCGACGGTGCGTCCTCCGACGAGGGCGGCGTGCCGTTCCTGCCCATCGCCGGCGGCGCGGCGCTGCTGCTGGCCCTCGCCGGTGGGCTGGTGGCGTGGCAGCGCCGTACGCGTCGCCCAGCCGCTTCGCCCGACGCCAGCACGACCCGATCCACTCCGTCCGCACCGACCAGGGGGTAGCACGACATGGGACCGAAGGAAGCCGAGCTCAAGAAGGCGCTCGACAGCAACCCCGACGCCCTGCTCAACGCCGAGCAGCGCTGGCAGAGCGCCAGCGAGGGCCTGATCGCGGTGGCCGAGGCCCTGCGGTCGCGACGCAGCGAGCTCCAGGTCGCCTGGCCCTCGGGCGAGGACGGCGTGGCGGCCACGGCCGCCTTCGAGAAGCTGGCCAGCCACGTCGAGGACAACGCCGACCGGCTGCAGCGCGGCGCGGACGCCTGCCGGGCCGCGTGGCGGGCCATGGACCAGGCGGCCAAGGACTTCCACAGCCTGCCCGAGCCGCCCGCCGGGTCGGCCGCGCTCGGCCCCGACGCCACGCCCCAGCAGACGAAGGCGGCGGACGAGGCCCGGACCGAGGGCCAGGCGGCCCGCGAGGCCGAGGCCGCGAAGTACGTCGGCCAGATGAACACCCGCTTCAGCACCGCCCAGTCCCGGATGGCCGAGGCGGCGCCGTACGACGCGGGCGTGAGCCAGCCCCCGCCGCCCTCGGGCACCGACCAGTCCTACTCGGGCAACGGCGGCGGTTCCTACGCCGCCCCGGGCAGCGGCGGCACCGGTCCCTACTCCACGAGCACCAGCGGCACCTTCGCCGGCTCGGCCGTGGGCATCTCCATGCTCGGCGGCCGCCCGGTCCTCGGTGGCACCGTGCGCCCGGGCAACGGCCAGGGCGTCGGCGGTGACGGCGCGACGGCCGACGGCGTCGTCGGCGGAACGGTCCCGGGCGCCGGGACCGGCGGTGCGGGCGGGTCGGGCGCGACCGGCGGCTCCGTCGCCGGCGGCAGCGCGGGGCTCGGCGGCGGCACGGGCGGCGCCATGGGCGCCGGTGGTGCGGCCGCGATCCTCGGTGGCGGCAAGGGACTGCTCGGCAAGGTCGGCGGCGCCGGGGCCGCCGGCCGTGGCGCCGGCGCGGCCGGCGCCTCGGCCCGGGCCGCAGGCGGGGCCGCCTCGGCCAAGGGCGGCACCATCGGCGGCCGGTCCGCCGGTGCTGCCGCGTCCAAGGGCGTCCTCGGTGGTCGCAGCGCCGCCACCGCGGGCGGGGCGGGCCAGACGGCCGGCGGCCGCAGCGGTGTTGCCGGCGGCCAGCAGGCGGGAGGCCGCAGCGCAGGCGGTCAGCAGGCCGGTGGCCGCGGCGGCGCGGCCGGGGGTCAGCAGGCCGGTGGCCGCAGCGCGGGCGGCCAGCAGGCCGGTGGTCGGAGCGCAGGGAGCTCGGGCGGCCGTTCGGGTGGCGCAGCCGGACGCTCCGCGGGTGCCGCGGGTCGACCGACCTCCGGCGGCATGCAGGCCGGTGGTCGCAGTGCGGCGGCCGGCAGCAACGCGCAGGCCGGCAGCGGCGCGACCGGCAGGTCGGGCACCGCAGCCGGGTCCAGGTCCGCCGCGCCGGGGAGCAACGCGGCCGGCGCCCGCAACGGCGGCGCCGGTGCCCGCGGCACTGGTCCCGGCTCGACCGGCCAGGCCGGGCGTGGCGCCCAGCGTGGTTCCGACGAGAAGGCGGACACGCGCAGGTCCATGGTCATGGCCGAGGACTGGCTCGACGACGACGACGTCGCGCCCGACGTCCTGCAGTAGTCCGCCCCGCCCCGGGTCGACGCTGCTCCGTCCGCGCCGACCCGGGGTAGCGCATCCCTGGGTCCGCCGTGCGGCGGATGTCCGTCAGGGGATCCGCAGTTTGCCGCTTCGGGTGAGGCGGGTCCGTTTGTGCCGATATCGTCGTCCCGTCCCGGTGACCGCGTCCGACTGCTCGTCGTGCGCCGGCCCGGGGCGTCCAGTCCAGATCGACCCGGGGGTGCTCCATGACGCAGGTCGCCGTGCCTGAGGGCGGTGTCGCGGGCGGCGGGCTGCTGCGCCTGACGGTCGTCGTCGGCGAGCGTCGCCACGACCTCGCGCTCCCGGGGCAGCTCCCCGTCGCCGAGCTCGTGCCCGAGCTCGCCCGGACCCTCAACCTGCTCGACGCGGAGTCGGTGTACGCCGGCTACGACCTCGTCGCCGCCGACGGTCGCCGTCTCGAGGGTGACCTGGGGCTGTTCGCGCAAGGGGTCGACCCGGGCAGCGTGCTGACCCTGACCGCCGGCGTCGACAAGCCCGCGCCGCGGGTCTACGACGACGTCGTGGAGGCGATGGCCGACGCCGTCGAGGCCGACATGCGTCCCTGGGACCCCGCCACCGGGCGGCGTACCGCCCTGGGAGCCGCGGCGCTCGTGCTCGGGCTGGGCGCCCTCGCGCTGGGCCTGCAGCGTCCCGACCTCGTCGCCGGTGCCGCGGCCGGCGTCTCCGGTCTCGTCCTCGTCGTCGCCGCCGTGGTGCTCGCCCGGGTGCGGGCCGAGCACGAGACGGCCGTGATGCTCGCCTGGGCCGGTGTCGTGTTCGCCGCCGTCGGTGGCGTCACCGCCGCCCCGGCCGGTCCGGTGCTGGGCCTGCCGGCCGCCGTCGGTGCCGGCGCCGCCCTCGCCGTGAGCCTGGTGGCGGTGTTCGGCCTGACCGAGCACCGTGCGTCCCTCGTGCCCGCGGCCGCCGTCAGTGCCGGTCTCGGCGTCGCCAACGGCGTCGTCGCCGCCACCACCTTCGGCGCGCAGGCCGTGCACACCGTGCTCCTGGTCGTCGTGGTCCTCGCCGGCAGCGCCGTCCCGTGGGTGGCGCTCTCCTCGACCAGCACCCGGGTCCCGCAGGCCCAGGACCACGCCCAGCTCACCGCGGAGGCGTTCCCGGTGGACGCGGGGGCCGTGCGCCGCGACGCCAAGATCGGCCACGAGGTGCTGCTGGCGGTCACGGCGACCGTGGGCCTGCTGCTCGTGCTGACCGCGCCGATGGCGGTCTCGCTGGGCGTGACCGGCACCTTCGTCGCGGTCTGCGCCTGCGTGGTGCTGCTGCTGCGGACGCGTCAGTACCGGGTGGGACCCGAGGTCGTGACCGGCCTTGGCTGCGCGGTCGCCGGCTTCGCCTCGCTCTGCGTCGGCATCGTGCTGTTCCAGCGCTCCTGGCTCCCGGTGCTGGCCGTCGTGCTGGCCGTCACCGCCGTGGTCCTGCTCGTCACCACCCTGGTCCCGCGACCGCCCTCGGTCCGCTGGGGTCGGCTCGGCGACGTCGCCGAGCTGACCGCGCTGGTGGCGATGATCCCGCTGGTGGTGGTCGCGGTCGGCGTCGTGGCGGCGGTGACCTCGTGACCGCCCGTCCCAGACCTGCCTCGCCCGGCTCGACGTAGCCCCGGCCCGCGCCTACTGTTCGTCACGTTTTGCATCTGTACGCACCGCACATCGGGGGAGAACCACACATGACCGACCGATCCACCACGCGTGTCGAGGCGCCCGCCCGGCGCCCGCGACGCACCCGCCGCGCCCGGCAGTCCCTGGCCGTGACCCTGATGGCCGTCGGCCTCGTCGTGGGGGCGTTCGCCGCTCCCTCGATGGCCGAGGACGCCGGTCTCGAGACCCAGGCCGCGAGCACGCTCGACGCGGCCGCGCAGGACGTCCTTCCCGCGGCCGATGGCCTCCCCGGGCTGCCGCCCGGTCAGGATGGCGAGAACCCGGGCCAGGGTGGCGACAACGAGCCGGGCCCGGGTGGGGACACCCCGGGCAACGGTTGCCCCGGCGACCTCTACGAGGGCAACGACACCTGTGACCTGATCGAGGTCACGTGTGACAGCAATTCTGAGCTGGATCCTCTTACGGGTGTGTGCCAGATCATTTCGACGGATCCCGACGATGACGAGGACGGGGAGACCCCCAACCCGAACCCCAACCCGAACCCGAACCCCAACCCGAACCCGAACCCGAACCCGAACCCGAACCCGAACCCGAACCCCAACCCGAACCCCACCCCGGGCACTCCCCAGACGCCGGAAACCCCGCAGACGCCGGGCACCCCCAGCGCCCAGCCCGGGGGCTACAGCGGCCCCGCTGCCTCGCCCGGCAGCCTCAGCAACCCCCTCGGCGTGGCCGAGGGCAGCGTGCCCGGTGCCGAGGCTGCTGCGCCGGTGACCTCGTGCAGCGACTCCGTCATCTGCCAGTCGGCCCCGGCCGCGACCTCGGCGGGCACGGCGACGACCGGCCTGCCCGAGACGGGTGCGGCCGAGAACAGCCGTCAGCTGCTCGCCGTCGGTGTCGGCCTGCTGCTGGCCGGTGGCCTGCTGCTCAAGCCCGGCCGCCGTGGCCGTCACCGCCTCGTCGGCGCGTGACGGACAGCGACACCGCGCACCAGCACCGCCCGTGACGTGACGCCGGGGCCCTCGGGCCCCGGCGTCACCCACGGCGCAGCACCTGCACCACCTGCAGCGACGACCAGACCGAGGGGAGGGCGGGGACGCCATGTCGAGCAAGCGTGACCTGGTGGAGGCCCACGGCTACAACCGCCGTCGTCTCGTCACCGCGTTCGTCAGCGGCGCACCGGGCGGCCGTGAGGTCGAGCCCGTTCGCTACGGCCGCACCATCATCGGCGGCATCGTGCTCGCCCTCATGGTGGTGGCCGGGGCCGCGGTGAGCGGGTTCCTCCAGAAGCCCCCTCCCAAGGACTGGGACCAGGCGGGCCTGGTGATCGGCAAGGACAGCGGATCCCGCTTCTACGCCTACCAGGGCTCGCTCTACCCCATCATCAACATCGCCTCCGCCCGGCTGCTCCTGGAGCCCGGCACCAAGCCGGTGACGATCGCGGACGACGTGATCGCCGGCAAGAAGGCCGGGGCGACCATCGGCATCGCCGGCGCCCCCGAGGTCCTCCCCACTCCGAGCGAGCTCGTCGACCAGGGCTGGACCGCCTGCACCAACTCCGGTGGTGGCATCCGCGTCAGCCTGACCGACCAGCCGCTCTCGCGCCCCGCCGACGGTGCGGCCCTGCTGGTGGAATCCGAGGGCAGGAGCTTCCTCGTCGCGGGCGAGCGACGGTTCGCCGTGCCCACGGGCTCGGCCGGCCAGCAGGTGCTGCGCTCGCTCGGCCTCGACGGGATCGCGCCCGTGCAGGTGTCCGGGCTCTGGCTCGGCCTCGTGCCCGAGGGCAGCGAGCTCGGCACCGAGACGCTGCCCGGCTACGGCAAGGCGGTGGACACCGGCGTCGAGGGGCTCGACCGGGTCGGGACCCCCGTCGAGGTGGGCGACCTGCACTTCGTGGTCAGCGAGCGGGGCACCCTGCTGCGCACCACCGAGTTCGCCGACCTCGTCTACCGCGCGTTCCAGCAGCCGGTCGAGAAGCAGCTGGCCGAGCTCGAGCAGCTCGACACCACGTCCGGCTCGGCCGGGCACCCCGGCGACTGGCCCGAGTCCGCGGTGACGCCGTACAGCCAGTCCACGACGCCCTGCCTGCGGATGGACAGCGGCGAGGAGCAGGCACCGGTGGTCCGGCTCGCCGAGGTCACCGACGACAGCGCCCTGTCCGACAGCACCGAGCTGGTCCGCAACGTCTCGCTCCGCAGCGGCGCCGTGGTCCGCGCGGTCAGCGGCGCCAACGTCATCGACCAGGGTGCGGTCTACCTGGTCGACGGGAGCGGCACCAGCTACGCCGTCGGCAGCCGTTCGGACGGCAGCGGGCTGGTCTCGCTCGGCTACGGCGACTACGCACCGCGGCCGGTCCCGGCCTCGTGGATGGACCTGTTCGCGCCCGGCCCGCAGCTCAGCCCCGAGGCGGCCTCGAAGCGGCCGGCGACCGTGAGCCAGTCGTGACCCCCGGCGCCCGCCGTCGTGCCGGGTCGCTGGCCGTGGCCGCGGTGCTCGCGACGGCCCTGTCGCTCGGTGTCGGCGCGACGACGAGCCCGGCAGCGGCGGCGGAGTGCGAGATCGGCAAGACGCAGTACTTCGACGGCCAGTCGCAGAACCTCGTGCGCCTCGGCATCCCCCAGACCTGGCAGCTGGCCCAGGGCAAGGGGGTGGTGGTCGCCGTCGTCGACTCGGGCGTGAACGACGACAACGCCCACTTCCCCGACGGCGTGCTGCTGCCGGGGACGTCCTTCGTCGCCGGGGACACCGACGGCACCGGCCGTACCGACGCGCTCGGGCACGGGACCGCGGTGGCCGGCATCATCGCGGCGCGCGCCCTGCCCCGGTCCTTCGGGTCGGGCATGATCGGCGCCGCTCCGGCCGCCCAGATCCTCCCGGTGCGGGTCTTCACCCGCGACCAGGACGTGCAGCCGGGGGAGACGCCGCTGACCGGCGACAACATCGCCCGTGGGATCCGCTGGGCGGTCGAGAACGGCGCCGACGTCATCAACGTCTCGCTGAGCGCCCCCAGCACCAACACCTCCCTCGCCGAGATCAAGTCGGCCCTCGCGCTCGCCGAGAAGCGCGACGTCGTGGTGGTCGCGTCCTCGGGCGACTCCGACGGCACCGAGCGCGTCGAGCAGCGCTTCCCCGCCGCGGGTCGCAACGTCATCGGGGTCGCTGCGACCAACGCCCAGGGGTTCGTCGACGACTACTCCGTGCACGGCGAGGCCGTCGACGTGGCGGCCCCCGGGGCCAACGTGCTGGTCACCTTCCACGGCAACGGCGACTGCCAGACCGGCCCGGACGTGGCGCTGACCAGCTGGGCCGCGCCCTTCGTCGCCGCCCTGGCGGCGCAGCTGCGCGAGCGCTTCCCGAAGGACTCCGCGGAGCAGATCGCCTACCGCATCCTCTCCACCGCCGAGCGCCCGGTGGCCGGGCAGCGCGACGACGACCAGGGATGGGGCGTGATCCGGCCCTACGAGGCCCTCACCGCCACCTTCGACACCCGTCGTGCCGGGCCGGCCGCCCCCGACCAGGAGAAGACCGAGGCGGTCGCGCTCGAGCCCACCGGAGCCCGGCCGATGCAGGCCACCACCGATCCACTCGACCCCGCGCGGCGCGAGGTGCTCTGGTGGCTGATCGGCGGCGGCGGCCTGGCGGCCCTCGCCCTGGTCTCCCGGCCGCTGGTGGCCCGCGCCCGGCGCGACTGACCCCGCTCGTCGCCCGCCGGGCCGTGACAGGGCTCGGTCCGTCCCCGACCAGCCGGACGCAGGCGTCGGCCGGGAGCCGGGCGCCGATAGACTCGGCGCGCCGTACGCCCACCGCCTGCAGAAGGATGCGCCCCGTGGCCCGAGTCGTCGTCGACGTCATGCCCAAGCCCGAGATCCTCGACCCCCAGGGCAAGGCGGTGCAGGGGGCACTGCCCCGGCTCGGCTTCAGCGGCGTGGTCGACGTGCGCCAGGGCAAGCGGTTCGAGCTCGAGCTCGACGGCGAGGCCACCGAGGCGGTGCTCGCCGAGGTGCACCAGATGGCGCAGACGCTGCTCTCCAACCCGGTGATCGAGGACTACGACGTGCGGGTGCTGCCGTGAGGGTCGGCGTCGTCACGTTCCCGGGCTCGCTCGACGACGTCGACGCGCAGCGCGCGGTCCGCCTCGCCGGCGCCGAGCCGGTCGCGCTCTGGCACGGCGACCACGACCTCGCCGGGGTCGACGCGGTGGTGCTGCCGGGCGGCTTCTCCTACGGCGACTACCTGCGCGCGGGGGCGATCGCCCGGTTCGCGCCGGTGATGACCGAGGTCGTCGACGCGGCGCGGGGCGGGATGCCGGTGCTCGGCATCTGCAACGGCTTCCAGATCCTGTGCGAGTCCCACCTGCTGCCGGGTGCGCTGATCCGCAACGACCACCGCAGGTTCGGCTGCCTCGACCAGCGCGTCGTGGTCGAGAACGCCCGCACCGCCTGGACCACCTCGTACGCCGAGGGCCAGCAGCTCACCATCGTGCTGAAGAACGGCGAGGGCTCCTTCGTCGCCGACGAGCACACGCTGGACGCCCTCGAGGCCGAGGGTCGGGTCGTCGCCCGCTACGTCGGCGAGAACCCCAACGGGTCGCAGCGCGGGATCGCGGGGGTCACCAACGAGGCGGGCAACGTCGTGGGGCTGATGCCCCACCCCGAGCACGCGGTCGAGGACCTCACGGGTCCCGGCACCGACGGGCTCGGCTTCTTCACCAGCGTGCTGGGCGCGCTCGCGTCCCGCTGAGCCGGCCGGGTCGGGTCAGAGCCGACCCCGCTCCAGCGCGGTCCAGGTCGCGGTCGAGACGACCCTGGTGGCGCTCACGCCGACGGCCCGCTGGTAGGTGCCGACCGCGGCGGCCGTGCGAGCGTCGTACCGGCCGGTGACGACCAGCGCGGAGCTCGTCGCCGCGTTGAGGGCGCGCTGCACCCGGACGACGTCGGCCCCGGTCGCGCCGGTGCGCAGCGCCCGACGGCTGTTGCCGGTGACGTGCAGGCTCACCCAGTCGCTGCGGCTGGCCCAGGTGCGGACCGGGTGGGCGACCCGGCGCTGGAACGCGTTCAGGGCCGTCGTGGTCGGGGTGTTCCAGGTGCCGGTGACGGCGTAGGGGTACAGCCGGCGCTGCTTGAGCAGGCACTGCAGCGCGACGAGGTGGTCGGTGCGCCCCGGCCCCGTGCGGGTGTACGCCGGGAGGCTGATCGTCGACGGCGAGCACCTCGCGTCGGCCAGGTCGGTGCCGGTGTAGCGGGGGCCCGGGGTCGTGGGGACCGGGGCGGGCGCCGGTGAGGGGCCGGGCGCCGGGCTCGGCGCCGGGCTAGGTGACGGGAGCGGGGAGGGCGTGGGCGTGGTGGCCCCGGGCAGGCGGGGGGTGCGGAAGTCGACCCAGTTGCTGTCGATCGTGATCGTCACCCCGCCCCAGGTCTCGCGGTGGTCGCCGCGGTACTGCTTGGCCCGGGCGTGGTCGGTCCACCCGGTGGTGCGCACCCACCGGGAGGTGGTGTCGGCCTTGCCGTCCCAGTCGGCGATCCAGATCTGGTCGGGCATCGCGATCGGGTTGCCGACGCGGACGCGGGCGTCGTCGAGCAGCCTGATGCCCGAGGCGGCGCTGGAGTAGTAGCCCGAGGCGTAGCCCAGGCGGTGCAGCTCGCGGGTCCAGGCGTCCATGAACCACAGCGCCGACTGCGTGCAGGCGGTCGAGGAGGTCGTGCTGAACGCCTCGAGGTCGTAGAAGATCGTGCTGCCCCGGACGATGCCGAGCGTGCCGGCGCGGCCGACCGCGCTGCGGGCCTCGGCGGCGCCCTGGGCGCGGGCGGCGGCGTACGTGCCGGTCGTGCTGGGGTTGATCGTCGGGTCGATGCTGCGTCCGTAGCGCGGGAAGCGGGTCGAGCACGACGCCTGCGGACCGAGCGTGATCGGCATCAGGTGCCAGCCGTCGGCCAGCTGGCTGGTCACCCACGACGGGGTGAGGTTCGCCTGGCGCTGGCAGGCGCGCGAGGCGCCGGAGATGTAGATGCCCACGGCGCGGTAGGGCGAGCTGCGTCGCCACGCGCGCATCGCGGTCTGGCTCGGCGCCTCGCACTGGTCGAAGCCCTTGCCGGTGAAGTCCCCGGGCGTCACCGGGTTCGCGGCGTACGACGGAGCGGGCGCGACGGCGAGGACACCGCCGGCCAGCGCGCCCACGACCAGCCCGGCGCCGGTGCGGTGGAGCCAGGTGCGCAGCCGGGAGGTCGTCCGGTGGCCGGGCAGACGCATGAGGTTCTCCAGAATGTCGGGATTTGCCCGTCACCCTAGTCACGTTCGTCCCAGCCGTAACACGCTCGCGAGAACTACAGGACCGTAGTTCCCGGGGCGGGTCTCAGGGGGTGCGCACCCGGATCTCCTCGCCCAGCTCGGCGCCTCCGAGGAGCTCCAGCCCGTCGCCGGACCAGAAGTTGCCGGGGTCGTAGTAGTTGGTGGGGCGGTCGGGGTCCAGCAGTCCCATGGCGGTGTAGGTCCGGGCCACGACCTCGGCGCAGTAGGTCGTCTCCAGCCCGGCGTCGTGGTGGACGCGACCTCGCGCCCACCGCCCCGCCAGCGCGGCCGTCGCCGGGAACGGCGTGCCGTCGAGCTGCGAGATGGTGCGCAGCACGGCGTCCTCCTGCGCCCGGCTGACCGGCGCGTCCAGCTGGCGCAGCCACGCCCGCTGCTCGTAGCGGCCGCACCACTGCTGCACCGCCTCGCGCAGGTCGTGCAGCTGCACCCCACGGTGGTGGCTGCCGGTCCAGACGTCGCGCAGGCCCTTGCCGAGCTCGGCATGCCACATCAGCGGCGGCATGTCGTCGAGCACGACCGCCATCCCGACGTGGTTGACCGGTGCGTTGGTCAGCACCCGGATGGCCTGGTCGGCGGCCGACCGGCCGCGGAAGAGCCACAGGTCCCCGGTCCGGGTGAGGTCGACGGCGTCGTCCAGACTCAGGCTCGTGACGGTGTGCATCGAGGAGGTCCTCCGGTGAAGTTCTCGTGGTGGAAGCTGCTGGGCCTGGCGGGGGTGGGTGGCGTCGCCGCGACCGGCGCCATCATCGCGCGCGACCAGCGCCAGCGGGCGCAGCTCTCGCCCGACGACGTGCGGGCGCGGCTGCACGAGCGGCTGGCCGAGGCCGACGACGGGACGGGCGGCGGGACGGGCGGCGGGACGGGCGGCGGGGGCAGGGGTCCGGCCCCGGTAGATTGACGCCGTGCCCGAGACGACCTCGCCCGAGCCCGACCGTCCCTCCGACCCCGGTCTCGACGCTGGTCCCCAGACGGGCCTCGACACCGTGGCGGTCGCCGCGGCCGACCCCGAGCGCGAGCAGCCCTGGTCGACGCTGGGCCTGACCGCCGACGAGTACGCCCGGATCCGCGAGATCCTCGGTCGCCGGCCCACCTCCTCGGAGCTGGCGATGTACTCCGTGATGTGGAGCGAGCACTGCTCCTACAAGTCCTCCAAGGTGCACCTCAAGCAGTTCTCGGAGATCCCGCAGGAGACCCGGGCGGGCCGGATGCTCGCCGGCATCGGCGAGAACGCCGGGGTCATCGACATCGGCCAGGGCTACGCCGTCACCTTCAAGGTCGAGAGCCACAACCACCCGTCGTACGTCGAGCCGCACCAGGGCGCCGCCACCGGCGTCGGCGGCATCGTCCGCGACATCCTGGCTATGGGCGCCCGCCCGGTCGCGGTGATGGACCCGCTGCGCTTCGGTCCGCTGCACGAGCCCGACACCCACCGGGTGCTGCCCGGGATCGTCTCCGGGGTGGGTGGCTACGGCAACTGCCTCGGCCTGCCCAACATCGGCGGCGAGGCCGTCTTCGACCCGACCTACCTCGGCAACCCGCTCGTCAACGCGCTCTGCGTCGGCGTGCTGCGCCACGAGGACCTGCACCTCGCCAAGGCGACCGGCGCCGGCAACCAGGTGGTCCTGTACGGCGCCCGCACCGGCGGCGACGGCATCGGCGGCGCCTCGATCCTGGCCTCGGAGACCTTCGACGCGACCAAGCCGTCCAAGCGCCCCGCCGTCCAGGTCGGCGACCCTTTCATGGAGAAGCTGCTCATCGAGTGCACGCTCGAGCTGTTCGCCGCGGGCGTGGTCGCCGGCATCCAGGACTTCGGCGCGGCCGGCATCTCCTGCGCCACCAGCGAGCTCGCGGCCGCCGGTGACGGCGGCATGCACGTCGAGCTCGACCGGGTGCCGCTGCGCGACTCCTCGCTGGCCCCGGAGGAGATCCTGATGAGCGAGAGCCAGGAGCGGATGATGGCGGTGGTCGAGCCCGCCGACGTCGAGCGCTTCCTGGAGATCTGCGGCAAGTGGGACGTCGAGGCCACCGTGGTCGGCGAGGTCACCGGCGAGGGCCGGCTGGTCATCGACTGGCACGGCGAGACGGTGGTCGACGTCGACCCGCGCACGGTCGCCCACGAGGGCCCGGTCTACGAGCGTCCCTACGCCCGCCCCGACTCCCAGGACGTGCTCCAGGCCGACGGGGCCGAGGCGCTGCCGCGCCCGACCACGCCCGACGAGCTCCGCGAGACGCTGCTGCGGCTCGTGGCCAGCCCCAACCTGTGCGACAAGTCGTGGATCACCGACCAGTACGACCGCTACGTCCGCGGCAACACCGTGCTCTCCCAGCCCAGCGACAGCGGCATGGTGCGCATCGACGACGAGACCGGTCTCGGGGTCGCGCTCTCGACCGACTGCAACGGCCGCTTCGCCCGCCTCGACCCGTACGCCGGGGCGCAGCTCGCGCTCGCCGAGAGCTATCGCAACGTCTCCACCGGCGGCGCCACCCCGGTCGCGATCTCGGACTGCCTCAACTTCGGCTCCCCCGAGGACCCGGCCGTGATGTGGCAGCTGGCCGAGGCCTGCCGCGGCCTCAAGGACGCCTGCCTCGAGCTGGGCGTGCCCGTCACCGGCGGCAACGTCAGCCTCTACAACCAGACCGGCGACACCGCCATCCTCCCCACCCCGGTCGTCGCCGTGCTGGGCGTCATCGACGACGTCGCCCGGCGCACCCCGACCGGCTTCGGTCGCGCCGGCGACCGGGTGCTGCTGCTGGGGGAGAGCCGCGAGGAGCTGTCGGGCTCGGAGTGGGCGCACGTCGTCCACGGCCACCTCGGCGGGCTGCCGCCGCGCGTCGACCTCGCCGCCGAGCGGGCGCTGAGCGAGGTGCTGGTCGGCTCGGCCGCGCTGCTCACCTCGGCCCACGACGTCTCCGACGGCGGTCTCGCGCAGACGTTGGTGGAGTCCGCGCTGCGCCACCACGTCGGTGTCGAGGTCACGCTCGACGGCGTCCACGCCGACGTCTTCGTCGCGCTGTTCGCCGAGTCGGCGGCCCGCGCGGTCGTCACCGTCGACCCGGCCGACGAGGAGGCGCTCGTCGCGGCGGCCCGCGAGGCGGGCGTGCCGGTGACGGCGATCGGGACCACGGGCGGCACGACCGTGTCGGTGGCCGGCGCGTTCGACGTACCCCTGGACGAGCTGCACCAGGCCTGGGTCGCGACCCTGCCGCTCGCCCTGGGCTGAGAGGGCCCGACCCGGGGGTTGGTGCCCGTCGCGTGGTCCGGTCCGTCACAGTGGTGGGACGACGAGGTGCGAGCCGTCCGAGGCCGCGACCCGTCGCCGCCGACCTGGAGGACACCATCACCACGCGCGCACTCGCCCTGATCCCGGGCCTCGCCCTGGCCCTGACCCTGACCGCCTGCGGCGGCTCCGACAGCGGGTCCGACAGCGGGTCCGAGGGTGGCTCGGCCTCCGGCTCCTCCTCGGAGTCGGCGTCGGCGTCGCCCGAGGCCGCCGAGGCCACCGGGGAGGACTACGCCGCCCTGTTCACCGCCCTGACCGAGCAGCAGGGCAAGGTGCAGCAGCCGGGCTCGGCCGAGGAGTTCAACGCGCAGGCCGACTTCCCCGACGGGGTCTCCGTCGCCGACTTCGACCCGCAGGCGCAGACGATCTGCGTCCAGGACGAGAACAAGGGCATCTCCGGCACCTTCACCGGGGCCGGCGACGTCGGCGTCGTGCTCTCCGACGGGGTGTGCGGCAAGGGCGAGGAGGTCTCCAAGCTGGTCCCGGACCCGGCGAACCAGGACAAGGTCAAGATCGAGGGCGACCAGGAGATCGGTCAGCCGGTCGCCGACGTCTTCGCCCAGCAGTCCGGCTCCTGACCCGGGCCCCGCGCCCGACGGAGACCCGTCACGCACGACGGCCCCGGGACCGTGAGGTCCCGGGGCCGTCGTGCGTCACCTGCGGCTCAGAACGAGGCGAGGCGGGTGCGCAGCTGCTGCGAGGGCTTCTGCTGCTCGCCCTGCTGGGCGCCCATGACGATCAGGGTGCCGGTGACGGCGGGGATCGCCCACTGGGTGATCTTGAGCTGGCGCTGGGCCTTCTTCAGGCCCTCGGAGGCGCCGGCGTGGGGCTCGGTGGCGCCGACGGCGCCCTGGTCCTGCTCCTGCTCGACCTTGCGGCCCAGCGCACCCGACCACGCCGTCAGGCCGGCGGCCACGACGGTGAGACCGAGCTTGACCAGCGTGTTGTTGGCCGCCTCGTCCTGCTGGCGGACCCGGTTGCTGTTGGAGGCGATGAGGCCGGCGCCGCCGATGGCGTGGACGCCGATGGCCGCGGCGGCCACGGGGGACCAGCGCTTCCAGCCCAGCGAGGACAGGCGCGTGCGCTCCTGCGGGTCGTGCGCCTCGGCGGTGGCGCCGTTGAGCCCGACGGCGCCCATGAGGGAGCCTCCGAACCAGGTGGCGAGGCCGAGGTCGTGCATGCTGCGGATGACGGTGTCGCGCTCGGACATGGATGTCCTTCCGATGGGGTGGGCCGCGCAGGGCTGCGGCGGCCGATACCGACCCGTACCCACGCCCGAGGGGCCTCACCGGCCTCCGACCCCTCGGGCTCACGCGCTGGCTAGCCTGGGGTCGTGCCCGCCCACCTCCGCCTCGCCGACCCCGGCGCGGTCGCCGACGCCCGGGCCCGGCTCGCCACGGGCGACCACGGCCGCGCCGACCTCAAGCTGCTGGTCAAGCACTACCTGGCGGTGCTGGCCGAGCGCGCGCCCGGCGCCTCGGTCGAGGTCCGGGTCCCGCCGTACGCCGCCGCGCAGGTGATCCCGGGCGTGCGTCACACCCGCGGCACCCCGCCGGCCGTGGTCGAGCTCGACGCCGACACCTGGATCGCGCTGGCCACGGCAGCCGTCTCGTGGTCGGAGGCGCTGGCCGCCGGACGGGTCCGGGCCTCCGGCGAGCGCGCCGACCTGACGGCGTACCTCCCGCTGGGGTAGGCCGTCGGGCTCCCTCCGGGGCTCCTAGGGTGGCGCCATGGACATCGAGGAGCTGCGTTCCCGGGTGCAGGCCGAGCTGCCGCGCCTGCGGTCGGACCTGGAGGACCTGGTGCGGATCGAGTCGGTCAGCGCCGACCCGGCCCGCGTCGCTGAGGTGCAGCGCAGCGCCGAGGCGGTGGCGACGCTGTTCCGGGCCGAGGGGTTCGAGGACACCCGCATCGTGAGCGCCCGCGAGGACGGCGGCGCCCCCGCGGTGATCGCGCGCAAGCCCGCGCCGCAGGGTCGGCCCACGGTGCTGCTCTACGCCCACCACGACGTGCAGCCCGAGAACGACCACGCCGAGTGGACCTCGCCGCCCTTCGAGCCGACCGAGCGCGACGGGCGGCTGTTCGCGCGCGGCGCCGCCGACGACAAGGCCGGCATCGTGGCCCACCTGGCCGCGGTCCGCGCGCTCGGCGACGACCTCGGGGTCGGCGTCACCGTGTTCGTCGAGGGCGAGGAGGAGGTCGGCAGCGACACCCTGCCCGACCTGCTGCGCGAGCACGCCGACACGCTGCGCGCCGACGTCATCGTGATCGCCGACAGCGCCAACTGGGACATCGGCGTCCCCGCGCTCACCACCAGCCTGCGCGGCCTGGTCCGCGTCGACGTCACCGTGCGCACCCTCACCCACGCCGTGCACTCGGGCATGTGGGGCGGGCTCGTGCCCGACGCGCTGATGGCGCTGACGCGGCTGCTGGCCAGCCTGCACGACGACGCCGGCGACGTCGCGGTGGAGGGTCTGGTGAGCGGGCCCGCCGCCGACGTGGAGTACCCCGCCGACCGGCTGCGCGCCGAGTCCGGCGCCCACCCCGGCGTGGAGCTGATCGGCACCGGCTCGGTCGTCGAGCGGCTCTGGACCAAGCCGGCCCTGACCGTGACCGGCGTCGACGCCCCGCGGGTCGAGGGCGCGAGCAACACCCTGACCCCGGTCGCCCGGGCCAAGATCTCGCTCCGCGTCGCGCCCGGCGACACCACGGCACACGCGCTGGCGTGCCTGCGCCACCACCTCGAGGCCCACGTGCCCTGGGGGGCCCAGCTGGCCGTCGACCTGGTCGACACCGGTGAGGCGACCCGCATCGACGCCACCGGTCCGGCGTACGACGCGGCGCGCCAGGCCTTCACCGAGGCCTGGGACGGCACCGCGCCCGTCGACATGGGCGTGGGCGGCTCCATCCCCTTCATCGCCGAGTTCCTCGAGACCTTCCCGGAGGCCAGCGTGCTGGTGACCGGCGTCGAGGACCCCGACACCCGTGCCCACGGCATCGACGAGGGCCTGCACCTCGCCGAGTTCGAGCGGGTCTGCCTCGCCGAGACGCGGCTCCTCGACCTGCTCGCCGGGGTGGGGGCCGCGGACTAGGGTGGCCGCGCGCCCGCCATGTCCCCGCGGGTCCGGGTGGAGGTGGGCCGTGCGAGCCGACGACGTCGAGGCGCGCGGACGCGACGCTGCGCCCGCCGTGGGGCGGCGTACGACACTCCTGGTCGTGGCCGCGCTGGTCGTCGCCGGCGCCCTCGCCCTGCTGCTGCCCGGCACCGTGGCGGTCGCCGCCACCGCCCAGGTGCTCGGGGCGGCGCTCTTCGTGCCGGCCGTGCTGCTGTGCTGGCGCGCGGGCCGGGTGACCCGGGCGCGCTGGTCGCTGGCCTGGCGGCTGCTCGCCGGGGCGGCCGCCGCGTGGGCGGCCGGCAACGTGGTCACGGTCGTCTCCGCCGTGGTGCTGCCGGGCCGCGGCATCAACGCCGGCATCTACCCGCTGCAGGGCGCCGCGATGCTGCTGGTGCTCGCCGCGCTGCTGGTGCTCCCGCGCCCGCGCTGGACCCCGGGGCAGGCGGCCCGGGCCTGGCTCGACGTCCTGGTGCTCGTGGCCGGCGTCGGCCTGATCGGCTCGGTGTCGCTGGTGGAGCAGGCGGTCGAGGGGGCGTCGGGCGCCGTGCGCGTGTTCGCGCTGGCCTACCCGGCAGCGGCGCTCGCGATGGTGGGGCTGGCCTACGAGCTGAGCCGACGCCACGTCTACCCGCCCCGACCGGAGCTGTTCCTGCTCTCGGCGTCGTTCGTCGCGTGGCTGGCCGGCGCCGCGGCGTACACCCTCACCCCGGACGCCTACGTCGCCCCGGCCGGGGTGACCTGGGCCGTCGGGGTCGGTACGACGCTGCTGGCGCTCTCGGCCCACCGGGTGGTCCGTCGCCGGCCGGACACCCTGGAGGTGGGTTCCCGGGTCTCGCGCGTGGTGCTCGCCGCGCCCGAGGCCGTGGTGGTCGTCGCCGCGGTGACCGGCATCGCCGTCGGGCTCGACCACTGGCCGCAGCGGGTGCTCGCCGCCGTCCTGACGCTCGCGGTGGTGGTGCGTCACGTGGTGGTCAGCTCCGACGCCCGGAGGTTCCACTGGCGCCTGGAGCGCGAGGTCGCCGACCGCACCGCCGACCTGCGCGACTGGACCGAGCGCTACGCCACCATCCTGGACACCGTCGGCGACGGCATCGTCAGCACCGACGGCCGGGGCGTCATCACCTTCGCCAACGCCTCCGCCTGCACCCTGCTGGGCCGCACGCCCGAGGAGCTGGTCGGTCGCGAGGCCTGCGGAGCGCTGTGCACCGCGCCGCGGCACGACTGCCCCTTCGACGCAGCCCTGAGGGGGTCGGTGGTCGACGGCGTCGACGCCGAGCTGCGCCACCGCGACGGGGCGGTCGTGCCGGTGGAGCTGCACGCGACGCCCCAGCCGTTCGACACCGCCGACCGGGCCGAGGCCGCCCACGACGGCGGGGTGGTGATCGCCTTCCGCGACGTCTCGGCCCGCGTGGCCGTGGAGCAGGTGAAGCGGCAGTTCGTCTCCACGGTCAGCCACGAGCTGCGCACCCCGTTGACCTCGGTGCGCGGCGTGCTCGAGATGTTCGTCGACGGTGACGCGGGCGAGCTCACCCCGGACGGCCACCGCCTGGTCGCCAACGCGAGCCGGGGCGTGGAGCGGCTGAGCCGGCTGGTGGACGACATCATCGACGCCGAGAAGCTGGCGACCGGCCAGTTCCGCCTGCACCGCACCCGGATCCCGCTGGCCCGGGTGCTCCACCAGACCGTCACCGCGCTCCAGCCGCTGGCGGCCGGCGCGCACGTGGGCATCGAGGTCGGGGAGGTGGGCCCCGCCCAGGTGTGGGGCGACGCCGACCGCATCGAGCAGGCGCTGGTCAACCTCATCGGCAACGCCGTGAAGTTCTCGCCCGAGGGCGGGACCGTCGAGGTCGGGGTCACCACCGAGCGCGACGCGGTGCTGGTCACCGTCCGCGACCACGGTCCGGGGCTGCCCGAGGACCAGCTCGAGCACGTCTTCGAGCGGTTCCACCAGGTCACCAGCGGTGCGGCGACCGACCGGGGCGGCACCGGGCTGGGCCTGACCATCACCCGCTCGATCGTGCAGCAGCACGGTGGTCGGATCTGGGTGGAGAGCACCCTCGGCGAGGGCGCGCTGTTCAGCTTCACCCTCCCGGTGGCCCCGGGCTGGTTCCCCGGCGCCCGGGCCGGCACGACCGGCTCCGCCCCCGGCGCGGCGACCGGCTTCCTCACCGGGCCCGGCGACCCCGAGACCGTCGGGGGGCCTCGCTAGCCTGGAGCGGTGCCCCTGACCACCGACGCCGTCCTGACGCTCGTGCAGGAGGTGGCGGCCGAGGTGGTGACGCCCCGCTTCCGCTCGCTGTCGGAGTCCGACATCGACGAGAAGCAGCCCGGCGACCTGGTGACGGTCGCCGACCGCGAGGCCGAGGAGCTGCTCACCGCGGCGCTGCTCGAGGCCTACCCCGACGCCGTCGTGCTGGGCGAGGAGGCCTACGCGGGCGACGAGGGGCTGTTGCAGCGGTTCCGCGACGCGGCCCACGGCTTCACCGTCGACCCCGTCGACGGCACCAAGAACTTCGTGCAGGGCTCGCCCGACCACGCGGTGATGGTCTCCGAGGTCGTCGACGGCGAGACCGTACGCGGCTGGATCTGGCAGCCCGAGCACCGGGTGGCCTGGGTGGCCGAGCGTGGGGCGGGCACGCGCCGCAACGGCGAGCCCGTCGTCCGCGAGCCCGCCGGGCCGCAGCCGCGCGGCGCGACCTCGATCTGGTCGCGTCGGGGGCGCCAGCCCCTCGGGCTCCCGGCCCTGCGCGGCTCGTGGGTCTGCTGCGGCATCGACTACCCGCGGCTGCTGGAGGGCGAGGCCGACTACCTGCTCTACGGCCACACCAACGCGTGGGACCACCTGCCCGGCTCGCTGATGCTGCGCGAGGCCGGGGGAGCGGTGGCCCACCGCGACGGCACCCCCTACACCGCCCGGTCGGACTCGCCCGGCCTCGTCGTCGCCGCCGACGCGGAGACGCTCCGCCTGGTGCTGGAGGCCTGCGAGGGCATCTGGCCCCGCACCGGTTCCTAGACCGCTCACCGTCGCCGTGTCACGGCACCCGCCGCCGGGCCGTACACTCGGGCCCGTGGCCAGCCCCTCCAGCCGTCCCGGTGACGGCCGTCTGACTCACGACCTCGACCCCCACGAACGCTCACCGCAGGACGCCTGCGGCGTCTTCGGCGTCTGGGCCCCGGGGGAGGACGTCGCCAAGCTGACCTACTTCGGCCTCTACGCGCTGCAGCACCGCGGCCAGGAGTCGGCGGGCATCGCGGTCAGCAACAGCCGCCAGATCCTGGTCTACAAGGACATGGGCCTGGTCTCGCAGGTCTTCGACGAGTCCACGCTGGAGGCCCTCAAGGGCCACCTCGCGGTCGGCCACTCCCGCTACTCCACGACCGGCGCCAGCACCTGGCACAACGCCCAGCCGACCTTCCGTCCGACCGAGCACGGCTCGATCGCGCTGGCCCACAACGGCAACCTGACCAACACCCGCGACCTGCAGGAGATGGTCGACGCGATGCCGGGCGACCGCGGCGAGCTCGACCTCGGCGGCCGCAAGCTCGAGGTCACCACCAACGACACCTCGCTGGTCACCGCCCTGCTGGCCTACCACCCCGACACCAGCCTGGAGGAGCGTGCGGCCGAGCTGCTGCCGCTCATCAAGGGCGCGTACTCGTTCGTCTGGATGGACGAGGGCACGCTGTACGCCGCCCGCGACCCCCAGGGCATCCGCCCGCTCGTGCTCGGCCGCCTCGAGCGCGGCTGGGTCGTGGCCAGCGAGACGGCCGCGCTCGACATCGTCGGCGCCTCCTACATCCGCGAGATCGAGCCCGGCGAGATGGTCGCCGTCGACGAGCAGGGCCTGCGCACCCGTCGCTTCGCCGAGGCCGCACCCAAGGGCTGCCTGTTCGAGTTCGTCTACCTGGCCCGCCCCGACACCCTGATCTCGGGTCGGCGCATCCACAGCGTGCGGGTCGAGATCGGCCGCCGCCTGGCCCAGGACTTCCCCGCCGACGCCGACCTGGTGATCCCGGTGCCGGAGTCCGGCACCCCGGCCGCGATCGGCTACGCCGAGGCCAGCGGCATCCCCTACGGCACCGGCCTGGTGAAGAACTCCTACGTCGGGCGCACCTTCATCCAGCCGAGCCAGACCATCCGCCAGCTCGGCATCCGGCTCAAGCTCAACCCGCTGCGCGACGTCATCGAGGGCAAGCGGCTCGTGGTCGTCGACGACTCCATCGTGCGTGGCAACACCCAGCGCGCCCTGGTCCGCATGCTGCGCGAGGCCGGCGCCCGCGAGGTGCACGTCCGGATCGCCAGCCCGCCGGTGAAGTGGCCCTGCTTCTACGGCATCGACTTCGCCACCCGCGCCGAGCTGATCGCCAACGGCCTGAGCTCGGAGGAGATCTGCTCCTCCATCGGCGCCGACTCGCTGGGCTACATCGAGCTCGACCGGCTGGTCGAGGCGACCACCGTGCCCAAGGACGACCTGTGCCGCGCCTGCTTCGACGGGGTCTACCCGGTCAAGCTGCCCGAGCCGGAGAACCTCGGCAAGCACCTGCTCGAGATGGCGCCGCTGCTCGACGCCGACGGGTTGGCGACGTCGCTGACCGGGGGCGGGGCGCCCGACGCCCTGGAGCGCCCGTGAGCGCCGGCACCGGTCCCGCGGGCACCGCCGGGGTGACGTACGAGTCGGCCGGGGTCTCCATCGAGGCCGGCGACCGTGCCGTGGAGCTGATGAAGGTCTGGGTCGACCAGGCCCGACGCCCCGAGATGATCGGCGGCATCGGTGGCTTCGCCGGACTCTTCGACGCCAGTGCGCTCAAGGCCTACGACCGCCCGCTGCTGGCCAGCTCCGCCGACGGTGTGGGCACCAAGGTGGCCATCGCCCAGGCGCTCGACAAGCACGACACCATCGGCTTCGACCTGGTCGGCATGCTCGTCGACGACCTCGTCGTGTGCGGCGCCGAGCCGCTCTTCCTCACCGACTACATCGCCACCGGCCGCGTCGTCCCCGAGCGCATCGCCGCGATCGTCAAGGGCATCGCCGAGGCCTGCGTGGCCGCCGGCTGCGCGCTGATCGGCGGCGAGACCGCCGAGCACCCCGGCCTCCTCGGCCCCGACGAGTACGACGTGGCGGGCTCGACCACCGGCGTCGTCGAGGCCTCCCAGCTGCTCGGCCCCGGGCGGGTCCGGCCCGGTGACGCCGTGGTCGCGATGGCCTCGAGCGGGCTGCACTCCAACGGCTACTCCCTGGTGCGCCACGTGCTGCTCACCCAGGGCGGCCGGTCGCTGGACGAGCACGTCGACGACCTCGGCCGCACGCTGGGCGAGGAGCTGCTCGAGCCGACCCGGATCTACGCCAAGGCTTGCCTCGACCTCGCCCGCGACACCGAGACCCACGCGATGTCCCACATCACCGGCGGTGGCCTGGCCGCCAACCTCGAGCGGGTGCTGCCCGTCGAGCTGAACGCGACCCTCGACCGCACCACGTGGTCGCTGCCGCCGGTCTTCGAGCTGGTCTCGCGCACCGGGTCGGTGGCCCGCAAGGACCTCGAGCGCACCCTGAACTGCGGTGTCGGGATGGTCTCGCTGACCGCGCCCGAGGACGCCGACCGGGCCGTCTCGCTGCTCGCGGGCCACGGCATCGAGGCCTGGGTGGCCGGCACGGTCGCCACCGCCGACGAGCAGGACGGTGGCCGGGTCCGGCTGCGCGGCGACCACCGCTGAGCCCCCGCACCACCCCGCCCCGGGCCCCCACGGGCCCGCGCCACGACGCGTCCGGACCGCCCCGGCCACGCGGCGGGCTCGCCGATGCCCGCCCGATGTGCGCGAGTGACCATCGGGCGGCTAGGGTTGCGTCACGAACAGTTGACTCCGACCGGCAGCCGTCGAGCGCCGGCCAAACGTGCGAGGGGGCCACCCATGGGGCGCGGCCGTGCAAAGGCGAAGCAGACCAAGGTTGCTCGCGATCTGAAGTACCGCACTCACGAGACGGACTTCGCGTCGCTGGCGCAGGAGCTCCACGGGAGTGACTCGGCCCCGGCCGAGAACACCGACCGTGTCGATGACTCCGACGAGTACGACAAGTGGGCCGACTACTCCGGCCCCTCCTCGCGCGACTGACCCTCGCCCGTCGTCTCCTCCCCGGCTCTCGGTGAGCCGGCACTGCGGCGTACTCCGAGACGATCGGCACCACGGGGGAGCCCCCGACGGTGCTTCTCGTCTCGGACTACCGCGCCGCGGGGGCGACATGCGAGGGATGTCCGCCTTGGTGCGAATGCACCATACGGGGGTCTACGCAAGAGTGGACCCGAGCCGGTCTAGACGGCGATCGCCGAATTTCCCCGGTTTCCCGGAATCCGGACATATCAGGTTTCGATGGACCCCCCTCGGTGGCAGACTCCCCTCAGAGCAAGTCGCTCTGAACTAGCACAAAGGGGAGCGCCGTGGTAACGCGACCGACTGAGACCGAATCCCTCCTCACGCCCGCTGAGGTGGCCGCCATGTTCCGCGTGGACCCGAAGACGGTCACGCGCTGGGCGAAGGCGGGCAAGCTGTCCGCCATCCGCACGCTGGGCGGCCACCGCCGCTACCGCGAGTCCGAGGTCAACGAGCTCCTGGGCGGCACCATCCCCGCCCAGCGCGGCGCTCGCGACTGACCTCGTGTCCTCGGCGCGGTGTGCTCGCACCGCGCCACCCGAGGCCGACCGAGGCTCCTCACCCACCGGTGAGGAGCCTCGTGCACGTTCGGGGCCCTGTCCGGGTCCCCGCAGGTCCTAGGCGGACCGGAGGTCGTCGAGGAGCTGCTGCATCCGCGCGATCTCGGCCGTCTGCGTCGCGGTGACGTCGTCGCGCAGCTCGCCCACCCGGGCGTCGACCCCCTCGCCGGCGGTCTCGTCGGCCATCGCGACCGCTCCCTCGTGGTGGCGGATCATCGAGCTCAGGTAGAGCTCGTCGAAGGCCGCCCCGCGCGACCTCGCCAGCGCGTCCATCTGGGCGTCGGTGAGCATGCCCTCCATCGACGCGTGACCGTGCTTGCCGTGGTCCAGCGCCATGGGGTCCTTCGCGCTGGGCACCTCCAGCGCCCGCTCGTCGAGCCACGCCGCCATCATGGTGATCTCCGGCCCCTGGGCCGCTTCGATCCGCTCGGCCAGCCGCCGGACCCGAGGGTCCTCCGCGCGCTCCGGCGCCAGCTCGGACATCCGCAGCGCCTGCGCGTGGTGCGGGACCATCATCTGCATGAACATCACGTCGTCGTGGGACCACTCGTCCTCGGCGACGGCGTCGTCCCCGCTCACCTCGCGGGCGTCCTCGCCCGGCTCGCCCCCCTGGACCACGCGCGGCCCGTCGGAGGCGGTGGACCCGCCGGAGGGCGAGGCCCCGGCGCCGGGATCGGCGTCGGTGCCGCCGCAGGCCGACAGGGTCAGGACCCCGAGCAGGGCCAGGGCGGCGAGGCGCGGCACGGGCCGGACGGGTCGGAGAAGGCGTGTGGGGGTGCATCCCGAGACGGACACGGTGGGGCTCCTCGATCGGTAACGAATCCAGCACGACCTGCGCGAAACGGGGTGCCGGGACCTTTACACGGACAGGACAGGACGGTCAGGGTACGACGAACCGGTACCGACGGAGAACCCGTCGGCCCGTCACGAAAGGTTCTCGGGAATGCACCTCCAACGACGGCGTGCCCGCACGCCCCTGCGCCGTACGGCGCTCCTGTCCAGCGTCGCGGCCCTCGGCCTGATCGCCACCGCCGGCCCCGTCCTGGCCCACGAGGGCGAGTCCTCGAGCGCCAGCCAGGCCGACCCCCGCTGCACCGACGCCGAGAAGAAGAAGCTGGCCAAGGCCGGCGACAACTTCGCCGCCGGCTGCCTGCCCGGCCAGGACTTCCGCAAGGTCGCCCCCAGCCAGGGGCAGCTCGCGCCGGGCCAGAGCGCCAGCAGCGCCAACATGAAGCTGGTCGCCAACGTGCCCAAGCAGGGCGCCTTCGCGGAGTCCTCGGCGTACAACAGCGACCTGGCCTTCAAGGGCGACTACGCCTTCGCCGGCAACTACAACGGCTTCACCGTCTTCGACATCAAGAACCCCAAGAAGCCCAAGGCCGTGACGCAGTTCCTGTGCCCCGGCGGCCAGGGCGACGTGTCGATCTCGGGCGACATCCTGGTCTTCAGCGTCGACTCCAGCCGCAGCAGCTCCTCGTGCGCCGACAGCACGCCGCAGCCCGCGACGGAGAAGTCGTCGTGGGAGGGCCTGCGCATCTTCGACATCAGCGACCCCAAGCGGCCCGAGTACGTCTCCGCGATCGAGACCGACTGCGGCTCCCACACCAACTCGCTCGCCCCGAGCAAGGACGGCAAGTCCGTCTACGTCTACGTCTCGTCGTACTCCCCGCGGGCGGACTTCCCCGACTGCCAGCCGGCCCACGACAAGATCAGCGTCGTGAAGATCCCGGCCGGTGCGCCGCGTGACGCCAAGGTCGTCAACGAGCCCGTCCTCTTCCCCGAGGGTGGCAACCCGGGTGGCAACGGCTCCAGCGCCACCACCGGCTGCCACGACATCACGACCTACCCCGCGAAGGACGTCGCTGCCGGCGCCTGCATGGGCGACGGCGTGCTGCTCGACATCAAGGACCGTGAGAACCCGAAGGTGACCGAGACGGTGCGCGACACCACCAACTTCGCGTTCTGGCACTCCGCGACCTTCAACAACGCCGGCACCAAGGTCGTCTTCACCGACGAGCTCGGCGGTGGCGGCAGCCCGACCTGCAACCCGGCCGTGGGGTCGACCAAGGGTGCCAACGGCATCTACGACATCGTCGCCGGCCAGCTGGAGTTCCGCAGCTACTACAAGATGCCGCGCACCCAGGCCGACACCGAGAACTGCGTGGCCCACAACGGCTCGCTGATCCCGGTCGAGGGCAAGGACGTGATGGTCCAGGCGTGGTACCAGGGCGGGACGTCGGTCTTCGACTTCACGAACTCCTCCAAGCCCACCGAGATCGGCTGGTTCGACCGGGGTCCGCTGTCGGCCACCGCGCTGCAGCTGGGTGGTTCGTGGTCGTCGTACTACTACAACGGCTACATCTACTCCAACGACATCCAGAAGGGCTTCGACGTGTTCGAGCTGCGTGACAAGCGCACCGACCCGGCCCGCAAGGTGAGGATGACCGAGCTCAACCCGCAGGCCCAGACCTCGTTCAACGGCTGATCTGCACCGCACGCACCGCGGCCCCCGGACCGAGCTGGTCTGGGGGCCGCGGTGCGTCCGCGGGTGGGTGCGTCAGGCGGCGCGCTGGCCGTCGTACGACGCGGCGGTGCTGGCCCGTGGCACGACGACGTGGACGGCGTTGCGCTCGACCCGGAAGTCCACCGGCGTGCCGAGGGCGACCTCGCCGTCGAGGTTGAACGGCTGCGGCACCGAGGTGTGCACCCGCACCCGGCGGGTGAGCAGGTGGTGGACGCGGTCGTGCTCCACGAAGCTGCCGTCCTTGAGCAGTCGCGCGATCGAGACGTGGTCGCGCAGCCGGCCGCGGGTGATGGCGTAGAGGTCGAGGGTGTGGTCGTCGACCGAGGCGCTGGGGGAGACCGCGTTGCCACCGCCGTAGTGCCGGCCGTTGCCGACCGCGACCTGCAGCAGGTCGTCGAGCTCGAGCGTCGGGTGGTCGCCGTCGGGGAACTCCAGGCGCACCGAGAACGGCTCGTGGTGGCGGTACGCCGAGAGCGTGGCCACCGGGTAGGCCAGCGGCCCGAGCCGGCGCTTGAGCCGCGCGCTGAGCCGCTCGGTCACGCCGACCGAGAGCCCGGTCGAGGCGACGTTGAGGAAGGGCCGCGACACCGCGGCGGTGCCGGGACCGAAGGCGCGCGCCCGGCCGAGGTCGACGTCGACGACCTTGCCGGTGCTGAGCGTGCGCACCGCCTCCTCGAGCACGCCGGGGATCTGGCAGGTGCGGGCGAAGTCGTTGGCGGTGCCGAGCGGCAGCACGCCCAGGGGGGTGCCGGTGCCGGCGACCTTGCCGGCGGCGGCGCTCAGGGTGCCGTCGCCGCCCCCGACGACCAGCAGGTCGGGCCCGGTCTCCAGCGCGGCGTCGAGGGCGGCGTCGAGCGCGCTGCCGACGGGCACGGCGTCGAGCCGGGCGTGGCCCAGGCCCGCGGCGGCGAGCAGGCGGCGTACCTCCTCGACGGCGTCGGCACCCCGGCGGGACGCGGTGTTGAGCACCACGCAGACACGGTCGCGGGCAGGGTCGGTGGGCATGCGTCCACGGTAGGCCGGGGGTGTGAGGACGCCGTGTGAGCGACCTGATGCGAGCCTGAGGACCGCGCTCGCCGACGGCTCAGGCGACGCGCTCGCGCCGGTCCCACAGCCGTACGCCGCGGCGCGCGGGCGCCGGGGTCGCCTGCGCGGCGCGCTGGGCCTGCTCGACCCGGTGCATCTCCTCCAGGGCCCGGTGGGCGGCCGCGCGACCGTCGGCGACGTGCTCGCGGGTCGCGGAGAAGTCGGTCATCCGCACACCCCGGTCGGGGGTGGTCATCCGGTGGACCGGGACCGACGGGCCGAGGTCGGCCTGCGGGCCGACCCGGATGGCGACGCCGAGGCTGGCGACGAGCACGTCGATCGGCGTACGACCTCGGGGGAGGCGGGCGGGGACGCTGGCGTCGAGCACGAACACGCGGGTGGGTGCCAGGTCGGCCGCGCCGGCCACGGGCACGTTGTCGGCCACGCCGCCGTCGACGTGCAGCCCGGGGTGGCCGCAGCTCGCCGGCAGCTCGACCGGGGCGAAGACCGCGGGGACCGCCGCCGAGGCCAGCAGCAGCCGGGCCAGGTCGCCGTGGCGGTGGTAGACCGCCCCGTCGCCGGCCAGCGGCGTGGTGACCACCCGCACCGGCGTCGGCAGGTCCTCGAGCCGGTCGACGGGCTTCCAGTCCTCGACCAGCCGGGTCAGGGCCGCCGAGGAGAACAGGTAGGGCCGCTGGCGGACCAGGTGTCCCACCCGGGTGAGCGTGCCACCGGGGAAGATGTCACGGGTGGTCAGCTGCAGCCACTTGCCGCGCAGCTCGCGCACCCGGTCGTGGGTCGGGTCGGCAGCGAGGTAGGCCGCGTTGAGCGCGCCCACCGAGGTGCCGACGAGCGCGTGGGGCACGATCCCGGCGTCGAGCAGCACCTCGAGCATGCCGACCTGGACCGCTCCGCGGGAGGCGCCACCGGAGAGCACGAAGACGTTGCGGTGCCCGGTGGGCGGCCCCGCCGGGGGCGGGGTCGTCGCGTGGACGTCGCCGGTCGCGCTCATCGCCCCTCCAGGTGGTCTCGTGTCCTGGCCGCGCATCGCGGACCCAGACCCATAGTGGCGTCTCCTATGTCCGTTTTGCTGGGAAACCCCGGGATTGGCCGAGCGGGCTGCTGTGCGCGCCGGAACGCCGACCGGGCTCGCGTCGTACGCCGGGTCAGCGCTGCTCGACCGGGCACCACCACGTGGTCCGGCTGCCGACCGTGGCCCGGGTCATCTCCGCGCCGCAGCGCGGACAGTGCCGACCGGCTCCCCGGTGGGGGACCACCTCGCCGGTGTGGACGCCGCCGAGCCGGATCGCGCGGCGGATGCCGGCCCGCAGCTCGCGCCGCAGCGCGTCGAGCTCCTCGGTGGACAGCTCGCCCGCGGGACGGCGCGGGTCGAGCCGGCTCTGCCACAGCACCTCGTCGGCGAGCAGGTTGCCGACGCCGGCCAGCACCGACTGGTCGAGCAGCCGCGCCTTGAGCGGTGCCGTGCCGCGGCCCACGCGCCCGCGGAACTCCTCCCGGCCGATCTCCCCGGCGTCGGGACCGAGCGCGTCGAGGTCGGGGTCGAGCCGGACCCGGCCGAGCCGCCGCTTGTCGAACAGGCGCAGCCGCCCGCCGTCGTCGAAGGTGAGCGTGAAGCGGTACCACTCCTCCTTGCGCACCCGGCCGGCCGAGCCGCCCTGGTGGTCGCCGCCCTCGACCTCGCTGTCGTCCGGCTCGACGACCAGGATCCGACCGCTCATCCCGAGGTGCAGCCCCAGCAGCGGACCGTCGCCCTGCCGCGAGCGCCGTCCGGTCGTCTCGCACCACATCAGCTTGCCGCGCCGGTGCACCGCGCGGATCCGGCGGTCGAGCAGCGCCTCGGCGATCTCGCCGGGTGCGTGCGGCCGGCACTCGTAGGTGTCGTGGTCGTCGACCTCGACGATGCGTCGGTCGAGCGCCCCGCGCTCGATGACCTGGCGGGCGGACTCGACCTCGGGCAGCTCGGGCACGCTCCCAGTGTGCCGACCTCACCCCACCCGGCATCCTGGACGCATGCGTGCGGTGGAGGTGCTGGTGACCGGCAAGGTGCAGGGCGTCGCGTTCCGGGCGTACGCCGCCCGTGAGGCCGAGCGGCTCGGGGTCGCCGGCTGGGTCCGCAACCGCAGCGACGGCACCGTGCACGCGCTCGTCGAGGGCGAGGAGGGTCCGGTCGAGGACATGCTCAGCTGGTTGCGCCGCGGCTCCCCGAGCGCCCGCGTGCACCACCTCGCCACCGTCGACACCGACCCCGCCGACCTCGTCGGGTTCACGGTCGAGGAGTAGCGAGCGCGCTGATTACCCGGACGTCCGGGTAATCAGTCACTTGACGTCTGTTGCAACGCCCGCCAAGTGACTGAGAAGGCCGTCCAGTCCCGGCCGGGAGCGGGCGGCCGCCCGGGCTCGCCAGGACCGCACGTGGTTGGGTCGTGCCATGGACGACCCCCTGGTGCACCAGCGGCAGCTCAGCGAGGAGGCGCGCGACGCGCACCTGCGGTGGCTCATCACCGCGCTCGACGTCGACCTGGTGCTCGACGTGGGTGCCAACCGGGGGCAGTTCGGGCGCGGCCTGCGCGAGGGCGGGTACGCCGGTCGGCTGGTCTCCTTCGAGCCCGCCGCCGCGCCCCGCAGCCGGCTCGAGGAGCTGGCCGCGGGAGACCCCGCGTGGGAGGTGCGGCCGTGGGCGCTCGGTGACGTCGAGGGCGAGGCGGTGCTGCACGCGGTCGACGAGGAGACCGAGCTGGGGTCGCTGCGCGAGAGCTCGGAGTTCGGGCGCGCCTGGAAGGACGTGATGTCGCGGACGCGCGAGGAGCGGGTCGCCGTACGCCGCCTCGACGCCGCCTGGGACGAGCTCGCCGGCGACGCCGCCCGGGTGCTGCTCAAGCTCGACACCCAGGGCTTCGACCTGGCCGCCTTCCGGGGCGCGGGCCCGCTGGTGCAGGCGGACGGCCCCGTGGTCGCGGTGCTGTCCGAGGTGGCCTGCCTGCCGATCTACGACGGCGTGCCGCTGCTGGCCGAGCACCTGCAGGAGTACGCCGCTGCGGGCTGGTCGCTCGCCGGGCTCTACCCCGTCTCCTTCGAGCGCGCCAGCCTGCGGGTGATCGAGCACGACGCCGTTCTCGTCCGCACGCCGCCGGACTGATCGACCCTCAGCCGAGGTCGGTCGGGAGCCCGCTGTCCAGGCACAGCACGTTGTCCTCGCTGTCCCTGAACCACGCGGCGTGACCCATCCCCTCGGTGAACGAGACGTCGCCGTCCCACTCCATGCCCGGGGCCTCGAAGTGCTCGAACCGCACGCCCTTCGCGGCGAGCTCCCGAGCGACGGCGGGGACGTCGTCGACGTGCCACTGCGCGATGGTGTGACCGGCCCGGCCGGCGTGCTCGGTCTGGTAGATCGTGAACACCGACCCGCGGCCGACGCGGTAGAGCAGGGCGACGCCCGACATCTCCTGGGCGGGGGTGACGCCGAGCTTGTCGGCGTAGAACGCGCGGGCCCGGGCGAGGTCGGCGGCGGGGATGTTGGCGGTGACTTCGGCCTGGTCGAGCATGGGGGTCCCTCCGGTGGGGGAGGCGCCGCCAGCATCCCGGGACCGTGACGCCGCCTCGGCGGTCATGGCCCACCCGACTCTCCCCTGGCCGTGCGAGCGCCACAAGGGCCCCGACCCACCGGTCTACCCCGGGGACGGACGGCGAAGGCCCGCCGGTCGCACGGACCGGCGGGCCTCCTCGGTGGTGGGCAGGGGCGGGGTCGAACCGCCGACCTTCCACTTTTCAGGCGGACGCTCGTACCAGCTGAGCTACCTGCCCTCACCAGGCTCCTGCGGCGGACCGGAGGAACCGAGACGGAACTGTACCGGACACCTCCGGCACGCCCGCAACCGTGTCCGGGGCGATCGCGGCACCCGTCATCGCGACGGCCGCCAGCCCCGGGTGCGCTCGTGCGCCAGCGCTGCGCGGGCCGCGTTGGCGCCGGGGGCGCCGTGGACGCCGCCGCCGGGGTGGGCCGAGGCGGAGGCCAGGTAGAGCCCGGGCACGCCGGCCTCGGCGCGACCCAGGCCGGGCACCGGACGCAGCACCAGCTCCTGGGAGATCCGCGAGGTGCCGCCGTTGATCGCGCCCCCCACCAGGTTGCCGTCGCGGGCCTCGAGCTCGTGCGGCCCGAGCACCCGCCGGGCGAGCACGGTGCTGCCGAAGCCGGGCGCCAGCCGCTCGATCCGCGCCTGCATCCGGTCGCCGAACCGCTCGAGGTCGTCGTGGTCCCAGCGGCCGCTGAGCTCGCCGGCGGCGTCGCTGCGGTGCTGGGCGGGCTGCGGCACGTGGGTGTAGGCCCACAGCGACTCGGTGCCCGCCGGCGACCGGGTGGGGTCGCTGGTGGTCATCTGGCCGGTGAGCAGGAACGGGTCGGACGGTACGACGCCCGCGGCGACCTGCTCGGTCACCTCGACCATCTGGGCGACGGAGTCGGCCACGTGCACGGTGCCGGGGGCGGCCGCGGGGGTGCTCGCCCAGGGCACCGGCGCCGACAGCGCCCAGTCGACCTTGACGGTGGAGGGGTCGAGCTGGAACCGCTTCATGCCCCAGCGCACCCGGCGCGAGACGTCGCGGGGCCGCAGCAGGTCGGCGTACAGGTGGGGGGCGACGACGCTGGCCACGACGGCCCGCGTCGCGTCGTACGTCGTCCCGGTGGCCGTGCGGACGGTCCGGGCCTGGCCGTCGCGCAGCTCGATGCCGGTGACGGGCGTGCCGAGCTCGACCCGGCCGCCCTTCTTCTCCAGCCGCCGGGCCAGCGCCGCGGTCAGGGCCCCCGCGCCACCGACGGGCACGGGGAAGCCGTGGACCTGCCCGGTCATGGTGAGCATCAGCGCGAACACGCCTGAGCCGATGCCGGTGAGCGGCAGGTCGGCGTGGCCGGCGTTGCCGGCGAGCAGGGTGCGCGGGGCGCGGCCGCCGAAGCGGCTCTCGCCGAGGCCGGTCACCGAGCGCAGCAGGTCGCCGACGAGCCGCGCACCCCCGGGGCCCGGGAGTGCGGTCAGGCCGCGCAGCCCGGCACGCACGGGTGGGAACGGGCTCAGCAGCGCCTCGACGATGTGGGGGCCGACGCGGTCCCACTCGCGGCACAGCTCCAGCCACGCCTCGCCGTCGCCGGGGTGCTGCTCGTCGAAGCGGGAGGCGGTGGCCTCGCGGTCGCGGGTCTGCAGCGCCCACTCGCCGTCGGGGAAGGGGTGGCCCAGCACCGCGGGGGCGTGGGCCCACTGCAGCCCGTGCTCCTCCAGGTCGAGACCGCGCACGACCGGGGAGGCGGCGGCGAGGGGGTAGAACGCGCTGAAGGTGTCCTGCACGAAGGCCGGGTGCAGCTCGCGGTCGCTGCGCACCGCGCCGCCGAGGGTGTCCTGGGCCTCCAGCACGACGACCGACCAGCCGGCGTCGGCGAGCAGGTTGGCGGCGACCAGCCCGTTGGGGCCGGCGCCGACCACCACCGCGTCGTACGTCGTCATCGGCGCTCGGCGAGGTAGGCGAGCCGGCGCAGCGTCTCGGTGTTGCGCCACGCGATCCCCGGGTCGGCCACCAGGCGGGGCACCAGGGCGCCCGGGCCGCTGACGGCCTCCTCCTCGATCGTGACGCGGGTGCCGGCGCCCTCGGGGACCAGCGTGAGGGTGACGCGGGCCTCGCCCATCGGCCAGCCGCGGGCGGTCAGGACCAGCTCGCGCGGCTCCTCGGAGGCGATCACCGACGTGGTGTCGTCCAGGAGCATCGGCCAGCTGCCCACGGAGTGGTGGAGCTTGGCGTCCTCGGCGGGCCAGGTCTCGTCGACCTCCCGCATCCGTGAGGCGCCCACGACCCACACGGGGTAGAGCCAGCCGTCGGCCAGCACCTCCCAGACCTTCTCGGGGGACACGGTCATCACGCGCTCGACAGTAGCCATGGGTGCGCGGTACCCGATGTGGCCGCTCGTCGTCGCGGTCCGCAGACGCCACGAGGGCGAGGTCATGGTGACCTCGCCCTCGTGGTGGTGGCGACCCCGACGGGACTCGAACCCGCGGCCTCCGCCGTGACAGGGCGGCGCGCTAACCAACTGCGCTACGGGGCCTCGTGCGACTTCGTTTTGCGAAGCCACGGAATGCTAACGCACGACCACGGCCAGCCTGAAATCGGCACCCCTCCGTGTCCGGCCGGGGAGTCAGGACCGCTCGGCGAGGGCCGTCAGCCGGGCGACGTACGCCGGCCAGTCGGGGTCGTCGGGGAGGTTCGTGGACCACGGCAGCATGCCCACGGCCCCGTCGACCTGCTCGCGCAGGACGTCGGCGTGCCCGGCGTGGCGCTGCAGGTCGACGACGGTGTGCACCATCACCTGGTGCAGCGTCACCTCCTCGCCTCCCCAGTGGGCGACGTGGCCGACGGCCTCGAGCGGCAGCGACGCGATCGTCTCGTCGGCGAAGGCCTGCACCCGCCGGTAGAGGTCGAGGATGCCGGCCGAGGACTCCTCGGCCGTGGCGTACCAGTCGGCCTGGGGGTCCGCCCCGTCGTCCGCGACGAGCTCCTCGGGCGTGGCCCAGGTCCGGCCGAAGGTGGGGCCGAAGTAGACCGCCTCGACGTTGAGGGCGTGCTTGACGATGCCGAGCAGGTTCGTGCCGGTGGGGGTCCGCGGCAGCCGTTGCTCCCGCTCGGAGAGGCTCTCGAGCTTCCAGACGAGCGCGTGCCGCGCTCCCCGGAGGTAGGTGGTGAGCACGTCCTTGGGGCTCGGGGGCATGGCGCCATCATGCCGCCGCCGGTCGGTCCGCGAGCACCCCCAACGGGATTCGAACCCGTGCTACCGCCGTGAAAGGGCGGGGTCCTGGGCCACTAGACGATGGGGGCCCGCCGCCCCGGAGGACGACGCGCAGAGTCTAGGACACCCCTCGGTCGGGAGGACCTCAGGCGTAGCCGAGCTCGTGCAGCGCCGCGTCGTCGATGCCGAAGTGGTGGGCGATCTCGTGCACCACGGTGATGCGCACCTCCTCGACGAGCTCCTCGGGCGTCTCGCACATCCGGGTCAGCGGTCCGCGGAAGACCAGGATCCGGTCGGGCTGGGCGAAGGTGTAGCTCGTGTCGCGCTCGGTCAGCGGGATGCCGTCGTACAGGCCCAGCAGCTCGGGCTCCTCGGCCGGCGGCTCGTCCTCGACGAGCACCACGACGTTGTCCATCAGCGCGGCCAGCTCGGGAGGTACGCCGTCCAGCGCTTCGCCCACCAGCTCCTCGAACTCGGTCTGCGTCGTCTCCAGCACGTGCTCAGTGTGGCCGGGGCGCCAAGCGGGTGGGGTGCGGCCGTGGCGGCGTACTCCGAGACGAAAAGCACCCCCAGAGAGCTCCCGGGGGTGCTTCTCGTCTCGGACTACCCGGTCGTGGTCAGGCCGCGACGGTGGTCTCCGAGCGCTCCCGGGCGGGGAGCGGGGTGGGGTTGACCTTGCGCGACAGGAAGTCGTTGGGCAGCGAGAGGCGGATCACCTTGTGCCACGCGGACGCGACCTGCTTGGGCAGCGAGCCGGTGGTGTAGGTCAGGCCGTAGCGCTCGAACAGCGCCTCCACCTTGGGCGCGATCTCCTGGTAGCGGTTGCTCGGGAGGTCGGGGAAGAGGTGGTGCTCGATCTGGTAGCTCAGGTTGCCGGTGGCGATGTGCATGGCGCGCGAGCCGGTGATGTTGGCCGAGCCGAGCATCTGGCGGACGTACCACTCGCCCTTGGTCTCGCCCTCGATCGACTTCTTCTCGAAGGTGGAGACACCCTCGGGGAAGTGGCCGCACATGATCACCGAGTGGGTCCACAGGTTGCGGCCCAGGTTGGCCACGAAGTTGGCGGCCAGGGTGTTCAGCGCGGAGGGGCCCGAGAGCAGCGGGTGGACGACGTAGTCCTTGGTGGCCTGCTTGCGGATCTTGCGCAGCGTCTGGCTCAGCTTGGCCTTGAACTCGGGCGTCTTGGTGCGCTTGCGCTTGATGTTCTTGCCCAGCTCGAGGTCGTACGCCGCGATGCCGTACTCGAAGAAGCACGCGTTGATGAAGTTCCACAGCGGCTGCGCGACGTAGAACGGCACCCACTTCTGGTCCTCGTCGACCCGCATGATGCCGTAGCCGAGGTCGTTGTCCTTGCCGACGACGTTGGTGTAGGTGTGGTGCAGCTCGTTGTGCGAGTGCTTCCACTGCTCGGCCGGGGAGGCGTTGTCCCACTCCCAGGTGGTCGAGTGGATCTTGGGGTCGCGCATCCAGTCCCACTGGCCGTGCATGACGTTGTGGCCGATCTCCATGTTCTCGAGGATCTTGGCGACCGTCAGGCCCGCGGTGCCGGCGATCCACGCCGGCGGGAACAGCGAGAACAGCAGCACGGCGCGCGAGCCGAGCTCGAGCTTGCGCTGCACGTCGATGACCTTGCGGATGTACGCCGCGTCGCTCTCGCCGCGGGCGGCGACGACCTCGGCGCGGATGGCGTCGAGCTCGCGGCCGATCTGCTCGATGTCCTCCGGCGTCAGGTGGGCGATCGGGTTCTCGGCGGTGGTCTTCTTCTGGAGCACGGTCATGGTGTTCTCCTTCGTGGTCGTGGGTCGAGCTGGGGGGTGACCCGGGGTCGGGGGGTCAGTGGTCGATGCGGCACGGGCCGGCGGCGGCCGAGATGCAGGTCTGGATGTTGACGCCGTCGCCCTCGACGGCAGTGGTGATGTCGCCGCTGCGCAGGTCGCGGACGACGCCCTCGCGCAGCGGGAGCACGCAGCCGAAGCAGACGCCCATCCGGCAGCCGCTGGGCATCAGCACGCCGGCGTCCTCGGCCTGGTCGAGGATGGGTCGGTCGCCGGTGGCCTCCAGCGCGATGCCGGACTTGTCGAAGCTGACGGTGCCGCCCTCGCCGGTGACCAGCGTGGCGACGCGGAACTGCTCGGTGAGCAGCTCCAGGCCGCGCTCGGCGTGGTGCGCGCCGAGGGCGTCCAGCAGGCCGGCGGGGCCGCAGGCCAGCGTGACGCGGGCGTCGAGGTCGGGCACCAGGTCGACGAGGTCGGCGACGTCGAGCACGCCGTGCGTGTCGTCGTACCGCGCGACCAGGGTGATCAGGCCGGCGCGGTCGAGCTCGCGCAGGTTGGCCAGGAAGATCGAGTCGGGCTCGGTCGGGGCGACGTGCACGACGGTGATGTCGTACGCCGCGCTCCGCGGCAGCGCGACGGCGCCGGAGTCGGTGACCGGGAACAGGTTGCGCAGCATCCCGATGACCGGGGTGATGCCCGAGCCCGCGGTGACGAAGAGGAACTTGCCGCCCTCGGGGGGCAGCACGAACTCGCCGGCGGCCTGCTCGAGGTGGACGAGCGTGCCGACGCGGGCGTCGTGGACGAGGTGGTTGCTGACCTTGCCCTCGGGGACGGCCTTGACGGTGACCGAGATCCTGCCGTCGGCGCGGGGGCCGTGCGTCAGGGAGTAGGCGCGCCACTGGCGGACGCCGTCGACGTCGATGCCGATCCGGACGTACTGGCCGGGCACGTGCCCGGCCCAGTCGGCACCGGGGCGGATCACGATGGTGGCCGCGTCGGCGGTCTCCGCGTGGATCGACTCGATCCGGCCCCGCAGGTCGGCGCCGCGTCGCAGCGGGTCGATGATGTCGAGGTAGTCCGAGGGCACCAGCGGGGTCGCGGCCAGCTCGGCGACCTTGCGGGCACCGTCCTTGAGCGACGTCATCCAGCGGGGGGTCCCCGGGCTGGTGAGTCGCACGAACGCAGTGGTGGTGGCCATGGCTCTACTCTTCGTGAGTCAGGGGTTAAAGTCATGAGCCTGCGGCGTGAATCGAACGCCTCGTCTTGTTCGTGAGGAACAAAAGATGGCACGACAGCGCACGCTCCGCCTCACCCGACGCACTGTCACCGACCTGCGTGCCTCCCTGCCGCAGGTGGCCGACCGGACGGTCTCGGCCATCACCGACGAGGTGCCGAGCTACTCCGAGGCCTTCACCGGTCACATGGGCGAGACCATCCGCGGCGCGGTCGAGCTGGCCCTCGGCGGCTTCCTGTCGCTGGCCGAGCGGTCCCGCGGCGCTGAGCAGTCGCCGACGGCCGTGGCGGCCGACGGGGCCTACCAGCTGGGTCGCGGCGAGGCCCGGAGCGGCCGGTCGGTCGACGCGCTGCTCTCGGCGTACCGCATCGGGGCGCGGGTGGCGTGGCGCGAGATGTCGACGACCGCGGTGGCGGCCGGGCTGGACGCCGAGAACGTCGGCCGCTTCGCCGAGCTGGTCTTCGCCTACATCGACGAGCTGTCCGCGGCCAGCGTCGCCGGGCACGGCGACGAGCGCGAGACCACCGGGCGGGTGCGGCAGCGGCTGCTCGAGCGGCTCGCGGCGCAGCTGCTCGCCGGGGCGGACGCCGAGGCCGTCGAGCGGGCGGCCGAGGAGGCGGGGTGGCCGGTGCCCGAGACGTTGACGGCGGTCCTCGTGCCCGACTCCCAGGCCCGCGCCGTGCTCGCGTCGCTGCCGCCGGAGACGCTCCAGGTGGCCGAGCCGGTCGAGGTCCACGGCGAGGAGGGGCTGGCGGTGCTGCTGGTGCCCGACGTCCACGAGCACCGGCGCGGCGCGCTGCTGCGCGCCCTGGAGCACCGCTCGGCCGTGGCCGGCCCGGCGCGCCCCTGGCCCGCGGTCGGCGCCTCGCTGGCGCGCGCGGTGCGGGTGCGCGAGCTGGGCCGGGGGCCCGACTCCGAGGCCCACCTCGCCGAGCTGGTGCTCTGCGCCGACGCCGTGGCGCTGGAGGACCTCCGTGCGCGGGTGCTCGCCCCGCTCCGCGAGCTGCGGCCCGGCAGCGCGGAGAAGCTGGTGGAGACGCTGCGCTCGTGGCTGCTGCACCAGGGCCGCCGCGACGCCGTGGCCGCCGACCTGTTCGTGCACGCCCAGACGGTGCGCTACCGGATGACGCAGGTGCGGGAGGTCCTCGGCGACCGCCTCGACGACCCGGTGGCGGTGCTCGAGCTCACCGTCGCCCTCGGCACCCTCGACCCCGAGGCATGGGCGGCGGAGACGGCCGACGACGCCGGCTGAGCAGCCTGCCTACAGCGCCGAGTGGACCAGGTCGCCGGCCACCCAGGTGGCGTCGGAGCGCACGGCGCGCAGCACCTTCGCCTGCTCGACGGGGTCGCCGGCCGGCAGCGGGTCGGTGTCGAGCAGCGCGAGGTCGGCGACGTCGCCGACCGCGACGGTGCCGCGCCCGTCGGTGCTGGCGGCCAGGGCCTCGGCCACGCTCAGGTGCTGCTCGGGGTGCCAGGCGTCCTCGTCGGGCGCGCCGCGGTGGACGGCGGCCGCGATCGCGAGCCAGGGGTCGAGCGGGGCGACGGGGGCGTCGCTGCCCAGCACCACCTCGACGCCGTCGTCGACGAACCAGCGCAGCGCGAAGCAGCGCTCGGTCCGGTCGGGCCAGATGGTCTCGGTGAGCAGCCGGTCGTCGATGAGGTGGGCCGGCTGCACGCTGGCGCGGACGCCCAGCTGCGCCATCCGGCGCGAGTCCTCGCGGCGCACGAGCTGGGCGTGCTCCACCGACCCGCGGACCCCGGTGGCCTCGAAGGCGTCCAGCGCCTGCCAGACGGCCGCGTCGCCGATCGCGTGCACGGCGACGTCGAGGTTGCTGCGACGGGCGTGGTCCAGCGCCCAGTGCAGCCCGGAGGCAGAGATGTTGGCCGCGCCGTGGCCGCCGCCGGCGTACTCCCGGCAGCACCAGGCCGTCCGGGTGTTCAGCGAGCCGTCGGAGATGATCTTCAGCGGCCCCATGGTGACCAGGTCGCCGCACTCGGGCAGAGGCTGGCCGGTCTGCATCCCGGCGGCGGAGAACTCGTCGAGGGTGTCGACGTAGGCCCCGACCCGGACGCGCAGCAGCGCCGCCCCGGCCTCGACGCGGGCGGGCCAGGCGCTGAAGGACTGGTCGAACTCGAGGTCGACGAGGCCGGTGACCCCGCGGGCCGCCGCCTCGCGCATCACGTGCAGGTAGGCCTCGGGGCTGGTGCCGTCGGTGCCGACCAGCCGCACCAGCCGGGGGTACGTCGCGAACCACTCGCCCTCGCTGACCATCCCCTCGCGCTCGGCCAGCGACAGCGCGCGCATCGCGACCCGGTTGAGCCAGGCGTGGTGGCCGTCGCCGGCGATGAGCACGACCGCCCGGTCGCCGGCGAGCTCGTCGAGCACCTGGGTGGTGGGCGGCTCGGACCAGGTGGCGGGCCGGTGGCCCCAGCCGACGACGGGGAGCCCGGCCACGGCGTCGAGCCGCTCGGCGACCTGGTCGAGCACCTCCTGCCGCGACCTCGTCGTGGTGAGGTCGAGCCGCTGGGCCGCGAGCGCCCACTGGCCGAGGTGCACGTGCTGGTCCCACAGGCCCGGCACCAGCCAGCGGCCGTCGGCGGCGACCTCGGGCAACCCCTCGGCGCGCAGCCCCTCGCCGACCTCGCGCACGCGGCCGTCGACGACCCGCACGTCGACCGGCCCCGGCGGGACGGCGGCTCCCGGGCCGACGGGCACGAGACGGGCGCGACGGAGCAGGAGGTCGGACATGGGGTGAACGCTAGAAGAGGGTCGCGGCGAGCGCGTATCCGGTGGTCGCCAGCAGCAGGCAGCCGCCCACCGTCGCTGCGGCGTACGCCGTCCCGCGCCGTGCCCCCAGGTCCACCGACTGCACCGCGAAGCTGGAGTAGGTCGTCAGCGCACCGCAGAACCCGGTGCCCAGCAGCGCCAGCACGTGGCCGCCCACGGCCGCCCCGACGAGGCCGCCCAGCACCAGCGAGCCGACCAGGTTGACCAGCAGCGTCCCGTGGGGCCAGCGGCCGTCCCAGCGGTGGGCGGCGAGCAGCCGCAGCGGGGCGCCGACCGCCGCCCCGAGGGCGACCAGCAGCGCGGTGCCCGCGGTCACCGGGCCGCTCCCCGCACGGCCCGGCTCACCAGCAGCACGGCCAGCAACGCACCCACCAGCGTCCCCAGCACGTACGCCGCCCCGGCGACCGGCCTCCCGGCGTCGAGGAGCACCACGGTGTCCACCGACGCGGCCGACATCGTGGTGAACCCGCCGAGGACGCCGGTGCCGAGCAGCGGAGCCGCCCAGTCGCGGCGGCGTACGACGGCCAGGGCGGGGAGGGCGGCCAGCAGCCCGCTGCCGACGACGTTGACGACGACCACGACCCACGGCAGCGCGCCGGGCGCCGCCGGCCACGCGAGCGTGAGCGCCCACCGCAGCAGCGCCCCGACGGCGCCCCCGACCGCCACGGCGAGCAGGTGGGAGGCAGGGAGCGGGGCGGACCCGCTCACGCCGTGGTGACGACCGACGTGGGGCCGTCCCAGGGCAGCGGGGCATCGCCGCGGCCCTGGCGCTCGAACTCGGTGAAGTACCAGTTCTGCAGCTCCACGATCACCTCGGGCGGCCGCAGCGCCAGCAGGTGCTCGTCGGCGAACTCGCGGTAGATCTCGACGTAGAGGTCCCGGAGCCGGGCCATCGTCACCGGCGCCGTCGCCGGCACCAGGTAGTCGAGGTCGACGGTCTCGAGGTTGTCGGCGATGGCCTGGTCGAGCGTGGAGACCCCGACGGCGACCCGTCGCTCGCGGTCGGCCTGCACGTAGGCGGCCGTCATCTCGTGGGCGAGCGGGTAGTTCTCGGGCGAGGTGAGCGAGAGCAGCCGCAGCTCGCGGCGGGTCTCGTAGTAGAAGGTGCGCAGCAGGCTGAACAGTCGCGGCGGCAGCCGCAGCAGGCGGATGTTCAGCTGCGGCTCGTCACCGGCCTCGGTGCTGTCCTCGAGACCGAAGTCGGGGTCGAAGTCGAAGATCTCGCCGGTGCGGCCTCCGTGGTCGCCGTCGCCCTGCGGCTCGAACCACACCGACTTGCTGCTGCCGTCGTGGGCCAGGTCGGAGCCCCAGCGGGCCGACATCATCGCCACCAGGTCGAGGCCGCGCCCGAACGTGGTGACGTTGAGGTCGTCGACGTCCTCGGGCTCCGGCGACATCTCCGAGCGCTGCGGCGGCACGGGGGAGGAGTCGACGACCTCGATGCGGGGGTGGTCGACGGTGCCGCGGATCCGCACCGACAGCGGCGGCTGGGAGTGGATCAGCGCGTTGGTGACCAGCTCGGAGACGCCGAGCGCGGCCGACTCGACGAGGTCGTCGCGGCCGATCTCCGCGAGCACGCGTGTGACCCACGAGCGCGCCAGCTTGACCGACGGGGGACTCGCGGGGAGGACGAGTGATCGCTTGGTCAGCGGCACCATCCCTCGCCTTCGCCCGCGACACGTGGAAGACGGTCGCCTGGTCGCGACCGCCCGCTGGAGTTCAGCGTAGGGGAACCGGCACTCCCGCGTCTCGGATCAGACCACCAGCTGGAGGACGGCGTTCTCGACCACCTCGGCCAGCGAGGGGTGGATCCAGTACTGGCCCCGCGCGAGGTCGGCCGGGCTGGTGCCCAGGCTCATCGCCTGCACGAGCGGCTGGAGCAGCAGGCTGGCCTGCGGACCGATGACGTGCGCGCCCAGGATGGTGCTGCCGTCCTCGCTCGCGACGAGCTTGAGGAACTCCTCGCCAGGGGTGCTCTCCATGGCCCAGCCGTAGGCCACGTCGGCGAAGTCCTGGCGCACCACGCGGTGGGCGACGCCCTGCTCGCGGGCCGCCTCCTCGGTGAGCCCGATGCTGGCGATCTGCGGCGACGTGAAGACCGCGCTGGGCACCGGCCCGAGGTCGTTGCGGCGCAGGTCGCCGGGGTGCAGCAGGTTGTGCTTGACGATCTTGGCGTCGTGGTTGGCGACGTGCTTGAGGGCGTGCGGGCTGCTCACGTCGCCCAGGGCGAAGATGCCGTCCACGGTGGTGCGCTGGTGCTCGTCGACGACCACCAGCCCGTCGTCCGTGACCTCGACGCCGGTGTGCTCCAGGCCCAGCCGGTCGGAGTTGGGCACCCGTCCGGTGGCCATCAGCAGCACGTCGGCCTCGACCTCCGTGCCGTCGGAGAAGGTCACGACGACGCCGTCGCCGCGGCGGGCGACCTCGGCCGGGCTGCGGTCCAGCCGCACGTCCCAGGCCTGCGAGGCCGCGGCGGTGAAGGCCAGCGAGATCTCGCGGTCGTGCGCCATCAGCAGCCGGGAGCCGCGCTGCACCTGGGTGACGTGGGTGCCGAGCGAGCTGAAGACGTGCGAGAGCTCCGCGGCCACGTAGCCCCCGCCCACGACGACCATCCGGGCGGGCAGCTCCTCGAGCCGCATCACCGTGTCGCTGGTGTGGAAGGGCACGTCGTCGAGGCCGGGGATGTCGGCGACCTGCACCCGGCTGCCGGCGGCGATCACGACGCGGTCGGCGGTGACCTGCTGGCCCTGGCCGGTGTCGAGGGTGTGGTCGTCGACGAAGGTGGCGTGGGACTCGAAGACGTCGACGCCGTCCTGGCCGCGGCGGTAGTCGCGACCGCCGGCCTCGATCGGGTCGATCCGGCCGAAGATGCGGTCGCGCACCTCACGCCAGCGCACCCCGTCGTACGCCGTGTCGACGCCGAGCTCGGGGGCGTGCCTCGCCGACCGGGCGAGGTCGGCGGGGTAGACGAACATCTTCGTCGGGATGCAGCCCACGTTGAGGCAGGTCCCGCCGAACCTCGCCTCCTCGAAGAGCGCGACGCGCCACCCCGAGAAGCTGTCGTCGACGATCGTGTTGCCGGAGCCCGTGCCGATGACGGCGAGGTCGTAGTGCGTCACCCGGCCATGGTGCCCGAGGGGTCCCACCCCGGCGCTGTGATGCACTCAACCACCCAGGATTGGTGGTAGCAGGACGCATCGGGGGAACATGGGTGTTATGGCTGACGTGAACACCACCACGAACGGGCGTCATCAGGTCGTCGTCATCGGCTCCGGCTTCGGCGGGCTCTTCGGGACCAAGGCCCTGCGCCGCGCCGACGTCGACGTCACCATGATCGCCAAGACGACGCACCACCTGTTCCAGCCGCTGCTCTACCAGGTGGCGACCGGCATCCTCTCCGAGGGCGAGATCGCGCCGGCCACCCGCGAGGTCCTCTCCGGCCAGGACAACGCGACGGTGCTGCTCGGCGAGGTCACCGACATCGACCTCGACGCCCGCACGGTCACCCACCACGTGCTCGGTCGGCGCACCGTCACCTCCTACGACTCGCTGCTGGTCGCGGCCGGTGCCGGCCAGTCCTACTTCGGCAACGACCACTTCGCCGAGTTCGCCCCCGGCATGAAGAGCATCGACGACGCGCTCGAGCTGCGCGGACGCATCTTCGGCGCCTTCGAGCTCGCCGAGGTGATGGCGGGCAAGGGTGACGACGTCGACCACCTGCTGACCTTCGTCGTGGTCGGCGCGGGCCCCACCGGTGTCGAGATGGCCGGCCAGATCGCCGAGCTGTCGCGCAAGACGCTGCGCAAGGACTTCCGCCACATCAACAGCCGCGACGCCCGCGTCATCCTCGTCGACGCCGCCAGCCAGGTGCTGCCGCCGTTCGGCGCCACGCTCGGCGAGAAGAGCAAGAAGGCGCTGGAGGACCTCGGCGTCGAGGTCCAGCTCGGCGCCATGGTCACCGACGTCGACGAGCGTGGCCTCGAGGTGCAGGACAAGAGCGGCCAGAAGCGCCGCATCGAGTCAGTCACCAAGATCTGGGCCGCGGGCGTGCAGGCGAGCTCGATCGGCAAGACCCTGGCCGAGCAGTCCGGCGCCTCGCTCGACCGCGCCGGTCGCATCGGCGTCAACCCCGACCTCACCCTCCCGGGCTACCCCGAGGTGTTCGTGGTCGGCGACATGATCGCGCTCAACAACCTCCCCGGTGTCGCGCAGGTCGCGATCCAGGGCGCCAAGTACGCCGCCAAGGAGATCAAGGGCCGGCTCACCGACCAGCCCGCCCAGAAGCCCTTCAAGTACTTCGACAAGGGCAGCATGGCCACGATCTCGCGCTTCGATGCCGTGGCACTGATCGGCAAGGTCAAGCTCAGCGGCTTCATCGCCTGGCTGATGTGGCTCGGGGTCCACCTGATCTACCTCACCGGCTTCAAGAACCAGTTCACCGCGCTGATCCACTGGGCCGTCACGTTCCTGTCCAACGACCGCTCCCAGCGCACCGCCACCGAGCAGCAGATCTTCGCCCGGATGGCGCTCAAGCGGCTCCCCAAGGGCGCGACCGAGCTGGTCAGCGAGCCCGGCACGTTCGGCAGCGACCAGCGTCGCGCGGAGCTCGAGGCGCAGGCGCTGGAGGAGGCCCGGCTCACCGACGCCGGCGTGCGGGGCCGCGCGAGCTGACCCTCGCGGGCGTGTCGTGCCCGATCCGGCGGGGATCGGGCGTCGGCTGGGCTTGACTGCCCCGATGAGCTCCTTCCCCCGAGCGGCTCGGCTGGCCGCCGTGCTCGCGCTCGCCGTCTCCGGCGTGTTCCTCCCGACCGTCGTCGAGGCGGCCCCGGTCGCCCGGTCGGCGACCGCCGGTGTCGCGGCGGTGCAGCCGCGCGTCGTACCCGGTCGGGTGCTGGTGCCCGCCGCGTCCGTGCAACGTCGTCGCGCGGCGATCGTGTTCGACAAGGACCCGGCCCGGCCGTTCCGGTCCCGGGTCCTCTGGCGCTCGTGGACCCGGGCCGGTGCCGGCGCCCCCTGGAAGCTGGTCGAGGAGGTGGCGTGGCGCGCCGGCTCGGGCACGGGGCCCCGGGGCACGGACAGCTGCGTGCGCAACGAGGGCTGGCTGCCCGACGGCGACTACTCGTTCGTGCAGCAGGACCAGCGCGACGGCAACTACATCGACGGCCGCGTCTTCCAGCTGGAGGACAAGCGGTGCCGCAACGGCACGCCGCGCCAGTCGCTGTTCATCCACTCCGAGCAGACCGTCACCAACGGGCAGTGCCGGGACACGCGTGGTGACCAGCGGTGCCGCTGGGAGGTGCCGATGTACAACGACTACCGCTCCGCGGGCTGCATCAAGATGTCGCCGGGCGACCTGGCCGCCCTGACCCGCCGCTTCCACCGCTACTACGACGCCGGCGTGCGCTACCCGACGAGCACGGTGAAGGTGCGCGTCACCGGCTGACTTCCCCGCGGGTCGTCACCGTGGTCCACTGGAGGGGCGTGCCAGCCCCGGACCCGGTCGGGACGCCTCCTCGAGAGACGACCGGGAGGGACGAGTGCGACCCCACACGCACCACACGCCGGAGGGCACCACGGCCCAGGAGCTCGCCGTCGGCTGGTACCGCCACCCCAGCCGGCCGCTGGAGCACCGCTTCTGGGACGGACGGGCCTGGACCGACTGGGACGAGCAGGCCGTGGCTCCGGCGGTGCCCCCGCAGCGCGAGGAGCGACCCAGCCCAGGTCAGACCTCCTGACGCTGCGACCCGTCCTCCGAGGACCCCGGCGGCGGCTCGGCGCGCGGGTCCGTGGACCGGATCGACGTCGCCATCACGGTCGCGGTGTGCGACCCGTCGCCGGGGAGCACGTAGTCGACGTGGGCCCACCAGGTCGCGCCCCGGCGGATCCAGGACCGCAGCTCTCCCGGGAGCCACCGCGTCCCGATGCGCACCTCCACGGCCGGTCGTCGTCCCGGCGCGAAGCCCAGGTAGGCGCGGTCCCCCATGTGGGGATCTTGCCCAGGTATGAGCGTTTTCACACGCTCTGGTGGGCCCCGTGGGACTCGAACCCACAACCCGCGGATTAAAAGTCCGCTGCTCTGCCCATTGAGCTAGAGGCCCGGTGCATGGAAGGAACTCAGGGAAGCAAGCAGGGAGCAACCCTGGGGAAGAACCCACACCGGGCGGAGCCTAGCGAGTGGCCCGGGGAGGGGCAGCGACACCGGAGACGGCCGCCGGTCGGGTTGGGCTCTGAGGCGACTGCTGCAGGAGGACATCCCCCTCCGCCTTCGCGACCCGCGCTGCCTTCCGCTTCTCGAGTCGTCCCACCGGCGCGAAGGAGGAGGACAGTGGACCCCATGCACCCGCCCCGACGCCGCAGCCTGCGACGGGCCCTGCATGTCGCTACCGTCGCCACGACGGCAACGATCCTGGCCGCGTGCACCGGCACGGGCACAGGCACCGATGACAGCGACAACACCGGCGGCACCGGCGGGGACCGGGTCGACGCGGACCGGATGGCCGAGGTCGCCGAAGACAGCGGCGCGACCGCCGACGAGATCGTCGACGCCGGCCGCCCGGTCGACGCCGCCACCGGACCCGACCGCACCCACCTGATCACCTACACCGTCGACCCGCCGACGAGCGAAGGACGCTCCGCCAGCGCGTGGCGCCTCTACGACCACCGCGGCCGCGACCTGGCCACCGGACTGTCCGAGGTCACCCTCGAAGGCGCCGCCACCCCGTTCGTGCGCGCGGTCGGCGACGGCTACCTCCTCATCGGCCCCGCCGGACGTGCCACGTTCCACATCACCGCGACCGGCACCGTCAGCCACGTCCGCGGCGCCACGTCGCGGCCCGCGGCCGCCGGTGACCTGGCCCCCATCTACGGCTCCGCCCGCCTGTACCGGCCCGAGGGCCGGATCATGTTCACCCCCACCCCCGCCGCCGGGGACTGGCAAGGGTGGGCGGTGGCCGCCGACGGCAGCGTGGTGCGCCAGCTCGGCTACGCCGACGGCGAGATCCAGTTCCAGCGCTCGGACGACGGCCGCAGGTGGGAACCCATCGCCGGGCACAAGACCACACCCCGGACCGTCATCCCCTCCCTGACCCTGACCGCCGTCGGCGACTACGTCGTCGCAGCCCTCACCACCGAAGGCTCGGACCTCGAGCACGCGACCCTCGACGGGCTCCTGGTGCGTCGTACCGACGCACCCTCCGACGCCGCCTGGGAGTTCCTGCCCACTGACGTCCCTGGCGACGCTGACTCCGGCGGGGACCGGTGGTGGGAGCCGGCCGTGCGCGCCCTCGACGACACGACCGTCGCCCTGGTGCCGACCGGCGACTCGGCCGCCAGCGGCACGTTCCTGGTCGACGTCACCACCCGCACGTGGACACGGCTGCCGGCACCAGGCACGGAGGGCGGCTGGGAGTACGAGTTCGAGGACGGTCGCATCTACGCCATCCACCCCGAGCGCAGCCACACGCGCGTCAGCACCGACCTCGGCGCGACCTGGACCCGACTCCCACACTGAAACCCCAGCGCTGCCGACCGCCGGGGTCGGCTAGGCCCACCGTCTGTCTCGGGTGCCAGACAGTGGGACGTGCGCCGCGAGGTCAGCTGAGCGCCGACCCTGCCCGATAGTCGCGAAACGAGGTGTTCCAGTCCCCGAAGCCGTTGGTGAGGTCCATGGGCTTGTCCGTCCCGACGTATTCGATGACGTCGCCCACGTTGGTGTTGTTGTACAGCCACTCGGCATTGGCGGTGCTCATGCCGGTGCAGCCGTGGCTGACGTTGGCGCTGCCCTGGGAGCCGACTGACCACGGAGCTGCATGCACGAACTCACCGCTGGTCGTCAGCCGCATGGCGTACTCGACGTCGTCGAGGTCATAGCCATCGGCGCTGTCGGGATCGATCCCCACTGTCGCGGAGTTCATCCGCTTGCTCCGGTACTTCTCGCTGATGACCTTGATGCCGGACCTCGTGGTGAACTTCGGCTGTTCCCCGGTAGTGATCGGGATCGTCCTGGCCAGCTTGCCGTTGCGGAACACCTGCATCTGGTGAGCATTCATGTCGACTTCACTGACCATCGCATCTCCGACCTGGAAGGTCATCCTTCGATCCTTCTGCCCGTAGATGCCGCTGCCGGCCGGCACCCCGCCGATGTCAGCCTCCACTGTCACGTCGGTGCCCGGGCGCCAGTACGCCTTCGGCCGCCAGTGCACCTCCTGACCGCTGACCCAGCGGAAGGCACCGGCCTGCGCTGGACGGCTGGTCACCTTCAGGTGCCGCTCGATCGATGCCTGATCGGTGACGGGGATGTCGAACCGGATGACGACCGGCATGCCGACCCCGACGGTCTGCCCGTCGGCGAGCGCGAAGCTGGGGTAGGTCTGCTCATCCAGGGTCAGCTCGCGTGTCCGGAAGACCGACTCGAAGGTGCCCTCCCGGCTCTCGGTGTCCGTGGCCGTGCTGGTGATCCGGTAACGCGAGTTCGCCCGCAACGGGGATCTGGCGGCCCAACGTGTCTTGTCCGGTGAGAGACGCCCCTCGATGCTCGAGCCCTCGGGGCCGGTGACTTCGACTGCCTCGAACGTGCCCGCCTCGACTCGCAGCCTCAGCTTGCGGTCGACGTCCACGTTCGTGGCACCGCGAGGGATGTTGCTGACGATCTTGGCGTTCGAGGACGCGCTGACCTGTGAGGTCGGACGCTCGGGGCCGGAGGAGGCGGTCCTGGGCGCGCTGCAGGCTGAGACCGCGGCGAAGGCCGCGGTGACTCCGAGGATCAACAGTCGTGTGCGTGAGGACCGGCAGGACATCAGTTGGCTCCATCAGGTGAATGAGTGCTCGTGAGTTCGGAATGTGAGGCGAGAGTTCCGTCGGGCCAGCGTCCGCCTGCCCTGCTGCCGGGCGGCGTCTGCAGGCGGACCACGTCGGCTCGTGCTGCTCGCTCCGGTCCCGCTGCCAGGCGGAGCTTGGTCAGGGTGGTTCTGCATCGAGTCCTGCGCGCCGTGCGGGTCCCGGCGAGCAGGAGCGAGGTGTTCTGACGGGTTCGCTCGCGATCCACGAGATGGATCGCGCAGCTCACGGGCACCGCCAGCGAGCGTTCCTTCGGAATGATCTCCACACTTCCTACACGCCACGGAAGTTCGGATGGTTGCTCCCGGTCCGGCGCGGACATCGCACCTCGTGAGGTCTCGCCCTGGCTGACGCACACCGCAGGGACACTGACGCCACCCCGCGTGACCCGGTCGACTTCGTCGGCCGGCCCTCGCGCGGCACGGCTGACGACGTCCTGGCTGCCGGGTGATCCTCAGGCCCGCAGACACGCTGCACGAGTGCGAGCGGGTCCGGCATCGCTCGCTGGCTCCGTCGACAGGCCTGGAAAAGTGTGCTGCCCGACGCAACCTGCTGACCAGATCGGGCGCCTGTAGAGGTAGGAGGTGGTGCCGGTGCCGACGTACGCCGATGCCGACGCGATGACGTTCGACGACTACGCGGCCACGGAGTGGCCATCGCTGTACCGTCGCGCGTTCCTCCTTGCTGGAAATCACGCAGACGCCGAGGATCTCGCCCAGCAGACCCTCATCAAGGTCCACGGCGCCTGGTCGCGGGTGAGTCGGTCCGACGTGCCCGCCGCCTACGTCAGGCGCATCTTGATGAACACGTTCCTGTCCGCCAAGCGCCCCAGAGGGCGAAGGCTGGAACTGCTCGTGGGCGACGACGCACCCGAACCGGCCTCACCGCTCATGGCGGGTCCCGAAGAGCGGATGTCCCTGTGGCCACAGGTACGCCTGCTGCCACCGCGGCAGCGAGCCGTGATCGTGCTGCGTTACTACGAACAGCTCAGCGAGGCAGAGATCGCCGACGTCCTCGACTGCTCCCGCGGCAACGTGAAGTCCACCGCCCACCGCGCCCTGCAGAATCTGCGAACCGCTCTCGGACAGGAGGAAAGCTGATGCACTCCGACCTCGAGCGCACCCTGATCGGCGAGCTGGACGAAGTGGCCAGCAACCTCGTCGTCCCCCCGCTCCCCAGCCTGGAGGCGACCGCCTCTGGTCGACGGCGCTTGCGCGCTGTCCACCTCGGGCGAGGCGATCGGTTCGCGCCTCTCCTCGTCGCTGCCGCAGTAGTGCTCCTGCTCGTGAGCGTCACGCTCGCCACCCCCGAGCGCGATGAGCAGCCGCGGGCGACGGCGCCGAGCGCCACCCAGGAGCCGGACCTCCCTACGACGTCTCGCGCACCGGACGACGTGACGCCGCCGGCGGAGCCGAGGCTCATCTCCTACGACGGTGACGGGTCCGGCCGCGCCCAGGTCCGCACGAGGGCCGATGCGAACAACCTGGCCGGCGCGCCCGACTCCTTCAAGGAGTTCATCGGCGGCACCGCCGAACGACTCAGCCGGGGCGCCGCCTGTGACCAGGGCTTGGTCGGGGTGGCCGTCCAGTCGTTGCGCACCGACGGGTACGCGGTCGGCGCGGTCAACGACTGCGACGGCGGTTACGTCGCGATGTGGGCGATGGTCGACGGAGGGTGGACGGAGATCCAGGCCACCCAGGATCTGTGGAGCTGCGCCGTGCTCGCGCAGTACCGGGTGCCTAGCGACATTGCCGGAGACACCTGCTACGACGACGTCGCGCGGGCCCAGCGCCCCTACCAGCGGCGATGAACGACCACCATGCCGAACGCGCGTTCCGGCGGGGCCGATCGCCGGAGAACCTGCATCTGCTCGCCGCGGATTGAGTGACAGCTGCCACCGGCGGGTCGTGGAGCGGCTCCCTCAGCAGGGCCTCAGACCGTGCCCCACACGGTCTGTTGGAACGAGATGCAGCCGATCCCGCGGCCCTGGTAGTACTTCGGCCACCTCATCGCGTTGCGCGTCTGCGGGCCGTACCCGCCATCGACCGTGATGCCGTGGCGCCGCTGCACCATCTCGATCGCAGCCTTGGTGCGGCTGCCGTAGTGACCATCGACGCTCAAACCGGTCGCGTAGCAGGCGTTCAGAGCGCTCTGCAACGTCTTGACGCCCGAGTACGACGTCGACGCGAGCCAGATGCCGGCCTCGCACTGAGACGAGCCGCTCGAGGTCACCGGGTAGTAGAAGTTCGGCGACGTGCTGCGGTACGCGGTGTTCGTGCACGCCGAGTACGCCGAGGCGGGGCCCATCGGCAGGAGTAGAGCGAGGACGAGACCGAGCAGCAGTCCGAGGGCCGCGAAGCGGCCGCGGGGGGCGCGAGTGTTCACTTCTCTCCCGAGAGGTAGGGCGACCCGGGCGGGCCGTGCCCGCACGGTACGCGGTGGACGGCCGGAGCGGCCACCGTCCGGCGCCGTCGGGCGAGAACCGAGGGGCGTCCCACGGAACGGCGGTAGTCAGCGCGGAGTCCCGCGTCGTTCCGCATCCCGGGAGCCCAGCGAGGGTGGCACCCGAGTACAGCTAGCGTCGGGCGCGTGCCCATCCCGCCGTACGTCGCCGCACTGCGCTCCCACGTCGGCCACGACCTGCTGTGGCTGCCCGGCGTGACGGCGGTCGTACGCCGCGCCCGCGGGCCCGCCACCGAGGTGCTGCTGGTCCGGCGGGTCGACGACGGGACGTGGACACCTGTCACCGGCATCGTCGACCCGGGGGAGGAGCCCGCCGTGGCGGCCGCCCGCGAGGCGCTGGAGGAGGCCGACGTGGTGATCCGGGTCGACCGGCTGGCCCGGGTGGGGGTGACCGATGAGGTGGCCTACCCCAACGGCGACCGGTCGGTCTACCTCGACCTCACCTTCGCCTGCACCTGGGTCTCGGGCGAGGGGCGGGTGGCCGACGACGAGTCCACCGACGTGCGCTGGTGCACGCGGGACGAGCTCGAGGACCTCCGCCCGACGCTCGCCGCCCACATGCGGGCCCGCATCGAGGCGGCCCTCTCCGGGGAGTCGGCCGCGAGGTTCGTCACCGGCTGAGGGTGGACGTGCGGCGCCTCGTGGGCCAGCGGCGGGCGGCAGGCGCCGAGGACGACCTCGGGCGGCACGTCGAAGCCCGGTCGACCAGGCCCTCGCGGGAGGCCTGCGCGGAGGGGCCGGACCTGCGACCATCGGCGCATGCAAGGGGTACGCCGCACCGCGGCCGCGGCAACCGGTCTGGCCGTGCTCGCGCTCACCGGCTGCGCCGACGGGTCGGCCGACGACCCCACCACCGCCCGAGGCCAGGTCCAGCTGCTGACCTCCGCCCTGGTCGAGGTGGACGCGGCGCAGCTCAAGGACGTGGCGGTCCCGGACTCGCTGTCCTTCTCCGACGAGCTGCTGGTCGACGACGTGCTCGAGCAGGGGGCGCTGGCGCGCCGGGACGTGACGATCGACGGCGAGGGCAGCGGCCTGGGCTACGTCTCCTACACGCTCGACACCGACCCGCCCGTCCGCAGCGGGGGGCCGTGGCTGCGGCTGAACGCCCGCACCTCGGGCAGCTTCAGCGGCTCGGTGCTGCCGACCGTCGAGCTCACCGGGCAGGGCATCACCGCGCTGCGGGTCGGCGAGGCCACGGTGCCCGTCGCCCCTCTGCCGGCCGAGGGTCGGAGGTACTACCTCCCGCCCGGCGAGTTCACCGTCGCCGCCGTCGGGCCCGAGGGCCTGGTCGAGCACGACCCGGGCCAGCAGGTCGACACCCGCGACGTCGACCCCTACGCGCTCGATCTCGGCGGCACGCTCACCGCGGCGGCCCAGGCGCAGGTGCAGCAGGCGGTCCGGTCCTTCGTACGCCGCTGCACGCGACCCCTCGGCGACGCCCCGCGCCCACGCGGCTGCCCGGCCCGGCTGGCGTTCGTCGGCGGACTGACCTCGTCGTCGTGGACGCTCGACGGGCCGGTCCGGGTCGAGGTCGAGCCCGACCGCACGGGGTGGCGCATCACCACCCCTCGGCCGCCCCTCGCCCGGATGGTCGGGCAGGTGCGCGACCCGGACACGGGCGACCTGCTGCCGGTGTCCGACCGTGTCAGGTTCCGCGTCGAAGGCGTCGTCGAGGCCCGCGGCGACCGGCTCGACATCGCCATCCCGGGCTACTGAGCCCGGGCGGGCTCCGGGCTCTCCGGCTCGGCCCGCTGGGTGCGGACCCGCTCGACGACCTGGCCGAACCGCCGCGGTTCGACGTCGGAGCGGCGTACGACCACCGGGTCGTGCTCGCCCGAGGTGAAGGTGCCGGTCCACGAGCGTGACGCCGGGTCGTCGAGCTCGACCACCAGGTCGGGGTCGCGCAGGTCGACCTCGCGGGTGGTGCCGCCGCGCTCGACCAGCAGCGTGCCCTCGCGCACCGTGACGGTGGTGGGGTCCCACCGCGACAGCACGACTCCGGCCGCCACGGCGAGGCCCGCCAGCAGCAGGACCAGCAGCACCCCGCCCGCCGAGGGGTCCTCGAGCGCCAGCACCGCCAGCAGGACCGCACCCACCCCGGCGAGGGCGAGCACGGCTCCGGCGGCCAGAGGGACCAGGCCGGAGGGGGAGTACTCGAGGAAGGTCGGTACGTCGTCGGAGGCGGACGCGGGGGCGGGATCCGGCTCTGGCTCCGGCTCCGGCTCCGGCGTCGGCTCGGGCTCCAGCTCGGGCTTCTCGGCAGCAACCGGCTCCGGCTCAGGCTCTGCAGCGACCGGCTCGGGCTCCGGCGTCGGCTCCGGCGTCGGCTCCGGCTCAGGCTCCGCGGCGGCGACCGGCTCGGGCTCTGGCTCGGGCTCTGGCTCGGGCTCCGGGTCGGCGGCAGCGACCGGCTCCGGCTCCGGCTCGGGCTCCGGCTCCGGCTCGGGCTCGGGCTCGGGCTCGGGCTCCGGCTCGGGCTCCGGCTCGGGCTCCGGGTCGGCGGCAGCCACCGGCTCGGGCTCCGGCGTGGGCTCCGGCTCGGGCGTCGGCTCCGGCTCGACAGCGGCGGCCGGCTCGGGTTCGTCGTCGACCGGCTGCTCGAGCGCCCCGCCGGCGGCGTACTCGTAGACGGTGCCGTCCTCGGCGGCCAGGGTGCCGTCGTCGTAGTGGTAGAGCCAGCCCTGGAAGCCGGACCCCTCCTCGGCGTGGTGGTAGACCCAGCGGCCGCACTCGTCGTCGGCGTCGCCGGAAGCGTCCGGGGTCGCCGCTGCGGCCGGGGCGGCGTCGGCGCCGGCGGTCGCGTCGGGCTGCTCGTCGCGGCGGCGTCCGAGCAGGCGGCCGAGCCGCCCTCGGCGCCCGTCGCCGGGCTCGTCGGTCGTCTCTTGGGTCACGTCGTCCCCCTCGGCGGGCGTCCCCGTGGCGGTGTCATCGGCGGGTGGTGCGAGCAGAGCCTTGCGCAGAACGGCCGTCGGGTCGACCCGGTGCTGCCGCAACCGCGACGGCACCGCTCGCGTGCGCCCGGTGGCCGTCAGCGCCGGGTCGGGGACGGCGCGGTCGGGACGCCACCCCGGCGACTGGGTCGGGATGCGGACGAAGCGCGTCTGCAGCGCCGTCTGTCCTCGTCGTTCCACGTCGCCTCCTGGGGGATCTCGGGCGCGTCCTGGTGGGCGCGGCTCGCATCCGCAACGAGGCAGCAGCGGGAAGGACACGTCGGGCGCGGACGGCGGCGGTCCTCCGCCACGGACGGGGGTGGGCGACGAGGCCTTCGAAGTGTTGGTACTGTCGTCAACGCAGGGTGCAAGTTCCAGCGGTTACATCAACGCTCGTTGGAGGTTGTGATCCAACGGCGTTTCTTCTCTTTGCTACAGGCTTGCGAGGCGGGACGGCGTATCACCCGCACTCTGCATGAGGCCGCTGAAGTGGCGGTCTCACGCCTTTAGTAACAGGAGAACACCAGCATGGCTCAGGGCACCGTCAAGTGGTTCAACGCCGAGAAGGGTTTCGGCTTCATCGCTCAGGAGAACGGCGGGGACGACGTCTTCGTCCACTACTCCGCGATCCAGTCGCAGGGCTACAAGTCCCTCGACGAGAACCAGAAGGTCGAGTTCGACGTCACCCAGGGTCCCAAGGGCCCCCAGGCGGAGAACGTTCGTCCTCTCTGATCACGGACTTCGACACAGGGCCTCGACCTCACGGTCGGGGCCCTGTGGCGTTCCCGGGGTCGCGGCCTCCGGTGGTCCGCGGGTTACCCGTCGGTCACGTGGTCGGACACCGTTTCCGCAGGTGACAGGGTGGGTAGGAGTGGTCCCGACATGCACTCAGGGGGAGGGACGCCAGGCGTGGATCCGTACGACGTGCGGCTCGAGGACGACGAGCTGCTGAGCGAGGTCGAGCTGACGGCGAGCCTGATCGTGGCCGCCAACCAGACCGACGCGCACCTGACCCCGCACGAGATCGACCAGGCCCTGGGCATCCCGCGCCAGGGCCACGCCGCTCCGGGCTCCTAGCCCGTCGAGCCGCCCGTCGAGCCGCCCGTCGAGCCGCCCGTCGAGCCGCCCGTCGAGCCGCCCGCGGGGCCGGTGGACGAGGTCACCGCGAAGCGCCGCAGCCGTAGCGAGTTGGTGACCACGCAGACGCTGGAGGCCGCCATCGCCGCCCCGGCCACCATCGGGTTGAGCAGGCCCAGGGCCGCCACCGGGATGCCGACGACGTTGTAGGCGAAGGCCCAGAACAGGTTCTGCCGGATCACCGTCAGGGTGCGGCGCGAGAGCTGCAGCGCGGCCACGACGAGCCGGGGGTCGCCGTTGACCAGCGTGACGTCACCGGCCTCGATGGCGGCGTCGGTGCCGGTGCCGACCGCGATGCCGAGGTCGGCCTGCACCAGTGCGGCGGCGTCGTTGACGCCGTCGCCGACCATGGCGACGGTCTCGCCGGCGTCCTGGAGGCGGCGTACCTCGGTCAGCTTGTCCTCCGGTCGTACGCCGGCCACGACCGTCCCGATGCCCAGCTGGTCGGCGACGTGGCGGGCCGCGCTCTCGTGGTCGCCGGTGAGCAGCACGGTGCGCAGCCCGGCGGCGTGCAGCGCGGCGACCGCCTCGCGGCTCTCGGGTCGGACGGTGTCGCCGACCGCGACGACGGCGCGGGGACGACCAGCGACCGTCACCAGCACGGTGGTGCGTCCCCGGGCGCGGCCCGCGGCGACCGCCTCGCCGAGCTCGCGCGGGAGCGTGCCGGGCTCGGGGGCGCGCCCGACCTCGACCTCGGTGCCGACCACCGTGCCGCGCACGCCGGAGCCCGGGAGCGCGGTGAACTCCTCGACGTGGGGCAGCGCCGCGGGGGCGTGGGCCACCAGCGCCCGGGCCACCGGGTGCTCGCTGCCGCGCTCGAGTGCCGCCGCCAGCAGCAGCGCGTCGGGATCGCCGGTGACCTCGTGGACCCGCATCCGGCCCGTGGTCAGGGTGCCGGTCTTGTCGAGCACGACCGTGGTGACGGCGCGCGAGGTCTCGAGCACCTCGGCGCTGCGGACCACGATGCCGAGCTGGGCGGCGCGACCGGTGCCGACGAGCATCGCCGTGGGCGTGGCGAGCCCCAGCGCGCACGGGCAGGCGATGACCAGCACGGCCACGGCGGCGGTGACGGCGGCGTCGGTGCCCTGGCCGGCGAGCAGCCAGGCGGCGGCGGTCACCACCGCGATCGCGAGCACGACCGGCACGAACACCGACGAGACCCGATCGGCGAGCCGCTGCACGGGCGCCTTGCCGGTCTGGGCGTCGGCCACCGTCCGGCGGATGCGGGCGAGCAGGGTGTCGCGGCCGATCCGGGTGACCTCGACCTCGAGGCGGCCGTCGGTGTTGAGGGTGCCGCCGACGACCTCGTCGCCGGCGGCCTTCTCCACGGGCAGGCTCTCGCCGGTCACCATCGACTCGTCGCAGCTGCTGCGACCGGCCACCACCACCCCGTCCGTGGGCACCCGGGCCCCGGGCCGCACCAGCACCCGCATCCCGGGCCGCAGCACGGCGACGTCGACCTCGCGCTCGGCGGCGCCGTCGGGCCCGTCCTCGAGCAGCACCGCTCGCGTCTCGCCGAGCTCGAGCAGCGCGTGCAGCGCCGACCCGGCCCGTGACTTGGCCCGCGCCTCGAGCCAGCGGCCCAGCAGCAGGAACGTCGTGACGGTGGCGGCGACCTCGAAGTAGAGGTGCATCTCGCCGCGGAGCAGCTCCACCACCGACCAGGCGAAGGCCGCGACCGTGCCGATGGAGACCAGCGTGTCCATCGTCGAGGCGAGGTGGCGGGCGTTGACCGCGGCCGCGCGGTGGAACGGCCATCCGGCGTACGCCACGACGGGGAGGGTGAGGACCAGCTGCAGCCACGGGAGCCGGGGCACGCCGGGGCCCATCGCCAGGACTGCCACCGCGACCGTGAGCGGCGCCGCGACCGCCAGCCGGCGCAGCAGTGCTCGGGCCTGGGTGTCCTCCTCGCTCGCCGGGTCGTCGCCCTCGCTGGGCAGCGACGCGGAGTAGCCCGTGCGCTCGACGGTCGCGACCAGGGTCTCCTCGTCGACCAGCGCGGGGTCGTAGGCGACCCGGGCCGAGGCCGTGGCGAGGTTGACGGTGGCCGTGACCCCGTCGAGGCGGTTGAGCTTCTTCTCCACCCGGCCTACGCAGGACGCGCAGGTCATGCCGCCGACCAGCAGGTCGACGGAGCGGGTGTCGCGGACGGGGGTCTGGCTCATCGGGGTCTCCGGGTGGTGCAGCGGTGGTGCGGGCGGGTCAGGCCAGGGCGTAGCCGGCCTCGTCGACCGCCTCGGCGACCTGGGCGTCGGTGAAGCCCTCGCCCTCGACGACGACCGTGCCGGTCTCGACGTCGACCTGGACGCCGGTGACGCCTGGCACCGAGGACAGCTCGGTGGTGACGGCCTGGGCGCAGTGGCCGCAGGTCATGCCGGTGACGTCGTACGTCGTGCTCATGGGTGCTCCTTCGGTGGGGTGGGGTTCAGCTCTTGAGCAGGCGGGTGATGGCCGCGCTCGCCTCGGCGACCTTGGCCTCGGCGCGGGCCCGGCCGTCCTCGTCGCCGGCCGCGGCGCCCGCGACGGCGTCCTGGACGCAGTGGCCCAGGTGGTCCTGGACCAGACCGACCGAGACGCTCTGCAACGCGCTCTTGACGGCCGAGACCTGGGTCAGGATGTCGAGGCAGTAGACGTCCTCGTCGACCATCCGCTGCAGCCCGCGGACCTGTCCCTCGATGCGCCGCAGCCGGGTCAGGTAGTCGCCCTTGTGGTCGTGGTAGCCGGGGGTCGCGTCCATGGCTCCAGCATACATACCCCCTGGGGGTACGCCGCGGCCCCGAGTTGCCGTCCCGGGCTCGCCACCGCCTAGCATGGCGACGTTCTGATCCTGCTCACGTGGAGTTAACCCGGTGGCGTTTCGCTTCAAGCCCGTGGACGACGTCTTCTACGACCTCTTCCAGACCTCCGCACAGCACCTGGTCGAGGGGGCGGCGATCCTGGCCGAGCTGCTCGGCGAGGGTGCCGACCGGCACGCCATCGCGGCCCGGATGCAGGAGGCCGAGCACCGCGCCGACGAGACCACCCACGAGATCGCGTCGCGGGTCAACGCCACCTTCGTGACCCCCTTCGACCGCGAGGACATCTACGCGCTGGCCTCCGGCCTCGACGACGTCATGGACTACATGGAGGAGGCGGTCGACCTGACCGTCCTCTACGAGGTCGGCGCGCTGCCCGCCGAGATCGCCGACCAGGTCGACGTGCTGCAGCGCTGCGCCGAGCTGACCGCCGAGGCGATGCCGCGGCTGCGCTCGATGAAGGACCTCTCGGAGTACTGGATCGAGATCAACCGGCTCGAGAACGCCGGCGACAAGAGCTTCCGCCACATCCTGGCGCAGCTGTTCAGCGGCAGCTACGACGCGCTCGACGTGCTCAAGCTCAAGGACATCGTCGAGTCGCTGGAGAGCGCCGTCGACGCCTTCGAGAAGGTCGCCAACACGGTGGAGCAGATCCACGCCAAGGAGTCCTGAGCGTGACGCTCGCCATCGTCATCGCGGTGGTCCTGGTCGCCCTGGTCTTCGACTACACCAACGGGTTCCACGACGCGGCCAACGCCATCGCGACCTCGGTCTCGACGCGCGCGCTGACCCCTCGGGTGGCGCTGCTGATGGCGGCCGTCATGAACTTCGTCGGCGCCTTCCTGGGCCAGAAGGTCGCCAGCACCGTCAGTGACGTGATCGACCCCGGGGTCGGCAGCCACGGCCTGGTGATCGTGATGGCCGGCCTGTTCGGGGCCATCACCTGGAACATGGTGACCTGGTACTACGGCCTGCCCTCGTCGTCCTCCCACGCCCTCATCGGCGGCCTGGTCGGCTCGGCGCTGACCGCCGGCGTGTTCGTCAACTGGGCCACGGTGGTCGAGAAGGTCGTCATCCCGATGGTGGTCTCGCCGCTGCTGGCGTTCTCCCTCGGTTTCGCCTTCATGCTGCTGATCATGTGGCTGTTCCGGAAGGCCTCGCCGCGCCGCGTGGGGTCGGGCTTCCGGCTCGCCCAGACCATCTCGGCCGCCGCGATGGCGCTGGGCCACGGCCTCCAGGACGCACAGAAGACGATGGGCGTGATCTTCCTGGCGCTGCTCTCCGGTGGGTACGTCGCCGCCGGTGACCCGCTCCCGGTCTGGGTCATCATCGCGGCCGCGACCGCGATCTCGCTGGGCACCTACTCCGGTGGCTGGCGCATCATGCGCACCCTCGGTCGCCGCATCATCCACCTCGACCCGGCCCGGGGGTTCGCCGCCGAGTCGATCTCGGCGGGCGTGCTCTACACCGCGGCGTACGTCTTCGAGGCGCCGATCTCGACCACCCACACCATCACCAGCGCGGTGATGGGCGTCGGCGCCACCAAGCGCTTCTCCGCCGTCCGCTGGGGCGTCGCCCGCTCCATCCTCACCGCCTGGGTGCTCACCTTCCCCGCCGCCGGCGGCGTCGCCGCCCTCGTCTACCTCCTGCTGCGGTTCGTGCTCCAGCTGCCCTGACCGGGCTCGGCTAGCCGGGCGGCAGGACGATCCCCGACTCCGGGTAGTCCGAGACGAAAAGCACCGACGTCGGGCCGTCGCCGGTGCTTTTCGTCTCGGACTATCCCCCGTGGTGGAGTGTGCGGGGTGGCGGGAAGCAGGTCAGGCGGCGCGTTCGCGGTGGGCCAGGAGACGGCGGGCCACGGTGGCGGCGAGGGAGCGCCTGAGGGAGACCGTGTCGGTGGGCGTCCACCACGGTGGTGGCTCGGTGGTCCACCGGCGTTCGGACGCGGGTCGCCGTCGGGCGCGCTCGTGCCCGGCGAGCAGGCGGCGTACGACGCGATCCCGGTCGGCCATGTCGTCGGAGACGACCACGACGGGCTCGAGCCCGTGGTCGCGGAACCGGTCGAGCCGGCCTAGGTCGTGGGCCCGCTGCGGGCCGACGAAGTGGACCACGCCGTCGTACTCGCCGAGCAGCCCCGACTCCGGGTCGACCATGTCGGGTACGCCGATCAGCCGACCCTCGAGGTCGAACACGGGGCTGTTGCACAGGGGCGCCCCCAGACCGGCGTCCTGTGTCCACACCAGGCGCAGCGCCGTCTCCCGGGGGGACCACGAGTTCTCCGCCGCGAGGAGGAGAGCCCGGCGAGCCTGCGGCACTCCCGTCCACCCCGGGTGAGCCAGGGCGTACTCCCAGGCCTCGTCCAGGGAGACGAGGTCGGAGTAGGCAGCCATGTCGGCGGCGATCACGGCCGTCCGGAGGTCGGGCGCGCGGCGGAGCACGAAGAGCAGTGACCGGACCGGCAATGTCATGCGTACGCCGTCGTGGTCGACGAGCTCGGACGGGGGCAGCCGCTCCTGGCACACCCGCTTGCCCGGACGGGTCCGAACGTCCTCGTAGCAGGTCGCGAGATCCACGTCGCGAGGCTGACCCTGCGGTCCGCGACCGTCGAACCAGACGCCGCCGGCCCAGCGCAGACCGGCCCACCCGGTCACGCCTCCGATCTCGGGCAGGATGGCCGCCGCCTCGACGATGCGTTGCTCGGGCTGATCGGCCTCCACGGTTGCCGGCACGTAGAGCCCGTGGCTGGAGCGACGCCACCGCGACCCGCGCGCCGCCCCGCGGGTGGGGCCGTCGACACCGGTCGGGTCGAGCGCCACCGGCCAGACCACGGCAGCCCTCGCCGCACTGAGGGGATCATCGGTGTCCATCCGCTGCAGGGTGCCCGCCGTACGTCGGTCTCGCGAACGGTGATCCACAGGGGCAGGTAGTCCGAGACGAAAAGCACCACCCGGAGGACCCAGGTGGTGCTTTTCGTCTCGGACTACGCCGTATGGCGAGGCGGACCCCACCCGACGCGGGTAGCGCGGGGCCGACCTACCCGAACCGACCCGAGATGTAGGCCTCGGTGGCGGGCTCGTCGGGGACGCTGAAGATCTTCTTGGTGGGGTTCATCTCGATCAGCTTGCCGGGCTTGCCGGTGCCGGCGATGTTGAAGAAGGCGGTGTCCTCGGAGACGCGGGCGGCCTGCTGCATGTTGTGGGTCACGATGACGATCGTGTACTCCGACTTCAGCTCGTGGATGAGGTCCTCGATCGCGGAGGTCGAGATGGGGTCGAGGGCCGAGCAGGGCTCGTCCATCAGCAGCACCTGCGGCTCGACGGCGATGGCGCGGGCGATGCACAGCCGCTGCTGCTGGCCGCCGGAGAGGCCCATGCCGGGCTTGCCCAGCCGGTCCTTGACCTCGTTCCACAGGTTGGCGCCCTTGAGGGACTTCTCCACGACCTGGTCGGCGGCGGACTTCTTGAGCTTCTTGTTGTTCAGCCGCAGCCCGGCGAGGACGTTCTCGTAGATCGACATCGTCGGGAACGGGTTGGGCCGCTGGAAGACCATGCCGACCATGCGGCGGACCTCCACCGGGTCCACGCCCGGGTCGTAGAGGGACTGCCCGTCGACGATGATCTTGCCGTCGACGCGGGCGCCGGGGATCGCCTCGTGCATCCGGTTGAGCGAGCGCAGGAAGGTCGACTTGCCGCAGCCGGACGGTCCGATGAGCGCGGTCACCGAGCGGGCGGGGATCGTCATGTTGACGCTCTCGACCGCCAGGAAGTCGCCGTAGTAGATGTCGAGGTCAGAGACGTCGATGCTCTTGGCCATGGTGTGTGAACTCTCCGTGTTGTCCGGACTCAGTGTCCGGTCTTGGGGGCGAAGTACTTGCCGACCACGCGGGCGACGAGGTTGAGCAGCATCACGATCACGATCAGCACGAAGGCGCCGCCCCAGGCGATGCCGATGCCCGGGGGCTCGCCGCCGCTGGGCGGCGGGATGCCCGGGTTGGCGTTCTGGGTGAAGATCAGGACCGGCAGCGTGGTCATCCGGCCGTCGAAGAGGTTGAAGTTGGTCCGCGTCGTCAGGCCCGCGATCAGCAGCAGCGGCGCGGTCTCGCCGACCACGCGGGCGATGGCGAGGGTCACGCCGGTCACGATGCCACCCAGCGCGGTGGGGAGCACGACCTTGGCGATGGTGCGCCACTTCGGCACCCCCAGGGCGTACGACGCCTCGCGCAGGTCGTCGGGCACGAGCCGGAGCATCTCCTCGGTGGAGCGCACCACGATCGGGATCATCAGGATCGCCAGCGCGATCGAGCCGCCGAGGCCGGCGCGGGCCGAGGGGCCGAACAGCAGGATCCACAGCGCGAAGGCGAACAGGCCGGCCACGATCGAGGGGATGCCGGTCATCACGTCGACCAGGAAGGTGATCGAGCGGGCCAGGCGGCCCTTCTGGCCGTACTCCACGATGTAGATCGCGGTGAAGATGCCGATCGGGACCGCGATCACGGTGGCGCCCAGCGTGATCAGCAGGGTGCCGATCAGGGCGTGGTAGATGCCGACCGGCTGCGAGAGGTCGGTGCGGAACTGCGAGAACGTCAGGAAGGTCGCGTTGATCTGCGGCGCGCCCTTGGACACGACGGTCCAGATCAGCGAGAGCAGCGGCACCAGGGCGATCAGGAACGCGCTCCAGACCAACGAGGTCATCAGCCGGTCGACGGCGGCGCGGCGGTTCTCCACCACCAGCGACCAGACCGGCATCAGCACCACGAACAGCAGCAGCGCGACGAAGCCGGTGCTCAGCAGGCCCCAGCCGAGCAGCAGGCCCAGCAGGGCGGCGCCGGCGACGGCCCCGAGGGCGACCAGCAGCGGCGCCCAGCGGGGCAGCCGCGGCCGCTGCAGGCTCTGGACGCGGGTGGGGGCCGACCCACGGGGCGCCTGGGTGGTGGTGCTCATCGCGCCATCCTCCGCTCGGAGCGGCCGACCAGCCAGCGGGCCGCGAAGTTGACCAGGAACGTCACCAGGAACAGCACCAGGCCGGTGGCGATGAGGACCGCGACCTTGCCAGGCGTGCCTTCCTTGTAGTTGTTGGCGATGTTGGAGGCGATGCTCGCCGGGTTCGACGACGAGATCAGGTTGAAGGTGATGCCGCCGCCGGCCGAGAGGACCATGGCGACCGCCATCGTCTCGCCGAGCGCGCGGCCCAGGCCGAGCATGACCGCGGAGACCATGCCGGACTTGGCGTAGGGGAAGACCGTGAGCCGGACCATTTCCCAGCGGGTCGCGCCCAGGGCCAGCGCGGCCTCCTGGTGCAGCCGGGGGGTCTGGGCGAAGATCTCGCGCGAGATCGCGGTGATGATCGGCAGGATCATGATCGCCAGCACGATGCCGGCGGTGAGGATCGTGCGGCCGGTCGTCGAGGGCGGACCGGCGAAGAACGGGATGAAGCCGAGGTGCTCGTAGAGCCACTCGTAGCCCGGCGCCACCTTGCGGGCCAGGACGTTGATGCCCCAGAGGCCGAACACGACGCTGGGGACGGCGGCCAGCAGGTCCACGACGTACGCCGCGGGCACCGCGATCGAGCGGGGGGCGTAGTGGCTGATCACCAGGGCGATGCCGAAGGACAGCGGCGCGGCGATGATCACCGCGATCACGGCCGCCAGGATCGTCCCGAACAGCAGCGGGGTGACGTAGCCGATGAACGTGCTGGCCTGCGGGGCGTAGAAGCTCGACGGCTGGGTGAGGCCGGGGATGCCCTCGATCGCCAGGAAGACGAAGACCCCGGCGAGGGCGACGAGGATGAACAGGCCGGCGCCGCGGGAGAGTCCCGCGAAGATGCGGTCGCCCTGGCGCCGCTTGGGGCGGGCGGCGGGAGGGGCGGCGGGCGTGGTGGTCACGTCAGGTCCTCTGGGTGGAAGGGGGCTGGTCGTGCAAGTGGCGTGCGGGGGGTGGTGACCCCCCGCACGNNNTTCCGGCGGAGATCTTCTCGACGATCCCCTGGGCCTCCTCGGCGACCGACGAGGACAGCGCAGCCGCGCCGGCGTTGTCGGCGGCGGCCTTCTGGCCCTCGTCGGAGACGATGTAGGACAGGTAGCCCTTGACCAGGTCGGCCTCGGCCTGGTCGGAGTAGGTCTGGCAGGCGATCAGGTAGGAGACCAGGACGACGGGGTAGGTGTCGGCCGCGGTCGTGGTGCGGTTGATCTCGAACGCCATGTCGACGTCCGGGCGGCCCGAGACGCGCTCGGACTCCTCGATGACCTTGGCGCCGGCCTCGGGGGTCGCCTCGACGAACTCCTCGCCGACCTTGACCTTGGCGATCGCGAGGTCGCCGGCCTGGCTCTCGTCGGCGTAGCCGATGGTGCCGGTGCCGTTGGTGACCGCGGAGATCACGCCGGAGGTGCCCTCGGCGGCCTCGCCGCCCTTGGCCGGCCAGACGCCGTCGGCGTCGTAGCTCCACGCGCCGTCGCCGGCCTGGTTGAGCCAGTCGGTGAAGTTCTCGGTCGTGCCGGAGTCGTCGGAGCGGTGGACGGGCGTGATCCGCTCGTCGGGCAGCTCGGCGTCGGGGTTGAGGTCGGCGATGGCCGGGTCGTTCCAGGTGGTGATCTTGCCGTCGAAGATCTCGGCGGTGGTCTTGGCGTCGAGGTTGAGCTCGTCGACGCCCTCGAGGTTGAACACGATGGCGATGGGGGAGACGTACGCCGGGACCTCGATCGGGTCCTGGCCCTCGCACCGCTCCTTGGCGCCGCTGAGCTCCTGCTCGTCGTCGTCGAGGTAGGCGTCGGAGCCGGCGAAGGCGACGCCGCCCTCGATGAACTGGGTGCGGCCGTCACCGGAGCCGACCGGGTCGTAGGTCACGGTGACGCCGGAGTTGGCGGCCTGGAAGGCGGTGGACCACGCCTCCTGGGCGCGCTCCTGGGAGGACGCGCCGGCGCCGGCGAGCTCGCCGGAGAGCGAGGACTCGCCCTCGGCGGCGGCGTCGCCGCTGGCGGCCTCCTCGTTGGCGGCCCCGCAGGCGGACAGCGCCGTGGCGAGGGCGATCGCGGCGACGCCCGGGAGGGCGGTGCGACGGAGGGAAGAGCGGTTCACTTCAGGCTCCTGTGAGTTCACAAGGGGGTGGACGACCAGAACCTAGGAAGCAGAGGTGTCACGGCACGGGGACGCGGGTGAACGGGAGGTGAACGCTGGCTGCCCAGATGGCGGGAACGCCGCGTGGCATGACGCGCGTCACAGGGAGATGCGCAGCTCAGCGGCCCTGGCGACGCTCGCGCACCGCGTCAGGCCAACGGTCCCGGGAGGTGGCGCTCGACCGCGACCAGCTCGCCCTTGCGGACGTGGCACACCACCAGCTCGGAGGGCGCCAGCGGCTCCTCCTCGACGCCCAGGACCCCGAGCAGCGTCGGCAGCACGGGGCGGTGGCTGCACACCACGCTCGACTCGGGCGCGGCCGCCAGGGTGTGCAGCAGCCGGGCGGCCGCGTCGGGGTCGGAGAGCTCCTCGGAGAGCTCGTCGAGCTCCTCCAGCGGCAGCACCTGCTCCTCGGCGTACGGCGCGAGGGTCTGGGTGCAGCGGGTGCTCGAGGAGCTGTGCACCCGGGTCACGCCGTACGCCGCGAGCAGCCGTGAGAGCTCGCGGGCCTGCTCCTCGCCGACCTCGAGCAGCGGCCGTCGGGGGTCGGGGCCGTCCCAGTCGCGCCGCTTGGTCGCCTTGGCGTGGCGTACGACGACCAGGGCACTCGTCGCCCGGGGCTGCTCGCGGAGCTGCTCGAGCAGGTGCACGTCGTCGAGGTAGGTCAGCAGCGAGGCGGCCGTGGCCAGCGGCACCCAGCGCACCTGGTCGACCTCGGGGTTGGGCTCGTAGCCGCTCACGTCGTCGTCGCCGACCACGTGGCCGACCCAGTAGTGCACCTTCTTGGCCCGGCCGCCGGAGACGGCGTACAGCTGGGGGAGCAGCGGGCGCCCGAGCCGGACCTCGACGCCGGTCTCCTCGAGGATCTCGCGCACGGCCGTGGTGGTGACGTGCTCGCCGGGGTCCTGCTTGCCCTTGGGGAACGACCAGTCGTCGTACTTCGGTCGGTGCACCAGCAGCACCTCGCGGCCCTCGGGGCCCTTGCGGACCACGACGGCCCCCGCCGCGACGACGTCGGGGCCGGTGGCCCGGGGCAGCGGGGTCGGGAGGGGCGGAGGGGGCTGACCCATGGCGCACATCCTCACACGCCCACCCGGCGGCTACCCTCCTGACGTGCAGAGACGTCCGCGGCCGCGCCGCCGGACCCTGCTCGTCGGGCTGCTCGTGCTGGCCCTCGTCGCCGGCCTGGTCGTCGCCGGCGTCTGGTGGTGGCGCCGGGCGGACCGCACCCCGCTCCAGGAGGCCCTGCAGCACGCGCCGCAGGACGCCCGCCGGGTCGCCTTCACCGACTGGGTCCAGGTGCGGCGCAGCGTCGGCGCCGACCTGGGTGACGACCCCGACCGCGACGCGGTCGAGGCGATGACGGCCGAGGCCTACGACGCCGACCTCTCCCCGGTCTCGAGCACCGAGGAGGCCGCGGGCGCGCTGCAGGAGATCTACGGCTTCGGCCCGGGCACCGCCCAGTGGGAGCTCTACACGCAGTCACCGAAGGGCGCGGCGATGGTGCTCCGGCCGCCCGAGGGCACCGACTTCGACGTGCTGGCCGGCAACCTGCGCCGCGCGGGGTACGACGCTCCGTCCGGCGGCGGCCCGGAGGGCACCTGGGACGGCGGCATCGACCTGGTCTCCTCGCTCGACCCGACACTGACCCCCGCCCTGCAGTACGTCGCGCTGCTGCCCGACCAGGGACTGGTGGTCAGCAGCGACACCCGGGCCTACGCCACCTCGACCGCGAAGGTCGCCCGCGGCGACGGCACCCCGGTGAGCGACGTGGCCGGGGTGGCGGACGTCGCCGGGCGCCTCGGGGCGACCGTCAACGCGATGCTGTGGACCGGCGACTTCGTGTGCGAGGACCTCTCGATGGCCACCGCCGCCGAGGAGGAGCAGCAGCTGGCCGAGGGCCTGGTCGACGAGGTCGGTGGGGTGAACCCGCTCGCCGGCTTCGCGATGGGGATGGACCCCCGACGCACCCTCCACGTCGTGGCGCACTACGAGGACGACGACCGGGCGCGCGAGGACCTCCGCGCCCGGGCGGAGCTGGTCGTCGGGGAGACGCCGGGGCGTGGCGGGGGCCGTGTGGCCGACGACTTCGAGCTGACCCGGTCGCGCGCCGTCGGGCCCGACGTGCTGCTCGACCTGCGCCCGCGGGAGCCGGACGGCTTCGTGCTGTCGAGCCTCTACGAGGGACCGCTGGTCTTCGCCACCTGCTGACCGGCCTGCCCGCTCGGGCTTGGGGCAGGCACGTCGATGTCGTCCTCGAGCAGCACCCGGTTGGGCTCGATGGCGAGGTACGCCGCCGCGAGGTCGTCGTCGCCGACGCGGGCCGCGGTCTCGCGCAGGTGGGCCCGGGCCTGCCCCAGCACGGTCTCCGCCCGCGGGTCGCCCGCGCGGCGCAGCACCTCGACGCAGCCGCGCAGCATCGTGGCGGGCAGGGCGGCGCCGACGAGCTCGTCGTGGTCGAGGTGGTCGAGCACCGGCTCCAGCAGGGCGACGGCGCGGTCGTGCTCGCCCCGCAGCGAGGCCACCCGCGCCCGTCCGACCGCGCACTCGCGCCCCGGCACGGCCACGTCGACGGCGGCGAACAGCGCGGCGGCCTGGCGGAAGTGCTCGTCGGCCTCGGCCAGCCCGTCGGGGCTGCAGACCAGGGCGTGGCCGAGCCCGAGGTGCGCCTGGCCCCGGTCGAGGTCGGAGGAGGCGTCGGCGCCGATCGCCACGGCCTCCCGCCCGTGCCCCACCGCGGCGTCGACCTCGCCGCGCACGAGGTCGACGTGCACCAGCCGGGTCAGCGCGTCGACCTCCAGCGGCCGGTTGCGCAGGCCGCGGGCGATGTCGAGCGACTCCCGGGCGTGGGCCTCGGCGGCGTCGAAGCGGCCGGTGAACAGCTCGACCTGGGCGGCCACCATCAGGTTGGTCGACGTCGCCTCGAGCTCGCCGAGGTCGCGGGAGACCGCGATCGCCTCGCCGACCCACGCCTCGGCGGGTCCGAAGCGGCCCCGGACGGCGGCCACGCTGGCCAGGTTGCCCAGCGCGATGGACTCGCGGTAGCGGTGGCCGGCCCGCCGGAAGATGGGCAGCGTCTCCTCGAGCGCGGTCTGCGCCTCGGCGTACCGGCCCATGAAGTAGTGCGTCGTCGCCAGCTGCACCAGCGCGGTGCTCTCCATCTCGCTGTCGCCGAGCCGGGCGAACAGCTCGCGCGCCTGCTGCACCCGCTCCAGCGAGAGCGGGAAGTCGCCGGTGTTGCTGGCCACCATGCCGAGGTAGCGCAGCGCCTCGCCCTCCACGTCGGGGCGCGTGCTCGCCCGCGCGAGGTCGACCGCCCTCGTCAGGCACACCCGGGCGGCGTCGGGGTCCTCGGCCCAGGTGAGGGTCTCGCCCTGGAGGAGCAGCGCCTCGGCGACGAGGTCGTCCCGGCCCTGCTCGGTGGCCAGCTGCACCGCCCGGCCGGACAGTCCGCGTGCCGCGTCGTACTCGCTCTGGACGAAGGCCCACCGTCCCTGCGCCAGCAGCAGCGCCACCCGGCGGGAGCCGTCCAGCCGCTGCTCGAGCCGCTGCATCGCCTCGAGGTGCTCGTGCTGGCGCGCCCGGTCTCCCTGCCGCTCGGCCAGCGCCTCGCTCGCGGCCAGCACGTCGAAGCGCAGCGCGTCGTCGTCGGCCGCGACCAGCTCGGCGGCCCGGGCCAGGGTCCGCTGGGCCTCGTCGAGGGCGTGGACGGCGGCGGCGCGGCGGCCGGCGCGGAGGTACCACCGGGCCGCGTCGGCGTCGCGGGCCCGGTCGAGGTGGCCCGCGACGACCGCGGCGAAGGTCTCCTCGCGGCCCGAGTCGGTCGCCGCCCGCGCGAACCACCGGGCGGCGCGCGCGTGGTAGCGCTCGCGGTGGGCGCGCAGCATCCCGTCGTACGCCACGTCGCGGAGCAGGGCGTGCTTGAAGACGAACTCGCGCGACCCGGCGAAGCGTGACTCGGGCCGCTCGAGCAGCAGCCCGCGCGTGCGCAGCCGCTCGAGGTCGGCGTCGACGACGGCCGGGTCGACCTCGCGGCGGGTCATCGCGGCCAGCGCGGTGTCCCAGAAGACGCGCCCCAGCACCGAGGCGCGCTGCAGCTGGTCGCGCTCGGCCGGGGTGAGGGAGTCCAGCCGCGACTGCAGCACCCCCTTGAGCGTCGGGGGCACCGACACCGCGCCGACGCGGTCGAGGGCCACGGTCCAGGCCGGGTCGCCCCGGACGACGACGCCCGCGTCGACCATCCAGGTGACCAGCTCCTCGAGGTAGAACGGGTTGCCCTCGGCGTGGTCGACCACGAGGTCGACCAGCGCGCGGGGCAGGTCCTCGACACGCGCGAGGATCTCGCCCACCAGCTCGCGGCTCTCCCGGCGCGAGAGCGGCGCCAGGTCGAGCCGCTCGTGGTGGGCCAGGCCCTCGCCCCAGCGCTCGTGGCGCTCCAGCAGGGTGGGGCGTGCGGTCGCGACCACGAGCACGGTGGCGTCGGCCAGCTCGGGCGCGGCCGCGTCGAGCCAGCGCAGGCTGCCCTCGTCGGCCCAGTGCAGGTCCTCCAGCAGGATGACCGCCGGCGCGGTCCGGCTGAGCGCGTGCAGCAGGCGGGCCAGGGCGTGCGACCCGCGGTCGCGCAGCGCCTGCGGGTGGGTGGGCACCTCGTCGGGCTGCGCCACGTCGTACCCCAGGAACGCGGCGGCGTCGACGGCCAGCCGCGGTCCCTCGACGGGGCCGAGGGCGGTGGAGAAGGCGTCGACGAAGGCGCGGCGTACGCCGTCGGGCGGGTCGCCCGCGTGCAGGTCGAGCCGCGCCGAGACGATGTCGCGCAGCAGCGCGTGGGGGCTTTCCTGGGTGGCCGGCGACGCGCGACCGCGGAACCAGAACACCGCCTCCTCGCGGTCGTGCAGCCAGGTGTCGAAGTCGAGGAGCAGCCGCGACTTGCCGACCCCGGCGTCGCCCAGCACCGTCACCACCCGCCAGCGGCCCTCGTCGGTGACGTCCCAGGTGCGGTCCTGGAGGAACCGCAGCTGCAGCTCGCGGCCCACGGTGCGGGTCTCCACGCCCTCGACGCCGGCGCTGCGGTCGAGCCGGAAGACCGCGTGCCGCTCGCCGGTGACGACGAAGGCGTCCACGGGCAGGTCGAGGCCCTTGAGCGTGAGCGGCTCGTGGGCCTCGACGCCGAAGGAGCCGCGCAGCAGCCTCTGGGTGTCGAGGGAGACCAGCACCCGGTCGACCGGCGCCGCGGCCTGGAGGCGCGCGGCGCGGTTGACGGTCGGGCCGACCGCGACGTAGCTGTCGTCGTGGCGCTCGCCGAGGGTGCTGACCACCACCTCGCCGGTGTCGATCCCGACGCGCATGTGCAGCTCGATCCCGTGGCGGTCGTGGAGCTCGGCGCTGAGCGCGCGCAGGTCCTCGAGCATGGCCAGCGCGGAGCGGACCGCCCGGTGGGCGTCGTCCTCGAAGCTGCGCTCGAGGCCGTAGACGGCCATCACCGCGTCGCCGATGAACTTCTCCACCACACCGCCGTGGGCCTCGATGGCGCGGCGCCAGCGGGCGAAGTACTCCCCGACGACCTCGCGGGTGTCCTCGGCGTCGAGGTGGCGCGAGAGGACCGTGAAGTCCACGAGGTCGGCGAAGAGCACGGTGACGAGGCGTCGGTTCTCGGTGCGGTGGCCCGCGAGCCGGTCGCGCCGGGCGCGCAGCGGCGCCAGGGCCGTGTCCACGACGGTGTCGCCCAGCGCGGCGCGCTGGGCCTCCAGCGCCGCGATGGCGCGGTCGACCGCGTCGACGGCGTCGAGGTCGCCCGTCATGGCGACACGCTAGGAGCAGCCGGTGCAGACCGCCACCACCCGTTCGGGCCCGACCCGTTGTCGGGACCCGGCGCGCGGGTCTACCTTCGCTGGCACCGCAGGCCGCTCACCGTCCCCGAGCCGAAGCGAGGTCACCGTGCGAGTCGACGCCACCGCCGTGTCGCTGTCCTGGATCCCGTCGGACTCCCTGACCGGGGGTCTGAAGGTGGGCATGGACCTGCGGCTCTCCCACTGGGACGACCCGCTGCCCGACCGGGTGTCCGGCCCCGAGGAGGTCGACCGGCTGTGCCGGGAGGACCGGTTCCGGTTCGGCAACCTGCTCGCCGCGTGGGCCGAGGTGGAGGACGGCCGGGTGCTCGACGCCGGGCTGCACGGGCACAGCGGGCTGGTGATGGGCTCGACCACGGTCTCGGTGGGCCGGCTGGGAGCGACCTTCCGGGCCGCGTCCCTGCCGACGATCCAGCGGGAGCCGCAGCACGCCGAGGGGTCGGTGCGGTTCGTCCAGACGGTGGGTGGCCGGACCGGCGTACCCCTGCCGCGGCCGGTGCCTCACCCGCCGTTCGTGCGGTGGCAGGCGCCGACGGTGTGGACCACGCTCGCGCTGACGCTGCACGCCGACGGCCGCAGCGAGGTCGAGCTGGTCGGGGCCAGCGCCTTCCCCCGCCACTGGGTGTACGACGCGTCGGGTGCCGTCGCCCTCAAGAGCGGCCTGGCCGACCAGGGCCGGTGGATGGCGCACTCGTTCGGCGACCGCACCCCGTGGGCCGACCGCGACCGCGAGGCGCTGGTCGTGGCCTTCGAGACCGAGCTGGAGCGCCGGCTGTCCCACGACATCATGCGCGGCGGCCGCCGGCCGGAGGTCCGCCGTCTCCCCGAGGGACTGCAGCTGACGCGGCAAGGCGACCCCGGCGACGAGCTCTACCTCGTCCTGGACGGCGTGGTGCGCGTCGACGTCGACGGCCAGCCGTTGGCCGAGCTCGGCCCCGGCGCGGTGCTGGGGGAGCGGGCGCTGCTCGAGGACGGCCTGCGGACCTCCACCGTCACCGCCCTCACCCCGCTCCGGGTCGCCGCGGTCCCGCGCGACCAGGTCGACCTCGCCAAGCTCCGCGCCCTCGCCGCCACCCACCACCGCGAGGACCTGCTCCGCTCCTGAGGGTCGTCCTGGTGGGTGACTCGTCACGCAGATCCGGTGCCACACCAGCGTCGTCGTACGTCGTGCGGCGGGGCCGTGGTGTGGCGCTCGGGGCAGTTTCACCGGCTGGCCGGTGAAACTGCCGCCACTGCCGCACCAGCGTCGCCGTACGACGCCCCGCACAGCCGTGGTGTGGCAATGACCCCGCCGGGTCGCGCCACCGAGCCCGCAGTCAGCCCCGCGAGGCCCGCTCGCCGCGGTCGTGCTGGCCCCGCCGGCGGCGCTTGTGGATGGAGATGAGGTGCTCCTGGAGGTTGCGCAGGGGCTGCTCGTCGGGGGAGGTGACGGCCGACCACTCGCCGTCGGAGTCGAGCGAGAAGCCGGCGGTGTGCTCGGAGAAGGCGAGGTCGAGCAGCCGGGTGACCTCGTCGGTCTCGGTGGCCGAGGGCAGCTTGACCAGCACCTCGACGCGACGGTCGAGGTTGCGGTGCATCAGGTCGGCGGAGCCGATGTAGGCCAGCGGCTCGCCGCCGTTCTCGAACCACATGATCCGGCTGTGCTCGAGGTAGCGGCCCAGCACCGACTTGACCCGGATCGTCTCCGAGAGCCCCGGCACCCCGGGCCGGACGGCGCAGATGCCGCGGATGAGCAGGTCGATCGGCACCCCGGCGCGCGAGGCGGTGTAGAGCGCGTCGATGACGGCCTCGTCGACGATCGAGTTGGCCTTGAGGCGGATCCGGGCCGGTCGCCCGGCCTTGTGGTGGGCGGTTTCGGCGCGGATCAGGTCGAGCAGGCCGGTGCGGACCGAGTCGGGGGCGACCATGAGCTCGGCGTACGACGCGTTGCGGCTGTAGCCGGAGAGGTTGTTGAACAGGTGGGCGACGTCCTCGCCGATGCTCTCGTCGGTGGTCAGCAGCCCGAAGTCCTCGTACATCCGCGCGGTCTTGGGGTTGTAGTTGCCGGTGCCGATGTGGGTGTAGCGGCGGATGCCCTCGGGCTCGTCGCGCACCACCATCGACAGCTTGCAGTGGGTCTTCAGGCCGACCAGGCCGTAGACGACGTGGCAGCCGGCGTGCTCGAGCTTGCGCGCCCAGCGGATGTTGGCCGACTCGTCGAAACGTGCCTTGATCTCCACGATCACCAGCACCTGCTTGCCACTCTCGGCGGCGTCGACGAGGGCGTCGATGATCGGGGAGTCGCCCGAGGTGCGGTAGAGCGTCTGCTTGATCGCCAGCACCTGCGGGTCGGCCGCGGCCTGCTCGATGAACCGCTGCACCGAGGTGCTGAAGGAGTCGTACGGGTGGTGGAGCAGCACGTCGGAGCGCTGCAGCGCCTTGAAGACGTCGACGGGCGAGGCCGACTCGACCGGCGCCAGCAGGGTGTGGGTCGCGGGCAGGAAGTTGGGGTACTTCAGGTCCTCGCGGTCGAGGTCGGCGATGCCGTGCAGGCCGCGCAGGTCCAGCGGGCCGGGGAGCCGGAACACCTCCGACTCGGCCACGCCGAGCTCGCTGATGAGCAGCTCGAGCACGTGCTCGTCGATGTTCTCCTCGACCTCGAGCCGCACGGGCGGGCCGAAGCGGCGACGGAGCAGCTCCTTCTCCAGGGCCTGGAGGAGGTTCTCGGCGTCGTCCTCCTCGACCTCGAGGTCCTCGTTGCGCGTCACCCGGAAGGTGTTGACGCTGAGGATCTCCATGCCGGGGAACAGCCGCTTGAGGTGCTCGCCGATGACGTCCTCGAGCGGCACGAAGCGCTGGTTGCCCAGGGGCACGAAGCGGGTGAAGATCGGCGGCACCTTGACCCGCGCGAAGTGCTCCTTGTCGGTCTTGGGGTTGCGCACCAGCACCGCGAGGTTGAGCGAGAGCCCGGAGATGTAGGGGAACGGGTGGGCCGGGTCGACGGCCAGCGGCGTGAGCACGGGGAAGACGCGCTCCTTGAACAACCGCTTGCACTGCTTCTGCTCGTCGCGGTCGAGGTCGTCCCAGCGCACCAGCGTGATGCCCTCCTCGGCGAGGGCGGGCACGATCTGGTCGCGGAAGCAGGCCGCGTGCCGGGCCTGCAGCTCACCGCTCACGCGCCAGATCTGCTCGAGCACCTCGCGGGGCATCAGCCCCGAGGCCGCGCGTACGGCGACCCCGGCCGCGATCCGCCGCTTGAGGCCGGCCACCCGCACCATGAAGAACTCGTCGAGGTTGCTGGCCACGATGGCCAGGAAGCGGGCCCGCTCGAGCAGCGGCAGCGCGGGGTCCTCCGAGAGCGCCAGCACGCGTTGGTTGAAGTGCAGCCAGGACAGCTCGCGGTCGAGGAAGCGGTCGGGGAACTCACCCTCGTCGAACTGCGGCTCGCCCGGGTCGTACGGCGGGTCCACGTCGAAGCTGTCGGCGGGGACGACGCGCAGGGTCGGGTCCTGGGGGCCCTCGTCGGCGTCGGAACCCGTCGCGGGGTGGAGGCTCTCGGTCATGGGTCCCATCCTTCCACCGACAGGTGAACGAGGGGTGTCGTAGTTTGCCCCCGTGACCCGTCTCCGCTTCGCTCTCGAACGTCTCGTCCTCCGGCTGCTGATGGGCCTTCCCCCCGGGGTGCAGCGGGTGCTGCGAGGTCGTCCGCGACGCCTCGACGGGCTCGAGCTGGCCCCCGAGCTGCAGCTGATGTTCACGGCGCAGAAGCTGGCGCGGCTCGTCGACATGTCCACGCTCCCGCTCGACGACGCGCGGCTGTCCTACCGGCGGCTGACCCGGATGATCGGGGGCCGCCCGCCGCTGGCGGCCTACCGCGACCTCCGGGTCGACGGCGCCGCCGGGCCGCTCGACGCGCGGCTCTACGTGCCCATCAGCTGCATCGGCGCCACCTCCTCGCCCACGCTGCTGTTCCTCCACGGCGGCGGCTGGATGTACGGCGACCTGGAGACCCACGACCCGTTCTGCCGTGTCCTCGCCGAGACGGCCGGCGTGCAGGTGCTGGCCGTCGACTACCGCCGCACCCCCGAGCACCGCTTCCCCGCGGCGAGCGACGACGCCAAGGCCGCCTACCGCTGGCTGGTCGAGCACGCCGAGGAGGTCGGCGCCGACCGCGACCGGCTGGCCGTCGGCGGTGACTCCGCCGGGGGCGCGCTGAGCGCCTCGACGGCGATCTTCGCGGCCGAGGAGGGTCTTCCGATGCGGCTGCAGCTGCTGATCTACCCCGGCACCGACTGGGTCGAGGAGAGCACCAGCCGTCGCCTGTTCGCGCCCGAGGGGCTGCTGCTGACCCAGGCGTTCCTCGACGGCGCCCGGGAGAACTTCTTCGACCCCGACGCGGTCGACGAGCACCACCCCGACGCGTCCGCGCTGCGGCGTACGGACTTCCCGGAGCGGATCGCGCCCGCCCACGTCGTCACGGCTGGCTTCGACCCGCTGCGCGACGAGGGCGAGGCGTACGCCGCGCTGCTGGAGAAGCAGGGCGTCGAGGTCGACCTCACCCGCTACGCCTCGATGGTCCACGGCTTCATCCACTTCGTCGACGCCGGCCGCGAGTGCCCGGCGTACGTCCGGGAGGTCGCGGAGCGCGCCGGCGCGGTGTTGCGCGCCTGACCCTGCGGGCCGGTCAGCGAGCCGGCGGTGGAAGCGTCCGGAGGTAGGCCGCGAGGGCGGCGGCGCCATCGCTCGGGACGAACCCGGTCGCCTCCAGCTTGGTGAGGTCCATCGTGCTGTGGCGGGGGCGGGGGGCGAGCTGCTTGCCGGCGGCGTACTCCTCGGTGGTGACGGGGGTGACGGCGTCGGCCTCGCGACCGCGGGCGACGAAGACCGCGCGGGCGAGGTCGGCCCAGCTGACCGGGTCGCCGGAGCAGGTGACGTGGTAGACGCCCGGCTCGGCGCCGCTGGTGGCGAGGTGGTGGGCGGCGCGGGCCAGGTCGTCGGCGAAGCCGAGCCGCCCGACCTGGTCGGCGACCACGGTGGGGGAGACCCCGTTGTCGGCGAGGCGCGCCATGGTGGCCAGGAAGTTGCCGCCGTCGCCGATCACCCAGCTGGTGCGCAGCACGTGGTGCCGCGGCAGCGTCGCGACCAGCGCGTCGCCCGCGGCCTTGGTCTGGCCGTAGACGCCGAGCGGCGCGACGGGCTCGTCCTCCTGGTGCAGCTCGCGGGTGCCGTCGTAGACGTAGTCGGTGGAGAAGTGCACCAGCGGCAGCCGGTGGCGGCGGCACACCTCGACCAGGCGGCCGACGGCGGCGACGTTGGTCGCCCACGCCTCGGGGCGGCCCTCGGGCGTCTCGGCGGCGTCGACGCCCGTGTGGGCCGCGGCGTTGTAGACGACGTCGACCGTGTCCCAGTCGTAGGCCTCGTCGAGGTCGCCGGTGAGGTCGAGGTCGGTGCGGGTCAGCGCCACCGCGTCGGGCAGCAGCGCGGCCAGGGCACGCCCCACCTGGCCCCCGGCGCCGAGCACGACGGAGCGGCGCGCCGGGAACGGCCGGACCTCGGCGAGCCGGGGGTGGGCGAGGTCGGCCTGCGACAGCTCGGCCCGGTCCAGCGGGATCGGCCACGGCACGGCGGCGGTCTCGTCGGCCACGTTCAAGAAGGTGTACGACGCCCGCGCGGCCGCCGACCAGTGCGCGTTGACCAGGTAGGAGTACGCCGTGGCCGGCTCCAGCGTCTGGTAGGCGTTGCCGACGCCGCGCGGCACGAACACCGCGGTGTCCGGCCCCAGCTCGACGGTGACGACGCGCCCGAACGACTCGCCCTCGCGCAGGTCGACCCAGGCGCCGAAGACGCGTCCCGTCGCCACCGAGACCAGCTTGTCCCAGGGCTCCGCGTGGATGCCGCGGGTGACCCCGGTCGCGTCGTTGAACGACACGTTGTGCTGCACCGGCCCGAAGTCGGGCAGCCCCAGTGCGGTCATCTTGGCCCGCTGCCAGCTCTCCTTGAACCAGCCGCGGTTGTCGCCGTGCACCGGCAGGCGCAGCACGAGCAGGCCGGGGATGTCGGAGGTGTCGACGCCCAGCTCGGCGGGCCCGTCGGTCACTGGCCGGCCTCGGCGTACTTGCGCTCGGTGGCGTCCTTGTGGGGCCGCCACCAGTCCTCGTGCTCGCGGTACCACTCCACGGTGCGGGTGAGCCCGTCGGCGAAGGAGGTGGAGCGCGGCTCCCAGCCCAGCTCGGTGCGCAGCTTGGTCGAGTCGATGGCGTAGCGCAGGTCGTGCCCGGCGCGGTCGGTGACGAGGTCGAAGTCGTCCTCGGGCCGGCCCATGATGCTGAGCAGCGCCTGCACCACCTCGAGGTTGGACTTCTCGCCGTCGGCGCCGATCAGGTAGGTCTCGCCGATCTCACCGCGCTCGATGATCCGCAGCACGGCCGAGGAGTGGTCGTCGGCGTGGATCCAGTCGCGCACGTTGGCGCCGGCGCCGTACACGCGGGGGCGGACGCCGTCGAGGAGGTTGGTGACCTGGCGCGGGATGAACTTCTCCACGTGCTGCCAGGGGCCGTAGTTGTTGGAGCAGTTGCTGATGGTGGCGCGGACGCCGAAGGAGCGCACCCACGCCCGCACGAGCAGGTCCGAGCCGGCCTTGGTCGAGGAGTAGGGGCTGGAGGGGTTGTAGGGCGTGGCCTCGGTGAACCGGCCGGGGTCGTCGAGCTCGAGGTCGCCGTACACCTCGTCGGTGGAGATGTGGTGCAGACGTACGCCGTGCCGCCGCGCCGCCTCGAGGAGGGTGAAGGTGCCGATCAGGTTGGTCTGCACGAACGGCGAGGGGTCGTGCAGCGAGTTGTCGTTGTGCGACTCGGCGGCGTAGTGCACCAGCACGCCGTCGTCGCGCGCCAGGTCGGCGACGAGGCCGTCGACCAGGGCGGCGTCGGCGATGTCGCCCTCGACGAGCCGGACGCGGTTCGCGGGCAGGCCCTCGAGCGTCCGTCGGTCGCCGGCGTAGGTCAGCTTGTCCAGGACGACGACCTGGTCGTCGGTGTGCTCGAGCACGTGGCGGACGAAGTTGGAGCCGATGAACCCTGCTCCGCCGGTCACCAGGAATGTGGGGGCCATGCGCCGTACCTTAGGGCCATGCGAGGCATCATCCTGGCCGGCGGGACCGGCTCGCGGCTGCACCCGATCACGCTCGGTCCGAGCAAGCAGCTGCTGCCCGTCTACGACAAGCCGATGGTCTACTACCCGCTGTCGATGCTGATCCTGGCCGGCATCCGCGACATCCTGGTCATCACCACGCCCCACGACGCCCCGGGCTTCCAGCGGCTGCTGGGCGATGGCTCCCAGTTCGGCGTCAGCATCACCCACGCGGTGCAGCCGAGCCCCGACGGCCTGGCCCAGGCGTTCCTGATCGGCGAGGACCACATCGGCGACGAGGCGGTCTGCCTCGTGCTGGGCGACAACATCTTCTACGGCAACGGGATGGGCACCCAGCTGCGCCGGTTCGCCGACCTCGACGGCGGGGCGATCTTCGGCTACCGCGTCGCCGACCCCACGGCGTACGGCGTGGTCGAGTTCGACGACCAGGGCACGGCGATCTCGCTGGAGGAGAAGCCCGAGAAGCCACGCAGCCGCTACGCCGTCCCCGGCCTGTACTTCTACTCCAACGACGTCGTGGCGATGGCCGGGCAGCTCCAGCCGTCACCCCGCGGCGAGCTGGAGATCACCGACCTCAACCGGCAGTACCTCGAGCAGGGCCGGCTCCAGGTGCAGGTCCTCGACCGGGGCACCGCCTGGCTCGACACCGGCACCTTCGACTCGCTGCTCGAGGCGGGCAACTACGTCGCGACCATCGAGAAGCGTCAGGGCACCAAGATCGGGGCACCCGAGGAGGTCGCCTGGCGCAGCGGCTTCCTCACCGACGACGAGCTCGCCGAGCGGGCCCGCCCCCTGGTCAAGAGCGGCTACGGCGAGT
>NZ_LMRF01000002.1:397460-404658 GCF_001424755.1 Marmoricola sp. Leaf446
CGAGGCTGACGACCCCGCGGTACTGCACCTCGACGCGGTCGGTGTGGAAGCCCTGGTTGGTGTAGACCGCGACGGCGGGATCGTTGTCGCCGTCGACGTAGAGCAGCACCTCGTCGAGCCCGCGCGAGGCGAGGTGGGCGAGGCCCGCGTTGGTCAGGACGGTGCCGAGGCCGCGGCCGGCCGCCTTGGGGTTGACCGCGACGACGTAGACCTCGCCGTAGGGCGGCTCCTCGTCGCGGTGCTCCTTGGTCCAGTGGAAGCCGAGCATCGGCGGCAGTCCCGAGGCGTCGTCGGCGGGGACGGCGACGAGCAGCCCGGACGGGTCGAACCACGACTCGCTGGTGCGCTCGACGAAGTCGGCGTGGCTCATGTGGCCCTGCTCGGGGTGGTGGGCGAAGGCGCTCGCGTTGACCTCGAGCAGCGCGGCCTCGTCCTGGGGCTCGAAGCCGCGGATGACCACGCCCTCGGGCGCCGTCCAGGACGGCAGGTCGGTCAGCGCCCGCTTCATGATGCGCAGCTCCCGCTCGCGGGGGAGGCCGAAGTGCAGCGCCAGCCGCTCGGCGGCGGGGTGGTCGGCGTGCGACCACGCCTCGACGCGGCGGCCCTCGGGCAGCGCGGCGCTGGCCAGCGCCAGGCCGACCCCGTGACGGCGCGACTCGGGGTGGACGGCGAGGTCGACCAGGGTCTCGGCATGGCGGAAGGCGAAGCCCGCCGCGGGGGCGTCGGGGGCGTCGTCGCGGTGGGCGAGCCAGAGGTCGGCGTCGCGGAGACCGCGGTTCTTCAGCTGCAGCAGCGCCTGCTCGTTGAGGGTGGTGGCGCCGTCGTGCGCGGTGGTGGCGCGAGCGACCCGGCGTACGTCGGCAGCGGGGCCGGTCCCGGCCGCCCAGTCGAAGTCGTCGGCTGCGACGTGCGTGATGGCGACCATGGCGCGAACCCTAACGTCGGGAGGGCCTCAGCGGCTCGGGGCGTCCTCGCGCTCGCGGCTCTCGCGCGGCGGTGCGACGAAGCGGTAGCCGACGTTGCGCACGGTGCCGATGAGGGCCTCGTGGTCGGTGCCGAGCTTGGCGCGCAGCCGACGCACGTGCACGTCGACGGTGCGGGTGCCGCCGAAGTAGTCGTAGCCCCACACCTCCTGCAGCAGCTGGTCGCGGGTGAAGACGCGGCCGGGGTGCTGCACGAGGTACTTCAGCAGCTCGAACTCCTTGAAGGTCAGGTCGAGCACCCGCTTGCCGAGCTTGGCGGTGTACGTCGCCTCGTCGACGACGACCTCGCCCGACCGGATCACGTGCGCGTCGGGGTCGTCGGTGTCGGAACGGGCCGCCAGCCGGGCCAGGCCGAGGCGGATGCGGGCGTCGATCTCGGCCGGACCGGCGGTGTCGAGCACCACGTCGTCCATGCCCCAGTCGTGGGTCACCACGGCGAGCCCGCCCTCTGTCACGATCAGCAGCACCGGCTGGTCGGAGCCGGTGGTGCGGATCAGACGGCACAGGTCGCGCGCCTGGGCGAGCTCGCGGCGGCCGTCGACCAGCAGCAGGTCGTGGTCGGGCGCCTCGAGCAGCGCGCTGCCCTCGGCGGGCAGGATCTTCACCGAGTGGCTGAGCAGGGCCAGGCCGGGGAGCACCTCGGCGGACGGTTGCAACGCCTTGGTGAGCAGCAGCAGGGTGCCCATGGCACCTCCTGGGTGAGTTCCCGACCAACGGCCGTGCGACGGTCCATCTACGCTGATGAGAACGCCCCGACCAGAGGCAAGGATAACCAACGTGAGCGCTGCCCCCGACCCGAGCGTCCGCACGGCGACCGTGACGCTGCGCTACTGGGCCGCCGCGCGCCACGCCGCCGGCATCGACACCGACACCGTCGAGGTCACCGGCCCCACCCCGCTCTCGGAGCTGCTGGCCACCGCCCGCGCCACCCACGAGGGACGACGCTTCGCCGACGTGCTCGCCTGCTGCTCGGTCATGGTCGGCGACCGGCCGGTCACCACCGACGACCCCACCACCGTCCTCGTCCAGCCCGGTCAGAGCGTGGAGTTCCTGCCTCCGTTCGCGGGGGGGTGACTACCGTAGATGAGCCCTGGTTTGTGCTCCAACGGATCGATTGCCTGCGCGAACGCGCCTAGAACCGGCGCTGACGATGTCGGCGTGCGGGGCCAGCAGCGCACGAGGTCGACTATGGTCACCGACCATGCGGACCCCTGGTGAATCCTCACACGTCTTTGACTCTCCGCTGAAGGCGCGGATACGCAAAGCAGTCGTGGGCGGTGCTGCTCGCCTGGGCCTCGGGGTCGAGCCCCTCGATGACACCCGGACGTTCGTGAAAGACGACTCCACCAAACTGCCGGAGTTGGTGGCGCGGTTCGACTTCATTCCGGGGATGCTTCCTCAGCGCCGATGCATACACCTCTACATGCTGGCGTTGGGCGGCGTTCAGGGTGACATTGCCGAGATCGGATCATGGCAGGGAAAGTCGACGGCTTACCTTGCTCAGGCGTGCGCGGACACTGGCAACGGCATCGTCCATGCGATCGACACGTTCGAGGGAAATCCGGGGCATGAGCAGAATTACAGCGTCGGTGGGTCGAGGGTTAATCTGAAGGAGTCGTTCGTCGCCAATATGGAGCGTGCGGGTGTGGCCGATTGGGTGCGCATCCACGCCAAGTCGTCTATCGATGCCTTCGATGAGGTTAGTCGTGAAACCGCGGGGTTGCGCCTCTTATTTATCGACGGCGAGCACACCTACGAGGCAGTTAAGAATGACCTCGAATTGTACGCGAACTTGGTCCTGCCGGGCGGTTTGATCGTCTTCGACGATTACGCCCCAGGTTTTGAAGGCGACGTCCGCGCTGTGTTAGAACATGTGAGTTCCAACCCCGGCCGTTACGGTCGTCCGTTTCAACAGAAGAACACGCTGGTGTTACCGAGACTGCACGGCCAACCGTGAAGGCCTACACCCTCGCGATCTGATCGTCTTTAGTTGCGGTCCCCCGCGACCTGCGGACCAGGGGCACGATGCCCTAGTCTCGTGCGTCATGCAGGGTAGCCATCGCCGGGAAGACTGGGCTCGTCGTTTGCTCTGGTTGGGCGCGATTGCGCCGTTCATTTATTCTGCGGCCCGGAGTGCCGACGAGGTGACTTCCAATGGGCTTAGTCCCTTGGACCTCTTCCGCGGACTGGCGCCCATAGCCTGCGTGGTTCTCGCTCGCGCGTTCGCCAGGCCCCTACGCCACGGGAACGGACTTGCTGAGGCAAGTTTGATCTCGTTCTGTTTGATTGCTGGCTTATCGAGCGTCTGGTCTGACAGTTTCACCGCGACCGCCTTCAAGGCTATTCAGATGACTGGCGCCGCGTTGGCTGTACTCTATCTTGTCCGCTATTATCCGAGTTCCGACCGAGCCGTTCAGGGGCTCGCGACGGCCTGTCACGGATTGCTGATCGCTACGGGAATTCAGTGGGCGTTTTTCCCCGCCAATGTATACGTTTCAGAGGAAATCGGACTCGCGCCGAGATTAGGTAGCAGCATCCCGCAGGTGTCGGCAAACCCGCTCGCGTTCGTGGCTGTCGCAGGCTTGGCTGGGCTGCTCTTACGAGTTGGGCCTCGATTGATAACGAATAGCACTCTTGTCACGATTTCGCTCGGAGGGCTCTATGTCGCCGAGTTGATAGGTACCCGCACTCGGTCCGGAATCGCCGTCGGGATCCTGATGGTTGCAGTGGCTTTCTTTTCGCTAGCCAATCGTCGTGCCGCCCTGGTGCTCAACACAGTTCTGGCCATCTTGATTACCCTTGTCTGGTTGGGTCCTCGCTACAGCGACTCCGTGAGGACATACCTAACGCGCGGACAGGACCGCCAGGCTTTGTCCACACTGACGGGACGAACCAACATTTGGGGCCGCGCGATCGACGCGTGGCAAGACGACAAACTTCTTGGCTTGGGATACTTTTACGGCCATCGCGCCAGCATTCCCGGCCTGCCGCCAACACAGTCGAATCTCGACAGCACTTGGATTGAGGCCCTTGTGGACGTCGGTGTTGTAGGGGCGGCGGCGCTCGCGCTATTTTTTGCATCAGGGTTCGTTCGTTTGTTGCGCGGGGATATGGAGCGTGACGCGAAATTGTGGTCGGTACTGGTTGGCCTATACGGGTTGGCCATCTCTTTCGTCAATCCAACTATCCAGGCGCCGGGCGGAGCAATGGTCCTCCTCGCATTTGTTCTGTTGGCGAATGGTGCGGGCAGGCGAATAGACTGGCCCCTCGAGCGGGGTCCGAGAGTCGTTGCTAGCGGTGACGCCAGGGCTCCTGTCCCGGGGTCGTCTTGACAACTGAAACGAAGTCCCTCGACTGTCCTGATGCAGCCGCCGTGTTGATCCTGGCGCGCATCATCGATGGTGCCCGATCTGCTAGCTCGCCTAGGTGGCCTTCGCCGTATTTGTTCGCTCGACCGGCGGCGGAGCTGCGACCGTCGTAGGGTGCGGCACATGTCTATCGGTGCGCGTCGGCTCGCAGTCAAGGTTTGGAACCACCCTGCGAATGAGGGACGGCGGGGGCGGCAGCTCGCTCGCGCTGTCGCTTTCCAGGTTCGTGGACGTTTGCTGGGGCAGCCGACTCTCATCCGAGTCGGGGCCCGTTCGACGATGCTTGCTTCCCTCGACAGCAGTGCCTCGATCTTGGCTGCATACGCGCGGCAACCAGATTACGCCGAGTGGCAGGTGTGGAAGCGGTTCCTCTCCGTTGGCGACGTCTTTGTGGACGTCGGCTCGAACATCGGCACTTACAGTGTGCTCGCCGCTGAGGTCGGCGCCTACGTGATCTCCGTTGAGCCCGATCCGGTCAATGTGTCACGCTTACGTCACAACCTGGAACTCAACAATTATCAGTCCGAAATTTGGGAATGCGCCCTCACCGCTCGTAAGACAACGCTCAGCTTCAGTGAAGAACTTGATTCGATGAATCATATCGTTATGGCTGGCCAAGGTCGAGCGGTTCTTGGAGAACGCTTCGACGACCGCATCGCCGGGCGCCATGTACGGGGCATGAAGGTCGATGTCGAGGGCGCCGAGCGTCAAGTTGTCATCGGGGCCTTGGAGGCACTCCGCGGGCGCCGCATAGACCTGCTCCAGCTGGAATGGAACGAATGCGCCCAGACAAACTTCGGAGAATCTCGGGCAGAACTTAAAGCCGTGCTGGACGAGGTGGGCTATGAGCTCTACCGACCGACGAGGGCCGGCAAACTTGTCCCGACTGGCTCAGAGGAGGGCACTGACGTGTTCGCTGCACGACCCGAAGCGGTCGCATCGCTCTTGTGAATGGTTGTGTCCCAAGGTTACCTGTGCGTCTTCGATAAGTTGGAGTGGCGAACTCTCCCCGCCAAGACGGTGGTGTAACTGGGCGTAACCAACAAGGGGGCGCAGCCATCAAGATGGCACCTGGGGTTCCGCCCTTTCTCAGTCATCTTGGTCTGTAATGATCCTCTGTACCAAACCCAAGCATGTGCTAGCGGCCTTGGGTGGCGGACGTGATTGCTGCCCGAGGCGGCAACTCAAAACGGTCTAGCTCCAGCCTGAGAGGCAACCGTTAGCGGCCGAAACAGGTAGGCCCGGAATGCGATTGCGCCCCTGGTCGTTCATCGTTCATGTCCCTAGGAACTGCTGTCCTGCTGGCCGCCCTCATCGTGGCCGGCCTGTTCGGCGGCTACCGCGCCCTGATCGACGGGCGTTTCCGCCGCGAGCCCGCCGTCCCCGAGTCGGCGGAGGAGCCCTCGCTCCTCGCCGACACCCCGTGGGTCGACGAGGCGGGGGAGCGGGCCACCCTGCTGCAGTTCAGCTCGGCCTTCTGCGCCCCCTGCCGCGCGACGCGTCGCACGTTGAGCGAAGTCGTGGCGGTGACTCCGGGCGTTGCGCACGTGGAGGTCGACGCCGAGCAGCACCTCGACGTCGTACGCCGCCTCGGCGTCCTGCGAACCCCGACCACGCTCGTCCTGGACGCTCACGGACGCGAGGTGACGCGCGCGTCGGGCGCCCCCAGCAAGCAGCAAGTGCTTCACGCGCTGGCAGCGGCGGTCGAGGCGTGACCGTCCAACATGTGAGCAAGGTGTCCACATTTCGGGACGCGATGAGCGTCGGCCGGATGGAGTTGCCTAGGGTCGCTCTCGTGCCCACGACCATGCTGACCCGTCGCCGCGCAGTCGACCACTGCCGCGTGCGCTCGTCTCTGTGTCGAATGTCCTGACGCGACCGCACCCCGGGCCACACCGGCCGACCGATGAGGTGCGTCGTGCCGCCCGCGCGTCCGAGCGCTGGCGACCACCGGACACCACCGTCGTCGAGGCCACCAGGAGAGCCATGTCGCAGCACCAGGGTCAGATCGACCCGCGCGGACCGCAGTTCAATGCCGTCCTCACCACTGCCGTCCTGGCGCTGAGTCTCCTCACCGCCCCGGGCGCCGTCGGGGTCGGCCTGCTGGCCGTGCAGGCCGTGCTCTTCGCCGCTGGGGTCGCGCTCGGCGTGCAGCGGACGCCGGCCGCGTGGCTGTTCCGCCACCTCGTGCGGCCGAGGCTCTCCGCTCCCGACCACCTCGAGGACCCGCAGCCCCCGCGCTTCGCCCAGGCGGTCGGCCTCGCCTTCGCCGTCGTCGGCCTGCTCGGCTACCTGGTCGGCCTGCCCGTCCTGGGTCTGGTGGCCACCGGTCTGGCCCTGGTCGCCGCCCTGCTCAACGCGGTCTTCGGGCTGTGCCTGGGCTGCGAGATGTACCTGCTGATCCGCCGCGTCACCGGCTCTCGGGCCGAGCGGCGTACTCCTGCCAACGCCTGACCCCCCTGATCCACCCGTTCCCCACCACCGAGAAGAAGAGGCACACATGAGCCGCGAGAACGCACTGGTCGACGTCGACTGGGTCGAGGAGCACCTCGACGACAGCAACGTGGTCCTGATCGAGGTCGACGAGGACACCTCGGCCTACGACAAGGGCCACATCCGCAACGCGATCAAGCTCGACTGGACCACCGACCTCCAGGACCAGGTCCGTCGCGACTTCGTCAACAAGGAGCAGTTCGAGCAGCTGCTCTCCAGCCGCGGCGTCGCTAACGACTCCACCGTGGTGCTCTACGGCGGCAACAACAACTGGTTCGCCGCCTACGCCTTCTGGTACTTCAAGCTCTACGGCCACCAGGACGTCAAGCTCATGGACGGTGGCCGCAAGAAGTG
>NZ_LMRF01000002.1:404736-404825 GCF_001424755.1 Marmoricola sp. Leaf446
AGCCCCGACGAGTACGCCGGTCGGCTGCTCGCCCCGGCCCACCTCCCGCAGGAGCAGGCGCAGCGCGCCGGCCACGTGCCCACGTCGCT
>NZ_LMRF01000002.1:404852-438378 GCF_001424755.1 Marmoricola sp. Leaf446
CAACGTGCCGTGGAGCAAGAACTGCAACGACGCCGGCGCCTTGTAGGATGACGCCCGAAACCCCCTAACGCGGGTCCCAAGGCTTTCGAAAACAGGAGGGGCGGTGGGTTTTGTTTTTTGGGGTGCTGAATCGGGTTAGACGGGCTGGACGTTTGACCTCGATTCACGTTGGCAGGTCCGTCCTATATCTGTTGGACGTGGTCATTCCGAAAAACGACCGCATCGTAATTCGCACCTTCCCGGATTTCGACGACCAGGGCTTGGAACTGGCACAGGTTTTGCGGCAACGAGGTCACCGGGTGACCTGGTTAATTAGGGATGCAGCGTCTATCGAGGCCGCCGGGCGGGCCGTCGTTGATCAGCCTGTCGCAGCAGGTCGGTCGATAGCGGGGGTGTGGGCCTACCTACGGGCACCTGTCGTCCTGCACACTCACGGCTTTTATGGATCGCCTCGTAGTAGTCGACGCAAGACGTCCATCAATCTGTGGCATGGCATGCCGGTGAAGCGACTGAACAGTAAGCCGTTAGTGGCACGACACCAGACCGACGTTCTCACCGTGACCTCCGGCCTCCATGCCCGAAATATAGAAAACGAATGGAAACTCTCGTCCGGTGTTTGTGTAGTTTCCGGACTGCCGAGGAATGACCTCCTGAGGCCCATGTCATTATCGCGCGACCAAAACAATCCTCCCATGATTGTCTGGATGCCGACTTATCGAAACTCTGTATTCGGTGAGATCCGTCGCGACGGCCGAGAGTTCAAGAACGTGTTCCAGCTCCCAGGGGCATCAATGCAGGATATCAACGCTAGGGCAGCGGATGCAGGTGTGCGAGTGGTCCTCAAACTCCACCCGATGGCCCCTGAACCTGAATGCATCCCCAACTGGAGTAATCTGCAAGTGCTGAATGACGTCGATTTGAGGCGCCAGGGCACAACTACTTACAGACTGCTGGCGCGTTCTGACCTGTTGATAACTGATCACTCGTCCGTGTGGATAGATTATCTGCTGACTGGACGACCAATGATTTTCAGCATTGCCGACTTGGACGAATATTCTGACACGAGGGGACATTATTTTCCGGATCTTCCTGCCGTCTTACCCGGCCCGATCGTTCGCGACATGAGTGCGCTGTTTGCGGCTGTGAAGTCAGCGCTTGCGGGCTCCGGTGAGGATGCCTGGAGGGTTCGACGCGAGGAGGCGCGTAGCCTGCACCACCATCACGAAGTCCGAACGTCGAGCAGTCAGCGAGTCGCTCGAATCGTCGAGCGGCAACTTCGGTCAAGGTCTCTGCTGACGTGACTCGGTCGGGCTGCATGTTCTTCATGCCGTGGACCTCGGTAGTGCTGTACGTGCCTGGCAGGCCGAGATTTGGTCAAACGTTGTATCCGCACCTTGCCTGACTCCAGGCGCAATTTGGACGCCCAGTCTGGAGTTTTGGCTTCTCACTAGGTGATATACGCGAACCAGAAGACTGCCCCAGATGCGAAGATCTTGCAGATGTCGAAGTCTGGCCTGCTGAACGCGACGAGGAAATATGCTTACCGAAAACATCTGCGGCGTGAATCCGACTAATGCGTTGCATATTGGTCACTATTATGCAGTAGCGTTGGGCCGTTGGAGTGGTGTGACGGCTGCCATGGATCATTGGTCGATTCGAACGCAGTACGCGGGATGCCAAGTCACGATCGTGTCAGCACCGGGTGCTGAGAGTGTCGATACCCGTACAGCCTTCCAAGCCCGCGTGACTCAGGTTGCCCATTGGGGTTCTCGTCGATCCAATCTAGTTCCGCACCCGTGGAAGCTGCATAAGGCTATGCGAGGTTTCGATGTTCTCGTCCTCCACGAGGGATGGACCGTCAGCCACTATGTCGCCGCTGCAGTAGCGCGTTTCTCCAGGATTCCATATGTCGTCATGCCTCACGGTGTATACGAACCGGCGATACAACGCGATCTGCGGGGGCCGCGCAGGTTACGCCTGGCATGCGAACGCTGGTTCCTGGCTGGGGCCGCAGCCGCACACATATTCTTCGATTCCGAGCAACCGCTAGTGCACGCGGTCTCACCCGCGACTCGAACTTTCACAGCGCCGACCGGGGCACCGTTCTCCGGCACTGTGGCAGCCACCGAGGGTCGTAGCGACGTCGTCCTATGGTTCGGACGCATCGATGTCAGACATAAGGGTCTCGACCTGCTGCTGGAAGCACTGGCTCTAGTGCCTCCGTCCGGTCGCCCGCATATGCGTCTTGCGGGATACGACTATCAGGGCGGCCACAAGCAACTGACCGAGCTAATCGATCGACTCGGATTACATGCATGGGTCGATGTCACCGGGCCCATTCTGGGCGAAGCAAAGCAATCGGCCTTGGCGAACGCGGGTGTGTACGTGCACCCCAGCCGTTGGGAGTGCCATTCCATCGCTTTGCTGGAGGCTTTGGCTTCGGGAGTTCCTGCACTTGTCGGCAGGGGCGCGCACATCTCGGCACTGCTTGACGATACCGGGGCGGCAATGATCGTCGATGGCACCGTTGAAGCTTGGGCGGACGCCCTCGCACAACTACCTCTCCGAGATACCCACATTGATCGCGCTCTACTTTGGGAAAAGCTGTCGTGGGACCGGGCTGTCCAGGTAACAGTTTCCAGCTATAGGCGAATGAGCAGCCAGCACCAACAGCGACGCGGGCGGTTTTCAATCCGCAGGAGACGATGACGGCCCATTGGGCGTGGGCTGTTTTGTTAGTCGTTTCCCAACTGTGGTTCGCTGCGGGCGACGACCAAAATTGCGGTTGCGACCACAACCGCGCTCTGCGCTAATGTGACTGCCAGGAAGCCCTCAACTGACTGAACTGCTGGGAAGAACGCAATGGCACCCACTGCGAGTGCGGCGGCCAGAGTTCGGCCCCAGGCCACCGAGCGATAAAGTCCTTCGATCTTGGCGGCTGCCATCCAGGGTGACCCTATAGCAATAATGCTCGTAGATAATCCAGCTAGCAGCAGGGTGGCGGCCGTTGGGGGCGTGCTTAGATCAAAAACGGCACCTGCAAGTCGTGGACCGAACAGAGTGGCAAGGGTAAGAAGTGGGAGGGATAGCAGAGCTAGGAGCAAGGAAACCCGGTGCCGCATTGTCTTGGACGCTGCGGCACCCAATTGGGTGAGTAATGGAACTAGCCACATCGAGATCCCGGTGAAAATCAGCGCTAGAGGCGAAAATAAGGATGTGACCACGCGTATCAAACCGACCTCTTCTGCTCTCGCGGTCGCGGCGATGAGGTATAACGTGAAGTTGCTCGCAACCAAATATGCGACACCGTCGTGCACCATAGGCAAAGAGTTCAGTCTCAGGTGCGCGCTCCACCAGGAGGCAGTACCTCGGAGCCTTGGGGAGTTAGAGCCGAGCGAGGGCATGACGGTAAACAAGCCAGCCAGCATGGCGACCGCCCACGCAGCAAGCAGCAACTCGAGCGCGACGCCGGCTGGAACTAAGAAAAGGCTCACGGTGGCCCCCGCAGCCACGATCACAAGTATCACGCCGTCCGACAGCAATGCACGATCGGGTTGTTGCGCTTTGAAGGCGATGAACCGGCCGGCATCTTGCACTATCCAGAACCCACTGATTGGAGCGGCCCAAAGCCAAGCCCATTCCCCAGGGAGAAAAAATAGAATGCCGAAGAAAAAGAGGCCAGCAGACGATATGCCGGCGGCCCATATCAGGGTGAGAAGGGGTCCTGACGGATCGTTCTGGACTCGTGATACAAGCCACGGTTCGGTGATAAACAATCTCGAGAAACCGAGCAGGAGCAGCATGCTGACGCTCAGAATAGAAAACGTACCCAGGGTATTTAGGCCGCCAATCCGCGCAACGGCCAGCGTCAACGAAAAGTTGGTTACAGCAACGACACCTTGATCCAGCACCGAAGGAACCCATTTAGGGATCAACGTTCGCCAGACCAAAGCAGAACGCGGCTCCAGAACTCGAGCATTTCGGCGCCTGCGTGCGAGGGGTCCCAAGCGGCGGATAGCTCTGACTGAGTTTCACTAAGCTGTCGTAGGCGGACAGGCTCGTGCAGCAATGGTTCTAGTCGTCGCGCGAGATCAACGTGGTCTCCCTCGGCAAAGATGGCGATTGGATCCATCCCAACGACCTGCGGCAGCTCACCGCTGTCGGAGACTACACAGGGAATTCCTACGGTCATTCCTTCGGCCACCGATCGACCGAACTGCTCGACGTTGTCCGGTGTGGACCGGGACGGCTGTACCAGGATCGAGTTGCGGGACATCTCTTCGGCGAGGTCTGCAGCCGAGGCCTGGCCCAAGAAGTCGACCCGGACGTCAAGTGTTCGGGCTAGTGCTCGCAAGGCCGCTTCTTCCGGACCTTGGCCACATATTCGTACGCGTAAGTCGAAGTGTTCGCCCAATATGGCAGCCGCCCGAATGGCGATGTCGAAGCCTTTCAGGGCCACAAGTCGCCCAACGAGCAGGATCGATTGCTCGCTTTCTCGTCCATTTGGACCGCGCCAATGCGCGTCCCGAAAAGCATGAGGCGGAATAATTGCTGGTAGCACAATGGTGGGAAACCCTGGTGGTGCGGTATTGTCAATGTGGGCGCGACCCGCGTGGTTCCAACTTGCGTACCCGCTAGATAGATGCACGGCGCGGCCAACCAAGTTGCGCCGGATCTGTTGTTCTAGACCGCCACCGTGCAGCCACAAATTCTCCGCTCCATGGGCAACGATAGGGAGCTTCATGTGAAGTAGTTGCTGCACCGTCCAACTCCATAACTCGCCATTGACGTGAACGATGTCAGGAGCGAACCGACGGATCACACTCCGAAGGCCTTGTAGGTGTCGCCAGATCAATCCGCGACCACCGTCCCATTCTCTCAGGGGCAAGTATGTGGCTACTGGTTGTGCCTGCCTAAGTGGGTCCTCGCGACTGGAGCCCACGATCAGCACCTCGGCCCCGTGGCGGCAGGTGGCCTCCCAGAGCTCGTTCGCTTGCGGGCTCAGGCTCGTGGTCACTACCAGGGTCCGCACGGCGGGGGTGTTCCGCGAGGGCGGCTGTGAAGACGACGTCATAGGTCCACCGAGTGTAGGCGCCGGGGGGTTGGCAAACATCCGAACTCGCGACGGCATCAGCTAGATTTCCGATTGCTAGGACGCGCTCAGCTGGCGGTCCCAGGCTCGTGCGCGGCTTGAACTCAACACCGCGCCTAGGGGCCCACCTTTGTCGTGTTGCGCCAGGCAAATGTGCCGGACGTGGTGGTGAACGCCACTCGGTGTTGCGAAAGTGCTGGCATGAACTGGCGTCGGTGTCCGGTCGGAGTTGCTTATCGGCCCCTCGTGGCTGATAAGAAGTAGCACCCTTCAGGATGAGGGCGTCGATTCGGATGCCGGTGATTGCAGTGGAGAAGCGCCGCGGGGAATGAGCGGGGAGACGTTTTCCTTGCGGTCTCCTTTTGCGGTCTTGCGCTGCACTTCACTTCGCGGAGTTCCCGAGGGTTCGGGTGGGATCGGTGGGAGAAGTCGACGCTGCACCCCGACCTGGGTACGTCAACGATTTGGTGCGGCGAGGTCAGTTCGTTGCGTTGATCGCGATTGCACGAACCTAGCCTGCTACATGTTGACCGAGTCCCTTGCTGATATGATCCGCAGCGTATCGAGCCCAATCAGGGGCTACATTCTTGAGCCAAATTTCTGGAGACTGCAGTGTCTACTGATGCCAGCGACCGAAGCAGTGCATCGACGTTGGGCTACTTACTCCAGGACTGGGTTGCGAACAAGGGGAACGCCAAAGGACGGTTGGTTTGCTTTCTCTTCCGAGGCGCACAGTTGTTGCGAGGCCCGGGAGACCGCCCCCCGGTGGTGAGTGTCCCGCTCCTGATTGCCTATCGGGTAGTCGTGGAATGGATTTTGGGAATCGAGCTCCCCTGGGGTGCAAAGATCGGAAAAAATCTACGAATTTTCCACGGAGTGGGCCTGGTTGTAAATGATGGAAGTGTCCTCGGCGAGAACGTGACGCTGCGCCACGGGGTCACGTTAGGCCATAAGGATTCCAGAGGCCCCTGTCCTCGGGTGGGGAGCAGGGTTGAGTTTGGACCCGGTGCTGTCGTAATCGGGGATGTCTCAATAGGTGACGACGCCGTCATTGCCCCATCCGCTGTAGTTGTTCGCGACGTTAGACCGGGTGACGTCGTAGGTGGGAATCCTGCACGCTCTCTACGCGGGTGACGCTAATTGTGAGATCAGAGACCTCTCGGTTGGGGTGCCGGTCGAGGCGCAGGGGGCTTGAGGTCGGAGTTTGGCTGCGTCAGGTCGGTCCCTCGGCTACGGATTCGTACATCGAATTGATCTTTGATAGCCAAGCTGAATCGGAATATTCAAGCGCATGTAGCTCGATGGCAGACCGACTCATCATTGCGCCTGATGTGGCAACCTTCAGTAACGCCTTGTGGAGTGATTTCTCATCGTAGGGGTTGTATGTTACGGAAGCACCTGCGCGCGCGAGGGACTCGGCGGCGGCGACCGGCGATGCGACGACCAGCGGCAGTCCCGCTGCAAGTCCTTCCAGTATTGCTGTTGGCAATCCTTCTTTCCATAGGCTCGGAACAATCATCCCGGTATACGAAGGGAGAAGTCGCAGCAACTCCTCGTGAGAAGTCATGCCTCGCAAAACAACCGAGCCTCTGGATCTTGCGCTGGCGTCTGCCGCGGCCTTCAGTTGAGGTCCTGTGCCGAAAACATGCAATTGGCTTTCGCGGGGCCACTGTTGTATGAGGTTCAAGATTCCCTTAGCCTCGTCGAGACGCCCAACGTACGCCCAGGCGGGCTGTGGATCTTGCCGTCGTTGGGCTGCTCGCACGAAATTCGGAATGAGGTCGACATCCCGGCCAAACTCTTGGGCAAAGACTGACTGAGCGTGTTCGTTGAGCGCCACTACTCGCCTTGCCGTGCGCGGGATACGATTGAGGCTCCCCCCAGGGCGAGTTGCGAAGGCAAGTGGAATCGTCTGGCTTCGGGAACCCCGGTAACAGGAATGTTTGACCGCGGCTAATGTGGATTTGGTAAGACATTCATCGCACTCGTGCCCGTTGCGGAACAGAGTTGCGGCGGCGCAAAGTGTTCGGTAGTTGTGCAGGGTGACTACCAGTCGGTCCTGCCAATCCTCGATCCAATTGGTGCTCCAATTCGGAAAGGTGTTGTGCAGGTGCACGATGTCCGGTTCCCACCCGTTGGTGTTGAGGTTGGGGCGTGCGCCCCTGCCGGTGATGGTGGTTGCAGCCGCCCGCACTTGGTAACCCGTGTTGTGCCGGAGTTCGTCAGTGTCGCGCCGGAACAGCCGTACATCGTGTCCATAGGAGTCCAGAGCCGCGCATTGCTCGAGGACCACTTGGTTCTCGCCGCTCGGGGTCCCGGACTCGTAGAAGCTGTGGACTACAGCAACGCGCACTAGGACCGGCGCCGTTCCTGCATCGCCAGCTTGAGGAATACAGAGTTCCCCACCACGTAGCGACGCGTCAGTCTTCTTGGCTCGCTGAGCATCCTGAACAGCCACTCCAGCCCCATGCGTCGGACGACCCCAGGAGCCTGCCTCTTTGTTCCAGCTGAGAAGTCGAACGCTGCTCCCACGCCGACGGCTGTCACGCCGGTGCTGTCTGCGATGCGCCGTGTCTCGAAGTCTTGCCGCGGCGTTCCCATCCCGACCCAGACGATGTCGGCGCCCGACTCCAAGATCATGCGGTCGTGCACGTCATGATCGTCCTTGGTCAGGGCCCGGAAGGGTGGAGAGAAGGACCCGACGATGGTGACACCAGGGAACCGCTCCTCTACGCTCCGTCGAAGCTTGTCCAGCGTGTCTTCGGTGGTCCCCAGGAAGAAGTGGCGGATCTCCTTCTCCCGTCCCGCGTCGAGGACGCTCTCGAAGAATGCTGGCCCCCGGACCTGGTAGCAGGTCCGGTCCCTTGCCAGACGGGTGAGGATCGCGGCGAGAGGTCGGCCATCCGGCAAGTTGACGCCTGGGCCGGCTAGCAGTCGCTTGTACGACCGATCCCGGGACGCAAGGGCCAGGCTGTAGGCGTTGATGAGTCGATAGGCCTTTCCTCCTGCTCCTCCCTCTCCGCTGCGGTTGCGGCTGCGGCTGATAACCAAATCCACCGCCTCGCCGGGTGTGGCGTGAGCAATCGGCACCCCGTCGAACTCGAACGAGGTGATGTCAATGCTCTGCACCTCACCATTTCGTCGGACGGGTGGACCGTCGGCGCCTGTGATGGGGTTCAAAAGGAGTCCTCATATGAGAGAAGTTTGAGTGTCAACGCGTCGACCCCAGGTTATGTCAATCGTCAGCGGCTGCTGGAGCAGTCCAGTGGTTGTCTCTCCGAGGCCGCACGTTCCCTGTTCAGCTAGGACGCCGGTCGAGGATCAAGCGGACCGGCGTGTGGTCGGCTGGAACAAGCGCGCTCCCTGTGGTGCCGGACTGGTCGTGGAGCTCCGTACTTGGGCAAGGTGCCCGTTTCTCCGGTGTCGGCGGTGTCCACCGACGGTTGCTGCACTACTGCCTCGGTCCTCTCTCGGACCTCGTCCGTCCGCACCGGCCCGACCACTGCGTCGACGCGTTGCCCTGGTCCCGTGGTGTACCCGCCGGCAGTGACACGGACGCATGGCGGTCAGCGGCAGCCCGCGATGTGTGAGACGAGACGAGGCGCTGTTGTCAGCTGGCCCTCAGCCCGCGGGCGTGTCCAGCAGCAGCGTGACCGGCCCGTCGTTGAGGAGCGCCACCGCCATGTCGGCGCCGAACACCCCGGTCTCGACATGGGTGCCGGCGTCGCGCAGCGCCTGGCACACCGCCTCGTAGATCGGTTCGCTGACCGGGCCGGGTGCCGCCGCCTGCCAGGTCGGGCGCCGGCCCTTGCGGGCGTCGCCGTACAGCGTGAACTGGCTGACGACGAGCACCGGGGCCCCGGCNNNNTGTCGCGGATCTTGCGGGCCATCCAGGCCACCTGGTCAGGTCCGTCGTCGTGGGTCACGCCGAGGAGGACGAGCAGTCCCGGCTCGTCGATCGACCCGACCACCTCGCCGTCCACCGTCACCGAGGCCGAGGTCACCCGCTGCAGCACCGCACGCATGCCCGCAGTCTGTCGTGGTCTCGACGAGCTCGACCGACGAGGTGCTGCTCGACCGACGAGGTGCTGCTCGACCGACGAGGTGGGGCTCGGGCGACGAGGGGCGGATACGGTCCCGCCATGGGAGACCTGTTGATCACCGTGGCGCCGACTGGGGCCGAGACGGCGAAGTCCGACTGCCCCCAGCTGCCCACGACGCTGGAGGAGCTGGTCGAGACCGCGCAGCGCAGCGAGGCGGCCGGCGCCGCGATGGTCCACGTGCACATCCGCGGTGAGGACCACCGGCCGACGCTGGACGGCGGACGGCTCCGGGCCACGGTCGAGGCGCTGCACGAGCAGACCGGACTCGTCGTGCAGCTCTCCACCGGCGGCTCGGTCCACGACCCCCTCGAGCAGCGGCTGCAGGTCCTCGACGCCGCGCCCGACTCGTGCAGCCTGACGATGGGCACCACCAACTTCGGCGACGACGTCTTCCTCAATCCGTGGCCGTTCGTGCAGGACCTCTACCGGCTCTCCCAGGAGCGGGAGGTGGTGCCGGAGTTCGAGCTGTTCGACCTCGGCCAGGTGTGGGCGCTCCACCGGCTGCTCGACCGTCACGGCCTGCCGTACGGCGGCAAGGTGCACGTCGACCTCGTCATGGGTGTGCCGGGGGGCATGCCCGGCACCGCCGACGCGCTGGTCGCGAGCGTCGCGGCGCTCCCCGACGCGGTCACGAGCTGGTCGGCGACCGGCATCGGCCGCACCGCGCTCCCGGTCGCCCTGGCCTCGCTGTCCAAGGGCGGTCATCTGCGCGTGGGCATGGAGGACACGCTCACACTGGCCCGGGGGGTGCCCGTCGAGCACAACGACCAACTGGTCTCCCGCGCCGTCGAGCTGGGCCGGCTCGCGCAGCGGGAGCCGATGGCACCCGCCGAGGCGAGGACGCTGCTCGGCGTACGACGGAGCGGTGACGCGGCCTAGACTCGGCTGTCGTCCCCGACCCCGGAGAGAGCCCGCATGCCGTTCGAGATCCCTGACAACATCCACCCCCAGTGCGCCCGTCTGGCATGGATGCTGGGCACCTGGGCCGGCAACGGGCACGGGGAGTACCCCACGATCGAGCCGTTCCAGTTCGGCCAGGAGCTGATCTTCCAGCAGGACGGTCGCCCGTTCATCCACTACATGTCCCGCGCCTGGATCGTCGACGCCGACGGCAACCACGTGCGCGAGGCGGCGCAGGAGACCGGCTTCATCCGGCCCCAGGAGGACGGCTCGCTGGAGTTCCTGCTGGCGCACAACACCGGTTTCGTCGAGACCTACATCGGGGAGATCCACGCCGAGCAGCCGCGCTTCGAGGTCACCACCGACGCCGTCGTGCGCACCGCCACCGCCAAGGAGTACGTCGGCGGCAAGCGGCTCTACGGCTACGTCAACGGCGACCTCATGTACGCCTACGACATGGCAGCGATGGGCCAGCCCCTCCAGCCCCACACCCACGCCCAGCTCAAGCGGCAGTAGCCGTGTCCTCGGTCGAGCCCGTCGAGACCTGGCAGCAGCGACTCCGCTCGAGCGGCCACCGGCTCACCCCGCAGCGCGAGCTGGTGCTGCGCGCCGTCGAGGAGCTCGGCCACGCCACTCCCGACGAGGTGCACGCCGAGGTGCGCCGCCACTCCGACTCGGTCAACCTCTCGACGATCTACCGGACGCTCGAGCTGCTCGACGACCTGGGCCTGATCCGCCACGCCCACCTGACCGACCGGGCCCCGACCTACCACTCCGCCACGTCCCACGAGCACGCCCATCTCGTCTGCCGCTCGTGCGGAGAGACCGTCAGCATCGGCCGCGACGAGGTCGAGCGGTCCCTGGCCCCGTTGGCCGAGAGCCGCGGCTTCGCCCCCGACTACGGCCACCTCACCGTCTTCGGCACCTGCGCCACCTGCACCGGCCCACCCGCGGATTGACCGGGGGAGGGACACTGGAGCCATGACCGACCAGCCCGCCGACCCTGCTCCCGCCCGCAGCCCGCTGCTCTCCCTGCCGGGAGCAGTCTCCGGTGACGGGGTCGACGCCCCGGTCGCCGCGCACTACGGCTCGTTCAACGGCGAGCAGCGCACCCTGGTCTCCGGCGACGGTTTCGTCGACCTGTCCCACCGCGGGGTCATCCGGGTCAGCGGCCCTGACCGGCTGACCTACCTGCACTCGTTGACGACCCAGTTCTTCGCCGACCTGCGGCCGGGTGTCCCGACCGCGGCGCTGGTGCTGTCCCCCAACGGCCACGTCGAGCACGCGATGCACGGAGTCGACGACGGCGAGGCGTTCACCGCCCACACCGAGCCCGGCCAGGCGGCCGCGCTGGCGACCTTCCTCGACCGGATGCGCTTCATGATGCGCGTCGAGGTCGAGGACCTCAGCGCCGAGCTAGCCGTCGCCTGGCGGCCCGTCGAGCCCGCGGCGGGTCACGCGACGGGCGCTGGCGCGCCCTCCTCGACCAGCCGTTCCGGGACTGGAGGAACGGCGCCGGTGGGGAAGTACGACGTCTTCCCCCGCACCGACCTCGAGGGGTACGCCGCCGCGGCCGGCCCCGCCTGCGGCACCTGGGCCTTCGAGGCGCTGCGCATCGAGCGCGGTGAGCCCCGCTTCGGCCAGGACACCGACCACCGCACCATCCCCAACGAGGTCGGCTGGATCCCGTCGGCCGTCCACCTCGACAAGGGCTGCTACCGCGGTCAGGAAACCGTGGCGCGTGTCCACACCCTCGGACGGCCGCCGCGTCGGCTGACGATGCTCCACCTCGACGGCTCCGACAACCGCCTCCCCGAGCGCGGGGCTCCGGTGACGCTCGGCGAGCGCGAGGTCGGGTTCGTGGGCACCTCCGCGCGGCACCACGAGCTCGGTCCGATCGCACTGGCCCTGCTCAAGCGCAACGTGCCGGTCGACGCGCAGCTCGACGCGGACGGGCTCCCGGCCATGCAGGAGGTCGTCGTCGACCCCGAGGTCGGTCTGCACGTCCGACCGTTGCGCTGATCCAGACCGGTGGTCTCGGCCGCAGGTCCCGATTGGGCCGTGGCCCGCTCGTGCGGGATGATCTGTGGCGCACGGCGTCCTGCACGAGGGCGCCGACCGACGTGGACGAGGGGCTCATGACACTGGAATCCGAGGACCGGCCGTGGGGGTCGTGGCACGTCATCGACGTGGCGCCCGGCTACAAGATCAAGCGGATCCACGTGACGCCCGGACACCGTCTGTCGCTGCAGACGCACGAGCACCGGTCCGAGCACTGGGTCGTCGTCTTCGGTGTCGCGACCTGCGTGATCGACGACGAGACCATCATCGCCGGCCCCGGCCACTCGGTCGACGTGCCCCTGGGTGCCAAGCACCGTCTGGCCAACGAGGGCAAGGAGGAGCTCGTCATCGTCGAGGTCCAGCACGGCGCCTACACCGGTGAGGACGACATCTGCCGCCACGAGGACGACTTCGGCCGCGTGGGCTGACGCCCAGGACGACGAAGGGCCGCTCGACCCCCCGCGGGGGTCGGGCGGCCCTTCGGTCTGACCGGCCGTGTCAGATGATCATGCCGCCGCCGACGGTGACGCCCGTCGCCTCGTCGATGAGGATGAACGAGCCCGTGGTGCGGTTCTTGGAGTAGGAGTCGCACAGCAGCGGCACGGTCGTGCGCAGCTGCACGCGTCCGATCTCGTTGAGCCCGAGCTCCTTGGTCTCCTGGTCGCGGTGCAGCGTGTTGATGTCCAGGCGGTACTGGATGTCCTTGACGAGCGCGCGACCCGTGCGGGTGGTGTGCTTGATCGCGAGCTTCTGCCGCGGGTGGAGCGGCTCGTTGGTCATCCAGCAGACCATCGCGTCGATGTCCTGGCTGGCCTGGGGCGCGTTGTTGACCCGGGCGATCATGTCGCCGCGGCTGACGTCGACGTCGTCCTCGAGGCGGACGGTCACCGACATGGGGGGATAGGCCTCGGTGATCTCGCGGTCGAAGAGGTCGATGCCGGCGATCTTCGACGTCATGCCGCTGGGCAGCACGACCACCTCGTCGCCCGGCTTCAGGACGCCCCCGGCCAGCTGGCCGGCGTAGCCGCGGTAGTCGTGGAACTCGTCGGACTTGGGGCGCACGACGTACTGCACGGGGAGCCGGGCGTCGATGAGGTCGCGGTCGGAGGCGACGTGCACGTTCTCCAGGTGGTGCATCAACGAGGAGCCCTGGTACCACGGCATGTGCTCGGAGCGGGTCACCACGTTGTCACCCTTGAGCGCCGAGATCGGGATGATCTCGAGGTCGGGGATCGAGAGCTTGGTGGCGAACGCCGTGAACTCGCGGCTGATCCTGTCGTAGACGGCCTGGTCGTAGTCGACGAGGTCCATCTTGTTCACCGCGAGCACCATGTGCGGCACGCGCAGCAGCGACAGGATCACCGCGTGCCGGCGCGACTGCTCGGTCAGGCCCTGGCGGGCGTCGACCAGCACCAGGCCGAGGTCGGCGGTCGAGGCGCCGGTGACCATGTTGCGGGTGTACTGCACGTGGCCGGGCGTGTCGGCGATGATGAACTTGCGCCGCGGCGTCGCGAAGTAGCGGTAGGCCACGTCGATGGTGATGCCCTGCTCGCGCTCGGAGCGGAGCCCGTCGGTGAGCAGCGCGAGGTCGGTGTAGTCGTAGCCCTTGGACTGGCTGGTGGCCTCGACGGCCTCGAGCTGGTCGCTGAAGATCGCCTTGGAGTCGAGCAGCAGCCGACCGATCAGCGTCGACTTGCCGTCGTCCACGGAACCGGCGGTGGCGAACCGCAGGAGGTCCATCTGGCCGACGCCGAGGTCCTCGAGCGTGGGTTCGGTGGTCTCGGTGTTGCTGGCCATCAGAAGTAGCCCTCCTTCTTGCGGTCTTCCATGGCGGCCTCGGAGAAGCGGTCGTCGCCACGGGTGGCTCCACGCTCGGTCACGGTGGCGATCGCGACCTCCTCGATGATCCGCTCGATCGTGTCGGCCTCGGACTCGACGCAGCCGGTCAGGGTGAGGTCGCCGACGGTGCGGAAGCGCACCGTCCGCTCCTCGACCGTCTCGTTGCCCTTGGTGGGGTTGAACTCGCTCTCGGAGAGCCACATCCCGTCGCGCTGGAAGACGCGGCGCTGGTGGGAGAAGTAGATCGAGGGGATCTCGACCTGCTCCTGGGCCAGGTAGTGCCAGATGTCGAGCTCGGTCCAGTTCGACAGCGGGAAGATCCGCATGTGCTCGCCGCCGTGGATGCGGCCGTTGTAGAGGCTCCACAGCTCGGGACGCTGGTTCTTGGGGTCCCACTGGCCGAAGTCGTCGCGGTGCGAGTAGACACGCTCCTTGGCGCGCGCCTTCTCCTCGTCACGACGCCCGCCACCGAAGGCGGCGGTGAAGCCCTCCTCCTCGATGGCGTGGAGCAGGGTGCCGATCTGCAGCCGGTTGCGGCTGGTCTTGCCGTCGTCGACGACCACCTTGTCGGCGATGGCCTGCTCGACGCTGGCCACGATCATCCGCACGCCGAGCCGCTGGACCCAGTTGTCGCGCGTCTCCAGCACCTCGGGGAAGTCGTAGCCGGTGTCGACCTGGAGCACGGGGAAGGGGATCTTGGCCGGGTAGAAGGCCTTCTCCGCCAGCCTCAGCATGACGATGGAGTCCTTGCCGCCGGAGAACATCAGCACCGGCTTCTCGAACTCGGCCGCGACCTCGCGGAAGATGTGGATCGACTCGGCCTCGAGCTGGTCGAGCTGGCTCAGCCGGTAGTCGGCGTGCGTCTGGGACATCGGGTGCGGATGCCTCTCGTCGGTGATGGGCAGCCCACAGCGTAGCCGCGCCCGCGGCGGTCTCCGCGCGGCCCGAGCCGAATGAGACCAAAGTTGCCTGACGTAGTGGCCCAAGCCGCCCCGACTCGAGGTCGAGGCGGGGCGTCAGTGGGCCCCGCGCGACCCGACCACGGCGTTGAAGGTGCGCATCAGGATGGTGAGGTCCTGGACCATCGACCAGTTGTCGACGTAGTAGAGGTCGAGCCGGATCGCCTCGGACCAGGAGAGCTCGGAGCGTCCCGACACCTGCCACAGCCCGGTCATGCCGGGACGCACCTGCAGCCGGCGGACCATGTCGGCGTCGTACTGCGCCACCTCGTGCGGCAGCGGCGGGCGGGGGCCCACCAGGCTCATGTCACCCCGCAGCACGTTGACCAGCTGGGGCAGCTCGTCGATCGAGTAGCGCCGCAACCAGGCGCCCGGTCCCGTGATGCGGGGGTCGTCGGTCATCTTGAACAGCCCGCCGGTGTAGCCCTGGCGGGCGTGCAGCGCGGCGAGCAGGTCCTCGGCGTTGGTGACCATCGTGCGGAACTTCAGGCAGTGGAAGGAGACCCCGTCGCGACCGACCCGCTGCTGGCGGAACAGGACCGGTCCGCGGTCGTGAAGAAATACGCTGAGCGTGGCGACGGCGAAGAGGGGTGCGAACGCCACGAGCAGCAGGCTCGAGACGACCACGTCGAAGGCGCGCTTGGCACGGCGTACGGCGTCCTGGCCGCGCGGCTTCTCGAGGTGGATCAGCGGCAGGCCGCCGACGGGTCGCACGCTGACCCGCTCGGCCGCCACGTCCGTGACGCTCGGGGCGATGACCACCTGGATCGCCGCGTGCTCGAGGTTCCACGCCAACCGGCGCATCTCGGCGGCAGAGCTGAAGGCCCCGCCGGCCAGGAAGACGATGTCGACCCCCTCGTCGACCGCTGTCTGCGCCAACGAGCGGGAGTCGCCCAGCAACGGGATGCCGAGTCCGGTCGTGTCCTTCGTCGACGCCTGGGGGGTCACGGCCCCGACGACGTCGTAGCCGAGCCAGGTCTCGCGCTCGAGGACCGAGGCGATCTCGTCGACGTGGCCCTCGGTCCCGGCGATCAGCACCCGTTGCTGCAGCTGGCCCGCTCGGCGTGCGCGGTGGAGTGCGCGACGCAGCGCGTAGCGGCCGGCGACGAGGAGCGGAATGCCGATCAGGAAGGTGAGCACGAAGAAGCCGCGCGAGAGGTTGAGCATGAACAGGTAGGCCACGATGCCCAGCGCCGCGGCGGTGGCCAGCGAGGGGGTGACCACCCGCTTGTACTCCTCCAAGCCGGCTCCGAAGATCTCGAGCCGGTAGCCGCCGAACGCGTAGATCGATGCCACCCACGCCAGGATGAGGAGCGGCAGCATCACGAACACCGCCTCCTCGGCGAAGGCGCGGGGGAAGACGCTGGTGGGCACCGCCGTGCGGACGACGAACGCGCCGAGGGCTGCCGACGAGACCAGGAGCAGGTCGGCACCGAAGGCGGCCACGGGCACCCACCGCATGGTGCCGTGGGTGGTCGAGGTCAGCCGCACCGGTGTGCTGAGCTGCGACGTCATGGTGGTTCCCCCAAGTGGCCTGGTGCCATCGGCGACGCCAACATGTCTATCGCGTCGACAGGTCCGGCTCACAGCCGAGCGTCCATCGTCTGGCCAGGTCGTCCGGGAGGACTAGTCCAGGTGGGACCCACTGTGCCACGAGAACGGCCCGCAGGTCCCCGATCTGCGAAACCCGAGCGGGAGACCGGCCCCGCTGTGACAGATCCTCACTCCTGGATCCAGCCCGGGGTGGTGGTCGCGTCGGGCTGCTTGTCCTTGATCCGTCGCTGCCGCCGCTGGTCACGGCGCTGCCGCCAGGTGAGCCGGCCCCGGGAGCTGCTCGTGGCCTCGTCGGGGCCGTAGCCGTAGCCGTACCCGTAGCCGTAGCCGTAGCCGGCCCCCCGGGCCGGGATCATGTTGAACACGACTCCCAGCAGGGACGCGTCGGTGCCGGACAGACGGTCGACCGCGCCCCGGAGCTGGTCCTTGGTGGTCTTGCCGTGCCGCACCACGACGACCGCGCCGTCTGCCTCCGAGGCCAGCAGGGCTGCGTCGGTGACCGGCAGCAGGGGAGGGGCGTCGATCACGATGACGGCGAAGCGGTCGCGCAGCCGGTCGAGCAGCTCTGCCATCGCGCGCGACTGGAGGAGCTCCGCCGGGTTGGGTGGGATCGCCCCGGAGGTGAGCACCGTCAGACCGGACTCGACGTGGGTCTGCAGCGCGTCGTCCAGGCCGGCCCGCCCCGCCAGGACCGTGGTCAGGCCGACGTCGTCGACCAGCCCGGTCAGGCGAGCGACCTGGGGGCGACGGAGGTCGGCGTCGACCAGCACCACGTTGCGACCCGCCACGGCGAAGGCCAGGGCGGCGTTGGTGGAGGTCGTGGACTTGCCCTCGCCCGGCACCGAGCTGGTCACGACGAAGGCCTTGCTGGTCGCGTCGACGTCGAGGAACTCCATGTTGGTCCGCAGCACGCGGTAGGCCTCGACGCGCGGCGAGTGCGACGGGAGCTCCGTGATCAGCGGTACGCCGAACACCTGGGGGTCGTAGGACAGGCCCGAGAGCACCGGCACCTGGGCGAGGTCGGGGACGTCGGAGATGGCCTTGACGCTGTTGTCGAGCAGCTCCCGGGCCACGGCGAGGCCGAGCCCGAGGAGCAGCCCCAGCGCCAGGGCGAGACCGAGGTTGCGCAACGGCTGGGGTGACACCGCGGACCCGGGCAGCGTCGGGGTGTCGACGACCGTCGCCTTGAGGGTCGCGACCCGGCTCCCGGGCGGCGTCTCGAGCTCGCTGATGACGTCCTGGATCTGCGACATCAGGGCCTCGTTGACCCGTTGTGCCTCGAACCGGTTGGCGTCGGTGACCGTCACCTCGAGCAGCACCGTCTCGGGCACCACGGTGGCGGTGATCCTGGACGCGAGGTCCTCCGCGCTGACGTCGAGCTGGAGGTCGTCGATAACCCGCTGGGCGATGTCCACGCCGTTGACCACGTCGGCGTACGACGCGACCCGCTGCTGGCTGAAGAGGCCGCCCTGGTAGGCGTCCGACGTGGAGCCGTCGGCGGACGTGGAGACGAACACGCGCGCCGAGGACTCGTACTGCGGCGTCGCCTGGGCCGTCGCGACCGCGGCGATCCCGACGGCCGCGAGCGTCGAGAGCAGGATCAGCAGCCAGCGGCGCCGCGCGATGCGGAGGTAGTCGCGCAGCTCCACGGAGAAGGATCCCTTCGACGGTGACCAGCAGGGGGGATGAGCGGGCTCACCCTACGACAAGGGGCGGCACGGACATTCCGCCTCGCCGCGACCGTCGCGGTGTCCTGCCCGAGGTCTCTGGTGGCCCTCGTCTACGCTGCGCGAATGGTCCAGACGGGTCGCTCCGGCCGCCGCCCCCCGACGCCGGTGCGGCGGCGCCGTGGTCGCGTTATGGGTCGGGTCGTCCTCGGTCTCGTCGTCGTCGTCCTGGTCGTCGCGGGAGTGATGGCCTGGCAGGCGTGGACGGCCCTCACCAGCGCCCGGGCGGCGAACACCGCGATCTCCGACTTCCGTGCCCGCCTGCTCGACCGCGACGTGGCCGGCGCCGAGGACGCGCTGGCCCGGGCCCAGGAGGAGACGAGCTCGGCCCGTTCCTCGCTGGGTGGACCGCTCTGGCGGGCAGCGGCCGCTCTGCCCGCGGTCGGGGACGACGTCGACGCAGCGCGGCGGCTCTCCGTCACCGCCGACGACGTGACGCAGGGCGCGATGCCGGCCGTGATGACCGCGCTGTCGTTCGTCGACCCCCGCGACATCGGGCTGCGCGGGGGGCGCGTCGAGCTGGCCCCGGTCAGGCGCGCCAGCGGGCAGCTCACCCGGGCGTCCGAGCTGCTGGAGGCGGCCGACGACGACGCCGACGCGATCGAGACCGACGGTCTCGTCGACCCGTTGCGCACCCGGGTGACCGAGACCCAGCGGCTCCTGGGCAGCACGTCGGTGCTGGCCGACCGGGTCGCCATCGCCGCGCGGCTGCTCCCCGGGATGCTCGGGGAGGAGCGACCGCGCAACTACGTCGTCATCGCCCAGAACAACGCCGAGCAGCGCTCGCTTGGCGGCATCGGCGGCGCCTTCGTGCTGCTGCGCGCCGCTGACGGCCGCCTGTCGGTCGAGCGGCAGGCCTCCGCCGGGGACATCGGGTCCTTCGAGGAGCCGGTCCTGCCGCTGACCCGGGCCGAGACCGCGCTCTACGGCGAGGTCCTGGGCCGCTTCCCGCAGAACGTCACCGACACCCCCGACTTCCCCCGCGCCGCCGAGCTGCTGACCGAGATGTGGCAGCGCCGCATCGGCGGCAAGGTCGACGGCGTCGTCGCGGTCGACCCCTTCGCCCTCCAGCTGCTGCTCCGCGCGGTGGGTCCCGTCGAGACCGACGCGGGTCGGCTGACCGGTCGCAACGCCGCCCAGCGGCTGCTGGTCGACGTCTACGACGACGTCGAGGACACCGACCAGCAGGACGCCGTCTTCGCCCAGGCCGCCGAGGCCGTCTTCAACCGGGTGCGCGGGTCCGAGGGCGACCCGCGTGCCCTCACCCGGGCGCTCGCGGAAGGCGTCGACCAGGGTCGGGTGATGGTGTGGTCCGTGCGACCGCGGGAGCAGGCCGTCCTGCGCACCACGGCGCTGGGCCGGACGCTGCGGGACATCACGCCGGCCAGCCCCCGGGTCGGCGTCTACCTCCACGACCGGGTCGGCTCCAAGATCAACGCCTACCAGCGGGTGCGGGCCACCGTCGAGCCGGACCGCTGCGGCACCACCACCGGTGCGCGGGTCCGGGTCAGGATCGCCTCGACCGTCCCGCTCGACCGCGACCTCCCGTCGTACGTCACCGGCGACGGCAGCCAGGCGGCGCCGGGCGACATGCTGACCCAGGTGGTGGTCTATGCCGCGCCCGGCTGGACCATCACCGGTGTCGACTCCAGCGACGGGCGTCGCGACCTGGTGACCTACCGCCACGACGGGCTGTGGGCCGGTACCCGCGACGTCCGGATCGCCCCGGGGCGTGCGGCGACGCTGACGGTTCGGATGGAGGGTGTCCCGCTCTCGGCGGATCTGGGCATTCGGTATACGCCCGGGACCAAGCCTGCTAACTTTCTCACCGAAGGGTCAGGCTGCTCTTAGCACGATTCCTCTCGGTCCCCACATTCTTACTCCCAGCTTGGAGACGGCCATGAAGGTCACCCGACTCATCGCGGTGCTCGTCGCTGCGTTCTTCGTCCTGCTCGCCCCGACCGCCGCTCAGGCCTACGAGGGTTCCGAGGGTGACGTCGTCACGACCCCCGGCACCCCGTCCGGCAACGGGTGCGAGACCCGACAGGTGACCGTCACCGGCCAGCCCGGCGACACCCTGACGCTCACCGTCCGTGGCCCCGAGGGCAACGTGGTCTTCCGCGAGAGCCAGCCCGCCGGCCCCGACGGCTCCGCCACGTTCACCGTCGAGGTCTGCGGCCCCGGCACCTTCACCGGCACCGGGACCGACCAGGACGGCGGCGTCCTCGGCTCGGTCGAGTTCGCCGGCCCGGCCGGCGGCCAGGGCGGTCCCGCCAGCGGCGACGACGGCACCACGGCCGGCACCGGCTCGAGCAGCGGCAGCAGCACCGGCAACCTGCCCGCGACCGGCATGGAGTCCGGCACGACCCTCGGTCTGGTCGGTGCGCTCGCGCTGCTCCTGGTCGGCGGCGTGACCCTCGTCGCGGCCCGTCGCAAGGCGCTCTGAACCACCTCGCACCTCACAGGCGCACTGTGACCCCTCGGGGTCACAGTGCGCCTGTTGCTGTACCCGGCGCGTGAGCCGGGTAGGTTCTGCGCGTGAAGATCTCGGTCATCGGTTGTGGTTACCTCGGCGCCGTCCACGCTGCCTGCATGGCCGACCTCGGTCACGAGGTCGTCGGGCTCGACGTCGACCCCACCAAGGTGGACGCGCTGTCCCACGGGAGGGCGCCCTTCTTCGAGCCCGGGCTCCCCGAGATCCTCACCTCGGCAGGCGCCACCGGTCGGCTCCGGTTCACCGTCCGGCCCGAGGACGTCGCCGGCTCGCAGGTGCACTTCGTGTGTGTCGGCACCCCGCAGCGCGCGGGGGAGATGGCCGCCGACCTGACTTACGTCGACGCCGCCGTCGAGGCGCTGCTGCCGCACCTCGCCCCCGGCGACGTCGTGGTCGGCAAGTCGACCGTGCCCGTGGGCACCGCCGAGCGCCTGGCCCGCCGCGTGCACGAGGTGCAGCCCGAGGCCGAGCTGGTCTGGAACCCCGAGTTCCTCCGCGAGGGCAAGGCCGTCCAGGACACCCTGCACCCCGACCGCATCGTCTACGGCGTGGCCGACGGTCCGGCCGGGCAGCGCGCCGTGGGTGTGCTCGACGAGGTCTACGCCAGCGCGATCGCCGAGGGCAGCCCCCGTCTCGTCGGTGACCTGGCCACCGCGCAGCTGGTGAAGGTCGCGGCCAACTCCTTCCTCGCCACCAAGATCTCCTTCATCAACGCCATGGCCGAGCTGTGCGAGGCCGCCGGGGCCGACGTCACCTTCCTCGCCGATGCCATCGGTCTCGACGAGCGCATCGGTCGGCGGTTCCTCAACGCCGGGGTGGGCTTCGGTGGTGGGTGCCTGCCCAAGGACATCCGGGCGTTCATGGCGCGCGCGGGAGAGCTCGGTGTCGACCAGGCGCTGAGCTTCCTGCGCGAGGTCGACGCCATCAACATGCGCCGCCGCGTCCGCATGGTCGACCTCGCCCGCGAGGAGCTCGGTGGGTCGATCCAGGGTCGACGTATCGCGGTGCTGGGGGCTGCCTTCAAGCCGGACAGCGACGACGTCCGTGACTCCCCGGCCCTGAGCGTGGCCGCCCAGCTGTCGTTGCAGGGCGCCTCGGTCCGCGTCACCGACCCGCAGGCCATCGAGAACTCACGGCGCAAGTGGCCTGACCTGGTGTTCGTCGACGACGTCGAGGAGGCTCTCGCCGGCGCCGAGCTCGTCCTGGTCCTGACCGAGTGGAAGCAGTACGTCGACCTCGACCCCGCCCGCGTCGCCGACCTGGTGCGGGACACCCGGGTGCTCGACGGCCGCAACTGCCTGGACGCCCAGAAGTGGCGGGCAGCCGGGTGGAGCTACCGGGCGCTCGGACGCCGCTGAGCACAGAGTGCGACCTGCCGCGCGGGTGGGCCGAGGAGCTGGTCGCTAGTCGGTGACGAGCCGGGAGCGGATGCGCTCGCCGAGCCCGCCGAAGCCCTCGTCGGTGGCCCACTGCGCCACCTCGTCGACCAGCGTGAGCCAGTCCTGGTCGTCGCGCACGTAGTCGACCTCGAGGTGCGCGGCCAGGTTGGGGTTGGCGACGTAGAGCAGGTGCGGCTCGGACTGACGACGTGCGCGCGCGTTGAGCGCGAACCGGTAGGGCACCAGGATGGCGGTGCGCACGACCCCGCGGGCGGAGCGCTCGAAGTCGTTCGGCAGCCCCAGCAGCAGCTGCTTGCCGCGGTAGGGCACGCAGCCCTGGTAGAGCAGGCAGATCTCGTGGTCGAGGTAGCGCGTGCGGAACGGTCGCATGCACTGGTAGAAGATCGGCAGGTCCTCCTGGAGGATGCCGATGCGCGCGGCGAAGGTGCCGGTGGTGCTGGCCACGTTGCTCCAGACCCGGTCGTGGCTGACGAGGTCGGGCTGTGGCGTCCAGTCGTGGGGCAGCTCGTAGCGCCGGCGAGCCTCCTCGGCCGACTCGCCCGGTCGGGGCAGACGGCCGTGGAAGGCGAAGTAGGGCACGGTCGGGAGGTCGTGCACGGCGTCAGCCAGGGCCTGGAACGCGCTGCCGTGGAAGAGGTAGTCGTCCTCGTTGTAGGACACCACGTCGTCGGCGGACCAGCCCTCGCGCTCGGGCATCGTCAGGGCGAAGCGGAAGCTCTCCTGCACGCCCAGCGGCTCGTCGGCGACGTCGACGACCCTGCCCACGGCCTTCATCAGCGGGAGGTAGTCGTCCTCGATCGGCCCGTTGTTGAGGAACACCACGTCGGCCGAGCCGATCTCGGCGGCAGCCCGCGCGAACGACGCCAGCGCGAGTGCCTTGCTGTAGTAGTGCGGCCGGTTCTTGGTGTTCTCGCCACCGTAGGACCGGTAGACCAGATGCAGCTGCGTCACCTGCGGGACCCCCTCACGCCATTCCCCCGGCGACGAACGTACACCCGGTGGCTCCCGGCCTGGCAATGGCCAGTTGTGGGGCGGGACGCCTGGTTTCGAGGCGTGGACGATCCCGGGGGGCCTCAGTCGGCGAACAGGCGTGCTTGCTCGTCGCGCAGCTGGTCGACCAGGCGCCCCTCGGGGAGCACGACGTCGGCGTAGGTCAGGACCTCGTCCTGGGCGACGTCACGGGTCAGGCGGCACCCCTCGGCGACACCGATCGGGAGCAGGCCCTGGTCGGTCGTGACGGAGGCCTTCTCGGCCTCCCCGTAGGTGTCGTAGCCGCCCAGGCCGTCCAGGACGGTGCCGGCCGGGAGGGCACGCTTGGCGACCGCGACGACCTCGACGGTGGGAGCGCCCAGGGGTGCGATGGTCGCGTCGCCGAAGAGCACGGCCCGCGCCACGGTGGTCGGGACCTCGAAGTGGCACAGGTGGTAGGGCGTGTAGAAGCTGTAGAGGGGGCCGGTGCCCAGCTTGTAGAGCTCGAGGTAGTGACGCTGCTTGGGGTCGTCGTGGGTGGCCAGGACGAACACCCCGGGGCCGGGCTTGCTGCCCACGACGTAGTCGACCACCCCGCCCGCGGCGCGCAGCTCCTCGACGTCGTACTGCTCGACGAGCTCGTCGACGTGACCGGCGTGGTCGGCTCCGCCCATGCCGCGACGCGCCACGGTCATCCCGGTGGCGTTGGCCACGGTGGCCTGCTCGATCGAGATCTTGGTGCCGTCGGCGAAGCTCGTCACCATGTGGGGGTCCTGGCCCCAGCGCTCGGCGAAGGCCTGCTGCGTGGTCGGGGTGCGGTAGGGGTCCTGGAGGCCCTTGACGTTGCCGCACACGAGCGGGGTGAGACCGATGCCCCGGACGAACCTGACGAGGTTCATCTGGACCCCGGGCTGGTCACCGTCGCAGCCGGTCAGCACGACGCCGGCCTCGGCCGCCCGCCGGCTCAGCACCGGTCCGACCGTGGCGTCGACCTCGGCGTTCATCAGCACCACGTGCTTGCCGCCGGCCAGTGCCCGGACGACCACGTGGCAGCCGAACTCCACGGCGCCCGTGGCCTCGACGATGGCGTCGACCGAGGCGGCGTCGCACACGACGGTGTGGTCGCTCGTGACGGCCGCGACGCCGTCGGCGACGGCGGCGTCGAGCTCGGCAGCGCTACTGACGGTGCGGTAGTCGTCCACCCCCGCCTCGGAGTACGCCTGCTCGGCACGCCCCAGGGTGCGGTTGGCGATGGCGACGAGCTGCATCCCGGGCACGCTGTTGACGATCTGGTTGGTCAGGCCGCGTCCCATGAAGCCGGCGCCCACGAGTGCCACGCGCACCGGGTTGCCCTCGGCCGCACGCTGGCGCAGGGCGGTGTCGACGAGGATCATGCGCTCGTCTCCTGCTCCTCGAGCGGGTCGAAGTCGGACGCGGGGCGCTCGGCCAGGAGCGGCCAGGAACGGTCCTTGTCGCTGATCACCGTCGCGGCCATGGGCCACGGCAGGGCGAGGTCGGGGTCGTCGTGGCGCAGTCCCCGCTCGGCGCGGGGGGTGTAGGCGCCGCTGACCTGGTAGATCGCCTCGGTGTCGTCGACGAGCGTCTGGAAGCCGTGGGCGAAGTAGGCCGGCACGAAGAGGGCCCGGCGGTTCTCGGCCGTCAGCTCGACGGCGACGTGCTGCAGCCGGGTGGGGGAGTCGGGCCGCAGGTCGACGATGATGTCGACGAGGGCCCCCCGCACGCAGCGCACCAGCTTGGTCTCGGGGTGCGGCGCGACCTGCAGGTGCATCCCGCGCAGCGTGCCGGCGCTGTGGTTGTAGGACAGGTTGCACTGCTCGACGGCGGGCTCGAGGCCCGCCGCCTCGAACTCGGCCCGGTCGTAGGTGCGGGCGAAGAAGCCCCGGTCGTCCTCGCGCCGCTCGAGCTCGACGATCGCGACGCCCTCGATGGCAGTGCGCTCGATCCTCACGGCTGCGTCCAGTACAGCTGGCCGTCGACCTGGCCGGACCGCATCAGCTGCTGCAGCGCGAGCAGGCGGGTGTGGCCGGGCCCGCGGAAGGTCGCCTCGTCGAGCTGGATCGTCTCGAAGATCCGGTGCAGCTGGCGTGCGCCCTTGACGGCGTCCCACTCGCAGGCGAAGCCCGGCAGCTTCTGGACGATCTTGTCGAAGTTCACGCGGTAGCTGCGGTTGTCGCCGGCGTTCTCGCCGAACGTCACCTCACAACCGGGGAACTCCTCGCCGACGATCTCGGCGATCTCGCGGACGCGGTAGTTCTGCTTGCTGTCGCCGACGTTGAAGACCTCGCCGTGGACGGCCTCACGCGGCGCGGCCAGCACCCGGCGGATCGCCTGGGAGATGTCGAGCGCGTGGACCAGCGGGCGCCAGGGCGACCCGTCGCTGGTCATCACGATCTCCTTGGTCGTCCAGGCCAGGCCGCTCAGGTTGTTGAGGACGATGTCAAAGCGCTGCCGCGGGGAGGCGCCGTAGGCCGTCGCGTTGCGCATGAAGGTGGGGGAGAAGGAGTCGCTGGCCATCGGGAGCACGTCGCGCTCGACCATCACCTTGCACTCGGCGTACGGCGTCTGGGGGTTGACGGGCGAGGTCTCGTCGAGCTCGGCGTCGCTGTCGGAGAAGCCGTAGACGCTGCACGAGGACATGTAGACGAAGCGCTCGACGCCGGCCTGCTGGGCCAGCGTCGCCAGGTTGACCGAGCCCTGGTGGTTGATCTCGTAGGTCAGCTCCGGCGCCACCGCGGCCAGCGGGTCGTTGGACAGCTCAGCCATGTGGACGATCGCCTCGACACCCTCGAGGTCCTCGAGGGTGAGCTTGCGGATGTCCTTGTTGAGCGTGCGTGCGAACGCGTCGACGCCGTTGTAGAGCCACCCGAGCCGGTAGAAGCCGGTGTCGACGCCCACCACGTCGTGGCCCTCGCGGATCAGGTCGGCTGCCACGAGACAGCCGAGGTAGCCGTCGGTGCCGGTCACCAGAACACGCATGTCAGTCCTCCCAGACCTTCCACGGGGCCGTGCCCGCGTCCCACAGCTGGTTGAGCTCGGTCCAGTCACGGAAGGTGTCCATGCCCATCCAGAAGCCCTCGTGGGGGTTGATCGTCAGCTGCCCGTCGGCGGCGAGCCGGCGCAGCGGCTGGTGCTCGAGGAGCAGCCCCGGGTCGTCGTCGAGGTAGGTGTCGACCATCTCGCGGTTGAACGCGAAGAACCCGCCGCTCACCCATCCGGTGGCCAGTGTCGGCTTCTCGTTGAACTCGCTGACCCGGTCGCCCTCGACGTGCATCTCGCCGTAGCGGCTGGCCGGGTGGACCCCGGTCACGGTGCCGATGCGGCCGCCGGCCCGGTGGGCCTCGAGCAGCTGGTCGAGGTCGACCTCGCCGATGCCGTCACCGTAGGTGAGCATGAACATCTCGGTGTCGAGGTAGGAGCTGACCCGCTTGACGCGGGCGCCGGTGCCGCTGAGCAGACCGGTGTCGACGAACGTGATCTCCCAGTCCTCGACCACGCCCGTCTGGTGCCACGTCGGTGCGGCGTCCTCGGCGAGGGAGAGCGTGAAGTCGTTGGCGTGCTCGCGGTAGTCCAGGAAGTAGCGCCGGATCAGGTCGCTCTTGTAGCCCAGGCACAGGATGAACCGTCGGAAGCCGTAGTGGCTGTAGGTCTTCATCACGTGCCACAGGATCGGCTTCCCGCCGATGTCCACGAGCGGCTTCGGGAGCTTCTCGCTCGCCTCTCGCAGGCGCGTGCCCATGCCGCCGCACAGGATGACCACAGGGATGTCGGCGTTCTGCATGCCGGGAAGGCTACCTACTTCCCGGCCCCACCGCTCCCGACTGGCGAAGGGATCCCAGTCACCGACCGGGACCGCGTCCGGCCACGTCGTCCACCGCGCGGCGCAGCTCGGCGCCGAGGCTCTGCCAGGAGTACTGCTCCTCGGCCAGCGCCCGACCGGCCCGCACCAGGGAGCGGCGCAGTCCCGGCTCCTCGCGCAGCCGGGTGGCGGCCGCGGCGAAGTCGGCCGGCGTCTCGGCCTCGAGCAGGTGCTGACCGTGCGTGCCGGCCAGACCCTCGGATCCCTTGGCGGTGGAGATGACCGGGACGCCCTCGGCCCACGCCTCGATGATCTTCAGCCGCGTGCCGCTGCCCTGACGCAGGGGCACGACGAGCGCCAGCGCCGAGCGCCGGGTGACCGCGGGGTCGTCGACCTCGCCCAGGAACGTGACCCTGCTTCCGGCCGCCTCCAACAGCTCCAGCGCTTGCGGGCGGGCGTTGCTGCCGGCGACCGCGACGGGCAGGTCGGCGGGGAGGGCCGGGACGATCTCCTCGAGGAAGAACTGCAACGCGTCGATGTTGGCGGAGTAGTCGAGGCTGGCCAGGAAGAGCAGCGGAGCGTCCGCTGCCGCCTCGACGTCGTCGAGGGGGGCGTCGATCCACACCCCGTTGGGCACCACCCGCACGTCGGCCCCGGGGGCGAGCTCGCGCAGCGCGCGGCCGTCCACCTCCGAGCACGCGATGCTCACCCCGGCCCGCTCGACGCACTCGGCCTCGTAGCGGCGGGCCCGCTCGATCACCCGCGGGCCCACGAGGCGCATGGCGCGTCCGCCCTGCTCGAAGACGTGGCCCAGGCGCAGGTGCTCGACGTTGTGCGTGTCCAGCACGGTGCGGGGCAGCGCCGCCTCGGGCACGGCGCCGAAGGAGTAGGTGCTCGCGACCAGCACCGCGTCGAAGTCGTGGGCGCCCCAGAGCTCCGCCAGGGCGCGGCGGACCTCCGGCTGGCCGCCCACCGCGAGCTGGTAGGGCCGCCCGGCCACCACGGTCCGGGCGCGGCTGGTGGTGGCGCCCAGGTAGTCACCGACCGGGCGCCCGACGGTCGTCGCCGTCACTCCCGCGGGCGCCGGGGCGGGGGCACCGGTCCCCTGCGGGAGGGCCGCCACGTGGGTCTCGACGCCGTTGCGCTGCAGGTAGGACACGATCGCGGCGTTGCGCACGGCGTCGCCGCTGTTGACGGGCCAGGGGTACTTGTTGAACACGCACAGGACCCTCATGCGATGTCGTCCACCTTCGGTGTCGGAGGGGCAGCCTCGGGCGTACGCCGCCGGATGCCGGTGCGGAGCTGGTGGAACGCGAACGGGACCACCAGGGTGCTGGCGAGGGCGAGCCCGAAGGTCGCCTCCCGGGCACCGTAGAGGAATGCCCCCAGAAGTCCGAGCGCGGACAGCAGGGACGCGTGGAGGATGGCTATCCGCAGGGAGCGGCTGGTCTGCCGCATCGTGGCGAGCATGATGATCGGTCCGCCGCCGAGCGCGATGGCCATCTGCTGGAGCAGGAGCGGGACGAGCACCACCTGGGAACCGACCCACGACGCCCCGAGCAGCTCCATGCCGATGCTGTCGGGAAGCAGGATCAGGACCAGTCCCCACCCCAGGTCCACCCCGAGGAGGACGAGGCTCAGCGCCCAGCCGTACATGCGTACCTGACGGGCACCGAGATGCTGCGCGGAGAGGTGCGGCAGCGCGAAGGCGGTGATGGCGAGCCCGAAGGCGCCCAGGGGGCCGAGCAGCGTCTGCGCGGCACGGATGGATCCCAGGGCGGCGACCCCCGCCAGGGCGCCGATGCCCAGGAAGACCATCTGCGCCGCGCCGGCGAGGACCACCCACTCGCCCAGCAGCGGCCAGCTGACGTGTCCGACGTCCTGCAACCAGGCGCGCAGCCCGCGAAGCCGCGGAAAGGTGTGCAGCTGCACCCAGCCGAGCCCGCTGCCGACCACGGCGCCGCAGGCCCACAGCGCCACCATGCCGTCGATGTTGGCTCCGAGCGCGGCCCCGGTCGCCGCGCCCGCGATCTGCACGCACGTGGTCACCGTGTCGTTGAGAGCGGCGTCGCGGGGACGGCCCTGCGCCAGCAGCGTGGACCGGACGGCGTCCTGCATGAGCAGGAAGGGCTGGCCGCAGCCGAAGATGAGCACTGCCAGCACCTGCGTCCACGGACCGAGCAGGAAGGCCAGCCCGGCGATGAACGGGGTGGCCGCGAGAGCCGTGGAGACCGCGACACCGAGGCACAGGCCGGCAAGTCGAGGGTCGGCCTGACCCTGGGCGAGTGGGTACCGGATGGCGTAGGCCTGGCTGCCCAGAGCGCGGTGCACTCCCACCAGGAAGGTGAGGATCGCGAAGCAGATGCCGAAGACGCCGAATTCCTCGGCCGTGACGGCACGGGCGATGAGGAAGGCCGCCACCGCGCTGCCGAGGCTGGAGACGGCTTGGTCGACGAGGTTCCAGCCGGCCTTGCGCCCGAGGGCGCGTCGCGTGCCGGTCGGGCGTGGCTGAGGGGTGGTCACGGTGGGCCCGCCCGGGTGGGCGTCGACGGCTGCAACGGCTCGTCGCTGCGGTCGTCGGGGGACGGCTCGACGGGATCCGTGGTGGGCCACCACGCGGCGAAGACGAGCATCAGGCCCACCTGCACGGTGGCGAGGAGCCCCGCTCCGACGTACACCCAGATGGCGACGAGACCGATCGTGAGCGGAGGCCAGGCGTAGCGGGAGCGCAGCGCGGCGGCAGCGAACGCGAGGAAGGCGACGGTGAAGAACAGGCCGTAGTCGTAGAGCGACTTCGGGACGAGGGGGTAGATCAGGTCCCTGATCTGGACCACGTCGTCGATGGTGCCGGCGCCGTGGCCGATCAGCAGCAACGGGCCGGACTCGACGACCTTGGGCAGGAACATCTCGTACGGCAGCACCATCCTGAAGTAGGTGCTGCTGTTGGAGCTCGACCCCTCGGTGAGCCGACCGAGCAGGACGGCGCCCACCGGGGTGGACGCCCCGAGGACGAGCACGGCGGCGAACGGGACCACCGCGCGAGCTGTCGCCGCCACGCTGCCCTGGAGCAGCAGCACGATGATCGCCACCCCGATGACCACCATGCCCGTGCCCGAGGCGGAGGAGAACAGGCAGACGGCGAACAGCACGAGTCGCCACGGGCGCTCGTGCAGCAACAGGGCGCCGAGGAACGCCACGGCGGCGAAGGCGGAGTAGAAGGACGCCTCGAGGAAGATCACGGCGTTGTTGCGGAAGATGTCGGAGCCGTAGGTGAGGCCGTAGCTGGTGACGTAGTCCTGCTGGATGAGCTGGGGCGGGACGACGAGGGCGAACCAGTCGCGGTAGGGGACACCGACGAACTGGGCCAGGAACAGCGCCAGTCCCACGATGCTGACCCACGTCATCACCTGGACGTAGAAGCGCATCATGTGGGTGAAGTAGCCCCGTGGCCGCTGGACGTTGAGCTTGCAGACCATCGGCACGTAGAGCACCAGCAGGTAGGCGACGCTCGTGGGGTGAGCGCCGAACCCGAGGAGGGAGTGGACCAGCGTCACGGCGAAGAGGTAGGCGGCGAGGCCCAGGTAGGCCAGGGTCAGCCGTGTCCGGACGACGAGGATGCCGCGCCACAGCCCCTCGACCGTCAGGGCGATCATCAGCACCTGGGTGAGGGGCAGCTGCAGGGCCGCACCCCCCGGCAGCGCGAAGCGTTGGGCGAAGATGGTCATCAGGACGGCGCGCCGCAGGAAGCCCGTCACCGCAGCGCGGTGCGCATCCGTCTCGGGGGCGGCCCGAAGGCCCGCCCCGAGCGGCACGGTCTGGAGGATCACCGGTCGTCGAGGTCGGCCGCCGGCCGCCGCGACCCGGCGATCCGCGCCGTGGTGGCGGTCACCGTCGGCCCCCGACGTCGCCGGGAGCAGGGGAACGTCCGGGAGGTCGGGAGGTGCGAGGCGCGGGCGGCGCAGCAGGGTCGCGGCGAGGCCGACGACCGGGCATGCGCTGGCTGCCGTCGATCATCGCCTGGCGCGCCGGTCGGGCCGGTCGCGCAGGGCGGGAGTAGAGCAGCAGGCTGATGGCCGCACCGAGCGCGAAGCCGAAGGCGGCCCCCAGGACGGTGTTGAGGTAGGGCTTCGGGGAGGACGGGCCGATCGGCAGGTCGGCCCCGTTGATGACGGTGGCGCGGATCGGGGCGAACGAGTTGGCTCCCTGCTCGGTCTCCTCGATGCGGTTCGCCAGGGCCGTCGACACCGCGTTGGTCAGTCGCTGAGCGTCCTGCTCGGTCGGGCCGTCGACCGCGACCGTCAGCACGGTCGTGTCGACCTCGTTGGCCACGGTCACCACGGTCTGCAGCTGGTCGGCAGCGTCGTTGAGCTCGTCGCCCTGGGTACGCCGGTCCGCCGCGGACAGCAGCCGCTCGAAGGTGCGGGTGTCCTGGATGTCCTCGAGGGCCTCCTCGAGCACGGCGGAGCTGGTGGCGAGCGTGACGTAGGACTTCATGCGGCTCGTCAGGTAGGTCCCGGTCTGGGACACGTCGTTGGCCGACCGAGCCCCACCGACCGTGACGAAGATCGTTGCGCTGCTCGTGTAGACGGGGGTCATCAGCAGTGACGCGGTGTAGCCCAGCGCCCCGCCGAGGATGGTCAGCACGGCGGTCATCAGCAGGTGCTGTCTCAAGGCGGCCCACATGTCAGCGCGACCTCGCGACCGCGTCGACGCCGGCAGCCCGGGCGAGGCGCCCCGGCTGCACACGGGTGAGTACAGTCCGCCGAGTGACACGACGAAGCGGTTCTCGCGGTAGCAGCGGACGTCGTCCAGTCACCGTGGTCCTCATCTCGCCCTACTTCGAACCCGAACATTCCGGAAGCGCACCCTACGTGACGCAGGTGGCCCAGCACCTCGCACACGAATATAAGGTCACCGTCCTGACCGGCGTCCCCCACTACCCGGAGTGGCGGGTGACCCCGGGCTACGACCGGTGGCGTCACGTCGAGACCGAGGGCGACCTCGAGGTACGGCGGTTGCGTCACTTCGTCCCCCGCACCCAGACCGCGGTGACGCGAGCGCTCTACGAGGCCTCCTTCGCGGCCCGGGTGCTCCTCGAGAGCCTCCGGATCCGGCCCGACGTCGTGGTCGCCTTCACCCCGCCGGTGCTCTCCACCGCCGCTGCAGCTGCTGTGGCCCTGTCCCGTCGCGCGCCGCTGGGGGTGGTCGTCCACGACCTGGCGGGATCGGGTGCCCGGGAGAGCGGGATCCGAGGTGGTGCGCGTGTCGCCGGGCTGGTGGCCGGCATCGAGGGAGCGGCCCTGCGTCGGGCTCGTGGCGTCGTCGTGCTGCACCGACAGTTCGTGCCGCTCGTGCAGCAGCTGGCTGGTGTCGACGGCGGTCGGATCGAGGTCATCCGCAACTGGTCCCGGACCCGGCGTACGACCCACGAGCGCGAGGCGACCCGTGCGGGCCTGGGGTGGCGACCCGAGGAGTGCGTGGTGGTGCACAGCGGCAACATGGGCATGAAGCAGGGACTCGAGAACGTCGTGCTCGCCGCACGCCTCGCCGACGAGCGCGGGGAGGCCGTGCGGTTCGTGCTCATGGGCGACGGGAGCCAGCGACCTGCACTGGAGCGCCTGGCCGAGGGGGTCCAGCGGGTGTCCATCCTCCCTCCGGTGGAGGAAGCCAGGTTCGGGGAGGTGCTGGACGCCGCCGACGTGCTTCTCGTGAACGAGAAGCCGGGCGTCTCGGAGATGAGCGTGCCGAGCAAGCTGACGGCGTACTTCCGGGCCGGCCGGCCGGTCGTGCTCGCGTCCGCGCCGGACAGCCCCGCCGCGGCAGAGGTGCGCGAGGCGCAGGCAGGACCGCAGGTCGCGAGCGGGGACCCGGGGGCGCTGCTCGAGGCCGTCCTCGAGCTGCAGGCCGACCCGGTGCGGGCTCGGCGCGCAGGCCAGGCCGGACTCTCGTTCGCTGATCGTGAGTTCGACGCCACCGGGGCACTGGCGCGGTACTCGGCATGGGTGAAGCGGCTCCTGTCGCACTGATACGAGGCGCAAGGCGGGCGATATTCTCTGAAACCCGGCGAAAACGGACATCATGGACATAACCTCCATGCATGAACGAAAGCCCCCGGCCCGACTCGGCCTCGCGATCCTCGTCGCACTCCCTGCGCGTCTTCCTGGTGATCGTCGTGACGATCGCTCTGGGGGCCCTTCTGCCGTCCGCGGCACAAGCCCGACCGTCCATGGCCCGCGTGTCCGGCGTCTCGCTCGCCGCCGACCGCCTCCCCGGACACCTCGTCGTCAAGTGGCGCCCCGTGCGTGCCAGCGCCTACCACGTGCGCTGGTCCACCGCCCCCGCCGCTCTGGGCAAGAGCCGCATCGTCGTCTCGCGTGACCACCGCCGCACCGACCTCGGGGCCGTGACCGCCTCGACCCACTACGTCCAGGTGCGCGCGGTGCAGAGCAACGGTCGCCGCGGCCCGTGGTCGGTCCCGTCGCGTCTCAAGACGCCCAAGCCCGTGGTCGTCGCGCCCGCCCCGACCCCGACCCCGACCCCGACCCCGACCCCGGCACCCGCCCCGGCCCCGGCGCCCGTGGTCGCGCCGCAGCTCTCGGTCTCGGTGGTGC
>NZ_LMRF01000002.1:438548-438703 GCF_001424755.1 Marmoricola sp. Leaf446
CCTCGGGCAGCGGCGCCTGGTCGACCACCGACCCGATCGGCACCCCCACCGGCGGTGTCTACTCCGGCAGCCGCGTCTTCGACAACCTGGTAAAGGGCAGCTCCTACAACCTCACCGCCACCGCCCAGGGCCTCGCCTCCGCGCTGACCAAGACG
>NZ_LMRF01000002.1:438726-505343 GCF_001424755.1 Marmoricola sp. Leaf446
CCCCGCCCCGGCCCCCGCCCCGGCACCGGCCCCGGCACCGACGGACGGCCGCACCTTCGTCGACGAGTTCAACGACGGGTCGCTCGACCTGACCAAGTGGGTCCGGGAGGACTTCGGCTACGGCTACGGGTCGCTCGAGAAGTTCGAGGGCGACGCCGACCTGACCACCCAGTCCGGCGGCCAGCTCCGCGTGTCGGCCATCAAGGACCAGGTCGGCCCTCGGCCGTGGCGTGCGGGCTACCTCTCGACCCGCGGCAAGTTCACCATGCGGACCGGCACCGTCGAGGTGCGCGCCAAGCTGCCCACCGAGCAGGGTGCCTGGCCCGCCATCTGGCTGCACAACCGGATCGGCGCCTCGGGTGAGCCCGGTTCGGCCCTGGCCGAGATCGACATCATGGAGCTGTTCCCCGGTGGCGGCGTGCAGGGTGCGGGCGCGTACTTCACGGTCCACGACTGGAAGAACGGCAACAAGGGCACCGAGCTCAAGCCCCACGTCGGCACCATGGACGGTGGCTGGCACACCTGGAAGGTCACCTGGGACGCCAAGCAGATGCAGCTGTGGATCGACGGTGTCTCGCAGGGGATCATCACCCCCGAGTCCTTCGCGGCAGCCTCCAAGGGCGGCGACTACCGGGTCTTCGTCGACACCCCGCAGTACCTGATCTTCGACATGGCCGTCGGGACCTCGTGGGGTGGCCTGGAGCCGCTGCTCCAGACCAAGCGGATGGACATGGACATCGACTGGATCCGCGTGACCAAGACGAGCTGAACGCCCCGCGTCACAGGACCGTCCGTCGACCTGAGGGTCGGCGGACGGTCCTGTCGTGGGTCCGTCCTCGAGGTCGGAGCCCCGCCGCGGCGGGGCGTCGGTCATACTGGGGCCTCCTGTCGTGGACACAGAGGGTCGGTATGGCTGCCAAGCGCGCATTCGTCACGGGGATCACGGGCCAGGACGGGTCCTATCTCGCGGAGCTCCTGCTCAACAAGGGATACGAGGTGCACGGGCTCATCCGTCGAGCCTCCACCTTCAACACCTCCCGCATCGACCACATCTACCAGGACCCTCACGAGTCCGACAGCCGACTCGTCCTGCACTACGGCGACCTGTCCGACGGTGCCCGTCTCACCACGCTCGTGGCCCAGATCGACCCCGACGAGGTCTACAACCTCGCGGCCCAGTCCCACGTCCGGGTCAGCTTCGACGAGCCCGAGCACACCGGAGACACCACCGGGATCGGCGCGATGCGGCTGCTCGAGGCCGTGCGCGTGGCCGGCGTGCGCTGCCGCTACTACCAGGCCTCGACCTCCGAGATGTTCGGCGCCTCCCCGCCCCCCCAGAACGAGGACACCCCGTTCTACCCCCGCTCCCCCTACGGTGCGGCCAAGGTCTACGCCTACTGGGCGACGAAGAACTACCGGGAGGCCTACGGCCTCCATGCCGTCAACGGCATCCTGTTCAACCACGAGTCGCCGCGCCGTGGCGAGACGTTCGTGACCCGCAAGATCACCCGCGCCGTCGCCCGCATCCAGGCAGGTCTGCAGGAGCACGTCTACCTGGGCAACCTGGACTCGATCCGCGACTGGGGCTACGCCCCGGAGTACGTCGAGGGCATGTGGCGGATGCTGCAGACCGACGAGCCCGACGACTTCGTGCTCGCCACCGGGGGCAACTTCACGGTCAAGGACTTCGTCATCGCCTCCTTCGAGCGGGCCGGGCTCGACTGGGAGAAGCACGTGCGCTTCGACGAGCGCTACCTGCGTCCCACCGAGGTCGACGCCCTCATCGGAGACGCGACCAAGGCCCACGACAAGCTCGGGTGGAAGACGCAGGTGGACACCGAGGAGCTGGCCAGGATCATGGTCGACGCCGACATCGCGTCCCTGGCCCACGAGGGCGGCCACTGGATCGACCGGCCCGACCTCGATGGTTGGCGCGACCCGGCCGGCGCCGCGTGAGCTCCGCCGACGCGGGCTCCTGGTCGGCCTCACCGCTCGACCGGGACGCCCCCACCTACGTCGCAGGGCACCGCGGCCTCGTCGGCTCGGCGGTCTGGCGGCGCCTGGAGGGGGAGGGGTTCCAGCAGCTGCTCGGCCGCACGTCGGCTGAGCTGGACCTGACCGACCGCACCGCCACCTTCGACTTCTTCGCGGAGACCCGGCCGCGCTACGTCGTGCTGGCAGCAGCCAAGGTCGGCGGCATCTGGGCCAACAACACCTACCCGGCCGACTTCTTGTCGGTGAACCTGCAGATCCAGGTCAACGTCATGGATGCCGCGCTCGAGGCGGGGGTGGAACGGCTGCTCTTCCTCGGGTCGTCGTGCATCTACCCCAAGTTCGCCGACCAGCCCATCCACGAGGACTCGCTGCTCACCGGGCACCTCGAGGAGACCAACGACGCCTATGCGATCGCCAAGATCGCCGGCATCATGCAGGTCCAGGCGACGCGTCGGCAGCACGGCAAGCCGTGGATCTCGGCGATGCCGACCAACCTGTACGGACCGGGAGACAACTTCTCCAGCGACACCTCGCACGTGCTCCCGGCGCTGATCCGGCGCTACGACGCCGCCGCAGCGGCCGGCGACGAGTCGGTCGTCAACTGGGGGAGCGGGACGCCCCGCCGCGAGTTCCTCCACGTCGACGACATGGCGGCCGCCTGTCTGCACCTGATGGAGCACTACGACGGGCCCCAGCAGGTCAACGTCGGCACCGGCTCGGACCTCCAGATCAAGGAAGTGGCGCAGATCGTCGCCGACGTCGTCGGGTTCGAGGGTCGGACCGACTGGGACACCAGCAAGCCCGACGGCACGCCGCGCAAGCTGCTCGACGTCTCGCGGCTCGCCGCGGCCGGTTGGACCGCGGGCATCGGCCTCCGGGAGGGGCTGGAGCAGACCGTCGCGTGGTACCGCGAGCACGCTCGCGACGCCTGAGTCGATCACCGCCGACCCGACGAGCAGGCTCCGGAGCCGCGGTCAGTAGGCGCCGTCGGAACCCAGGACGGCGCGGAAGGTCCGGGCGAGGATGCTGAGGTCCTGCATCATCGACCAGTTGTCCACGTAGTAGAGGTCGAGCCGGATGGCCTCCTCCACCGTGAGGTCGGACCGGCCCGAGACCTGCCACAGACCCGTCATCCCGGGACGCACCCGCAGCCGGCGGGCGGTGGTGTCGTCGTACTGGGCCACCTCGTGCGCGACCTGCGGCCGCGGGCCGATCAGGCTCATGTCGCCCTTGAAGACGTTGAACAGCTGGGGCAGCTCGTCGACGGAGTAGCGGCGCATCCACGTGCCGGGCCGAGTGATGCGCGGGTCGTCCTTCAGCTTGGCGAAGAGCCCGTGGTCAGCGTTCTGCTCGCGCAGCAGAGCCCCGAGCTTGGCCTCGGCGTCGACCACCATCGTGCGGAACTTGAAGCATCCGAACGGCTCGCCGCCCACACCGATCCGCTCCTGGCGGAACAGGATGGGGCCGCCGTCGAAGCGGCGCACCTTGATGGCGGCGAAGAGCAGGACGGGGCTGAACGCGAGGATCAGCAGGCTCGACCCGATGATGTCGGAGGTGCGCTTCATCCGGGCCAGCGCGGCGGCGGACCGGGGCTTGCCGACGTGGATGAGCGGCAGGCCGCCGACCGGGCGGACCTTGATGCGTTCACCGGAGATGTCGGTGATGCTCGGGGCCAGCACGACGTGGACGCCGGCACCCTCCAGCTCGGCGGCGGTGTGACGCAGCGCAGAGGCAGACTCGACGGAGCCGCCGGCGAAGAAGACGACGTCGGACTGCGAGGCGGTCGCCAGCTCGACCACGTCCCGGGCGTCGCCCAGCACGTGGAGGCCGCGCCGCGTGCGAGCGGCACCGCTCGCGCCGGGGACCACCGCTCCCACGGTCTTGTAGCCGAGACGTCGCTCTCGGGTCAGCACGCCGTTGATCTCGTCGACGTGCGACGGGGTGCCGACGATGAGCACCCGCTGCTGCAGCCGACCACTCACGCGGGCGCGGGTCACGACGATGCGCAGGGTCGCCCGGCCGAGCAGCAGGAAGAGCGCGCCGAGGAGCAGCGTCAGGAACGACCACCCGCGGGAGAGCTCGAAGCGCAGCAGGTAGCAGCCGACGCCGACGACGGTCGCAGCCACGACCGAGGACGTCAGGACACGCTTGAACTCCTCCATGCCGACGCCGAAGACGGACCGTGAGTAGGCGCCGGACAGCGCCAGGATCAGGATCCAGCCCACCGCGACGACGGGGCCTGCGGCCAGCAGGTGCGGGACGTAGTCGGTGGAGTCCGCCGGCATGGCAGGGAGGAGCAGTCGCACCGCCGCGGCCGACACCTCGGCCGCGGAGATGGCCACCAGGTCGACCACGCAGGCGAGGACGGGCAGGAACCGCAGGTAGCGCGACGCGGAGTGGCGAGGCAGCGAGGCGCGGGGATCGTCGAGGCTCGGGCCCCGGCGCTGGCCGGGGATGTGCAGCTGGTGGGTGTCGTGGTTCTCGGAGGTGGAGGTGCTCATGTCCACGGAGTGGTCCTCACGTAGCGGGACGAGAAGTGGAGGGGGGCGCGGAAGCGGCTCGGGGTCATCGCAGGTGCAGCTGCGCGCCCAGGAGCACGGCCCTCACGGTGCGCCAGAGGATGTTGAGGTCCGTCAGGACCGACCAGTGCTCGGCGTAGTGGACGTCGAGGAGGACGGTCTCGGACCATGCCAGGTCGGAGCGGCGGAAGTCGCGCCAGACGCCGGTGAGCCCGGGTCTGACCCGGAGCCGCGGGAGGTTGCCCGACGCGTCCGCGTCGTGAGCCATGGGGCCACGGGGGCCGACCAGGCTCATGTCGCCGCGGAGCACGCTGAGCAGGAGGGGCAGCTCGTCGAGGGAGTAGCGGCGCAGCCACGCACCGGACCGGACCAGGCGGTTGTCGAGCGAGTCGGGGAAGACGCGGTCCGTCGGCTCGACGGCGTCGTGCTGCTCGGTGCGCACGATCCACGCGGTGAAGGCGCGGCCGCCGCGGCCGTAGCGGGTCTGGCGCACCAGCACGGGGACGCCGTCCTGGCGGCGTACCTGCCACACGGCCCAGGCCAGCAGCGGCGCGGTCAGGACGAGCAGCAGCAGGCTGCCGAAAATGTCGAACCCGCGCTTGGCGAACCTGACGGCGACCTGCGACCGCGGCTGCTCGAGGTGGATGAGCGGCAGGCCCCCGACCGGCCGGACGCTGATCCGGTCGCTGACGACGTCGGTCACCGAGGGGGCGATGACGACCTGGACGTCCTCGTGCTCCAGGGCCCAGGCGAGCTGGCGGACGTGCTCGGCAGACTCGAACGCGCCGCCGGCGAGGAAGATGACGTCGGCCTCGACGTCCATCGCGACCTCGGCCACGTCCTGGGGTGCGCCGAGCAGCGGGATGCCCGAGTGGGTGGCGTAGCGACCGCCGGCTTGCGGGGTGAGGGCCCCGACCACCTGGTATCCGAGCCAGGTCTCACGGCCCAGCACGCTCGCGATCTCGTCGACGTGCCCCTCGGAGCCGGCGATGACGACGCGGTGCAGCAGGGTGCCGGCACGCCGGGCGCGGTGCACGGCCGTGCGCAGCAGCAGCCGGGTGAGCACGAGGGCCGGGATGCCGACCAGGAAGGTCAGCACGAAGAACCCGCGTGCGAGGTCGAAGCGCAGGGCGTAGCAGCCGATGCCCACCAGGGCGGCGGTGGCGAGGGAGGCGTTGACGGTGCGCTTGAACTCGTCGAGGCCGGCGCCGAGGACGTCGGAGCGGTAGCCCCCGAACGCCAGGATCAGAGCGATCCAACCGAGCAGGATGACCGGACCGGCGACCGTGAGCCGGTCGCCCATGGCCACGTCCTGCAGCCCGAAGGGCATGTTGGCCTGTCCGAGGATGCCGACGAGCACGCTCAGGGTCACGACGACCAGGTCGAGACCCAACGCGACGACGGGCAGGTAGCTCAGGGCGTGCCGGCCCCGGGTGGTGGCGAGCGGTGCTCGGGCCAGTTGGACGGTCATCTTTACAAATCCCCCGATTTGTTGTGTTGCTCAGTGAAGAGGCAACGAGTGACTACCCTAGGAGTGACGTCCAGAACGCACCACACGGTGTAACGCCTGACACTCGAGCGGTCTAGTCCTTCGCGCCGGAGCGTCGAACCGACGTGGCGGCGCCCCGACCGGGGGAACAGGGGCCGTCGCGGGATCGTTGGCCCCTGGGCGCGATCCCTAGCGCCACCCCTTCCCCGAAATGAGCCGGTCCCCTCGTGAACGAGCACCCGACGATCGCCGCGGTCATCGCCAACTACAACTACGGGCGTTACCTGGGGCGAGCCATCGAGAGCGTCCTGGAGCAGGACGACGCGTTCAGCCAGGTGGTGGTCGTCGACGACGGCTCCACCGATGACTCGCTGGAGGTCGCGCGGGCGTTCGAGGGCCGGGTCGAGGTCATCGCGAACCACAACAGCGGTCAGCTGGCGGCGTGCCTGGCCGGTGTCGCCGCGGTCGACTCCGACTACGTCTACCTGATGGACGCCGACGACGCCGCCCACCCCGAGCTGGTGAGCGCCGTGCGTGAGGAGCTCCCCGGGCGACCGGTGATGGTGCAGTTCCAGCTCCGGGCCGTGGACGGTGCGGGCCTCCCGACGGGGTCGGTCTTCCCCACCTACCCCGAGGGGTACGACACGGCGAGCATGCGCCACGACACCGAGGTCATGGGGACCCACCAGTTCGCCCCGACCTCGGGCAACGTGTTCCGGCGCGACCTGCTCGCGGGGCTCGACACCGCCGGGCTGGACCTGCGGGACGCACCCGACGGGCCGGTCGCCTTCGCGATGCCCTACCTGGGGTCCATCGCGGTCATCGACCGGCCGCTCGCGTCGTACCGCGTGCACGGGTCGAACCGCAGCCAGTGGTTCGCCCCGACGCCCGACCTGCTCCGTCACGAGCTGGACTGGTTCCGCGACCGGTGGCGCCAGACGTGCCTGCTGCTCGGACGCGCCGAGCCCCCCTTCGCGGGGACCTCGCCGGTCTACGAGCTGGAGCTGGAGCTGCTGGTCGCCGCGCTCGAGGGTCGGTGGTGGGTCGGCGGCAGGGCGTGGCGCTACGCGCGCGGTCTGCGGCGGAGCCGTACGCCGCGCGCGAGCGTGCTCGCCCTGCAGGTGTGGGCGATGGCGCTGGTCGTCCCCTCGACCCGCCTGCGTCGACGGCTGGTCATGCAGCGCCGCGCCCCCGCGGAGCGTCCCCGCCTGGTCCGGGCCCTGGTCTCGCTGGTGCGCCGGTCGCGTCGCTGACGGCAGCTCGGTGCCGGACCCGGGTCAGGACCAGGTGGTGCCGGGGCCGCCGTCGTCGGGCGTCGAGCGCACCCGCCACGCGGTCGAGTCGTTGTCGAACGCCGTCAGGCCGTGCCGGGTGCGGACGAACCCCCAGGCCAGCGGGCCGAGCAGCAGCATCCCGGCGCCGACGATGCCGACCCACTCCGGCGGGGTGCCCAGCATCTTCAGGCCGGTGAGCGAGAGCACGATGACGATGCCGCGGCGGATGACCGACTGCGTCACCCAGGCGGCCATCCGCGCCCCGAGGAAGGTGCCGGGGGTGCCGCCGAGGACGAGCGGGACCAGCACGGCCCAGGTGACGCCCTCGGTGACCACGTGGCCGATGGCGGCGGCCAGCACCAGCGGGACCGCCTGCACCAGGTCGGTGCCGACCAGGCGCACGGCCGAGAGCGTGGGGTAGATCAGCAGCAGTGCCACCATGATCAGCGAGCCCGAGCCCACCGAGGTGATGCCGACCAGCAGGCCTCCGACCGCGCCCACGAGCAGGGTGGGCACGGCACGCACCCGCGGTTGGTCCTCGCTGAGCGTGTTGCCGCCGGTGACGTGGCGGAGCTGGAGATACATCCGCAGGGCGTACGTCGCCGCCGTGAACAGCAACGCACAGCCGATCGCGGTCGTCAGGAACGCCTGCTGGTCCTCCGCCGCGCCGATGCCCTTGACGATGAACCCGCCGGCGAACGCGAACGGCACCGACCCGACCATGAGCAGGCCCGCCAGCCGCAGGTCGGGGGAGCCGCGGCGCCAGTGCACCGAGGCGCCGACCGACTTGTTGATGCTCGCGGCGACGAGGTCGTTGGCCACCGCGGCCGTGGGGTTGACGCCCAGGAAGATCAGGGCCGGCGTCATCAGCGCGCCACCGCCCATGCCGGTCAGCCCGACCACGATGCCGACGCCGAAGCTGACGAGCAGGATCGAGAGCGCGGAGTAGGTGAGGAGGTCGGCCATCAGCGGGTCTCGACGGGCTCGACCGACGGGGCCGGCTCGACCGACGGGGCCGGCCCGACCGACGAGGGCAGCTCGAAGGGGAGCGCGGCGACGACCTCGGCGAGGCAGTCCTCGATGGTGCGGCCGGTGGTGTCGACGACGACGTCGGCGTCCTGCGGCTCCTCGTAGGGGCTGGAGATGCCGGTGAAGTCGGGGATCTCGCCGCGACGGGCCCGGGCGTAGAGGCCCTTGCGGTCGCGCCGCTCGCACTCCTCCAGCGGTGTCGCGACGTGGACGAGCACGAGCTCGCCGCCGGCGTCCTCGACCATGGCACGCACCTGCTGGCGGGTGGCGTCGAACGGCGCGATGGGGGAGGCCAGCGCGACGCCCCGGTGGCGGGCGATCTCGGCGGCCACCCAGCCGATCCGGGCGATGTTGGTCTCGCGGTCCTCGCGGGAGAAGCCGAGGCCCTTGCTCAGGTGGCGGCGTACGACGTCGCCGTCGAGGCTCGTGACGGTGCGCCGACCGTCCTCGAGCAGCAGGTCGTGCAGCGCCCGGGCGATCGTCGACTTGCCGCTGCCCGAGAGGCCGGTGAAGAGCACCACGACACCGACGTGCTCGTCGTCGGGCTGGTCCTGCTCGACCACGGCCGCGACCTCGGCGGGCCAGTCGTCCTCGGTGTCCTCACCGGGCAGCCCGAGCACCTCGCCGGCGGCGTACGCGCTCACGACGTCGTGCCCGAGCCGGTGGTCGAGGTCGGCGTCGCCGCGCGCGGCTAGGGGCACGACGACCACCTGCGCCGTCGTGCCGGACGCCTCGAGCACGCGGGCGGCCGCGAGCGTGGCCCGCACCAGCCCGACCGGGCTCACGCCCTGCGGGGTGCCGGTGCCCGACAGCGTCAGCAGCACCACCTCGCGGGCACCCGCACGCTCGGCGACCAGGCGCAGCGCCCCCTCGCCCAGCGGCGCGGTGACGGGGACGACGAGCGCGTCGGGGTGCTCCTCGCGGATCCGGGCGGGGGTGGCCTGGAGCCGACGGAAGGGGCCGTACGCCGCCCGCGCCAGCGGCAGCAGGTGCTCGCGCGAGTACAGCGCCAGCGGCAGCCCCTCGGGGTCGACGAGCTCGACCTCGCCGCCCGCCCCGACCTGTGCGGCGAGGTCGTCGGGCAGCTCGAGCCGCACCTCGTCGTCGAAGCTGGTGCGGGGGGCCAGGGCGCCGCTCAGCAGGACCTCGAGGTCGTCCAGCTCGCGCGGGGAGGGGCAGTGCTGGGGGGCGGGCACCGGGCCATCGTGCCAGAGCCGACCCTTCAGTAGCGTCGCGTCCATGTCGGACTCACCAGCCTCTTCCACCGCCCCCGTCGTCATCGCCGAGATCGTCCGCTCCGGGTTCACCGAGGGCCACCACCGCGGGTCGTGGGTGGTGCTCGACGCGGCCGGCGAGGTGGTCGCCTCCGCGGGCGACGCGGCCGGCCCGATGCTGCCCCGCAGCTGCAACAAGCCGGTGCAGGCGCTGGGCATGCTCGAGGCGGGCCTCGACCTCCACGACGAGCTGCTCGCGCTGGCCTGCGCCTCCCACTCCGGCGAGCCCTTCCACCTCGACGGCGTGCGTCGCATCCTCGCCGGCGCCGGGCTCACCGAGGACGACCTGCGCACGCCGGAGGACTGGCCGCTCGACGACGCGGCCCGCGAGCAGCTCCTTCGCGAGGGCGGTGCGCGGGCGCGGGTGCAGATGAACTGCTCCGGCAAGCACGCCGCCATGCTCGCCACCTGCGTCGCCAACGGCTGGTCGACGCACGACTACCTCGAGGTCGACCACCCGCTGCAGCAGCAGCTGACCCGCACCTTCGCCGCCACCACCGGCGAGGACGTCGCCGTCACCGCGGTCGACGGCTGCGGCGCCCCGCTGCTCTCGACCTCGTTGACCGGCCTGGCGCGCGCCTTCGCCCGGATCGCGACCGCCGAGGTGGGCACGCCGGCCGGTCGCATCGCCGCCGCGATCCGCGCCCACCCGGCGTACGTCTCGGGCAGCACGCGCGACGAGCGGACCCTCCTCGAGGCGGTCCCGGGCGCGATCGGCAAGGCCGGGGCCGAGTCCTGCTACGTCGTGGCCCTGCCCGACGGACGGGCGTTCGCGACCAAGACCGACGACGGCGGCGCCCGGGCGCGGCCGGTGCTGATGGCCGCGCTGCTGGAGCGCCACGGGGTGCTCGACGAGCCCGGGGTGGACGCCGACGCGGTGCGGCGTACGGGACGGGTGGAGCTGCTCGGCGGCGGCCGGGTCGTGGGCGAGGTGCGGGCGGTGCTCGACCCCCGTTCCTGAGAGCTGCTAGCACTGCTAGCACGAGGAATCCCTCGCGATACAGGGCGAATGTGACCGCGTTCACCCGCTGTGGAGTTGATTCTGCTAGCAGGAGCAAGCATGGTGGAGGCATGTCCAAGAGCAAGGTCGGCAAGACCGTTGAGTCGCTGGGGGACTACCTCCGCGAGCAGCGCGTCGCCGCGCAGCTGTCGCTGCGCCAGCTGGCCGAGCAGGCGGGGGTCTCCAACCCCTACCTGAGCCAGATCGAGCGAGGTCTGCGCCGTCCGTCGGCCGAGGTGCTCCAGCAGCTCGCCAAGGCGCTGCGGATCTCCGCCGAGCAGCTCTACGTCCAGGCCGGCATCGTCAGCCCGGACGCGACGGAGGCCAGGTCGGTCGAGCTCGCCATCCTCGGCGACCCGGCCCTCAGCGAGCGGCACAAGCAGTCGCTGCTCGACGTCTACCAGGCGTTCCGGTCCTCGTCGCCGACGACGACCTCGCTCGTGGACCCCCCTGCTGCCGTGGTCGTGCCCGACCAGGGTCACCAGCCAACCGAAGGAGAAGCACATGGCTAAGAAGAACCCGATCAACGCTCTCGCCACCGAGGCCGTCAAGCCGCTGTACGCCGTCGCCGGCGCCACCGAGGTCGCCTACGAGATCGCCCGCGGCGTCGCTGCCGACGCCCAGAAGGGTGCGCAGGACCGCCTCGCCGACGTGCAGAGCCGGGTCGCCAAGGTCGAGCGCGACCCCAAGGCGCTGCAGGACCAGGCCGTCGGCATCGTCAACGACCGCGTGGAGGAGCTCACCGAGGACGCCAAGGACGCACAGCGCAAGTTCGAGTCGCGCGTGGCCGAGCTGCAGCGCGACGTCAAGGCCCTGCCCGGCAAGGTGCAGGCCCAGATCGACGAGGCCATCGCCGAGCTGACCAAGACCTACACCGAGCTCGTCGAGCGCGGCGAGAAGCTCGTCGCCGCCGTGCGCAAGGACGGCTACAAGGCCGTCACCGCGCTGCGTGACGCCCCCAACTCCTCGACCGTGGTGCGCCGCGAGCGGGCCAAGACCGCCCAGGCCAAGCAGACCCCGGGCAAGAAGGCCCCCGCCACCAAGACCGCGAAGAAGGCCGGCGCCAACGCCCCGACCACGAAGTCGGCCGCCAAGAAGGCCAGCGACACCGCCTCCTCGGCCAAGAAGACCGCGGCCAAGAAGACGAGCACCGCCAAGACCGCGGCGAAGAAGGCCCCGGCCAAGGCTGCCGCCAAGACCACGCAGAAGACCGCGCAGGCCGCCGAGAAGACCGCCGCGACCACGCAGAAGGCCGCTGCCTCGACGCAGAAGACCGCTGCCTCCGCCCAGAGCAGCGCTGCGAAGACCGCGGACTCCGCTTCTTCGTGAACTGAACCCCCGTCGTCGACGGACGACGGGCAGCTCGCCCTCTGGTGATCCCTCCCTTCGCCAGACGCGCGGGCCGGCAGGCCCCCGGGATCTCTCCCGGGGGCCTGTTGCCGTCCGCCCTCTATCCTGGGGGCGTGGCCAGCATCTTCGAGTTCCAGAACGCGGTCGCGTCCATCTCCTTCCTCGTGCTGCTCGCACTGAAGATCTGGGCGCTGGTCGACGCGCTGCTGCGTCCCGCCGAGGCCTACGAGGCGACCGGCAAGCTCACCAAGCCGGCGTGGCTGCTGATCCTGGGCCTGGCCGTCGGGGCCGCCCTGGTCTTCCCGTCGGTCTTCGGGCTGCTCGGCATCCTGGGGATCGTCGCGGCGCTGGTCTACGTGCTCGACGTACGCCCGGCGCTGGTCTCGGTCACCCGGCGCCGCTGATCGGGACCGCCCCGGCGGTCCCGGGCTGGGGACGCCCGGCACACTGAGGCCCATGCCCGTCGACCCCCAGCTGGCCGGCCTGCTCTCGCTCATCGAGGGCGGCACGCCGATGCACCAGACCGACCCCGTGACCGCCCGCGCCGCCTTCCGCACGCTGGCCGTGGAGTTCCGCAAGCCCGAGGATGTCGTCCCCGTGGCGTCGGTGATCGAGACCGAGGTCGCCGGCGGGGACGGCCCCCGCGCCGCGCGCGTCTACCGGCCCGAGGGCGAGGGCCCCTGGCCGGTCGTCGCGCTCTTCCACGGCGGCGGCTTCGTGATCGGCGACCTCGACACCCACGACAACCTCGCCCGCCGGATCTGCCGCGACGCCCGTGCCGTGGTGGTCTCCGTCGACTACCGGCTCGCGCCCGAGCACCCGTTCCCGGCCGGCGTCGAGGACGCCCTCGCCGCCACCCGCGACCTGCAGCAGCGCACCGAGGAGCTCGGCGGCGACGGCCGGCTCGCGGTCGCCGGCGACAGCGCCGGCGGCAACCTCGCCGCCGTGGTCAGCCAGCAGGTCCCCGGCCTCGCCGCGCAGCTGCTGATCTACCCCGCCACCGACGGCGGCGGCGACTACCCCTCGCGCACCGAGAACGGCGAGGGCTACTTCCTCGACCTGCCCACGATGCTGTGGTTCATGGAGCACTACGCCCCGCAAGACCCCGCCGACCCGCGGTTCTCCCCGATCCACGGTCCGCTCGACGGGCTCCCGCCCGCCGTCGTGGTCACCGCCGAGCTGGATCCGCTGCGCGACGAGGGCGAGGCGTACGCCGCCGCGCTGACCGCCGCCGGCGTGAGCGTGGACGTGCAGCGCTACGACGGCATGATCCACGGCTTCGTCGACATGGGCCCCTTCTCGACCGCGGCCGAGCAGGCCACCGCCGACACGGTCGCGCGGTTCGCCGCGGTGCTGGGGTCGACGGCCGGCTGAGGCCCGAGCGCCCTTGTGTCGGCGCCCGACATGGGTGACCTTGGACGGATGCGCTGCCACTTCATCCCTGCCTACCTGCTCGACCGGCTCGCGGACGGGGTCGACGACGACCACGTCGCCGGCCTGGTGCGTCGTACCCGCGAGATCGACCGGTCGCTCCGCGGCCGCCGCGTCGAGGACCACCCCGCCATGGCCGGGGCGGTCTCGACGGCGCAGTCGCAGGACGACGACTGGGAGGTCTACGACGCCCAGAACGGCACCGAGCTCCCCGGCACCCTCGTCCGCGCCTCGGGCCAGCCGGAGGCGGGTGACGCGGCCGTCGACGAGGCAGCGCTCGGCCTGACCGAGACGCTGCGGCTCTTCGCCGACTACGGCCGCGACTCCTACGACGGCAGGGGCGCGACCGTGGTCGCGACGGTGCACTACGAGCGCGACTACGACAACGCGTTCTGGGACGGCAACCAGCTGGTCTTCGGCGACGGCGACGGGACGGTCTTCGAGCGGTTCACCAAGCCGATCGACGTGCTGGGCCACGAGCTGGCCCACGCGGTCACGCAGTACACCGCCAACCTGGTCTACCAGGACCAGTCCGGCGCGCTGAACGAGTCGATGTCCGACGTCTTCGGCGCCTGCATGAAGCAGCGGTTCCTCGGCCAGGACGCCGCGTCGGCCGACTGGCTGATCGGCGAGGGCATCTTCAAGCCGGACGTGCAGGGGCGGGCGCTGCGCTCGATGCTCGAGCCCGGCACGGCGTACGACGACCCCCGCATCGGCAAGGACCCGCAGGTCGGCTCGATGGCCGACTACGTCGACACCCGGGACGACAACGGGGGCGTCCACCTCAACAGCGGCATCCCCAACCGCGCCTTCGTGCTCGCCGCACGGGCGATCGGGGGCGAGTCGTGGGAGGGAGCCGGCCGGATCTGGTACGCCGCCCTCACCTCCGGCGTGCCCGCCGACTCCGACTTCGGCACCTTCGCCGCCGCCACGGTCGCGGCCGCCGGCGAGCAGGCCTCGGTCGTGGAGGAGGCCTGGCGCACGGTGGGGGTGGTCCCGGGCCAGGCGACCGGCACGGGGACCACGCCGACCGCCCCGGCGGAGACGGTGGCGGTGCGGCGTACGGGCGGGTTCGGGGGGTTGGTGCGCGAGGGCACCGTCGACCTCGCCTCCGACGACCCCCGTGCGCCCGAGGTGCGGCAGCTGGTCGAGCGGATCGACTTCCGGGCCGTCACCAGCCCGCCGCCGCAGCCCGACCGCTTCGTCTACGACTTCCGCTGCGGCCCCGACGGCTGCCAGGTCCCGGAGACCCACCTCACCCACGAGCTGCGTCAGCTCGCCACGATCGTCCTGGGGGAGTAGCCCCGGGGGCCTGTGGACGGCCTGTGGACGGCCGGTTGCGGCGCCGACGCCCCCGACGTGGGGTGGCGGCGTGGACGTGGTCGAGGCGCTGGTGCGGTGCGGCGGGGTGGCCGACGCCGCGGCGCTGACCGCCATGACCTCGCGTCGGCGGCTGCGGACCGCGGTAGCGGCCGGCTCGGTCGTGCGCTTGGCGTCCGGTCGCTACGCGGTGCCCGAGGTGGACGAGGGGCGCCGCGCGGCGGCGCGGGTCCACGGCTACGCGTCGCACCTCAGCGCGGCGCTGCTGCACGGGTGGGAGGTCAAGCAGCGACCGATACGGCCGATGGTGATCGTGCCGCGCGGTCGCAGGGTCGGGGCCTCGCGCTCGCGGGGGATCGACCTGGTGGTGCGCACCATCGAGGCCGACGAGGTCTGGCAGGACCGCACCCGCGCGGGTCGCACGGTGATCGACTGTGCGCGCGACCTGGCGTTCGACGCGGCCCTCGCCGTCGCCGACTCGGCGCTCCGCCACGGTCACGTCGGTGCCGAGGAGCTGCACCACCTGGCGGTCGTGTCCCCGCGGACCGGTCGCGGCCGCTGCCTGCGGGTCGCCGAGCTGGCATCACCGCTGGCGGCCAACCCGTTCGAGTCGGTGCTGCGCGCCATCGCCGCAGATGTCCCCGGGTTGGACCTGGAGCCCCAGGTCGTCATCGACGAGGACGGCTTCACGGCCCGGCCGGACCTGGTCGACCGCGAGCGGCGGATCGTCGTCGAGGCTGACTCGTTCGCCTTCCACGGCACGCGCGCGGCACTGGTCCGCGACTGCGTGCGCTACAACGCCCTGGTGCTGCGCGGCTGGCTGGTGCTCCGCTTCAGCTGGGAGCACGTGATGCACGACCCGGACTACGTGCGGCGGTGCCTCGAGGAGGCCGTGCTGGGGCGACCGCACCGACCTACAGTTCGACGCTCCCAGGCGCAGAAGTCGGCCTGGGGCGCCGAACTGTAGGTCCGGATGGTCGCTGCGTCAGCCGCGGCGGGCGCGGGCGGCGGTGCGGCCGCGGGTGTTGGCGTCGAGGTCGACCTTGCGGATCCGGACGGCGTCGGGGGTGACCTCGACGCACTCGTCCTCGCGGCAGAACTCCAGCGACTGCTCGAGGGAGAGCCGCTTGGCGGGGACCAGCTTCTCGAAGTTGTCCGAGGAGGAGGCGCGGACGTTGGTCTGCTTCTTCTCCTTGGTGATGTTGACGTCCATGTCGTCGGAGCGGGAGTTCTCGCCGACGATCATGCCCTCGTAGACCTCGGTGGCCGGCTCGAGGAACATCACGCCGCGCTCCTGCAGGTTGGTCATGGCGTACGCCGTGGCGGCGCCCGACCGGTCGGCCACCAACGAGCCGTTGGAGCGCGAGCGGATGTCGCCGGCCCAGGGCTCGTAGCCCTCGAAGACCTGGTGGGCGATGCCGGTGCCGCGGGTCTCGGTGAGGAACTCGGTGCGGAAGCCGATCAGGCCGCGGGCGGGGACCAGGAACTCCATGCGGACCCAGCCGGTGCCGTGGTTGGTCATCTGCTCCATGCGGCCCTTGCGGACGGCGAGCAGCTGGGTGATCGCGCCGAGGTACTCCTCCGGCGCGTCGATGGTGAGGCGCTCGACCGGCTCGTGGAGCTTGCCGTTGACCTCGCGCGTGACCACCTGCGGCTTGCCGACGGTCAGCTCGAAGCCCTCGCGACGCATCTGCTCGACCAGGATGGCCAGGGCGAGCTCGCCACGGCCCTGGACCTCCCAGGCGTCGGGACGCTCGGTGGGCAGGACGCGGAGCGAGACGTTGCCGACCAGCTCGGCGTCGAGCCGGTCCTTGACCAGGCGGGCGGTGACCTTGGTGTTCTTGGTCGGGCCGCGGCCGGCCAGCGGCGAGGTGTTGGTGCCGATGGTCATCGAGATCGCGGGCTCGTCGACCTTGATCAGCGGCAGCGCGACGGGGTTCTCGGCGTCGGCGAGGGTCTCGCCGATCATGATGTCGGGGATGCCGGCGATGGCGACGATGTCGCCGGGGCCGGCGGACTCGCCGGGCTTGCGCTCGAGCGCCTCGGTGACGAGGAGCTCGGTGATCTTGACGTTCTTGGTGGTGCCGTCGGTGCGCATCCAGGCCACGGTCTGGTTCTTCTTCAGCGTGCCCTCGTGGACCCGGACCAGCGCGAGCCGGCCGAGGAAGGGGCTGGCGTCGAGGTTGGTGACGTGGGCCTGGAGCGGCGCGCCCTCGGTGTACGTCGGGGCGGGGATCGTCTCCAGGATGGTGCGGAACAGCGGCTCGAGGTCCTCGGAGTCGGGCACGGCGCCGTTCTCGGGCGCCTCCAGCGAGGCCTTGCCGGCGCGGGCCGAGGCGTAGACGACCGGGAAGTCGAGCGCGTCCTGGCTGTGCGACTCGTCGAGCAGGTCCATGAAGAGCTCGTAGGTCTCGTCGACGACCTCGGCGATGCGGGCGTCGCCGCGGTCGGTCTTGTTGACCACGAGCACGACCGGCATGTCGGCGTTGAGCGCCTTGCGCAGCACGAAGCGGGTCTGCGGCAGCGGGCCCTCGGAGGCGTCGACCAGGAGGACGATGCCGTCGACCATGGACAGGCCGCGCTCGACCTCGCCACCGAAGTCGGCGTGGCCCGGGGTGTCGATGATGTTGATGGTCATCGGCTTGCCGTCGGCCGAGGGGCCGGCGTAGTGGATCGCGGTGTTCTTGGCGAGGATCGTGATGCCCTTCTCGCGCTCGAGGTCACCGGAGTCCATGGCCCGCTCGTCGACGTGCTGGTGGGCACCGAACGCACCGCCCTGCCACAGCATCTTGTCCACGAGCGTGGTCTTGCCGTGGTCGACGTGCGCGACGATCGCGACGTTGCGGAGATCGGTGCGGGAGCTCGCACCGGCCGAGCTGGGGGAGGGCGTGGACATGCGGAAGACCTTCGGTTCGAGGAGGTCGCTCGACTCAGGGGTGAGGAGGCGACGGGTCAGTCTATCGGCCGGGCGGTCGTGCCCCGCACGGTGCCGTGGCCGGGCGGTGACCGGCCGGTGACGAGGCGGTGCCGCGCGTCACTAGGGTGGGCGCGTGGCGGCGTACCGGATCCTGGTCGTGTGCGTGGGCAACGTGTGCCGCTCGCCCCTCGGTGAGCGGCTGCTGGCCGCCCGGCTGGGCGAGGACTTCGCGGTCTCCAGCGCCGGCGTCGGTGCCCTGGTGGGCCAGCCGATGGACCCCGAGGCGGCCGCGCACCTGGAGCGTCTCGGTGGCTCGGCCGACGGGTTCGCCGCCCGTCAGCTGACCGAGTCGGTCGTGCGGGACGCCGACCTGGTGCTCACCGCGACCAGGGAGATCCGGGCGCGGGTGCTGCAGGAGTCGCCGGTCGCGCTGCGCCGCACCTTCACGCTGCGCGAGCTCGCCGCGCTCGTCGACGTCGTGGGCCCGCAGGCCGACCCGGCCGCGCTGGTCGCGGCGGCGGGGCGGGAGCGTTCGCGCGCCGCCCTGGAGGAGTACGACGTGGCCGACCCCTACCGTCGCGGCGAGGAGGCCCACGCGCTGGCCGCCGGCCAGGTCGACGAGGCCGTCACGCGGATCGCGGCCGCCCTGGGTGCCCCCACCGGCTGACGGCGTTTCGGCCCGCGCTGGTGGGTCGTGCGACATTGGTGGGCATGCCCGCAGCACCCCGACCCGTCCGTAGGCCCACCCGTGGGCCCGCCCGCACCCTGCTCGCCGTGCTCCTCCCGGCCCTCGTGCTGACCGCCTGCTCCGGCGGCAGCGACCCCGGTGGCGACCCCGGCGCCGACGCGTCCGGCACCCCCTCGGGGTCCCCGTCGGCGCAGCTCCCGGCCGCTGCGCTCGAGGCCGGCACCTGCTGGGGCGACCAGCAGCTGCCCGCGGTGCTGGGCGACGACGGCTTCGCCGACTGGGTCGAGGAGCACGCCGACGGCGACGCCGCCCTCGGGGAGTCGATGCGCGACGACGCGGCCTTCTCGGAGCAGGTCGACTGCGCCGAGCCGCACGCGCTCGAGCTCTACGCCACCGTCGCTCTGCCGCGGGGCCTCGACGAGCAGGTCACCTCCTACGCGACGCTGCTCGACCAGGACTCCCCGCTGCAGGCCAAGGTGCGCGACCAGGTCAACCAGCGCTGCCTGGCCGGGACGGCGTACGGCCGGGCGCAGCAGCGCGCCGGCGGTCTGCCGGTGCAGCTCGGTCCCGCGCTCGCCGAGCGCAGCAACCTGCACGTCGCGTGGGACCCGTTCCCGGCCAACCTGTGGGAGGAGGGCCAGCGCCGCTTCGTGTGCACCTTCGAGCAGGACGAGCCCGGCACGCTGCGGATGTCCGACCTGACCACCACCGAGGTGCCGGTCGCCGAGCGCGTCTGCGTCGACGTGCCCGGCAAGCGGGTGCCCTGCACCACGCCCCACGAGGGCGAGGAGATCGCCGAGATGGTGCTCAACGCCGCCGTCGCCCGCGGCGACGTCAACGGCCGCCGGGCCGTGCGCGAGGGGACGGACGGCAAGTTCGTGGCGCTGAGTGACGCGGAGTACGCCAAGCTCGACCGGGTCTGCCAGACGCTCTTCCGCCGCGTCTCCACCGGCCCCGACGGCGTCGTCGCCAAGGCCTACCCCGGTGCGGTCGACCAGTGGCCGACCAAGCAGGGCGCCTACGTCGCCAGCTGCTTCGCCGTCGACGAGGACGACGCCACCGCCACCCGGCGCGGCACGGTGTTCGACAAGGGCTGAGGGCCCCGGGTCTCAGCCCTCGCGGTGCACCTTGTGCTGGGCGGCCTGCGCCCGGGGACGTACGACGACCTCGTCGATGTCGACGTGGGCGGGCAGCGAGGCGACCCAGCGGACGACCTCGGCGACGTCCTCGGCCACCAGGGGCTCGGCCACGCCCTCGTAGGTCTTGTCGCGCTTGTCCTGGTCGCCGCCGAAGCGGACCAGCCCGAACTCCTCGGTCGCGACCATGCCGGGGGCGACCTCGGTGAAGCGCAGCGGCTCGGCGACGTGCTCGAGCCGCAGCGTCTGGGTGACGACCTTGAGCCCGTGCTTGGCCGCGGTGTAGCCGCCGCCGCCCTCGTAGGCGACCCGGCCCGCGGTGGAGCCGATGTTGACGACCAGTCCGCCGCCGTCGGCGCGCAGCGCGGGCAGCAGGGCCTGGGTCACCCGCAGCACGCCGAGCACGTTGACGTCGTACATCCGGGCCCAGGTCTCGGGGTCGGCGGTCTCCACGGACGCCGCGTCGAAGGCACCACCGGCGTTGTTGACCAGCACGTCGAGCGACTCCAGGCCCTCGGCCAGGGCCTGCACGGAGGCGGCGTCGGTGACGTCGCAGACCACGGCCGTGCCGCCGATCTCCTGCGCCAGGGCCTCGATCCGGTCGGAGCGTCGGGCGGCGCACACGACGGAGAAGCCGTCGGCGGCCAGGGCCCGGGCGGTGGCGGCACCGATGCCGCTGCTGGCGCCGGTCACGAGGGCGGTGCGGGTCGAGCGGCGGGTCACGGGTCCTCCGAGGGGTCACGTCGACCTCACCGCGGACCGGTGGGTCTCGCGAGTCATGATAGGCAGCACCCACCCCACCGGAGGCCGAGCATGACGCAGCCCGCGTCCGCCCACGACGACGCCCTGCGCCGCGTCGCGATGGTCAGCCTGCACACCTCGCCGCTCGACCAGCCCGGCACCGGCGACGCCGGTGGGATGAACGTCTACGTGCTGGAGCTGTCCAAGCGGCTGGCCGCCCGGGGCGTCGAGGTCGACGTCTTCACCCGCGCCACGTCGAGCACCTCGGCGCCGGTGGTCGAGGTGCAGGACGGCATCCGCGTCCACCACGTCTCGGCCGGTCCCTACGAGGGACTGACCAAGCACGAGCTGCCCGCCCAGCTGTGCGTCTTCGCCCGCGAGGTGCTGCGGGCCGAGGCCTACCACCCGGTCGGCTACTACGACCTCGTGCACAGCCACTACTGGCTCAGCGGCCAGGTCGGCGCGCTGGCGCGCGACCGGTGGGGCGTGCCGCTCGTGCACACGATGCACACCATGGCCAAGGTCAAGAACGCCGCTCTCGCCGAGGGCGACACCCCCGAGCCGATGGCGCGGCTGATCGGCGAGGAGCAGGTGGTCGCGGCCGCCGACATGCTCGTGGCCAACACCGACGACGAGGCCTCGCAGCTGATCGACCTCTACGACGCCGACCCCGGTCGCGTCGAGGTCGTCCATCCCGGCGTCGACCTCGACACCTTCCGCGGCGGCGACGTCGCCGGTGCCCGCGAGCGGCTGGGGCTGCCGGCGCAGGGCCACGTCGTCACCTTCGTGGGGCGCATCCAGCCGCTCAAGGCGCCCGACGTGATGCTGCGGGCGGTCGCGGTCCTGCTCGAGCGGCGGCCCGAGCTGCGGCGCAGCCTCACCGTCGCGATCGTCGGCGGCCCGTCCGGGTCGGGGCTGGAGCAGCCCGACGGCCTCGTCCGGCTGGCCGAGCAGCTCGGCATCAGCGACCAGGTGCGGTTCGTGAAGCCGGTCGAGCAGGCCCGCCTGGTCGACTGGTACGCCGCGTCGAGCGTGGTGTGCGTCCCGTCGTACAACGAGAGCTTCGGGCTGGTCGCCGTCGAGGCCCAGGCGACCGGCACCCCCGTCGTCGCGGCCGCCGTCGGCGGGCTGACCACCGCGGTGCGTGACGAGGGTTCGGGGCTGCTGGTCGAGGGCCACGAGCCCGAGGCGTACGCCGCCGCGCTCGGGCGGGTGCTGCTCGAGCCCGGGCTGCGCGAGCGGCTGGCGCGCGGCGCCCGCACCCACGCCGAGCAGTTCGGCTGGGACCGGACCGCCGAGCGGATGCTCGCGGTCTACCGCGGCGCCCAGGAGAAGATGCGCGCCGACATCAGCGGCGTCGCGCTCTAGCCCTGCTCGCCCGCGACCCTGGGCGGGCTCTGCCACCCTGGGAGGCGTGACCTCTCCCGACGCCGCTCCCGAGTCCGCCGCCGACGACGCCGTGTCCGACGAGCCCCTGGCCCCGGAGCGGCAGCGCGCGCTGGACTCCGTGCTCGCGGTGCTGCGCGAGGCGGGCCTGGACTGGACGCCGCTGTCGCGGACCTCGCTGAGCGTCGACCTGCCGGGGGAGAAGAAGCTGCAGACGCCGTGCCGCTTCGACGTCGGACCGCACGCGCTGGGCGTCCACGCCTTCGTGTGCCGCCAGCCCGACGAGAACCACACCGGGGTCTACCGCTGGATGCTGGAGCGCAACATGAAGATGTTCGCCTTCGGGTTCGCGCTCGACGGGGTGGGCGACATCTACCTCGACGCCCGGCTGCCGCTCGAGGCGGCGACGGCCGACGGCGTCGACCGGCTGCTCGGCTCGGTCCTGGAGTACGCCGACGGCTCGTTCAACACGCTGCTCGAGCTCGGGTTCGCCTCCTCGATCCGCAAGGAGTGGGAGTGGCGGATCTCGCGCGGCGAGTCGGTGCGCAACCTCGCGGCGTTCCGCGGGCCGCTGCGGCTCGACGACCTGGGGTCGCCGGCCGACGAGCCGGCCTGACCCCCCTCAGCCCCGGCTGCCGACCGGGGCCGGCTCGCCCGGGGTGGGCGTGCGCGGCCGCGGGCGTCGTCGGGCGACGGCGACGCCGAGGAGCGCGAGCACGCCGCCGGCGTAGGCCATCGTCGGCGGGGCCTCGCCAAGGAAGACCAGCCCGAGCACGACGGTGATCGGCGGCACGAGGTAGGTCGTGACGCCCAGGCTGGAGGCGCTCATGTGGCGCAGCGCGAAGGCGTAGGTCGTGAAGGCGATCGCGGTCGGGAACACCCCGAGGAAGACCAGCCACCAGATCGAGGAGGCGGGCGCCTCGCGCAGCTCGCCCACCAGCTGTCCGCCGAACGGCAGGCACGCCACGGCCCCGACGGTGCAGGCGATCCAGGTGACGTGGACGGCCGAGAGGGTGCCCATCAGCGGCTTCTGCAGGACCACGCTCACGGCGTACGCCACGGCGCTGACCAGCACGAGCAGCACCCCGGTCACGTCGCTGCCGGCACCCGCGGACGACGTCGAGACCGAGATCAGCGCGACGCCGCCGAACGCCAGCGCCAGGCCGAGGCCGAGGCCGGTGGTGAACCGCTCGCCGAGGAACAGCGCCGCCAGCAGCGCGATCAGCACCGGCGCGACCTGCACCAGCATCGAGGCGGTGCCGGCGTCGACCAGCAGCTCGCCGGCGTTGAGGGTGAGGTTGTAGAGCCCGAACCACAGCAGCCCGATCGCCACCAGTCGCACCCACTGCGACCGCGTCGGGCGCGGCCGGCCCTGGGGCAGCGCCACCGCGGCCAGCGCCAGCGCCCCGACCAGCAGCCGGCCGAGCGAGAGCGCGCCGGGGGAGAAGTCGTCACCGAGGTGGCGGATCGCGACGAACGCCGAGGCCCAGAGGACCAGGGTCGTGGCGACGGCGGCCAGCGGGAGCCAGCGCGGCACGGTGGGGGTGGGGGTCACCGGACCAGCGTAGGGACGACCACCGACACGCTGTCACGCGGAGATCGGACGTCGTGCGCCGAGATCGCGCCAGCGCTCGGGAGGGGCTACCCCGCCTGCCAGGACGCCTCGGTCCGCTCCCGCACGTCGGCCACGACCGCCTCGAGCGAGCCGGTGCGCTCGAACACCGCGCGCTGCCGGGTGGCGCCACCGCCGCGGGCCAGCAGCGCCTCGAGGCCGTCCTCGACCCGCGCGACGTCGCCGGCCTCCTCGAGCGCGGGCCGGACGTGCGCGACGAGGGAGGCCAGGACCTCGCGGGCCGGGGCCAGGACCTGCGCCGCCGGGTCGACCAGCCGCTCGGCCAGGCCGTGCCGGGCCGCGCGCCAGGAGGCGGCGCGGAGCAGGTCGCCGCGCCACGCGGCGGGGGCGTCGGCCGCCGCGGCCGTGGTGACCAGCGCCCGGGCGAGCGCGGTGACGACGACGGCGTCCTCGACCTCGGTGCAGACGTCGGCCACGCGCACCTCGACGGTGGGCAGGTCGGCGGCCAGACGGGCGTCGAAGTAGGCCATCGCCGGGTCGAGGGCGGCGCCCCACCCGACCAGCTGCTCCACCACCCGGTGGTAGGTCGCGACGTCGCCGAACGGCTCGCCGCTGCCGTGCGAGGGCCAGCGACCCCAGATCTGCGAGCGCCAGCTGGCGTGGCCGGTGTCGCGGCCCTCGAGGTACGGCGAGTTGGCGCTCGCCGCCAGCAGCACGGGCAGCCACGGGGCGATCCCGTCGAGCACGCGGACGCCCTCCTCGGGGCTCTCGATGTCGACGTGGACGTGCATCGCGCAGGCCAGCGCCGAGTGGGCGAGCTCGGCGTACTCCTGGCGGATCCGGAGGTAGCGCGGCTGCGGGGTGATGGTGACCTGGCCGTCGACCAGCACGGGCGTGCCGATCGCGACGGCCGCCGCACCGGCCTCGGCCGCGGCCTCGCCGACGGCGCGGCGGCTGCGGCGCAGCGCGACGTCGAGCTCGTCGAGGTCGGCGGTGGGCGGCGTCTGGGTCTCGATCTGCTGGAGGAACAGCTCGGCCTCGACCGGCGCGTCGGGGGCGGGCGCGGCCTCGTGGGCGCGCACCGCCTGCCGCGAGACCGCCGTCAGCCGCCCCGTCGCGGGGTCGACCAGCAGCAGCTCCTCCTCGACCCCGACCTGGCGCACCGTCACCGCGCCAGTCTGCCGTGCGCCGGGACCGCGCCGGGCTACAGGTCGAGCTTGTAGCCGAGCCCGCGGACCGTGGTGAGCAGCGTCGGCTCCGCCGGGTTGTCCTCGAGCTTGGCGCGCAGCCGCTTGACGTGGACGTCGAGGGTCTTGGTGTCGCCGACGTAGTCCGAGCCCCACACGCGGTCGATCAGTTGGCCGCGCGTCAGCACCCGGCCCGGGTTGCGCAGGAACATCTCGAGCAGCTCGAACTCCTTGAGCGGCAGCCGCACCTCGTGCCCGCCGACGGTGACGATGTGGCGCTCGACGTCCATGCGGACCGCGCCCACCTCGAGCGTCGAGGGCGCCAGGTCGGGCTCGGCGCCGCGGCGCAGCACGGCGCGGATGCGGGCGACCAGCTCGCGGGGGGAGTAGGGCTTGGTGACGTAGTCGTCGGCGCCGAGCTCGAGCCCGACCACCTTGTCGACCTCGTCGTCCTTGGCGCTGACCATGATCACCGGCACGTTGGAGGTCTGCCGGATCTGCCGGCACACCTCGGTGCCGGGGAGGCCGGGGAGCATCAGGTCGAGCAGCACGATGTCGGCCCCCGCCCGGTCGAACTCGGTCAGCGCGTCGGGCCCGGTCGCGGCGATGGCGACCTCGAACCCCTCCTTGCGGAGCATGTAGGCGAGGGCGTCGCTGTAGCTCTCCTCGTCCTCGACGACCAGCACGCGGGTCATGCGTTCTCCTTGAGCGGTTCGGGGGCGTCCTGGGCGGACGCACGGGGTACGCCGGGCTTGCGCGGCAGCGTGAGCGTGAAGGTCGACCCCTGGCCCTCGACCGACCAGACCCGCACCTCGCCACCGTGGGAGGCGGCGACGTGCTTGACGATCGACAGGCCGAGCCCGGTGCCGCCGGTGGACCGGTGGCGAGCCGGGTCGACGCGGTAGAAGCGCTCGAAGATGCGGTCGATCTCGCCCGAGGGGATGCCGATGCCCTGGTCGGTCACGGCGAGGTCGACGGTGGTCTCGTGCGCGCTGGCGGAGACCACGACGGTGGAGCCCTCGGGGGAGTACGCCACCGCGTTGGCCACCAGGTTGCCGAGCGCGACGGCCACCTGCTCGCGGTTGCCGAGCAGCGCCAGGCCGCGCTGCCCCTGCTGGGTGACCGTGATCGAGCGGGCCTGGGCGTCGGTGGAGGACTCGTCGATCGCGCGGGCCACGATGCCGTCGACGTCGACCGCTACGGGCTCGACGAGCGGGTCGTCGCCCTGCAGCCGCGACAGCTCGATGATCTGCTGCACCAGCCGGGCCAGCCGGTCGCTCTCGGTGTGCATCCGGCCGGCGAAGCGCTGCACCGCCTCCGGGTCGTCGGCGGCGTCGATCACGGCGTCGCTGAGCAGCTTGATCGCGCCGACCGGCGTCTTGAGCTCGTGGCTGACGTTGGCCACGAAGTCGCGCCGGATCGACTCCACCCGCCGTTCGCGGGTGCGGTCCTCGACCAGGGCCAGGACCAGCTGGGAGCTCAGCGGGGCCACGCGGGCGGTCACGTGGCGCGGGGGCAGCCCCGAGCGGTGCATGAGCAGCTCGGTCTCGCGGATCTGGCCGTCCCGGCGTACCTGGCGGACCAGGTCGGCCAGCTCGCGCTCGGTGATCTCGTGGCCCCGCACGATGCCCATCGCCACCGCGGGCGCGGAGGCCTTGAGCACGCTGTCGCTGCCGTCGACGACCAGCGCGCTGCTGCGCAGCACCGACAGCACGGCGGCCACGCCCGGCGGCAGCGGCGGCTCGGGCGGCTCGGGCGCGCGGCGCTGGCGCTCGGAGATGCGGAACGCGAGCACCGTGCCCCCACCCAGCACTGCCCCGAGCAGCGCGAAGAGGAGGGCCTGGACCGTCGGGCTCACGTCAGCGATCGTACGCAGGTCTTCACCTGCGGTTGGCCCGCCCGATCGCCCTTTCGGCACCCTTTCGGGGGCTGTTCACCGCCAGTTCACGCAACGACGCCCACTCTTCACCGGCACTGCTTAGGTTGAGTCCCATGCGCGACGCCTACTCCGACCAGCTCGACTCGATCCGCGACGACCTCATCGCCATGGCCCGCCTGGTCCGCGAGGCCGTCACCTCGGGGACCACCGCGCTGCTCGAGGGCGACGCCCAGCGCGCCGAGCAGGTGATCAGCAACGACGCCGACATCGACGCGCTCCGCGAGAAGCTCGAGGAGCGGTCCTTCGAGCTGCTCTCGCTGCAGAACCCCGTGGCCGGCGACCTGCGGATGCTGGTGGCCTCGCTGCGGATGGTCAGCGAGTTCGAGCGGATGGGCGACCTCGCGGTCCACGTCGCCAAGATCGCCCGGCTGCGCGTCCCCGAGATCGCCGTCCCGCCGGCCGTCGTACCGATGATCGAGCGGATGGCCGCCGTCGCCGAGGTGATGATCGCCAAGGTCGAGCACATCATCGCCGAGTCCGACGTCGCCGCCGCCGAGGAGCTCGAGGCGGTCGACCAGGAGATGGACAAGCTGCGCCGCAACTCCTTCCGCGAGCTGCTCGGCTCCGACTGGACCTACGGCGTCGAGCCGGCCGTCGACATCGCCCTGCTCGGCCGCTACTACGAGCGCATCGCCGACCACGCCGTCTCGATCGCCCGTCGCGTCGTCTTCCTCGTCACCGGCGAGCACCCGCAGTACGCCTGACGCTGGTCCGGGGTCTGTCCCGCCGGGTCTCTCGGCGCCGGGTGGCGGAGCGTCATACGACCTCGTCGCTCTGGCGACCGATCCGCATGACGTCCCGGGGTGCGTCGTACGTGCGGGGCGTCGGGACGACCACCTCGTACGACGCTGCGCCCGCCGGTCGCACCCCCGCTGACCGGGACGTCATCGAGATGGTGGGCTCCAGGCCACGATCCTGATGACGTCCGGGGGGCGTCGGGGGCGTCGGGGGCGTCGGGGGGCCGGAGCGTCATACGAGGTCGTCGCTCCCGCGACCGATGCGCATGACGTCCCGGGGCGCGTCATGCGAACGGGTGGTCGGGACGACCACCTCGTATGACGCTGCGCCCGCCCGCAAGCCCACCCGCAGCCCCCGCCCAGCGCCCCCCGCCCGCCCGAGCGCGTGCCGCAGCAGCCGACCAGCCAGCCGTTCGGGCCAGCGGCACGAGGACCGCCTCAGCGACCCTGGTTGGCGACGGCCTCGGCGGCGGCGCGGGCGGCCTCGGGGTCGAGGTAGCGGCCGCCCTTCTCGAGCGGCTGGTGCTGGTCGTCGAGCTCGTAGACCAGGGGCTGGCCGGTGGGGATGTTGAGGCCGGCGATGTCCTCGTCGCTGATGCCGTCGAGGTGCTTGACGACCGCGCGGAGGCTGTTGCCGTGGGCGGCGAGCAGCACGGTGCGGCCGGCGTCGAGGTCGGGCAGCACGTCGGACTCCCAGTAGGGCAGCATCCGGGCGATGACGTCCTCCAGGCACTCGGTGCGCGGCAGGTCGGCACCGAGGTCGGCGTAGCGGGGGTCGCCCGCCTGCGACCACCGGTCGTCGTCCTCGATCGGCGGGGGCGGGGTGTCGAAGGAGCGGCGCCAGGTCATGAACTGCTCCTCGCCGTACTCCTCCAGCGTCTGCTTCTTGTCCTTGCCCTGGAGCGCGCCGTAGTGCCGCTCGTTGAGCCGCCAGGAGCGGCGCACCGGGATCCAGTGGCGGTCGGCGGCGTCGAGGGCGAGGTGCGCGGTGGTGATCGCGCGTCGCAGCAGCGAGGTGTGCACGACGTCGGGCAGCAGGCCGGCCTCGACGAGCTGCTCGCCGCCGGCGACGGCCTCGGCGCGGCCCTTCTCGGTCAGGGCGACGTCCACCCAGCCGGTGAACAGGTTCTTGGCGTTCCAGTCGCTCTCGCCGTGGCGGAGCAGGATCAGCGTCTGGCTCATGGCCCGAGCCTAGTGGCCGCCGCGGGCGCGCCGCCGACGTGCGTACGCCGCGCCGCCGACCCCTCAGGGGACGGCGACGCGGCGCCGGGTGCTGCACCCGATCGGGGACCCGAGCGGTCCCCGAGGAGGATCAGCGGTTGAGGATGCCCAGGATCTGGTTGAGCAGGGTGGAGAGCTGGCCGAGCAGCCCGGCCAGCGGCCCGCCGTCGAGCAGGCCGGCGACGGCGCACAGCAGGTTGCCGAGCAGGTTGCCGGCGCCCGACTGGGCCACGATGTCGAGCACCACGCGCTGCAGGTTGACCTGCAGGCCCAGGATGTCGAGGTTCAGCGGACCCAGGTCCAGGTTGAGGATGTCGCAGGCGCCGGGGGCGGCAGCCGTGGGCGCGGCGGCCGCGAGCGGGGCCGACTGGCCCCGGGTGGCCGGCGCCTGGAGGGCCGAGCCGTTGACGGACTGGACGGGCGTGGTGACCTCCTGGCTGAACGGCTTCGGCTTCCCCTTGCCGACGACGCGGCCCTGGAGGGTGCCGGTGACGGTGAGGACGCCGTCGACGACCTCGAACTTCGTGGGCGTGAACGAGCCGCGGACCTTGCGACCGTCCTCGGCGACGCCCTTGATCGGCGCCTTCATCGAGCCGAGCTGCTTCTCGCCGGCGACCTTCGACACCGCGGCCGACGACGAGGCCGACGGGGCGGTGGCGGCCGAGGCGGCGCCGGTGCCGGTGAGGCCCACGCTGAGCGCCATGGTGGCGGCCAGGATGCCGGTCGAGGCGGTCTTCATGAACGGGCTGATCGTGCGGTGGTGCGTCATGTCAGTGGTTCCTTCCCTCCCCGGAGTCCCTCCCCGGGCTGCACTGACCGTCCCCGACGTCCGACAGGTGAAAACCCCCTCAGAACGGAAGAAAAAGGTGCACCCGAACCGCGTCAGGAACCGTGTCGTACGCCGTCCGCGCGCGCCCCGGGGGATGCCCGACGACCCCGCTCAGGGGGTGGGAAAAAACTTCGGTGAGAGCTCGCGTCCCGAGGGTCGGGACGCGCCCCGGACTACGGGGAGGGGCTCTCCGAGGGGCTGGCCGACCCACTGGCCGACTCCCCGGCCGACGGGCTCGCGGACTCGCTCGGCGAGGCACTGGGGGACGAGCCCGGGGACGAGCTGGTGGACGAGGAGGGCTCGGCCGGCGTGACGTCGGCGAACTCCTCCTCGGGGGCCACGACCGGCACGTTGATCTCGGTCTGCTGGCCGCTGCCGAACTCCAGCGTCAGACGGGTGTAGGAACCGGCGCGGATGCCCTCGCCCTCGACCGCCGCCGCGCCGCTGTCGGCGAGGTTGAGGAGGTCGTCGGCACGCAGCTCGACCGGCGCGGTCAGCTGGACCTGCACGTCCTCGCCGGTGATGCCGGTGAGCTCGTCGTCCTGGTCGAGCGAGGTGTTGACGAGGGAGGCCACGAAGGTCCCGGAGCCCTCGTCCTCGGAGACCACGACGGCCCCGAGCACGTCGACGGACGCGCCGCGGGCGTTGGCCCCGACCGCGGGCTGGTAGACCTTGTTGGTCTGCGCGCCGAAGCCGCAGGCGCCCAGGGTCGGCAGCAGCAGCACCAGGGATGCGGCGGCCAGGCGTCGTCGGACGTTCTTCGGCATGGGGGGCGGGTCCTCTCGCGATCCGGCAGGCGCGGTGAGCCTATCGCTCAGCGCGCGATGCCTGCGGTCAGGGCCGTCCAGACCATCGCGGCCAGCACCCCGACGGTCAGCACGACGGTCGCGACGAAGAGCTTCGGGGCGCCGGTGCGCAGCGCGATCCGCAGTGGCAGGTGGCGGACCGTGCCCCGGTTGTCGGTCACCAGGTCGGGCAGCGCGACCAGGAAGTGCACCAGCACGCCGAGCACGGCGGCGAGCACGGCGAACTGGGTGACGGGCGCGCTGCCCTCGGCCTCGCGTCCCCACCCGCCGTAGCTGACGAAGGCCGTCAGCAGCGCGAAGGTCACAGCCCACCCGACGAAGGACAGGGGGGTGCGGTGCAGCCAGCGGTCGTGGACCACCCCGACGACGAAGGTCGCGAGCAGCACCAGGCCGGCGACGATGCCGTTCTGGAGCGACAGCGGGACCGCGAGGAGCAGCAGCACGGCCAGGGCGTACGTCGCGTCCCCGCGGACCACCGCCCCGGAGGCGAGCGGCTTGCCCGACGCCTGGGTCTGGGTGTCCTCGGCCACGTCGAGGAGGTCGTCGACCAGGCCCAGCGCGAGCTGGACGACGAGCACGGCGGCCGCGCTGACCAGCCACTCCCGCGGCGGCCGGCCCATCAGCGCCACCAGCAGGCCCACCACCAGGGCGATCGCCAGCGCCTGGCGGGGATGGGTGGCGCGGAGCAGCGCGCGGAGCTGGCCGCGGCGCGAGGTGGAGGGGCTGGTGGCGTCGGGAGTCGCGACCGAGGTGCTCATGCTGGGCAGTATCGACCACCGGGCCCGCGCGCGTCACGGATCACCGCAACCGGGCGCCCGCCGAGCGCCCCCGGCCGTCGCACTGCTCGACCCCCGCGCGCGCAGGACATACGAAATGCGGATCTGTCAAGCCCTGAAAGCGGCCCTGACCTGCACAAACGCAGGAAAGGGGACCCCGGCAACCGTGTTAGACTGGTCACCTCGAAAGGGGAACACAACATATGACTTTCACTGTCGGCGAAACGGTCGTCTACCCCAACCACGGGGCGGCTGTCATCGAGAACATCGAGATGCGCACCATCAAGGGCGAGGAGAAGCAGTACCTCGTGCTGCGCATCGTGGCCCAGCAGGACCTGGTCGTCCGCGTCCCCGCCTGCAACCTCGACCTGGTCGGCGTGCGCGACGTGGTCGACAAGGCCGGTCTCGACCGCGTGTTCGAGGTGCTCCGGGCCGTGGTGCCCGACGAGCCGACCAACTGGTCGCGTCGCTACAAGGCCAATCTGGAGAAGCTCCACTCCGGCGACGTCATGAAGGTGGCCGAGGTCGTCCGCGACCTGTGGCGCCGCGAGCGCGACCGGGGCCTGTCGGCCGGCGAGAAGCGGATGCTCGCCAAGGCCCGCCAGATCCTCGTGTCCGAGCTGGCGCTCGCCGAGCACACCAACGAGGACAAGGCCGAGACGATCCTCGACGAGGTGCTGGCCTCCTAGGCCCAGCCCCACCGTCACCACGACGAGCCCCCAGGACCCCCGGTCCCGGGGGCTCGTCGCGTCCCGGCCCCGGCGGCCTAGGCTCGCGGCCATGACCGACTGGCCGTACGACGACGAGCCGGACCCGCCGCTGGGGCTGGTCCCCGTCGAGGGGCGCGGCTCGCTGCCGTTCGCGCTGGTGCACGGCGAGTCCCTGCTGGCCGCGGCGTCCTGGGCGCTGACCACCGCAGGTGCGACGCTCTACGACCTGGCGGTGCCGTTCGAGCAGGTCCGCGAGCGGGGCCTCGACCTCGTCGTCCACGACCCGCTGTGCCCGCTGACCCCGGTCGAGTTCCTCCTCGAGGCCATCGCGCTGGCCCGCTCCACCGGCGCGGTGGTGGTCGGCGTGCGTCCGGTCACCGACACCGTCAAGCAGTACGACGCGCCGCCGGACGGTCGGCTCCGGCTCGGCGCGACCGTCGACCGCGACGGTCTCGTCGCCCTCGCCTCGCCCGTGGTGCTCCCGGCGGCCGTGCTGGCCGCGCTGGACGACCTCGACACCGACGACCTGGCCGGCCTCGTGGCGGGGCTGTCCCGCCGCTTCCCGGTGCGTCACCTCCCGGCGCCGGCCCTGGCCCGTCGGGTCGCCGACGAGGCCGACCTCGAGGTGCTGGCGGCCCTCAGCGCCACCCGCGGCGCGTAGGTCGCTCAGTCGCCACGGCCGGCGGCGACCAGCTCGGCGGCCAGCGCCAGGTCCTCGGGCCAGGTCACCTTGAGGTTGCCGGTGTCGCTGGGCACGCCGACGACCGTGAGCTCGGTGTAGCGCTCGAGGCAGGCGGCGGTGTCGGTGCCGACGAAGCCGTCGGCCCGCGCCTGCCGGTGGGCGGCGAGCAGGTCGGGGGCGCGGAAGGCCTGCGGCGTCTGCACGGCCACGACGTCGGGGGCGGGGCGGCCGTCACGCCCCAGGAGCGCGGGCACCCGGGTGACGGGCAGCGCGCCGCCGTGCTCCACCGCCGCCTCGACGACCGCGCGCCACAGCGCGGGCGTGGCCAGCGGCCGGGCGGCGTCGTGGATGGCGACGACGTCGAGCTCGCCGGCCTCGACGTCGGGGGCGAGCACCTGCAGCGCCCGCCACTCCGAGTCGTGGCGCGCCTCGCCGCCGTCGACGACCCAGAGGTCGTGGGGGCCCAGGTGGGGGGCGACCGCCTCGCGGACGGCCTCGGTGTCCTCGGGGCGGACGACGAGCACCACCCGGTGGACGCCCTCGACGGCCAGCACGGTGCGCACCGACCACACCAGGACGGGCACGCCGACCAGGTCGAGCAGCACCTTGTTGCGGTCGGCGCCGACGCGCGTGCCGGACCCGGCGGCCAGCAGCACGGCGGCGGTGCGCGGCGGCGGGGCGGTCACGAGGCGACGTCGCGGCTCGGGGCCGACGCGGCGGCCGCGGCGTCGCCGGGCAGCGCGTGCCCGGCGTACGGGCGGAGCAGCCCGACCAGGGTCGCGGAGACCAGCGCGTCGCGTTCCAGCGGCAGCATGTGGCCGGCGCCCGGGGCGACGGTGAGCGTCGCGCCGGGGATCCCCTCGGCCAGCACCCGGGCGTGGGCGGGCGGCGTGAGGACGTCGCGGCTGCCGACCAGCACGTGGGTGGGGATGCCGGCGAACCGCTGCAGCGCGGTGGCGCGGTCGTGGCGCAGGCAGTCCTCGTAGTAGCCGACCACGGTCGCGCCGGGGCAGCTGATCAGGCCCTCGACCGCCAGCGCGATGTCGCCGAGCCGGACCGGGGTGCCGAAGAGCAGGGTGCGCATCACCAGCCGCTCGGTGATCGGCGCCCGGCGGCGGGCGCGGCGCGAGAGCGTCATCGAGCGCAGCGCGAGCATGCGGGGGATCTGGGAGCGGACCAGCGGGCCGACGTCGGGCAGGCCGAGGGTGACGGTGTCGAGGTCGCCCGAGGAGGTGGAGACCAGCGCCACCCCGACGACGCGCTCGAGGAGGTCGGGCCGCTGCTCGGCCAGCTCGAGCAGCGCCATGCCGCCGATGGAGTGGCCGGCCAGCACGAGCGGTCCGGTGGGGGCGAGGTGGTCGACGAGGTCGCCCCAGTCGCGGGCCAGCAGCTCGATCCGGGCGCCGGCACGGGTCACGTCGGAGGAGCCGCCGTGGCCGCGGTGGTCCCAGGTGACGATCCGGATGCCGTGGCCGTGCTCGGCCAGCAGGTCGCGCACCTGGTACTGCCAGTCCTGCTGGTTGAGCGTCCAGCAGTGGGCGAGGAACACGGTCACGGGGGCGTCGTCGGGGCCGTACGTCGTGACGTCGAGCCACAGGCTGTCGCGGGTGCGCATGGTCGTCTCGGGTGTCCTCTCCGGGCCCTAGTTGAGGCTGGCGTCCTCGGGCATGGTGGCCAGCATGGCGACCGCGCCGGGCTGACGTCGCAGCACCTGCCGCCACAGCGTGTCGGGGCTGGTGCTGAACAGGTCGTGCTCCTCGGCGGGCGCCAGGTGCCAGCTGCCCTCCTCGATCTCGCGGTCGAGCTGGCCGGCGCCCCAGCCGGCGTACCCGGCGTACACGCGGACCGCCGAGACGAGGCCGACGTAGTCCTCCGCGGGGCGGTCGAGGTCGACCACCCCGATCGTGGGGGTGAGCGGCTGCCAGGCGTCGGGGCGGCGCGACCCGGAGAGCCGCGCGAGCGCCAGCGCCGCGTTGCCCTCGACGGGGCCGCCGGAGAACAGCACCTGCGGGGCGGTGGTGACGTCGGACCACGCGCTCAGCACCTCACCCACCGGGGTGGCCGAGGGGCGGTTGAGGATCACGCCCAGCGAGCCGTCGTCGTCGGAGTCGACGACCAGGACCAGCGACCGGGCGAAGCTGGGGTCCTGCAGGGTCGCCGAGGAGATCAGGAGCGATCCACGGGCGGGCTGCATGGTCCATCGTTGCACCTGCGGGCGGCCGAGGTCAGGGGGAGCGGACCAGCAGAGCGGTGGCGAACGCGGCGAGGCCCTCGCCGCGGCCGGTGAGACCGAGGCCGTCCGTGGTGGTGGCGGTCAGCGAGACGTCGAGGTCGTGGCGCTCGCGCAGCCCCTGCTCGGCCTCGGCGCGACGCGCGGAGAAGCGCGGTCGGTTGCCGACGAGCTGGCAGGCGACGTTGACGACCTCCCAGCCGGCGGCGTGGACGCGACGCAGCGCCTCGGCGAGCAGGTCGTCGCCGGGGGCACCGGACCAGCGGGGCTCGGAGGTGCCGAAGTTGCTGCCCAGGTCGCCCAGCCCGGAGGCCGAGAACAGCGCGTCGCAGATCGCGTGCAGCACCACGTCGCCGTCGGAGTGGCCCTCCGGCCCGACCTCCTCCTCGGGCCAGTGCAACCCGGCGAGGTGCATGGGGCGACCGGCGACGAGCCGGTGGACGTCGGTGCCGAGACCGGTGCGCAGGCCTGAGGGGTGGGTCACGGGGACATTGTGCTCGCGACGTGCGCCCGCCGGGGTGCGACCATGGCGGGGTGAGCACCACGACGGGCACGACGGGCACGACGGGCGCGACCACCGCGGTCGGCGCCCCGCCGCAGCCGCCGGTCTCGCGCGCCTGGCTGGCCGCGGCCGGCGCCATCGCGGGCGCCTGTGCGATCGGGCTCTCCGAGGCCACGGCCTGGGCGCTGCGGGCCGACACCTCGCCGGTCGCCGCCGTGGCCGCGGTGGTGCGTGACGCGACGCCCGGCGCGGTGGCCGAGGCCCTGATCGGCCTGGTCGGCTCGGCCGACAAGCCGCTGCTGCTCGGCGGGACCGTGGTGCTGTTCCTGGGCGTGTGCGCCTACGCCGCGAGCTGGGTACGCCGTGCCCCGTTGGTGCCCGACCTCGTCTTCCTCGCCCTGGCCGCGATCGGCCTGGCCGCGGTGATGAGCCAGCCCACCCCGGGCACCGCCGCCGCGCTGGCCCTCGTGGTCGGCGTGATGACGTGGGTGGTGACGCTGCGGCTGCTCACCGGTCCGGTGCTCGACGACCGTCCCGGCAGCGAGCGCGAGGGACGGCGGCGCTTCCTCAAGCGCGCCGGCCTGGTGCTCGGGGTCACCGCCGCGCTGACGGTGGCCGGCCGCGTCGCGGGCGGGGCCCGGCGCAGCGTCGAGCAGTCGCGCCGGCTGCTGCGGCTGCCGGTCACGCCCGGCGAGGTGCCGTCGTCGGCCGACCTGCGGGTCGACGGCGTCGCGCCATGGCGTACGCCGGACGAGGAGTTCTACCTGATCCACACCGCGCTCGCCTCGCCGGCGATCCGGCCCGAGGACTGGGCGCTGCGCATCCACGGCATGGTCGACCGCGAGGTGCGGCTGACCTACCAGGACCTCATCGACCGACGGCTGACCGAGGCGTGGGTGACGCTGTGCTGCGTCTCCAACCCGGTCGGCGGCGACCTGGTCGGCAACGCCTTCTGGTCGGGGGTGCCGATCCGCGAGGTCCTGGCCGCGGCGGGCGTGCGCGACGGCGCCGACGCGGTGCTGCAGACCTCCCAGGACGGCTGGACCTGCAGCACCCCGCTGGAGGCGCTGACCGACGACCGCAACGCCCTGCTGGCGGTGGCGATGAACGGCCGGCCGCTGCCGGTCGACCACGGCTTCCCGGTGCGGATGGTCGTGCCCGGGCTCTACGGGTATGTCTCGGCCACCAAGTGGCTGGTCGACCTCGAGGTCACCCGGTTCGACGACGTCACGGCGTTCTGGACCGAGCGCGGCTGGGGCGAGCGCGGCCCGGTCAAGACGATGTCGCGGGTGGACGTGCCCGAGGACGGTGCCGACGTCCCGGCCGGCGAGGTGGTGCTCGGCGGCGTCGCCTGGGCGCAGCACACCGGCATCGAACGGGTGCAGGTGCAGCTCGACGGCGGCCCCTGGCGCGAGGCCGACCTCGGCGGCTCGGCCAACGCCGACACCTGGGTGCAGTGGCGGCTGCGGGTCGAGGTGGACCCGGGCGAGCACCAGGTCGTCGTGCGCGCCACGGACCGCTCGGGCTACACCCAGACCGCCGCCCGCGCCGACGTCGTGCCCGACGGCGCGACCGGGTGGGACGGCCACTCCTTCACCGCGCGGTAGGGCCTACCAGGCGGGGAGCGGGTGGGCGGCGTCGTGGACGACGTAGACGGTGCCGCGGGAGCCGCCCTGCCAGACCCGCTCGAACTGCGCCCGGTCGTAGACCCGGCGGACACCTGCGTTGCTGGCCGCGGCCGGGTCGTGGACGACCACGTCACCGCGGGCCGTGAAGCCGGTGATGACGACGAGGTGGCCGTTGGTGGAGCTGATCGGGGCGCCGGTGAGCTGGCCGCGGGAGAACGAGACCGACGCGGCGAGCGGGACCCCGGAGGCGATGAAGCGCTCGGCGTCGCGCAGCGAGGAGAGCCGGGTGACGAAGGCGCTGCCGGTGCGCTGGGCGGCGTACGCCGTGTTGAAGGCCCAGTTGCCGGCCCCGCGGTAGCCGTGGTCGTAGACGGCGCGGGCGACGTGGTCGACGACGCGGTCGCGGTAGGAGGGCGAGACCCAGGCGTAGGTCTGCGCGGGCGGCAGCGCGCCGTAGTAGCCGAGGATCATCGACAGCGAGGTGGGGGAGCACCAGGCCTGTCCGCCGCCGCCGTACTGGGGGTACTCCCCGCGGTGGATCATCTGGGAGTAGCGCGGCACCGCCAGCGAGCGGGCCCCGAGCAGCGGTCGGCTGGTGGGCTGCAGGGCGCCCCGGCTGCTCGCGACGGCCTGCACCGACCGGACGGCCGGAACCGCCCGGGACCCGACGAGGCGCAGCACGACGACGCGCAGCTGGTAGCGCTGCAGGCTCACGCCCGAGGCCGCGCGAACGGTGTCGGTCGCCACCCGGGCCACGGCGTCGGACTGGGTGCCGGAGCTGGTGCGCAGGAAGGCCGCGTCGCGGGTGGAGTAGGCGCCGAGCAGCTTCCACCCGCTGGTGCGCCCGGTCGTGGAGAGCACCCGGGCCGAGACCTGCACGTGGGTGTCCGGGGGCGTGGTGGCGTCCCAGGAGGGGACCAGCTCGTCGAAGGAGTGGGCCGGGCGCGACCAGGCTGAGGTCCAGCGGCCCAGCTCCCAGCGCTTCCCGGCGTACGTCGTGCGCCCGACCGGCGAGGCGAGGCTGACCGCGCCCCCGGCGACGCGCACGCCCTCGCCGACGCCGGTCCGGAAGCCGGCGTCGGTGGTGACCTGGCGGAAGGTGTGCTGCGCCGCGGGGGCCGCCGCCAGCCGGGCCTGCGCCGCCGGCGGGGACGCGGCGGTGCCGCCCTCGGTCAGCGCGACGCCGACCAGGGCCAGTGCCAGCAAGCCCACGCCGAGGGCGCGCGCCCGCAGCGGGAGGCGACCCGGGGGTCGGCGCAGCAGCGTCGGAGCGGGGCGCGAGCGGGGGCGGGTCCGAGACGACATGCGCGGCAGCCTAGTTCCCAGGCGCCACTTGGGTGTCGTTTCGTCACATTCGTGTCGCGGGGTGGTAATGGCGCGGGGCTCCGGGCCGTGTCGGGGCGGGGGCGCCGCGGCCACTAGGATCAGCGGGTGGCACTCCGGCTCTACGACACCGCCTCCCGGGCGGTCCGCGACTTCGTCCCCCTCGTCGAGGGGCGCGTCGGCGTCTACGTGTGCGGCCTCACCGTGCAGTCCGAGCCCCACGTCGGCCACGTCCGCTCGGCGGTCAACTTCGACGTGCTGCGCCGCTGGCTCACCCGGCAGGGGTACGCCGTGAGCTTCATCCGCAACGTCACCGACATCGACGACAAGATCCTCACCAAGGCCGCCGAGCAGGACCGGCCGTGGTTCAACCTCGCCTACGACATGAAGCGCGAGCTCGACCGGGCCTACGACGCGCTGCACGTGCTGCCCCCGACCTACGAGCCGGCCGCGACGGGTCACGTCCCGGAGATGCTCGAGCTGATCGCGCTGCTGGTCGACCGCGGCCACGCCTACGCCGCCGAGGACGGGTCGGGCGACGTCTACTTCGACGTGCGGTCGTGGCCGTCGTACGGCGAGCTCACCCGCCAGTCGGTCGAGGACATGGAGGCCGCCGGCGACGCCGACCCCCGTGGCAAGCGCGACCCCCGCGACTTCGCGCTCTGGAAGGGCCGCAAGGACTCCGAGCCGCTGACCGCCTCGTGGCCCAGCCCCTGGGGTCGCGGCCGCCCGGGCTGGCACGTCGAGTGCTCGGCGATGGCCGGGAAGTACCTCGGCGAGGCCTTCGACATCCACGGCGGCGGCGTCGACCTGCGCTTCCCCCACCACGAGAACGAGCAGGCCCAGTCCCGGGCGGCCGGCCACGGGTTCGCGTCGTACTGGATGCACAACGCCTGGATCACGACCAGCGGCGAGAAGATGAGCAAGTCGCTCGGCAACTCGCTGCTCGTGCCGGCGGTGCTGGAGCGGGTCCGCGGCATCGAGCTGCGCTACTACATGGTCGCGGCGCACTACCGCTCCACCGTCGAGTTCAGCTTCGAGGCGCTGGAGGAGGCCGCCTCGGCGTTCCGCCGGGTCGAGGGCTTCCTCGACCGCGTCGACGCCGAGCCCGGGGAGCTGCCGGCGGCCTTCGTCGAGGCGATGGACGACGACCTCGGCACCCCCGCGGCGGTCGCCGTGCTGCACGACGCGGTCCGCGAGGGCAACCGGCTGCACGACGCGGGGGACGCCGACGGCGCCCGCGAGGCCGCCGGGCGGGTGCTGGCCATGCTCGACGTGCTCGGCCTCTCGCCGCGCGACCCCCACTGGGCCACCGGCTCCGGCGACGAGGGCCTGCGCGACGTCGTCGACGCCCTCGTGCGCGGGCTGCTCGACCAGCGGGCGCACGCCCGGGCCGACAAGGACTTCGCGGCGGCGGACGCCATCCGCGACCAGATCAAGGCGGCGGGCGTCGAGATCGAGGACACGGCACAGGGCCCGCGTTGGAGCGTGGGCTGATGGCTGGCAACTCGTCGCGTCGAGGCGCGATCAAGAAGACCGGCAAGGGCAACCCGACCGCCGGGTCGGGCGGCCGGGTCCGCCGGGGTCTCGAGGGCAAGGGCCCGACCCCGAAGGCCGAGGACCGGCCCTACCACAAGGCCCACAAGCAGGCCAAGCGTGCGGAGAAGTCACTCGCCGGGCGCCCGCGCAAGTCCAAGCCCGGCTCGGACCAGGAGTGGATCGCCGGTCGCAACTCGGTCGTCGAGGCGCTGCGGGCCGGCCTGCCGGTCACCGCGATCTACGTCGCCGAGGGCGCCGAGCGCGACGGTCGGCTCCGCGAGGTGTTCGGCGAGGCGGCCGAGAAGGGCCTCTCGCTGCTCGAGGTGCCCCGGGTCGAGCTCGACCGGATGACCCACGGCGCGGTCCACCAGGGCCTCGCCGCCCGCGTGCCCCCCTACGAGTACGCCGACCCGATGGACCTGCTCGACCTGGCCGCCGCCAACCGCGAGCCCGCGCTCGTGGTGGCACTCGACTCGGTGACCGACCCCCGCAACCTCGGCGCCGTGGTGCGCTCGGCGGCGGGCTTCGGCGCCCACGGCGTGGTCGTGCCCGAGCGGCGCGCCGCCGGCATGACCGCCAGCGCCTGGAAGACCTCGGCCGGGGCCGCGGCCCGTGTGCCGGTCGCCCAGGTCGTCAACCTGACCCGGCAGCTCAAGGCCTACCAGGACGCCGGCTGCACGGTCGTCGGCCTGGCCGCCGACGGCGACGTCGCGCTGCCCGACCTCGAGGTCGACGGCCCGCTGGTGATCGTGGTCGGCTCCGAGGGCAAGGGCCTCTCGCGGCTGGTCGCGGAGACCTGCGACCAGCTCGTGTCGATCCCGATGGCCAGCTCGCTGGAGTCGCTCAACGCGGGCGTCGCGGCCAGCGTCGCGCTGTACGCCGTGGCGCAGCGCCGGGCGGCCCCCGGCGCCTAGCGGTGGCGCGCAGGCTGGTCGGGGCGCTGCTCGCGCTCCTGGCCTGGGCGGCGGTGGCGGTCCCGGTCGCGGCGTGGTCGTTCACCCACGGCTCGACCGAGACCGTGGTGGCCAGCCACGACGCGCAGGTCCGTCCCACCCTCGACGGGCGGGTGCACCTCGACCTCGGCCCCTACCTGCCCGACCTGCGGTTCCCGGCGGCCGGCACCGTCGGCGTCGACGTCGAGGTCGGCAAGACCACGGCCTCGACCACGACCGAGCTGGCGCAGCGGTACGCCGCGATCGCCGCCCGGCCGGAGGCCGAGCAGCGCCGGGTCACCGAGGTGCTGACCGCCCTCGCCCGGCGGGCCGCCGTGACCGGTGCGCTGGCCGGGCTGGTGCTGCCGCTGCTGTGGTGGCTGGTCGGGTCCACCCGTCGGGGCGAGCTGGTGCGGCGGGTCCGCGGGGCCGCTCGGAGGCGGCGGGGGCTGCTGGTCATCGGGGTGGCGCTGGCCGTGCTCGTGGGCGGGGTGCTGGCCGTCGTACGGCCGGGGGAGCGGGAGCCCGACCGGGTCCAGGACCCGACCTGGCTGCCGCTGCAGGCGGCGTACCCCGACGTCCCGGTGCCGCCGGAGCTCTCCGAGTGGCAGGTGCAGGGCGGGCTGTTCACGAGCGGCACCCGCCGGCTCCTGGCCAGCGCGCTCGACACCTACGACAAGAGCACGGTCTTCTACGACGACCTCGTCGACCGCGTGCCGGAGGTGGCCGACCAGCTGCGCACCCCGGCCGAGGACGAGACCGTCGCGGTGCTGGTCAGCGACCGCCACGACAACATCGGCATGGACCAGGTGGTGCGGGCGGTCGGCGACGCCGCCGGCGCCACCGTCGTGCTCGACGCCGGCGACGACACCTCGACCGGCCAGACCTGGGAGGCGTTCAGCCTCGACTCGCTCGACGCCGCCTTCGAGGGGTACGACGCCCGGGTCGCCATCGCCGGCAACCACGACAACGGCAGCTTCGTGGGCCGCTACCTCGCCGACCTCGGCTGGACGCGGCTGGAGGGCGAGCCGGTCGAGGAGTTCGGTGGCGTCCGGATCACCGGTGTGGACGACCCGCGCTCGAGCGGGCTCGGCAGCTGGCGCGACGAGACCGGCCTCAGCTTCCGCGAGGTCGAGCAGACCATCGCCGACGACGTCTGCGCGCTGGACGCCGAGGACCAGCGGATCGCCACGCTGCTCGTCCACGACGCCAACCTGGGCCGCACCGCGCTGGCCCGTGGGTGCACCGACCTGGTGCTCGCCGGGCACCTGCACGTGCAGGTCGGTCCCGACCGGGTGACCGGCGAGAACGGTCGGGTCGGCTACAGCTACACCAACGGCACGACCGGCGGGGCGGCGTACGCCCTGGCCATCGGGAGCAAGCTGCGGCGCGACGCGCAGCTCACGCTCGTCACCTACCGCGACGGCCGTCCCGTCGGCCTCCAGCCGGTGGGGGTGCGCACCGACGGGCGGATGCAGGCCGAGGAGTACGTCGAGCTCGACCTCGGCTGAGGTCTGCTTGGGGGACCGTGCCTACCGTGGAGAGGTGGGCAGGACTCGCGCGCTCCTCGGGACCGGCATCGGCTCGGTCCTGCTGGCGGCCTGCACGACCGACCCGCCGCCCGGCGCCGTCGAGGCCCCGGAGCCCGGCGAGCCCACCCGGACCGTCACCACCGACGACACCGGCGAGGTCACCGGCTCCGCGCCGCCGCCCTGGGTGACCCGGTCCGGCCCGTCGGCGCCGCCGACCCCCGCGGCGCCCGCCGCCGAGCCGCGGACGTCCTACGTCTCGATCCCGGCGCTGGGGCTGCGCGAGGTGCCGGTGCAGCGCTACCGCGGCCGCCCCGACGACGCCCCGGGCACCGCGATCCAGGACACGGGGGTGATGGCCTCGCCGCGCGGCCCCGGTGGCGGGGTGGGTCCGGGCGAGGTCGGCAACTTCCTCGTCACCGGCCACCGCACCTCCCACGGCGCCCCGCTCGCGCAGCTTCCCGCGCTGGCCGACGGGGCGCGCGTCGAGGTGCGCTCGGGGGACCGGGTGCTGGTCTACCGCGTCACGGCCACCCGCGAGACGTCGTTCCGCTCGCCCGCCTCGTTGCGGGCCCAGGCGGCGCCGGTGCCCGGCCGTCCCGGCGTACGCCCCACGGAGGCGATGCTGACGCTGTCGACCTGCGCGACGCCGGAGGACCACGCCGCGGGCAACTACTGGTCCGACGAGTTCGGCAACCCCGAGCACCGGATCGACAAGATCGCGGTGCTGGTGCGCGAGCGTCCGGCCTGAGCCCGCGGCCCCCTACGATGGCGTCCGCGGCGCCGTACCCCGGTCCGCGCGCCGGTGTAGCTCAGTAGGTAGAGCGCCTCACTTGTAATGAGGATGTCGCGGGTTCGACTCCTGTCACCGGCTCGGGTGGTGGTCGTGTCTGGGTCCGGTTTCCCAGGTGATGAAGGGAAACCGCCTCTCTGCACACCGCGCGTCGTGTGTGAAGAGGCGGACTGGGTTCATCACCTGGGAAACCGGACCGCGGCGACTCAGGTGGGCGGCTCAGGTGCCGCAGAAGGTCTGGTAGTCGACGTCGTCGGGTCCGGGCTCGGCGTAGCGCTCCCGGCCGGGGACGACGTCGTACGGCGCGGTGACCGCGGCCAGCAGGTCGGCCAGCGGGTCGAGGTCGCCGGCGGTGGCGGCCGCCAGCGCCTCCTCGACGAGGTGGTTGCGCGGGACCACGACCGGGTTGGTGCGGTCCATGACGTCGGCGTCGGGGCCCAGCGCCCGCCAACGCGCCAGCCACGCGTCGAGGGCGGGCAGGTCGAGCACCAGCCCGCGCAGTGGCTCGGCGTCGCCGCGGGCAGCGGCCGAGAGCAGCCGCCAGCCCGAGGTGTGGTCGACCCGGCCGGCGTGGAACAGCACGAGCAGCTCGTCGCCGAGACCGGTGACGAGGTCGTCGGGCAGGCCGTCGGGCAGGCCGAGCTTGCGGCGCAGGCCGCCGGCGCGCGCGGCGGCGTACGCCGGGGTGAACCGCTCCAGCGACGCCACGGCCAGTGCGACGCCCTGCTCCTGGTCGTCGTGCAGGAGCGGGAGCAGCGCCTCGGCGAAGCGGGCGAGGTTCCACTGCGCGAGCACCGGCTGGTTGCCGTAGGCGTAGCGACCGCCGTGGTCGATCGAGCTGTAGACGGTGGCCGGGTCGTAGGCGTCGAGGAACGCGCACGGCCCGTAGTCGATCGTCTCGCCCGAGATGGTGACGTTGTCGGTGTTCATCACGCCGTGCACGAAGCCGACGACCATCCACTGCGCGACCAGCGAGGCCTGCGCCCCGACGACCGCGTCGAACAGCGCCAGGTAGGGCTGCGGGGCGTCGGCCGCGGCGGGGTGGTGCCGCGCGATCGCGTGGTCGGCCAGCCGGCGCAGCAGGTCGAGGTCGTCGGTGGCGCGGGCGAACTGGAAGCTGCCGACCCGCAGGTGGCTGCTGGCGACCCGGGTCAGCACGGCGCCGGGCAGCACGGTCTCCCTCTGCACGGCACGCCCGGTCGCGACGACGGCCAGCGCGCGGGTGGTGGGGATGCCGAGGGCGTGCATCGCCTCGCTGACGACGTACTCCCGCAGCATCGGGCCCACGGCCGCGAGCCCGTCGCCGCCGCGGGAGAACGGGGTGCGGCCCGAGCCCTTGAGGTGCAGGTCGCGGGTGCGGCCCTCGCGGTCGGTCAGCTCGCCGAGCAGCAGCGCGCGCCCGTCGCCGAGCCGCGGGCTGTAGCCGCCGAACTGGTGGCCGGCGTAGGCCTGCGCCACCGGGTGGGCGTCGGCGGGCAGGTCGGTGCCGAGCAGCAGGCCGAGCCCCTCGGGCGTGCGCAGCGCGTCGGGGTCGAGGCCGAGGTCGGCGGCCAGCGGCTCGTTGAGCACCAGCAGCCGGGGGTCGGGCGCCGTGAGCGCCTTCCAGGTCAGCGCCAGCTCGGGCAGCTCGCGGGCGAACCGGTCGTCGAGCCGGACCGTGGCGGCGGGCGCGACACTCATGCCCCGAGCGTACGTCGGGGGCTCGACCGGCTCCCGCGATCCCTCAGACAGCGTTCAGGTGGGTCCGTCACACTGGTCGACCACCCGGGGACCACGCCCGGAACCACGAGGAGAACCGCCGCACCCGATGGAGACCGACAGTCCCCACCCCCGTGCCCCTGAAGGACCCGCCCACCGCGAGGTGGTGCGCTGATGTGGGTCCTCTCGCTCCTCCTCGGCGTCCTCGTCGTGCTGGCGATCACCGCCGCGACGGGGTGGTTCGTGGCCCAGGAGTTCGCCTACATGTCGGTGGACCGCTCCCGGCTCAAGGCGCGCGCCCAGGCCGGTGACGCGGCCGCCGAGCGCGCGCTGGCGGTGACCCGGCGCACCTCCTTCATGCTCTCGGGCGCCCAGCTCGGCATCACCGTCACCGCGCTGCTCGTCGGCTACGTCGCGGAGCCGCTGATCGGCGAGTCGCTGGGCGAGGCGCTGGGCGGGATCGGCGTACCGACCGCGGTGGGCGTCGGCGTCGGCACCGTGCTGGCGCTGCTGCTCTCGACGTTCGTGCAGATGATCTTCGGCGAGCTGTTCCCCAAGAACCTCGCCATCGCCCGCCCGGAGGCCCTCGCGGTCGGGCTGGCCACCTCCACGACGCTCTACCTGCGGCTCTTCGGCTGGCTCATCACGTTCTTCGACAAGGCCTCCAACCGGCTGCTCCGGCTGGCCGGCATGGAGCCGGTCCACGACGTCGAGCACGCCGCCACCCCGCGCGACCTCGAGCACATCGTGGCCGACTCGCGCGAGAGCGGCGACCTGCCGGCCGAGCTGTCGGTGCTGCTCGACCGGGTCCTGGACTTCCCCGACGACGACGTCGAGCACGCGATGGTGCCCCGCGCCCGCGTCGACGTGGTCCGCCCCGACGACGGCGTCGAGGTGCTGTGGGGCCTGATGAGCAGCGGCCACTCGCGCTACCCCGTGCTCGACGAGCACGACGAGGTGGTCGGGGTGGTGCACCTGCAGGACGTGCTCGGTGCCGGCCGCGACGCGAGCGGCACCGCGGCGACCCTGATGCGCTCGGCGGTGCGGGTGCCGACCCTGATGCGACTGCCCGACGCGCTGCGCACCATGGTCACCGAGCGTGCCCAGCTGCTGTGCGTGCTCGACGAGTACGGCGGCTTCGCGGGCGTCGTCACCGGCGAGGACCTCGCCGAGGAGATCGTCGGCGAGATCGAGGACGAGCACGATCCGGCGCCCCCGCCCGCCGCCGAGGAGGGTGAGCCCGGCAGCTGGACGGTGCCCGGCGACCTCCACGTCGACGAGGTGGAGCGACTGCTCGACCGCGAGCTCGCCGACAGCGAGGCCGAGACGGTCGGCGGTCTGCTGATCGAGGCCCACGGCGCCCTGCCCGAGGTCGGCACCACGGTCACCGTCGAGCTGCCGCCCGACCCGGCGGCGGTCCTCGACGACGAGGAGCCCCCCGTGGAGCAGGTGCGGCTGGAGGTCCTCGAGGTCGAGCGTCACGTGCCGTCCGTCGTACGCCTGACGCTGGAGGTGCGTCCCGAACCGGCCCCCGACGACCGGCCCGACGACCTCCCCGACGACCGGCCCGACGACCTCCCCGACGACCGGCCCGACGACCGGCCCGACACCGATGACCGGACGAGCACCCTCGTCGAGCAGGAGGACCACCGATGAGCCCGATCGTCGTCGTCGCCGTCACGGTCCTGCTGATCGTGCTGAGCGCGCTGTTCGTGGCCGCGGAGTTCGCGCTGCTCGCGGTCAAGCGCCACCGGCTGCAGGACAACGCCGCCGACAGCCGCTCGGCCCGCGCCGCGCTGCGCAGCTTCGACGAGCTGACGGTGCTGCTGGCCGGTTGTCAGCTCGGCATCACCGCTGCGGCCCTGGGGCTGGGTGCGGTCACCAAGCCGGCGCTGGACTACACCCTGACGCCGGTCTTCGCGTCCTGGGGGCTGCCGAGCTGGGTCGCCGGCACGCTCGGCTTCGTGCTGGCCCTGCTGATCGTCACCTTCCTCCACCTCGTGGTCGGCGAGATGGCGCCCAAGTCGTGGGCGATCGCCCACCCCGAGGCGGCGGCCACCGCGCTCGCGCTGCCGATGCGGGGCTTCATGTTCCTCACCCGGCCGCTGCTGGTGGCGCTCAACGAGGCCGCCAACTGGTGCCTGCGTCGCGTCGGGGTCGAGCCGCAGGACAGTCCCCACAGCGGTCAGAGCGCCGAGGACCTGCGCCAGCTGGTCGAGCATTCGGCCGGGGCCGGCACCCTCGACGCCGGCCGGTCGGCGCAGCTGACCTCGGCCCTGGAGCTGGAGACGCTGACCGTGGGCGACCTGGTGCGCCCCGGCGACCGGGCCACCGCCGTCACCGACGACCAGGACGTGGCCGCGGTGCGCGCCGCGACCGTGGCCTCGGGCCACCTGCGGGTGCTGGTGCGGGCGGGTGCCCACGTCGTGGGCGTGGTGCACGTGCGCGACACCATGCTCGAGCCCGACGACCGACCGGCCCGCGAGGTGATGCGGGCGGTGCTGCACCTGGACGCCGGCCGCCCGCTCCACGAGTCGCTCACGACGATGCGCGACACGCGGGCGCACCTGGCCGTGGTCGAGGACGACGGCGTGCCGGTGGGGGTGGTGACGCTGACCGACATCGTGCAGCGGCTCTTCCCGATCGACCGCGCCGCCTGAGGTCTCCCTCACGTAACGATCGCCTGCACCCCCTTCCCCGCCTCGCGGGGAGGGGGGTTCGCTGGTCCGGGCGTCGCACTCGGGCGGCGTCCGACCGCGTGCTCGCGCGCGGTCCGCTCGAAGGGAAGCATCGTGAACCACAGGTTTTCTCGGGGCCTGGTGGGACTGGCGGTGGCGTCGCTGACGACCACCGGCCTGGCCCTCACCTCCACCGCGGCCACGGCCGCACCACCGGACGCCCCGCCCGGCGCCGGCGCCGGGCTCGACAAGCAGGACCGCGCGCTGCTCGGCGAGGCTCGCGCCCAGGGCGAGAAGCGGGTCACCCTGCTCGTCGCCGCGAAGCAGGGCAGCACGAGCGCCGTCGCCGACCGGCTGGAGGCCCTCGGCGGCCGCGTCGAGGCGAGCGAGGCCGAGGTGGGCTACCTCCGCGTCTCGGTCCCGACCTCGCAGGCCAAGGCCGCGGCCAAGGCCAGCGGCGTCCAGGCCGTCGACCTCGACCAGGTGATCCCGCTCGAGGACCCGCGTCCCGCGGGCACCCAGGACCCCACGCCGTACGCCGCGCCCGGCAAGCGCACGCCCAAGGTCAACCCCTACATGCCGATCGGTGAGACCGGTGCCGCCCAGCTCACCGCATCGAAGAAGAAGTGGGACGGCCGCGGCACCACCATCGGCATCGTCGACAGCGGCGTCGACCTCGACCACCCGTCGCTGCAGGAGACCTCGACCGGGGACCGCAAGATCCTCGACTGGAAGACCTACACCGACCCCGTGGGCGACGACGACCCGACCTGGCTGGACATGTCCGACAGCGTCAGCGGCCGCACCTTCGTCTACGACGGCACCACCTACAAGGCGCCGCGCAACCGGGCGTACACCGTCGACGTGCTCGACGAGCGCGACCCGCGCCTGGCCGGCGAGGTCGGCAACGACCTCGACCGCGACGGCAACCCCGCCGGCAGCACCGGCGAGTTCGCGGTGCTGCGCGACACCAGGACCGACGAGGTCTGGGTCGATACCGACCGCGACGCCGACTTCCGCGACGAGCAGGCGATGACGGAGTACGCCGACGAGTACGACGTCGGCCACTTCGGCACCGACGACCCCGCCACCCCGGTCAAGGAGACGATGCCCTTCGTCGTCCAGGTCGAGGGCGACTACGTCAACATCGGCATCGTCTCGGGGGCCCACGGCTCCCACGTCGCCGGCATCACCGCCGCCAACGCCATGTTCGACGGCAAGATGAGCGGCGCCGCCCCCGGCGCGAACCTGAAGTCGGTGCGGGTCTGCCTGTTCGTCAGCGGCTGCACCGCGCACGCCCTGATCGAGGGCATGGCCTGGCTGGCCCAGGCCGACGTCGACGTCATCAACATGTCGATCGGCGGCCTCCCGGCCCTCAACGACGGCAACAACGCCCGGGCGGTCCTCTACGACCGGCTGGTCGACACCTACGGCGTGGAGATCTTCATCTCGGCCGGCAACAGCGGCTCGGGCATGAACACCGTCGGCGACCCCTCGGTGGCCACCAAGACGGTCAGCGTCGGCTCCTCGGTGAGCGACGACACCTGGCGCTCGAACTACGGGTCGGACTCCGCCTTCGCCGACAACCTGCACGGCTTCTCCTCCCGCGGTCCCCGCGAGGACGGCGGCTTCAAGCCGCAGGTCGTGGCCCCGGGGTCGGCCATCTCCACGGTGCCGCAGTGGCAGGACCCGAAGAACGCCTGCATCGCGCAGACCTGCCCGCCGGGCTACGCCATGTTCAACGGCACCTCGATGGCCTCGCCGCAGGCTGCTGGTGCAGCGGCGCTGCTCCTCGGCGCGGCCAAGGACAGCAAGCTCTCGGCCACCCCGGCGCAGCTGCGCCAGGCGATGACCTCGACGGCGCGGTTCTTCGACCGCTACGGCGCCTACGAGCAGGGCAACGGCCTCATCGACACGGTCAAGGCCTGGCAGGTCCTCGAGGCGCAGCCCCAGACCGTCGAGATCGGCTCCTCGGTCGAGGTCAACACGGCGCTCTCGGACTTCCTGGCGGTGCCGGGCAAGGGCACGGGCATCAACGACCGCGAGGGCGTGGCCGCGGGTGACTCCTACACCCGGACCTACACCTTCACCCGCTACTCGGGACGGGGCGGCAACGTCCGCTACGACCTGAGGTGGGTCGGCAACGACGGCACCTTCAGCGCGCCGGCGTCGGTGAGCCTGCCGCTCGCGACCCCGACCACGGTGGCCGTCAAGGTCAACCCCAGGACGACCGGGGCCCACTCGGCGGTGCTCAACCTCGACGACGCCGCAACTCCGGGCACCGACGCCCAGACCCTCAACACGGTGGTGGCCTCGGAGAAGTTCACGGCCGCCAACGACTACACCGTGGCCAAGACCGGCTCGATCGGGCGCAACCAGACCACGTCGTACTTCTTCGACGTGCCGGAGGACACGCCGGCATTCAAGGTGGACCTCAAGGGCGGCGGCACCGCACCCGGCGCCGGCCAGATCCGGTTCCTGCGGTTCCACCCCTACGGCGTCGGCGTGGAGGCCAACTCGACGACCTCCTGCTACAACCCCAACGCCGGGGCCGGCTGCGCCGCGGGCTCGCCCACGAGCCGCACGGTGACCGACCCGCAGGCCGGTGTCTGGGAGGTGACGGTCGAGGCCCGACGGACCTCGGACGCCGCCAGCGCGCCGTACACCCTCACCGGCTCGGTGCTGGGTGCCGAGGTCGCGCCCGACCCCACCGAGATCGCCACGGCCACGGCCGGGACCCCGGTGCAGCGCGACTGGACCATCACCAACACCTTCGGTGAGTTCACCGGGCGGGCGGTCGGCACGACCCTGGGCAGCGCCAAGCGGGGCGAGCAGACCATCAAGGCCGGCGAGGCCCAGCAGTTCCAGGTGCCGGTGACCGCGGGGACCACGTCGCTGCGGGCCACCATCGGCAGCACCTCCGACGCCGGTGCCGACCTCGACCTCGTGGTCTACGACTGCACCACCGGCACCTGCAAGGTCGCCGGCCAGTCCGCCGACGGCGACTCCGAGGAGTCGGTGACGATCACCAAGCCGGCCGCGGGCACCTGGCTGGTGCTGGTGGACGGGTACGCCGTGCCGTCGGGCTCGACGACCTACGACTACGTCGACGTCTTCACCAACCCCACGCTCGGCGCGGTCGCGGTGACCGACACCGACCAGGTCCGACCCGCCAAGGCCAGCTGGACCGTCCCGGGCACGGTGACGGCGCTGCAGGCCCCCGCCACCGGGCGTCAGCTGCTCGGTGCGGTCGAGGTGCGGACCTCGGAGAACGTGCTCGTCGGGTCCGGCGACGTGGTCGTCGGGTCGGTGACCGCTCCGTAGCAAAGTAGCCGGCCCGGGGCGTGCCCCGGGCCGGTGGACCAGTCGACGGCGGTGTTCGGGTTCTGCTCCCGACCACCGCCGTCGGCGCCTACGCTCCCCGCGGGACCCGCCTGACCAGGCCCGTAGTCAACTATGCTGATCGACATTGTGTAGTTTGACCCTGGTCCCGTCTCGGAGGTGGTCCTGTGATCCGTCGTACGACCGTGGTGCTCGTGGCCCTGGCCCTGGTGGGCGGAGCGTGCGCCGCTCCGCCACGGGTCGCCGAGCCTGCCGTGGCCGCCCTGTTCTCCGCCCACGAGCCGACCACCGCCGTCGTCGGTGCAGCGGCCGCTCCGGCGCCGCGACCCAACGTCACGGTCATCGAGACCGACGACATGCGCACCGACGACCTGCGGTTCATGCCACGCACCCGCGCGCTGATCGGCGAGCGCGGCCTGAGCTTCGAGAACTCCTTCGCGCCCAACCCGCTGTGCTGCCCCTCACGGGCCAGCTTCCTGACCGGTCGCTTCTCCCACAACCACGGGGTCCTGACCCACGAGGAGCCCTACGCCTTCGCCTCGTTCGACGACCGCTCGACGCTCGCCACCGCCCTGCGAGCCGCCGGCTACCGCACCGCGATGCTCGGCAAGTACCTCAACGGCTACGGGCAGCAACGGCTGCGGCGGCCGGCGGCCCTGGCCGGGACGTCCTCGCTGCGCTACGTGCCGCCCGGGTGGACCCACTGGGCCGCGGGCTCCACGGGCACCTACAACTACTTCCAGATGTCCCAGAACGTGAACGGCCGGATCGTCAGGTCACCGGGCCGCTACTCCACCGACCTGCTGGGCGAGCAGACCCGCGCGCTGACGGACCGGTGGCGCACGGGGAAGCCGTGGTTCGTGTGGTGGAACCCCGTGGCGCCCCACCACGGTGCCCCGGGCGAGCCCGACGACCCCCGCCCCACGCGCCGCGCGGACGGCTCGACCTACCGGTGGGTGACCCCGGCTCGCCCGGGCTGGGTCAAGGGCCGCTTCGACGCGGTGATCCGCAGCGGTGCCGGGGTGCCGTCGTCCGGCTCGCCCGAGGCCGACATGCGCGACAAGCCCGGTTACCTGCAGACGTCCGACCTCACCTCGGCCGACCGGGCCGCGCTGACCGAGGTGACCCGCCAGCGCGCCGAGGCGCTCTACGTGCTCGACGTGCAGGTCGGCCGCACCCTCGACCGGTTGCGCACGACCGGGCAGCTCGCCCGGACCATCGTGGTGTTCACCTCCGACAACGGCTACTACCTCGGCGAGCACCGGAGGCGACAGGGCAAGATCAACGCCCACGAGCCGTCGCTGCGGGTCCCGCTGCTCATCGCCGGGCCCGGGGTCCCCCGGGGACGGCGCTACGACCCGGCCAGCACCGTCGACCTCGCGCCGACCATCGCGTCGTACGCCGGCGCCCGGCTCTCGCGCCCCGACGGCGTCGACCTGCGGGGCACCATCGTCGGCGGTGACCGGGGGTGGGACCGTCCGGTGCTCACCGAGGGCCGCACCGAGATCCCGGCCCACCTGCGGGGCCGGTGGGAGGGGGATCCCCCCGAGGTGCAGCGAGGCGGGCTCAACAGCCGCGGCCTCCGGCTGGGGCGCTGGAAGCTGACCCGCTACTCCACCGGTGAGCGCGAGCTCTACGACCTCGCTGCCGATCCCCTCGAGCTGGTCAACCTCGCCGGCGACCCGGCCAGCGCCGAGGTGCTCGACCAGCTGACCGCCCTGCACCGCAGCTACCAGAGCTGCGCCGCGGACGCGTGCCGGGTGCCGCTGCCCGAGGCGTTCGTCGTCAGCCCCGAGCGCAACCGGCAGGTCACGCAGGCCCAGGCGGCGGCGGTGGGGGAGTACTTCCGCTGAGTCAGGTCACGGCCGCGAGGGCGGGTCCGGGCCGACCGGTCTCCCCGTCGCACGCCGCCCGGCGGGACTACGCCCGGTCCGCCTGCCAGCGCTCCAGGGTCGCCCGGGCGCCGTGCTCGTGGAGCGAGGACAGCGCCTCGAGGTAGGGCTCGGTGAAGCGCGGCTGGTCGGCGAGGTCGTCGAAGAGGTCGCGGTCCTCGAGGAACGCCAGCGGCTCCTCGCCCTGGCGGGAGGCCCGCTCCATGACGGCGTCCTTGCGGCGGTCGACGACCTCGATCGCCTCGCCCTGCTCGTCGACGCCCTCGGCGTAGCGGGCCCAGGCGGCCACGACCAGGGCGGAGCGACGCACCTCCCCGTCGTGGGCGAGGTTGTGGCTGATCACCGGCACCAACCAGGTCGGGATCCGGTCGGAGCTCTCGGCGGCGAGCCGGGCCAGGGTGTCGCGGATCTCGGGGTTGGCGAACCGCTCCACGAGCTGGTGGCGGTAGGCGTCGAGGTCGACGCCGGGGACCGGCTCGAGCGTGGGGGAGCCCTCGCGCTCCATGTAGTCGAGCAGGAACCCGGCGAACAGCTCGTCCTGGCAGACCTCGTGGGCGTAGCGGTAGCCGCTGAGGTAGCCGAGGTAGCACAGCGCCTGGTGGCTGGCGTTGAGCAGCCGCAGCTTCATCAGCTCGTAGGGGTGCACGTCGTCGACGACCTGCACGCCCACCTCCTCGAAGGCGGGGCGCCCGTCGGTGAAGCGGTCCTCCAGCGCCCACTGGGTGAAGTCCTCGCACACCACCGGCCAGCCGTCGACCAGCCCGGTGTCGCGCTGCAGCTCCTCGCGGTCCGCGTCGGTGGTGACCGGGGTGATCCGGTCGACCATCGAGTTGGGGAAGGCGACGTTCTCGTCGATCCACGCGCCGAGCTCGGCGTCGCGGCGGGTGGCGAAGGCGGTCACCATCTTGTGCGCGACGTGGCCGTTGCCCTGGATGTTGTCGCACGACATCACCGTGAACGGCGCCGTCCCGGCCGTACGCCGCCGCGCCAGCGCCTCGGTGAGGAACCCGAACGTCGTGACCGGCGCCGCGTCGCCGCGCAGGTCGGCCTGGATGCCCTCGTCGCGGTCGTCGAAGTCTCCGGTCACCGGGTTGACGTGGTAGCCGCCCTCGGTGACGGTCAGCGACACGATGCGCACCGCCGGGTCGGTCATCCGCTCCAGCACCGCCTCGGGGTCGGCCGGGGCGTGGAGGTAGTCGAGCATCGAGCCGACCACCCTCCGGTCGCGGCTGCCGTCGGCGTGCTTGAGCACCAGCGTGTAGAGGCCCTGCTGCTCGCGGAGCACCTCGGCCATCCGGGCGTCCTGGGGGAGCACCCCGACGCCGGTGATGCCCCACTCCTCGGAGCCGGGGACGCCCTGCTCGAGCAGCCGGTCGACGTACATCGCCTGGTGGGCGCGGTGGAAGCCGCCCACCCCGAGGTGGACGATGCCGGTCCGCACGCGGGACCGGTCGTAGCCGGGCACCGAGATCGACGGGTCGAGCCCGCCGAGGCTGTCGGGGTGCAGCCGCGTGGCCCGGTGCGCCGTCGTGCTCACTTGACCGCCCCCAGGGAGAGGCCGCGCACCAGCTTGTCCTGGGCCGCGAAGCCGGCGATGAGCACCGGCAGCGAGACCAGGGTGGCGGCGGCGCACAGCTTGGCCAGGAACAGGCCCTGGCTGGAGATGAAACCGACCAGGAAGATCGGCGCCGTGGCCGCGGTGGTGGAGGTCAGGTTGACCGCGAACATGAACTCGTTCCAGCTGAAGATGAAGCAGATCAGGCTGGTCGCGGCCAGGCCCGGCGCCGCGATGGGCGCCACGACCGAGACCATCGTGCGCAGGAATCCCGCGCCGTCCATCCTGGCCGCCTCGAGGATCTCGACCGGCACCTCGGCCAGGAACGAGCGCATCATCCACACCGCGATCGGCAGGTTCATCGAGGTGTAGAGCACGACCAGCGTGATGACGTTGTCGAGCATCCCGGTGTTCTGCACGATCAGGTAGATCGGCAGCAGCGCCGCGATGGGGGGGAGGAACTTGGTGGAGAGGAAGAAGAACATGACGTCCGTCCACTTCTCCACCGGCCGGATGCTCAGGGCGTACGCCGCGGGCACGGCCAGCAGCAGCACCAGCAGCGTCGAGACGATGCTCGCCGTGGCCGAGTTGATGAGGTACGGCGTGACGTTGCGGTCGAACAGCGCCGCGTAGTTCTCCAGGGTGAGCGGCGCCAGGATCGAGGGCGGGTTGGTCGCCGCGTCGGCCTCGATGTGCAGCGAGGTCAGCACCATCCACGCGACGGGCGCGAAGAACAGCAGCGTCACCACCCAGGCGCTGATCGTCCAGCCGATGCCGGCCGGGGCCGAGGTGTCGTCCTTGGCCTTGCGTCGGCGGCGTCGCTGCGCCGCGGGCAGCGCCCGGTCGTCCTCGCCCGGGGCCTCGTCGGCGTCCTGCGGGTTCTCCAGGGTCTGGCTCATCGGCTCATCTCCTCCTCGCTGAACAGCGACGAGATGGTCCGCAGCGCGAAGGTGGCGACGACGATCGTGCCGACCACCACCACGACGCCGGCCGCAGCGGCCTCGCCGTACTCGAACTTGCGGAACATCGTCAGGTAGATCTCGTAGGGCAGGTTGGTCGTCGCCGACCCGGGTCCGCCCTGGGTGATGGTGTAGATCGCGTCGAAGGTCTGCACGACGTAGACCGAGCCGAGCAGCACCGACAGCTCGATGTAGCGGCGCAGGTGCGGCAGCGTGATGTGGCGGAAGATCTGCCAGCTGCTGGCGCGGTCGATGCGGGCCGCCTCGAGGACGTCACCGGGCTGCGACTGCAGCCCCGCCAGCAGGATCAGCATCATGAACGGCGTCCACTGCCACACCAGGGCCGCGACCACGGCGGGCATCGGCGTGGTGGAGATGTAGTCGACGATCGGCCCCTCCTCGGCCCCGAACAGCTGCCAGATCGCGTTGAGGGTGCCGTTGAACAGGCCGTAGTCGGGGTTGTAGAGCGCGTGCTTCCACAGCAGCGCCGAGGCCACCGGCATCACCAGGAACGGCGCGATCAGCAGGGTGCGGCACACGCCCCGGCCGGGGAACTTCTTGTCGAGCAGCACCGCGATGCCCAGCCCGATCAGCAGGCTGACGACGACCACCGAGGCGGTCAGCACGACGGTGTTGAGGACCGCGTTGCGCAGCCGGGAGTCGGTGAAGACGGTGGCGAAGTTGGAGAGCCCGGCGAAGGACTCGTAGACCCCGAGGCCCAGGAAGCTCTTGGTGCCCGGTCGCTGGATGTTCCAGTTGAGGAACGAGACCGCGATCGTGATCAGGAACGGGATCTGCGTGACGATGATCGTGAAGACCAGCGCCGGCAGCAGCGGACCGCGTCGGGACCACCGCTCCTTGGAGGAGCGCTTGGAGGGGGGCGGCCCCCCCGCCGCGGCGTCGGACGCCGCGGNGGGCGGTCGGTGGTGGTCGTGCTCACTGGTAGTCCTTGGCCACGTCCTCGGCCAGCTTCTGGCCGTTGGCGAGGGCCTCCTCGACGGTCCCGCGACCGGCGATGGCGGCGGCGATGTCCTGGGACACCTTGGTGCCGAGGTCCTGGAACTCCGGGATGGCGACGAACTGGACGCCGACGGTGGGTCGGGCCTGGACGCCGGGGTCGGTCGGGTTGGCGTTCTCGATGGACTCCAGGGTCTGGGGACCGAACGCGGCGGCGGCCTTCTTGTACTCCGGGATCTCGTAGGTCGACTCACGCTTGCCCGCCGGGACCCGGGCCCAGCCCAGCTCCTTGCCGACCAGCTGCTCGTAGTCCTTCGAGGACGCCCAGCTCATGAACTGCGCGGCCGCGTCGGCCTTCTGGGTGGTCTCGGGCATCGCCCAGGCCCACGCCCACAGCCAGCCGGCGGACTCGGTCTCCTTGACCGGCGCCGCGGCGTAGCCGACCTTGCCGGCGACCTTGCTCACGGCGGGGTCCTCGAGCGAGCCGGCGGCCGACGTGGCGTCGTACCACATCGCGACCTTGCCCTGGCTCATCGCGTTGAGGCACTCGGTGAAGCCGGCCTGGGCCGCTCCGGGCTCGCCGTGGGCCTTGATCAGGTCGACGTAGAAGTCGACCGCCTCGGTGAACTCCGGGCTGTCGACCTCGGGCTGCCAGTCCTCGGTGAACCAGGTGCCGCCGAAGGTGTTGACCACGGTGGTCAGCGGGGCGAACATCTCGCCCCAGCCGGGGAGGCCGCGCAGGCAGATGCCCTTCATGCCGGGCTCGGCGCCGTCGACCTCGGCCGCGGCCTTGGCGACCTGGTCCCAGGTGGGCTTGGCGGGCATGTCGATGCCCTCGCGCTCGAAGATGTCCTTGCGGTACATCAGGAACGACGACTCGCCGTAGAACGGCATCGCGTAGAGCTTGTCGTCGGTGCCGCTCAGCGACTCCACGATCGGGTCGATCAGGTCGTCCTTGTCGTAGTCGCCGGCGTCGGCGTACTCGTCGAGGGGCTTGAGCCAGCCGTTCTCGCTCCAGATCGGCACCTCGTAGGCGCCGATGGTGGCGACGTCGTACTGCCCGGACTTGGTGGCGATGTCCTGGGTCACCTTGTCGCGCAGCTCGTTCTCGGGGAGAATCGTGTAGTTGACCTCGATGCCGGTGTCCTTGGTGAAGCTGTCCTTGGTCAGCTTCTCGATGTCGACCATCTGCGGGTTGCCGACCATCAGGACGTTGATGGACTTCTCGTCGCCGCTGCTGCTGCCACCGCCCGCGCCGGCACCGCAGCCGGCGAGGACGAGGCTCAGCGCGGCCGTGGCGGCGACGGCGAGGCTGCGGGTGCTGGACCGTGTGAGCACGGGTTCTCCTTCGGGGTGCGTCGGCCGGGCCGGGTGGTCCGTGCCTGCGGGTGGGTCGGGGTGTGCGGTTGGGGGATCGAGCTGCCCGGGCGGCGGCGCCGGCCGGGTCCCGGGCGGCTAGGCCCGGACGACGTGGGGGCCCATCGCGCCGAAGCGGTGGGCGTCGGCGACGCTGACGCCGGTGTCGGTGACCAGCGCCTCGAAGTCGGGGATGTCGGCGAAGCGGCAGAAGCTGGAGACGTTGAACTTGGTGTGCACGCCGACGAAGATCCGGCGCCGCGCGCTGGCGACCACCTGGGCCTTGACGGCGGCCACCGCGGGGTCGGGCGTGGTGAGGCCGTGGTCGCGGGAGATGCCGTTGGCGCCGAGGTAGGCCAGGTCGATGACCAGCTCGCGCAGCATCCGGGTCGCCCAGTGGTCGACGGTGGCCATGGTCCGGCCGCGGAGGCGTCCGCCGAGCAGCATCACGGTGACCTGGGGGACGTGGGCGAGCGCGCCGGCGGCGAGCAGCGAGGAGGTGACCACGGTCAGTCGGGCGTCGGGCCGCAGCGACGCGGCGATCGCCTCGGCGACCAGCTGCGGGGTGACGCCCTCGTCGACGTAGATCGACTCGGCGCCCTCGAGGCGGGCGGCGGCGGCGACGGCGATGCGTCGCTTCTCGGCGACCTGGGAGTGGCTGCGCTGCTCGACGTCGCTCTCGTAGCCGACCCCCTCGACGGGGTGGGCACCGCCGTGGACCCGCTGCAGCATGCCGCGCTCGACGAGCTGTCGCAGGTCGCGGCGTACGGTCTCGGGGGCGACGCGCAGGTCGTCGGCGAGCCGGGCCACCTCGACCCTGCCGTCGTGCCGGGCCAGGGCCAGGATGCGCCGCTGCCGCTCGTCGGCCTCCATCGCTGCACCTCCGTCCCGAGCCGGCCCGTCACCGCCGGTGTGTGACCCCCGTCACCCGGGGACGGGCTCAGTGTGGACCACGCGCCGCCCGGGAGGTGAGCCCGGGTGTGGGCCTGGACGTGCCCGAGTCGTGCCCGGGTGGGCGCACGGAAGAGGTAGTGCGTCCGGTTTGGAGCGTGCCAATACGCCCGGGTCCGCGCCGTACGTCGACGGAGCGTGCCCGGGTGCTGCCCGACCGGGCACGACGGTGCCCGCCCAGGTGGGCGCGCCCCCTCAGCGCAGCCGGGTCGGCCCGAAGCGGGCCGGGGGGTCGGCGATGACGTCCTGGGCGGCCACGAGCTGGATCTCCCGGGTGCCGGCCGCGATGGTCTCCTCGAGGATGCCGAAGACCGTCGAGGTCACCCGCTGCAGCGCGGTGGCGGCGTCGCCGGTGCGCAGCAGGTGGGCGAGGAAGACCGCGGCCGTGACGTCGCCGCAGCCGTTGGGGCTGATCGGGAGCAGCGGGGTGCGCACCGACCAGGCGCCGGCGTCGGAGACCGCCACCACGTCGACGTGGCCCGCGGGCGTCTCCTCGGTCAGCACGCTGGTCACCAGCACCGTGCGGGGGCCGCGCTCACGCACGGCGTCGACGGCGGCGAGCAGCTCGGGCACCGTGCGCGTGGTGGTGCCGGCGAGGAAGTCGAGCTCGAAGTGGTTGGGGGTGATCACGTCGGCCGCGGGCACCACCCGGTCGCGCATCAGCTCGGGGATGCCGGGGCGCACGAACATGCCGCGCCCGACGTCGCCCATCACGGGGTCGCAGCAGTAGACCGCGTCGGCGTTGAGCTCCTTGGCGCGGGCGACGGTCTCGAGGACCACGTCGCCGACCTCCTCGCCGCCCTGGTAGCCGCTGAGCACCGCGGCGACGCGCGCCAGCGCGCCCCGCTCCTCGACCCCGCGGACCACCTCGCGCAGGTCGGCGGCCGAGAGCAGCGGGCCGCGCCACTCGCCGTAGCCGGTGTGGTTGGAGAAGTGGACGGTGTTGACCGCCCACGCCTCGATGCCGAGCCGCTGCAGCGGGAAGACCGCCGCGCTGTTGCCGACGTGCCCGAAGGCGACCGAGGACTGGATGGTCAGGAGCTCCATGGGCGTCAGTCTGGCGCACGGGGTGGGGGGTGGTGCGGGGCGCCGGCGGTTTCCCAGGCGACCTCGGGAAACCGTTCCCGGCCGGCGCCTCAGGCCAGGACCACCGACCGCTTGGAGAGCCCCATCCAGTAGCCGTCGATGACCTGGTCGCCCGGGGCGGCCGGGTCGGTGGCGGCGCCGAGCGCCACGAACAGCGGCGTGTAGTGCTCGACCGTGGGGTGGGCGTAGGGCATGCCCGGCGCCCTCGAGCGGTACGACGCGAGCTCGGCCACGTCGCCGCGCGTCAGCGCCTCGGCGGCCCAGTGGTCGAAGTCCTGCGACCAGCCGGGGGCGGCGGCGTCGATGCGGAACTCGCGCAGGAACGGCAGGCCGTGGGTCAGGAAGCCCGACCCCATCACCAGCACGCCCTCGTCGCGCAGCTCGCGCAGCCGGGCGCCCAGTGCCAGCAGCCGGTCCGGGTCGTGGGTGGGCAGCGACATCTGGAGCACCGGGATGTCGGCCTCGGGATACATGATCGTCAGCGGCACCCAGGCGCCGTGGTCGAGCCCGCGGGTGGGGTGGTGGTGCACCGGCTCGGCGCTGGGCATCATCGCCGCAACTCGATCCGCGAGGGCGCTCGCGTCCGGGGTGCGGTAGGTCATCCGGTAGTAGCGCTCGGCGAACCCGCCGAAGTCGTAGACCAGGTCGGTGCCCGGCCCCGAGGCGCTCAGCATCAGCGGCGCCGACTCCCAGTGGGCGCTGACGACGAGGATCGCCTTCGGCCGCGGGAGGCTCGCGGCGAGGGCGCGCAGCTGGCCCGACCACACCGGGTCGTCGAGAAGCGGCGGGGCGCCGTGGCCGATGTAGAGGGCCGGCATCCGGCCGGCGGTGGCGTCGGGGGCGGCGGAGAGCGGGGTGGCGGTCATGGTCGTCCTAACACTTGAGATTTCAAGTGTATGCCCGGATCAGGGCAGGCGCCAGTCCACGGGCTCCCCGCCCTGCTCCACCAGCAACCGGTCCACGCGGCTGAACGGCCGGGACCCGAAGAAGCCGCGGTGCGCCGACAGCGGGCTCGGGTGCACCGACTCGACCCACGGCACCGGGCCCAGCTCGCCCTTGAGCGACTGCGCGTCTCGGCCCCACAGCACCGCCGCCAGGGGTACGCCGGACGCGGCCCGCTCCGACAGCACGCGGATCGCCCGGTCGGTGACCTGCTCCCACCCGCGTCCGCGGTGGGCGGCCGACTGGCCGGGGGTGACCGTCAGGCACCGGTTGAGCAGCATCACCCCGGCGTCCGCCCACGGCGAGAGGTCGCCGGACGTCGGCACCGGCACGCCGAGGTCGTCGACCAGCTCGCGGAAGACGTTGACCAGGCTCTTGGGCGGGGCCACCCCGGGGGCGACCGAGAAGCTGAGGCCCACCGGGTGGCCCGGGGTGGGGTAGGGGTCCTGCCCCACCAGCAGCACCTTGACCGAGGCCAGCGGGCGCTGGAAGGCCCGCAGCACGTGGTCGCCGGCCGGCAGGTAGCCGCGTCCGGCCGCCACCTCCTCGCGCAGGAAGGTGCCCATCCGGGCGATCTGCTCGTCCACGGGGGCGAGGGCCTCGGCCCAGTCGGCGGCGACCAGCCCACGGTCGACGAGTCCGGCGAGAGCGCTCATGCCACCACCCTAGGGAGCGGGCCGCACGCGGGTCCGGACAAGGGTCGGGGCCGGTGCACTGAGGACTCTCCCAAGGGTTCCTCAGGGCACCGGCCCCGCTCGGGCCTGGCGGAGGCCCGAGGTCTGTGTCAGCCGAGGAAGGCGAGCAGCGCCCGGTTGAACTCGTCGGCGTGGCTGACGTTGAGGCCGTGCGGGCCGTCCTGGACCACGACCAGCTCGGCGCCGTCGACGATCTCGGCGGTGCGCTTGCCCGAGACCTCGAACGGCACGGTCGCGTCGCCGTCGCCGTGGATGACCAGGGTCGGCACGGTGACCTTCTCCAGGTCGGCGCGGAAGTCGGTGGTGCCGAAGGCGTGGATGCACTCCACCAGGCCCTGGTCGCCGGCCCTCGCCGCGAGGGCGAGCGCCTGCTGGCGCTGCTCCTCGGTGACCTTGAGCTCGCCGCCGGCCGAGAAGAAGTCGGTGGTGAACCCGTCGAGGAAGCCCTCGCGGTCGTCGCGGGCGCCCTGCTGCATGCCCTCGACGTCGTCCTGGCCCAGGCCGCCCTCGGGGTTGTCGTCGGTCTTGAGCAGGTAGGGCGGGACGGCGGCGGCGAACACCGCGGCGCGGACCCGGTCCTGGCCGTGGGTGCTGATGTAGCGGGCGATCTCGCCGCCGCCCATCGAGAACCCGACGAGGGCGACGTCGCGCAGGTCGAGCTCCTCCAGGAGCCCGGCGAGGTCGGCCGCGAAGGTGTCGTAGTCGTAGCCGGAGTCGGGCTTCTCGGAGTCACCGAAGCCGCGGCGGTCGTAGGTGATGACGCGGTGTCCGGCTGCGGTCAGCGCGGGCACCTGCTCGGACCAGGAGGCGCCGCTGAGGGGCCAGCCGTGGATGAGGACGACGGGGCGTCCGTCACCCCCGGTGTCCTCGAAGTGCAGGGAGACGCCGTTGGCGGTCACGTCGGGCACGGGATGTCACCTCTCGAAGGACGGGGATCGTGCTGGACGACCGGGCTCGTACCCCGCTCCCGCACTCCCTAACGCGCCGGGTGCACAGGTGTGCTCGCGGCGGCCCGCACCGGCTGCTGCAGCCGCTCCAGGAACCGGCCCAGCAGCGCCTCGCGCAGCGCGGGCGAGGCCAGGTCGAGCAGGGCGTTCACCTCGGCCATCGACTCCGGCAGGTCGCCGCCGGCGGCGGCGTCCATCCCGGCCGCGGCCAGCAGGCCGTCGAAGTCGTCGTCGCTCAGCACGGCGGGGTCCAGGGCGCGGACGAGGTCGGCGACGCCCGGGTCGACGACGACCGGGCCCGCCTCGCGCGCCGCGACGACGGCGTCGGCGAGGTCGGCCAGGAACTGCGCGACGTGCGGCGCGGTCGCGGCGCTGGGGGACAGGTGCAGCGTCGGCGCGTGGCCGTCGTGGGACAGCTGCGGCTGCACCAGCCACCCCGCCCGCGTCATGGCGTCGGTCAGCGTGAACACGTCGCAGCTGCCGTCGGTGCCCAGCGCGACCAGTGAGGCGTCGGGGGCGGCGACGACGTGCAGGCCCTCGATCGCACCGACGCCCTCCACCAGCCGGTCGACGGCGTCGAGCAGGGTGCGCGTCAGCTCCAGGTAGCCCGCGTCGCCGAGCTGCCGCACCACCGCCCACGCGCCGGCGAGCGGGCCGCCCGAGCGGGTGGACTGCGTCGTGGAGTTGAGCATCGTGTAGCCCGGCCAGCGGGCCGAGGTGAAGTACTGCGGCCGGCGCAGCGTGGCGTCGCGGTGCAGCAGCACCGAGGTGCCCTTGGGGGCGTAGGCGTACTTGTGCAGGTCGACCGAGATGCTGGTGACACCGGGCACCGCGAAGGTCCACGGCGGCACGTCGCGGCCCAGCCGGGCGGCGTACGGCAGCACCCAGCCACCGATGCAGGCGTCGACGTGGCAGCGCACGCCGCGCGCCGCCGCGGCCGCGGCGATCCGGTCGACGCGGTCCACCACCCCGTGGGCGTACGACGGGGCGCTGGCCACCACGAGCACGGTGCCGTCGTCGATCGCGGCGGCCGTGGCCGCGGGTCGGGCGCGGAAGTCCTCGCCGACCGCGACCGTCACCACCTCGACGCCGAAGTAGTGCGCCGCCTTGTGGAACGCCGGGTGGGCGGTCGAGGGCAGCACCATCCGCGGCCGGTCGACGTCGGGCCGGGAGTCCCGGGCGCCCTGCACGGCGAGCAGCACCGACTCGGTGCCGCCGGAGGTGACGGTGCCGACCGTGCCCTCGGGCGCGTCGAGCAGGTCGCAGGTGAAGCCGACCAGCTCGTTCTCCATCGCGAGCAGGCTGGGGAACGCGGTCGGGTCGAGCCCGTTGGAGCCGGCGTACGCCGCCACCGCCTCGCGCCCGACGCGGTCGACCTCCGCCAACCCGGAGTCGTAGACGTAGGCCAGCGTGCGGCCGCCCGTCACGGGCACGTCGCCCTGCTGCATCGCGCGCAGCCGGGCGAGGACGTCGTCGTCGTGGTGCTCGGTCACCGTTCCACCTCCGTGGCGTCGAGGGAGTAGCCCCGCAGCGGGAGCAGGCTGAGCAGCACCAGCGCCGCGGGCACGACCGAGAAGCCGAGCGTGATCGCGAGCACCGCCGAGCCGGGCTGGACCTGGGTCATCCAGTCGGCGGGCTGGTCGGTGGACACGTAGCCGCCGAGCGCCAGCAGCACGGCGTACAGCGCGGGGCCGAGGGCCAGGCCGAGGGTCTCCCCGGCGGTCCACACGCCGGTGTAGACGCCGGCGCGGTTCTCGCCGGTGCGGGTGGCGTCGACGGCCACGGCGTCGGGCAGCATCGCCAGCGGGAACACCTGGACGCCGGCGTAGCCGACGCCGACCAGCGCCGTCGCGGCGTACACCAGGGCGACGGGGACGTGCCCCGCCGTGGTGAGCAGCAGCGCCGCGACGACGAGCACGAGCGAGGAGGCGACGTAGCCGCGGCGCTTGCCCACGCGACGGCCGACCGCGCTCCACACCGGGGTGAGCAGCAGCGCCGGACCGACGAAGCAGACGAAGAGCAGCGTCGCCGCCGAGCGGTCGACCAGCACCCACCGCGAGACGTAGGCGACCCCGGCGAGCATCGCGCCCACGGCCAGCGCCTGGACCACGAAGGTGGTGAGCAGCAGCCGGAAGTCGCGCGCCGCGGCGACCACCCGCAGCTGGTCGCGCAGGCTGCCCGTGCCGGCGGCGACCGTGCCGACGGGGGCGCCGCGGGTGCCGAGGTAGGCGCCGACCACGCCGAGCACGAGCAGCAGGGCCACCGCCAGCCCCATCACGCGGTAGCCGGTGCGGCCCTCGAAGGCGTCGCGCACGGCCGGCGCCGACGCGCCGCTGACCATGATCGCCAGCGCCAGGATCGCCACCCGCCAGGTCATCAGCCGGGTGCGCTCGTCGTAGGACGACGTCATCTCCGCCGGCATCGCGACGTAGGGCACCTGGAAGAAGGCGTACGCCGTCGCGCAGGCCACGAACGTCACCAGCACCCACGCTGCGTCGAAGGTCCGCGACCCCAGGTCGGGGCCGGCGAAGATCAGCGCGAACGTCGCCGCCAGGGCGAGCCCGGCCCGCAGCAGCCAGGGCCGCCGCGGTCCGCGGGGGTCCTCGGTGCGGTCGGTGACCCGGCCCGCGACCGGGTTGAGCACGACGTCCCAGGCCTTGGGCAGGAACACGATCAGCCCCGCCAGCGCCGCGGCGATGCCGAGGGTGTCGGTCAGGTAGGGCAGCAGCACCAGGCCGGGGACGGTGCCGAAGGTGCCCGTCGCCACCGAGCCCAGGCCGTAGCCGACGCGGGTCCGGGTCGACAGCGCGTCGGTCGGCATGGCCGCAATCTAGTGGCAGCAGCCGTCCATCGGGCCCGTGCACGACGGGCCCGGGCGCCGCCGGTGTGGTACCCACGGTGTGACCACGCTCACCTCGGGAGGCCGATCCGTGTCCGCTGCAGTCCTGTCCATCGTCGTCCTCGCGGTGATCTTCGTCGTGGCGACGTTCCGCTCGGTGAACATGGGCGTGCTCGCCCTGTTCGCGGCCTTCGCCGTCGGCCTCGGGGCGGCCGACATGTCGCAGGCCGACGTGCTGGCGGGGTTCCCCTCCGACATCTTCCTGATCCTGGTCGGGCTCACCTTCATGTTCGGCTTCGCCCAGCAGAACGGCACCATCGACTGGATCGTGGCCGCCGGGCTCCGGCTGGTGCGGGGCCGGGTTGCCGCGGCGCCCTGGATCTTCTTCGTCCTCACCGCGGCCCTGATCTCGGTGGGCGCGCTGTTCGCGGTCGCGATCGTGGCACCGCTGGCCATCCCGTTCGCCCGGCGCTACGCCATCAACCAGCTGATGATGGGGCTGATGGTGGTGCACGGGGCGCTCGCCGGGGCCTTCTCCCCGATCAGCGTCTACGGCAGCTTCATCGCCGGCTACCTGCGCGGCGAGGACCTGCCGATCTCGCCGCTCGCCCTGTTCCTCGGCCCGTTCGTGTTCAACGTGGTCGTGGGGGTGCTGGTCTACGTGTTCATGGGCGGGCGCGCCCTGCTCGGGCGGCGGGTCGACACCGAGGCGCCCGCCGCGCCGGACGGGTCCGCGGACGGTGCACCGGCACCGGGGCCGCAGCGGCTGGGCGCCTACCAGGCGCTCACCCTGGCGGGGCTGCTGCTGCTGGCCGCGCTGTCGGTCGCCACCGACCTCGACACCGGTGTCGTCGCCATCAGCATCGGCGCGCTCTTCGCGCTGCTCGCACCGGCCGACTCCAAGCGGGCGCTGGACGGCGTCAGCTGGTCGGTGATGATGCTGATCTGCGGCATCCTGACCTACATCAACGTGCTCGAGACCGCGGGCGCCGTGGACTACGTCAGCGAGGCGATCACCAGCATCGGCGCACCGCTCCTCGCGGTGCTGCTGCTGTGTTACCTCGCCGGCGTCACCTCGGCGGTGGCCTCCTCGCTCGGCATCATCGGCGTCGCCATCGCGCTCGCCGTGCCGTTCCTCGAGCAGGGCTCGGTCAGCCCGATCGCCTTCACCGTCGCGCTGGCCGTGGCTGCCACCGTCGTGGACGTCAGCCCCTTCTCCACCAACGGTGCCCTCGTCCTCGCCAACGTGCCCGAGGTGGACCGCGACGCGATGTACCGCCGGATGCTGGGGTACGCCGGCGTGGTGGTCGCGGCGGGCCCGGGCCTGGCCTGGCTGACCTTCCTGGTGCCCGCCTCGCTCGGCTGAGGCGCGTCGCGGGCGGCGTACGACCGCAGGCGGGTGCCATGATCACTGGCCATGGCGACCCTGCGACGACCCAGCGAGGCGGGGTGGGACCGCCGGGTCCAGTGGCCCCTGGTGGCGGTCTCGCTGCTCTTCGTCGCGGCGTACGCCTGGCCGATCCTCGACCCGACCCTCCCGCTGGCGCTGCGCCGGACGCTCTCGACGGTCGTCACGTTGACCTGGGTGGTGCTCACCGGCGAGTTCGTGGTCCGGCTGCTGCTCGCGCGCGACCGGTGGCGCTTCGTGCGCGACCACCCGCTCGACCTCGCCGCCGCCCTGCTGCCGGTCTTCCGGCCGCTGCGGCTGCTGCGGCTGCTCTCGCTGCTGACGCTGCTCGACCGGGTCGGCCGGGGCTCGCTCCGCGGCCGCGTCGGGCTCTACGTCGCCGCGTCGGTGACGCTGATCGTGCTGACCGGCTCGCTGGCGGTGCTCGACGCCGAGCGCGGCTCGTCGGGGCCGATCCAGACCTACGGCGACGCGCTGTGGTGGTCGGTGGAGACCATCACGACCGTCGGCTACGGCGACATGTACCCCGTCACCGTCACCGGCCGGGTGGTGGCCGGCCTGCTGATGCTCGCCGGCATCGGCGTGCTCGGCACCGTGACCGCCGGCATCGCCTCGTGGCTGGTGGAGCGGGTGGAGGACCTCGGTGAGCAGGAGGACCTCGAGCAGGGCACCGCGCCGGCCACGGCCACCGACGTGCAGGCGCTGCGCGAGGAGGTACGCCGGCTGCGCGAGGAGCTGGCCGCCCGACCGCCTCCGTAGGGGGTTCGTCGGTCGAGCCGGTCGTCGGTCGAGCCTGTCGAGACCATGTCCGGGCATGCCTGCGGCCC
>NZ_LMRF01000003.1:0-168177 GCF_001424755.1 Marmoricola sp. Leaf446
TGCCCGCCGGCGGGGGTCGCGACCTGCTCTTCCATACCTCCATCCAAGCACCGAGCACCGACAGAAACCGGCTCTGACCTGGGGTTTCGTCCGGAATGCGGACGGCGTGCGGAAGTTTCTTGCGGGTGGTCGTCGACCGGGTTGCGGTGGGTCTCGTGACGGTCGCAGAGCGACCTCCTCGACCAGCCGGCGGCGTCGCATGCACCACCTCGTCCGACCGGCACACGCCACGCCACCGGACTCGTCATACGTCCTGGCGGGCCCGACGACCACTCCGCATGACGCACCCCGCGACGTCATGCGAAGCGGTCACCTGGACGACGACGCCGTCTGACGCTCCACCGACCCGCCACCACTTCGTACGACGCACCCACGGGACGTCATACGAGCCGGCCGCCCGGACGACGAGGACGTATGACGCTCGCAGCGACCCAGCGACCCAGCGACCCAGCGACCCACCGGCCGGCGACCCACGCCCCGACCCATCACGGGCACCCCGACGGGCTCGACGGACAGGATCCCCGACGCAGGCGCCAGACGCTAGGTGGCCACGACCAGCCCGGCGACGGCGGCGTTGGCGAGGTTGGCCAGCGACCCGCCCAGCAGCGCGAGCAGCCCGAGGCGGGCGACCTGGGCACGGCGCTCGGGCACCAGCGCGGAGTAGGTGCCGATCTGGATCGCGATCGAGGCCAGGTTGGCGAAGCCGGCCAGGGCGAAGGTCACCACGACGACGGTCACCGGCGAGAGCGAGTCGACCTGGGCGCCGAAGTCGGCGTACGCCACGAACTCGTTGAGGATCGTCTTCTGGCCGATGAAGGACCCCGCCTCCGGGGCCTCCGACCAGGGCACGCCGAGCAGCCAGGCGAGCGGCGCCAGCAGCCAGCCCAGGACGCCCTGGAAGGTCAGGTCGTCGACCCCGACCCAGCTGCCCACTCGCGAGAGCACGGCGTTGAGCATCGCGATCAGCGCCACGAACGCGACGAGCAGCGCCCCGACGGTGACCGCGATCCGGCCGCCCGCCAGCGCGCCCCGCCCGACCGCGTCGATCACGTTGGCCGACTCCTCGTCGCGCACGGTGCGCACGTCGAAGGCGGCCTCCTCGGAGTCGGCGGCCGCCTGCTCGATGGTCGACCAGTCCGGCTCGGGCGTGCTGTCGGGCCAGAGGATCTTGGCCATCAGCAGGCCCGCGGGCGCGTTCATCACGGTGGCCGCGAGGAGGTACTCCAGCGGCGCGCCCAGCAGCGAGTAGCCGACCAGGGTCGAGCCCGCGGCGGCGGCGAAGCCCCCGGTCATCAGGGCGAACAGCTGCGCGGTGCGGATCCGGGCGAGGTACGGCGCCACCATCAGCGGGGCCTCGCTCTGGCCCAGGAAGATCACCGTGGCGGCGTACATCGACTCCACCTTGGTGACGCGCAGCAGCCACGCGATCGCCCCGCCGACCCAGTGCGTCACCCACTGGATCACCCGCAGGTAGAACAGCAGGTAGACGAGCGCGCCGAGGAAGACGATGACCGGCAGCACCTTGAGCGCGAAGATCGGGCTGTCCTCGGGACCGACGTCGAGCAGCGACCCGAAGACGAACCTCGTGCCCTCCTCGGTGAACCCGATCAGCGCTTCCACGCGGCCCGAGACCCAGCGCAGGGCGGCCTCCCCCGGCCCCCACCGGAGCACCAGCAGCGCGAAGGCCACCTGCAGCGCGAGCGCCGCGACGACGGTGCGCACGCTGATCCCCCGGCGATGACGGGAGAACGCGACCGCGACCAGGAGCAGCAGGGCGAGTCCGAGGACCCCTCTGAGGTCGGCCATGGCGCCGATCGTCCCAGCCGTCGGGACTCCTGGGAAGAAAGTCGCCGTCTCGTTCAACGCGGGCGGCGACCGGGACGTAGGTACGGGTGCACGCACCTCCACCGACCCGTAGGAGCCCCACGATGAACCGCACCCGCACCGCAGTGATCACCGCCGGCCTCGTGGCCGCCCTCACCGTCCCGGTGGCCGCCACCAGCGCCGAGGCCGCCCGCAAGCCCCCGGCCCGGCAGGCGATCGGCCTCGTCGGCGGCACCACGCTGGTGCAGTTCCCGGTCTCGCGGGCGAGCAAGGTCAAGCGCCTGGGCTCGATCCAGGGCCTGGCCGGTGACACCGAGGTCGTCGGCATCGACTACCGCGTCCAGGACCGCAAGCTGTACGCCGTGGGCGACCAGGGCGGCATCTACACCCTGGACACCCGGGCCCGGGCCACCAAGGTCAGCCAGCTCAGCGTGGCCCTGTCCGGCACCGCCTTCGGCGTCGACTTCAACCCGGCCGCCGACCGGCTCCGCGTCGTCAGCAACACCGGTCAGAACCTGCGCCACAACCTCGCCGACGACACCACCGTCGTGGACGGCACGCTGACCTACCCGGCGACGCCGACGGCTCCCGCCGCGACGGCGACCGGCGTCGTGGCAGCGGCGTACACCAACAACGACCTGGACCCCGACACGGCGACCACCCTCTACGACCTCGACACCGCGCTCGACCAGGTCGTCACCCAGGTCCCCGCCAACGCCGGCACCCTGGCCGCCACGGGCAAGTTCGGCCTCAACGCCGGGGGCGACGCCGGGTTCGACATCGTCGGCAGCCAGAGCACCGGATACGCCACGATGTCCTTCGCCGGGTCCTACCGTCTGTACAGCGTGGACCTGATCAGCGGCGACGCCGACCGCCGGGGCACCTTCCCCCGGTCGCTGCAGGTCAGCGACATCGCCCTGCCGATCCCGCGCTGACCCCAGGAGCCCCCACCACCGATGGCGTCGACCCGCCACACCCCGCACACCCCCACCTTCTCCCGCGAGGAGGGGGTGCGCGAGGCGTACGCCGCCCACGGCGGCGAGCTCTACCGGTTCGCGCTGCGCGGGCTCGGTGACGCGGGGCTCGCGCAGGACGCGGTGCAGGAGACCTTCCTGCGCGCCTGGCGCGCCCGGGAGCGCTACGACCCCCAGGTCGCCGCGCTGCGCACCTGGTTGTTCGGCATCGCGCGCAACGTCGTGGTCGACCTGCACCGCAACCGCGGCGCCCGCCCCTGGCTGCGCAGCCTGGCCGACCACGAGACGCTCGCCGGGTCGCCCGAGGTCGGGCCCGACGCGTGGGAGGGTCTGGTGCACCGCTGGCTGGTGGAGGAGGCGCTGCGGCGCCTGGGCGAGGACCACCGGGTGGCGCTGGAGCAGACCTACCTGCTGGACCGCCCCTACGACGAGGTGGCGGCCGAGCTGGGCATCCCGGCGAGCACGCTGCGCAGCCGGGTCTTCTACGGCCTCAAGGCGCTGCGCGTGGTGATGGAGGAGATGGAGGTGTCACCGTGAACGAGCACGAACGGCTGCGGACCGACCTGGGCGTCTACGTGCTGGGCCAGCTCGACGAGGCGTCCGCGGCCCGACTGGAGCAGCACCTCGACGGGTGTGCCTCCTGCACCGCAGAGCTCGGCGAGCTGACCCCCGTGGCGGCCGCCCTGGCCGACCTGCGCGTGCGCCCCGCCCCGGCGGCGGGCGACGTGCCCCCGGGTCTGGCCGACCGGGTGGTGGGGGCCGTCGAGCACGCGGCGCGGGCCGAGCGGCGTACGTCGTGGGCGCGGACGGCAGGCGTCGCGGGGGTCGCGGCCGCCCTGGCCCTGGTGCTCTCCCTGGGCGTGCAGAGCCTGCGCAACGACCCCACCCCGACGACGCCGGCAGTGCCCACCGAGGCGGTCGGCGTCCGCGACGAGGCGCCCGGGGTGCAGGCCTCCGCCGCGCTCGTGAACCACACCTGGGGCGTGGAGGTGAAGCTGCGCGCCAGCGGCTTCGAGGACGGCGGGCGCTACCGCGTCGACGTCCTCGGCAGGGGCGGCCGGCGCTACCCGGCCGGTGAGTTCGTGGGCACCGGCGCCCGGGAGATGGACTGCAACCTCAACAGCTCGGTGCTGCGCGACCAGGCGGCCGGCTTCGAGGTCACCGACAGCGACGGCCGGGTGGTCGCCGCCGCGACCTTCGGCTAGGTCACCCGGTCGACGTACGCCCGGAAGCGCGCCTCGTCCCAGCCGCGCGACTCGCGCAGCCCGGTGGCGAGCATCGCGAGGTAGTGCGGCGCCGGCTGCGTGTGCGGCACCGCGTCGATGCCGTGGGGCGAGGTGAAGACCAGCAGCGGCAGCCCCTCCAGCCGCCCCACCTCGAGCAGCGTCTCGTAGCGGCCGGGCCCGACCTCGTGACGACCCTCGAACCCGTCGAGCAGCACCTGCTCGACGGGGTCACCGGCCGCGGGCACGCGGTGCATCTCCTGCGCCGCCACGTCGGCGAACTGGGCGGCGGTCACGAGGTAGGCGCGCGCGGCGGTCGGGCCGCGGTCGGTCGCGTCGTGGTCGTAGAACGCCACTCCCCCGCCCCACTGCGGCGACTCGCCCGCGAAGTAGAGCGCGCCCGGGAGGTCGACCGGCTCGCTGCGCCGCGGCGGGGTGGCGTCGCGAGCGCCGGGGTTGACGCGGCGGCCGCCGGCCGGGACGCCGCCGGCCAGGTAGGCGGCGAGGCGGTCGGCGGCCATGTTGGAGCCGTAGCTGACGTACCAGACGAGGGGTGCTGCGGGCGTGACGGACATCGGCGTCGAGGCTAGCGTCGGCGCCATGGCGGTCCGGGACGGGGAGCAGCTCCACGTCGAGAGCGCCGAGCAGTGGCGCGACTGGCTCGCCGCCCACCACGACCGCGGCACGGGCGTGTGGGTGGTGTGGTGGAAGCGGTCGACGGGTCGCCCGGCTCCGTCGTACGACGACCTGGTGTGCGAGGCCCTGACCCAGGGCTGGATCGACGCCACCTCGAAGGCCCTCGACGAGGAGCGCACGGCGATGTGGTTCACGCACCGCCGGCCGGGCAGCGGCTGGTCGCGGCCCAACAAGCAGCGCCTGTCCCGGTTGCAGGACGAGGGCCGGATGTGTCCGGCCGGTCAGGCGGTCGTCGACGCGGCGGTCGCCGACGGCTCGTGGACGCTCCTCGACGACGTGGAGGACCTCGTCGTGCCCGACGACCTGGCGACGGCCCTGGCCGACCGGGCCGCCCGGCCGACCTGGGACGCGCTGAGCCGCTCGGCCCGCCGGGCCGCGCTGGTCCACCTCGTCGGCGCCAAGCGGCCCGACACCCGCGCCCGCCGCGTCACCGAGGTCGCCGACCGGACCGCGGCGGGCGAGCGTCCGGCGGGGTGATCCGGTTTCCCAGGTGATGAAGGGAAGTCGCCTCCTCGCACACAGAACTGCCTCTCCACACACGACGTGCCGTGTGCGGAGAGGCAGCTCGGGTTCATCACCTGGGAAACCGGCAGGCCCGGCCCCCGGACCGATCAGTCGTGCGCACCCCGCACCACGCGGTCGTGGCGCAGCGAGGTGTTGCGGGTCTCCTTGGCGGCGAGCACGGCGATGATCGTCAGCACCGAGGTGACGGTGATGTAGATGCCGACCGCGAAGGTGTTGGACTCCTCGACCGAGCCGAGCAGCCTCAGCGCCACGATCGGGGCGATCGCGCCGGCCAGGATCGAGGCGAGCTGGTAGCCCACCGAGGCGCCGGTGTAGCGCACCGAGGTGCCGAACAGCTCGGAGAAGAACGCCGCCTGCGGGGCGTACATCAGTCCGTGCAGCATCAGGCCGACGACCACGGCGATGATCAGGTTGCCCTGGGTGCCGCTCTCGACCAGCGGGAAGAAGAAGAACAGCGTCCACACGGCGACGCCGACGGCGCCGGCCAGGTAGAGCGGCTTGCGGCCGACCACGTCGGACACCCCGCCCACGATCGGGATCCACACGAAGTGCACGACCGAGCCGATCAGCAGCGCCTGCAGGATCGGGCCGCGCTCCTGCCCGTCGTACGTCGTGACGAAGGTGATGACGATGATCGTGAAGATGTAGTAGCTGGTGTTCTCGGCCAGGCGCATGCCCATCGCGGAGAAGACCTCGCGGGGGTAGTTCTTGAAGACCTCCAGGATCGGGATGTGGTTGGCCTCCTGCTTCTTCTCCACGATCTCGGCGTGGGCCTCCTTGAAGACCGGGGACTCCTCGATCGACAGGCGCACCCACAGACCGATCAGCACGAGCACGGCGGAGAGCAGGAACGGGATCCGCCAGCCCCACGCCTCGAAGGCGGCGTCGCTCTGGAAGGCCGCGAGCACGAACAGCACGCCGGTGGCGAGCAGGTTGCCCAGCGCCACGCCGGCCTGGGGCCACGACGACCAGAAGCCGCGCTGGCTGTCCTTGCCGTGCTCGGCCGCCATCAGGACCGCGCCGCCCCACTCGCCGCCGACGGCGAAGCCCTGCACCAGCCGGCAGACCAGCAGCAGGATCGGCGCCGCGATGCCGATGGTGGCGTACGTCGGCAGCAGGCCGATCGCGAAGGTCGCGATGCCCATCATCAGCAGCGAGGTGACGAGCATCTTCTTGCGGCCGACCCGGTCGCCGAAGTGGCCGAACACGACGCCGCCGAGCGGTCGGGCGACGAAGCCGAGGGCGTAGGTGCCGAACGCGAGCAGCGTGCCGGTGACCTCGTCGCCCTCGGGGAAGAACAGCACCCCGAAGACGAGGGCGGCGGCGGAGCCGTAGAGGAAGAAGTCGTACCACTCGACGGCCGTGCCGATCAGGCTGGCGAAGACGACCTTGACGATGCCCGGTCCGGGCTTCTCGGTCTGGGGGCTGGTGGCCCCGGTGGTGGGTGCTGACATGGGTGGATCTCCTGTGGTGTGGGCGGTGGTGCGGTGCAGACGGGCGGTGCGGGGTGGGCGGGTCGTGCGGGTGCCGACGCGGGGCGGCCGGCGCTACTGCGCGGTCCAGCCGCCGTCCATGAGGAACGACGAGCCGTTGACCGACTGCGAGCCGGGCCCGCAGAGGTAGGCCACGGTGCGGGCGACCTCGTCGGGCTCGACGAGCCGCTTCACCGGCGTACGGGCGAGCAGGACGGAGTCGAGGACCTCGTCCTCGGGGATGCCGTGGCTGCGCGCCTGGTCGGCGATCTGGCCCTCGACCAGCGGGGTGCGGACGTAGCCGGGGCAGACGGTGTTGCTGGTGACGCCCTTCGCGGCGCCCTCGAGGGCGAGGACCTTGGACAGGCCCTCGAGGCCGTGCTTGGCGCTGACGTAGGCCGACTTGTACGCCGAGGCGCGGTGGCCGTGCACCGAGGAGACGTGGACCAGCCGACCCCACCCCGCGGCGTACATCCCGGGCAGGACGGCACGGGCGAGCAGGAACGGCGCCTGCAGCATGATCCGGTGGATCAGCGCGAACCGGTCGGGGTCGAACTCCTCGACAGGTGCGACGTGTTGGATACCGGCGTTGTTGACGAGCACGTCGATGCCGCGCGAGCCCAGCTCGAGCGCGTCGATCGCGGCCCGGTCGGACAGGTCGGCCACGAGGGCCTCGCCACCGACGGCCTGCGCGGCCTCGGTGGCCTTGTCACCGTCGACGTCGAGCGCAAGGACGGTGGCGCCGTGCTCGGCCAGGGCCTGCGCCACGGCGCGGCCGATGCCGCTGCCCGCGCCGGTGACGAGGGCGGTCCGGCCGGCGAGGTCGGGCCCACCGGGTGTGAGGGAGGTCATGCCCCGGGACGCTACGGCGGGTCACCGCCGCGTGGCGATGTGGTGAGGCACACCATCTGCGGCGATGTGTGTGCTCAGGTCACATCAGGTCGCGCAGCCGGTGCGTCTGTACCGCGAGGTGCACGTCGAGCCGGCGGGCGCCCTGGCGCCAGTCGGCGCCGAGCAGGCGGCCCACCCGGTCCAGCCGCTGGGTGACGGTGTTGGGGTGCACGTGGAGCCGCTCGGCGGTCTCGCGCAGGCCCCCGCTCGCGTCGAGCCAGACCGCCAGCGTCTCGACCAGCCGGGTGTCGCGCTCGGCGTCGTAGCGCAGCAGCGGGCCGATGGTGCGGTCGACGAACTCGTCGACCTCCGCGGGCCCGTTGTCGCCGAGCAGCAGCCGGGCCAGCCCCAGTGCTGCCGGGTCGCCGACCTCGCCGGTGCGGCCCAGGCGGTAGAGCACGCCCAGGGTCCGCCGGGCCTCCCGCCACGCGGCGGCCACCCCGGTCAGCCCGCCCTCGACGTGGCTGACGCCGACCGTGGCACCTCCCAGCCGGTCGCGGAGCTGCTCCCCCAGCGCCACCGGCTCGGCGCGGGCGACGAGCACCACCTGGCCCTCGTGGACCGTCCCGAGCCCGCGCAGCTCGCGGGCGAGGCTGCCGACGACGCGCTGCCCCGCCCGCTCCGAGGCGTGCCGGGCGACGGCCACGGCCAGGTCGCCGTCGACCTCGGCCCCCTGCTGCCGCGCCCGCACCCGCAGCCGCTCCGGGTCCTGCGGCCGGGCCGCCAGCAGGTCGGCGACCAGCTCGCCGCGCACGCGGCTCTCGGCCTCGGCCTCGCTGCGACCGAAGAGCAGCACCATCGCCGTCACCAGCGCCGCCCGCTCCAGGGTGCGCCGCTCGGGCAGCCCCATGGGGCCGTCGGTGCGCAGCACCAGGGTGGCGAGGTGCTCGTCGCCCGCGGTGGCGGCGGCCACCCAGGTGCCCGCGTCGTCGGTGCGGGTGCAGCGTCCGGACGTCCGGGCCCGGGCGACGGCCTCGGCCAGGCCCTCCGGCGGGGCGGCCGGCTGCCCGGCGAGCTGACGGCCGTCCTCGTCGTACGCCTCGACGTGGCCGCCGAGCACCTCGGCCAGCACCTGCCCGACCTCGACCACGCCGCCGCGGTGCAGCAGCACGTCGGTCAGCAGGTCGTGCGCGTGCGCGGCGCGCTCGGTGGCCGCGCCGCGCGCCCGCAGCTCCGCGCTCGCGGCGTCCGCCTCGGCCGCGGCGTCGCGGGCCTGCTGGAACAGCCGGGCGTTCTCGAGCGCCACCGCCGCGTGGGCGGCGAACGAGGTCAGCAGCGTCACCTCCTCGGCCGGGAAGGGCCGCACCCGGCGGTGCACCGCGAGCAGCGCTCCGATGACGGTGCCCTCGACCTCGAGCGGCACCCCGAGGATGGCCCGGATCTGCTCGCCGTCGACGGCGGAGTCGATGTACTGCCGGTGCACGAACCGCTCGTCGGCCTGGTAGTCCTCGGTGAAGTACGGCGCCCCCGCCTGCGCCACCAGCCCGAGCAGCCCGGTCCCGAACGGCAGCCGCAGCGTGCGGAACTCCGGCGTGAGCGCCCCGTCGGTCACCTTCATGTACGACGCCCCGTCGGCCTCGTCGTTGAGCGAGAGGTAGGTCATGTCGGCGCCCAGCAGCTGCCGCGCCCGCCGCACGATCGCGGCCAGGATCGCGTCGAGGTCGCGGATCGCGGTCAGGTCGCGGGCGGTCTCGTAGAGGCCCGACAGCTCGGCCTCCCGGCTGCGTTGCCGCTCCATCTGGTCCCGCACCCGGGCGGCGAGGTCGCGCACCCGCGCCAGCTCGCGCGGCTCGACCTCCCCCTCGGCGCGGGCGAGGGTGGCCTCGAGCTCCTCGCGACCGGCGCCGGCGAGCAGCTGCTCCAGGATGTCGCCGGCCACGTCCACGGCCCCGATCCTGCCAGCGACGCTCGTGGGGCGACGACCCCACGAGCGGGCCCGTAGAATTCGACGGATGTCCACCGCCGCCCCCCGCTCCCTCGCCGACCAGCTGCGCGGCTGGCCCGACGAGCGGCTGGCGGCGCTCCTGGTCGCCCGTCCCGACCTCGCCACCCCCGCGCCGCACGACTCCTCGCAGCTGGCCGCGCGGGTGGTGGTCCGCAGCTCGGTGCTGCGCGCCCTCGACGGCCTCGACCTGCTCGAGCTGACCGTGCTGCAGGCGCTGGTGCAGCAGACCGACCCCCACGACCTGCCCGCGTCCGCCGGGTCGGTCGACGCCGCGCTCGACCGGCTCGACCTGCTGGCGCTGGTGTGGGGCACGCCCCCGCGTCCGGTCACCGTGGTCGCCGACCTGCTCGCCGTGCCCCCCGGTCCGGACGTCGAGCGTGTCCCCGACCTGCTCGCCGACCTCGACCCGCAGGCGCGGGCGATCCTCGACCACCTCGTCACCACCCTGGCCGACGGCCGCTGGAGCGGGCGTCCCGGGCCGACCGCCGACCTCGTCGCCACCGGCCTGCTGGCCCGGCGCGACGAGCGCCACGTCGCGGTCCCGTGGACCGTCCGCCTGGGGTGGTACGCCTCCGCCGAGCACCCGCTCGACGTACCACCCGCCCTGGCGACCTCCGACCGGGGCGCGGCCCTCGTCGACCGGGCCGCCGCCGGCGCCGCCTTCGAGGCCGTACGCCGCACCGAGCTGCTCCTCGACCGCTGGGGGACCCACGCCCCGCCGGCGCTCAAGGGCGGCGGGCTCGGCGTCCGTGAGCTCAAGGCGACCACCGGGCTGCTCCACGTCGAGAGCGACGTCGCCGCCCTCGTCGTCGAGACCGCCGCCGCCGCCGGGCTGCTCGCCCAGGGCATGACCGACGACCTCGACGGGGCCTGGCTGCCGACCGAGGCCTACGACGCCTGGCTGGTCGGCGACGCCGCCCACCGCTGGCTGCGGCTGGCCCGGGCCTGGCTCGACTCGCCACGGCTGGTCTCGCTCGTCGGCGCCCGCATGGCCGACAAGCCCGTCAACGCCCTCTCCCCCGACCTCGAGCGCAGCTGGCTGCGCGACCTGCGCCACGACGTGCTCGCCGAGCTGGCCTCACTGCCGCCGGGCGAGGTGCTGGCCCCGGTCACCGGCGTCCCGTCCCTGGTCGAGCGGCTGCGCTGGCGACGGCCCCGCCGGCCTGCGTCCCGCTGGCAGCAGGTCGCCCCGCTGCTGGCGCAGGCGGCGCTGCTCGGCCTCACCGGGCTCGACGGCCCGCCCACCTACGCGCGCCGGCTGCTCGACGGCGACGAGCAGGGCGAGTTGGTCGACGCCCTCGCCGCGCTGCTGCCGACCCCGGTCGACCAGGTGCTGCTGCAGGCCGACCTCACCGCCGTCGCCCCCGGCCCGCTCGAGCACGACGTCGCCCGCCGGCTGGCGATGGTGGCCGACGTGGAGTCGCGCGGCGGTGCCACCGTCTACCGCTTCGCCGGCTCCTCCGTGCGTCGCGCCTTCGACGCGGGCTGGTCCGCGGCCGAGGTCCACGACTTCGTCGGCAGCGTCTCGCGCACTCCCGTCCCGCAGTCACTGACCTACCTCGTCGACGACGTCTCGCGCCGGTTCGGCACGCTGCGCGCCGGTCGGGCCGAGTCGTTCCTGCGCAGCGACGACGAGACCGCACTCACCGAGCTGCTCCACGCCCCCGGCGCGGCGACGCTCCGGCTGCGCCGGCTCGCCCCCACGGTGCTGGTCTCCGACGTCGCGCTCGGCACGCTGCTCCCCCGGCTGCGCGAGCTCGGCCTGGCGCCGGTCGTCGAGGCCGCCGACGGCACCGTCCAAGTCGCCCGCCCCGACGTCTACCGCGCCCGCGCCCCGCGCCGCGGCTCCCCTCCGGCGGTCCGCACCGCCGCCCGCACCGGCGCCGTCGTCGCGGCCGTCCGCTCCGGCGACCGCACCACCCGCACCCGCGCCGAGCGCACCCTGAGCGCCTCCACCCCCGCCGAGGTGATCGCCCTGCTCCGCGAGGCCGTCGAGACCCGCGGCGAGCTGGTCATCGGCTACGTCGGCAACGACGGCACCGTCGCCGAGCGCGTCGTCACGCCGGTGCGCGTCGAGGGCGGCCAGCTCACGGCGTACGACGAGCGCAGCGACGCCGACCGCACCTTCGCCGTCCACCGCATCACCGCCGTCACCCGGCAGCCGGGGTAGGGGCTGCTGATTCCCCGGACGTCCGGGGAATCTGGTGCTTGGCAGGCGTCGCGATGCCTGCCGAGGTGACGAAAAGCCTGCCCACCCCGATGAGTACGCCGACCCGCGCCGGTCGACACCACCATGATCGACCTGACCCCCACCACCGACCGCACCGCTGCCGTGGCCACCGCGGTGGGTGACGAGCACCTCGACCGACCCACCCCCGCGGGGACCGTGCAGCAGGTGCTCAACCACCTGCTCGGCCTCGCGATCGCCTTCCGCGACGCCGCGGCCAAGCTGGACGGGCCGACGACGAGCACGCCCCCCGCCCCGGTCGACGACCCGCTGCCCGACGACTGGCGCGAGCAGGTGCCCGCCGCACTGGCCGGTCTCGCCGCCGCGTGGCGGGACCCGGCCTCCTGGACCGGGATGACCAGGGCCGGCGGGGTCGACCTGCCGGGCGAGGTGGCCGGGCTGGTGGCGCTCGACGAGGTGCTGCTGCACGGGCACGACCTCGCCGCCGCCACCGGGCAGGCCTACGAGCCGACCGACGCCGAGTGCGACGCCGTGCTGCCCATCGTCTCGCCGTCGGAGGGGGTCCCCGACGGGTCCGACCGGGGCGGGCTGTTCGGGCCGGTCGTCGCCGTGCCCGACGGGGCGGCGTACTTCGACCGCGTGCTGGGCCTCTCCGGTCGCACGCCCCGCACGCCCCCTCCGTAGGCTCGAGCGGTGAACGACGGCCCCCTCATCGTCCAGTCGGACAAGACCCTCCTCCTCGAGGTCGACCACGAGCAGGCCGACGCCGCCCGCAAGGCGATCGCGCCGTTCGCCGAGCTCGAGCGCTCCCCCGAGCACATCCACACCTACCGGCTCACCCCGCTGGGGCTGTGGAACGCGCGCGCCGCCGGCCACGACGCCGAGCAGGTCGTCAACGTGCTGCTCACCTTCAGCCGCTACGCCGTGCCGCACGCGCTGCTCGTCGACGTCGCCGAGACGATGGACCGCTACGGCCGGATCCGCCTCGACAAGCACCCGGTCCACGGCCTGGTGCTCTCCAGCTCCGACCGCGCGGTGTTCGAGGAGGTGATCCGCTCCAAGAAGGTCTCCGGCATGCTCGGCGAGCGGCTCGACCCCGAGAACGTCGCCGTCCACCCCAGCCAGCGCGGCAACCTCAAGCAGGCGCTGCTCAAGCTCGGCTGGCCGGCCGAGGACTTCGCGGGGTACGTCGACGGGGAGGCCCACCCGATCGAGCTCGACCAGGCCGACTGGCAGCTGCGGCCCTACCAGCGCGAGGCGGCCGAGTCGTTCTGGCACGGCGGCTCCGGCGTCGTGGTGCTGCCCTGCGGCGCCGGCAAGACCCTCGTCGGCGCGGCCGCGATGGCCCAGGCCAAGGCGACCACGCTCATCCTGGTGACCAACACCGTCAGCGCGCGGCAGTGGAAGAGCGAGCTGGTGCGTCGTACGACGTTGACCGAGGACGAGATCGGCGAGTACTCCGGGGCCAAGAAGGAGGTCAAGCCGGTCACCATCGCGACGTACCAGGTGCTCACGATGCGCCGCAAGGGCGTCTACCCCCACCTCGAGCTGCTCGACGCCAAGGACTGGGGCCTGATCGTCTACGACGAGGTGCACCTGCTGCCCGCGCCGATCTTCCGGATGACCGCCGACCTCCAGGCCCGTCGCCGCGTCGGCCTGACCGCGACCCTGGTGCGCGAGGACGGCCGGGAGGGCGACGTGTTCAGCCTGATCGGCCCGAAGCGGTACGACGCCCCGTGGAAGGACATCGAGAGCCAGGGCTGGATCGCCCCCGCCGACTGCGTCGAGGTGCGGGTGACGCTGCCCGACTCCGAGCGGCTGGCCTACGCCACCGCCGAGCCCGAGGAGCGCTACCGCCTCGCCAGCTGCACCCACGAGAAGGTCAAGGTCGCCGCGCACCTCGTCTCCCAGCACCCGGGCGAGCCGACCCTGGTGATCGGCCAGTACCTCGACCAGCTCGACGAGCTCGCCGAGCACCTCGACGCCCCCGTCATCAAGGGCGAGACCAGCGTCAAGGAGCGCGAGCGGCTCTTCGAGGGCTTCCGCCACGGCGAGATCCCGCTGCTCGTGGTCTCCAAGGTCGCGAACTTCTCCGTCGACCTGCCCGGTGCCGCTGTCGCGATCCAGGTCAGCGGCTCCTTCGGCTCCCGGCAGGAGGAGGCCCAGCGCCTGGGGCGGCTGCTGCGCCCCAAGGCCAAGGGCGCCGACGGCACCCAGAAGCCCGCCCGGTTCTACACGATCGTCTCCCGCGACACCGTCGACGCCGACTTCGCCCAGAACCGCCAGCGCTTCCTCGCCGAGCAGGGCTACGCCTACCGGATCCTCGACGCCGCCGACCTCTGAGGCGGCCGCTGCCCCGTAGACGCGCGGACCCAAGTCCGCCGAGCGCCCGGACGAACCCGGACGAAGGCCGCGCTCGGCAGGACTTGTGTCCGCGCGTCTCCGTACGCCGGGCCGGTCAGCACCCCCGCGCGCACCCCCGCCCCCACCGTCTCGCGACAGACGGCGAGCACGGCCCCGGTCGGCCACCCTCGTAAACTCGGACCCGTGACCAAGCCCGAAGTCCTCCTGCTCGAGAACATCCACCCCGTCGCGACCGACGTGTTCGAGCGCAACGACGTCCTCGTGCACACCCGCCCCGGTTCGCTCGCCGAGGACGACCTGATCGAGGCGCTGCAGGGCAAGACGATGGTGGGGATCCGCTCCAACACCAAGGTCACCGAGCGCGTGCTGGACGCCTGCCCCGACCTGCGGGCGATCGGGGCCTTCTGCATCGGCACCAACCAGATCGACCTGGCGGCCGCGGCCGCGCGGGGCGTGGCGGCGTTCAACGCGCCGTACTCCAACACGCGCAGCGTCGTGGAGCTGGTGATCGGCGAGATCATCGCGCTGGCCCGCCGACTGCCGGAAAAGACCGAGAAGATGCACGCGGGCGTCTGGGACAAGTCGGCGCAGGGCAGCCACGAGGTCCGCGGCCGCACGCTCGGCATCATCGGCTACGGCAACATCGGCACCCAGCTGTCCAACCTCGCGGAGTCGATGGGCCTGCGGGTGATCTTCTTCGACACCGCCGACCGGCTGGCCCACGGCAACGCCCGGCGCGTGGCCACCATGGAGCAGCTGCTCGAGGAGGCCGACGTGGTCTCGCTGCACGTCGACGGCCGCCCGGGCAACGCCGGCATGTTCGGTGCCGCGCAGTTCGCGCAGATGAAGCCGCGCTCGCTGTTCATCAACGCCGCCCGCGGCATGGTCGTCGACGACGTCGCGCTGCGCGAGCACATCCTCTCGGGCCACATCGCCGGCGCCGCGCTCGACGTCTTCCCCGTGGAGCCCAAGGCGCAGGGCGACGAGTTCGAGTCGGCGCTGCGCGGGCTGCCCAACGTCATCCTCACCCCCCACGTCGGCGGCTCGACGCAGGAGGCCCAGGAGGAGATCGGCTACTTCGTCTCCGGCAAGCTCACCCGCTACCACGCCGGCGGGAGCACCGAGCTGTCGGTCAACCTGCCCGAGGTGCCCGTCCCGGCACTGACCACCGGGTCGCGCGTCGCGCTGCTCCACCACAACGTCCCGGGCGTCCTCGCCTCGGTCAACCAGGTGCTGGCCGAACAGGAGGCCAACGTGACCGCGCAGTACCTCTCCACGCGCGGCGAGCAGGGCTACGTCGTCACCGACGTCGAGACCGCCCTGTCGGACGCCGCCATCGCCGGGCTGCGCGACGCGGAGTCGACGATCTGGCTGCGCACCCACCACGCCTGAGCCGTACGCCGCCCGCGGCCGTCGTCGACGCGGCACCATGTCCGGGTGAGCGGTCCCTCCTACCGTGCCTCCGAGCCGCCCGAGCCGCTGCTGGTGAGGTCGCCCTCGGGCAGGACCTCGTCGCGGCCGCGGTCGGCCTCGCGACGGCCGCCGGACTGGTCTGGCTGGTCGCGAGCGGCTGGTTGACCGCGACCGGCAGCCCGCGGGCGGGAGCCGGGGTGGTCGCGGCGCTCGCCGCCGCCGCCCTCGCCGGACCGGCCGGGCTGTGGTTCCTGGCGCGAGGGCTGCTGCGGCTGCCGCTGCTCCGGGTCGACGAGCGCGGCATCACCACGACCTGGACCTGGGACGCCACCGGCCTCGTCCCCTGGGAGGAGGTGACCCGGATCAGGCTCGGCGGCGACTGCGTCGTCGTCCGGGTGCGCGAGCCGGAGGCGGTCGTGCGGCGGGTGCCGTCCCACCGACGTGGCTCGCTGCGCCGGCGGCAGCAGCGCCACGGGAGCCCGGTCACGCTCCAGCTCGGCCCGCTGCGGCCGCGGGTCACCGAGACCGTGACCCTGCTGCACCACTGGCGCAGCCACGTCTCCTGGGCCCGCGGCGACCGGTCGGGCTGAGCTAGCCCGCGGGCACGCCCAGCGCGAGGTCGACGGCGTCGTCGAGCAGCATCCGCCAGGTGCGCACGCGCGTCGCGTCGACGGACGCGCGGTTCCACGAGCCGCCCTCGCGGGCCGAGGCGCCGACGGCGAAGCGGCGTACTCCGGCGCGCGCGAGCCACGGCACCAGCGCCGGCGTCAGCCCACCGCCCGCGACGACCAGCGGAGCGAGCGCGGGGTCGGCGTGCAGCCGGGACAGCAGCTCCTCGGCGCCGTGCTCGAGCCCGCGGGTGGAGCCGGCGGTGACGACGCCGTCGAGCCCGGGCAGGTGGCGCACGTCGCGCCAGGCGGTGCGCTGCTCGAGCGTCGCGTCGAAGCCGTCGAAGAGCCACGGCACGTGGCCGAGCTCGCGCGACATCTCCGCGCAGGAGGCGCCGTCGACCTCGAGGTCGCGGTCGAGGAACCCGAAGGCGAGGCCGGCGGCCCCGAGCTCGAGGTACGTCGCCCCCAGCGCCACCAGCCGGTGGAAGGGCAGCTCGTCATGGCGCAGCACCACCCACACCGGCAGGTCGGTCTCGCGCACGACGGTCGAGAGCAGAGCCGGCTCGGGCGAGTGGTGGCCCTGGTCGGGGGCCCCGCCGGGGAACGAGCCGAGCAGCAGCCGGTCGGCGCCGCCGGCCTGGGCGGGGGCCGCGTCGCGCCCGCGCGTGACGACGACGTCGAGGCGTGCGGGGTCAGGGGTCACAATGGTCATCGTGACATCCCCCGACCCCGTCATGGCGGCACGCGCCCTGGTGTTGCACGACCTGGAGGCGAGCGGGGTGGCCGACGCGGCCTCGGTGTCGCTGCTCGAGTCCGCCCTGGCCGACCGCGGGTGGTGGCTGGAGCAGTGGGCCGAGGGCCGCGACTTCGTCGTGGGCCTGGTGGCGCAGGACGTGCAGGACGCGCTGCTCGACTCCCGCGGCCGGTGGCCGCTGTGCCACTGGTGCGACCACGCCGACCCCCACCCGGTGCACGTGCAGCCCGACCTCGGCGGCCCCGAGCCGACCTGGGTCTGCGAGGTCTCCCAGACCGCCGTGGCCCCGGTCGGCGAGCTCCCGACGACCCGGGCCGGCTAGCGCAGGTGCTCGGGCCGGAGCACCGGGACCCAGAGGGTGTAGCGGTCGGCTCGGTAGACGCTGCGGGTCACCTCGACGACGTTCTCGCGGCAGAACGCGCGCCGTGAGATGTGCAGCACCGGGGAGCCCGGCTCGAGCTCGAGGTGCTCGGTCTCGTCCTCGGTGGCGATGCCCGCCAGCACCGAGTCCTCGCCCCAGGTCGGCATCAGGTCACGCATCGCGAGCCAGAAGTAGAGGCTGCTGGGCAGCGCCTCGTCGAGGAAGGTCGGGAACAGGTCGAGGGAGAGGTAGACGTGCTGGATGGCCATCGGCACGCCGTCGGCCAGGCGCAGCCGCTGCCAGTGGACGATCGCGGAACCCTCGTCGATCTCCAGCGCGCGGGCCACGCCGGGCCCGGCGCTCTCGCGACGGGCCAGGAGGGTCCGGGACTCCGGCTTCTTGCCGCGCCGCTCCATCTCCTCGGTGTAGGCCGAGAGCCGCATCTGCATGTCGATGAGGGGCTTGGTCACGAAGGTGCCGCGACCGGCCACGCGCTCCAGCAGCCCCTGGGCCACCAACGCGTCGATGGCGTGGCGCACCGTCATCCGGGCGACGCCGAACTGCTCGGCCAGGTCACGCTCGGACGGGGCGGGCGTGCCGGGCTCGGCGCTGACGATCACCGACCGGACGTACTCGCGGACGAGCACGTGCTTGCGGCCGCGGCGGCCGCCGCCGCGCGTCGAGCGCTCCTCTGTCACGTCGGTGACTCCTTCTCCGGGTCGGGCCAGCGTGCCACCCGAGCAACCTAGCCGGGGTCGGTGCCGCCGTGGGACCTCGGGCCCGAAAATCTTGGGTCGAGGTGGGCGACCGGCGTCATCACTCGCGGGAGACGGCGTCCAGGACGTCCAGCCGTGCCGCGCGGCGCGCCGGGAGCACCGCGGCGACCAGGCCGATGACGACCGCAGCGAGGAGGTAGCCCGCCAGGCTCCACCACGGCACCCGCGTCACCTCCAGGCCCTCGTCACGGAGCGACTGCATCAGCGCGAGCCCGAAGACCAGGCCGAGCCCCAGCCCGAGCAGGGCGCCCAGGACGGCGATGGCCACCGACTCCAGCCCGATCATGCGGCGCAGCTGCCGGCGGTCGACGCCGATCGCGCGCAGCAGGCCGATCTCGCGGGTGCGCTCGACGACCGACAGGCCCAGGGTGTTCACCACCCCGAGGACGGCGATCACCAGGGCCAGGCCGAGCAGGGCGTAGATCATCAGCACGAGCCGGTCGATCGGCTCGCGTTGCTCCGCGGCGTACTCCACCTGGTCCTTGACGGTGAGGATCGGCAGGTCGGCGGTGACGTCCTCGATGCCGGTCTTCACGGCGGCGGCGTCGGCTCCCGGGGCGACGGCGACGAGCAGGGCGGAGTCCTCGGGCGGGTAGCCGCCCTCGCGCAGCACCTGCAGGGTCGTCAGGTAGCCCGCGACCGCGGCGTCGTGGATGCCCACGACCCGCAGCTCCCGCGGCCCGCTCGGGAAGCGGAAGGTGACCTCGTCGCCGACCGCCAGGCCGTCCTCGCGCGCCTTCTCCTCACCGACGAGCAGGGTGTCGCCACGCAGGTCCGACAGCGACCCGGCGAGCAGGTCCAGCCGCAGCACGTCGGGCAGCGTCCGCGGGTCGGCCGCGGTGAGGAAGGCACGGCCGTCGGCGGTGCGGCTCTCCGCGGTCCGCAGCCGGGTCACCGACCCGACCCCCGCGACCCCCTCGACGCGGTCCGCGACCTCGGCGCTGAACGGCTGCCCGATCGCGTTGCTGACCACGACGTCGCCCAGGAAGCTGCGGGCCACGGTCCGGTCGACACTCGCCCCCGCCGAGCTGCCCGCGACCGACATCGTGGTGACCAGGGTGAGCCCGATCATCAGCGCCGACGCGGTGGCGGCGGTGCGGCGCGGGTTGCGCAGCGCGTTCTCGCCGGCCAGCCGACCGACGGTCCCGAAGCCCCGGGTGTACGCCGACACCACGACGCGCAGGAACGGCCGAGCCAGCACCGGGCTGGCCGCGGCGACCCCGAGGATCGCCAGCAGCGCGCCCACCCCGACCCAGTAGCCGGGCTGCGACACCGCGGCCAGCAGGCCCACCGCCCCGAGCGCCGCCCCGGCGAGCACCAGCAGCAGCCCGGCCCAGCCGCGCAGCCGCAGCGCCGACTCCGGCATCGCCACGTCGTCGCGCAGCGCGGCGACCGGGGCGATCCGCGCTGAGCGACGGGCGGGGAGGTAGGCCGCCACGACGGTGACCAGCACCCCGACGGCCAGCGCGGCCAGCGGCGTGCGCGCCTCGATGACCAGGGCCTGCGAGCTGAGGTCGAGGCCCAGCCGGGAGAACAGCGCCTGGATGCCGAGCGCCAGCAGCACGCCGAGCCCGAGCCCGACGGTGCTGCCGAGCAGCCCGACCACGAGCGCCTCGAACAGCACCGACCGGGTGACCTGGCCGCGCGAGGCGCCCAGCGCACGCAGCAGCGCCAGCTCGCGGCTGCGCTGCGCCACCAGCATCGAGAAGGTGTTGACGATGAGGAAGGAGCCGACCACCAGCGCGATGCCGGCGAAGACGAGCAGGAACACCGTGAGGAACGAGATCGCCTCGAGCAGCCCGCTGGCCGAGGCGGCGGCGGCCTTCTCCCCGGTCTGGGCGGTGAGCCCGTCGGGCAGCACCCGGGCCACCTGCGTGCGCAGCTCGTCCTGGCTGACCCCGGGACGCGCGGTGACCCAGACGCTGGTGAAGACCTCGCGGTCCTCGAGGAAGAGACGCTGGGTGGTCGCGGTGTCGAACAGCGCCACGCTGGCCCCGTTGAGCGAGCCGCCGTCGGGGAAGTCGGCCAGCCCGACCAGCGTCGGGGTGAGCAGCGCGCGCTCGCCGACGCTGACCAGCCGGACGCGGTCGCCGAGGGCGTACCCGGCCCGCCGGGCGGTGGCGGTGTCGATCGCCACCTCCTGCTCACCACGGGGCGAGCGTCCCCGGAGCACCTGGAGCGGCTCGACGCCGCCGGCCGCGGGGGCGGTGGAGTCGTTGCGCCAGATGCCCGGGGCACCCTGGCCGCCGACCACCCGGCCGTTGGCGCCGACCACGAAGACGCCCGACCCCGAGGCCCGGCCGTCGGCGCGGGCGGCCCCCGGCAGCGCGGCCAGGTCGGCGACCACGGCGGCGGGCACGGTGAGCGTCGTACGGTCCGAGCCGCTGGTCGCCGCGCCGGTCGGCTCCACGACGACGTCGCCCACCGAGCTGTCGAAGATCGAGGTGAAGCTGCGGTCCAGGGTGTCGGTGAAGATCAGCGTGCCGGCGACGAAGGCGACGCCGAGCACGATGGCCAGGGTGCTGGTCAGCAGCCGGAGCCGGCGTCCGAGCAGGCTCCGCCACGCGGCGCGCAGCACGGTCAGGCGCCCCGCTCGTGGTCGGTCATCCGCGCCAGCACCGTCTCGCGGGTGGGCGAGCGCAGCTCCCCGGCGACTCGGCCGTCGGCCAGGAAGACCACGCGGTCGGTCCACGCCGCGGCGACCGGGTCGTGGGTGACCATCACGATCGACTGGCCGAACTCGTCGACGGCCCGCCGGAGCAGGGCCAGCACCTCCGCGCCCGACCGGGAGTCGAGGTTGCCGGTGGGCTCGTCGGCGAAGACCACGGTGGGGCGGCTCATCAGCGCCCGGGCCACGGCCACCCGCTGCTGCTGCCCGCCGGAGAGCTGCTGCGGCCGGTGGGAGAGCCGGTCGGCGATCCCGACCGCCCCGACCACGAGCTCCCACCAGGCGGGGTCGGGCCGACGGCCCGCAATGGCGAGCGGCAGCGCGATGTTCTCCTGGGCCGACAGCGTCGGGACCAGGTTGAAGGACTGGAACACGAAGCCGATCCGGTCGCGCCGCAGCCGGGTCAGCCGGGTGTCGTCGAGCCGGGAGAGGTCGTCCTCGCCCAGCAGCACCCGGCCCGAGGTGGGCGTGTCGAGGGCCGCGCAGCAGTGCATCAGGGTCGACTTGCCCGATCCCGAGGGGCCCATCACGGCCGTGAACTCGGCCCCACCGAGGTCCAGGCTCACCCCGTCGAGCGCCCGCACCTCGCCGGCGCCCGTGCCGTAGACCTTGGTCAGGTCGCGGACCACCACCACCGGCTCCACCGCGCCCGCCGACACCGTGTCCGCCTCCCCCGCCACCATGCGGCCCAGTCTGCCCCGGTCCGCCACGCCCGCCCGCGGTCGACGACGCTCGGCCCCCGGTCCTTCCGGCGGCCCGTCCCCGCGAGCACGCGGGCGCGCCCGGGTTGGGGCCCTGGTTAGGGTCGGGGTAGCCGCATCCCATCCAGGAGCCATCCCCCGTGACCGTGCGACCCGCGTCCACCTCGACGGCCGTCCCCGACGACGTCGTGCTGCTCGACGACGACGGCACCCCCACCGGCACCGCGCCGCGCCTCGCCGTGCACGACACCGACACGCCTCTCCACCTGGCGTTCTCGCTGCACCTCATCGACCCGCAGGGGCGCACCCTGCTGACCCGGCGGGCCCTGCCCAAGCGCACCTGGCCCGGGGTCTGGACCAACTCCTGCTGCGGCCACCCCCGCCCCGGGGAGTCCCCGGCGGCCGCGGCCCGCCGTCGGGTCGCCGAGGAGCTCGGCGTCGACGTCGGGGAGCCGACCCTGGTGCTGCCCGACTTCCGCTACCGCGCCGTCGACGCCGGCGGCGTGGTGGAGAACGAGATCTGCCCGGTCCACGCCGTGGCCGTCGAGCCCGACCTGGGGCTGCGGCCGGACCCCGCCGAGGTGGCCGAGACGGCATGGGTGCCCTGGGCCGACCTGCACGAGGCGGTGACCCGCACCCCCATGGTCTTCAGCCCCTGGATGGTGCTGCAGGTCCGCGCCCTCGGTCCCGACCTCCCGCTCGGCTCGACACCCGAGGGCGGCGCACGACCGTGAACGCCGCCCTGGCGCCCGTCCCGCACCCGGTCCCCGACGCGCAGGCGTCGCTGCGGGCCGTCGAGATGCTGCTGCTGGAGCGGCTGCGCGCGCTGCGCGAGGAGTGGCACGCCGGCGCCGAGGCCCGTGACACCGTGCTCGGCGACCAGGACGTGCCCGACCTGCTGACCGGCCTGGTGCTGGCCGGCGGCAAGCGGTTCCGCCCGCTGCTGTGTCACTGGGGCTGGGTCGCGGTGCCCGACGCTGCGCCCGCGACCCACGACGACATGGTCGCGGTGGGCGCGGCGCTCGAGCTGCTGCACGCCTTCGCCCTCGCGCAGGACGACGTGATGGACCGGTCGGGCACCCGGCGCGGCCGGCCGGCCGTCCACGTCCTCGCCACCGAGCGGCACCGGGCGGCCCACGGCCACGACGACGCCGAGCGCTACGGCGACTCGATCGCGGTGCTGGCGGGCGACCTCGGCCACGCGGAGGCCGACGACCTCGTGGGCGAGCTGCCGGCCGACGTACGCCGGCTGTGGCGACGCACCTGCGTGGAGCTGGTGCGCGGCCAGGCCCGCGACCTCGCCGACGCCGCCCGCGGCGGTGACGGCGACGCGCTGCGCCGAGCGCTCGAGGTGGCCCGGGCCAAGTCCGGCGCCTACACCATCCAGCGGCCGGTCGAGCTCGGCGCCACCGTCGCCGGCGCCGACGCCGCGACCCTGGCGCCGCTCGGCGACTACGGCCGCCACCTCGGCGAGGCGTTCGCGCTGCGCGACGACCTGCTCGGCGTGTGGGGCAGCCCCGAGGCCACCGGCAAGCCGGTCGGCGACGACCTGCGGCTCGGCAAGTCCACCGTCCTGCTCGCGATCGCCGAGCAGCGTCTCGGCGGCGCGGGCGCCGCCGCGCTGCGCCGCGTGCGCCGCCAGACCCACGACGAGGCCGACGTCGCCACCCTCGCCGAGGCGATGGTCCGCGACGGCGTCCGCGACGAGGTGGAGGAGATGGTCGAGCACCGCGTCGACCGCTCCCTCGCCGCCCTCGACCACCACCGGCTCAGCGACGAGGGTGTCGCCGGGCTGGCCGAGGTCGCCCGCCGTGTCGCCTGGCGACAGCGGTGAGCGTCACCCCCCACCCCCCTGAGGACTCCCCATGAGCACCGTCGTCGTCATCGGAGCCGGTCTCGCCGGCCTCGCCACCGCCTGTCACCTCGTCGGGAGCGGCCACGAGGTCGTCGTCGTCGAGCGCGGCACCATCCCGGGCGGCCGCGCCGGACGCGTCGAGCGCGACGGCTACACCTTCGACACCGGTCCCACCGTGATGACCATGCCGGGGCTGCTCGAGGACGCCACCCGCGCCGCCGGCAGCGACCTGTCCGACGTCATCACGCTGCGCCAGCTCGACCCGGCGTACCGCGCCCGCTTCGCCGACGGCAGCGAGATCCACGTCCGCGCCGGCCACGAGGCGATGCGGGCCGAGATCGAAGCCACCTGCGGCAGCAAGGACGCCGTCGCCTTCGACGGCTTCGTCGACTGGCTGCAGCGCCTCTACGCCATCGAGATGCCGCACTTCATCGACACCAACTTCGACTCCCCGCTCGACCTGCTGCGCAACCCCGGGGCGGCGGCGCGCCTGGTCGCCATGGGGGGCTTCGGCAAGCTCGGCCCGGCCGTGCGCCGTCGATTCTCCGACGAGCGGCTGCGGCGGCTGTTCACGTTCCAGGCGATGTACGCCGGCCTGCCGCCCAGCTCCGCGCTGAGCCTGTACGCCGTGATCACCTACATGGACTGCATCGAGGGCGTCTACTTCCCCGAGGGCGGCATGAGCCAGGTGCCGCGCTCGCTGGAGCGGGCCGCCACCCGCGGCGGCGTCGACCTGCGCTACGGCCAGACCGTGACCCGGATCCTGCGCCGCGGCGTCGACGGCGGCGTGGCCGGCGTCGAGGTCGACGGCGGCGAGCAGCTGCGTGCCGACGCCGTGGTCTGCACCCTCGACCTGCCCGTCGCCTACGAGCGGCTGCTGCCCGACCTGCGACCGGGGCGCGTCGTGCGCAAGGGCACCTACTCCCCCTCCGCCGTGGTGTGGCACGTCGGAGCCCGGGGCCAGGTCGCGCCCGGCACCGACCACCACAACATCCACTTCGGCGAGGCCTGGGACAGCTCCTTCGACGCGCTGATCAACCAGGGCCGGCTGATGCCCGACCCGTCGCGGCTGGTCACGGTGCCCTCGCTCAGCGACCCGTCGCTGGCCGCGCCCGGCGGCACCACGATGTACGTCCTGGAGCCGGTGCCCAACCTGGCCGGCAAGGTCGACTGGAAGGCCCAGCGCGCGCCGATGCGCGACTCGCTGCTGCGCTTCCTCGAGACCGAGGGCTACCCCACCGACATCGTCGCCGAGGAGCTGGTCGACCCGCTCGACTGGCAGGCCGACGGCATGGCCCAGGGCACGCCGTTCGCGCTCGCCCACACCTTCGCGCAGACCGGTCCGTTCCGGCCGCCCAACGCGGAGAAGCGGGTGCCCGGGCTGTTCTTCGCCGGCTCCGGCACCACCCCCGGGGTGGGCGTCCCGATGGTGCTGGTCTCGGGCAAGCTCGCGGCGCAGCGCGCCACGGCGTACCTCCCGACGACGCGGCGCGAGGCGGTGGCCCGGTGACCCTGCTCGACCCGACGCTCGAGGTCGGCTACCGCCAGGCGGCCGACCTGACCCGCAAGTACGGCACGACGTACTTCTGGGGCGCGGCGCTGCTGCCCGCCGCCCAGCGGCGCCACGTGCACGCCGTCTACGCCCTGTGCCGGCTGGCCGACGACATCGTCGACGACGCCGTCGCGCTGGGGCGCGACACCGCCCAGACCCGCGCCGAGCTGGCCTCGTTCCGCGCCCGCTTCGGCGAGGCCGTGGCCACCGGCGGCAGCCCCGACCCGGTGCTGGCCGCCGTGGCGCGCAGCGTCGAGGAGTGCGGCATCGACCCCGGGTGCTTCGACCGGTTCTTCGACGCGATGGCGCAGGACCTCGACACCAGCAGCTACCGCAGCTGGGAGGACCTGCTCGGCTACATGGACGGCTCGGCCGCGGTGATCGGCGAGATGATGCTGCCGGTGCTGCAGCCGCGGAGCACGGCGGCCTTCGAGCCCGCCCGCGCGCTGGGCCTGGCCTTCCAGCTCACCAACTTCCTGCGCGACGTCGCCGAGGACCTCGACCGGGGCCGGGTCTACCTGCCCCAGGAGGACCTCGAGCGGTTCGGCGCCGACCCCGCCGCCCGCACCGTGACCGAGGACTGGCGTCGGTTGATGCGCTTCGAGATCGAGCGCAACCGCGAGCTCTACGTCGAGGCCGACCGCGGCCTGGCCCACCTCGCCGGCGCCGCCGAGCGCTGCGTGCGCACCGCGCGCGTGCTCTACTCCGGCATCCTCGACAAGATCGAGGAGTCCGACTACGACGTGTTCAGCCAGCGGGCCCGGGTGCCCACCTGGCGCAAGGCCGGCACCGCCGCCCGCACCGTCGTGGCCCGCCGCCCGGCCACCTCACCTGCGGCTCCCGCTCCCGCCGCGCCGGCCCGCTCGCGGGTGCCGGTCGAGCTGCGCCGGATGCCGCCCCGCGACCGGCTCGCCCCCAGCTGGCGCGACGCCTCCCCCCGGCGCATCCGTCGGTCGCTCGACGCGGCGCTGGCCCAGGACCCCGGCGGCTGGTACGTCGTGGGCGCCAGCCGCGACCTGCGCGACCGCTCGATCGTGCGGATGCTCGGCGGCCGCGAGGTCACCCTGTGGCGCTCCTCCACCGGTGTCGTCGCCGGCCCCGGCAGCTGCCCCCACCTCGGCGCGCTGCTCGAGGACTGCGAGGTGCTCGGCGACCGGCTCCACTGCCGGTGGCACGGCCTGGCGATCGGCGCCGACGGGGCGCCCGGCTGGACGCCGTACACCGCCCACGACGACGGCGTGCTGCTCTGGGTGCAGCTGCCCACCCAGGGCGAGACCCCGCTGCCGCGGCCCCGCCTGACCGCGCGCCCGGAGACCTTCGACTCCGTCGCCGCCGTGATCGAGGTCGAGGGCACCTGCGAGCCGCGCGACATCATCGCCAACCGGCTCGACCCGTGGCACGGCTCGTGGTTCCACCCCTACTCCTTCAGCCACCTCGCGGTGGTCGAGGACCTGAGCGACGACCACGTGCTCACCGTCGACGTCACCTTCCGGCTCAGCCGCACCTGGGGGGTGCCGGTGCGCGCGGAGTTCGCCTGCCCCGACGCCCGCACCATCGTCATGACCATCACCGAGGGCGAGGGCGCCGGCAGCGTGGTCGAGACCCACGCGACCCCGCTCGGCCCCGGCGCCGACGGCCGCCCGCGCACGATGATGACCGAGGCCACCATCGCCACCTCCGACCGCACCGGCTTCGCCGTCGCCCGCCACCTCGCCCCGGCCCTCCGCCCGGCCATGAAGAAGGTCGCCCGCCGCCTCTGGGTCGACGACCTCACCTACGCCGAGCGCAGCTACGACCTCCGCTCCCGCGGCGAGCACTACGGCGTCTGATCGGGCGTCACCACCTCGATGTCAGGTCAGCGTCGTGGTGGGTGGGTGTCGAGGACCCTGCTCTGACATCGAGGGCCGGATTCACCGGTCGACCGGTGAATCCGGCTGTCGATGTCAGACGGGCGTCGCAAGCGGACGCACATCACGACCGTGACCTGCCACCCCGGGCACCTACCCCCGCTTGTCGAGGAAGCGCGCGAGGGTGGGGACGACGCGGTGGCGGTGCGAGGTGGGGACGGTCCAGACGCCGTGGCCCGTCACGCCGTACGACGCGAGCAGCCGGTCGGCGGCCTGAAAGCCGGTCGTGGCGGCGCGCTCCATCAGGGCGACGGGCAGCTCGCAGCGGACGCCGTCACCGGCCAGCACCACCCGGGGGTCGGGCGTGACGACGCCGGGGCGCGAGGCCCACGGCTCGGTGCCCACGAGCGGGCAGTCGTCACGCCAGAGCCACTCCTCGTGACGGATCCGGGCGCCGTCGAGCTCGGGGTGCAGCACCAGCAGCTCGCGCCAGAGCCGCTCCCGCAGCGCCTGCACGTCGGCGGCCGGCTCTAGGGCGTAGGCGTGGAGCTCGACGACCGAGCCGTCGTGCTCGCCGGTCCAGCGCGCGGCCCCCTCCTCGAGCAGCTCCAGCACCGAGACGTTGTCGAGCGGGCCGAAGCCGCTGGTGGCACGGAACGGCGCCGAGCCGGGCGCGACGCGACGGTCGAGCCACAGCCGCCACACCGCGAACGGCGGCGCCGAGCGCTGCGCCGCCAGCGACGCGCGCCAGGCGTCGTCGCCGAGCCCCGGCGAGGCGGAGACCAGCTGCTGCAGCGGCGCCCGGTCGAGGGCGAGCACGACCCCGTCGACGCGGGTGGAGCCGGCCCCGGTGAGCACGTCGAGGGCGCCGTCACCGGCCGAGGTGACCGACTCCACGGCCTCGCCGGTGCGGACCTCGGCCCCGAGGCCGTCGAGGTGCCGCCCCAGCGGCGCCCACAACGCGGTGTCGTAGTCGTCGACCGGCACGTCGAAGAGCAGCCCCTCGGCCGAGCCGAGGAAGTAGGAGTGGAACATCGCGACCAGCTCGCCCGCGGAGAAGTCCCGGGCGTCGGCGAAGAAGCTGCGCGCGAACACCTCCAGCGCCAGGTGACGGGCCTGGTCGGGGAACCGCAGCCGGTCGAGGTACGCCGCGGCGCTGACGCCGTCGTACCGCTCGAAGGTGGCCGGGAAGTCGACGTCGAGCAGCTCCATCGCCGCGCCCACGTCGACGGCCGCGAGGTCGCGCAGCCGGAAGGTCGGCGAGCGCAGCACGAAGGACACGATGTTCAGCGGCGGTGTCAGCGCGATGCCGGTGAAGGAGTCGGTCGGGCCGTCCTTGAGCGAGAGCGGGTAGTCCTCGACCGCGTGCAGCCGCTCCAGCGCCGGGTCGGTGCGCCGGAGCAGCGAGCGCAGGTTGTAGTACTGCCGGAAGAAGGCGTGGAACCCGCGGCTCATCGCCGTCGTGGTGCCGTCCACCGTGACCGGCCACGACGCCACCCGGCCGCCCAGACGGTCGCCACGCTCGAGCAGCGTCACGCGGACACCGCGCTCGGCGAGCGCGGTGGCGGCGGACAGGCCGGCGATGCCGCCCCCGACGACGGCCACGTGGTGCCGCTGCCCGTCGTGGGCGGCGCCGCCCGCGGGCGCGTGCCACTCGGCGCGGGGGTCGCGGCCGGGGCGCCAGCCGGGTCCGCTCACGCGGGCCGACGTCCGACGAAGGTGTGCAGCACGCCGCGCTGCCAGCCGCCGAAGCTGCGGCTGCGGACGTCGACGAGACCGGCGGCGACCATCCGGCTGCGGAGCAGGTGGGTGCTGTCGAAGTCGACGACGCTGCGCCACAGGTAGCGGTAGATCGGGCTGCGTGGGGCCGTGAGCAGACCGAGCGGCACGACCACGCCCCACGAGACGGCGTCCCAGACCCGCCGGCCGACGCGGCTCTCGACGACGCTGTACTCGTGGACCACGACGGACCCGCCCGGCACGAGCAGCCGCACGATGCCGGCCAGCAGGGCGTCGCGGGCGGTCACGTTGCGCACGAGGTACGCCGCGAACACGCCGTCGACGGTGCCCTCGCCGTCGAGGTGGGCGCGCCCCCACGTGGCGAGGTCGAGGTGCTCGGCGTCGTCCTGCACGAAGTGCACCGGGCTGGTCCAGGTCTTGCGCCGCGCCTGCTCGAGCATGCCGGCGGAGCCGTCGACGCCGACGATCTCGTGCGGCACCCCGGCGGCCTGCAGCGCGGCCTCCAGGGCGCGGGTGGAGGCGCCCGAGCCGCAGCCGAGGTCGACGACGCGCAGCGGCCGGTCGGCGGGCCGCGGGAGCGCCGCCACCAGCACCTCGGCGGAGCGTCGCAGCTGGGCGTGGTAGCCGGGGTTGAGTGCCACCATCAGGTCGTACGTCGGGGCCACCCCGTCGAAGGTCTCGGGGACGCTGGGGGCGGTGGCGGTGGTCATGGGGTCCTCTGCTCGGACGGGGTGGAGGTGGACGGTGGGGTCTCTGCCACCGGGCGTGGGCCCAGGCGCAGCCAGAGCAACATGGTCAGGGTGACCATGCTGAAACCGAAGGCGAAGTCCTCGACGGGGATGTCCCAGGGGATCCGCCACCCGGTCATCTCGCTCTCCTCGTAGAGCACGATCGGGTCGGAGAGCTTGGTCAGCCACCCGTCGACGGGCACCTGGAAGCCGAGCACGATCGCCATGGCGATCCAGTACTGCAGGGTGCGGAACACCCCGGTGCGGAACCACAGCAGCTCCAGCGCCACGACCACGACGACCGAGAGCACCGCGAAGACGGTGTACTCCAGCATCAGGCACCCCGCTCGACGGGTGCCGCCGCGGTCGTACGCCGCGCGCGCAGCCAGCCCAGCGTGTTGCCGACCGCCTCGTAGGTCAGCAGCCCGCAGATGGGGATGACGACGAAGAACACGAGCTCCTCGAGCGGCATCGCGAAGGGCAGCAGGATGCCGGTGGTGTAGCGCTCGCTGTAGTCCCAGGTGCCGCGGGCGATGGCCACGACGTCCCAGACGCCGTAGACGACGACGACGGGCAGCAGCGCGAGCAGCAGGCGGCGCGGCCGGCGCCACACCCGTGCCCCGAGGACGAACTCGAGGGGAAGGGTGAGCAGCAGGCAGCCCGCCATCAGCAGGAGGTACTGGTACTGGTCCACCGCGGACAGCCTAGGAGGCGGGTGGTCGTGACCACCCGCCCCCCGTGACTAGGACGACCGGCGACCCAGCAGCTTGGACAGGACCCACAGCACCACGACACCGCCGAGGGCCTGCTTCCAGTACAGCCTGGCCAGCACCGGGAGCACCGTGGCCCCCAGGTCGAGGGCGTCGTCGTTGCTGCCCGAGCCCCCCGACGCCGCCGCCGGGGCCGCGGCCGTGCCCCCGTCGCTGGAGGCGAGCCGGCGGATGTTGCTGACCCGCTCCTCCTCGGGACGGTCGCCCGCACCGGCCGAGGCCGGCGTGGCCGGAGCGGGGTCGGCCGCACCTGCCGGCGGCTCCGGCTCGGAGACCGGGCCGGCGGGGGCGCCCACCTTCTGCTCGAGGCAGGCGGTGAACTGGCCGAGCAGCTTGTCGCTGACGTCCTGGATGACGCCGCGACCGAACTGCGCGGGCTTGCCGGTGATGTTGAGGTCGGTGGTGACCTCGACCCGGGTGGACCCGCCGCCCACGTCGCTCATCCGGGCTAGCACGTCGGCGCCGGCGGTGCCGTTGCCGCGCTTGTCCTTGCCCTTGGCCTCGATCTTCATCGTGCGCGCCGACTCGTCCTTCTCCAGGAACGTGCCGGTGCCGCTGTAGACCAGGGCGATCGGGCCGAGCTTGACCTTGACCGTGCCCTTGAACGTGTCGCCCTCGACCGAGGTCACCTGCGCGCCGGGGAAGCACTCCCCCACGCTGGCGATGTCGTTGAAGGCGTCCCACGTCTCCTGGAGCGTGGCCGGGACCGTGAACTCGTGCTTGAGGTCCATGTCAGCTCGAGCCTGCCGCCTTGAGCACCGCACGGCGGGTGAGCACCGTGGCGAGGTGCGAGCGGTACGCCGCGTCGCCGTTGAGGTCCGAGGGCGGGTTGGTGCCCTCCGCCGCCAGGTCGCACGCGGCGCGGACGCCGTCCTCGGTCGCCGGCTGACCCACCAGCGCCTGCTCGGTCGCCGTGGCCCGCAGGGCGGTGGAGCCCATGTTGACCAGGCCGAGCCGGGCCTCGCTGATGGTGCCGCCCTCGACCTTGACCGAGGCGGCCACCGACACGATCGGCCACTGGTGGGCCACGCGCACGAACTTCTCGTAGTGCGAGCCCCAGCCGTCGTGCTTGCGGAACCGGATCGCGGTGAGGATCTCGTCCTCGCCGACGGCGGTGGTGAAGAGGTCCTCGAAGAACTCCGTCGCCGCCACCGTGCGCTCCCCGCCCGGGCCCTGGATGACCAGGTCGGCCTCCAGCGCCAGGGTGGGTGCCCCGCAGTCGCCCGCGGGGTCGGCGTGCACGAGCGCGCCACCGAGGGTGCCGCGGTGCCGGATCTGCGGGTCGGCCACCTCGGTGATGGCCTTGTGCAGCAGGCTCAGGCTGTCCCGTATGCCGGCGTCGCCCAGGATCTGTGCGTACGTCGCCATCGCGCCGATGCTGATCGTGTCGCCCTCGTCGCGGATCTCCCGCAGCGAGTCGATCTTGCCGATGTCGATGACGACCTCGGGGGCGTTGAGGCGCATCCGGAGCACGGGGAGCAGCGACTGCCCCCCGGCCAGGATCTTGGCCTCGTCACCGTGCTCGGCCAGCGCCGCGAGGGCCTCCTCGACCGACGTGGGTGCCACGTAGGCGAACTGGGTGGGGATCACTGACCTGCTCCTTCGCTGCTGTTGCCGTCGTGGCGCTGGGACTGGCCCTCACCGTCGGTGGCGGGGTCGAAGTGGGCGGCCGCGGCCCCCACGGTGTCCTCGGTGGCGCCGGCGGTGCCGTCCTGGATCGCCTTCCACACCCGCTCGGGCGTGCACGGCATCTGGATGTCCTTGACGCCGAACTGGCGGATCGCGTCGAGCACGGAGTTGACCACGGCCGGCGTCGAGGCGATGGTGCCCGCCTCGCCGACGCCCTTGGTGCCCAGCGTGTTGGTCAGCGACGGCGTGGTGTTGTGGCCCACGTCGTAGTTGATCGTGTCGGCGGCCGTCGGCACGAGGTAGTCCACGAACGACGCGGAGACCAGGGTCCCGGAGTCGTCGTACACCGCCTCCTCCCACAGCGCCTGGGCGATGCCCTGCACGAGGCCGCCGTGGACCTGGCCCTCGACGATGAGCGGGTTGATGACGTTGCCGATGTCGTCCACGCAGGTGTACTTGCGCATCTTGACCTGACCGGTCTCGGTGTCCACCTCCATGGCGCACAGGTGCGTGCCGTGGGGGTAGTTGAAGTTGATCGGGTCGTAGGTCGCGTCGGAGTCCAGCGAGGGCTCCATGCCGTCGGGCAGGTTGTGCGCGACGAACACGGCGCCGGCGACGTCCTGGATGGAGACGGCGGCGTCGGTGCCGCGGACGCCGAAGCTGCCCGCCTTGAACTCGATGTCCTCGACGTTGGCCTCGAGCAGGTGGGCCGCGACCGGCTTGGCCTTCTCGACGACCTTGTCGGTGGCCTTGACCAGCGCCTCGCCGCCGACGACGAGCGAGCGCGAGCCGTAGGTGTCGAGGCCCTTGGCGGCCACCTGGGTGTCGCCGTGCAGCACCTCGACGTCCTCGAAGGGCACGCCGAGCCGGTCGGCGACGATCTGGCTGAACGCCGTCTCGTGGCCCTGGCCGTGGGCGCTGGCGCCGGTGACGATCTCGACCTTGCCGGTCGCGAGCATCCGCACCGAGGCGTGCTCCCAGCCGCCGGCCCCGTAGTCGAGCGAGCCGAGCACCCGGCTGGGGGCGAGGCCGCACATCTCGGTGAAGGTCGAGACGCCGATGCCGAGCTGCACCTTGTCGCCGGACTCGCGGCGCTGCTTCTGCTCGGCGCGGAGCTCGTCGTAGCCGAACATCTCCTTGGCCTTGGCGGTGGCGGCCTCGTAGTTGCCGGAGTCGTACTCCAGGCCGGCGACCGTGGTGAAGGGGAACTCCTCGGCCTTGATCCAGTTCTTCTCGCGGACCTCGAGCGGGTCCACGCCGAGCTCGAGGGCGAGCTCGTCCATGATCCGCTCGATGCCGAAGGTGGCCTCGGGCCGGCCGGCGCCGCGGTAGGCGTCGGTCCAGGTCTTGTTGGTCAGCACCGTCTGGCAGGCGAAGTGGTAGGCCGGGAACTTGTAGATCGCGTTGAACATGAACGCGCCGAGCACCGGGACGCCGCCGCCGACGAGGCTGACGTAGGAGCCGAGGTCGGCGAGCAGCTCGACCTTGAGGCCGGTGACGGTGCCGTCCTTCTCGGCGGCCAGGGTCAGCTTCTGCCACTGGTCGCGGCCGTGGTGGGCCGACATCAGCGACTCCGAGCGGGTCTCGGTGAACTTCACCGGCTTGCCCGTGCGCCGCGCGACCGCGACGGTGATCCACTCCTCGGGGGTGGTCTGCAGCTTGCCGCCGAACCCGCCGCCCACGTCGGGGGCGATGACGCGGATCTTCGACTCCGGCATGCCGGTGGTCGCGGCGAGCGCGAAGCGCAGGATGTGCGGGATCTGGGTCGCCGACCACATCGTCAGCTGCTCGCCGGTGGGGTCGACCACGGTCGAGCGGGGCTCCATGAAGGCGGGGATCAGGCGCTGCTGGCGGAACTCGCGCTCGATGACGACGCCGCCCTCGCGGGCCTTGCTGATCGCCTCCTCGACGTCGCCGCCGGTGCCGGCCTCGGCCGAGTCGAACTTCCACAGCGCCGACTTGTTGGTGCCGAGGTCGGGGTGGGCGAGCACGGTGTCGGCGGCCGCCTCCTTGAGGTCGAGCGCCGCGGGCAGCTCCTCGTAGTCGACGTCGACGAGCTCGGCGGCGTCACGGGCCTCGGCCTGCGAGCGCGCCACGACCACCGCCACGATCTCCCCGGCGAAGCTGACCCGGTCGGCCGGGACCGGCAGGTGGGTCGGGGTGACCTGGTCGGGGGTGATCGGCCAGGCGTTGATGAGCACGCCCTGGGTCTCGGCCAGGTCGGCGCCGGTCAGCACGTCGACCACGTTGCGCGAGGCCTTGGCCTCCGAGACGTCGATGTTGGTGATCTTGGCGTGGGCGAAGGGGCTGCGCACCATCGCGAGGTGCAGCATGCCGTTGATCTGGATGTTGTCGGTCCACTTGGTGCGGCCGGTGATGAGGCGCTGGTCCTCCTTGCGGCGGCGGTCGCGACCGATCTCGAGGCGGGGCTCGGTGGTGGGGGCGTCCTGGGTGGCGGTCATCTCAGGCCTCCGTCTTCTGGCCGGCCGCGGTCTGCACGGCCTTGACGATGTTGTGGTAGCCGGTGCAGCGACACAGGTTGCCCTCGATGCCGACCCGGATCTCCGCCTCGGAGGGGTTCGGGTTGTCCTTGAGCAGGTCCACGGACTGCATGATCATGCCGGGGGTGCAGAAGCCGCACTGGAGCGCGTGGCACTCGTGGAAGGCCGCCTGCACGGGGTGGAGCTCGCCGTCGGTGGCGAGGCCCTCGATGGTGGTCACCTCGGCGCCGTCGGCCTGGACGGCGAGCACGTTGCACGACTTCACGCTGCGCCCGTCGAGGTGGACGGTGCAGGCACCGCAGTTGCTGGTGTCGCACCCGATGACGGTGCCGGTCTTGCCGAGCTTCTCGCGGAGGTACTGCACCAGCAGCATCCGCGGCTCGACGTCGTCGGAGACGGTCGCGCCGTCGACCTTGAGTTCGATCCTGGTCATGTGTGAGGACTCCTCGGGACAGGTGAGCACAGACGTCGTGTGACGGCGCTCACGCTAGGTCTCCGTGGTTGGACAAAGGTTGGTGGCCGGTAGCCTGGCGCGCATGTCCCAGCACCCCGCCGACGGCCCCGACGACCACACCGGCGGGGCCCCCTCCGACCCCGCCGCCGACACCTCCTGGGCCTGGGGCCACGGGGTCGCCACGGTCGCCGCCGACGGCACCGTCCTGGACACGTGGTACCCCTCCCCCGCCCTGGGCCGGGCACCCGCCGACGCCGCCTCCGAGGTGCCGGCCGCGCTGGCCGCGCTGGCCGGGGAGCACCCCGAGCGCCGGGTCCGCACCGAGGTCGTCACCACCGAGGTCGAGCTCGCGGCCGCCCCGGCCGACGCCGCCGACGCCTACCTGCGGCTCCACCTGCTCTCCCACCGCCTGGTCCGGCCCCACGGGCTGTCCTTCGAGGGCGTCTTCGGCAGGCTCGCCAACGTGGTGTGGACCAGCGCCGGGCCCTGTGCCGTCGAGGGCTTCGAGGACGTCCGGGTCGGCCTGCGCGCCCTCGGCCACGTCCAGGTGATCGGGATCGACAAGTTCCCCCGGATGACCGACTACGTCGTGCCCAGCGGCGTCCGCATCGCCGACGCCGACCGCGTCCGGCTCGGCGCCCACCTCGCCGCCGGCACCACCGTGATGCATGAGGGCTTCGTCAACTACAACGCCGGCACGCTCGGGTCCTCGATGGTCGAGGGCCGCATCAGCGCCGGCGTCGTGGTCGGCGACGGCTCCGACGTCGGGGGCGGCGCCTCGATCATGGGCACGCTCTCGGGCGGCGGCACCCAGGTGATCTCGTTGGGCGAGCGCTGCCTGCTCGGCGCCAACGCCGGCATCGGGATCTCGCTCGGCGACGACTGCGTCGTCGAGGCGGGCTGCTACGTCACCGCCGGCACCAAGGTCACGCTGGTCCGGCCCGGCGAGGAGCCGACCGTCGTCAAGGCGCTCGAGCTCTCCGGCAGCGACGGCGTGCTGTTCCGCCGCAACTCGGTCACCGGCGCCGTCGAGGCGGTGCCGCGCTCGGGGCACGGCATCACGCTCAACGACGCCCTCCACGCCAACTAGCCCCTCCCTGCTCCCGTCGTGCGCCTGCCCACCCTGGTCCTCCTCGTGGTGCTCGCCGTCGTGGTGGGCGTCGGCGTGGCGACCTGGCGCGGCTCGGGGCCGCTTCCCGACCCCGAGGGCTGCGCCGCCGAGCTCGACGGCCTGCGCGTCGAGCTGTCACCGGAGCAGGCGCGCAACGCGACGCTGATCGCGGCGGTCGGCGTACGCCGTGGCCTCCCCGCCCGCGCGGTGTCGATCGCCCTGGCCACGGCCTACCAGGAGAGCAAGATCGTCAACATCGACTACGGCGACCGCGACTCGCTCGGGCTGTTCCAGCAACGGCCCTCGCAGGGCTGGGGCACCGCCGAGCAGGTGCAGGACGAGTACTACGCGATCAACGCGTTCTACGACGCACTGGAGAAGATCGACGGCTACCAGCGGATGCGGATCACCGAGGCGGCGCAGCGGGTGCAGCGCTCCGGCTTCCCCGAGGCCTACCAGGACCACGCCGCGGACGCCCGCGCGCTGGCGTCCGTGCTGACCGGCTACAGCGGCGGCGGCCGGTTCAGCTGCGTGGTGCGCGAGCCCGAGTCCCCCGGCCGCGCGGCACGGGTGGTGCGCACCCTCGAGCAGGCCTTCGGCGGCCTGGACACCGCCGTCGGTCCCCGTCGCGACGTCACCGTGCGGGTCTCCGGCGACGAGGCGGGCGCCCGGCGCGGCTGGGCGGTGGCCCAGTTCGTCCTGGCCCACGCCGGCGACCTCGCACCGGTCGAGGTCGAGCACGGCGGACGCCGGTGGCGCAGCGGGGACGACTCCGAGGCCGGCTGGGTCGACGCCGACGGTGTCGCCGGCCCGCGCTCGGTCGTCGTGCGGCTGGGCTAGGCGCGGCGTACGTCTCGCTCTGGGTCGGCGGGTCGGCGCGTCCGGTTTCCCAGGTGATGAACCCGACCTGCCTCTTCACACACGACGCGCGGTGTGCGAGGACCCGGTTTCGGTTCATCACCTGGGAAACCGCCACCGCCGTCGTACGCCGCGGCGTGCGGGCCGACCTCACCCGACCGGCGTGAGGTGCTCCCCGCGGCGGGTGAGGAGCACCCAGGCCCGGGAGCCGACGACGAAGGCGACGAGGGTCAGCACCCAGACGGTCACCGGGACGGACGCGGAGACCTGCAGCCCCCGACCGACCCGCGCCTCGACGGTGCCGCCCCACGGGAAGACCGAGCCGGTCACCGTGCCCGTCGCACCGGTGGCCTGCACGCCGTCGAGGAACGCGAGCAGCGAGAGCGTCCACAGCAGCAGGAGCACCACGAAGGTGGCCACCGCCCACTGACCGCCTGCGGTCCAGTGCGGACGTGCCGGGCGGCCGGCTGCCTCACCGACGGTCTCGCGGGCCAGCGTGCGCGGCGAGCCGAGGTTGGCCACCGCCACGGCGGCGCCCACGTCGTGCGCGGCGTCGTGCAGGTTGGCGCGCAGCTCGTGTCGCAGCGCCCGGCGCCGGCGACGGCGTACGTCGGCGACGTCGAGCCAGAAGTCGTAGCGCTGGACGTAGAGGCCCAGGCGGGCACGGTCGAGGAGCTTCATCGGAGGACCTCCGGATCGGGGACGGTGCCGACGCGGTCCACGGCGGCGCGGAGCAGCCGCCAGGACGCCTCGCGGGTCGCGAGCGCCTCCCGACCGGCCGGCGTGGTGCGGTAGTACTTCCGAGCAGGACCCGAGGTCGAGGCCACGAGCCGGGACTCGAGGTGGCCCGCCCCCTCCAACCGGGTGAGGGCGGGGTAGACCGTGCCCTCGGCGAGGCCGAGGACACCGGCCTCGCGCAGCCGCACCACCACGGCGTAGCCGTAGGACTCCTCGGCGTCGAGCAGCCGCAGCAGCAGCATGCCGAGCACTCCCTTGAGCATCTGCGGGTCGAGGTCCACCCGATGATCATGATGCCGAGTACCTGGCATCGTCAAGTACCGGACGAAGCAGACCTCACCCGAGCAGGAGGGAGCAGATGTCCGGCGTGACCGGAGCGACCTCGAAGCCCGTCGACGCGACCAGCCGGTCGCCCTCCGGCGACCGCCACGGCGTCAGCCGCGGGCCAGCCGCTCGGCCGCTGCCGCGATGCGCTCGTCGGTGGCGGTGAAGGCGACCCGGACGTGCTGCTGCCCGGCGCGGCCGTAGAAGGAGCCGGGGGCGACCAGGATCCCGCGCTCGGCGAGCGAGGCGACGGTGTCCCAGCAGGACTCGTCACGGGTGGCCCAGAGGTAGAGCGAGGCCTCGGAGTGGCTGATCGCGAAGCCCGCGCCCTCCAACGCCTCCTTCAGCACGCCGCGGCGCGCGGCGTAGCGGGCGTGCTGCTCGCGGGCGTGGTCGTCGTCGTCGAGGGCGGCCACGATGGCGCGCTGCTGCGGGCCGGGCATCATCAGGCCGAGGTTCTTGCGGACGGCGAGCAGCTCGGCGACGACGACGGGGTCGCCGGCCACGAAGGCGCAGCGGTAGCCGGCCAGGTTGGACCGCTTGGACAGCGAGTGCACCGCCAGCAGCCCCTCGTGGGAGCCGCCGCAGATGTCGGGGTGGAGCACCGAGAGCGCCTCGCCCTCCCAGGTGCACTCGAGATAGCACTCGTCGCTGACCAGCAGCACCCCGCGCTCGCGGCACCACTGCACCACCTTGCGCAGGTGGTCGGGCGGCAGCACGCGACCCGTCGGGTTGGACGGGGAGTTCAGCCACAGCAGCGCCGGGGTGCGGGGACCGATCGCGGTCAGCGAGTCGGTGGCGAGGGTCTCGGCGCCGACCAGCGCGGCGCCGACCTCGTAGGTCGGGTAGGCGACCTCGGGCAGGACCACGAGGTCGCCGGCGCCCAGGCCGAGGTGGGTCGGCAGCCCGGCGATGAGCTCCTTGGAGCCGACCACGGGCAGCACGCCGTCCAGGCCGAGCCCGGTCACGCCGTGCGAGCGTGCCAGCCAGTCGACCGCCGCCTGGCGGGTCTCGGGCACCCCGAGGGTGGTCGGGTAGCCCGGCGAGTCCGCCGCGTCACGCAGCGCCTGCTGCACCACCTCGGGCGTCGGGTCGACCGGCGTGCCGATCGAGAGGTCGACGACCCCGTCCGGGTGGGCGCGGGCCGTCGCGGCGTACGGCAGTAGCTGGTCCCAGGGGAAGTCCGGGAGCCGACGGGAGACGGGGCTGCGCGTCACTCCTGGTTCTGGGGCGGCAGCGCGGCGACCAGGGCGTGGTCCTTGTCGATCTCGCCCATCTTGGCCGCACCACCGGGAGAGCCGAGGTCGTCGAAGAAGTGGACGTTGGCGTCGTAGTACTCCTTCCACTCCTCGGGGGTGTCGTCCTCGTAGTAGATGGCCTCGACCGGGCACACCGGCTCGCAGGCACCGCAGTCGACGCACTCGTCGGGGTGGATGTAGAGCATCCGCTTGCCCTCGTAGATGCAGTCGACGGGGCACTCGTCGACGCACGCACGGTCCTTCAGGTCCACACAGGGCTGGGCGATGACGTAGGTCACCTGGATCCTCCTACATGCGATGGGGTCCGGGATCGGACGGTGCTGAGCCTAGTATCCCCTCGTGCCTGGCTCGGACGGACCCTCTCGCGACACGTCGGACGATCCCGTCGGTGCCCACACCCTGGGACCCCACGTGGTCGGGACCCGCGTCGTGGTGCGGCGGCTGGTGCGCGGCGAGGCCGGCCCCTCGGGCGGCCCCGCGATGACCGACGTCCTGGGCGAGTGCGTCGCCTGGGGCGACGGCGTCGTGGCCGTACGCCGGGAGACCGGCGACGTCCTGCGAATCCCGCTGGCCGACCTCGTCGCCGGCAAGCCGGTGCCGCCGCGGCCGTCGGTCCACCACCGCCTCGACCCCGCCCGGGCCGACCACCTGGCCGCCCCCGGCTGGCCGGCGGCCGAGCAGGAGCAGCTCGGGGGCTGGCTGCTGCGCGCGTCGGGCGGCTTCTCCTCGCGGGCCAACTCCGTGCTCGCGGTCTCCGACCCCGACCGCCCGCTCGACGACGCCGTCGCCCACGTCGAGCAGTGGTACGCCGCCCGCTCGCTCCGCCCCCGGGCGCACGTGCTGCCCGGATCAGCCCAGATGCACGCGTTCGAGGACGCCGCGTGGGCGCCGTACGAGACGACGTCGCTGATGCTCGCCTCCCTCTCCCGCGTCGTACGCCGCCTCGACGCGCCCGACGTCGTGGTCGCCGGGAGCACGCGCCTCGACGACGGCTGGCTCGCGACCGACGAGCGCGCCGCCCGCTTCGGCGACGCCGCCCGGGCCGTGATGGAGGCCGGCGACGTCACCCTGGCGACCGTCCGCGACGAGGCCGGCGAGGTCGTGGCCCGGGGCCGCGGCACGGTGCACGGCGACTGGTGCGGCGTCTCCGGGCTCTGGACGCGCGAGGACCGCCGCGGGCAGGGCCTCTCCCGTGCCGTGCTGGCCACGCTGCTGGAGCGGGGCGCGGAGGCGGGCGCGACCACGGTCTACCTCCAGGTGGTGGAGTCCAACGAGGCGGCCCGCGGGCTCTACGAGGCGCTCGGCTGGGCCGAGCACCACCAGTACCTCTACCTCGCGGCTCCCTGAGGGCCCGGACCTCCACGCCCGGCGTCACCCAGCACCGCCACGGCGATCAGCCGGATCACCGTCAGCACCACGAGCATGACGAGCGCCATGCCGGTCATCAGCCACCGGTACGCAGCCGGCTGCGCCAGCCAGCCCGGCGTGCCCGCCAGGGTGGGACAGGTGACCCGGACCCCTGCGTCGGTGGACCCGAGGTGCCCGACGACCTGGGTCTCCTCCCCCGCGATGGAACGCGGGAGGGCGATCGCGCTGCCCCCCTCGAGCGTGCCACCACCGGCACGGCAGGGCGATTCGTCCAGCGGGTCGAACGCGTCCTGGGACACGTAGACCGCACGACCCTCGCCCGCCTCGGGCAACACGAACGACCCGACGTCGTCGACCCGCACCGGGTCGGTCAGCTGGGCCACCAGGGCGGCGATGCCGAACCCCAGGACCATCGCGGCCAGGAACACCGCGGCGACGGGGTATCCGGCGCGCGCGAAGCCCGCCGGGTCGGAGGGCACGCCGGCGGGCCCGCCCGACCCGGAACGGCCGCTCACGGCAGGCACGACGGTTGGTACGTCGGGCTGGCCGGCCCACGACGGTCCAGCGCGTGCAGCACCACCCGGACGGCCACCCCGTCCGAGGGCAGCAGCAGGTGGCCCGGGAGGTGCGCCCGGCACTTCTGCTGCACCACCACGTTGGTCGCACCGTCGAGGAAGCCCGAGGTGTAGGGCACCACCACCTCGTCGTACCGCGTCACGACCGTGGTGTAGCTGACCGCGCCCGGCGTCTCGTCACCGGCGTTGAGCCGCTGCAGGAACACCGAGCCCGCGGCCTGCTGCCGACAGGCGGGGCAGAGCACCGACAGGCCCGGGGTGAGCAGCAGCGGGGTGCGGGTGCCGTGGTTGGACGGTGCCAGGCCGACGAGGTCGTCGACCTTGGCCGCACCGCCCAGGAAGCGCAGGTAGTAGCGCGGCATCATGCCGCCCTGGGAGTGGCCCACCAGCGAGACCTTGCGCGCCCCGGTGGCGGCGAGCACCCGGTCGACGACGTCGCGCAGCTCGGCCGCGGAGTCCTCGATCGGCGCGGTGGCCCGCTGGCCGTAGTTGATCGAGAACACGCAGTACCCCGCCGCCAGGAGCGAGCCGCGGAGCCGCCGCAGCAGGGTCGCGCTGTCACCGAAGGTGCCGTGGACCAGGACCACCGGCGTCGGCCGGGCGGCCGTCGGCCGGCAGGCCCAGTCGTTGACCGCCGCGGTGCGGACGGGCTGCGCGGTCGGCGCCGCCGCCGCGGCCGGCGACGCGGGGAGCGTCACGAGCATCCCGGCGAGCGCGACCGCCACGACCAGCAGGCCGCGCACCGCCCCGCTCGGCTTCGTCGGTCGGCGCACGGCGGCCTCCAGGTCTCAGCCCGGCGGCTCGCAGACGACCGTGTCGGCCGGGATGTAGTCGGTGTGGAACTTCTCGGTGCGCAGCACTGTGGCAGAACCGGGCCGCTTGAAGTCGCGGAACACGTCGACGCTGAACCCGCTGGTGCCGGTCGCCTCCTCGCAGTCCTCGTCGTCCAGGGTGCGCGTCGCGGGCGAGGTGTAGGCGTAGCGGTCGCTGGTGCGGGACGTGATGTCCCACCGCTTGGTCGACCACATCTCCACCGTCGCCGACCCCTGGCTGCTGGGCGTGGACGGGGTCACCGAGGCCGTGACGAGCACGCCGTGGGGGCTGTCGTTCTCGAACGCCATGTCGAGCGTCGGCCAGGCCACGGTCGCCTCGCGGCCCTCGGGGTAGCGGTCGATGTAGACCGAGTGGGGCTTGTGCTCGACGTCCTCGAGCCCGGCGAAGAACATCGCGTTGAAGGTGGTGGTGGCGATCTGCGAGACGCCGCCGCCGAGGTCCTTGCGGAAGATGCCGTCGCTGACGACGTAGCCCTCGGTGAAACCGTTCTCGGCCGTCCGCTCCCCCACGATGCCGTTGAGGCTGAAGGTCTCCCCGGGCAGCAGCAGGGTGCCGTCGATCAGCTCGGCGGCCCGGGCGAGGTTGACGTTGCGGTACTCGGCGTAGGGGAAGTTGGTGGTGAAGCTGCTGACCTTGCGGCGCACCCCGAGCTCGCGTGCCTCGGCGGTGGTGAGGTCGGGCTTCGCGCGACGGCCGTCGACCTGCAGCCGGCGGGCCTCGCCGGTGGCCGTGGCGGCCTCGACGAAGCCCTCCTCGAGCTCGGCGGGGTCGAGCTCCAGCCCCGGCCGGGAGGGTACGACGCGCGGCCGGCCGTCGACGATCTCGACCGTCGCGTCCACGGGCGCCCGACCGACCTGGGCGACCACCGGGGCGAGCGCCTCGATCATGCGCTTCCCGTCGACCTCGGGCACGAGGTCGCCGTCGCGCTCGACCATCCGCAGGCCGCGGCCGAACAGCCGGGGCGGTGCCTGCAGCTCGCGGCCCTCGAGCACCAGCGTGACCGGGCCCGACATCGCCGGCCGGGCGACGTCGCGCATCGCGGCCCGCACCTCGGCGTCGGACACGTCGGGCTCCACCTCGACGACCGGCAGCGGCACCCGGCCGCCGCGCAGGAACCGCTCCTGCAGCAGCTGCTCTGTGGCGTCGCGGTCGACGGCAGTGCCGGCCCGACCGAGCACGGGTCGCGCCTCGCCGTCGCGGAAGCGCACGGTGCCCTCCACGGCGGGACGTCGCAGCCCCTCGGTCAGCGTGTCGAGCGTGGCGTCGAGCCGCTCGCTGTCGAAGCGCACCGTCGGGGCGAGCTCGTCGCCGCCGACGACCAGCGCCCACACCCGCGTCGGCGCGAACCGGGCGCCGGCCGAGGCACGGTCGAGGGTGTCCTCGAGGTCGAGCCGTCCGCCCGCCTCGCGCAGGTCGACGGGCTCGGCGCGGCCGTCGGCGTAGGTGAGCCGGACCTGCCGCGCCGCGCGGTCGCCCAGCTCGGACTCCAGCCGGGCCCGTGCCTCGTCGCGGTCGAGACCGCCGACGGCGACCCCGGCCACCGAGGTGCCCCGGGGAAGCCGGTCGCCGCCCCACAGCCCCACGCCGAGCCACACCAGGGCCACGAGGCCGACCAGGCCGACGCCGCCCAGCGCAGCACGACGACGCCCGGAGGGCCCGCTCCGGGCCGTGTCATCGGCCACGCTCAGACCAGCCCGGCGAAGAGGTCGTCCTCGAGCGCGCCCGCCTCGCCCGGGGCGGGGGCCCCCTTGGCGATGCGGAAGTACTCGGTGCCCCAGATGTTGGCGCCCTGGTTGTTGGACAGCGCGAAGAACGGGCCGTCCACGGCGATCTGGGTGCGGTGGGCCTTGAGCGCCTCGGTCTTGGCGGCGGCGTAGTCGGTCGCGTCGATCGCCGCGGTGAGCGCGGCGTCGGGGACCATGAACGCCGGCAGGTCGCCGTCGGGCTCCATGCCCTCGAAGGTGGTGGTGTCGCCCGCGTCGCGCAGCGCGCGCAGGCCCTCGCGCACCTTCTCGGCCGACATCGCGCCCCAGTAGACCTTGGCCACGTCGTGGTGCTCGCCGAGGTCGGGGCGGTAGGAGGGGACGGCGGCCAGCGCCACGGCGTACGTCGCGACGCGGTGGGCCTGCACGTGGTCGGGGTGGCCGTAGCCGCCGAACTCGTCGTAGGTGACCAGCACCTGCGGGCGCACCTCGCGGATCACCTCGACGAGCAGCGTGGCCGCCTCGGTCAGGTCGGCGTGCCAGAACGCGTTGACCGGCACGTCGTCGGCGGCCACGGCGTGGCCGTCGGCGTGCCACTGCATGCCGGAGTCGCGGAACCGGCCGAAGCCGCCCAGGTAGCGGTGGTCGGTGACGCCGAGGGCTTTCATCGCGTTGGCCAGCTCGCCGCGCCGGTGCTCGCCGAGGCCGTCGTCGCAGTCGGCCGCGAGGTGCTCCAGCTCGGGCACCAGGATCTCGCCCATCTCGCCACCGGTGCAGGTCACCAGGGTGACGCCGACGCCCTCGGCGACGTAGCGCGCCATCGTGGCGCCCTGCCCGATGCTCTCGTCGTCGGGGTGGGCGTGCACGAGGAGCAGGTGCTTGTCCATGCCCTCAGCCTAGGCGCGGGTCCCGACGGTCCTCCGGGGAGTCACGGTGCAGGCGCCGCGGGGCCCGCGGCAGCACGAGCGGCGCGGGCGGCGGCGGGGCGGCCGCCTCCTCCAGCCAGCCGTCGTGGGCCTCCACCAGCAGCTCGAGCATCACCACCGGGGCGTCGGTCACCACCACCCACGGGTGGTCCTCGTCGTCGTCCTCGCCGGCCAGCGGCTGGCGGGCCACCTCGGCCTCGAAGCCGTCGCGGCGCAGCCGCTCGGCGGCCAGGCGGGCGTCGTCGCCGTCGAAGAAGACGCCGCGTGCCCCGGTCACCTAGAGCCACCCCCGCACCAGATCGAGGAACGGCCGGTCGCCCTCGAGCCAGGCCACCTCGTGGAGCTGGTCGGCGGCCAGCCAGCGGACGGCGTCGTGCTCGCGGGGCTCCGGCTCGCCGTCGACGAGGTCGGCGACCACGACGTGCAACACCAGGGGCCAGTCGAGCGGCACCCGGCCCGGGAGCACGCCGACGCAGCGGACCTCGCAGCCGAGCTCCTCTCGCACCTCGCGGACGCCGGCCTGCTCCTGGGTCTCGCCCGGGGCGACCTTGCCGCCGGGGAGCTCCCAGCGACCGGCGAGCGCCACGGGCGCCGTACGCCGTGCGGCCAGGACCCGCCCGCCGGCCCGCACCGCCACTCCCACCACGCTCACGCCGACGATCGTAGGCGGGCTCCTAGATTGGGGGCCGTGACCATCCACCTGCGCCGCACCGACGAGAACGTCGAGGAGATCGAGGCCGTCGCCTCCCAGCTCGGGCGCCGGGTGGGGGTCGCGGGGCTGCTGCCGCACCTGAACCGGCAGGCCGAGCTCGCGCGCGTCCCGGGGCGGGCCGTGGAGTGGGGCTGGACCTGGCAGCCCGGCGACGCGCGCAACCGCCGCTGGTGGCCGCAGGGCATCACCACCTCCGCCGACGCCGACGACCCGGCGGTGACCGCGGGGCACCGGCTGGTGGTGGTGAGCTGGTACGCCCACGAGGTCGACGGGCAGAAGCACGGCAGCCGGATCACCGTGGTCGACCTCGACACGCTGCGCTACCGCCACGTGCTCCTGGTCGAGCCGGTCGTGGACCGTCGTGGCCGGGCCCGGCTGAAGCCGGTGCAGGTGCACGCGGGCGGGCTGGTGTGGTGGGGCCCCTACCTGCACGTGGCCGGCACGCGACGCGGCCTGGTCAGCTGCCGCCTCGACGACCTCGTGCGGGTCGACGACCTCGAGGACGCGCTGGGCTACCGCTACGTGCTCCCGGTGCGCTTCGCCTACCGGGCCGAGCACGACGACGACACCGAGGAGATGCGCTACTCGTTCTGCTCGCTCGACCGCGGCGCCGACCCGCCGGAGCTGCTGGCCGGCGAGTACGCCCACGGCAGCGACCAGACCCGGCGCATCGCGCACTTCCCCCTCGACCCCGAGACGCACCTGCTCAGCACCACCGAGGACGGTCGCTGCTCGGCGCTGCGGCTGCACGACAGCGGCCTGGGGCAGATGCAGGGCGCCGCGGTGGTCGGCGACACCTACTACGTCACCAGCAGCCGCGGCCGGTTCCGCCACGGCACGCTGTACGTCGGTCGGCCGGGCCGCTTCCGGGGCTTCCCGGGCGCGTTGCCGATCGGGCCCGAGGACATCGCCTACTGGCCCGAGCTCGACCTGCTCTGGTCGGTCACCGAGCACCCGGGTCGGCGCTACGTCTACGCGATGCGCCGCGGCACGGTCGACATGGGCTGACCGGCGCGCTGCCGGTCGGACCCGGAGCCGACCGGGTCGGGTCGGGTCAGGCGGGCGGCGTGCCCTGGCAGAGCTGGTCGAGGGTCACGAGGGTCCCGTCGGGGAGCAGCACGGTGCCCTCGGTCTCCCCCAGCACCAGCTGCGGGTGGGTGACGGCGTCGACCGGCGCGGGCGCGGGGAGCGACGGATCGGCGGGCTCGAGGCAGACGGGGAGGTCGGCGAGCGCCGGGACGGCCGCCGGCACGGGGGTCGGCTCCGGGGTCGGGTCCGGGGTCGGCGTCGGGTCCGGGGTCGGGTCGGGCGTCGGGCTGCCCGGCTCCGCGGGGTCGGCGGGTGCCGTGGGGTCGGCGGGGTCCGCGGGCGCGGTGGGGTCGGCCGGGTCGACGGGCCCGCCCGGGGCCGGCGTGCCGCCCGGGGTGCCGGGGGTGGTCGGGGTGCCCGGGGTGACCGGCGTCGCGGGGTCGGTGGGGGTGGTGCCCGGACCGGGGGTCGGCCGGACCGGCGCGGTGCCGGTGCCACCGGTGCTCCCGGTGCTGACGGAGGTCGGCGTGCTCGACGGGCGCGGGGCGCGGGGGCCGACGGGCACGGGACGGACGGCCTCGGCGACGTCGACGCGGGGACCCTCGGGGCTCGCGGGGCCGGTGACAGCGGTGGCGACGGCCCACGAGGAGAAGGCGGGCAGCGAACTGAGCTGGTCGAGCTCGGCGGCGTCGAAGGTGGTCTTCCAGCGCAGCACCTGGGAGAGGTAGGCCTGCGAGCGGTTGTAGGACAGCACGGCGTCGCGGAGGTCGGCGTCCTGGGCCAGGTCGCGCCCCTCGCCGCACAGGTAGACCATGGCACCGCCGGCGGCGTCGTAGATGCTCTGCGGGTCGCGGGTGCCGTCCGCGTCGAGGTCGACCCCGACCGAGCGCCAGGTGGACGGGAGGAACTGCAGCGGCCCGAGGGCCCGGTCGAACCTGCGGTCGCCGTCGAGCTGGCCCTTGTCGGTGTCGGCCACCGCCCTGAAGGCGCCGCCGTCCAGGCGCGGGCCGACGATGGCCGGGGTGGCGCGGTGGTCCGCGTCGAGCGCCCGGCCCACCATGTTGCCGCTCTCGACCTGGCCGATGGCGGCCAGCAGCGGGACGGTCAGGTGGCAGCGCTCCGGAGCGAGCGCCGCGGCACGGGTGTAGGCGTCGAGGACGACGGAGGAGAGCCGGTCGGGTGCGACCCCGGTGGGGGCGGTGCCGGACGCCCAGGAGCGGGCGTCGGTGGACGCCGGGACGACCACGGCGTCGGGCAGCGGGACCTCGGTGGCACCGGTCGCGGCAGCGGCAGGGACGGACTCGGCGGCGGCCCGCTCGGGCGCCAGCGCGGTGGGGCCCTGGCTGGAGGACGCCACGGGTGCGGCGAGCAGCGCGCACCCCAGCAGTCCGGCCACGGTCGTTCGTCGGCTCATGCCCCGAGTCTCCACCTTTGTCCGTATTTACGGGCCTTTTTGCCCGGGTTCGAGCCTCTATCTTGCGGCGCCCTGGGTCACAGCGGAACACCCGGGCGACCAACTCCGGGCAAACAGAGACCGGATCGTGACGGGCGACTAGACCGGGCCTGGGACGGGTGTGACGCGAGGGTCAGGAACGACCTCGCGGGGCGCGTGGGAGGAGCGCGAGCTGGCGCGACTGGGCCACGAGGTGGCCGGCCTCGTCCCAGACCTCGCAGTCCTCCTCGAAGCTCCCGCCGGCGACCGTCCGGGTGGCGTGGCGGACCCGCAGCCAGCCGTCGACCGGCCGCTGCCGCACGTGCACGGTGAGCTCCACCGTGGGTGCCCACCCGGGTAACCCCAGGTCGAAGCTGACCGGGGGCAGGGCGTCCACGACGACCAGCAACGACCAGGGGTCGGGCGGCCGGTGGTCGGCCAGGCGCATCCAGCCCTGCACCACCCCGGCCCGGCTCGGTCGCCCGACCGCCCATCCGGCGTACGCCGGGTCCAGGCGCAGGTCCAGCCGCTGCATCAGCGGCGGCGCGAGGCGTCCGCCGTCGGGGGCGTCGGAGGCGCTGACGCACTGCTCCACCGGCGGCAGGTCGACGGGCGCGGGCTGGCGTCGTACGGCCTCGACGGCGGCGTCGGACGCGGGCGCCCCGCCGTCCGCCACGGCGCCGAGGACCGCCAGCACGGTGAGCCGGTCGACCTCGACGCCGTCCTGCTCCTGGCTCAGCGTCGCGGCCACCGTCGAGCGGCGACCGCCGGTGCGCAGCACCCGGGTGCGGACCGTCGCCGCGCCGGGCACGCTCGGAGACAGGTAGTAGCCGCTGGCGCTCACCGGGTCGAGGTGGCCGACCTCGGCCAGCTCGGCGCGCAGCGCGGCCGTCGCCACGGCGAGCACGTAGCCGCCGTTGACACCGCCGCCGACCACCCAGCCCGCGTCGAGGTCGGCGGCGTACGCGCCCCCGCCCACGGGGGTCACGGCGGCGGTGCGGTCGAGCTCGAAGGTCATGGCGCCAGGCTAGGTGGGCGGCGGCACGGGGCTGCCTCCGGTCGCCCCCTTCACCTCGCGCCACGTGCCGCCTACATTGAGGGTGCTGGCCACCGGGCGTCGCGACGGGGGCCGACGGGTGCCACGGGGGTGGAGAGGTGGCGGCGATGGGCTCCTCAGGTGCTGCGCCGGCGGCGGTCGACGAGGTCCTCCGCGTGCTGGCCCGGGCCGACGACGTCGACTTCCAGGACCTGCTGCGACTCGCGGCGGGGCTGTGCGACGCGGAGGCCGCCGGGGTGACCATCCGCCGCGAGGAGATCTTCCACGTGCCGCTGACCTACGGCATCGAGCCGTTCGTGTGCCCGGCCGACGACACCTTCTGCGCCACCGTGATGGACCGCGACGAGGTGGTCGTGGTCCGCGACGCGCAGGACCACGCGGCGTACCGCACCATCAGCTGGGTCGACGGCACCCGCGCCAGCAGCCGGTTCTACGCCTCGGCCCCGCTGCACACCCCCGACGGCGTCTCGCTCGGCCGGTTGTGCGTCATCGACCCCCGGCCCCACGACCTGGGTCCGATGCAGCGACGCTCGCTCTCCACCCTCGCCGCCAGCGTGGCCCAGCTGATCGAGCTGCGGCTGCGGCGCGAGGCCGACCCGGGCATCACCCGGCCCGACGGCGAGGCGGCGACCACCGTCATCAGCCAGATCGCGGCCGAGCTGAGCCACGACATGCGAGTCCCCCTGGCGGCGCTCACGGCCGGCGTCGAGCTGCTCGAGGACCAGCTGGCCGGCCACCGCACCCCCGCGGTCGCCACCCTGCTCGACCGGATGCGCAGCTCGGCCGGCCGGCTGCTGCGGATGCTCGAGCAGAACCTCGACGTCGACCCCGTGGAGACCCGGCGCGGCAGCACCGACGTCGACCTCGGTCGGGTCGTCGAGCAGCTGGTCGCCGACTCCGCCCACGTGCTGGACCCCGTCGGCGCGGTCGTGGAGACGCGCAACCTCCCGGTCGTGCGGGCCGATCCCGACGCGATGTACTCCGTGCTGCAGAACCTGCTGGGCAACGCGGTGAAGTTCGCCCGCCCCGACGTCGCGCCCTGGATCCGGGTGACCGCGCGACGCCGTCCCGGGGGCTACCGGATCGCGGTCCGCGACAACGGCGTCGGCATCCCCGACGAGCGCCGGGTGCAGGCGTTCGCGCTGTTCCAGCGCGGTGACCACGACGTCGAGGGGCACGGCATCGGGCTGGCGACCGTGTCCCGGCTGGTGCGTGCCCACGGCGGCCGCGCCGGGATCGAGTCGGTGCCCGAGGGCGGCACCGAGGTCTGGTTCGAGCTGCCCGACCAGACCGGACCCGCGGCGTCGCCGACCACTGGCTAGCGTCGGGGGCATGACGAACCCCGACCTCGGCACCCTCGGCTCCCTGCCCGTCCACCGCGTGGGCTACGGCGCGATGCAGCTGCCCGGCCCGGGCGTGATGGGTCCGCCGCGCGACCGCGACGAGGCGCTGGCCGTGCTGCGGCGAGCCGTCGAGCTGGGCGTCGACCACGTCGACACCTCGCAGTTCTACGGCCCCGACGTCGCCAACGAGCTGATCCACGACGCCCTGCACCCCTACCCCGAGCCGCTCGTGCTGGTCTCCAAGGTCGGCGCCCGCCGCGACGCCGAGGGCGCCTGGCTCCCCGCCCAGCGGCCCGAGGAGCTGCGCCGCGGGGTCGAGGACAACCTGCGCACGCTCGACGTCGAGCGGCTCGGCGCGGTCAACCTGCGGCTGATGGACGCCGGCCACGACGTGCCGGCCGACCAGCTGGTGCCGCTGGAGGACCAGCTCGCCGAGATGGTGGCGCTGCGCGAGGAGGGCAAGATCGCCGGCGTCGGCCTCTCCAACGTGACGCTCGACCAGGTGCGGACGGCCGCGGAGACCACCGAGGTCGTCTGCGTGCAGAACCCCTTCAGCCTCGTCGACCAGCACGACCTCGACGTGCTCGAGCTGTGCGCCGGGCTCGGCATCGCCTACGTGCCGTTCTTCCCGCTCGGCTCGGCCTTCCCCGGCATGCCCAAGGTGAGCGAGGACCCGCGGGTCCTCGCGGTGGCCGAGCGCCGCGGCGTCACGCCGGCCCAGGTCGGCCTCGCCTGGCTGCTCGCGCTGCGCGAGAACGTGCTGCTCATCCCGGGCACGTCGCGGGTGGCGCACCTCGAGGAGAACCTCGCCGTGCGCGACGTCGAGCTGACCGGGGAGGACCTGGCCGAGCTCGCCGGCTGAGCCCACCGGGCGCCCCCGTTGGGGTCAGGGGCGCTCAGCGCTCGCCGGCGAGCAGCGGCTCGAGGGTGAGGTCGGGGTGGTCCCGCTCCATCACGCTCATCCGCCACTTGTCCGGCGCCAGCACCAGCAGGGTGCCGTCGTTGCGCTCGAGCACCTCCACCCCACGGACGCCCGCGAAGGTCGGCGCCGACGCCGCGTCGGTGCGCCGGGCCTGGCTGTAGCCGAGGGTCTCCAGGCGGATCGCCGCGCCGAACTCGTCGGCCATCCGGGCCGAGGCGACCTCGAACTGCATCGGGCCCACCGCAGCGAGCACCGGCGACTGGTTGCCGCGCAGGTCCGAGCGCAGCACCTGCACCACGCCCTCGCCGTCGAGCTGGTCGATGCCGCGCTGGAACTGCTTGAACCGACCCCGGTCGACGGCCGTCGCCACCGCGAAGTGCTCGGGGGCGAAGGTCGCGATGGGCGGGAACTGCACCGGCTCGTCGACGTAGATGGTGTCGCCGATCTTGAGCGCGTTGGCGTTGACCAGGCCCACGATGTCGCCGGGGTACGCCGTGTCGAGGACCGCCCGGTCGCGGCCGAACACGCTCTGGGCGTACTTCGTCGCGAACGGCCGGCCGCTCTGCGCGTGCACCACGACCATGCCGCGCTCGAAGACGCCCGAGCAGACCCGGGCGAACGCCAGCCGGTCGCGGTGGTTGGTGTCCATGCCGGCCTGCACCTTGAACACGAACGCGCTGAAGGGCGCGGTCACCTCGCGGACCTCGGCGAGGCGGCCGTCGGCGTCCTCCGTGCCGTGGTGGAACGGCGCCGCGGGGGGCGCCAGCTCGACCAGCGTCTCCAGGATGGTGGCCACGCCGAAGTTGAGGATGGCCGAGGCGAAGAGCACGGGCGTGGTGAACCCCGACAGGAAGAGGTCCTGGTCGTGGTCGGCGCCGTCGGCCGCCAGCAGCTCGGACTCCTCGACGCTGGTCGTCCAGACGTCACCCTCGCGCTGCTCCGCCGTGCCGGCGTCCATCCGCTCCTCCGGGGCACGGGTGGCGCCGCCGGCGGTGCGGGTGTAGGCGACGTAGCCGCCGGTGCGCCGGTCGAGCACGCCGCGGAAGTCGCCCGCGATGCCGACCGGCCAGGTCAGGGGGGTCGGCACCAGCCCGATCTGGTCCTGGATCTCCTCCATCAGCGCGAGCGGGTCCAGGCCCGGCCGGTCCCACTTGTTGATGACGGTGATGACGGGGATGCCGCGGGCCTTGCAGACCCGGAAGAGCTTGAGCGTCTGCGGCTCCAGGCCCTTGGCCGCGTCGACCAGCATCACCGCGGCGTCGACGGCCGAGAGCACGCGGTAGGTGTCCTCGGAGAAGTCGGAGTGGCCCGGGGTGTCGACGAGGTTGACGACGTGGTCGCCGTAGGCGAACTGCAGCGCCGCGGAGGTGATGGAGATGCCGCGGGCCTTCTCCATGTCCATCCAGTCCGAGACGGTCGCGCGGCGGCCGGCCTTGCCGTGGACCGCACCCGCCTCGTTGATGACCTGCGCGTGCAGGGCCAGCGCCTCGGTCAGCGTCGACTTGCCCGCGTCGGGGTGGCTGATGACGGCGAACGTGCGGCGACGCAGCGCCTCCCGGCGTACGTCGTCGGTGGCGGGCTGCGAGGCGGTCTGCGAGGCGGGCGGCCTGGCGTCGGTGGGCGTGGAGATGACGGGTCCTGGGTTCTCGTGGGCGGGCAGCCCCCCATGCTACGTCGGCGGGCGGCTCACCCCGCCGGGCAGCGGGGGTAGAGCGCCCGGGTCGGGAACAGCCCCGGCGAGGCGTACGCCGCGGGGTCGGTGAAGCGGCAGCCGTACGTCGGGGCGGCGACCGTCGACGCGGTCAGCACGTCGTCGCCGGCCGGACGCGCGACCGGGCGGCCCTTCGCGAGCCCGCGGCCGGGGCGCCGCGACTCCACCCAGCGGGTCAGGTCGTCCCAGGCGCGGCCCACCTCGGCGGGCGTGAACTCGCAGTGGCCGGCGGCGCGGACGGCCCGCTGCACCAGCAGGTCCGAGCGTCCCTGGCGGGCGACCTCACGGCGGTAGACCTGCTCCATCGAGAACGGCACGAACAGGTCGCCGAGGCCGTGCAGCGTCATCACCGGCACCCGCGGCCGGCCCTCGATGCGGGGCACCTGGGTGAGGCGGTGGGTGCGCCGGGACACCGGGTCGGTCGGCGCCACCCGCTGCACGCTTGCGTTGACGTCGACCGGGGTGTTGGGCGCGTAGGTGGTGCGGAGGTTCTGGGCGAGACGGCCGGCGTTCTCCGACAGCGGGCCGCCGTTGTCGGGCGTGTAGAGCGTGAACAGGAAGTCCTTCCAGACCGCGAAGGCCTGGTCGGCGCCGGGGCGCGGGCCGCCGGAGAGGTTCGTGGTGACCGCGCGCAGCTGCTTGCCGAGCTCGTTGGTGGTGTCCGGCCCGCCCGGCCGCAGCCCGGCCAACCCCAGCCGCTGCTGGATCACCGGCACGTCGGTAGTGAGGTAGTCGGCCGGCGGCGGGTAGACCTGGCGGTCGGCGAGGTCCTGGGCCACCAGGTTGTAGCCCAGGAAGTAGTCGAACAGCTCCTGGTCGCCCAGCACGCCGCACATCGGCAGCGCGCCGTCGTACTCCCGGGGGTACTGCTCGAGCGAGCGGCCGATGACGTGGCCGCCCATCGAGACCCCGGCGAGGTAGGTGCGGCGCGGCTCGCGGCCGAGCTTCCTCGCCGCGAGGTCGGCCAGGCCCTTGGTCGTGGTGACGCCGGTGCGGACGTCGTAGGCGTTCTGGGCGTAGCTCGACGCGGCCCAGGCGTAGCCCTGGCGCAGCAGCCGCTCGCGCAGCCCGAACTGCGGCGCGTCGACAGTGAGGACCCGGCCGGTGCCGCGGTAGCCGTGGGCCCACATCACCAGCTCGCCGTTCCAGCGGGCGGGCACCTCGAGGTCGTACGCCGCGTGCTGGTGCACGCCCTGGACCACCCGGGTGGGGCGGCCGTCGACGACCAGCGGCGCCAGCGGCGGGTTGGCGATCGTGTAGCCCGGCAGCGGCTGGTCGCCGGGGACCGATGCCGGCCGACCCGCCTGCCGGACCTCGGCGACGCCGGTGCCCGGCACCAGCGCCAGGGTGGTGGCCGCGGTGACGGCGGCGAGCGCGCCGGCGAGGGCGCGGCGGTGACGGACCAGCATGACGGCCTCCGAGCAGGACGTGACGGGCGTCACAGTGGCGCCCGGCGCTCACCCTAGACCGGCAGGGCCGGGACGTCGCCCCTCGGCGGCCGGTAGCCTCCGCCGGGTGAACCGCAGCCGGGCCCTCTCCCCGTGGCTGCAGGTCCCCGTCGGCCTGGTGCTGCTCGCGGCCGGCCTCTACTCCCCCTGGCTCTTCGACGAGGACCGGCAGCGGGCCGAGGTCATGGCGTCCGACCGGGTCTGCGACCCCGGCACGGCCGTCGGCGCCGACGACTGCCTGGTGCCGGTGCCCGGGAGCCTCACCGACCGCCGCGGTCGCACCTCCCAGCGCTACCACTTCGAGCCGGACGACCCGGCGGTCGACGACGCCTGGGTGCGCTTCTCGGGTGACGAGACCAGCCGGGGCGGGGCGATGCCCACGCTGCTGGCGGGGGCTCCCGTGACGGCGTTGTACGCCGGGGACACGGTCGTGGCGTTCGACGTCGACGGCGAGCGGGTGGTCGAGATGTCGGGCGAGCCCGGCCGTGACCGGACCACCCTGTGGGCCGGCCTCTGGCTCGGCTCGCTCGGCGCGTTGATGCTGCTCGGCGTCTGGCACCGCCGCACCTCCTGGGACGACTTCCCCCGGCGGGGGCGGACCGGCCTCGTCGGCGCGACCCTGACGACCGTCATGCTCGCGTCGTTCTGCGCCTTCTTCGCCGGCTCGCTGCGGGCCGAGCTCATCACGTTCGGCGTGGTCGCCGGCCCGGTGGCGCTGCTCGTGCTGTGGGGCCGGTGGCGGACGCGTCGCCGGACGCAGCGGTGGTCCGCCTAGCGCGGGAACGCTCCCGCCAGGTCCCGGCGCACGATCCGGGCGCGCGTCATCAGGCGCAGCATGACGGCGTTGGTCACGGCCTGCCCGGCCATCAGCCCGATCAGCACCAGCACCTGGGCCGAGGCCGCCTCCAGGGGCGTCCCGCCGCCGAGCAGCACCCCGATGAAGGCGCCGGGCAGCGTCACCAGGCCGACGGTGCGGGTCTGGTCGATGCCGGGCACCAGCGCCTCCCGGGCCGAGGGCTGGACCACCAGGAAGGCCGCCTCGTGCTGCGGCAGCCCCAGGGCGAGGGCGGCCTCGTAGCGGCCGTGCTGCTGCACCAGCTCGTCGGAGGTACGCCGCCCGGTCAGCGTCGCCGCCGTCATGGTCCCGCCGACGACGATGCCGGCCACCGGCACGATCCCGGCGCCGGAGAAGGGGATGACGCCCGAGCCGAGGCTGAGCACCAACACGGGCAGCGCCCCCGCCGCCACGGCGAGGCCGACCCACCCGGCCTGTCGGGCCGGCACGTCGACCCGCCTCGTCGCGGTGGCCACCGCCACGGCGTACATCACCAGGACGACCAGCAGCGACCACCAGACCGACGCGAGCGCGGCCGCGATCACGAGCGAGACGGCCGCGAGCTGCACCACCGCCCGCACCGCCGCGACCAGCTGCTCGCGGGCCACGCCGGTGCGGGCGAGCACCGAGACGCCGACCGCCAGGGCGACGAGCAGCACCAGCACCACGGCCAGGCGCCAGTCGGGCGCCGGCGCGACGGACTCGACGAGCGGGATCACGCCGCTCAGGCTAGGCGGGGGCGCTCGTCGCCGGGTCGCCGTGGCCGTCAGACGTTGAAGCGGAACTCCACGACGTCGCCGTCGGCCATGACGTAGTCCTTGCCCTCCATGCGCACCTTGCCGGCGCTCTTGGCGGCGGCCATGGAGCCGGCCTCGACGAGGTCGTCGAAGGAGACGATCTCGGCCTTGATGAAGCCCTTCTGGAAGTCGGTGTGGATGACGCCGGCGGCCTCGGGTGCGGTGGCGCCCTTGCGGACGGTCCAGGCGCGGGACTCCTTGGGGCCGGCGGTGAGGTAGGTCTGCAGGCCGAGGGTGTCGAAGCCGACCCGGGCCAGGACGTCGAGCCCGGGCTCGTCGACGCCGGTCTCGGCGAGCATCTCGCGGGCCTCGTCGTCGTCGCCGAGCTCGACCAGCTCGGCCTCGAACTTGGCGTCGAGGAAGATCGCCTCGGCCGGGGCGACGATGTCGCGCATCCGCTGCTTGAGCTCCTCGTCGCCGAGCTCGTCGGCGTCGCAGTTGAAGACGTAGATGTAGGGCTTGGCGGTCAGCAGCGACAGCTCGCGGACGAGGTCGCGGTCGATCTTCGTCGAGCTGATCGGTGTACCGGCCTCCAGGGCCTCGAGGGCCTCCCGAGCGGCGGCGAGGTTGGCGGCCCTGGCCTTGTCACCGCGGGCCTCCTTCTCCAGCCGGGGCACCGCCTTCTCGACCGTCTGCAGGTCGGCGAGGATCATCTCGGTCTGGATCGTGGAGATGTCCGAGGCGGGGTCGACCTTGCCGTCGACGTGGGTGACGTCCTCGTCGCGGAAGACGCGGGTGACCTGGCAGATGGCCGAGGACTCCCGGATGTGGGAGAGGAACTTGTTGCCCAGGCCCTCCCCCTGGGAGGCGCCGGCGACGATGCCGGCGATGTCGACGAACTCCACCGTGGCGGGCAGGACCTTGGCCGACGAGAAGATCCCGGCGAGCACGCCGAGGCGGCTGTCGGGGACCCCGACGACGCCGACGTTGGGCTCGATCGTCGCGAACGGGTAGTTCGCCGCGAGCACGTCGTTCTTGGTCAGCGCGTTGAAGAGGGTCGACTTGCCGGCGTTGGGGAGTCCGACGATCCCGATGGTGAGGGCCACGGGCGGCGAGTCTACGAGCGCAGGCACCGGGTCGCCGAATCGTCGCCGTACGCCCGGACGAGTGGGCCCGACCGGTGTGGCGCGCGTCACGACGGGGTAGACAAGGGGCATGACGAACCTGGCCGACAACCTGACCGCGACCGCCGAGCGGTTCCCCGACCGCCCCGCCATCAAGCTCGACGACCTGGTGCTGACGTGGTCCGACGTGCAGGCCGGGGCGCAGCGCGTCGCCGGGATGCTGCGCAGCAAGGGCATCGGCCCGGGCGACCGCGTCGGGATGGTGCTGCCCAACGTGCCGCCGTTCCCGGTCATCTTCTACGGCGCGCTCACCGTCGGCGCGGTCGTGGTGCCGATGAACCCGCTGCTCAAGGGCCGCGAGGTGAAGTACTACCTCGAGGACTCCGGCGCCTCGATCGTCTTCGCCTGGAAGGACATGGCCGAGGAGGCCGGCAAGGGCGCCTCGGAGGTCGGCATCGAGTGCGTCGAGGTCGGCACCGACTTCGCCGACGTGCTGGCCCAGCACGAGCCCGTCACCGAGGTGGTCAGCCGCGAGGACGACGACGACGTGGTGCTGCTCTACACCTCCGGCACCACCGGGCAGCCCAAGGGCGCCCAGCTGACCCACCACAGCATGAGCACCAACGCCGCCACCAGCGCCGAGACGCTGATCGAGATCACCGAGGGCGACGTCGTGATGGGCTGCCTGCCCCTCTTCCACGTCTTCGGGCTCACCTGCGGCCTCAACGCCTCGGTGCTCAAGGGCTCCTGCCTCACCCTGGTCCCCCGCTTCGACCCCGAGAAGGCGCTCGAGGTCGTGGGCCGCGACAAGGTGACCGTCTTCGAGGGCGTCCCGACCATGTACGCCGCGCTGCTGCACGCCAAGGGCGCGGACGCGGCCGACATGTCGAGCCTGCGCACCTGCATCTCCGGCGGCTCGGCGATGCCGGTCGAGGTGATGAAGAGCTTCGAGAAGAAGTTCGACTGCATCGTGCTCGAGGGCTACGGCCTCTCCGAGACCTCGCCGGTCGCGTCCTTCAACCAGCCCGGGCAGGAGCGCAAGCCCGGCTCCATCGGCACCGAGGTCCGGGGCTGCGAGATGAAGGTCGTCGACGACGACGGCAACGAGGTCCCCCAGGGCGAGAAGGGCGAGATCGTCATCAAGGGCGAGAACGTCATGAAGGGGTACTGGGGCCGCGACGAGGCGACCGCCGAGTCGATCAAGGACGGCTGGTTCTCCACCGGCGACGTCGCCACGCGAGACGAGGACGGCTACTTCTTCATCGTCGACCGCAAGAAGGACCTCATCATCCGCGGCGGCTACAACGTCTACCCGCGCGAGGTCGAGGAAGCGCTCTACGAGCACGAGGCCGTGCGGGAGGTGGCCGTGATCGGCATCAAGGACGACTCGCTCGGCGAGGAGGTCGGCGCCGCCGTCGCGCTCAAGGAGGGCGCCACGGTCGAGGTCGAGGAGCTCCAGGCGTTCGCCAAGGAGCGGCTCGCCGCCTACAAGTACCCCCGCGCGGTGTGGATCGTCGAGGAGCTCCCCAAGGGCCCCACCGGCAAGATCCTGCGCCGCGAGGTCAACGCACCCGAGGACGGATCCTGATGACTGCCACGACCGAGAAGCCCGCCGTCGAGACACCCGCGCAGCGGGCCTCCGAGGAGCAGCCGGCCGAGAAGAAGCCGGCGGCGAAGAAGTCCTCGCCGACCAAGAAGGCAGCTGCGAGGAAGGCGAGCCCGAAGGGCACCACCGAGGCGAGCAAGAAGGCGCCGGCTGCGTCGTCGGCGTCGTCGGCGTCGTCGGACGCGGCGGAGCGTCGGATGCACCGCCAGGACGAGTCGCAGGAGCAGGCCGAGACCTCGGCCAGCACCCCGCTCGCCACCCCGCTCGACCTGCTGCTGGCCGACGCCGGGACCGGGCCGCTGCGACGGTTCGTGCCCGGGGTCTCCGGCATCAAGTTCACCGCCGGGCTGGTGCGCCACCCCGGCAAGGTCGTACGCCGCACCACCGGGCTCGCCGCCGAGCTGACCCGGGTCGGCCTGGGCCGATCCCGGCTCGCCCCGGCCGAGAAGGACCGCCGCTTCACCGAGGAGGCCTGGGCCCGCAACCCGCTGTTCAAGCGGACCCTCCAGGGCTACCTCGCGCTCGGCGAGGCCGCCCGCGGCCTGGTCGACGACGCCGCGCTGGAGTGGGGCGACGACCAGCGGATCCGCTTCATCATGGACAACCTGGTCGAGGCGGCCGCGCCCAGCAACAACCCGTTCCTCAACCCCAAGGTCATCAAGCGGACGCTGGACACCGGGGGCGGCAACCTCGTCGAGGGCGGCCGTCGGCTGGTGCGCGACTTCGCGACCCCGCCGCGGGTGCCGTCGATGGTCGAGGCCGACGCCTTCGAGGTCGGCAAGGACATCGCCGTCACCCCGGGTGCCGTCGTGTTCCGCACCGACGTCTTCGAGCTGATCCAGTACACCCCGCAGACGCCCAAGGTGCGCGAGGTGCCGGTGCTGATCGTGCCGCCGACGATCAACAAGTACTACGTCATCGACCTCGCCGAGCAGCGCTCCCTCGTCGAGCACCTCGTGCAGTCCGGCCAGCAGGTGTTCTGCATCTCCTGGCGCAACCCCGACGTGCGTCACGCCGACTGGGGCCTGGACACCTACGGCCAGGCGATCCTCGAGGCGATGTCGGCCTGCGAGGACATCTCGCGCCAGGACAAGACCGCGATCTTCGGGATCTGCTCCGGCGGCATGATCGCCTCGATGGTGCTCGCGCACCTGGCCCGCACCGACCAGCTCGACCGCGTGGCGGCGTACAGCCTCGCGGTCACGGTGCTCGACCAGGAGCGCGCCGGCGTGACCAGCGCGCTGCTCTCGCACAAGTCGGCAGCCGCCTCGACGCAGGCGTCGAAGGAGAAGGGCTACCTCGACGGCCGCACGCTGGCGGAGATCTTCGCCTGGCTGCGGCCCAACGACCTGATCTGGAACTACTGGGTCAACAACTACCTGATGGGCCACGCCCCGAAGGCCTTCGACATCCTCTACTGGAACGCCGACCCGGTGCGGATGTCGGCGGCGATGCACCGCGACTTCATGGACCTCGCGATCCGCAACGCCCTGGTCGAGCCCGACGCGGCGTCGATCCTCGACACCCCGGTCGACCTGTCCAAGGTCACCACCGACACCTACGTCGTGGCCGGCATCGCCGACCACCTGTGCAAGTGGGAGTCGTGCTACCAGACCACCCAGCTGCTGGGCGGCGACACCAAGTTCGTGCTGTCGACCAGCGGCCACATCGCCGCCATGGTCAACCCGCCCGGCAACCCCAAGGCCAGCTTCCAGACCTCGCCCTCCGGCGGCGGCCAGCAGGGCACCGACAACCCGGCCGACGCCGCCGCGTGGCTCAGCCAGGCCGTCAAGGTCAAGGGCAGCTGGTGGGACGACTGGACCGGCTGGCTGGCCGAGCGCACCGGCGAGGAGAAGACCAAGCCCCGCCGCTTGGGCAACGCGTCCCACGAGCCGCTCGCGGACGCGCCCGGGACCTACGTCCATGACCGCTGAGCCGCCCCGGGGCTCCTCGGACGAGGGTGACGTGATGACGCCGCGGCGCCGCGACGTCGTGCGCCAGCTCACGGTGCGCGGCATCACCGCGCGTGTCTCGGTGCGGCCGGGTGTGGGGTCCTACGCCGCCAAGCCGCCGCTGCTGCTGTGCAACGGCATCGGGGTCAGCCTCGAGGCGCTGCAGCCGCTGGTCGACCAGCTCCACCCCGACCGCGGCCTGGTGCGCTTCGACGTGCCCGGCATCGGCGGGTCGGCGCTGCCGCCGACGCCGTACCCCATCGCCGCGCTGTCGTCGTGGGTCACCGCCCTGATGGCCAGGCTCGGCCACCGCCGCTTCGACGTCTTCGGGCTGTCGTGGGGCGGCGGGCTGGCGCAGCAGCTGGCGGTGCAGTCGCCGCGCAAGGTGCACCGCGTGGTGCTGGTCGCGACCGGCACGGGGTGCCTGATGGTGCCCGCCTCGCCGCGGGTGCTCGGCATCATGTCGACGCCGCGACGCCACCGCGACCCGGAGTACGCCGCCCGCGTGGCCCCCGAGATCTACGGCGGCTCGATGCGCACCGACCCCGAGCGGGGTGCGGCGCTGCTGCACGCGGCGACCCGGTCGGGCCCCAAGCGCGGCTACTACTACCAGCTGGCCGCGATGGCCGGCTGGACGAGCCTGCCGTTCCTCGGCCTGCTGCGGCAGCCGACGCTGGTGATGGGCGGCGACGACGACCCGATCATCCCGGCGGTCAACCCCCGGATGCAGGCGGCGATGATCCCCCGCGCCCGGCTGCACCTCTACCACGGCGGCCACCTCGGCATCCTGACCGAGGCCGACGAGCTGGCCCCGGTGATCGACGCCTTCCTGGACGAGCCCGACACCCTGAGGAGACCCGCATGAGCGAGCTCGACGGCCAGGTGGACGAGTCCCCCTTCTCCGACTTCCTGGGCTTCGAGCTGCTGCTCGAGGAGCAGGACCGCGAGCTGCTGAGCCGGGTGCGGGCGTGGATGACCCGCGAGGTCGAGCCGGTCATCAACCAGTACTGGACCCGGGCGGAGTTCCCCCACGAGCTGCTGCCCGGCATGGCCGAGCTCGGCATCGCCGGACTGGCGTACGACGGCCCGGGCTGCCCCGCCCGCGGCGCCCTCGTCGACGGGCTGGTCGCCATGGAGCTCGCACGCGTCGACCCCTCGATGGGCACCTTCATGGGCGTCCACGGCGGCCTGGCGATGGGCTCGATCCAGCTCGGCGGCTCCGACGAGCAGCGCGAGCGCTGGCTGCCCGCGATGGCACGGATGGAGCTGATCGGCGCCTTCGGCCTCACCGAGCCCGAGACCGGCTCGGCCATCTCGCAGGGCCTGGCCACCACCGCGACCCGCGACGGCGACGAGTGGGTGCTCAACGGCGACAAGAAGTGGATCGGCAACGCCACCTTCGCCGACCTCATCGTCGTCTGGGCCCGCGACACCGACGACGGCCAGGTCAAGGGCTTCGTGGTGGAGAAGGACACCGAGGGCGTCGAGCTGGTCAAGCAGGAGGACAAGATCGCCCTCCGGGTCGTCCAGAACGCCGAGATCCACCTGCGCGACGCCCGCGTCCCCGAGGCCAACCGGCTGCAGCGCGCCGAGTCCTTCCGCACCACCTCCGACGTGCTGCGCGTGACCCGGATGGGCGTGGCCTGGCAGGCCGCCGGGTGCGCCCGCGGCGCCTTCGAGCACGCCCTGCGCTACACCAAGCAGCGCGAGCAGTTCGGGCGCCCGATCGCCGGCTTCCAGATGGTGCAGGACCTGCTGGTCAAGATGCTCGCCAACGTCACCGCGTCCACCGCCATGAACGCCCGCGCCTCGCAGCTGCAGGACGCCGGCCAGCTGCGCGACGAGCACGCCTCGCTGTGCAAGGCCCACGCGACCGTGCGGATGCGCGAGGCGGTCGGCTGGGCCCGCGAGGTCCTCGGCGGCAACGGCATCCTGCTCGAGCACCACGTCGGCCGCTTCGTCGCCGACGCCGAGGCCATCTACTCCTACGAGGGCACCCGCGAGATCAACACCCTCATCGTCGGGCGGGCGATCACGGGCGAGAGCGCGTTCGTCTAGGGCGTCCTCGCTGGCGGTGCGGGGTGCGCTGCCGGGTGCCGGGTGCGGCGGGTGCGTGCGCGTCGGCGGGTGCGGTGGCGCGTCCGGGGCGGCGGTGCGGTGGCGCGTCATACGAGCTCGTCGTCGGGGCGGCCACCTCGTATGACGCTCCGGGACGCGTCATACGTCCTCGTCGCCCTGGCGGCCCGCTCGTATGACGCACCGACGTCGCGCCCCGGGCTCCCACCCCATCCACGCCGGGACGTCATCAGGATCGTGGGCTGGAGGCCACGATCCCGATGACGTCCCGGGCACGGGCGGCCACGTCGACGGGGCCGGTGGTGTCGACCTCGAGCACCGGCCAGCCTCCGGCGAGCGGCTCGAGCGCCGAGGGCGGCCAGAGCTCGGACTCGGGGCGGTCGGCGTCGAAGTGACCGGGGCCCTTGGTGGCGGCGCGGGCGGCGTACCGCTGCCGCAGGATCGGTACGCCGACGCGGCAGTGCACCTCGACGTCGACCCCGAGCTCCGTCAGCTGCTCGACCGCCCGCGCCCGGTCGACCCACACGCTGTCGAGCACCCCCGACCGCGCCTCCCGCGCCACCGCCAGCAGCGCCACCACCGCGGCCCGTCCCAGCGTCCGCGACGCCTCGAGGTCCGCAGCCCCCAGGACGTCGACGAGGCCCCGCTTGAGGGTGTCCTTGGCCAGCAGGGGCAGCCCGAGCTCGACGGCCAGGGCAGCGGCGAGGGTGCTCTTGCCGGAGGCGGGCGGCCCGGTCAGGACGACGTACACGCGGCCATCCCACCGCGACGGGAGGACTGCGTCCACCGCGCAGAGGCGCCGCCAGCGGACAAATCAGGCGACCGGTGTGTCAAAACTGCCCGCAGGCGCCCGTTTCCTCCCGGTTGCACGGACAGTTTCACCGGTTAGCCGGTGAAACCGCCCTACAGCCGCACCACCCCACCCACCCCCAGCACCAGCTCACCGGCGTCGTCGGAGGCGGGGAGGTCGACGGTGGCCGTGATCCGCCAGTCGTGGTGGCCCTCGGGGTCGGCGAGCACCTGCTGGACCTCCCAGGTCGTCGGCGTCTTCTCGACCTGGAACAGCAGCGGGCTGCGGGCGTCGGCGTCGGTGGCGATCCACGCATGCTCGTCGAAGTAGGCGACGAGGCCGGCCTCCCAGTCGACGTCCGCGTCCAGCGACTGCAGCTCGTCCAGCCGCCGTCGGGCGACCAGCTCGACGCGGCGGAACATCGCGTTGCGCACCAGCACCGTGAAGGCGCGGGTGTTGGCGGTGATCGCCGACGGCGCGGGCGGCAGCACGTCGGGGCCGACCTCGGCGAGCACGTGGTCGGGGTCGCTGAGCTGCTCCCACTCGTCGAGCAGGCTGGAGTCGGTCTGGCGCACCAGCAGGCCCAGCCACTCCACGATGTCGGTCAGCTCGTCGGTGCGCACGCGGTCGGGCACGGTCTGGCGCAGCGCGCGGTAGGTGTCGCCGAGGTAGCGCAGCACCAGTCCCTCGGAGCGGGTGAGGCCGTAGAAGGCGACGTACTCCCCGAACGACATCGCGCGCTCGTAGAGGTCGCGCACCACCGACTTCGGCGAGAGCGCGTCCTCGCCGACCCACGGGTGGTGGGCGCGGTAGAGGCCGAAGGTGTGCTCGAGCAGCTCCTGCAGCGGCTTCGGGTGGGTCACCTCCTCGAGCAGCTCCATCCGCTCGTCGTACTCGATGCCCTCGGCCTTCATCGCCCCGATCGCCTCGCCGCGCGCGAGGTGCTCCTGCGCGCGCAGCACCGGCCCGGGATCGTCGAGGGTGGCCTCGATGACCGACAGGATGTCCAGGGCGTACGTCGCGGACTCGGGGTCGAGGGTGTCCAGCACGTCCAGGGCGTACGCCGAGAGCGGCTGGTTGAGCGCGAAGTCGAGCTGCAGCCCCTCGGCCAGCCGGACCCGCCGCCCGTCGGGCTCGCGCGGCACCAGCCGCACCACCCCGGCCGCGAGCAGCGACCGGTGCTGGGCGGCCGCGAGCCGCATCAGCCGCCGCTGCGAGCGCTCGTCCTCGTGGTTGTCGCGCAGCAGCCGCCGCATCGCCGCGGCCGGGTCGCCGGGCCGGGCGATCACGTTGAGCAGCATCGAGTGGGTGACCCGCATCCGCGAGACCAGCGGCTCGGGCTCGCCCTCGACCAGCCGGCGGAAGGTGTCCTCGTTCCAGGTCACCTGGCCCTCGGGCGGCTTCTTGCGCTGCACCCGCTTGAGCTTCTTGGGGTCGTCGCCGGCCTTGGCCACCAGCCGGGCGTTCTCCACGACGTGGTCGGGCGCCTGCACCACGACGGTGCCGGCGGTGTCGTAGCCCGCCCGCCCCGCGCGCCCGGCGATCTGGTGGAACTCGCGCGCCTTGAGCATCCTCTGGCGGCGGCCGTCGTACTTCGTCAGCCCGGTCAGCACCACGGTCCGGATCGGCACGTTGATGCCGACGCCGAGGGTGTCGGTGCCGCAGATGACCTTGAGCAGGCCGGCCTGGGCGAGCTGCTCGACGAGGCGGCGGTACTTCGGCAGCATCCCCGCGTGGTGGACGCCGATCCCGGCCTTGAGCAGCCGCGACAGCGTTCGGCCGAAGCCGGGCGCGAACCGGAAGTCGACCAGCCGCTCGGCGATCCGGTCCTTCTCCTCGCGGGTGGCGACCTTGACGCTGGTCAGCGCCTGGGCGCGCTCGAGCGCGGAGGCCTGCGTGAAGTGGACGACGTACGCCGGAGCCTGGTGGGTCGTCAGCAGCTCCTCGATCGTCTCGTGCAGCGGCGTCACGGCCCACTCGTAGCTCAGCGGCACCGGCCGCTCGGTGTGGGTGACCACCGCCGTGGCCCGTCCCGTACGCCGGGTCAGGTCGGCCTCGAACCGGCTGACGTCACCCAGCGTGGCGGACATCAGCACGAACTGCGCGCCGGTCAGCTCCAGCAGCGGCACCTGCCACGCCCAGCCGCGGTCGGGCTCGGAGTAGTAGTGGAACTCGTCCATCACGACCTGGCCGACGTCGGCCGAGGACCCCTCGCGCAGCGCGATGTTGGCCAGCACCTCGGCGGTGCAGCAGATCACCGGGGCCTGCGCGTTGATGGCGGCGTCGCCGGTGAGCATCCCGACGTGCTCGGGACCGAGCACGTCGACGAGCGCGAAGAACTTCTCCGAGACCAGCGCCTTGATCGGGGCGGTGTAGAACGTCCGGCGGCCCTCGGACAGCGCGACGGCGTGGGCGGCCAGCGCGACCAGGCTCTTGCCGGTGCCGGTGGGGGTGGACAGGATCAGGTTGGCCCCGCTGACCAGCTCGAGCAGCGACTCCTCCTGCGCCGGGTAGAGCGTCAGACCCTGCTCGCCCACCCACGTCGAGAACGCGTCGTACAGCGCGTCCGGGTCGGCGGGGACGGGGGCGTCGGGCGAGCCGGGCAGCAGGTCGAGGAGGCGCATCGTGCGCCCAGTCTCCCCGACCCGCGGCCCGGCCGCCGTCGCGGTGTGCTCGACCCCGAGGGTCAGCGGCGTCCGCCGAAGCGGCTCAGCAGTCCGCGTACGCCGCGGCCGATGGCCTCGTCGGAGCTGCGGCGACCGCCGGCACCGGCGCCGGCACCCGGGCCACCGACGCGTCCGGGACCGGGGGTGCCGCCGGTGCGGCGTCCGCTCGCGGCGCCGCCGGCGACCTTGTTGATGATTCCTCGCAGATTGGCCATGACGGTCTCCCTCATCGTCGCGGGCCACGTTGCCCGATGACGTCTCGTGCCCAGGACGGCGCGCTCCATGCGCCGGGCCGCGGCCGGGGTGGGCCGCTCAGCGGCGGGCGGCGTCCTCCACGCACAGCACGGCCCAGGGCAGCGCCTCCAGGCGCCCCGCGGGGATCTCGCGACCGCACCCGTCGCAGCGGCCGTAGGAGCCGTCGTCGAGCTTCTCCAGCGCCCTCACGACATCGGCGCGCACGCCCTGCAGCTGGTCGTGCACGGCCACCTGCTGCATCCGGTCGATGGCCAGCGACGTGCCCTCGCCGATGCGCTTGCCGAAGGAGATGCCGCCCGTCTCGGTCGGGGGACGCTCCATCTCGGCCATCTGCGCGTCGATCTCGGCGAGCTTCTCGGTCAGCGTGCGGCGCGGGTCCATCCGTCCAGCATGCCCGCTGCCCCCGCCCGGTCCCGCTACCCGTCGGCGGGACCGCGGTCGATCCCCAGGAAGCGCCGCAGCGCGTCGGCGCCCACGACCGTGACCGGGGCGTCCGGGCGGACGAGGGTGTCGGGCGTGACCAGCACGGTCTGCTCCTCCACGCCGACGGGGCCGTGCAGCGTGTGCTGGACGACGCGTCGGCGCCCGTTGTCGGCGTACCCGACCTTGCGGCTCACCGCCGCCGAGGCCCCGTTGCCCAGGACGTAGCCGGACTCGCACTGCACGGCGTCGAGCTCGTCGAACGCGAACCCGACGGCCAGCTGCCTCATCAGGGTGCCGGTCCCCCTCCCGTGGTGGGTCCGTCCCAGCCACGACCCGGTCACGACCCGGCGGGTCTGCACGAAGTCCTGTCCGTGGAGGTCCTGCATGCCGACCAGGACGCCGTCGCGGCGGACGACCAGGGCCAGGCGCCACTCGCCGGGTGCGAAGGTCGCCCGCTGCGTCCACCACCAGGCGAGCGAGGAGGTCGGGAAGCCGCTCGGAGCACCCGGGGCGTAGGGCTCCTCGTGCCAGGCCCGGAGGAAGGGCATCGGCAGGTCGGGGTCGACGACGCCGCCGCGGACCAGCTCGACCAGTTCCGGGAGGTCGTCGTCGCGCAGCACCCGCAGCTCCACCGGGCCGCAGGACAGCGCGAGCGCGAACGGGGGGAAGACGTCCTCCAGGGTGAGCATGCCGCATCCTCCCCGAGGAGAGGCGGGCGCCGGCAACCGGTTTCCGCGCGCCCGCGCCCCCTCAGTCGACGGAGCGGACCTGCGGCTCGCCGCGCGCGTCGTCGAGGCTGATCCGCTCGGGCGCGTCGGCCTCGGCGGCGCCGCGCACGGTGACCTCGACGAGCCCGTCGACCAGGCGCGCGGTGATCTGCTCGCGGGTGGTGCCCTCGGGCAGCGTGACGGTGCGGCGAAAGGCGCCGTGGAAGCGCTCGCGCACGTAGTACTGCACGCCCTCCTCGTCGCCCGCCCGGGACCCCGAGATGCTCAGGTGGCCGTGGGCGAACCCCAGGTCGACCGAGCCCGGCTCCACCCCGGCCAGCTCCACGCGGATCACCAGGTCGGTGCCGCGCAGCAGGATGTCGGTGGTCGGCACCCAGGCGCTGGCGTGGGTGCGCTCGTGCTCCTCGCGCGGGTGCTCGCGGCCGTGGGTGCCGACCTCACGCATCCGGCTCAGCTCGCTGAAGTAGTCGGTCACCCCCTCGAAGGGGTTGCGTCGCGCCTCGGGCTCGGCCATGGGCTCTCCTCCTGGGATGACGGGTGGTGCCTCGGTGGTGCCGTGCGGTGGGTGGGTCTCAGCCCCGGTAGCGCTCGAGCAGGTCGTTCTCGCGCAGGAAGGTGCGGGCCACGGACTCCTCGTCACGACCCTGCTCCACCGCGGCGTTGAGGTCCACCATCACGTCCTCGGTGAGCAGTTCGTTGACCGAGTCGACCACGGCCAGGAACCGCTCGTCGTCGATCTCGGCCAGCTTCTCCTCGCCGACCACCATGACGACGTTCTGCGAGCCGAAGAGGCGCTCGGGGTCCTCCAGCAGCCGGTAGTCCCCGTCGCGCAGGGCCGGGTCGGTGGTGAAGGCGTCGACGGCGTCGACCTCGCCGCGGTCGAGGGCGGCGTACTGCTCGCCCAGCTCGACCGGGGTGAACTCCACGTCGGTCAGGCCGTACGTCGACCGCAGCCCCGCCAGCCCCAGGTCGAGGTCCTCGAACTCCGGCCGCGCCCCGAGCCGGAGCCCGGAGACGTCGGCGAGGTCGCCGATCGAGGTGAGTCCCTCCTCCTCGGCGTACGTCGTGGTGGTGGCGACGGCGTCGGTGTTCTCGAACGGCGTCATCGGGCTGACGACCATGTCCTGGCCGGCGTAGAACTCCCGGACGGCGTCGTAGGTCTCCTCGGGGTCCAGGCCCGAAGGGTCCTCGCCCGCGACCACGGAGAGCACGGTGCCGGTGTAGGCGACGTAGCCGTCGACCTCGTCGGCCTTGAGCGCCTCGTCGAGGTCCTGGGCCGGCCCGACGCCCTTGCGCAGGTCGACGGCGTAGCCGTTGACGGCGAGCACCTGGCGCCACAGCTCCCCCAGGATCCGTCCCTCGGGGAACTCCTGGGTGCCCAGGGTGATGCGGAGGCTGGCGCCCTGCGGCTGCGAGGAGCCGCGCGGCTCCTTGACCTCGCCGCAGCCGGCCACGCCCAGCGCGAGCGAGACCGCGAGCGCCGCCGTGGCCACCACCCCGCGCCTCACCGGCCCGCCTCGCGCACCGGCTCGGTGGGCGCGACGACGTCGGTCCCCGCGCGGGACTCCTCGCGCAGCGCCTTGATCCAGCACCACGCCACCCCGACGATGACGAACGAGAACGGCACCGAGCCCAGGATGGCCGCCTGCTGCAGCGCCCCCAGCCCGCCGACGAGCAGCATCGCGCAGGCGATCAGCCCCATCAGCACGCCGAGCACGACCACGACCAGCTTGGGCGGCTCCTGCGTGCCGCGGCTGGCCATCGTGGCCATCACCACCGCGGCCGCGTCGGCGCCGCTGACGAAGAACAGCGCGATCAGGAAGATGCACACCGCCGAGGTGACCACCGGGAACGGCAGCGCGTCGAGGGCGTTGAACAGCGACAGCTCGGGCGTGGAGACCGAGCCCAGCAGGTCGGCCGCTCCGGTGCGCTGCAGCTCGATGCCGGTGCCGCCCACGACGGCGAACCAGCAGAAGCCGAAGCCGGTGGGCGCCGCGGTCACGCCGAGCACGAACTCGCGGATCGTGCGGCCGCGCGAGATGCGGGCCACGAACATGCCCACGAAGGGGGCCCAGGAGATCCACCACGACCAGTAGAAGATCGTCCAGTTCGCCATCCACTCCTCGTCGCCCACACCGGTCTCCAGCGACATCGGCAGCACCTGGACGACGTAGTCGCCGATGGTCTCGATGCCCTGCGAGATGACCAGCACGGTGAAGCCGCCGGCGAGCAGGAAGAACAGGAACAGCACGACCGTGGCGACCGAGCCGAGGTTGGCGAGGAACTGGATGCCCTTCTCGACGCCGGTCGTGGCCGAGACGCAGAACAGCAGCGTGACGACGACGATGATCGCCACCGCGACGGTGTTCGACTTCTCGATGCCGGTCAGGTAGCGCAGGCCCGAGTTGAGCTGCAGCCCGTTGAGGCCCAGCGCGGTCGCGGTGCCGAACAGCGTGGCCACGATGGCCAGCGCGTCGATGACCCGGCCGATCACCCGGGTGTTGGCGTCGGGGCCCAGGACCGGCGTGAAGCAGGAGCTGACCAGGTTGGGCAGGCCCTTGCGGAAGCTGAAGTAGGCGAGCGCGCCGCCCATCACGGCGTACAGCGCCCAGCCGTTGAAGCCCCAGTGGAAGTAGGTGTAGCGCAGCGCGACCTTGGCCGCCTCCTCGCTCTGCGGCTCGGCGAGTCCGTGCGGCGGGGCGGCCCAGTGCGAGATCGGCTCCGCGGTCCCGTAGAAGAGCAGCCCGGCGCCGAGACCGGCCGCGAACATCATCGAGACCCAGGAGAACGTCTTGAACTCCGGCCGCGAGTCGTCGGGTCCCAGACGGGTCTGTCCCCAGGGGTGCAGCACCAGCACGATGCTCAGCACCAGCCCGCCGACGGCGATGAGGATGAACCCCCAGCCGAAGTTGCCGACCACCCAGCCGAGCACGGCCGTCATCCGGGCACCGAGGCTCTCCGGCGCGACGAGGCCCCACGCCACGAACAGCAGGATCAGCAGCGCCGACCCCCAGAACACTCCGGGATCGGTGCCCTTCAGCAGGCGGTTGCTCATCGGGCACGGCTCCTGGTGGTGTCGGGTCGTTAGTCCACTGACTCGCTCAGTCAACAGCACTTGGGGCGCCGGGGTCGACCACCCCCGGCCGACGGGTCGCCGCCGCGGCATACCCTCGGCCGGTGCGCATCGCCACCTGGAACGTCAACTCGCTCCGCAGCCGCATCGACCGGGTCGAGGCGTTCCTGCAGCGCCACGACGTCGACGTGCTGGCGCTGCAGGAGACCAAGGCCCGCGAGGAGCAGCTGCCCCTGATGGGGCTGGCCAGCCTGGGGTACGACGTCGCCGCGGTCGGCCACGACCAGTGGAACGGCGTCGCCGTGCTCAGCCGGGTCGGCATCGCGGACGTCGAGGTCGGCTTCGCCGGCATGCCGACCTGGGGCGACCCCGGGGTGGCCGAGGCGCGAGCGCTGGGCGCGACGTGCGGCGGGGTGCGCGTGTGGTCGCTCTACGTGCCCAACGGCCGCAAGGTCGACGACCCCCACTACGCCTACAAGCTCGACTGGCTGGCGCGGCTGCACGAGGCGTCGCGGTCGATGACCGGCGACGTCGCGCTCGTCGGCGACTGGAACATCGCGCCGCAGGACGAGGACGTCTTCGACGTCGCGGCGTTCGCGAGGAGCACCCACGTGACCCGGCCCGAGCGGGCCGCCTTCGAGGCGTTCCTCGACGACGGCTGGGCCGACGTCGTACGGCCCCACACGCCGGGCCCCGAGGTCTACACCTACTGGGACTACTACCGGCAGCGCTTCGAGCGCAACCGCGGCATGCGCATCGACTTCGTGCTCGGCAACCCGTCCTTCGCGGGCCGGGTGCGCGGCGCCTTCATCGACCGCGACGAGCGCGCCGGCAAGGGCGCCAGCGACCACGCCCCCGTCGTGGTCGACCTCGANACCACCGGGCGGCCACCAGTTATCCACATGCCTGATCGCATCGCGCCAGGTCAGAAGGGTTGCTGTGAGCACGTAAGGGGTTTTGAAGGTTGTATGAAGTCGAAATGGGTGACCCTCCACAGGGGGTCGATTCGTCTTCAAAAGAGTCACAAACTCGACCCATGCACCAGTGGTCCTCGGCAGAGTTCCGGTCCCTCGTCGAGCGGGAGGACGACGACGTCGAACTCAAGTCCGGCGCCTCCTCCAAGAAGTTGCAGGAGGCCATGGTCGCCTTCACCAACTCCGGTGGCGGCACGATCTTCATCGGGGTCGACGACCAACGACACGTGCTCGGGAGAAAGCGTGACCGAGGCACTGACGATGCGATTCACGAGGCAGCCCTGGCCGCCCGCAACGTCGGTCGTTACTCCATCAGCGAGAGCAACGTCGACGGCACTCCGATCGTTGTGGTCGACGTCGAGCGCCGTGAGGATGAGGTCGCCCAGACGAGCGACGGCCGCGTACTCCAGCGGAGAGGCGGTCGGAACGTTGCGGTCTTCGGGGCCGAGTTGTGGAGACTCATGTCTTCCAGGGCGTTACGCCGCTACGAGGCCAGCCCGAGCGGTGTCGACCCCAGCACGGTCACGCCGGAGATCGCGGAGCCGTACACGGATGGGGAACGGAAGGCCTGACGGACCGATGGTCGGAGCGCGGCCTGCTTCATGCGGACGGGACTCTCACCATCGCTGGTGCTCTGGTGCTCACCAACCCCGACAGCAGCCTGGGCACAGCCAAGTTCACGATCGACATCCGTTCGTACGAGTCCGACGACTCGACCAGCTACGTGCGCCGGGACTCTCTGACCGGACCCGTGCAGTCACAGATCGAGCATGCGACGGAGTGGGTGCTTCGTGACATCGGGACAGAGATGGTCATCACCGGCCCTCGACGACACGATGTCCCACGCCTGCCTCGCCGGGTGGTGCGTGAGGCTGTCGCCAACGCGGTCGCACACCGCGACTACTCGATTGATTCCACCCCCGTCGTGATCGAGGTCCGCCCCTCCGCAGTGAAAGTGACCAGTCCGGGAGGGCTGCCCGCGCCCGTGACCATCGCGACCCTGCGCGACGCCCAAGCCCCTCGCAACCACACGGTCATCGACGTCCTGCGTCGATTCGGGCTCGCTGAGGACAGTGGCCAGGGCATCGATGTGATCCAGGACGGCATGCGTTTCGAGCTGCTGGACGAACCGGTCTTTGACGAGATTGAGGGCGCATTCAGCGTCACGCTCAAGCTGCGGGGCCAAATCAGCAGCACGGAGCGCGCCTGGCTCAACGAGTACGAGCAGCAGGGACGACTGAGACCAGGCGATCGCGCCCTTCTCCTCACGGTCATGCGCGAAGGTCGAGTGACCAACGGCACTGCCAGGGAGCTCATGAGCGCGGACAGCGTCGAGGTTCGAGCACGGCTGGGGCGGCTTCGCAACGCGGGCATGCTGCTGCGGCATGGAACAAGAGGCCGGGCCTACTACACCTTGGGTGTCATCGGTCCCGGCCGGAGCCACGAGGAGGTCGTGCTCGACGCCGCCCGGGCGCATCCCGTCACGAACGCCAGGGTTCGTGAACTGACCGGCCTGGATCGCTATCAGGCGGGGCAGCTCCTGAAGGGCCTGGTGCTCGCTGGGCGCCTGGTTCAAGAGGGGGAGCGCCGCGCGACGCTGTACCGGCTGCCGTGAGCACGCACGTGGTGCCACGCTGGGCCACCGACCGCGACGAGCGCGCCGGCAAGGGCGCCAGCGACCACGCCCCCGTCGTGGTCGACCTCGANGCAGGAGACCAGGAGACCGCCATGGACGACCTCGACCTGGAGCGCGTACGCCGCGCCTTCCCCGCGCTGGCCGACGGCCGGGCCCGCTTCGACTCCCCCGGCGGCTCGCTCACGCCGACCGTGGTCGCCGAGGCGGTCGCCGACACGCTCGTCGCCGGGCTGAGCAACCGCGGACCGGTGAACCCCTCGGAGCGGCGCGCCGACGAGGTCGTGACCGCCGCCCGCGCCGCGGTCGCCGACCTGGTGGGCGGCGACCCCCGCGGCGTCGTCTTCGGCCGCTCGATGACCGAGCTGACCTGGTCGCTGGCCCGCACGCTGGCGGCCGGCTGGGGGCCCGGCGACGAGGTCGTCGTCACCCGGCTCGACCACGACGCCGACGTGCGCCCGTGGGTGACGCTGGCCGAGCGGGTCGGGGCGACCGTGCGGTGGCTCGGCTTCGACCGCGTCACCGGCGAGCTCGACGACGTCACGGACGTCCTGGGCGAGCGCACCCGGCTGGTCGCGGTCACCGGCGCCTCCAACCTCATCGGCACCCGGCCCGACGTGGCCGCGGTCGCGGCCGCGGCCCACGCCGTCGGCGCGCTGGTCCACCTCGACGCGGTGCACCTCGTGCCGCACGCCGCGGTCGACCTGACGGCGCTCGGCGTCGACCTGCTGGCCTGCTCGCCCTACAAGTTCTTCGGCCCCCACCACGGCGCGCTGGTCGCCTCCCCCGACCTGCTCGAGAGACTGCGGCCCGACAAGCTGCTGCCCTCGACCGACGCGGTGCCCGAGCGGTTCGAGCTGGGCACGCTGCCCTACGAGCTGCTCGCCGGCACCACCGCGGCCGTCGACTTCGTGGCCGCCCTCGTCCCCTCGGGCGCAGCCGAGCCGCCCGCCCGGCGGGAGCGGGTGCTGACCTCGATGGCGGCGGTCGAGCGCCACGAGGCGGCGCTGCTGGCCCGGCTGCTCGACGGCCTGGGGTCGATGGGCCACGTGCGGACGCACGGCCGGGCGGCGCGGCGTACGCCCACGGTGCTGCTGGAGGTCGAGGGCCGCGCCGGTCGCGAGGTCCACGAGCACCTTGGCTCGCTCGGGATCAACGCGCCGGCGAGCAACTTCTACGCGATCGAGGCCTCGCGCTGGCTCGGCCTCGGCGACGCCGGCGCGGTGCGGGTCGGGCTGGCGGCGTACTCCTCCGAGGACGACGTCGACCGGCTGCTCGCCGGGCTCGACTCGCTGGGCTGAGGACACCCGCGCGCCAGGGGTCGGTGTCGGCGGCGGTTCACAGGGTCCCCTGTGAAACCGACACTTCCCGGTCGAAGTCCTCTCCGGGAAGCAGCAGGAACGCACGGGGAATGGACGAGCCCCACCGTCGTACGCCGCCCGCCGGACGCGCCGGAGCCCGGGCCGACCGTGGTCGACCCGGGCTCCGGGTGTCGAGCGGCTACGTCCTCAGGCGAGGTCGAACCGGTCGGCGTCCATCACCTTGGTCCACGCGGCGACGAAGTCGTGCACGAACTTCTCGCCCGCGTCGTCGGCGGCGTACACCTCCGCGAGCGCGCGCAACTGCGAGTTGGACCCGAAGATCAGGTCCACCGCGGTGGCGGTGAAGCGGGTCTCACCGCTGGCGAGGTCGCGGATCTCGTAGACGTGCTCCTCGGACTCCGAGGCCTTCCACTGCGTGCCCGGGGAGAGCAGGTTGCGGAAGAAGTCGGTGCTGAGCACGCCGGGACGGTCGGTGAGCACGCCGTGCTGCGAGCCCTCCACGTTGTTGCCCAGCGCCCGCAGGCCGCCGACGAGCACGGTCATCTCCGGAGCAGTGAGGTCGAGCATGTAGGCCCTGTCCACGAGCAGCACCTCGGGGTGGGTCTTCTCGCCGGCCCGCAGGTAGTTGCGGAACCCGTCGGCGCGCGGCTCGAGCACCCGGAAGGAGTCGGTGTCGGTCTGCTCCTGGGTGGCGTCGGTGCGACCCGCGCGGAACGGCACGGTCACCTCGACCCCGGCGTCCCGGGCGGCCTTCTCGACCGCAGCGGAGCCCGCGAGCACGATCAGGTCGGCCAGGGAGACCTGGGCACCGCCCCGGCCGTTGAACTCCGACCGGACGTCCTCGAGGGTGGCCAGCACGCGGTCGAGCTGCTCGGGCTGGTTGACCGCCCAGCCGCGCTGCGGCTCGAGCCGGATGCGGGCGCCGTTGGCGCCACCGCGCTTGTCGGTCGACCGGAAGGTCGCCGCCGAGGCCCACGCGGTCTGCACGAGCTCCGAGACCGTCAGGCCGGAGCCGAGGACGGCCTCCTTGAGCGCGGCGACGTCGGCGTCGCCGACCAGCTCGCCCTCGTGGGCCGGCACCGGGTCCTGCCACAGCTGCGGCTCCGCGACCCAGGGGCCGAGGAAGCGCGAGACCGGTCCCATGTCGCGGTGCAGCAGCTTGTACCAGGCCTTGGAGAAGGCCAGTGCGAACTCGTCGGGGTTGTCACGGAAGCGGCGCGAGATCTCCTCGTACGCCGGGTCGGCCCGCAGCGCGAGGTCGCTGGTCAGCATCGTGGGCCGACGCTTCGGCGACTCGGGCGTCGGGCCGGGGATGACGGCCTCGGCGTCCTTGGCGACCCACTGGTAGGCCCCGGCCGGGCTCTTCTCCAGCTCCCACTCGTGGTCGAAGAGGAAGTCGAAGTAGTCGTTGCTCCACTGCACCGGCGTGCGGGTCCAAGTGACCTCGAGGCCCGAGGTGATGGCGTCCTCGCCCTTGCCGCTGCCGAAGCCGCTCTTCCAGCCCAGGCCCTGCTCCTCGAGGGGGGCACCCTCGGGCTCGGGGCCGACGAGGTCGGCGTCGCCGGCGCCGTGGGTCTTGCCGAAGGTGTGACCACCGGCGATCAGGGCGACGGTCTCCTCGTCGTTCATCGCCATCCGGGCGAAGGTCTCCCGGATGTCACGGGCGGAGGCCAGCGGGTCGGGGTTGCCGTTGGGACCCTCGGGGTTGACGTAGATCAGGCCCATCTGGACCGCGCCGAGCGACTCGTGCAGCTCGCGCTCCTCCGAGGCGTAGCGCTCGTCGCCGAGCCAGGTGTCCTCGGGGCCCCAGAAGATCTCCTCGGGCTCCCAGGTGTCGACGCGACCGAAGCCGAAGCCGAAGGTCTCCAGGCCCATGTCGTCCAGGGCCACGGTGCCGGCCAGGACCAGCAGGTCGGCCCACGACAGCTTCACGCCGTACTTCTGCTTGACCGGCCACAGCAGGCGGCGGGCCTTGTCGAGGTTGGCGTTGTCGGGCCAGCTGTTGAGCGGTGCGAAGCGCTGGCCGCCGTCACCGGCGCCGCCGCGACCGTCGTAGATCCGGTAGGTGCCCGCCGCGTGCCAGCTCAGCCGGATGAACAGGCCGCCGTAGTGGCCGAAGTCGGCCGGCCACCAGTCCTGCGAGCTGTGCAGCACCTCGACGACGTCGTGCTTGACCGCGTCGACGTCGAGCTGCGCGAACTGCGCGGCGTAGTCGAAGTCGGCGCCCAGCGGGTTGCCCTTGGAGGAGTGCGCGTGGAGGACCGACAGGTCCAGGGAGTTGGGCCACCAGTCCTGGATGGTGTGCGGCCGGCTCGTCGTGGGGGTCGGCGAGTCGATGACGGGGTTCTCGCTCTCGCTGCCCTGGGCGGCGGCGGAGCCCTCGTGCATCACCGGGCAGCCGCCCTCGGCCTTCCGGTCCACCCCCTGGGGGCTGACGGGCGCGTTGTCGGTGTTCTCGGTCATCTGGTTCCTTCCGCTGCGGTGCTGGTCGTGTCGGGACGGACGTGCGGGTCAGAGGGGCTGGACGGCGGCGACGGCGGTGCCGGCGACCGCACACCCGGGGCAGGTGCCCCAGTAGACGACCTCGGCCTCGTCGATGGCGAAGCCGTGGTCCTGGGAGGCGTGCAGGCACGGTGCACCGCCGACGGCGCAGTCGACGTCGGCGATGGCGCCGCACGAGCGGCACACCACGTGGTGGTGGTTGTCGCCGACCCGGGCCTCGTAGCGGGCCACGGAGCCGGTCGGCTGGATCCGGCGTACGAGACCGGCAGCGGTGAGCGCCTTGAGCACGTCGTACACCGCCTGGTGGGAGACCTCGCCGAGGCGCTCCCGGGTGTGCCGGATCACCGACTCGGTGTCGGCGTGCGGGTGGTCGCTGACGGCCTCCAGCACGGCGACGCGCGGACGGGTCACGCGCAGCGACGCCTCGCGCAGCCGACCCTCCGCCCTCGTCTCCATCACCTCACCCTCCCGCACTTTCTGGAACGAATCAAGACTAGGGGCGCTGCGTGTCCGAACGCCGCCCCCGCTCGCCGGCCGAGCCCACCCTCGCCGGCCGAGCCTGTCGAGGCCTGTCGGTGGTCGCTGCCACGCTGCGGGGATGGACCTGCTGCTGCCCGTGCTGACCCTGGTGATCGGCCTGCTCCTCGGGGCGCTCGCGACGCTCGTGTGGTCGCGGCGCGCCGGGGAGCCCGAGGTGCTGCGGGCGCTGGGCGCCCGCGGGGAGGACCAGGCGGTGCTGCGCGACGGCCTCGACCGGCTCCACGAGCGGCTGCGCGACGTCGAGCACCAGCGCGCCTCGTGGCAGGGGCAGCTGCGCCAGCAGGTCGACGACGTGCGCCACAGCACCGACCTGCTGCGGCGCGAGACGGGCGCGCTGTCGACGGCGTTGCGGCGGCCCCACGTGCGCGGCCAGTGGGGTGAGCTCCACCTGCGTCGCTCGGTCGAGCTGGCGGGGATGGTCGAGCACTGCGACTTCGCCGAGCAGGTCCACCTCAGCGACGGCGACGCCCGGCGGCAGCGCCCCGACCTGGTGGTGCGGCTGGCCGGGGGCCGATCGGTCGTGGTCGACGCCAAGGTGCCGCTCGACGCCCACCTCGACGCACTCACCGCCGACGACGAGGACGAGACCCAGGCCCACCTGCGCCGCCACGTGCGCCAGGTCCGCGCCCACGTCGACGCGCTGTCGACCAAGGCCTACTGGCGGGCGCTGCCGGGCAGCCCGGAGTTCGTGGTGATGTTCGTGCCCGCCGAGTCGTTCCTGGCCGCGGCCCTGGAGACCGACCCCACCCTCCTGGAGTACGCCGCGACGCGCGACGTCGTCCTCGCGACCCCCACCACGCTGATCGCGCTGCTGCGCACCGTCGCCCACGGGTGGACCACCGAGCTGCTGGCCGAGCGCACCCGCGAGATCCACGAGCTGGGCCGGGAGCTCCACGCCCGGATCGCGATCATGGGCGGGCACCTCGACCGGGTCGGCCGTGCGCTGACCGGCGCCGTCGAGGGCTACAACGCCGCCGTCGGGTCGCTGGAGAGCCGGGTCCTCGTCACCGCCCGCCAGTTCGAGGACATCGGGGTGACCCGCGAGGAGCTGGCGCGGCCCCGGTCGGTGACCACGACCTCGCGCCCGCTGACCGCCGCCGAGCTGCTCGACGAGGTCGCGCCCACCCGCCCCGAGCTGCCCCACGACGGGACGCCGCCCGGCGAGTCGCGCCGCGACACGGCGTGAGCCGACCTATCTTGTCGACGTGAGCGCACCCACCCTGTGGGAAGAGGGACAGCTGAGCGGCAGCCGCGTCGTGCGGCTGGCGGTCCTGGCCGGCCTGCTCGTGCTGGCCGTCGACCTGCTCCTCGGGCCCGAGCTGTCGCTGCTGTTCGACCTCGGCTTCGTCGCGCTCTGCGTCGCCGCCGCGCTGGCCGTGCGGCCGAGCGACTTCTTCCCGGTGGCGGTGCTCCCGCCGCTGCTCCTGCTGGGCCTGGTGCTGCTGGCCGCGGTCTTCGAGCCGGGCTGGGTCGCGCTGCCCGAGGACACCGTCGTCCAGGCCGTCGTCTCGGGCCTGGCCCACCGGGCGGGCGGTCTCGCCGCGGCGTACGCCCTGGTGCTGGCGGTCCTGGTGGTCCGGATGCGCGTGCGTGCGCGCCACGGGGAGCGCTACGCGAAGCGGTCCGGGTCGCCCGCTCCCACCCGCGTCACCTCGGGGTAGCCCTCGGAGAAGTCCACGACGGTGGTCGGCTCCTGGCCGCACTCGCCGCTGTCGAGCACGGCGTCGAGCTGGTGGTCGAGCGTCTCCTTGACCGTCCAGCCGTCGGTCATCGGCTCGGTCTCGCCCGGCAGCAGCAGCGTGCTGGAGAGCAGCGGCTCCCCCAGCTCGGCGAGCAGCGCCTGCACCACCGGGTGCTCGGGGATGCGTACGCCCACCGTGCGCTTCTTGGGGTGCATCAGCCGCTTCGGCACCTCCGAGGTCGCCGGCAGGATGAAGGTGTAGGGCCCCGGGGTCGCCGACTTCACCGCCCGGAAGGCCGCGTTGTCGAGCTTGACGAGCTGGCCGAGCTGGGCGAAGTCGCGGCACACCAGCGTGAAGTGGTGGTGGTCGTCGAGGTCGCGCAGCCGCTTGATGCGGGCCAGCCCTTCACGGTTGCCCAGCTGGATGCCGAGCGCGTAGCCGGAGTCGGTCGGGTAGGCCAGCAGGCCGTCGTCGCGCAGCAGCGCGACCGCCTGCGCGATGGTCCGCGGCTGCGGGTCGACCGGGTGGACGTCGAGGAAACGGGCCACGGCTCAGGACTTGCCGGCGGCCCGCAGGTCGCGACGCAGCTCGGGCGGCAGGGCGAAGATCAGCGACTCCTCGGCCGTGTGCACGGCCTCGGCGTCGGGGTAGCCGTGCTCGGAGAGCAGCTCCAGCACGCCGACCACGAGCGAGTCGGGCACCGAGGCACCCGAGGTCACGCTGACCTTGCGCACCCCCTCGAGCCAGGCCACGTCGACCTCGCTCGCGTCGTCCACGCGGTAGGCCGCCTTGGCGCCCGCCTCCAGCGCCACCTCGGCGAGCCGCACCGAGTTGGAGGAGTTGGCCGAGCCCACGACGATCACGAGGTCGGCGTCGGCGCCGATCTCCTTGATGGCCAGCTGGCGGTTCTGGGTGGCGTAGCAGATGTCGTCGCTCGGCGGGTCCAGCAGCAGCGGGAACCGCTCGCGGATCGCGTCGACGGTGTCCATGGTCTCGTCGACCGAGAGCGTGGTCTGCGAGAGCCAGGCGACCTTGGCGGGGTCGCGGACCACGATGTTCGGGACGTCGGCCGGGCTCTGCACGAGCTGGATGTTCTCGGGCGCCTCGCCGGCGGTGCCCTCGACCTCCTCGTGGCCCTCGTGGCCGATGAGCAGGATGTCGTAGTCGTCGGTGGCGAAGCGGCGGGCCTCGTGGTGCACCTTGGTCACCAGCGGGCAGGTCGCGTCGATCGTCTTCAGGCCGCGCTCGGCGGCGTCGGTGTGCACCGCCGGGGAGACGCCGTGGGCGGAGAACACCACGGTCTCGCCGGACGGCACCTCGTCGAGCTCCTCGACGAAGATGGCCCCGCGTGACTCGAGGTCGGCCACGACGTGCTTGTTGTGCACGATCTGCTTGCGCACGTAGACCGGGGAGCCGTAGAGGTCGAGCGCCTTCTCCACGGTGATCACGGCGCGGTCGACGCCCGCGCAGTAGCCGCGCGGCGCGGCCAGCCGGACGGCGAGGTCGGCCTGGTCGGGCGGGAGGAAGGTCGGCGTACCCAGGTCGGTCATGGGTCCCATGGTAGGCGGCGACCCTCGCCGTCGGTCCTGGCACCTAGGGTGCGGTCATGGCCCTGGAGACCTCCCCCGAGCACCCAGCGCCCGTCCGCCAGATCAGCCAGGCCATCGGCGCCTGGGTGGAGCGGCTGGGGGCGGTGTGGGTGGAGGGACAGGTCACCCAGGTCTCCCGCCGCGGGGGGCTCAACACCGTCTTCCTGACGCTGCGCGACAAGCTGGCCGACGTCTCGGTCTCGGTCACCTGCCCACGCGGCGTGGTCGACTCCCTGCCCACCCCGCTGGTCGAGGGCGCGTCGGTGGTGGTCCACGCCAAGCCGTCGTTCTACCCCACCCGCGGCACCCTCTCGCTGCAGGTCCGCGAGATCCGGCTGGTCGGCGAGGGCGAGCTGCTGGCCCGCCTGGAGCGCCGTCGCCAGCTGCTCGCCGCCGAGGGCCTGTTCTCCGACGTGCACAAGCGGCGGCTGCCGTTCCTGCCCCGCACCGTCGGGCTGGTCACCGCGCAGAACAGCGCGGCCGAGCGCGACGTCCTCGACAACGCGCGCCGCCGCTGGCCGGGCGTCCGCTTCGAGGTGCGGTACGCCGCGATGCAGGGCGTCCACGCGGCCCGCGAGGTGATGGAGGCGCTGGCCGCCCTCGACCGCGACACCGACGTCGACGTGGTCGTGATCGCGCGCGGCGGAGGCTCCGTGGAGGACCTCCTGCCGTTCTCCGACGAGTCGCTGGTCCGTGCCGTGCACGCGGCCACGACCCCGGTCGTCTCGGCCATCGGCCACGAGCCCGACTCCCCGCTGCTCGACCTCGTCGCCGACCTGCGCGCCTCCACCCCGACCGACGCGGCCAAGCGGGTCGTGCCCGACGTGGCCGAGGAGGCGCAGCGGGTGCTCACCGCCCGCGAGCGCGGCCGCCGTGCGGTCCGCCAGCTGCTCGACCGCGAGCGCCGCACCCTCGAGGCGCTGCGCTCGCGCCCCAGCCTCGCCGACCCGCGGGCGGGCCTGGCCGAGCGCGCCCACGAGGTCGACGCGCTGCGCGACCGCGCGCGCCGCAGCTTCGGCCACCGGGTCGACCGCGGCGAGGTCGACCTCGGCCACCAGCTCGCCCGCGTGCGCGCCCTGTCGCCCCTGGCCACCCTGCGCCGGGGCTACGCCGTCATCTCCGACGCCGACGGCCGGGCCCGGTCCAGCGTGGCCGACCTCGAGCCCGGCGCCACGCTGCACGTCCGCGTCGCCGACGGCCGCATCGGCGCAGAAGTCACCGGCGTCGAGCGCGTGGCCCTCGTCGGCGAGACCGACCCGACCGACCCCCAGGAGGACCCCGATGAGTGAGCAGACCGAGCCGGCGCAGGACGGGCCGTCCGGCGGGCTGAGCTACGAGGACGCCCGCGACCAGCTCGTCGAGGTGGTCCGCACCCTCGAGGGCGGCGGCACCAGCCTGGCGGAGTCGCTGGCGCTGTGGGAGCGCGGCGAGGAGCTCGCGCGGGTCTGCCAGGAGGCGCTCGAGGGCGCCCGGGAGCGACTCGACGCCGCGCTGGAGGACTAGCCGGCTAATCGCCGGTGGTCAGCCCGGCGGCGAAGTCACGGACCTCGGTCGGTGGGATCGTGCCGACGACGACGACCGACCCGCGGCCACCGACGGGCTCCTCGACGGTCCGGGCCAGCGCGTAGTCGCCGCCGGAGTCGGTGAAGACCCGCCACTCCTCGCCCGCGACGGTGACCGTGCCCTCGTCCTGGGCGTCCTCGTCGACGTGCTCCTGCACGAGGTCGTCGATGCTCGCGAGCCGCTCGTAGACGCCGACGTAGAGCTGGTCGGGGTCGAGCACCCCGAGGCGCCAGCTGGGCGCCGTACCGGTCTCGTACGCCGCGCTGGTGGCCTTCCAGCCCTCCGGCAACGACCTCGGTGCGGCCACCGTCAGCTTGCCGTCGGCGCGGCCGGCGCGCACCTGGGCCTCCCAGTCGACGCCCTCGACGTCGGCGCTGCGGTCGCCGAACAGGAAGCCCCGCACGCCGACGTAGACGACCACCAGCACGACGGTGACGATCATGGCGCCGATCAGCCCGCCCGAGCTCCGGCGGTAACGGCCCGGGCTGCCGGTGGACTGGCTCATGAGACCAATCCTGCCAAGCCCGCCTGAGGCTACGATCACCACCATGTCCGACAGCCAGCTGCCCGACGCCCTGACCGTCGCCCCGAGCTACCCCGACCGCAACCTCGCCCTCGAGCTCGTCCGTGTCACCGAGGCCGCCGCGATGGCCGCCGGCCGGTGGGTCGGCAAGGGCGACAAGAACGGCGCCGACGGGGTCGCGGTCAACGCGATGCGGGTGCTGGTCTCGACCGTGAGCATGCGCGGCACCGTCGTGATCGGCGAGGGCGAGAAGGACGACGCCCCGATGCTCTTCAACGGCGAGGAGGTCGGCACCGGCGACGGCCCCGAGGTCGACGTCGCGGTCGACCCGATCGACGGGACCACGCTCACCGCCAAGGGGATGGCCAACGCCGTCTCGGTGCTGGCGGTCTCCCCCCGCGGCTCGATGTACGACCCCTCGGCCGTGTTCTACATGGAGAAGCTCGTCACCGGCGCCGCCGCGGCCGACGTGGTCGACATCCGCTACCCCGTCGCCGAGAACATCCACCAGGTGGCCAAGGCCAAGGGCACCAAGCCCGGCGACGTCACGGTGGTGCTGCTCGACCGGCCCCGTCACGAGGGCCTCGCCCAGGAGATCCGCGAGACCGGCGCCCGCATCAAGTTCATCACCGACGGCGACGTCGCCGGCGCCATCATGGCTGCCCGCGAGGGCACCGGCATCGACCTGCTGCTCGGGATCGGCGGCACGCCGGAGGGCATCATCGCCGCCTGCGCGATGAAGTGCCTCGACGGTGTCATCCAGGGCCGGCTGTGGCCCACCGACGACGCCGAGCGGGAGCGGGCGGTCGACGCCGGCCACGACCTCGACCGCGTCCTGCTCACCGACGACCTGGTCAGCGGCGACGACTGCTTCTTCGTCGCCACCGGCATCACCGACGGCGAGCTGATGCAGGGCGTCCGCTACGTCGCGGGCGGGGCCACCACCCACTCGCTGGTGATGCGCTCGCGCAGCGGCACGATCCGGTCGATCAAGTCCGAGCACCGGCTCTCCAAGCTCAGTGCCTACGCCGACGTCGACTTCGGCCGGTAGGGCGCGTCGTGATCGTCGTCGCTGGTGAAGCGCTCGTCGACGTCGTGGTGGACCCCGACGGCGACACCTCGGAGACCCCCGGCGGGTCCCCCCTCAACGTGGCGGTCGGTCTGGCCCGGCTCGACGTCGCCGCCACCTTGATCACCCAGGTGGGTCACGACGAGCGAGGCGGCGCCGTGGTCGCCCACGTGACCGCGAGCGGCGCCGAGATCGTCGCCGTCCCCACCACCTCGGGCCGCACGTCGGTCGCCACCGCGCGGCTCGACGCCGGCGGCGCGGCGGCGTACGACTTCGACCTGGAGTGGTCGCTGCCCGCCCAGGAGCTGCCGCCCTGCCGGGCGCTGCACGTCGGGTCGCTCGGCACGCTGCTCGAGCCGGGCCGCGACGCGGTCTCCGACCTCGTCGACCAGGCCGTGGCCCGCGACCTGTTCGTCAGCTTCGACGCCAACCTCCGCGAGACCTTCGTCGACGACCGCGCCCGGGTCTGGGACGCCGTGCGCGAGCTCGGCTCGCGCTGCACCCTGGTCAAGCTCAGCGACGAGGACGCCGAGCTGCTCGACCCCGGGTCCGACGTCGACGACGTCGCCCGCGAGCTGCTCACCGGCGCCCGCACCCGGTTGGTGCTGCTGACCCGGGGCGCGGCCGGCGCGACGGCCTTCAGCGCCGAGGGTGAGCACGACGCCACCCCGCGACCGGTCGACGTCGTCGACACCGTGGGGGCGGGCGACGCCTTCATGGCGGCCACGCTGGCCCAGCTCTCCGACCTCGACGCCTACGACCACCACGCGCAGGACCTGCCGACCGACGAGGCGGCGCTGCGCCGGCTCCTGGCCGGGGCGATCGAGGTCGCCGCGATCACCTGTGAGCGGCGCGGCGCGAACCCACCTCGTCGATCGGAGCTGCCAGCAGGCTGGCCCGGCTGACCTGCTGGTCGCGCAGCGCGCGCAGCACGTGGTCCATGACGACCGGGTCGACGGCCATGCCGCAGTGGCTCGTGGTCACCTCGACGTGGCGGGCGGCGGGGTCCAGGCAGGCGCGGTAGTCGACGATCCCGTCGCGACGGGAGTAGACGGCCGTGAAGGCCACCGCGGGGTCGAGCAGCATCCGGCTCTCCTCCCAGCTGGCCCGGGCGCACTCGCCGCCGAAGCAGTCGGCGCTCATCAGCCCGCGCAGCCCGGCGGTGCTGAGCCGTGCCAGCAGCCGCGCGTCCCAGGCCAGGAGCCGGTGGACCGCGCCGGGGGCGAGCACCGGCGACCCCAGCGCGACGATGCCCTCGACGAGGTCGGGCCGGCGGGCCGCGACCCCGCGGGCGAGCATCCCGCCGAGGCTGTGGCCCACGATGGTCACCTTGCGACCCCGCTTGACCGCGATCGCCTCCAGCCGCTGCTCGAGCCGGTCGCCCGCCTCGCGGGTGCAGCCGACGTTGACGTGGATCTGCGAGCGGTAGGTGCGGAACCCCTCGCGGCGCAGGAACGCCGACATCGCCCGCAGCGTGGAGTCGCCGGCCATGAAGCCGGGCACCAGCACGACCGGGTCGTGGGCGCTGACGCGGTGCGGACCGGCGTACGGCAGGACCGAGCGTGCCTTCCGGTCCGTGCGCGTACGACGCAGCAGCCGCGCCGCCTCGGTCACGGTGCTGGCCTCGCGGGCGAGCGCCCGGACCCCGGAGGGGCCGCCGAATCCGTCGGGGACCAGGAACGAACCGAGTGGTGAGCTCATCCTCGGACGGTAGCGTTAGTGATCAGTCACTTCTCTCAAATCGCACATAATCCGGCATCAGGGAAAAGAGGAACGATGTCCAGCAACGCCGACGTCCCGGTCTCCGAGGAGCTGCTCGCACCGGTCTCCCCCGGGGTGGAGCTGTGCTACCAGACCTTCGGGTCGCCCGACGGCGACCCGCTGCTGCTGGTGATGGGCCTCGGCGGCCCGATGAACTGGTGGGACGACGAGCTGTGCGAGCAGCTCGCGGGCGAGGGTTTCCAGGTGGTGCGCTACGACAACCGCGACACCGGGCGCTCGAGCCGGATCAAGGGCCGCGTCGGCCGCGCCCAGCTGGTGCAGGCCTTCCTCGGCCGCCCGGTGCGCGCGCCGTACACGATCTCGGACATGGCCGGCGACGCCGTCGGGCTGATGGACCACCTCGGCTGGGACTCCGCGCACGTCGTCGGCGTCTCGATGGGCGGCATGATCGTGCAGACCCTCGCCGTGGAGCACCCCGACCGGGTGCGCTCGATGACCTCGGTGATGTCGACGCTGGGCCGACGCACCGTCGGCTGGCAGCACCCCTCGCTGCTGCCGATGCTGCTCTCGCCGCGCGGCAGCGGCAAGGAGGCGTACGCCGCGACCTCGGCCAAGATGTGGAACGTCATCGGCTCCCCGCACTTCCCGGTCTCGGAGGAGCGGCTGCGCGAGCGCGCCGAGGAGACCTTCGACCGGGGCGTCTCGACCTCCGGCGTGATGCGGCAGATGCTCGCGATCGTGAGCCAGCCCGACCGCAGCAAGGCGCTCGCTCGGCTCGCGATGCCGGTGGCGGTGCTGCACGGCAGCGCCGACAAGATGGTGCACGTCTCGGGCGGACGGGCCACGGCACGGGCCGTCCCGGGCGCCGAGCTGCTGGTGGTCGAGGGCATGGGCCACGACCTGCCGCCCCAGCTGTTCGACACGTTGGTCGACCTGGTGCGGCGTACGGCGGACCGGGCACCCGCGACGCAGGGCACCCGGTCCGCCGGCGACGTCAGTCGCTGAGCCGGTCCCCGGACTCCGCGTCGAAGACGTGGACGCTCTTGGGGTCGGTGGTGACGTGGATGGTGTCGCCCTTGTGCACCGAGTCGCGCGCGGAGACGCGCACGATGATGTTGCTGGGAGCACCCTCGACGCCGCTGGTGCCGTAGACGAACGCGTCGGAGCCGAGCTCCTCCACGACCGTCACCGTCACCGGCAGGCCGCCGTCCTCGGCGCCCACGATGCGCCAGGCCTCGGGCCGGACGCCGATGACGATGTCGCCGTTCATCTTGCGCGAGGCGGTCTCGTCGACCGGCACGACGTAGTCGCCCACGACGGCCCGGCCGTCCTTGGCAGTGGCGCCCATGAGGTTCATCTGCGGCGAGCCGATGAAGCCGGCCACGAACAGGTTGACGGGCCGGTCGTAGAGGTTGAGCGGGGTGTCGACCTGCTGCAGGTAGCCGTCCTTCATGACCGCCACGCGGTCGCCCATCGTCATGGCCTCGACCTGGTCGTGGGTGACGTAGACGGTGGTGACGCCGAGGTCGGTCTGCAGCTTGGCGATGTCGGTGCGGGTCTGCACGCGCATCTTGGCGTCGAGGTTGGACAGCGGCTCGTCCATGCAGAAGACCTGCGGGTTGCGGACGATCGCGCGCCCCATGGCGACGCGCTGGCGCTGACCGCCGGAGAGCGCCTTGGGCTTGCGCTCGAGGTACTCGGTCAGGTTGAGGATGCGCGCGGCCTCCTCGACGCGCTTGCGCCGCTCCTCGGGCTTCATCTTCGCCATCTTGAGCGCGAAGGCCATGTTGTCGGCCACCGTCATGTGCGGGTAGAGCGCGTAGTTCTGGAACACCATCGCGATGTCGCGGTCCTTCGGCGGGAGCTTGGTGACCTCCTTGTCGCCGATGAAGATCTGGCCGCTGTTCACCTCCTCCAGCCCCGCGAGCATCCGGAGGGTGGTGGACTTGCCGCACCCCGAGGGGCCGACGAGCACCATGAACTCGCCGTCCTTGATGTCCAGGTCGATGCCCGGGACGGCGGGCTTGTCGGCGCCGGGGTACCAGCGCTGGGCCTGCTTGAAGCTGATCGATGCCATCTGCGTTATCTCCTCACCGGCAGGAACGTGCCGGACGATCCGTTGTAAGTGACGGCGCTCACACTAGGGCGTCGTCCGCGTGGCGACAATGGAGCGCTCAAACGTTTCAGCACCGGTCTGGTCCTCCGGGTCCAGCTCCAGGCCGCGCCCGTCCGCGCGCCAGCGCAGCCGCGCGGGGCCGGCGAGACCCCCGACGAACGCGCCGTCGGGACCCTGGTTGCGGAAGGCCATGAGGTACGCCGCCCCGTCGTGCTCCACGACCTTGCCGACGTAGTGGCGCTCGTCCAGCAGCCGCACCGCGGCGGCGACGTCGACCGGCGCACCGGGCCCCGCGACCGGGACCGTCCACACGCCGCCGTCGCCCGGCGCCGCGCCCGGCATCTGGTCGGACAGGCAGGAGAACACCAGCACCCAGCGCCCCTCGACGGCCACGACCTGGATCACCTCGAGCCACTCGAACCGCCCGGTGGGCTCGCTCAGCGGCGGCTGCACCTGCCAGTCGACCAGGTCGGTCGAGGTCGCGTGCCCGACCACCCCGGCGCCGGGTCCGCCGGCCGCGTCGCGCGCGGTGACGTGGAGGTGCCAGGTGCCGGCCTCGTCGCGCGCCACCCACGGGTCGCGCCAGGCCTCCTCGGGCCACGCGGCGACCGAGCGCTGGTAGTGCGCCGGGTCGGCCTCGAGCAGCAGCGGCGTGCGATTCCACGTCACGAGGTCGGTCGAGCGGGCCGAGCCGATCCGCTGCACCAGTCCGTCGTCGGCGCGGCTCAGACCGGTGGTGAACAGCCACCAGGCGTCGTCGCCGCGGGTGACGCAGCCGGTCCAGGTGGCGAGGTCGTCCAGGCCCTCCCGCGGCTCGGGCAGCGGGTCGGGCAGGCGCTCCCAGGTGAGCAGGTCGGTGGAGACCGCGTGCCCGACCCGGGCGGCTCGGTGGCGCAGCTCGGGGTCACCGAGGGTCCGCGGGGCGTGCAGGAAGAACAGGTGGGTCACCGGAGCGTCGTACGCCGTCCAGAAGTCCCACACGTAGGAGTCGTCGAGATCGAAGGTCACGCGACGGATCCTCCCTGGTGCACCGTGAGCGGCAGCCGCAGCATGTCCTTGACCCTCCCCCCACCCAGCAGCAGGTCGATGGCACGCTCCCCCATCTCGAGCAGCGGCAGCCGCAGCGAGGTGACCTCGGGCTGCAGCCACGCCGCCGCCTCCGACCCGTCGAAGGAGACCACGCTGACGTCGTGCGGCACGGCGTACCCGTGCTGCTGGAGCGCCTGGTAGGTGCCCAGCGCCACCCGGTCGTTGAGGCAGATCAGCCCCGCCGGAGCCTCGTGCGTCGCGAGCCAGCCGAGCATCGCCTCACGAGCGGGCACGACGTCCCACTCGCACGCGACGGTCGGCCCCAGCACGCGTCCGGCCGCGTGCATCGCCTCGTGGATCCCGGTCATCCGCTGCGGCCCGGCGGTCGCCGACGGCGTCGGGTCCTCGCCCACCACCTGGATCGTCCCGTCGCGCCCGGAACGGATGAGGATCTCGGCCGCGGTGCGGCCCGCCTGCACGTCGTCGGGCAGCACGGCCGGCAGGTCACCCCGGGCGTCGGCGCAGTTGAGCAGCACCGTGCGGACCTCGCGCAGCCGGTCGGGCACCTCCACCTCACGTGCGGTGCGGGTGGCGTAGACGATGCCGTCGACCTGGCGCGAGAGCAGCTCCTCGACGAGCAGCTGCTCGAGCTCGGGGTCGCCCTGGGACTCCCCGATGACGAGCAGGTGGTCGCGCTGGCGCGCCGCGGCGTTGGCGCCGGTGAGCAGCTCGCTCGAGAACGCGCCGCCGGCGATGAAGTCGGAGACCAGGCCGATGGTCTGGGTGCTCTTGCGCCGCAGCGTGCGCGCGCTCCAGTTGGGCTGGTACTGCAGCTCGCGCATCGCCTCGCGCACCTTGATGTCGGTGTCCTTGGAGATCCGCATCTGGGCCGAACGGCCGTTGAGGATGTAGGACGCCGTGGTCACCGACACGCCGGCACGGCGGGCGACGTCGGTCAGCGTGACGCGTCTGAGCTTGGGCATGACGTCCTCTCTCCCCTGTCCCGGGCCGACCAGTCCAGCAGCAGGACCGGACCTGCCTAGACGTCGTGCGATCGATGCTTGACAGCAGCGGAGCCGGACCCCGTACTGTGCTGATTCGATTCAGCATGTGGTGCCTGTCACATTACGGCCAACTGTCGGCCGAAGGTCAAGCACCACTTCCCCCCTTCACCACCGAGGAGATCCACGATGCAGTTCCCCAAGCGGGCGCGCACCGCCGTGCTGGCCGTGACGGCGATGGCCACCGCGGCCTCGCTCGCCGGTTGCGGCGGCGGCAGCGGCTCTGGCGCCGACGACAAGAAGGTCACGATCTGGAGCTCGATCGACCAGCCCGTGCAGGACGGCCTGAGCAAGACCCTCACCGCCGAGGCCAAGAAGGAGGGCATCACGATCGACTGGCAGAAGGTCGAGAACATCAACCAGCTGATCATGCAGCGCATCCAGGCCAACGACACCCCGGACATCGCGTTCATCCCGCAGCCCGGCGTCGTCGGCGACATCGTCAAGCGCAACAAGGCCTTCGCCCTCGACGACGTGGTCGACACGGGCGCGCTCGAGGGCAACATGGTGCCCGGCACGCTCGAGGCCGGCACCGTGGACGGCAAGCTCTACGGCCTGCTCGTCAGCATGAACGTCAAGAGCCTGGTGCTCTACCCCAAGAAGGCGTGGGAGAAGGAGGGCTACGAGGCCCCCGACTCCATCGACGGTCTCAACGAGCTGACCGACCAGATCAAGTCCGACGGCAACACCCCCTGGTGCATGGGCATCGAGTCCGACACCGCCACCGGGTGGCCGGTCACCGACTGGTTCGAGGACCTGATCATGCGCTACGGCGGCCCCGACGAGTACAAGAAGTGGGTCAAGAACGAGACCAAGTTCGACTCCCCCGTGGTCAAGGAGGCCGCCGCGGAGTTCGAGGAGCTGATGTTCACCGAGGGCAACGTGCTCGGTGGCCGCAAGGCGATCGCGAGCACCAACTTCGGCACGGCCGGCAACCCGATGTTCGACGCGGAGCCCGGCTGCTGGATGTACAAGCAGGGCTCGTTCATCACCGGGTTCTTCCCCAAGGACGTGACCTCCGACCTCGACGCCAACGTGGGTGTCTTCGGGTTCCCGCCCGCGGAGGCCGGCGGCGACAACCCGGTCCTCGGCGGTGGCGACCTCGCCACCATGCTCGACGACTCGCAGTCGACCAAGACGGTCATGAAGCTGCTGTCGAGCACCGACATCGGCAACGAGGCGGCCAAGTCGAGCTCGTTCATCTCGCCCCACACCGACTTCGACGCGGCCAACTACCCCGACGACCTGACCCGTCAGGTCGCGAGCGTGGCCTACGACTCCTCGGAGTTCCTCTTCGACGGCTCGGACCAGATGCCGGGTGAGGTCGGCGCGGGCACGTTCTGGAAGGACATGACCGCCTGGATCGCCGGCCAGGAGGACCTCGACACCGCGCTGAAGAACATCGACGGCAGCTGGCCCGCCAGCTGACGACCGACTCGGTGACACCTCCGGCGGGGCGGGTCCCCACCCGCCCCGCCGGAGCCCGGCCGTCCGTCCTGACCAAGAAGGTGTGAACACATGAAGTTGCTCAGCGCCGTGATCACGGTCGCCGCCGGCATCGGCGCAGCGCTCGCGCTGTACTGGCTGCTCAACAAGCTGGCCGAGCTGATGCCCACCAAGTGGGAGGAGCGGATCAAGCCCTTCTTCTACATCCTGCCCGCCTACCTGGCGATCATCGTCTACCTCGTCTACCCGGCCATCCAGACGGTGGTGGCGAGCTTCCAGGACGCGACCTCCACGGAGTTCATCGGCCTGGCCAACTACACCCAGCTGCTGACCTCGGGCGCCTTCCAGCAGACGCTGGTCAACACGCTGCTGTGGATCCTCATCGTCCCGGCGACCACCGTCGTCCTCGGCCTCGGGGTCGCGGTGCTCGCCGACCGGCTCAAGCCCAGCGCCGAGAAGCTGGCCAAGACCATCATCTTCATGCCGATGGCCATCAGCGCCGTCGGCGCGGCCACGGTCTGGCGCTTCATCTACGCCACCCAGCCCGAGGGCCAGGCCCAGATCGGCATCCTCAACGCCATCTGGACCAAGCTCGGCGGCAGCCCGGTGGCCTGGTTGCAGACCTCCGACTTCCGGTTCAACAGCATCCTGCTGATGATCGTGCTGCTCTGGGCCCAGGTCGGCTTCGCGATGGTGTTGCTCTCCGCCGCCGTCAAGGGCGTGCCGGGCGACACCCTCGAGGCGGCCCGCATCGACGGCGCCGGCGAGCGCCAGATCTTCTTCCAGGTCGTCGTCCCCCAGATCAAGGGCACGATCATCACGGTGTTCATCACCGTCACGATCGCGGTCATGAAGATCTTCGACATCGTCTACGTGATGACCAACGGCGGCTTCAACACCAACGTGCTCGGCAACGAGTTCTTCAACCAGCTCAACACCAACTTCAACAGCGGTGCCGCTGCCGCCATCGTCGTGATGCTGATGGTGGCCGTCGTGCCGATCATGATCTACCAGGTCCGGCACTTCCGCCGCGAGGAGGCCAACGCATGACCGGCATGACCGCCCCCACCCAGGCCCCTCCGCCGAGCGAGACCACGGCCGAGCCGGCCAAGCGCCGCCGGGCCAGCAGCTTCGACCCCAACCCGGCCAAGGCCGGCATCGGCACCAAGATCGTGCTGACGCTGCTCTGCCTGACCTGGCTGATCCCGGTCATCGGCACCCTGGTGACGTCCTTCCGTCCGCTGGACGACTCCAACAACTCCGGTTGGTGGACCGTCCTGGGCAGCCTGGGCAACCTGACGTTCGGCAACTACCAGGAGGCCTGGACCGGGTCCAACTTCGGCAACGCGTTCATCAACAGCTTCGCGATCACGCTGCCGGCCACGTTCATCCCGCTGCTCATCGCCGCGTTCGCGGCGTACGCCTTCACGTTCATGGAGTTCAAGGGCCGCGACGTCCTGTTCCTGACGATCGTGGCGATGCTCGTGGTGCCCAACTACGTGGCGCTGGTGCCGATGCTCAAGATCTACGGCTTCCTCGGCATGAACGGCACGTTCCCGGCCGTGTGGCTCGCCCACATCGGGTTCGGCATGTCGCTCGCGATCTACATCCTGCGCAACTACATGGCGACGCTGCCCAAGACCATCATCGAGTCGGCCAAGATCGACGGGGCCAGCCACTTCCAGACCTTCTACCGGCTGGTGCTCCCGATGTCGACGCCCGCGCTGGCGTCGTTCGCGATCTTCCAGTTCCTGTGGGTGTGGAACGACCTGCTCGTCGCGCTGGTCTTCATCGGCCCCGGCGACAACGAGCCGGTGACCCTGGCGCTGACCGGCCTGCGCGGCCAGCTCGGCCAGGGCTGGAACCTCACCACCGCCGGCGGGTTCCTGACCATGGTCGTGCCGATCCTGGTGTTCCTGTCCCTCCAGCGCTACTTCGTCCGCGGCATGACCGCGGGAGCGGTGAAGGGCTGAGACGACCGCATGCTGTTCCCGCCTCGGCCCTCGGCCGGGACGACAGGCATCGAGCTGGTCCGCGAGCACGACGGGTTCCCCGTCGTGCTCGCGGTCGGTCTGCTCGGTGACGACGCGTCCGGCCTGCCCCTGCTCCCCAACGGCCCCGGCCTGCCGCTGCTCGGCGAGCACGCGCGCGGCCGCTACACCCGCCCGCACCTGCGCGGCCACCGCGACGGCGGTGCCGGGTGGTCGACCCGCTTCGAGTGCGTCGACCTGACCCACGACGACACCACGCTGCGCGTCACGCTGCGCGACCAGCAGGCCGGCCTCGACCTGCTCACCGAGGCCGAGACGCTGCCGGGCGGCGCACTGCGCCTGCGGCACGTCCTGACCAACACCGGAGCCACCGGCTACCACCTCGACGGGCTGGAGGTCGTCGTACCCGTGCCCGACCACCTCACCGAGGTGCTCGACTTCACCGGCCGCCACGAGCGCGAGCGGCAGCCGCAGCGTCACGCGCTGACCGACGGCCTCTACCTGCGCGAGTCCGGCGTCGGCCGGCCCGGCCTGGGCGCGGCGACCATGACCGTCCTGGGCACCCCCGGCTTCTCCACCACGTCCGGTGAGGTGCTGGCCGTCCACGTCGCCTGGAGCGGCAGCTCGGTGCTGCGCGTCGAGCGCGACGCCGCCACCGGCACCACCGTCGGGGGCGGCGAGCAGCTGCTGCCCGGCGAGCTGACCCTGGCCCCCGGCGAGGGCTACGCCTCCCCGTGGGTGCACGTCGTCGCCGCGGCCGACGGCCTCGACGGCGTCGCCGCCGCGTTCCACGCCCACCAGCGCTCGCTGCCGGCGCACCCCGACCTGCAGCCGGTGGTGCTCAACGTCTGGGAGGCGGTGTTCTTCGACCACGACCTCGACCGGCTGCGGGCGATCGCCGACCGCGCGGCGTCGGTCGGCGTGGAGCGGTTCGTGCTCGACGACGGGTGGTTCCTGGGCCGACGCGACGACACCCGTGGCCTCGGCGACTGGGAGGTCGACCCTGCCGTCTGGCCCGACGGGCTGACCCCGCTGGTCGAGCACGTGACGGGGCTCGGGATGGAGTTCGGGCTCTGGATCGAGCCCGAGATGGTCAACCCCGACTCCGACCTCTACCGCGAGCACCCCGACTGGATCCTGTCCACGGGCGACCGGGTGCCGCTGCTGTGGCGCCACCAGCTGGTGCTCGACCTCTCGCGCGACGAGGTCCGCGAGCACGTCTTCGCCAAGATCAGCGGCGTCCTCGGGGCCTACCCGGTCGACGCCGTGAAGTGGGACCACAACCGCGACCTGCTCGAGGCCGGCAGCGGGGCCCTCGGCGGTGCGCCCGCCGTGCACCGCCAGACGATCGCCTTCTACCGGCTGCTCGACGACCTGCGCGCCGCGCACCCCGCCATCGACTGGGAGTCGTGCGCCTCGGGCGGCGGCCGGATCGACCTCGGCGTGCTGGAGCGGGTGCAGCGGGTGTGGACCTCCGACATGACCGACGCGATGGCGCGCCAGGAGATCCAGCGCTGGACCACGCAGCTGGTGGCCCCGGAGTACGCCGGCGCCCACGTCTCCTCCCCCACCTCGCACACCACCGGGCGGACGCTGCCGCTCGACCTGCGCTGCGCGACGGCGATGTTCGGCGCGTTCGGCATCGAGTGGGACCTCACCCTGGCCGACGAGGACGACCTCGCCCGGCTGGGTCGCTGGATCGCCCGGTTCAAGCAGCACCGTGCGCTGCTGCACTCGGGTCGCGTCGTACGACCTGGGTCACCGGACCCGACGGTGCTGCTCCACGGCGTCGTGGCGGCCGACCGGTCCGAGGCGCTGCTCGCGCACGTGCAGCTCGACGAGCCGTCGCACAACCGGGGCGTGTTCGTCCGGGTGCCGGGCCTCGACCCCGAGTCGTGCTACGACCTCGCGTGGGAGGGCGAGGTCGACCACGGCTGGACGAGCATGTCCTCGCCGTTGGCCGAGAAGGGGCCCACCGACGGCGTCCCCGTCACGGGCCGGCTGCTGGCGACCCGGGGCTACTGGGTGCCGCGCCGCAAGCCCGAGACGGCGACGCTGGTGCACCTCACCCGCGTCTGAGCGGGCTCAGGCGTCGAGGTCGCGGTCGACCTCCGGGTCGCGGGCCTCGCCGTCGCGGGTGTAGTCCTCGTTGCGGTGCTCCTCGGCGCGGGCGCCGGTGCGGGCGTTGGGACCCTGCCGACCCTCCTGGACCCCGTCGTCGTCGGGCTTGCCCGCCACCGACTGGTCGGGCTGGATGTCGCTGCCGTCGCCGAGGTTGTCCACCTCGGAGACCTGGCCCCCGGAGTCCTGCTCGCTCACGTGCTCTCCTCGTTGGTCGTGTGCCCCCGACGGTACCCACCGCCCCCTCGCGCCCCGCCGCGTCGTACGTCCCCGCCGCGTCATACGTCCTCGTCGCCCTGACGACCGCCACGCATGACGCATCCCGGGACGTCATACGAGATGGCTGCCCCGACGGCCACGACGTATGACGCGTCGACGGGGGCCGGGTGGCGGCTCAGGAGGCGACCGCGCCCCCGTCGCTCCACCCGGCGCGGCGCAGCGCCTCCTCCACCTGGTCGAGGAACAGGTCGGGCACCAGACGGAGGCCGAGCACGGGGAGGCGCAGCACCACGTCGCCGTCCATCGCGACGGCGTTGTGCCGCACGGCGTCGGCCACGACGTTCTCCACCCAGCCGTGCTGCACCCCGTCGATCTCGAGCACCAGCCCCCACCGGGCCCAGCGGAAGTCGAGGTAGTAGCTCCCCGACGACGTACGCCGCAGCACCTGCTGGTCCGGCTGCGGCAGCCCCCGCTCCCGCAACGCCCGGAGCACGTCGAGCTCGCCGAGCGACCCGGCTCCACCGGCCAGCTCGAGGACCAGACCGCCGAGCAGCGCCCGACGCGGGGCACGGCGGACCCGCAGCAGCTCGACCGCCAGCTCCTCGGGGGTGACCAGCCGCTGCTGCACGGCCATCGTCACCACCAGCGTCGCCTGCCGCTCGGTGCGCGCCCACAGGCCGGCGCGCACGGCCGCCACCGGGGCCCGGGTGCGAGGTGGCGACGATCCCGGCTCGAGGTCGTCGGGGTCCCACCGCCGCGTCTGCCGGACGTCCACCGAGGTCCCGCGGTGCCGGACGCGGGCGCCCCGCGGCACCGAGACGCGGATGCGCTCGGGTTCGTAGCGCGACAACCCCGCCGCGACCAGCGCCGAGTCGCCGTCGAGCACGGCGCGCGGACCGCCTTCCAGGACCGCCGACCACAGCCGCGCCAGGTCGGTCAGCGGTCCGGTGTGGACGGCGACGCAGTGGCGCCCGACGGGCTGCCACCGCTCGGCCCGCAGCTGGGCACGCACCTCTCCCCGGCTGAACCCGGCGGCGTAGAGCTGGGCCCGGCAGAGCACCCCGCCCTGCCGGTCGGCCAGGTCGAGGGCCAGCCGGCGCCGCCGGCGGCGTACCTCCCGGATCTCCACCGCCGCACCGTGCCGCAGCCCACGCGCAGGCGGTAGCCCCCGGCCGCGACCTGTGGACGACCACCGGGGCCGGACGGCTGCCCCTGCCGGACGTCATACAGTGCGGCGGTCCGGGCGACGAGCTCGTATGACGCATCACGCCATCCCACCCGACGCACAGGAGCCCGCCATGACCGAGTACGCCGAGGTGGCGCGGGCGGAGTCCGAGCGGGGGGAGGTGGTGCTGCGGCGGCGCACGTCGGAGCACGCGGCCGACGTCCTGGAGCTGCGCGTCAACGGGGTGTTCGTGATGGACACCCACGAGACGTCGACCGAGGAGGCGCTGGCGGCGAGCGCGCTGGCGCTGGTCGAGGACCCCCGCGACGTGGTCGTCGGCGGGCTGGGGCTCGGCTTCACGGTGCAGCGGCTGCTGGCCGACCCCCGGGTCGAGCGGGTGGCCGTCGTCGAGGTCGAGGAGGCGCTGGTCGGGTGGATGCGCGACGGCACCGTGCCGCACGGCCCCGGCGTGCTGGCCGACCGACGGGTGCAGCTGGTCACCGCCGACCTCGTGACGGCCGTCGCCGAGGCGACCCGGACCTACGACCTGGTGCTGCTCGACGTCGACAACGGACCCGGCTACCTCGTGCACGACGCCAACGCCGAGGTGTACGACGCGCCGTTCCTCACCGAGGTGCACGCGCTGCTCAACCCCGGGGGCGTGCTGGTGGTGTGGTCCGCCGACCGGTCACCGGAGCTCGAGGCGACGCTGCGGACGGTGTTCGGCGAGTGCACCGAGCAGGCGCTGGACGTCGACCTGCAGGGTCGCGAGGAGTCCTACTACCTCTACGCCGCCCGTCGCGGCTGACCCGCACGCGATAGCGTCCGTGCCATGAACGGCGAGACGACGACCGGCCCGAGCGCCACCCCCACCCGCACCGAGCACGACAGCATGGGCGACATCGAGGTCCCCCGCGACGCCCTGTGGCGGGCGCAGACCCAGCGTGCGGTCGAGAACTTCCCGATCAGCGGCAGCACCCTCGAGGACTCCCACCTCGTCGCCATCGCACGCGTGAAGAAGTCGGCCGCGCGGGTCAACGCCGAGCTGGGCATCCTCACCGCCGAGCGCGCCGACGCGATCACCGCCGCCGCGGACGCCGTCATCGCCGGCGACCACTTCGACGAGTTCCCGATCGACGTCTTCCAGACCGGCTCGGGCACCAGCTCCAACATGAACATGAACGAGGTGCTCGCCTCCATCGCCGGCCGAGCCGGCGTCGAGGTCCACCCCAACGACCACGTCAACGCCAGCCAGTCGAGCAACGACACCTTCCCCACCTCGATCCACGTCGCCGCGGTCGAGTCGGCCGCCCACCACCTCGTGCCCGCGCTCGACCGGCTCGCGTCGTCGCTGGAGGCCAAGGCGGTGGAGTTCGCCGAGGTCGTGAAGTCGGGTCGCACCCACCTGATGGACGCGACGCCGGTGATGCTCGGCCAGGAGTTCGGCGGGTACGCCGCGATCGTGCGCTACGGCATCGAGCGCGTCGAGTCCTCGCTGACCCGCGTCGCCGAGCTGCCGCTGGGTGGCACCGCCGTCGGCACCGGCATCAACACCCCGCCCGGCTTCGCCGAGAAGGTCATCGCCGACATCGCCGCCGAGACCGGTCTGCCGTTCACCGAGGCGCGCAACCACTTCGAGGCGCAGGGCTCCCAGGACGCCCTCGTCGAGCTCTCGGGCCAGCTGCGGACCATCGCGGTGGGCCTGACCAAGATCTGCAACGACCTGCGCTGGATGAGCTCGGGCCCCACCACCGGCCTGGCCGAGATCCGCCTGCCCGACCTGCAGCCGGGGTCGAGCATCATGCCCGGCAAGGTCAACCCGGTGCTGCCCGAGGCGACGCTGATGGTGTGCGCCCAGGTCATCGGCAACGACGCCACCGTGGCCCACGCCGGCGCGAGCGGCTCCTTCGAGCTCAACGTGATGCTGCCGGTCATGGCCCGCAACCTGCTCGAGTCGCTGCGGCTGCTCGGCAACGTGGCGCCGGTGCTCGCCGAGCGCTGCGTCGACGGCATCGAGGCCAACGTCGAGCGCTGCCGGGCGTACGCCGAGTCCTCGCCGTCCGTGGTCACGCCGCTCAACAAGCACATCGGCTACGAGGAGGCCTCCAAGGTCGCCAAGGCGGCGCTCAAGGAGGGCCGGACCATCCGCGAGCAGGTGCTCGAGATGGGCTACGTCGAGCGCGGCGACCTCACCCAGGCCGAGCTCGACGACGCCCTCGACGTCGCGGCCATGACGAGCCCGCGGGTCTGATCGCGGCGTCCCGGCAGGGCGGCGGCGTCAGTACCAGCCGTTGCCCTGCTTGAACGACTCCGCGCTGCAGGCCGTGCCGTAGCGGTCCTGGATGTAGCCCAGACCCCAGCGGATCTGCGTCTCGGGGTTGGTCTGCCAGTCCGGGCCGGCCGAGGCCATCTTGGACCCCGGCAGCGCCTGCGGGATGCCGTACGCCGAGGACGTCGGGTTGTCCGCGGTGGTGCTCCATCCCGACTCCCCGGACCAGAGGCTGTCGAGGCAGCCGAACTCCGAGGCGCTGATGCCGAACTCCGGCATCAACGCGCGGGCCAGCACCTTGGGGTCGGCCTTCGCGAGGTCCTGGGTGCCGGTGCGCGCGCGACCCGCGGCGCTGGCGAGGTCGCTCGTCTTGGACCGGTCGGCGAGCGGGCGGCGCCCGGCGTCGGAGCGCGAGACGTCGCGCTCGCGCTCGGCGAGCTCGTCGGCGCTGAGGTCACCGGCCGTGACGGCGGGGCGCGCCAGCGCGGCCGCCGCCCCGTCGCCGGGCGCGGAGCCGGTCAGCACCCCGGCGGCGACGACCAGACCGGTCGCGCCGAGCGCGACGGAGGAGAGCAGCGTCGTACGCCGCAGCGCGCGGCGCCGGTGGCCGCGCTCGGGCAGGCTGCGGTGCTTGGCGTGGTGGTGGTGCGACACAGGTGGGGCCCATCGGTTGGCGACAACGTCAACCGCGCTCCGACATCGGGGACGAACCCACCCGAGAAGGGTGGAGCGCAGGGGGAAGAAGTCACCACCGAAACACGCCCGGACGGGTGGTTGCAAGTCCAACCACCCGTCCTGGGGTGTGGTCCTCGCTACATCGTGACGTGCTCCAGCATCTCGGTGACCAGCGCCGCGATGGGCGAGCGCTCCGACCGGGTGAGGGTCGTGTGGGCGAACAGGGGGTGCCCCTTGAGCCGGTCGACGACCGCCACGACGCCGTCGTGACGCCCCACCCGGAGGTTGTCGCGCTGCGCCACGTCGTGGGTCAGCACCACCTTGGAGTTGGCGCCCATCCGTGAGAGCACGGTCAGCAGCACGTTGCGCTCCAGCGACTGCGCCTCGTCGACGATCACGAACGCGTCGTGCAGCGAACGACCCCGGATGTGGGTGAGCGGGAGCACCTCGAGCATGCCCCGGTCGAGCACCTCGTCGACGACGTCGGGGGTGGTGATGGCGCCCAGGGTGTCGAAGACGGCCTGGCCCCACGGCGACATCTTCTCCGACTCGTTGCCCGGCAGGTAGCCGAGCTCCTGGCCACCCACCGCGAACAGCGGCCGGAAGACGACCACCTTCTTGTGCTGGCGCCGCTCGAGCACCGTCTCCAGCCCGGCGCACAGCGCGAGCGCGGACTTGCCGGTGCCGGCGCGTCCCCCGAGGGAGACGATGCCGACCTCGGGGTCGAGCAGCAGGTCGAGCGCGATCCGCTGCTCCGCCGAGCGGCCGTGGATGCCGAACGCCTCGCGGTCGCCGCGCACCAGGTGCACCTGCTTGTCGGCCTTGACGCGGCCCAGGGCGCTCCCGCGCTCGGAGACGAGCACCAGCCCGGTGTGGCAGGGCAGGTCGCGCGCAGCGTCGAGGTCGATCACCTGGTCGTCGTACAGCTCGTCGAGGTCGGCGCCGGACACCTCGAGCTCGGCCATCCCGGTCCACCCGGCGTCGGACTCGTGCACCTGCTCGCCGCGGTACTCCTCCGCGTCGAGCCCCACCGCCGAGGCCTTGATGCGCAGCGGCAGGTCCTTGCTGACCAGGGTCACGACGTGGCCCTCGTCGGCGAGGTTGCGGGCCACGGCGAGGATGCGCGTGTCGTTGTCGCCGAGCCGGAAGCCCGAGGGCAGCGACGTGGCGTCGGTGTGGTTGAGCTCGACGCGCAGGGAGCCGCCCTCCTCCCCCACCGGGACGGGCTGGTCCAGGCGGCCGTTGGCCACGCGGAGCTCGTCGAGCCCGCGCAGCGCGGAGCGGGCGAAGTAGCCCAGCTCGGGGTGGTGCCGCTTGCCCTCGAGCTCGGTGATCACCACGACGGGGAGCACGACCTCGTGCTCTGCGAACCGGGAGATGGCCTTCGGGTCGGCGAGGAGCACCGACGTGTCGAGGACGTAGGTGCGACGGGTGTCGCCCGGCTCGGCCCCGGGAGCCTGCTGCTGGACGGAGGTGCGCTGCGCTGGTGCCACGGTTTCCCCTAGGTGACCGACGCGCGCACTCAGCGCCCCGGTCCGTTAGTAGAGCTGCTCGGACCGGGTGGGGCGCCGGGGGCCGGAGTGCCGGTTCCCGGTGCTGCTGTCGTCGTGGATCATCACGAAGATGGTCGCCCTCCTGGCATCGGACTGCTTCCCCACAGCCGATTGACCCGAAGGTAGGCCGGGGTGGGGACCACCCGCGGGCGACACGCCCGTACGCGGGGTGAACGTCGTGTTACGCGGCGGTCAGGAACCGCCCTCGGACGGGCTCAGGCACCGAAGCGGCGCTCGCGGGCGGCGTACGCCCGGACGGCGCGGAGGAAGTCGACCTTGCGGAAGTCGGGCCAGTAGGCCTCGCAGAAGTAGAACTCGCTCTGCGCGCTCTGCCACAGCAGGAACCCGCCGAGACGCTGCTCGCCGCTGGTGCGGATCACGAGGTCGGGGTCGGGCTGGCCCTTGGTGTAGAGGTGCTCGGCGATGTGCTCGACGTCGAGCACCTCGGCCAGCTCCTCCAGGGTGGTGCCGCGGCCGGCGTGCTCGTGGAGCAGGGAGCGCACCGCGTCGGCGATCTCGCGGCGACCGCCGTACCCCACGGCGACGTTGACCCAGATGCCGTCGACCTCGCGCGTCGACTCCGCGGCGGCCTTGAGCCGCTCGGCGACCGGGGACGGCAGCAGGTCGAGGGCCCCCACGGGGTTGATCCGCCAGCGGCCCTGGGCGGCCAGCGACTCCACGACGTCGCCGATGATGCCGAGGAGGTCGGTCAGCTCCTCGCTCGGGCGGTTGAGGTTGTCGGTGGAGAGCAGCCACAGCGTGACGACCTCGACGCCGATCTCCTCGCACCAGCCGAGCAGCGGCTCGATGTTGGCCGCCCCGGCACGGTGCCCGTGGGCGGTGTCGGCGCCCACCGAACGGGCCCAGCGACGGTTGCCGTCGAGCATCACCCCGACGTGGTGCGGGATGCGCTCGGGCGGCAGACGGCGTACGACGCGCGCCTCGTAGGCGGGGTACAGCACCCGCCGCAGGCCCTGCTTCCACGCTGCCACGGCTGCGACTGTACTCGTCGCGGGGCCGTGTGAGGTCGACCTCAACGCCCGCCGCAGGCGTGCCTGTCCCGGCCTCGGCTCCGTACGCTTCGGACATGGCCCCTGACCGACCGCTCCCCGAGCGTGCCCGCGACCGCGTGTCCGACCGCGGCCACGAGGCGGCCGACCAGGTCCGCGAGCGGGTGCGCGACGTCGCCGAGGAGGTCAAGCCCAAGCTGCGTGGCTGGCTGCACGCCGGCACCGCTCCCCTGGCGCTCGCGGCCGGGATCGTGCTGCTGGTGCTCTCGCCGACCGTCACCACCCGCGTCGGCTCGGCGATCTTCGCCGGCACCGCGCTGCTGCTGTTCGCGGTCTCCGCGGTCTACCACCGCGGCACCTGGTCGCCCCGGGCGATGGCGTTCCTACGCCGCTTCGACCACTCCAACATCTTCTTGCTGATCGCGGGCTCCTACACGCCCTTCACGCTCATCCTGCTCGAGGACCCCGAGCGCACCGCGCTGCTCGCGATCGTGTGGACCGGCGCGATCCTGGGCGTGCTGTTCCGGATCTTCTGGAGCCACGCGCCGCGCTGGATCTACACCCCGATCTACGTCGCGCTGGGCTGGGTGGCGATCTTCTACGCCGGCGACCTCGGCTCGGGCGGCCCGGCCGTCACGACGCTCCTCGTCGTGGGCGGCGGGCTCTACACCGTCGGCGGCCTGGTCTACGGCCTGAAGAAGCCCGATCCGTTCCCGACCTGGTTCGGCTTCCACGAGGTCTTCCACACCCTGACGATCGCGGCCTTCGTCTGCCACTACGTCGCCGCCAGCATCGCGACGTACTCCCTGCGCTGAGGGCGCCGACTCACTCCTGCTGGTAGGTGTCGGGCACCCCGTCGCCGTCGAGGTCGACGCGGTCGGCCTCCGCGATCCGGCGGTACGCCGTGTCCCGCGACCGCAGCACGACCGCGGCCAGCGTCGCCGCGAGGACCGAGCCGGTCAGCACCGCCACCTTGACGTGGTCGTCGCGACCGCTGCCCTGGCCGTAGGCCAGCTCGCCGATGAGGAGCGAGACCGTGAACCCGATCCCGGCGAGGACAGCGACCCCGAGCACGTCGAGCCAGCGCAGGTCGGGGTCGAGGTCGGCGCGGGTGAGCCGCGCGACGACGTACGTCGTGCCGAGGATCCCCACCGGCTTGCCGAGCACCAGCCCCGCGACGATGCCGAGCGCGACCGGGTCGGACAGCGAGCCCACCAGTCCGCTCCAACCGCCGACCACGACCCCGCAGGCGGAGAACGCGAACACCGGCACCGCGACCCCCGCCGACAGCGGCCGGACCCGGTGCTCGAGGTGCTCGGCCAGTCCCGGACCCGCGTCGGGTCCGCCTGCCGCGGCGCTGCGCAGCACCGGCACGGTGAAGCCGAGCACCACCCCGGCCACGGTGGCGTGCACGCCCGACTCGTGGACCAGCCCCCAGGCGAGCACCGCGAGGGGCAGCAGCAACCAGGGCGAGCGGACCCGGCGCTGCACCAGCCAGCCGAAGCCCGCGATCGGCACCAGCGCGAGCAGGAGCGGCAGGGCTTGCAGGTCGGCGGTGTAGAAGACCGCGATCACGGTGACCGCCAGCAGGTCGTCGACCACCGCCAGCGTCAGCAGGAAGGTGCGCAGCGCGGTCGGGAGGTGGTTGCCGATGACGGCCAGCACCGCCAGCGCGAACGCGATGTCGGTCGCGGTGGGGATCGCCCAGCCCCGCACCGCGCCGTCGCCCGCCCGCAGCGTCACGGCGACGAAGACCAGGGCCGGGACCACCATGCCGCCGACCGCGGCCAGCACCGGAAGCGCCGCCCGGCGTGGGTCGCGCAGGTCGCCGGCGACGAACTCGCGCTTGAGCTCCAGGCCGACCACGAAGAAGAACACCGCCAGCAGGCCGTCGGCGGCCCAGGTGCCGAGCGAGAGGTCGAGGTGCAGGGCCGCCGGGCCGACGACGGTGTCGCGCAGCGCGAGGTAGGACCCGCCCGCCGGCGAGTTGGCCCACACCAGGGCCACGACGGTCGCGAGCAGGAGCAGCGCTCCACCGACCGTCTCGCGGCGCAGCACGTCGGCCACGCGGGTGGTCTCGGCCCACGACCCACGGCCGAGCAGGGTGCGGCGGCGGGACGGGGGTCCGGAGGGGGTGGACGGCACAGGGTCTCCTCGGGGCAGGTCGGCACTCGTCGCCGACCAGGCTTCCCGGCACACCACGGCCATCCTACGGACCGACCGGCACGACCGGTCGCCCCCGGGAACGACGACGCCCCGCCCCCGGCGGACCGGGGACGGGGCGTCGCTGCGAGGTGGAGGTCAGCCCTTGAAGGCGTCCTTCACGTTCTCGCCGGCCTGCTTGGTGGAGGCCTTGGTCTGGTCGGCCTTGCCCTCGGCCTTGAGCTGGTCGTCGTTCTTGGCGTCGCCCAGCGCCTCCTTGGCCTTGCCCTTGAGGTCTTCCGCGGTGTTCTTGGCCTTGTCGGCGAGTCCCATGATGGTTCCTCTCGTGTCGGGTGTTGGTTGGTGCGTTCCCCAAACGTCCGGATCCGAACGTGTGGTCAGTGGGCGCGGACGAGTCCGCGGCTGCGTGCGGCGACCCGGAGCTCGACGCTGCAGCGCACGTCGTCCCGGTCGAGCACCTCCCGCAGCTGCGCCGACACGAGGTCGGCCCGCCGCGCGACGACGCCGAGGTCGGCGTCGGGCTCGATGGTGGCGGTGAGGCGGGCCACCAGCTGGCCGCGGTCGCGGACGACCGTGCCCCGGGCGCTGCGCACGCCGATGGTGTCGGCCAGCGCGTCGGCGGCCGCGCCGGCGACCTGACCCGCGTTGACGTCGAGGCGGCCACCGGAGCCGGAGCCGGTGAGGTGCAGCCGGGAGACCGTGGGCCGACCCAGGTGGGCCAGGATCCAGCGCAGGCCGAGCAGCGCCAGGACGACGCCGACGAGGGCGGCGACCCACGGGAACCAGGCGGCCTCGACCGCGTCCCGCACGACCGCGAGGTCGAGCCGGTCGCCGAACGGGCTGCGCCCGCTCCACCAGTACGCCGCGGCGGCACCCCCCGCGAGCAGCAGCAGCGCGAGCAGCAGCGTGGCGAGGCGGTCGACGAGCAGGGTGCGTCGGGAGGTCATGACACTCCTTCGTTGCGGACGGAGACCGAGAGCCGGGGGCCGTGCTGCAGCGCGCGCAGCGTCGGCTGGAGCCGGGACTCGATGTCGGATCGGATGGCGGCGTCGCGGTCCTTGGCGGCCACGCTGGTGGCGACCACGCGGAGCTTGCGGCGCGAGGCCCTGACGTCCACGTCGGTCACGCCATCCGTGCCCTCGACCGCGGCCTTGGCCACCCGGGAGAGGTCGCCGGTGCGCAGTCGCACGCCGGTCGTCGCGTCGAGCTCGATGGCCTTGCGGGGGCGGCGCTTGAAGGCGATGGGCAGCACCAGCAGTCCGAGCAGGATGGCGACGACCGCCACGACGAGGACGACCGGGGTGTCGGAGGCGGTGCCGTCGACGGCGTCGACGGCGCTCGTGGTCCACGGGGCCTGGCTGATCGCGCCGGTGCTGCTCAGCAGCGCCTGGACGCCGACGGCGCCGAGCGCGATCAGGCCGAGGGCGACGAGCTGGGCGACGAGCGGCGAGGCGCCGACCCCGACGGGCGGCTTGGACGCGCGCAGGGCGTCGTCCGCCGGTGGGCGGGTCTCGCTCGCGGACTGGGTCATGACGAGAGGTCCTCTCGGGTGGTGGGGGGCCGCGTCACAGGACGCGGCGGGACGGGGCGGTGCTGTGGACCACGTCGGCGACGGTGACGTCGACCGCCGTGACCTCGACACCGGCGAGGGTGTGGACCCGCTCCCCGACGTGGTCGCGGACGCGTGCGGCGAGCACCGGCAGGGAGGTGGGCCAGATCGCCCCGACCTCGACGGCGATGCGCGAGGTGCTGCCGGCCACGACGGCCTCCGCGCTGGGGAGCTTGCCGCGCACGAGGCGGCCGAAGCCACCGCGGCTGTCGACGGTCGACTCGACCTCCGCCGCGGCGGCCGAGGCGATGCGCTCCACGACCCGGTCGGCGATGACCGTGCGGCCGCGCTCCTCGGGGGCGGGCAGGGTCTCTACCTCAGCCACGGTCGCGCTTCCCGAAGACCTGGCTGAGGTCGACCTCGCCGTCGAAGTGACCGCCGATCACGTAGCCGGCGGTGCCGAGGACGAGCGCGATCAGGAAGCCGACGAGGCCGCCGGCGGCGGCGGCGATGGCCAGCAGCAGGCCGGCGATGAGGCCGATGGTGGAGGTGGTCATGTCAGGGGCTCCTTGTGGTGGGACGAGTGGGGGTCGAGCAGGTGGTGCAGGTCAGATGTCGGTCCAGCGGCGGGCGCCGGGCCAGCCCGGTGGCAGCCGCGAGCGCAGCTGCCGGGTGCCTCGGCTGACCGTGCGTCGGGCCCGGGTGGCCCGTCGGGCCAGTGGCTGCCAGCGGCCGGGCGGCCGGAGCCCGACCTCGGGCACGGTGTCCGCGGGAGCGTCGTACGCCGCGTCCACCGCCGCGAGCTCGCGCCGCAGCACCTCGGGATCGCCGCCGACGTCGGGGTGGTGCCGACGGATGACGGCGCGCCGGGCCGCGGCCCGGGCCCTCTCGGACCCGGGCGACGCGGCCCCGCGACGGTCGGTCACGCCGGGGACACGTCCTCGACGACGACGTGGACCTCGTCACCGGTGACCGCCTCGACGGCGGTGCGCACCTGCGTGGCCGCCTCGAGGATCGCCGTGCCCATGGCGACGGTGACGTGCACCTCGGTGATGCCGTCGCGCTGCCGGACCCCGGCGACGCGGCGCCCGGGCAGGTAGGTCGCGACCTCGCCGTAGGAGCCGGCGTGGAGACCGGTGACGCCCGGGACGCGGACGACCGCGTCGGCCACCCGGTCCACGGGGTCCGGCTCCACGGGCTCCGGCTCGACCGGCAGCTCGGAGGACGTCACTGGACGCGCGGCTCGCTCGAGGTGTCCTCGGTGCGCTCCTCGGTCTCCAGGTGCACGTCCTGGATCTCGATGTTGACCTCGGTGACCTCGAGGCCGGTCATCCGCTCGATGGAGGAGATGACGTTGCGGCGGATGCCGGTGGCCAGGTCGGCCAGGCTCACGCCGTACTCCGCGACGAGCTGCACGTCGACCGCGGCCTGACGCTCGCCGACCTCGACCGAGACGCCCTGGGAGTGGTTGGTGCTGCTGCCGGGGATGCGCTCGCGCAGCGCGCCGACGGCGCGGGCGGCGCCGCCACCGAGGGCGTGCACGCCGGCGACCTCGCGGGCGGCGATGCCGGCGATCTTCGACACGACGGTGTCGGCGATCGTGGTGCGGCCGTCCTTGCCCACCAGGGCGTTGGCGGTGGTGCTCTTCTCTACGGACTTCTCGGTCATGGGATCCGTCCTTCCTGGGACGTCGTGTGGTGTACGCAGGTTGGACGGGCCGAGGTCGCGAATCGTCACGCGGACGTGACCCAGCTCACACCTGCATGTTCCGTACCGCCCAGGGCACCCCTAGGGTCGTGACGAGGGCGCCGCACACCCGTGCGGCGGAGGAGGACGACGGTGTCCGACGAGGGTGAGGCGACGGCCGACGTCGCCGCGGCCACGCAGCAGGCGCTCGCCCGGCGCGCCGGGCTCGGCGACCGGGTGGCCTACGAGGAGCTGTTCCGGCGGCTGTTCCCCTCGACCTACCGGTTCGCGCTGCGCATGCTCGACCACGAGGCCGCCCTGGCCGACGACGCCGTCCAGGAGGCCTGGGTCAAGGCGTGGCGCGGGCTCCCGGACTTCCGCGGCACCTCGAGCTTCTCCACCTGGTTGTTCTCGATCGTCTCCCGCGAGGCCCTGGAGGTACGCCGCCGCCGCCGGCCGGTCGCGGTGAACAGCGAGATCCTCGAGCCGATCATCGACCGCTCCACCCACCGCGCCGCCGCCTCGCAGGACCCGGCCCAGTCGGTGCTGGCCGCCGAGCTGTGGGAGACGCTCAACCTCGCCCTGCTCGAACTACCGTGGCGACAGCGGGCCAGCTGGCTGCTGCGCGAGCTCGAGGGGTTCTCCTACGACGAGATCGCGCGGGTACTGGACACCACCCCCGGGGTCGTCCGCGGCCAGCTGCACCGGGCCCGACGAACCCTCGCGATCAGGATGGAGCAGTGGCGATGAGCGCCTCACCGCACCACCACGACGGGTCCACCCCCCTCGACCCCGCCGCCGAGGACGTGGCCCCGGTCGGCGCCCGCGCGCTCGACGACGCCACCCGGCTGCTGCGCGACCAACCGCCGCACCCCCGGGCGGTGGAGATCGCCGACCAGGTGCTCCAGCGGTCGCTGCGCACCCCCCGCCCCGCGGAGCTGGTGCGGGGCCGCGGCACGATGTCGTTCCTGCGGGTCTCCTCGCTGGTGCTGGTCGAGCGGCTGCGCGAGCACGTCGACTCCCACCTCGACGGCGGCGCCGTCGGCCGGGTGCTGCTCGACGTCGAGCGCGACGGCCGGCTCGACGCGGTGACGATCGAGCTGCTGGTGCGCTACGGCTCCGACATCCTCGTCCTCGGCGACCGGACCCGCCGGCTCGCGGCCGAGGCGCTCACCCAGACGCTGGGGGCCGCGGCCGACGGCACCGAGCCGGTCACGATGGCGGTCAGCCACGTGCACGTCAGCGACGTCACGGTGGGCGACCCCCACCTGGTGGACCCCAGCGACGAGTAGGCCCGCTCGTTAGGCTGGTGCGATGCCGACCCTCGAGCTGACCGGTGAGAACTTCGAGTCCAGCGTCGCGGAGCACGACGTGCTCTTCGTCGACTTCTGGGCGAGCTGGTGCGGCCCGTGCCGCCAGTTCGCCCCCACCTACGAGGCCGCGTCCGAGGCCCATCCCGACCTCGCGTTCGGCTCGGTGAACACCGAGGAGCAGCACGCGCTCGCGGCTGCCGCGCAGGTGACCTCGATCCCGACGCTGATGGCGTTCCGCGAGGGCATCCTGGTCTTCTCCCAGCCCGGCGCGCTGCCGCCCGCCGCGCTCGACCAGCTGATCGCCGCGGTGCGCGACCTCGACATGGACGACGTGCGTCGCCAGCTCGCCTCGCAGCAGGGCGAGCAGTCCGAGCAGCAGTCCGGCCAGCAGGGCTAGGCCCGTGGACGCCGCCGACTGGGACGCGAGGTACGCCGCGGCGCCGCTCGTGTGGTCCGCCGGACCCAACGCCTTCGTCGAGCGCGACCTCGCCCACCTGCCACCCGGCAGGGCCCTCGACCTGGCCTGCGGGGAGGGCCGCAACGCCCGGTGGCTGGCCTCCCTCGGCTGGCACGTGACCGCCCTCGACTGGTCGCCGGTGGCGGTCGGGAAGGGCCGACGCCTGGCCGAGGAGCACGACCCGCCCCTCGACGTCGAGTGGGTGGTGGGCGACGTGCTCACCGCACCGTTGCCCGCCCCGCTCGACCTCGTGGTGGTGGCCTACCTCCACCTGCCGGAGGCCGAGCGGCGTACGGCGCTGCGCCGGGCGTGGGACGCGCTCGTCCCCGGCGGCACCTTCCACCTCGTGGGTCACGACACCACCAACCTGACCGAGGGCACCGGCGGGCCGCAGGACCCCGCGGTGCTGTGCAGCGCCGCCGACGTGCTCGACGACCTCGCGGACGCCGAGGTCGAGGTCGTCCACGCCGACCGGGTGACGCGCACGGTCGCGGCGCCCGACGGGCACGGCGACGCCGGCACGGCGTACGACGCCCTGGTGCACCTGCGCCGCCGCTGACCCTCAGGCGGTCCCGAAGAAGTCCGAGAGCGCGGGCACCCGCCGCAGCACGAACCGGTCCAGCAGCAGCACGACCACGAGGCTGACGCCGAAGACCGGCAGGAACGCCGCCAGCGCCACCAGACCGACCGCGAGCACCGGCGAGCTGCGCACCGGGAGCCGGCCGCGGGGGGCGCCCATCCGGGGGCCCGAGGGCCGCCGTCGCCACCACATCAGCGGCCCGGTCACGCACAGCGCGACCACGCCCACGCAGAACGCCGCGGCGAGCGCCATCGTCCAGCCGCCGAGGCTGCGGCCCTCGTGGACGCCGATCCCCTGGGAGACGACCTTCGCGAGCAGCGGGTAGTCGTCGTAGCCGTACGTCGACCGCACCTCGCCGTCGTAGCGGTCGACGTGCACCGTCCGCTCGTCGCTGGGCGCGTCGAAGGCGTAGCCGATCACCGAGAACGTGCCGTCCTCCCCCGACGGCAGCGCAACGGTCATCGGGTGGCGCAAGCCCTCGCCGTCGGCCACCTCGATCGCGGTGTCGACGTTGGCGACCGCCACGGTCCCGTCCTCGTGGGCCCCCGAACGCGGGACCTCGCTCGCCCCCATCCCCCACGGCACCTCGGCGTGGCTGTGCGGCAGCGACTCGTCCAGCGTCGAGAGCGGCGCGGACTCGGCCCCGTGGTCGAGGCTCCACATCGAGGACCCGGTGGTGGTGGCCAGCTGCTGCACGGTGGCGCCCCACACGCCGGTCCAGGGCAGGCCGGTGACGACCATGAGCAGCAGCCCGACGCCGACGACCGAGCCGAGCACGCCGTGGCGGGCCCGCAGCCGGGCGCCGCGCCTGCCGGCCCGGGCCCGACGCCTGCGGGCGGCACGGCCGCGCACGAACAGGTAGTAGCCGGTCAGCGACATCACGATCGCCCAGCAGGTGCCGAGCTCCATCACGAGGTCACCGGGGCGGCCCGACATCAGGTCGGCGTGCAGCCGGATCGCGTAGCCGCTGAGCGTGGTGTCGGGGTCGCGGTCGCCCAGCACCTCGGCCGTCCAGGGGTCGACGAAGACGTCGCGGCCCTCGCCGTCGGGCATCGTCACCGAGACGACGGTGCTGCGGCCCGCATCGCGCGGCTCGGCCAGCGACACCGGCTCGGCGCCGGGGTAGGCCTCCTCGACGGCGCGCAGCTGCCCGGCGTACGGCTGGGCTATGTCGGTGCCGGCCGGCCGCTCGACCTGCATCAGCGACGGGTTGAGCACCGGCTCGAGCTGGAACCGGAACAGGTAGATCAACCCGGTGACCGAGAGCACGAGCATCACGGGGACGACGACGAACGAGGCGTAGAAGTGCCAGCGCCAGAAGGCGCGGAACAGCCCGCCCGAGGACCGGGCTCGACGGGCGGGGCGGCGGGTGCGTGCGGGTGGTGCGGTGGGACGGGTCTCGACGGACACTGGTGTGCTCCTGGCGTGCGGAGGGGACGCGCAGCAGCCGCCGGCCCGGTCGGTCTCGAGCGGGCGGCGGTGGGGCGCGGAAGGCCTGGGGGTCAGGCGGCCAGGGGTGGCCCGCGGCGGGGGACGCGGCGGGCGTGGAGCTCGGCGAAGCGGGGTGGCGGGTCGGGCAGCGCCACGGTGCGGCGTACGTCGCAGAGCCGGCTGCGCAGCACGGCGAGCAGCGCCCGCGCCCGCGCCCGCGCGGCCAGCAGCACCACGGCGACCGGGCGCGCCCACGCGCGGGCGGTGAGGGCGAGGAGCTGCCACAGCGCCCGCTCCCCGCGGGCCAGCCACCAGCCGCACGCAGCCGCGGCGAGCACGTGGGCCAGCGCCATCACAGGGTGGTCGACGACGTCGGTCACGGCGTGCAGCAGCGGTGCGGGCAGGGTCAGCGGGTCACCGGAGCCGGTCGGCGTCGCGTCGTACGCCACGTCGTGGAAGGAGCCGCGGCGCGATCCCGACCCCACCGGGAGGGCCGGGGGTGCCGCCGCGGGCGCCGGTGCCGGCTCGCCGCGGTGGCCGGCGGCGACGGCGAGCGCGGTGTGCACCACGCCCTGGCCGGCCGCGAGCAGCAGCACCACCCGCAGCGTCGAGGCGGGTCGGCGCAGCAGCGGCGCGACGGCGAGCGCGCCCAGGAGCACCAGCAGCCCGAGCAGGACCGGGCCCGGCAGCAGGCCGTCGGCCTGGACGTGGGCGACGCCGCCGACGGCGAAGGCCACCACCGACAACGCGAGCGCCCGCCCCCACAGCACCACGCCGGTGGCGCGGGCGGTCGGGACGTGGCTCATCGGTCGGAGGGGGCGGAGCGGCTCAGTCGGTGGTGCGGTCGCGCGGGTCGGCGCCGGGGCGCTGCCGCTGCGGGGTCCGCTGGGCCTCGACCCAGGCCTGGCGGGCGGCCTCGCGCTCCTCGGCCTCGGCCGCCGCGGCCGCCTGGGCGTCCGCGCCGAACTTGCCGGCCGCGGTGTTCTCGCGGATCTTGCGCAGGTGACGGGTCAGGCTGACGCACAGCACCGCCGTCGCCAGGCACAGCGCCACGAAGACCCAGAAGGCCAGCCAGCCGGCCTTGACGTCCTCGGGCTCGGGCACGGGGTCCGCGGCGGGGAGCAGCAAGAGCGCGTGGACGAGGAGGGCGGTCATGCCTCCAGTGTCGCAACCGGTTCCACACCCGGTCGAGGCGGCCCGCAGGACGCCGACCGGCCCGGGTCAGTCCAGGTCGTCGCGGCCGCGGACGCCGGCGAACAGGTCGTCCTCGGGCAGCGGCGACTCGACGCGGGAGACGACCAGCTCGAACTCCTCGGTAGGCCACACCCGCTGCTGCAGCGCGAGCGGCGCCTTGAAGAAGAAGCCGTCGGGGTCGATCTGGGTGGCGTGGGCGATCAGGGCCCGGTCGCGGACCTCGAAGTACTCCCCGCACGGCACCCGGGTCGTGATCCGGGCGTCGTGGGCGGGGTCGGGCTTCCACTCCTGGAGCCGCTCGGCGAACGGCGACTCCAGGCCCTCGGCCTCCATCGCCTCGTGGATCGCGACGGAGCGGGGCCGGTTGAAGCCGTGCTGGTAGTAGAGCTTGAACGGCTTCCAGGGCTCCCCCGCGTCGGGGAAGCGGTCGGGGTCGCCGGCCGCCTCGAAGGCGACCATGGAGACCTGGTGGCACATGATGTGGTCGGGGTGCGGGTAGCCGCCGTTCTCGTCGTACGTCGTCACGACGTGGGGGCGCACCGACCGGATCAGCCGGACCAGCGGCTCGGCCGCCTCCTCGGGGTCGACCAGCCCGAAGCAGCCCTCGGGCAGCGGCGGCTTGGGGTCGCCCTCGGGCCAGCCGGAGTCGACGTAGCCCAGCCAGTGCTGGGTGACGCCGAGGATCTCGCGGGCGGCCTCCATCTCGGCGCGACGGATCTCGGTGATGTTGGCCAGGACGTCGGGACGCTCCATCTTGGGGTTGAGGATCGAGCCCCGCTCCCCGCCCGTGCAGGTCACGACGTGCACGTCGACGCCCTCGTGGACGTACTTCACCGTGGAGGCAGCACCCTTGCTCGACTCGTCGTCGGGGTGGGCGTGCACGTGCATGAGCCGCAGCATGCGCCCATCCTAGGGACGGGCCGGCCTGGGAGGATGGGGTGGTGACCAGCTCGAGCAGCCCCGACCGGGTCGACCTCGCCGACCGCTACGGCCGCGGCGACGCCGCCCGCCGTCGCCGCGTCGTCGTCGCCGTCTCCGGGCTCGTCGGCGTGGTCGCGCTCGCGTGGCTGGGGTGGGTGGCGCTGGACTCCAGCAGCCCGGACGTGCAGTCGCGGCTCACGGCGTACGACGTGGTCGACGGCCGCACCGCGCAGGCCACCGTGACCGTCACCCTCGCCGACCCTGAGGTGCGCGCCAGCTGCCTGGTGCGCGCCGTGGCGGTCGACAGCAGTCCCGTCGGCGAGCGCAGCTTCACCGTCACCGGGGTCGAGGTGCCCTCGCGGGTCGTGGTCGACGTGCGCACCGAGCGGCGCGCCGACACCGTGCGGCTGATCGGCTGCACCACCCCCGACCAGTCGCGTCCCCGCTGACCCCGGGGCGGCCGCCGAGCGGTCGCGGGGCCGTCGCCGGGCCGGTCGCCGGGCCGGTCGCCGGGCCGCGAGACGAGGATTTCGGCTCCGGGACGCCTGCGTTGCTAGCATCGCCTACTTGCCCGCACGACCCCCGACCCACCGAAGGAGCACCCGATGAGCGAGCAGACCTCCGGCGCCGTCTGGCTGACGCAGGCCAAGTACGACCAGCTGAAGGCCGAGCTCGAGGAGCTGCGCGGGCCGACGCGCTCCGACATCGTCAAGCGCGTCAGCGACGCCCGCGACGAGGGTGACCTGAAGGAGAACGCCGGCTACCACGCCGCGCGCGACGAGCTCGGCAAGATCGACGGCCGGATCCAGCAGCTCACCGACATGCTCGAGAAGGCCGAGGTCGGCGAGACCCCGGCCGACGACGGCGTCGTCGAGCCCGGCATGAAGGTGACCGTCAACCTCGTCGGCCTCGACTTCGAGGAGACCTTCCTCTTCGGCGCCCGCGAGATGGCGGGCGACGACATCAAGGTCTACTCGCCGCAGTCGCCCCTCGGCCAGGCCATCCACGGCTCCCGCCGCGGCGACACCGTGACCTACACCCTGCCCAACGGCAAGGAGCAGAAGGCCGAGATCGTCGAGGCGGTCCCCTACTCCGGCTGACCCGCTCCCGGCGTACGTCGCTGCGGCCCACGGGCGGGTAGTCCGAGACGAAAAGCACCTCCGGGGGCTCCCCGGCGGTGCTCTCGTCTCGGACTACCTCGTGCTGGCCTCAGTCGCGGACGGCGTACCCGTGGTCGCGGAGCCGGGCGAGCACGGACTCCGCGTGGGGGGCGCCGCGCGTCTCGAGCTGGAGCCGCACCTCCACCTCGCCGATGTGCAGCGCCCCGGAGGTGCGCTCGTGGGCGACCTCGAGCACGTTGGCGCCCGAGCCGGCGAGGTCGGCCAGCAGCGTGGCCAGGCCGCCCGGCCGGTCGGGGATGACGCAGCGGATGTTGAGGTAGCGACCGCCCGCCGCCATGCCGTGGCGGATCAGGTTGCCGAGGAGCAGCGGGTCGACGTTGCCGCCCGAGAGCACGGCCACCATCGGCGTCTCGAAGGCCTGCGGCGCGTCCAGCACGGCGGCCACCGCGGCGGCGCCGGACGGCTCGACCACCATCTTGGCCCGCTCGAGCAGCAGCACCAGCGCGCGGGAGAGCGAGTCCTCGGAGACGGTGACGACCTCGTCGACGCAGCGCTGGATCGCCTCGAAGGGCAGGTCGCCGGGCTTCGCGACGGCGATGCCGTCGGCCATCGTCGCCATCCGCTCCAGCGCGACGGGCGCGCCGGTGCGCAACGACTCGGGGTACGCCGCGGCCTCGGCCGCCTGCACCCCCACCACGCGTACGTCGGGCCGGGCGGCCTTGATCGCCAGCGCCATCCCCGCCAGGAGGCCGCCGCCGCCCGTCGGGATCAGCACGGTGCGAACCTCCGGCGCCTGCTCGAGCACCTCGAGCCCGCAGGTGCCCTGCCCGGTCACGATGTCGGCGTGGTCGAAGGGGTGGATGAACACCGCCCCGGTCTCGTCGGAGAACTCCTGGGCCCGCACCAGCGCCTCGGTCAGCGAGAGGCCGTGGAAGCGCACCTCGGCGCCGTACCCGCGCGTCGCGTTGGCCTTGGGGATCGGGGCGCCGTCGGGCATGAACACGGTCGCCTTGATGCCGAGCAGCTGCGCGGCCAGCGCAACGCCCTGGGCGTGGTTGCCCGCGGAGGCCGCCACGACGCCGCGGGCGCGCTCCTCGGGCGTGAGCCGCGAGAGCCGCAGGTAGGCGCCGCGGATCTTGAACGAGCCGGTGCGCTGGAGGTTCTCGCACTTGAGCAGCACCCGGCCGCCGACGATGGCCTGCAGCCAGCGCGACTCCTCGACGGGGGTGGTCAGGGCGACCTCGCCGACGACGGTGCGGCAGGCCTCGATGTCGGCCAGCGTGACGCTCATGCGGGTTCCCCTCCGGGATGCAGGGCCGCGTCGTCCTCCGCGGCCTCCTGGGCGTCCTCCCCGACGGCGGTGTCACGGGCGAGGTGCTGCACGACGGCGTTGAGCGAGGCCGCGAGCGGCACCGCGATCAGCGCGCCGGCGATGCCGGCCACGAGCACGCCCATCGCGATGGCGACGATGACGCCGAGCGGGTGCACCGAGACGAAGCGGCCCATCAGGAACGGCTGCAGCACGTGCGCCTCGAGCTGCTGCACCGCGATCACCACGCCGAGCATGACCGCCGCGGTCACCGGGCCCTGGGCGACGAGCGCGACGAGGACGGCCACCGCGCCGCTGATGGTGGCGCCGATCATCGGCACGAACGCGCCGAGGAAGACCAGCACCCCGATGGCGCCGACGAACGGCACGCCGAGGACCGCGGCACCGATGGCGATCCCGAGCGCGTCGACGGCCGCGACCAGCACGGTGGCCCGGACGAACTGGGTCAGCGAGGACCAGGCGACGCGGCCCGAGGAGTCGGCCTTGAGCCGGCCGGCCCGCGGGAACAGCCGCACCAGCCAGGTCCAGATCAGCGCGCCGTCGGCGAGGAAGAAGTAGGTCGCGAAGAGCACGATGAAGACGCCGGCCAGCAGGTGCCCGACAGTGGCGCCGAGCTCGCTCAGCGTGGCGTAGGCGTTGTCGCCGAGCGACTGCAGCTGGGCCTGCGACTCCTGCAGCGCGGTGTTGATCTGCGAGTCGGTCACCCCGAGCGGGCCGTCGCGCAGCCAGCTGCGGATCTGCTCGAGGCCGCTGCCGACCTGGGTCGACAGGTCGCTGACGCCCTGCGCGACCTGGTTGCCCACGAAGGTCACCGACAGCGCGACCAGCGCGAGGAGCAGCAGCACCACGATGAGCGCCCCTCCGCCGCGGGGCACGCCGAGCCGCCCGAGCCAGCGGACCACCGGGCTGACCAGCGCGGCGATGAGGAGTGCGATCACGATCGGCAGCACCACGACCATGAAGAACTGCAGCAGGTAGAGGATGATCAGCCCGGCCGCGCAGACGACCACGAAGCGCCAGGCCCAGGCGGCCGCGAGGTCCATGCCGTAGGGCACCTGCGCGCGCTTGAAGTTGCTGGTGCCGGCGGCCACCTCGGGGCGGGTGTCCATGGCGCGACGGGCGGCGCGGACCTCGGCCCACTGGGCGGCGATGCGCTCGCGCAGCTCGAGGCTCTCGGCCTCGCGGCGGGCCCGGGCGTCCTGCTCGGCCGCCTCGTCCGGGACCGCGCCCGGGGCCCCCTCGTCGTCGCGGCCGCGCAGCCGCAACCGGTCCCTCACCCCTCGTGTGACTCCCACGTCGTCAGGCTACGTGCCAGCGCGCCCGCCGCGTCGGCGTGGCTCTCCGCCAGCAGACCGACCGCCGCGAGGACGTAGTGGCGGTCCACGACCACCCGGGGCGACGCCGGCAGCTGCCAGCCCTCGGGCGAGGTGCCGACCAGCCGCGCGAGCACCGCCTCCGCCCGTGCGGGCGGGGCGTGGCGGAGCACCCCGCCGGAGCCGACGAGCAGGCCGACGCGTCGCAGGTCGGTGCCGCTGCGCTCCACGACCCGCCCGTCCGGCCCGGTGACCACGCGGGCGCGGCCGGCGTGGCGGCGGCAGGCCAGGGTGGCCGCGGAGCCGGCCAGCGTCAGGTCGACGGCGGCGTCGTCGGGCCCCTCGGGCAGCAGGTCGGGGCGCTCGGCGCGGCGTACGCCCTGGTCGCGGGGGAAGCCGGGGTCGAGCCCGGCGGCGGTCGCGGCGTCCCACGTCGAGGCCGCGCTCCACCGCATCCCGAGGTCGCCCTCGACGGTGCGGGTGACCGGCGAGCTCGCGACCACCTCGCGCGAGAGCGTCGCCTCCTCGGGATCGAGCTGCACCACCGAGTGCACGTCGGTGGTGGCTCCGCCGACGTCGACGACCACGACGTCCTGGCCGGTGACCGCGGCCAGCACCTCGACCCCGGTCAGCACGAGGTCGGGGGTGGGACCGCGCACGAGGGAGGCGAGGTCGACGCGGGTGCTCAGGCCCTTGCCGCCGATGACGTGGGAGAGGAACACCTCGCGCACGGCGCGGCGGGCGGGGCCGGGGGTGAGCACGCCGATGCGGGGCAGCACGTTGTCGCTGAGGAGGTACGCCGCTCCGCCCGCCGCCAACCGGGCGCCCACCTCCTCGCGGGCCTCCACGTCGCCGGCGACCACGACCGGGCCGTCCCAGCCGGCGGCGGCCAGCGACGCCGCGTCGGCGAGCAGCACCTCGGAGTTGCCTCCGTCGGTGCCGCCGACCAGCAGCACCACGTCGGGCCGGGCCCCGCGCAGCGCGGCCACCCCACGCTCCCCCAGGCCGCCGCTCAGCACGGCCGCGACCTTGCCCCCGCTCGACAGCGCGACGCGGCGGCCGGCCTCGGCGGTCACCAGCTCCTCGGTGCCCACGACGGCGATCCGCAGCCCGCCGCCGGCCGAGGAGCAGGCCAGCAGCGCGGCGTCCGCGGCCCCCGGGTGCCTCGCGGCCAGGGCGGCGCGGCAGGCGTCGACGCCGTCCATCACGTCGGTGGCCAGGGTCGTGGGGTGCGACGCGGTGCCGAGCAGGTCACCCGTGTCGCCGTCGACGAGCGCGGCCTTGGTGAACGTCGACCCCAGGTCGACGCACAGCAGCGGCTCCACCTCAGCCCCGGGCGAGCAGCACGTAGGCGGTCGCGACCAGCAGGCTCACCACCACCGCGAGGCTGAGCAGGTGCGCGGCGGGACCGGAGCCGATCGGCCGCCCCTCGCGCATCGCGCGCTCCACGCTGCGGAACCGCAGGTAGCCGCCCACGGCCGCGATCGCCGAGGTCACCACGAACGCCAGCCCGAGCATCAGCGACAGCGGACCCCGCTCGAGGAAGTGCACCACCGCCACGGCAGCGGCCAGCATCGCGACCGAGGTGCGCTGGTAGGCCAGCAGGGTGCGCTCGTTGGCCAGCGAGAACCGGACGTCCGGCTCCACCGACTCCCGCCCGGCCTCCCGCTCGGCCTCCCGCTCAGCCAAGGGCCCGGTCGAGGTCGGCGAGCAGGTCGTCGGCGGTCTCGATGCCGACGCTGAGCCGGATCAGGTCGGCGGGCACCTCGAGCGCGGTGCCGGCCACGCTGGCGTGCGTCATCCGGCCCGGGTGCTCGATCAGCGACTCGATGCCGCCGAGCGACTCGGCCAGGGTGAACACCTCGGCGCGGCCGCAGGCGTCGAGCGCGGCCTGCTCGCCGGCGGCGACGCGGAAGGACACGATGCCGCCGAAGCGCTTCATCTGCCGGGCCGCGACGGCGTGGCCGGGGTGCTCCTCGAGGCCGGGGTAGATGACCTCCGCGACGCCGGGGTGCCCGGCGAGGAACTCCACCACCCGCTCGGCGTTGTCGCAGTGCCGGTCCATCCGCACGGCCAGCGTCTTCAGGCCGCGCAGCACCAGCCAGGAGTCGAAGGGGCCGGCCACGGCGCCGATCGCGTTCTGGTGGAAGCCGACCTGCTCGGCCAGCTCGAGGTCGCGCACGACGAGGGCGCCGCCGACGACGTCGGAGTGGCCGCCGGCGTACTTCGTCGTGGAGTGCACCACCACGTCGGCGCCCAGCACGAGCGGCTGCTGGAGGTAGGAGGAGGCGAAGGTGTTGTCCACGACCAGCCGCGCGCCGGCCTCGTGGGCGACGCCCGCCAGCGCCTCGATGTCGCCGATGTTGAGCAGCGGGTTGGTGGGCGTCTCGACCCAGACCAGCTTGGTCCGGCCGGGGCGGATGGCGGCACGGATCGCGTCGACGTCGCTGACCGGCGCCGCGTCGTACTCCAGGCCCCAGCGGGTGGCGACCTTGTCGACGAGCCGGAAGGTGCCGCCGTAGGCGTCGTCGGGGATCACCACGTGGTCGCCCGGACCGCACACGGAGTGCAGCAGGGTGTCCTCGGCGGCCAGGCCGGAGGCGAACGCGAACGCCCGCTCCCCCTCCTCCAGCGCGGCGAGGTTGCCCTCGAGCGCGGTGCGGGTGGGGTTGCCGGAGCGGCTGTACTCGTAGCCCCCGCGCAGCCCCCCGACGCCGTCCTGCTTGTAGGTCGAGGTGGCGTAGATCGGCGGGATCACCGCGCCCGTCGCGGCGTCCGGCTCGTAGCCCGCGTGGATCGCCCGCGTCTCGAAGCCGGACTTGGATCGGTGCTGGTCGTGCTGCTCCTGGGTCACCGGCAGCACGCTACTCGCCGGGGAACACCTCGCCGCCCCCTGCCGTTGTGACCACAGGCGCCCACGGGTGCCACCGCAGTCGGAACCGACGAGAGGACCACGATGTTCGGTCGCACCAAGACCACCCTGCCCACCGCCGACGAGGCCCTGCGCGGCCGCGAGGAGCGGTGGTTCCCGCTGTCGGAGAAGCACCGCGCGCTCGACGCCCCGCTGGTGACCGACGAGGTCCCCGAGGGCTACGAGGTGGCGGTCTTCGGGCTCGGCTGCTTCTGGGGCGCCGAGGAGATCTTCTGGCAGGTCCCCGGCGTCTGGTCGACCTCGGTCGGGTACGCCGGCGGGCACACCCCCCACCCGTCGTACGAGGAGGTCTGCAGCGGCCGCACCGGCCACACCGAGGCCGTCCGCGTCGTCTACGACCCCGCGAAGGTCGACTACGCCGAGCTCGTCGCGCAGTTCTACGAGGTCCACGACCCCACGCAGGGGATGCGCCAGGGCAACGACCTCGGCACGCAGTACCGCTCCGCGATCTACGTCTCCACCCCGGAGCAGGAGAAGGTCGCCCGTGAGGTGACCGACCGCTACCAGGCCGAGCTCACCCGCCGCGGCTTCGACGCCATCACCACCGAGATCCGCCCGGCGGCGGAGACGCCGTACTACTACGCCGAGGACCCCCACCAGCAGTACCTGCTGAAGAACCCCTTCGGCTACCGCTGCCATGCCAAGACGGGCGTCCCCGTCCCCCGCTGACCGCGCGGTCGATCGCCACGGAAGATCCGAGTCACCTGGTGGCTCGGATCTTCCGCGTTCCGGGGTCGGCCCTCGCAGGTGGAGCCCGTCGAGACCGGAGGCGGGCTCGACAGGCGACCGGCGACCGGGCTCAGCCGGGGAGGGCGTGGGCGAGCAGGCGTTCGTAGACCGGGAGCGCCGCGTCGTACGCCGCCCGCAGCCGACCGTCCTCGGGACCCGGGGGCGGCGGGGGCGGGCGGAGGTCGCCGAAGCCGGTGCTGCGCGCGGTCGAGGCGTGCCACTCCCCCCACAGCTCCCACTCCGGGCGCATGCCGGGCTCCCAGGTCAGGGCGGAGGCGTCGTAGGCCACGCCCATCCGCTGGCACCAGTCCTCGACCACAGCGGCGGGGTCGGCGCAGAGCCGGTCGGCGTCGACCACGACGAGCGGCTGGCCGAGCTCCTCGACGAGGTCGGCGGCGCGGTCGAGGTGGGCCCAGCCGGTCTCCTCGTCGGTGAAGTCGGGCCACTTGCGGGCCATCGAGGTCAGCGTCGCAGCCGGGTCGCGCACCAGGAAGGTGTTGCGGAACCGGGCCAGGAAGTCGCGGTCGAGCAGCTCGGTGGCCTGGTAGGCCATGTCCTTGACGAACACCGGCCGCTCCTCGGCGGCCGCCTCGATCTCTGCCAGCACCTGCTCCGCCGAGCTGTCCGGGATGGTCTCGTCGTAGCGCTGCGATCGCCGGTCGGGGCCGAAGTAGTAGGCCCGCGAGAACGGCTCGTCGAGGACGGTGTGGTCGCCGCGCTCGCTCACCATCCGCTCGAAGGAGGTCGACACCGAGCGGGGCACGCTCCACAGGACGGTGATCGGGTGGCTCACGCGACCTAGCCTGCCGGGTCCGCGCCGCCCGCCGGCCCGGGGTCCGCATCGTGGCGGGGGCGGCCGCCACCGAAGGCGTCGGAGACCTCGCGGCCGGCGAGCACCCGGTACGGCGCGGCGTACGACGCCGCCCGCCGGCGCAGCGCGTCGCCGAGCGACCCGTCGGGCCCGGCCACGAGCAGCACGTTGCCGCCGCGACGGCCCTTGAGCGTGGCCGGCTCGGCGCCCAGCACGACGTGGTCGACCAGCGGGGAGACGGCGGCGACGACGTCGCGCACCAGTGCGAACGGTGCCGCGTCGCTGAGGTTGGCCACCAGGGTCCCGGTGGGGGCGAGCACCTCGCGCACGACGGCCAGCGCCTCCTCGGTGACGAGGTCGGCGGGCACCGCGCCGGCGTCGTAGGCGTCGACCAGCACGAGGTCGGCCCCCGCGCCGCGCAGCGCCTCCAGACCGGGACGGCCCGCGACCGGACGCACGCGCACGCCGCTGCGGCGCGGCAGCGGCAGCTCCTCGCGCACCCGGGCGGTCAGCGCCTCGTCGGGCTCGAGCACGACCTGCCACGAGCGGGGCCGCGTGGCCGCGACGTAGCGCGGCAGGGTCAGCCCGGCGCCGCCGACGTGGACGACGCGCAGCGGCTCGCCGGGGACGGCGGCCGCGTCGACGACGTCGCCGGTGCGGCGGACGTAGTCGAAGGCCAGCCGGGTCGGGTCGAGCAGGTCGACGACCGACTGGTCGCGACCGTCGAGCCGGACGAGCCAGGAGCCCGTCCGGTCAGCCTCGACGATCTCGGGATCGGGCATCCGGGGCGGCTCAGCCCTCGACGAGGCGGCCCGCCGTACGACGCCCGCCCCACCGGTCGATCTCACCGGCGAGGTCGAGCCGCTCGGTGGTGGCCGAGTGCTCGAAGTCGCCCCAGTCGGCGCGCGGGAGCATCCACATCACCTCGAACTCGTTGCCGTCGGGGTCGACGCCGTAGATGCTCTTGGTCGCGCCGTGGCTGGACTCGCCGGTGTAGGCGTCGAGTCCGGCGAGGGTCATGCGGGCCGCCTCGAGGTCCTCGACGGTGTCGACCTGCCAGGCGAGGTGGTAGAGCCCCACCGTCCCGGGCTGCCGGGCCGGGGCGTGGGCCCCGATCCCGAACAGACCCAGGTCGTGGTGGTTCTCCGAGCGCGGCATCCGCAGGAAGGCGGCGTTCGCACGGGGCTCCCGCGCGACCACCTCCACCCCGAAGGCCGCGGTGTAGAAGGCCAGCGCGCGCTCGAGGTCGGAGACGAAGAGCACCGCGTGGTTCAGGCGTACGACGGGCACGGTCATCTCGTGGCTCCTACGGGCTGGTCGTGGGGTGGGGTCGGTCAGGCGGACTTGATGGCGGAGACGTCGAACTCGAGCTTGATCTTCTCGCTGACGAGCACGCCGCCGGTCTCGAGCGCGGCGTTCCAGGTCAGGCCCCAGTCCTTGCGGTTGATCGAGGTGGTGCCCTCGAAGCCGATGCGGGTGTTGCCGAAGGGGTCGATCGCGGAGCCGGTGGACTCGAAGTCGATGGCCACGGACTTGGAGACGCCCTTGATCGCGAGGTCGCCGGTCAGGCGCCACACGTCGTCCTCGACGCGCTCGACCTGGGTGGTGGTGAAGGTGATCTCGGGGTTGGCGTCGGCGTCGAAGAAGTCGCCCGAGCGCAGGTGACCGTCACGGTCGGCGGAGCCGGTGTCGATGCTGGCGGTCTTGATGACGAGCTTGGCGCTCGAGGCCGAGGGGTTGGCGGTGTCGACGTGGGCGGTGCCCTCGAACTCGCCGAACGAGCCGCGGACGGTGGTGACCATCGCGTGGCGGGCCGAGAAGCCGATGCGGGTGTGGCTGGCGTCGATGACGTAGTCGCCCGAGATGTCGGACAGGTGGGCGGTGGGGGCGTCGAAGACGGCGGTGGAGGTGGTGCCGGCGTCGGCGGACTTGTCGGAACGGTTGAACAGACCCATGACGAGCTCCTGGAGGTGTGAGGTTGAGACTTCAACTAACAAGGGCGACTCTACACCCAACATTTGAAATGTCAAACGTTGCCGGCCCGCTAGGTTCGCCCCCATGACCTCAGCACCCGCCTCCCCCACCCGCTCGCTGCGCGACCGCACCCTCGTGATGTCCGGCGGCAGCCGCGGCATCGGCCTGGCCATCGCGCTGCGCGCCGCCCGCGACGGCGCCAACGTCGTGCTGCTGGCCAAGACCGGCGAGCCGCACCCCAAGCTCGAGGGCACCGTGCACACCGCCGCCGCCGAGATCGAGGCCGCGGGCGGACGGGCGCTCGCCGTGGTCGGCGACGTCCGCGACGACGCCGACGTGTCCCGCGCGGTGGACGCCGCGGTCGAGCGTTTCGGCGGCATCGACGTGGTGGTCAACAACGCCAGCGCGATCGACCTGAGCGGCACCCGCGAGCTGTCGATGAAGAAGTACGACCTGATGCAGGACATCAACGCCCGCGGCACCTTCCTGCTCTCCAAGACCGCGCTCCCCCACCTCGAGCGCAGCGACCACGCGCACGTGCTGACGCTGTCGCCGCCGCTGGACCTGCGCCCGCAGTGGGCCGGGCAGTACCTCGGCTACACGATGGCCAAGTACGGCATGAGCCTGGTGACCCTCGGCCTGGCCGAGGAGCTGCGCGAGGTCGGCGTGGCGGCCAACTCGTTGTGGCCCCGCACCATGATCGCCACCGCCGCCGTCGCCAACCTGCTCGGCGGCGACGAGGCCGTGGCGGGGTCGCGGACCCCGGAGATGGTGGCCGACGCGGCGTACGCCGTGCTGACGCGTGACCCGCGCACCTGCACCGGCCACTTCTTCATCGACGACGAGGTGCTCGCGGAGGAGGGCGTCACCGACCTCGAGGGCTACCGCGCGGTGCCCGGCGGCGAGGCTCCGCTGCGCGAGGACCTGTTCCTCGACCCGATCTGAGCCGCGGCCGGCTCAGCCGCCGACGCGCTCGCGGGCGCAGGCCAGCTCGGAGGCGAGGTCGAGGCCGTACGTCGGACCGCCGGTCGCGGCGTACTCCTCGACCCGGCCGGCCCCGCGCTCGAGCAGCCGGGCCGCGCCGACCGCGTTGCCGCGGGCGGCGTGGGTGAGCGCGACGCACAGCTGGGCCAGCCCCTGCCACAGCGGCCGCTCGGCCTCCGGCGCGTCCTTCCACCGGGCCTCGAGCACCTCGTGGGCCGAGAACGGGCGCCCCTCCGCGAGCAGCTCGCGGGCCCGGGCGACGGTCTCCAGGGGCGGCAACGGGTCCTCGGGGACGGGCTCGACGCCGGTCTCGCCGTAGGGCAGCGGGCGGCCGAGCGCGTCGCGCGGCCGGGCCTGCCGCGCCCGGCCCTCCGGGTCGCGGTCGCGGCTGCGCTCGCGTCGACGGGCGGCCACGCCGGCGTCGTCGCAGAACCCGCCGCCGCTGCGCTTGAGGCAGAGCAGCCCGAGCAGGGTGCCGTCGTCGTCGACGACCGCCAGCCGCCGTCGCCCGGTCGAGGCCATCGCCTCGACCAGCTGCGCCACGTCGACGTCGGGTGCCGTGGTGCGGCCGTCGAGCCCCCCGACCTCGCGGGCGGGCTGGCCCGCGTGGTCGGCGCGCTCGAGGTCGGTGCGGCCGACGGCGCCCACCAGCCGACCGTCGTCGACGAGCAGCAGCAGGTGGACGTGCGGGTCCTCCAGGGCGAGGTGCGCCGCGCCGACGGTGAGGTCGGCGGGGTGCACCGTGGGACGCGTCAGCATCGCGTCGCGGGCCGTGGTGGGAGGCAGGGCGTGCTCCTCGGTCATGATCGGGTCGGGGTGGGGACTCCGGTCCAGCCTGCCACCCGGTCGAGGACGCGCTCGTCGCCCAGCTCGGCCCGGTGGCTCGGTCGTCGTAGGTAGTGCCGCAGCAGCCGGGCGACCAGCGCCGGGTCGGACAGCAGCTCGCCGGCCGGCAGCGGCACCGGCGCGGTCTCCGAGTACCCACGCAGCTCGAGCGGATCCTCCCCCACGTCGGTGAGGTCGGCCCACGCGAACCTCCCCTGCCCGTCGGTGCCCGCCACGGTCAGTCCCCCCGGGTCGAGGACCAGGCGCGTGCGCCGCCGCCACCCGCGGAGCACCCACAGCGCGCGGAAGAACCGCAGCGCGGTGGCCACGGCCAGCCCCGCCACGCCGAGTGCCGCCCGGTCCGCGCCCGGTGCGTCGGGCAGGGCCAGCAGCGCCCCGACGAGGGCCACGACGAGCACCAGGACCCCCACGAGCTCCTGGGGACGCGCCCAGGGCGACCCGAGCACCTCGACCCCGCCGTCCCGCCGACGCAGCCGCAGCCGGCCCCCGCGCCCGCGCACCGACAGCCGGGCCGCCCCCCAGATCGCCAGGGCCAGGGCGGAGCCGCCGAGCACCCACGACCAGACGGTCAGGACAGCCCCAGGACGGTGCCGTCGTCGGCGAGGTCGATCCGTCCGGCCGCGGGGGTCGCCGGCAGGCCGGGCATCGTCATCATGTCGCCGCACACGACGACCACGAACCCGGCGCCGGCCGAGAGCCGCACCTCGCGCACGTGGAGCTCGTGCCCGCTCGGGGCACCGAGAGCTTTCGGGTCGGTGGAGAAGGAGTACTGCGTCTTGGCCACGCAGACCGGGAGGGCGGCGTACCCGTCGCGCTCGATGCGCTCCAGCCGGCGCCGCGCCTTGGCGTCCCAGGTGACCAGCGAGGCGCCGTACAGCCGGGTGGCCACCGCCTCGACCTTCTCGGTCAGCGACAGCTCGTCGGGGTAGGTGAAGGAGAAGTCGTACGCCGGCGGCTCGGCCAGCAGCCGGAGCACCCCGTCGGCCAGGTCGCGGGCCCCGACGCCGCCGTCGGTGAAGTGCGTGGCCGGGTGGGCCTCGACGCCCTCCGCGGCGCACAGCTCGACCACCTTCGCGACCTCCTCGTCGGTGTCGGTCGGGAACCGGTTGACCGCCACGACGCAGCCGATGCCGTAGACGCCGCGGACGTTGTCGAGGTGACGGCGCAGGTTGACCATGCCGGCCTCGACGGCGGCGAGGTCCTCGGTGCCGAGGTCGGCCAGGGCGACGCCGCCGTGGTACTTCAGCGCCCGCACCGTGGCCACCACGACGGCCACGTCGGGACGCAGGCCGGACTTGCGGCACTTGATGTCGACGAACTTCTCCGCGCCCAGGTCGGCCCCGAAGCCGGCCTCGGTCACCACGACGTCGGCCAGGCGCAGCCCGGCGCGGGTGGCGGCGACCGAGCTGCAGCCGTGGGCGATGTTGGCGAACGGGCCGCCGTGCACGAACGCCGGCGCCCCCTCCAGGGTCTGCACCAGGTTGGGGGCGAGCGCGTCGCGCAGCAGCACCGCCATCGCCCCGTGGGCGTCGAGGTCGCGCGCCGTGACGGGCTGCGAGGAGCGGTCGTAGCCGACCACGATGTCGCCGATGCGGCGCTTGAGGTCGGCCCACGACTCGGTCAGGCAGAAGATCGCCATCAGCTCCGAGGCGACCACGATGTCGAAGCCGTCCTCGCGGGTGAAGCCGTTGGCGTGGCCACCCAGGCCGACGACCACCTCGCGCAGCGCGCGGTCGTTGACGTCGAGCACCCGCTTCCAGGTGATGCTGCGGGTGTCGAGGTCGAGCGCGTTGCCGTGGTGCACGTGGTTGTCGATCAGCGCCGCCAGCAGGTTGTTGGCGGCCGCGATGGCGGCGAAGTCGCCGGTGAAGTGCAGGTTGATGTCGGTCATCGGCACGACCTGGCTCCACCCGCCCCCGGCCGCGCCGCCCTTCATCCCGAACACCGGCCCCATCGAGGGCTCGCGCAGGCAGGCGACCACCCGGTGGCCCAGCCCGTGGAGCGCGTCGGTCAGCCCGACCGTGGTCGTCGTCTTGCCCTCGCCGGGCGGGGTGGGCGAGAGCGCCGTGACGAGCACCAGCCGGCCGAGCGGGCGGTCCTCCAGGGAGGCGAGGTAGCCGAGGTCGACCTTGGCCTTGAAGTGGCCGTACGGCACGAGGTGTCGCTCCTCGATGCCGAGCGTCTCGGCCGCCACCTCACGAATGGGCCGCAGCACCGCCGCGCTGGCGATCTCGATGTCGGAGCGCACGGCTCGTCCCCTCCCGCTCAGGCCTGCTGCTCGGCCTTGAGCAGCCGATGCTCCAGCGCCACCGCAACCCGGGTCGCGGTGGCCGGGGCGAGGCGGACCAGCCGGTCGACGGCCACGGCGTCCTTGCCGACGCGGATCCGCGGGCGGCCCCGCTCGACGCCGTCGACGATGATCGTGGCGGCCTTGTCGGCGGGGAGCTTGAGGAGCTTCTCGGTGTAGGTGCGCTGGCGGGCCTCGTGGGCGGCGGTGACCTCCATGCCGCTCGACCGCGCCCACTCCAGGGCGTTGCTTGAGATGGCCGTCGCCACGCCGCCGGGGTGGACGACGCTGACCTGCACCGGGTGGCCGGCGAGCAGCATCTCGGCGCGCAGCGTCTCGGTGAACCCCCGCACCGCGAACTTCGCCGCGCAGTAGTGCGAGAGGCCCGGTTGGGCGAGGTAGCCGTTGAGGCTGGAGACGTTGACGACGTGGCCGTCGCCGGAGGCCACCAGGTGCGGCAGGAAGACCTGGGTGCCGTGGATGACGCCGTGGAGGTTGACCCGCAGCACCCGCTCGTAGTCGGCCCAGCTGCTCTCGATCACCGGGGCCGTGAAGGCGATCCCGGCGTTGTTGTAGACCTGGTGGACCGTGTCGTGGTGGGCGGCCACGTCCTCGGCGTACGCCTCGACGGCCTCGCGGTCGCCCATGTCGACCACCGCGGTGTGCAGCTCGCCGCGGGTCAGCGAGGCGGTCTCCTTCAGGCCCGCCTCGTCGACGTCGCAGCCCGACACCCGGGCACCGCGCCGATCGAGCTCGAGGACCAGCGCCCGACCGATGCCGGACCCCGCTCCGGTGACGACGACGACCTTGTCCGCGACGCTGCTCCGACTCATGCGGCGACGCTACCCGGCGGCCGGAGTCAGCGGTCGATCATGCGCTGCATCGCCTCGGGGTAGCGCTCGCCCACCACCTGCACGCTGGCCGAGGCCCGGTCGAGCTCGGCGAGGTCGTCGGCGGTCAGCTCGACCCGGGCCGACCCGAGGTTCTCGTCGAGCCGCTCGAGCCGGCGGGTGCCGGGGATCGGCACGATCCAGGGCTGCTGGGCCAGCAGCCAGGCCAGGGCGACCTGGCCGACGGTGGCGCCCTTGCGGTCCGCGACGGCGCGGACGAGGTCGACCAGGGCCAGGTTGGCCTCGAGCGCCTCCCGCTCGAACCGCGGCAGCGTGGTCCGGATGTCGCCATCGCCGAACTGCGTGTCGGCGGTGACCTGACCGGTGAGGAAACCACGGCCCAGCGGGCTGAACGGCACGAAGCCGATCCCGAGCTCGGCCAGGGCGGGCAGGATCTCGGCCTCGGGCTCGCGCCAGAACAGGGAGTACTCGCTCTGCAGCGCCGTGACCGGCTGCACCGCGTGGGCGCGACGGATCGTCCCGACGCCTGCCTCGGACATCCCGAAGTGGCGGACCTTCCCGGCCGCGACCAGCTCGCCGACGGTGCCGGCGACGTCCTCGATGGGGACGTCGGGGTCGACGCGGTGCTGGTAGAGCAGGTCGATGCTGTCGGTCCGGAGCCGGCGCAGCGAGCCCTCGACCGCGGCGCGGATGCCGTCGGGGCGGCTGCTGACCCCGGTCTGCTTCCCGTCCTCGTCGAAGGCGAAGCCGAACTTGGTCGCGATCACGACGTCGTCGCGGACCGGCTGCAGCGCCTCGCCCACGAGCTCCTCGTTGTGGAACGGGCCGTAGACCTCGGCGGTGTCGAAGAACGTGACCCCACGCTCGACCGCGTCGCGCAGGAAGGTGATCATCTCCTCGCGCGGGGGCGGAGTGCCGAAGGACTGGCTCATCCCCATGCAGCCGAGACCGAGCGGGGAGACCTGGAGGCCCGAGGAGCCGAGCGTGCGGGGGTCCATGGTGGTTCCTTTCGTGGAGCGGTGGGGTCAGGACCGGGGTCGTCCGTCAGGCCTCGGGGACGGGGCGTCCGACGCTCTGGTGGAGGGGCCTCCGGGCCCATGCCCTCCACCGTAGGCACGCGCCGGGCAGCCCGGGAGGTCCTGCCAGTGCGCCCAGCTTCTCCGGTCCACGCTCCGGGCGGGCTAGCGCGCTCCCCGACCGGCCCGTGAACGTGCGGGCGTCGAGGAGATAACCGGTTGACGCCGTCACGGAGGCTGAGGATGGTCGATGGTCCGAACCAGATCGGTTGCCCTCTCGGGTCGTCCGTCACCACCGTGGCAGATGGTGGCGTCGTCGAGGAGCAAGGGACCCGAGATGCGAGCACGACTGTTGTCCACCACCGTCATCGCCTGTGCGCTGTGCGTAGCCACCGCGACACCAGCCTCGGCCCGCGCGCCGGACGGGAACGGTGAGATCACCTTCGGGCGCTACGACCCCGCCCTGGATGCGACCACGGTGTGGGTGGCCAGGCCGGACGGTCAGGACCAGCGGCAGCTGATCACCGACCCCAGCTCGTTCTCCGACTGGTCACCCGACGGTTCCCGGATCGCGTTCGACTTCGCCGATGAATCCGGCGTGCACATCGGCGCGATCTCACCGGACGGCAGTCGACGCACGACCCTGACCACCGAGGAGGGTGTGCAGGAGACACCCGACTGGTCGCCGGACGGTCGATGGATCACCTACGGGGCCATGGACCCGACGCTTCCCTACTTCAGCACCTCGATCTGGATCATGCGCTCCGACGGCACCGATGCCCGCCGGGTCACCACTGGAGGGTTCGACGTCGAGCCGGTGTTCTCGCCCGATGGACGCCGCATCGCGTTTGCGCGGATCGTCGAGGAGAGCGAGGACGGCCCCCAGGTCAACTCGCTGCACGTGGTCGACGTCGACGGCACGGGTGAGCGCCAGGTCGTCGCGCCCCGGGCCGGGCTGGAGCACCCGGACTGGTCACCCGACGGACGCTGGCTCGGGTTCGACATCAACCCCGGCGAGACCCAGCTGCCCGACTCGGGGGCGCTGGTCGTCGTACGACCGGACGGCAGGGCGACCCACGTGCTGCGAGCACCTACGCGCGACCTGCGCTTCTTCAAGATCGCCTGGTCACCCGACGGGCACCGCATCCTCATGGGCTGCTTCGACCTGGGAGTCCAACGCGATCGACTGTGCACCAGCAACGCGGGCGGCGGCAACGTCCGCCTCATCGACCTCGGCGACGACTCCTGGGTCAACTTCCCCGCGTGGGGAGCCACCCCTGCACGCTGAGAGCACCCACCGGACTCCGACCTCGTCACGTCCTGGTGACGTCGGCACGCAGGTGACCAGAAGCAGTAGCCACTCGGCGAGGTGCCGGACTCCAGCTCGCGACCGAGCACGGCCGGACACCGGCACGACACGGAAGACCAGGACCATCTCTCCAGACGCGAGAAGTCCCGGCCCGGGGAACCGGGCCGGGACTTCTCGAGACGGACCACCAGATTGCTGTGGGTCTGTTACTTGTAGCGGGGGCAGGATTTGAACCTGCGACCTCTGGGTTATGAGCCCAGCGAGCTACCGAGCTGCTCCACCCCGCGTCGGCTCGTAGAACACTACTGCCGTCCCGGGGTGGGGCCAAATCGAGGGCCCCGGTCGCGCCGTGACGGTGGTCACGCCGCCTGCGTCACCCGATGAACAGCACCACGAGCAGCACCAGCAGGGCCAGGGCCAGCAGCGGGGCCAGCACCGCGATGGCGACGCCCTGGGCGACCGAGGCGCCGAGGGCGGTGCGGTCGCGCCCGGCGGGGGCGTCGAGCAGGGCGGTCGGCTCGTCGGGGGTCTCGCCGTCCTCGTTCCGGCCGGTCCCGCGGTCGCGGTGGTCGCCCTCGCTGCCGTCGGCGTTCTCGGTAGTCTCGCGCTCGGCGGGCTCGCGGTCGGCGGCCGCGGGTCGGGACGGCCGGGCGGGCCGCTCCCGGGGCGCGTCGTCGCGGTCGAGCTCGACGGAGACGGTCTCCTCGCCCTGGGGGTCGAGGCCGGGCCTGGGACGTGCGTCGCGCCAGGGCATCCGCACGGGCACGACGGGCTCGAGCTCGACGACCTCCACCACGAGGTCGCCGGGCGGCCCGCCGGACGCGGCCGGAGCGCCGTACCCCTCGAAGACGTGGCGGCCGACCGCGCTGACCTCGCCCACCGCCTGGCCGGTCACGTGGTCGACGACGGTCGCGCCGGCCTCGAGGTCGTCGCGGTAGAAGAAGTGCGTCTGGTGGATGTCGTGACCCCGGCGCGGCGGACGCGCCGGGCGCGGGGCGGTGGTCTCGTCCACGGGCTCTCCTCTCCGGGTCGGGTCCCCCCAGGGTGCCCCACCGGCCCTGGTCTGCGCGATCCCCGCCACATCCGCCCCGCGGCCCGCCCGCGCGGCCTAGGCTGTCCCGCGCCGCGCCGCGGCAGGCGTGCGACGACCTGGAAGGAGCCGGACCCGTGAGTGCCTCCACCTCGGGCTACGGCTCGGTGCTCCTGGGCACGCCGGGCCAGAGCCGCCGCCGGCTGCGCGTGCGGGTGCAGGTGCTGCTGACCGTGCTGCTCGTGAGCACCAACGTGATCGGCGCCGGCATCGTGTTCGTCCTGTCCGCGCTCGTCATCCCCAGCCCTGCGGCCAACCGCGGCACCGTGCTGTCGTTGGCGATCGGGGTGCCGGTCTACGTCGGAGTCGCGGTCGTCGTGGGAGCCGCCTGGGGCACCGCCGGTGCGCTGCGGTCGCTGCGCTGGGCCACCCGCGAGGACGAGCCGACGGAGGAGCAGCGCGTCGAGGCGCTCGGGGTCCCGTGGTTCCTGACCAAGGTGCAGGCCACGCTGTGGGCCGGCGCCACGGTGCTCTTCACCGCGCTCGCGGTCGTCGTCCAGCCCGAGCGCGCACTCACCACGGCCTTCACCGTCGGCATCGCCTCGGCGGTGGTCACGACCATCGCCTACCTGTTCTCGGAGTTCGCGCTGCGCCCGATCGCGGCCCGCGCGTTGTCCGGCGAGGAACGGATCAAGGTGCGGCGGGTCGGCGTACGACGTCGGATGCTGCTGTTCTGGGGCCTGGGCACCGGCGCCCCCGTGGTCGGCCTGGTATCGGTGGCCATCTTCACGCTCACCCTGCGCGAGGGCGAGGTGACGCTCAACCGGCTGGCCGTGGTCATCCTCGCGCTCGGCGGGGTCGTGCTCGTCTTCGGCGCCCTCGTGACCTGGCTCAACGCCCGCGCCGTCGTCGCCCCGATCCTCTCGGTCCGCAACGCCATGGAACGCGTCGAGGACGGCCTGCTCGACACCGAGGTCGAGGTGTACGACGGCACCGAGCTCGGCCAGCTGCAGGCGGGCTTCAACCAGATGGTGAGCGGGCTGCGCGACCGGGAGCACCTGCGCGACCTGTTCGGCCGCCACGTCGGCCGCGACGTCGCCGAGGCCGCGTCGCGGGGCGAGGTCGAGCTGGGCGGTGAGACCCGGGAGGTCTCGGTGCTCTTCGTCGACGTCGTCGGCTCCACCACCCTGGCGACCGAGCGCGACCCGGTCGAGGTCGTCGAGCTGCTCAACCGCTTCTTCGCGGTCGTGGTCGAGGAGGTCGACCGGCGCGGCGGGTTCGTCAACAAGTTCATCGGCGACGCCGCGCTCGCCGTCTTCGGCGCCCCCGTCGAGCTCGACGACCACGCCGGCCAGGCCCTGGCCGCGGGCCGCGCCATGGCCGCCCGGCTGGCCGAGGAGGTGCCCGACCTCGCCGCGGGCATCGGCGTCTCCACCGGCGAGGCGGTCGCGGGCAACGTGGGCGACGAGAGCCGCTTCGAGTACACCGTCATCGGCGACGCCGTGAACGCAGCCGCCCGCCTCACCGAGCTCGCCAAGGACGTCGACGGCAAGCTGCTCGCGGCCATGGCCTCGGTCGAGCGCGCGGACGACGACGAGGCCCGCCACTGGCGCGAGCACGACACCGTCACCCTGCGCGGCCGCTCCACCGAGACCACCTGCGCCGTCCCGGTCGCGTAGGGGTCGGGTCGGGTCGCCGTTCGTCTGGCGCTGTTCGTCTGGCGCTGTTCGTCTGGCGTCGGTTGTCTGGCGTCGGTCGTTTGACGCCCTAGGGGAGTCGACGCGGTCCGCGGAGCGGCGTACGGACAACTCGGACACGGGGTGCACCGAAACTGCCCGTCGGCGTCCGGTTCGTCCCGATCAGTCGGGCAGTTTCACCGGTTGGCCGGTGAAACTGCCCGCCCAACCACCTACCCCTGCGAGCTCAACGCCCGCTCGACGAGCGCCTTGGCCTCGTCGACGGCGGCGGCGTAGCCCTGGAGGTCGCCGTCGGCCAGTGCGCGGTCGGCCTCGGCGAACTTGGCGTCGGCCTGCTGGAGCAGCTCGAGCGCACCCTGCGGGAGCGGGTCGCCCGTGCCGCCCACGTCACCCGAGCCGCCCGAGTCGCCCTCGTCGGGCGTCGGGTCGGGGGTGTCGGTACCGGTGCCGGCGCCGCTCTCGATGACGTTCTCGAGGGCCTCCGAGAGCGTGGCGCCGATGCCGACCTCCTCGCCGAACGACGCGACCACGAACCGCAGCAGCGGGTAGGTGCCGTCGCCGCCGGTGCGCTCGGTGTAGAGCGGCTGCACGTAGAGCAGGCCGCCGCCGACCGGGAGCGTCAGCAGGTTGCCGTACTGCACGTTGGCATCGGCCTGGATGAACGGCCGCAGGGCCGCCGCCACCTTGGTGTCGTTGCTGAAGTTGTTGGCGATCTGCTGCGGACCGGGCACCTGGGTGCCGGGCAGCCGCAGGATCTGGAACTTGCCGTAGGTCTCGGGGTCCGAGGCGTCGGCGCCGACCGCCATGAACGACGCGAGGTTCTGCCGGTTGCGCGGCACGTAGGTCGAGGTCAGCGAGAACACCGGGTCGTCGGCGCCGGGGGCCGCCACCGAGAGGCGGTACGCCGGCTGCTTGCGCGAGGAGCGCGAGTCCACCGGGTCGGTGGGGACGACCCACTCGTCGCTGCCCTCGTAGAAGGTGCGGGGCTCGAGCACGTGGTAGCGGGCGAGCATCTCGCGCTGCACCTTGAACAGGTCCTCGGGGTAGCGCATGTGGTCGAGCACCTCCTCGGGGATGTCCGACTTGGGCTTCACGACGCCGGGGAAGGCCTTCTCCCACGTCTGGAGGACCGGGTCGCTCTCGTCCCACTCGTAGAGGGTGACGGTGCCGTCGTAGGCGTCCACGGTGGCCTTGACCGCGTTGCGCATGTAGTTGACCTGGTCGGTCGGCAGCGTGGCGTACGCCGAGCGCGGGTTGATCGCGTCGGAGGTCATCTCCTCCAACGAGCGCTTCTGCGCCTGCGGGAACTTGTCGCTGGTGGTGTAGCCGTCGAGCAGCCAGACCATCTTGCCGTCGACGACCGCGGGGAGCGCGTCACGGTCGACGGTCAGCCACGGGGCGACCTTCTGGACGCGCTCGCGGGGCGAGCGGTCGTAGAGGATCTTGCTGTTCTCGTTGACCCGGCCCGAGAGCAGGATGTTGGCGTCGCCGAACTTGGTGGCGTAGAGCAGCTTGTTGAACACGTTGCCGACCGCGACGCCGTCCTTGCCGGCGTACGTCGTGGACGTGGAGCCGCTCGGGGAGTCGCCGTCGCTGGTCGGCACGTCGAGCTCGACGTCGTTGCCGCCGGAGCGCTTGCCGACGATGGAGTAGGTCGGGCTCTGCTCGCCGAAGTAGATCTGGGCGCGGTACTGCCCGTCGGGCTGCGACTCGCTGATGGCCCCGTTGGGAGGGAGGTTCTCCTCGGCCCAGACCGGCTCCCCGCCGGTCGCCGCGGGCTCGTCCTCGGCGTTGCGCTGGTTGCCGAAGGCGCCGATCAGGCCGTAGCCGTGGGTGTAGACGGTCTTCTCGTTGGACCAGTTCTTCTGGCTCTCCGGGATGCCGGCGAGGTTCATCTCGCGGGCCGCGACCACCACGTCGCGGGTGGTGCCGTCGATGTCGTAGCGGTCGACGTCGAGCACGTCGGGGACGCTGTAGTAGCCGCGCACCTGCTGCAGCTGCTCGAAGGTGTCGGAGACCAGCTGCGGGTCGACGAGCCGCACACCCTCGGTGGTGGCGGCGCTGTCGGCCAGCTCGGACTGCGAGAGCTCGGTCGAGGCGGCGTACGACGTGGAACGGCTGTCGTCGATCCCGAAGGCGTTGCGGGTGGCCTGGATGTTGGCCCCGATGTACGTCGACTCGCGGTCGGCCTCGTTGGGCTTGACCTGGAACCGCTGCATCAGCCCGGGCCACACGCCCCCGAGGAGGACGGCCGAGATGGCGAACAGCGCCAGGCCCACGCCGGGCAGCAGCCAGGTGCGCCGCACGATGTTGGCGAAGAACAGCAGCGCGCAGATCACGGCGATGAAGATCAGGATGGTCTTGCCCGGCAGCACCGCGTTGTCGCGGGTGTAGGTCATGCCGGTGACCAGGCCGCCGTTCTGCGAGGTCAGGTCGAAGCGGTCCAGCCAGTAGTCGACGCCCTTGAGCAGCAGGAAGGTGCCGAACAGCGCGGAGAGCTGGCCGACGGCCGCGCCGGAGAACCGGTCGCTGGCCGACTGCAGCCGGATGCCGCCGTAGAGGTAGTGGACGACGGCCGCGAGGGCCAGTGCGGTGAACACGACCGTCATGGAGAAGTCGACGAGGAAGTGCAGCCACGGGAGGTCGAAGACGAAGAAGCCGATGTCGCGGCGGAAGTAGGGGTCGTTGCGACCGAAGTCCTCGCCGTTGCGCCACAGCAGGAAGGTGCGCCACCGCCCGGTGGCCGAGGTGCCCGCGAAGACGCCGAAGACGAGCGAGACCACGACCAGCAGCAGCCGGCGCATCGGGGTCACGACCTCGCGGTAGCGCTCGAGGTTGGCCTGCTCGGGCGAGTGCGGCCGGAACATCGGGCGCATCCGGTAGGCCAGCCACAGGTTGACGCCGACCACGACCGCCATCAGCCCGCCGAAGGCCAGGAACAGGCCCACGCGGGTCCAGATCAGGGTGCTGAAGACGCTGCCGTAGCCGAGGCTGTCGAACCACAGCCGGTCGGTCCAGATGCCCGAGAAGAGCGAGAAGCCGAGCACCACGGCGCCGACCACGATGATCGCCATGAGCAGCGGCCGGGGACGGCGCGACGCTCGGGCGGGCCCCCGGGGCGGCGGCGCGCCCCCGGATCCGTCCCCACCGGGGGCACCGGCGGGCTGGGCGGCGAAGAAGTCACTCATCAGGGGTGGGGGTCTCCGTCGGAGGTGGGGGCGGGGCTGGGGTCGGGGTCAGGACCGAGGTCGGGCCCGAGGTCGTCGTCATCGTCCGAGGCGGGCTCGAGCGTGGTGTGCAGCAACTGTAGGAGGCCGGGCACAAGGTCCGGGCCGGTCAGCACGAGGTCGTCCTCGTCGTGCGCGCGCTGCCGCACCGCGCACCAGGCGGCGCCCGAGCGCAGCACGCCGGCCACGACGCGGGCCTCCTCGCGGTCGGGGTCGCTGCTGGCGCGGGTGGCGAGGTCCTCGGCGGCGGTCGGGTCCTCGGGCAGCGCCCCGGCCTCGGGAGGCAGCGTGGTGGCCTCCAGCACGACCGCGCAGCCCGCCACCTCGGACGGCCAGACGATCCTGGGGAGCAGCTCCTCGAGGCTCCCACCGGAGGTCTCCTGCTCGACCGGGGTCAGCGAGCCGGGGGCCGCCCCGTCGTCGGCGCCCAGCAGGGCGGCCAGCTGGGGCTCGCGCTGGGCGAGCTCGTCGGTGTCGACGAGGGCGAACAGCTGCGCCGGCTGGTCCCAGCCCGCGCGCGAGGCGTGCAGCTCGACCTCGCGCACGACCTCGGCGAGCCGCTCGTCGGCGCTCATCGGGTGCACCGCGGCAGCTCGGCGCCGGGGTCAGCGACCCAGGCCTTCACGTCGGCGAGCGCGTCCTCGAGGGTCTCCACCTTCACCAGTCGCATCCTGTCGGGGTCGTAGTTGCCGCCGAGCGCCTCGGCGCAGTTGCCGGCGGGGACGAGGAACAGCCGGGCGCCGTCGTCCTGGGCCCCGACCAGCTTCTGCTGGATCCCGCCGATCTCTCCGACGCGGCCCTCGGGGTCGATCTCGCCGGTCCCGGCGATCACCTTGCCGCCGGTGAGCGACCCCGGGGTGAGCACGTCGTAGATCCCCAGCGCGAACATCATCCCGCCCGACGGGCCGCCGATGTTCTGGCTGATGTTGAGGTCGACCTCGAACGGGAAGTCGTAGCAGCACACCGCGACACCGATGCGCACCGCGCTGGCCTGCGGGTCGTCGGCGGCGCCGACGGTCCGGAGCTGCTCGCTCACGGTGCGCCCGTCACGGCGTACGTCGATCCGCACGCGGGTGCCCACCGGCAGCGCGCGCACGGCCCTCGTCACCGACGCGACGTCGGAGACCCGGCGCCCCTGCACGCGCAGCAGCTCGTCGCCGGCCTCGAGCCGTCCCTGGGCCGGGCCCTCGGGGTCGACGCTCGCCACCCCGACGCCCTCGTCGAAGTCGACGCCGAGGGCGGTCAGTGCGGCCGCGACGGCGTTCTCCTGCGAGGAGGTCATCTGCGCCGCGGACTGCTGGCGCACGGTCTTGCGCGTCTCGGTGCTGCCGTAGACCGCGTCGTACGGCAGCACCGAGACGTCGGGATCGAGCCAGGAGCGGACCAGCTGCACCAGGTTGACCTTCTCCCCCGGCGCGCTGGGGATGACGGTGACCAGGCGCAGACCACCCTTGTCGGAGTAGGTCTTGCGGTCCTGGACCTCGATGATCGGCTTGCCGTCGTACTCGCTCAGCACGTTGACCGTGGGCCCGGGCGAGAAGGTCGCGTAGGGCACCGGCTCGCGCAGCGCGAGGAACCCGGTCACCAGCACCAGGAGCAGCGCCAGCAGGCTCGCCCAGGTGCGTCGCCGGTCGGTGCGTGCCGGCGCCCCCTCCCCCGCAGGCGGGTGCTCGGGGGCGCTCGTCATGGCGTCACCTTCTCACCCTGCGGCAAGACGGCCCTTGACAGGTCCGGCGCCGGGGCGCACCGCCGCAGACCTCAGGCCGAGCGGCGCGTCTCGTCGGCGCGGTCCCGGGCGGTGGGCACCGGACGCTGCGAGGGGCGTACGGCGATCCCGGTGCTGCGCTCCCGGACGGGCCGGACCGCGCGGACCTGCCGGGCCGCTGCGGGGAGCTCGCGCTCGATCGCCGCACGGAAGCGCTCCTGCGCCGCCTCGGAGCGGTCGGGCTCGGTGGAGCGGGCACGGCCGGCCCAGCCGACCCACACCATCGCGCCCGCGGTCACGACGACGGGCGGCAGCCACCAGAGCAGGATCTCCACGACCCCATGGTGGCCCGCGTGGGCGCCTACTCGGGGCCACGACACGCACGGCCGACCGGAACGCCCGGCAACGGCAGGGGTCAGGGAGTGCCGACCCACTCGTCGTGGCCGTCGGCGAACACCTGGTGCTTCCACACCGGCACCTCGGCCTTGAGCCGGTCGATGAGGGCGCGCGAGGCGTCGTACGCCTGCCCGCGGTGCGCGGCGGAGGCGGCCACCAGCACCGCGGTGTCACCCACCTGCAGCGTCCCGGTGCGGTGCACCGCCGCCAGCGCCACGACCTCGAAGTCGCGCACCACGCCCTCGGCCACCTCGCGCAGCCGGGCCAGCGCGGTGGGGTGCGCGGAGTAGTCGAGGTGGTCCACCGACGCCCCGCCGTCGTGGTCGCGCACCACCCCGACGAACAGGTTGACGCCCCCGGCCGTCGGGTCGTCGACCGCCGCCAGGACCTCGGTGGCGTCGAGCGCCTCCTCCCGCAGGTCGAGCAGCCGGATCACGGCGTCGGCGGGGCCGGCGGGGGTCTGGGAGGTCACCGCGGCAGCGTAGCGCCGGGCCCGCCCGGCGCTGGCCCAGCGCTCGGCCGGCGCTGGGCCGGGGACGGTACGGCGGTGCACAGGGACCGCTCAGGGAACGGCGGTATTTTGGGGTCATGAGCAGCCCCGGCGGATCCGACGACAACCCCTTCAAGGGCACCCCCTTCGAGCAGATCTTCCAGGCGCTCGGTGGCGGCGCCGGGGGCACGGGCGGCGCCGGGATGCCCGACCTGTCGGCGCTGATGGGGCAGATGCAGGCGATGATGCAGCCCTACGACGGCCCGGTGAACTGGGGCCTCGCCACCGACATCGCCCGCCGCACGACCGCCCAGGAGCCCGACCCCACCCCGGGCCGCGCCGAGCAGACCCGCGTCGCCGACGCGATCCGGCTGGCCGACCACTGGCTCGACAGCGCGACGGTGCTGCCCTCCGGTGTCACCACCAGCGCCGCCTGGAGCCGCGCGGAGTGGATCGAGCAGACCACCGAGGTGTGGCGCGTGCTGGTCGAGCCGGTCGCCGAGCACGTCGTCGGCGCCATGGGCAAGGCGATGCCCGAGGAGGCCCGCGCCATGGCCGGCCCGCTCATCGGGATGCTCGGCAAGGCGGGCGGGGCGATGTTCGGCAGCCAGGTCGGCGCCGCGCTCGGTGGCCTGGCCGGCGAGGTCCTCACCGCCAGCGACATCGGGCTCCCGCTGGGCCCGGCGGGCAAGGCCGCACTGCTCCCCCACAACATCGCGGCGTTCGCGGAGGGCCTCGACGTCGACGTGGAGGACGTCACCCTCTACCTCGCCCTGCGCGAGGCCGCCCACCAGCGCCTGTTCGCCCACGTCCCGTGGCTGCGCGCCCACCTGATCTCCTCGGTCGAGGACTTCGGCCGCGGCGTGACCATCGACGTCTCGGGCATCGAGCAGGCCATGGGCGGGCTCGACCCGACCAACCTCGAGGCAATGCAGGAGGCGCTGCAGGGCGGCCTGTTCGAGCCCAAGCAGACGCCGCAGCAGGCGGCCGCGCTCGAGCGCCTCGAGACCACCCTGGCCCTGGTGGAGGGCTGGGTCGACGAGGTCGTCGGCCAGGCCACCGTCGAGCGGATGCCCGCCGCGACCAAGATGCACGAGGCGTTCCGTCGCCGCCGCGCCGCGGGTGGCCCCGCCGAGGAGACCTTTGCCGCCCTGGTGGGCCTGGAGCTGCGTCCCCGCCGGCTGCGCGACGCCTCCACGCTGTGGGGCGCGCTGCGCTCCAAGCACGGCACCGAGGAGCGCGACGCGGTGTGGGCCCACCCCGACCTGCTGCCGACCGCGGCCGACCTCGACGACCCGCTCGGCTTCCGCGAGGACCTCCCGCAGGTGCCCGAGCTCAGCGACGAGGACTTCGACCGCGAGCTGGGCAAGCTGCTCGACGCCGGCACCGACGAGGGCGACGGCGGCGAGAGCAGCGGCGGCGACGCGGACCCCCGCCCCGGCGCGTGACGCTGCACGCCGAGGCACGCGCGACCCTGGCCGGCTGGACGGCGCCCGACGCCGAGCAGGAGCGCCTGCGCGCGTCGTACGTCGCCCACCTCGACGCGCACCCCGACGGGGAGCGCCGCGCCTGCTTCCCCGACCACCTCACCGCCGGGGCGCTGGTGCTCAGCCACGACGGCGGCCACGTGCTGCTCAACCTGCACCGCAAGGCACGTCGCTGGTTCCACTTCGGCGGCCACCTCGAGGACGCCGACGCGACCCTGCAGGACGCCGCTCGCCGGGAGGCGGTCGAGGAGTCGGGGCTGCCCGACCTCGAGGTCGACGCGGAGCCGCTCCACCTGTCGCGGCACCGGGTCGACTTCTGCGACCCCCTCGGCCCCGTCGACCACCTGGACGTGCGCTTCCTCGCCCGGGCCGCGGCCGGGGTCGAGCCGGTCGTCAGTGACGAGTCGCTCGACGTGCGGTGGTGGCCGGTCGACGCACTGCCGACCCAGGACGCCGACATGGTGGAGATGATCGGCCTGGCCCTCCGGCGCTCCGCCGGGCCCGGGCCTCGACGCGGACGCTCCGCCTAGGCGTCGTCGACCTCGCTGGGTCCCGACGCGTCGGCGTGGGCGACACCCGCCAGGAAGCCCTTGGCGCGCTCGGCCCGCGGCAGCACGTCCACCAGCGCCCAGAACCGGGGCCCGTGGTTGGCCTCGACCAGGTGGGCCAGCTCGTGGAGCAGGACGTAGTCCACGACCCAGGACGGCATCGACTGCAACCGGTCGGACATCCGGATCTCGCCGGTGCCGGTCGTGCAGGAGGCCCACCGTGTGGTCATCGTGCCGACCCAGCGCACCGAGGAGGGCGCGGTTCCCGGGGGCAGGTGGGCGGCGCACAGCTGCCGGGCCCGCTCCAGCAGCTGGTCGTCGCTGCGGCGGGTGCGGCGCTCGGACCGCTCGAGGCGGCCGAGCATCTTGGTCACCCACTCCTGCTCCTCGGCGCGGGAGAAGCGGTCGGGGATCATCACCACGATCCGGCCGTCGCGGCGGTAGGCCGAGACGGTGCGGGTGCGCCGTCGGGAGCGGCGTACCTCCACGGGCGGGTCGGGGTGACCGGGGTGACCGGGGCTTCCGGGGTGCCCGGGACTCATGCCGGACGGGCCCAGTCGAGGAGCCGCTGGGTGGGCCAGGTGTTGACGATGCGGTCGGGGTCGAGACCGAGCTCCTCGGCGCGGGCGCAGCCGTAGACCTGGAAGTCGAGCTGCCCCGGGGCGTGGGCGTCGCTGTCGATCGAGAACAGGCAGCCGGCGTCGATGGCCTGCTGCAGCAGGCGCGTGGGCGGGTCGCGCCGCTCGGGTCGGCTGTTGATCTCCACCGCCGTGCCGGTCTCGGCGCACGCGGCGAAGACCGCCTCGGCGTCGAACTCGGACTGTGGGCGCGTGCCGCGGTTGCCGGTCACGAGCCGACCGGTGCAGTGGCCCAGGACGTTGGTCCACGGGTCGTGCACCGCGGCGACCATCCGCCGGGTCATCGCGTCACGGTCCATCTTCAGCTTGGAGTGCACCGAGGCGACGCGCACGTCGAGCCGGGCCAGCATCTCCTCGGTCTGGTCGAGCGTCCCGTCGTCGAGGATGTCGACCTCGATGCCGCGCAGCAGCCGGAAGCCGCCCTCGAGGTGCTCGTTGACCGCGTCGACGACCTCGAGCTGGCGGGCCAGCCGCGCGGCCGAGAGCCCGTTGGCGACGGTCAGCCGGGGCGAGTGGTCGGTGAGCACGAGGTAGTCGTGGCCGAGCTCCATCGCGGTGAAGGCCATCTCCTCGATCGGCGAGCCGCCGTCGGACCAATCGCTGTGCGAGTGCAGGTCGCCGCGCAGCGCCGCCCGGACCCGCTCGCCGCCCTCGACGAGGGGACCGCCGACCTCCTCCTCCAGCTGCGCCAGGCGGCGGGGGACGCGCCCCTCGACCGCCGCCTCGATCACCTCGGCCGTCGAGGCCCCGATGCCGGGGAGCTCGCGCAGCGTGCCCGACCGCACCCGGTCGGCGACCTCGTCGCCCAGCGGCAGGATCGTGGCCGCCGCGGCCCGGAATGCCTTGACCTTGTAGGTCTCGGCCCGGCTCCGCTCCAGCAGGAACCCGATCCGCCGCAGCGCCTGCACCGGCCCCAGGGGTGCCTCCGCCGCACCGGGCGCCCCGGTCGTCTCGCTCGTCGCCACCCGGTCATTGTGGCGCGCCCCGCCGACAGCGCCCGGCCGGGCACGGTGCGGGCACGGCGAGGTCCACAGCGTGCGGAGCTCCGTCCACACGCGCGACGGCGTTGTCCACAGGTCTGTCCACAGCGGTGCACAACCGCCAGGACCCGCGGTCGCGCCACCGGTCCACCCCGGTCGCCGGCCTCCATTGACCCGTCACCACCCGCGGCCCTACCGTGTCGGGCAGAAGGGGCCCTCGTCGGTCTCCGCGTTCGCAAGGGGAAGGCAAGCGCGGACGATCTGGCGAGGGCCCCGTCGACGTCCTCCCCGGCGTGCGACTTCTGGCGCAAACGCCCACGGCGCGTCCGCCGACAAGGGAGACTGCCGCGTGGAGTCTCGTCGCGCAATCAGTGAAGGAAGTGACACGTGACCACGTCCGGGAGTGGTGTGACCGGTCTGCGCAAGGCGCCGACCGGCATCACCGGGTTCGACGAGATCACCAACGGGGGTCTCCCCCGCGGTCGTCCGACCCTGGTCGCCGGCTCGGCGGGTGCGGGCAAGACGCTCTTCGGCCTGGAGTTCCTGGTGCGCGGCGCCACCGAGTTCGACGAGCCCGGCGTGCTGCTGGCCTTCGAGGAGGCCGCCGCCGACATCGCCACCAACGTCGCCTCCCTGGGCTTCGACCTCCCCGCGCTGGAGGCCGAGGGCAAGATCGCGATCGACTCCTTCCGCCTCGACCCGGCCGACTTCATCGAGGCCGGCCAGTTCGACCTCGAGGGGCTGTTCATCCGCCTCGAGCTGGCGGTGGCCTCGGTCGGTGCCCGACGCGTCGTGCTCGACACCATCGAGGTCCTCTTCGCAGCGCTGCCCAACGTGGCCGTGGTCCGCAGCGAGCTCAACCGGCTCTTCCGCTGGCTCAAGGAGCGCGACCTCACCGTCGTCATCACCGGCGAGCGCGGGGGCGGCGAGGACCAGCTGACCCGCATCGGGATCGAGGAGTTCGTCTCCGACTGCGTCGTGGTGCTGGACCACCGCGTCGAGGACGGCCTGTCGACCCGACGGATGCGCGTCACCAAGTACCGCGGCTCGCTGCACGGCACCAACGAGTACCCCTTCCTGATCACCGCCACCGGCATCGTCGCGGTCCCCATCACCTCCATGGGGCTGACCTACGAGGCGTCGGACGAGCGGATCACCACCGGGATCCCCGAGCTCGACGAGATGCTCAGCGGCGGCATCTACCGCGGCTCGGCGATGATGATCAGCGGTTCCGCCGGCACCGGCAAGACCAGCATCGGCGCCACCATGGCGGCCGCCTCCTGCGCCCGAGGCGAGTCCGTGCTGTTCGTCTCCTTCGAGGAGTCGCCCGCTCAGCTGGCCCGCAACATGCGCTCGATCGGCGTCGACCTGCAGCACTGGACCGAGACCGGCCTGCTGCACCTGCACTCGGTGCGCGCCACCGCCTTCGGGCTGGAGGAGCACCTGGCCCAGCTGCACCGCCTGGTCGACGAGCACCAGCCGCGACTGGTGGTGCTCGACGCTGTGGTCAGCCTGGGCCGCAGCGGCGCCCGCCACGACGCCTCGCAGGTCCTCGCCCGCGACCTCGACCTGCTCAAGAGCCGCGGGGTGACGTCGGTGATGACCACGCTGACGCGCACCACCGAGGCCGAGAGCAGCGAGGTCGAGGTCTCCTCCCTCGTCGACAGCTGGCTGCTGCTGCGCAACCACGAGACCAACGGCGAGCGCAATCGGCTGATGTTCGTGATCAAGAGCCGCGGCACGTCCCACTCCAACCAGGTGCGCGAGTTCGTCCTCACCGACCAGGGCCCCCGGCTCGTCGAGGTGTACGTCGGGCCGGAGGGCGTCCTGACGGGCTCCGCCCGGGTGGAGCAGTCGGTGCGCGAGCAGGCCCAGGCCGCCGCGCGCGAGGACGAGCGGGTCCGCCGTCGCCGGTCGCTGGACCAGCGCTCGGCCGCGCTGGAGGCCCAGATCGCCTCCCTGCGCGCGGAGCTGGACTCCGACCGGGAAGAGTTCGAGAGGTTGGTCGCGGAGCAGGCAGCCGCGCACGAGGTGGACGAGGAGGCACGAACGTCGATGGCACAGCGACGAGGAGCCCAGGACGTCCAGGACGTCCGGTCAGGAGCGGGGTCGTGACGGAGACCTGGGAGGACGACAACACCGAGGCCGCCACCGGGGAGGGACGCGAGCTCTACGACCTGCGGCTCTACGTGGCCGGGCAGTCGCCGCGCTCCGTGCGGGCGGTGGAGAACCTGCGTCGCGTCTGCGACGAGCACCTGGCCGGCCGCTACCGCGTGGAGGTCATCGACCTGCTGGTCAACCCCGCGCTGGCGCGCGGCGACGAGATCGTCGCCGTGCCCACGCTGGTGCGCAAGCTGCCCGACCCGATCCGCAAGATCATCGGCGACCTGTCCGACACCGACAAGGTCCTGGTGGGCCTGCAGCTGCGCGCCCCCGAGGGCGGTGGCACGTGAGCTCGACGCCCGACGGCGGGGAGCTGCGCTGGCCCCGGGACGACGACGACAGCGTCGCCCTCGCCCAGCTGCAGGAGCAGGTCGCGATGCTCCAGCGCACCCTCAACGCCATCGGGGGCGGCAGCGGCATCGACGCCGTCGTGCTCGGCGAGGGGCACGACGAGCAGGTCTACACGCTCACCAGCGCCGACCGGCCCTACCGCGTCATCGTGGAGAACATGGGCGAGGGCGCGATGACGGTCTCCGAGCACGGCGTCGTGCTCTACGCCAACCCGCAGGTCGCCTCGTTCCTCGGGGTCGACCGCGACGGCATGGCCGGGCGCGACGTCGCCGACTACGTCTCGGTCGACCAGCTGCCCGTGCTGGCCTCGCTGCTCACCTCCACCGAGCAGCCGACCCGGCGTGCCGAGCTGACGCTGCCCACCGCCCAGGGCGAGCTGCCCTGCCTGGTGGCGGCGACCGACCTCGACGTCGACGGCGTGCTGGTGCGCTGCCTGGTCTTCACCGACCTCACCATGCAGAAGCTGGTCGAGCAGCAGGTCGCCGCCGACTCCGCCCGCGCCGAGCGGACCCTCGTGGCCGCCGAGGTCAACGACACCATCGTGCAGGGCCTCGTCGCCGCCGAGATGGCGCTCGACCTGGGCCAGACCGACTTCGCCCGCAGCATCGTGGCCCGGACCTCCAGCCACGCCCGCCACTGGATCGGAGAGCTGGCCGGAGGTGAGTCGGTGGAGCCGGGAACCGCCGTCCGCACCGGGCCGGCTCGGAGCGGCTCGGAGAACCCATGACCACCGGACTCAACGTGATGGTCGTCGACGACTCCGACGACCTGCGAGACCTCATCAGCATGGTGATCCGCCGGCACCCCCAGGGGTGGCGCGTGGTGGCCACCGCGACGGAGGGTCGCGAGGCCGTCGACGAGGCCCGCGCCAGCCAGCCCGACCTCGTGCTGCTCGACATCGCGATGCCGGTGATGGACGGCATGGAGGCGCTCCCGCTGATCCGGGAGGCCGCGCCCGACGCCACCGTCGTGATGCTCTCGGGCTACCCCTTCGAGACCGCGGGCCGGGGCGCGCTCGACGCCGGGGCGCACGGCTACCTGGAGAAGTCCGACCTGGTCAAGAGCCTGATCCCCCGCCTGGAGAAGATCCTCGAGGGCAGTCCGCGCGGCGCCTGACCACCGGATCCGGCCAGGGGGACGGTCCGGGGGACGGCCGGGGCCTAGACCCCGCGGAACTCCGCCGGACGCTTCTCGCGGGCGGCGCGGATGCCCTCCTGGAGGTCGGCCGTGGCCAGCGTGACCGGCTGCGCGAGCGCCTCCCACTGCAGGCAGGACTCGAGGTCGGGGTGACCCTCGCCGCGCAGCGCCAGCGTGGTGTAGCGGCTGGCGATGGGGGCGGTGGCAGCGATCCCGGCCGCGATCTCGTCGACCTGCGCCGCGAGCTCCTCGCGGGGGAGCACCCGCGAGACCAGCCCGAGGTCGAGGCCCTCCTCGGCCGTCACGATGCGACCCGTCAGCAGCAGGTCGCGGGCCACGGCGCGGCCGACGACGTCGGGCAGCAGGAAGGTGGCCGCCATGCCGGGGTTCATGCCGAGCTTGACGAACGGGGCGCCGAGCTTGGCGCCCGCGGCGGCGTACCGCAGGTCGCAGGCGAGCGCGAGGCACAGGCCCGCCCCGATGGCGGCGCCGTTGACGGCCGCGATCGTCGGCACCTCGAGCGAGCGGATCGAGAGCCACGCGCGGTAGAAGGCCATCATCCGGGTGCGCAGCCGGTCGACGCCCGCGTCGGGCTCGCTGGCGATCCAGCTGGTGTCGCCGCCGGAGCAGAAGGCCGACCCCTCCCCGGTCACCACGACGACCCGCACCGTGGGGTCCTCCCTGACCTGCGCGACCGCGCTGGTCCACGAGTCCGTCATCGGCGCCGACATGGCGTTGCGCTGGTCGGGGTTGTCCAGCACCAGGCGGACCACGCCCTCGGAGGGGCGCTCGAGTCGCAGGTGGGTCAGGTCGAGGCTGTCCGTGTCTGGCATGCGGCGGAGGTTACCGCTCGGCGGGGCGGCGGTGGACTAGGGTCGAGCGAGGCCCGGGCCACCGGACCCCGGCGGCGCTGCGAGCACCGCCGCCACGAGCTGGTCACACGATGCAAGGAGTCCCTCATGGCCGAGACCTGGAGCGGCGAGTTCTACTGCGTGAAGTGCAAGGAGAAGCGCGAGGCGGAGGGCGAGGTGAAGGTGAACGACAAGGGCACCCGGATGGCCAAGGCCGTCTGCCCCGTCTGCGGCACCAACCTCAACCGCATCCTCGGCAAGGCCTGACCCGAGCCGTACGCCGCCCCGCGGGGCGCGCACCCAGGACGGCGGGACCCTCACGGGCCCGCCGTCCTGCTGCGTCCCGGCCCCGCCACCGGCCTGTGGACGACCGCAGCACGAGGCGCGCCGACCGCCCTACGGTCACGGCGTGTCGTTGCCACCGCCCGCCCCGCCCCCCGACCCGTACGCCGCCGGCGTCCGGCCGCGGCTCGCCCCGGGCCTGCGTGTCGTGCGCCGCGGCCCCGACCTGCTGCAGGTCGGTCTCGAGCCCGAGCGACGGGTGCTGCTGCCGCGTGACCGGACCACCGCCGAGGTGCTGGACGCCCTGCGGTCCGACCTGCCGCTGCCCGGGTCACCGACCGCCCGTCGGGTGGTCCACGCCCTCCTCGACCGCGGCTGCCTGCGGCTGCTGACCGACGACCCGCCGGTGCCGGTCGTCGCCGTGCTCGACGACCTCGCGGGCGACCCGGACGACCCGCTCGACCCGACCCGGCTGCTCGAGGCGACGGGGCTGACGCTCACCCCGTGGACCGAGGAGGCCGACGTCGTGCTGGTCCGCACCCGCGGCGAGTGCGACCGCGACCGGCTGGACCCGCTCGTGCGCGTCGGCACGCCCCACCTGCTGCTGCGGCTCGTCGACGGCGACGCCCTGCTCGGCCCGTTCGTCGCCCCCGGGCTGACCTGCTGCCTGCGCTGCGTCGACGCCCACCGTGCGGTGGCCGACCCCGACCACCACGCCGTGACCACCCGCTACGTCGAGGCCGGGTCCCGGCCGCGCACCGACGGTGTCCCCGACCTCGCCGACCCCGCCCTGGTCGCGCTCGCGACGGCCGCCGCGGTGCGCGAGGTGGCGGCCTACGTCCGGGGCGAGGAGCCGCCCGGCTGGTCCCGCACGCGCCGCTGGACCGGCACCGCCGAAGAGCCCGCCCTCCGGGAGTGGTCGCGCCACCCGCGCTGCGGCTGCAACTGGGCCCCCGACGACCACGCGTGGGGCACGATGGGGACATGAGGTCCGGCCGGAGCACCCACGCGCAGGCGCCGCTGTGAGCGAGATCCCGCGGCGGGCGGTGCGTCGTACGGCGCGCCTGGCGGCCCTCCCCCTGGGGTACGCCGGCCGCACCGCCCTCGGCTTCGGACGCCGCATGGGCGGCGCCTCCGCCGAGACCGTGCTCTCCGAGGTCCAGCAGCGCACCGCCGAGCAGCTGTTCCGCACGCTGGGCGAGCTCAAGGGCGGGGCCATGAAGTTCGGGCAGGCGCTCTCGGTCTTCGAGGCGGCGCTGCCCGACGAGCTCGCCGGCCCCTACCGCGAGCAGCTCACCAAGCTCCAGGACTCCGCTCCCCCGATGCCGACCGTGACGGTCCGCGAGATCCTCACCCGCGAGCTGGGACCCGACTGGAAGCAGCGGCTCGTCGAGCTCGACCCGATGCCCGCGGCCGCGGCGTCGATCGGCCAGGTGCACCGGGGCCGCTGGTCCGACGGCCGCGAGGTCGCCGTCAAGGTGCAGTACCCCGGCTCCGCCGAGGCGCTGACCTCCGACCTGCGCCAGCTCTCGCGCGTCGCCCGCGGCCTCGGCCCGCTCGTGCCCGGCCTCGACGTCAAGGCGCTGATCACCGAGGTGCAGGCGCGTGCCGTCGAGGAGCTCGACTACCAGCTCGAGGCGGAGGCCCAGCGCGGCTTCGCGGCCGCGTTCGCCGACGACGAGGCCTTCGTGGTGCCCGACGTCGTGGCCGACGCCGGCACCGTGCTCGTGACCGAGTGGATGGACAGCCAGGGCTCGCTGGCCCGCGTCATCCGCGAGGGCACCCAGGAGGAGCGCGACCACCTCGGTCTGCTGTTCCTGCGCTTCATGTTCGAGGCCCCCGGCCGCACCGGCATGCTCCACGCCGACCCGCACCCCGGCAACTTCCGGCAGGTGCCCGACGCCGCGGGCGGTCCCGACCGGCTCGGCGTGCTCGACTACGGCGCCGTCGCACGGCTGCCCGAGCGGGAGCTGCCCGCCTCGATGGGGGCGCTGATCCGGATCGCGCTCATGGAGGACTACGACCAGCTCGTCGAGGCGCTGCGCTCCGAGGGCTTCGTCCGCGACAGGATCCGGCTCGACCCCGAGGCGCTCAAGGCCTACCTCGGCCCGTTCCTGGAGCCGGCCAGCGTGGAGACCTTCCACTTCTCCCGGGCGTGGATGCAGGAGCAGTTCCAGCGGGTGCAGGACCCCCGCAGCGACGCCTACAGCACGATGCTGCGGCTCAACCTGCCCCCGTCGTACATGCTCATCCACCGGGCCTTCGCCGGCGGCATCGGCGTGCTCAGCCAGCTCGAGGCGCGGGTGCCGTTCCGGCGCGTGCTAGAGGAGACGGTCCCCGGCTTCGCGGGCTGAGCCACCCCTCGGAGGGGGCTACCACCACTCCGAGTCGAGCTTGGCCTCCATCGAGCGGAGGTGCTCGCGCGAGCAGGTGTCGCAGAACCACCGCTGCTGGCCCCGCTCGACCGCGCTGGTCCACGACAGCGGCGGCCCCTCCCCCTCCACCGTCCGACCACAGGACGCGCACGTCACCATGGCGCCCACGCTAGACCCGCCCGCCCGGCAGTCCGCGTCGGAACGGCAACGAGCCCCGGGGAGGGCGTCCTCCCCGGGGCTCGTGGCCCTCGGTGGTGCTGTCGTGGTGGGCGGGTGGCATCAGATGATGCGGGCGGCGGCGACCCGGGCCCGCGCTGCGACGCGCTCGGCCCGGACGGCAGCCCGCTCGGCCCGGTGGGCCAGGCGGGAGGCCCGGCGCTGCAGCCGCGCCGCGGCTGCGGCCCGGCCGGCCAGGCGTCCCTCCTCGGCCTCGGCGCGGCGCTCCTGCTGCCGCTCGAGGACGAGGTCGGTCGTGATGAGGCTCATCGACGTGCTCCTTGCTGGTGGTGGTGCTGGTCGGGTGGTTCGGGGAGTCGGTCACGGGTGCTCCTGGGGGACGGGGGTCAGGCGGCCACGACGGCGTCCTTGCGGGGACGCCCGCGGGGTCGCTTGCGCGGGATCACCTGCCCCTGGGCGAAGAGCTCGCCGCCCCACACCCCCCAGGGCTCGCGGCGCTCCAGAGCCCCGGCGAGGCAGGTGGCGCGCACCGGGCAGGCCCGGCACAGCTCCTTGGCCAGCTCCACGTCGGCCGGGGACTCGGCGAAGTAGAGCTCGGGGTCCCTGCTGTGGCAGGGCAGCCCCACCTCGTGGGCCCGTGGTCGGTCGACAGCACTGGTGTTCATCTCGGTCACCTCCTCGTGAACGACGTCGGGTCGAAGCGTGTGGCTCCGCGACCTGCTCCTCGTGCCCGGGAAGCACGAAGGCCGCGGAATCCCGGTGGGGGTTCCGCGGCCTCGAGGCTGCCGACGTCTGAGCTGAGCTCAGGTGGTCGGTGGACCGGAGGTGCGGAGACCCGGGGCGTCGAAGCCGCCCATGGCGAGGACCGGAGCGGTCACGTCCTGGACAGGGGTGTCGACACGGCGACGATCCGCCTGCGGACGGACCTCTCCCTCGCAACCCAGCAGGACGGGCGAGACGGGACCGTGACGCAGAGCGGTCGTGGGGGTGTACCAGTTCTTCATCTCGCACCTCCTTCGGTGGCTGGGGGGCAGCGGCGGTCGGCCGGGCCCGGTGACGTGGTGCACAGCACGGTAGTAGCCCCCCGCGCGGGGGCGCAACGTATTTAACGACGACTCGTCCACCACGGTCGGCCAGCAGCGGCCTGGAGCGGCCAGGAGCCGGCTCAGGCCAGCAGCGCGAGCAGCTCCTCGGCGTACTTCTCGAGCTTGGCGCGGCCGATGCCGTTGATGCCCTGCAGCCCGGCGTGCGTGGTCGGCCTGACCTCGGCCAACGCCTCCAACGTGGCGTCGGAGAGGACCACGAAGGCGGGCACGCTCTGGGCGTCGGCCTGCTGCTTGCGCCAGCTGCGCAGGGTCTCGAAGAGCTCCTCGTCGTAGGGCACCGGACAGTCGGCGCAGTAGCCCCGGTTGCGCTCGCGGGAGGTCGCCAGCGGTCGCTGGCACTGCTGGCAGGTCGCGGCCCTGCGGGAGGTACGCCGGGCCGGCCGGCCGACCGCCGGACCCGCGTCGCGGTCGGTGGCCGACGTGGGCCGCAGCCCGTCGAGGAACCGCGAGGGCTTGCGCCGGGCCTGCCCACCGGGGTTGCGGGCCAGCGACCAGGAGAGCCACAGGTGCGTGCGGGCGCGGGTGACGCCGACGTAGAGGAGCCGGCGCTCCTCCTCGACCCCGGCCGGGGCGTCGGCGTGGATGATCGGCATCGAGCCGTCCTGCATGCCGACGAGGAAGACGGCGTCCCACTCCAGGCCCTTGGCGGCGTGGATCGTGGCGAGCGTGACGCCCTCGGCGACGGGGGCGTGCTGCTCGTGGGCGCGGCGGTCGAGGTCGGCCACGAACCCGCCCAGCGTCGCAGGCCGCTCCTCGCCTGCCCCGGCGACGAAGGCCTCGGCCTGGGAGTGCAGCGCCTGCAGCGACTCCCACCGGTCGCGGGCCTGGCCGCGGGCCGCCGGCGCCCGGGTCGACCAGCCCATGCCGCCCAGCACGCCGGTGACCTGCTCGAGCAGGTCGCCGGCCGGGGCGGTCAGCTCGCCCGCGTCCGCGGCCCGCTCGGCCGCGCGCACGTCGCCGCGCAGCAGCGCCACCGCCTGGCGCACCTCCTGCCGCTCGAAGAACCGGGCCGCCCCCCGCAGCACGTAGGGCAGGCCGTGCGCGGTCAGCGCCTCCTCGAAGGCCTCGGACTGGGCGTTGATGCGGAACAGCACCGCCATCTCGCGCAGCGGCACCCCGCGGTCGCGCAGCGCGGCCACCCGGGTCGCGACCGCCTCGGCCTCGGCGACCTCGTCGGACGCCTCGCGCCAGGTCACCTCCGGGCCGCCCGACGACTGCGAGCGCAGCGTGACGCTCCGGGTGGTGCCACCGGCGAGCACCCCGTTGGCGGCCGCGATCACCTGCGGCGTGGAGCGGTAGTTGCGGACCAGCTCGACGCTCGTCGAGCCGGGGAACTTGGTGGTGAACTCGGACAGGAAGGCCGGCTGCGCCCCGGCGAAGGAGTAGATCGTCTGCGCCGGGTCACCGACGACGCAGAGCTCGTCGCGACCCCCGAGCCACAGGTCGAGCAGCGCGCTCTGGATCGGGCTGACGTCCTGGAACTCGTCGACCACGAACCACCGGTACTGGCGGCGCACCTCGGCGGCCACGCGCTCGTCGTCGCTCAGCAGCGCCGCCGCGCACAGCAGCACGTCCTCCATGTCCATCCGGCCCTGCTCGCGCTTGGCCTCCTCGTAGGTGGCGAAGACCCGCGCCACGGTGGCCGCGTCGGCGCCGGTGACCTCGCGCCCCCGGGGGACCGCGAGCCGCTCGTAGTCGTCGGGGCGCACGTTGCTGACCTTGGCCCACTCCACCTCGCTAGCCAGGTCGCGCAGCAGCGCCTGGGAGGTCTCGACCCGGTTGCGCCGGGCCGCCGCCGCCAGCACCGGGATCTTGGACTCCATCAGCTGCGGGGGCTCGCCGCCGTAGACCTTGGGCCAGAACCACCGCACCTGGCGCAGCGCCGCGGAGTGGAAGGTGCGCGCCTGGGTCAGGCCCGCCCCCATCGTGCGCAGCCGCGCCCGCATCTCGCCCGCCGCCCGCGTGGTGAAGGTGACGGCGAGGACCTCGGTGGGGTTGTAGACGCCCGTCGCGACGCCGTAGGCGATCCGGTGGGTGATCGCGCGGGTCTTGCCGGTGCCGGCGCCCGCGAGCACCCGCACCGGTCCGCGCAGGGCGCTGGCGACCTCGCGCTGCTCGGGGTCGAGCGCCGCCAGCAGGTCATCGGACGACGGCACGAAATGAACTCCCTCTGCGGTGCGTTGGCCAGGGGTCAGAGCCTAGATGCGAGAGAGGACAGCCCGTGACCGACCACCAGTCCGGCCCCACCACCCCGAGCACCCGTGGGGGCGCCGCCTTCACGATGTACAGCACCCCCTGGTGCGGCTACTGCCACCGGCTGCGCAGCCAGCTCGACCGCGAGGGGATCGCCTACGACGTGGTCGACATCGAGCAGGACCCCGCCTCGGCCGAGATCGTGATGCAGGTCAACCGCGGCAACCAGACCGTGCCGACGCTGGTCTACAGCGACGGGTCGGCCCAGACCAACCCCTCGCTGAAGCAGGTCAAGGAGAAGATCGCCGCGCTGGCGTGACCCCCGGGCCCGCGGGTCCGCCCGCCGCCGGCCTCACCACTGGCCGGTGAGCGGGCCGCCGTACCAGTCCTCGATGAGCGAGCGCGAGATCGAGACGCCGCTGGGCAGCACCAGGGTGCCGGCCTCCGACTGGGTCCGCAGGTCGTCGCGGGTGAACCACCCGGCGGCCTCGATCTCGGCGCCGTCGACGTCGACGCGGGTGCTCAGCGCCCGCCCGGTGAACCCCACCATCAGGCTCGCCGGCATCGGCCACGGCTGGCTGCCGAAGTAGGCCACCTCGCCCACCTGGACGCCGGTCTCCTCGGCGACCTCGCGGCGTACGGCGTCCTCCATGGTCTCGCCGGGCTCCACGAAGCCCGCGAGGGTGGAGTAGCGACCCGCCGGCCAGGCGGGGCTGCGACCCAGCAGCGCCCGCTCCTCGGGCGACCCGGGCTCGCCGTCGGTCACCAGCATGATCACGGCCGGGTCCGAGCGCGGGAACTGGTCGCGCCCGCAGCGCGGCGAGTGCAGCACGTGACCGGCCTGCCGCGGCTCGAGCCGGTCGCCGCAGCGCGGGCAGAAGGTCGTCGCCGCGTGCCACTCGGCCATCCCGATGGCGTGCATCACCAGCGGACCGTCCGCGATGGTGTCGTCGACCAGTCCCATCACGACCGAGCGCAGCGGCACCCACTCCTCGCGCTCCCCCGGTGCCTCGGTGGGGTCGACGAGCAGCGCGAAGTGCTCCACGCCGTCGCGCTCGCCCAGCAGCAGCCGCAGGCCACCGGCCGGGGCGTCGGCGGAAGACACCCACGCGACCTCGCCGTCGACCGGGCGCAGCCGCGCGCCCGAGATGACCAGGACCCGGGTCGCCGGGTCGCGCCAGCGCTCGTCGAGCCAGGCCTCGTCGCGGCGCAGCTCGCCGTGGCGGTCGTGAGCGTGCTGCGAGAGCGCGACGTGGGGCAGGGTGCGGTTCACGGGTGTTCCTCGCCTCGGTGGTCGAGCCAGGCGCTGAACGCCCGGTCGTCGTAGGGACGGCCGAGGAAGTCCTCGACCAGGTCGGCGGCGTCGCGGGACCCACCCGCGGCGAGCACGGTGTCGCGGTAGCGACGGGCCACCTCGGGCGCGAACAGGTCGTCCGCGTCGAAGGCGGAGAACAGGTCCTTGGCGATGACCTTGCTCCACAGGTAGGTGTAGTACGCCGAGGTGTAGCCCTCGAGGTGGCCGAACCCGGTGTGGAAGTGGGTGTCGGGCACCAGCTCGACGAGGCTGTAGCGCGCCATCAGCTCGCGCAGCCGGGCGGTCAGGTCGGGCGGGCACTCCTGGTGGAAGGCGTAGGAGACCGCGGCGTACGCCGTCTGGGTGCGGGCCAGGAAGGCGGTGCCGAGCTCCTGCGCCGCCCGCATCCGGCCGACCAGCTCGGCGGGGATGGGCGTGCCGTGCTCGTCGGTGGCGAAGCTCGCCAGCACGCCGGCGTCCCAGGCCCACTCCTCGAGCAGCTGCGAGGGCGCCTCGACGAAGTCCCACTCGGTGGCCACCCCGGAGAAGCGCACCCAGTCGTGGCGGCCGGCCAGCACGTGGTGGAGCAGGTGGCCGAACTCGTGGAACAGCGTGACCACGTGGTCGAGCTCCATCAGGCCGCGCGAGAAGTTGCAGACCAGCACGCCCTCGGGCAGCAGCCGGTCACGGACGCCGGGGACCAGGCTGAACTGGGCGGCGTGGTGGTACTTGTGCGGCCGCGGGTGGAGGTCGAGGTGGACCCGGCCGAGCAGGGTGCCGTCCTCGAGGTGGACGTCGTGGCTGGTGACCTCGGGGTGCCAGGTGGGCGCGTCGACCGGCTCGTAGCGCAGCCCGAACAGCCGCCCGGTCACCTCGAGCAGACCGGCGCGGACCTTGCCGGCGTCGAGGTAGCGGCGCACCTCCTGGGTGTCGACGTCGAACCGCTCGCGGCGCAGCGTCTCCAGGTGGTGGCGCCAGGAGGAGAAGTCGACGACGTCCTCGCCCGCGGCACGGGCCACCTCCAGCAGGTCTGCCAGGTCGCGGCGTCCGGGGCCGTCGGCGGCCTCGGCGACGCGGTCGACGAACTCCGGGATCCGGTCGCCCTCGCCGATCATCTTCAGCTCCGCGTCGTACGACGGCCAGTCGGCGTGGCCCAGCAGCGTGGCCCGCTCCCGCCGGGTCGTCAGCAGCTCGGCCAGCACCGCGTCGTTCTCGGGCCAGGCGACGTCGTGCATGGTGCGCGCCACCGCCCGTCGCGCCTCGGCGTCGCGGGCGTGGGTGAGGACCGGCAGCGTGTCGGGGTAGTCGGTGCTGACCTCGACCGTGCCGTCGGCGTCGGAGGGGTGCGCGGCCAACCAGTCCTCGGGGAGTCCGGCGAGCGAGGCCGCCGGCACCCGCGTGGTGCGGCGGTCGTCGCGGATCGCGCGGGAGAAGGCCTGGCCCAGCTCCTGGGCCCGGCGGTCGAGCTCGCGCACCCGTGCGCGGGTGGCGTCGTCGCGGTCGACCCCGGCACGCCGGAACGCCCGCAGCGCGTCGGCCAGGACCCGCTGCGCCGGCGGGTCGAGCGCCTTGGCGTCGAGCGCGGCGAGGCGGGCGTGCACCTCGGCGTCGAGGTAGACGTCGGTGGCCAGGCGCCGGGTCGCGAGGTCGTGCGCCTCGGCCGCCTCGCGGACGGCCCCGTCGGGGTGGACCGCGCCCAGCAGCGAGACCAGCGACAGCACCTGCGACAGCGCGATCTCGACGTCGTTCCAGCGGGTCAGCGCGACCGGGTCACCGGGTGCTGCGGCCCGGAGGTCGGCCAGGCCCGCCTCGGCCGCGGCGACGCCCTGCTCGACCCGGGCGTCGGTCCACGGCAGCCAGTCGCCGTCGGTGGCGGGGAGCGCGAGGGGCTGGAGGTCCATGTCGGCCGAGCGTACGACCTAGGTTGTCCCGCATGAGCACCCACATCGGCGCCGAGCCCGGCCAGATCGCCCCGACCGTCCTGCTGCCCGGCGACCCGCTTCGCTCGCGCTGGATCGCGCGGACCTTCCTCGACGACGCGGAGTGCCACAGCGAGGTGCGCGGGATGCTCGGCTACACCGGCACCTGGCGCGGGCAGCCGGTCTCGGTGCAGGGCTCGGGGATGGGCCAGCCCTCGATGTCGATCTACGTCAACGAGCTCCTCGACGACTACGACGTGCAGACCGTGGTGCGGGTCGGCTCGTGCGGCGCGCTCACCGAGCGGGTCGCGATCCGCGACCTCGTGATCGCCTCGGGCGCCTGCACCGACTCCTCGATGAACCGGCTGCGCTTCCACGGCCTCGACTACGCCCCGGTCGCCGACTTCGGCCTGCTGCGGGCGGCGTACGACGCGGCGCAGGCCCGCGACGACGTCACCGCCCACGTCGGGCTGATCCTGTCGGGCGACACGTTCTACAACCCCCGCCCCGAGCTGACCGCCCCGCTGGTCGAGCACGGCGTCCTGGCCGTCGAGATGGAGGCCAGCGCGCTCTACACCCTCGCCGCCGCGAAGGGCCGCCGGGCGCTGGCGATCTGCACCGTCAGCGACCACGTCGTCACCGGCGAGGCGACCACGTCCCAGGAGCGCGAGGAGACCTTCGGCGCCATGGTCGAGGTCGCGCTGGAGGCGGCGTTGGGCGGCTAGCCCGGACGCACCAGCGCCTCGAGCGCGGCCCGGTCGGGCAGGTCGGGGGGACGCGCCGTCTCGCCCGAGCGCACGTAGTGGAACGCGGCGTCCACGTCCTCCAGCCGCGCGCCGACCAGGTCGGCCCACGCCAGGCGGTAGAGCGCGAGCTGCAGCGGGTCCTCGTCCTGGTGGCTGCTGGTCTTCCAGTCCACGACCAGCCAGCGGCCACCGGGCTCGGCGTACACCGCGTCGATGCGGCCGCGCACCACCTGGCCGCCCAGGACGAGCGAGAACGCCGCCTCGACGGCGTGGGGCACGCGGTCGGCGAAGGGGCCGGCCTCGAACCGGACCACCAGCTCGCGCAGGTCGTCCTCGTCGTCGATGCCGAGGTCGCCGCGGCCCGGGAGGTCGTCGGGGTCCAGCAGCGACTGCTGCCCGAAGCGGGCCTCGACCCAGGCGTGGAAGCGGGTGCCGAAGCGGGCCGCGGGCGACGGGCGACGCGGCATCGGCCGGGCCAGGTCGCGGGCGAACGACTCGGGGTCCTCGCGCAGCCGCACCACGGCCGTCGCGGAGAGGCTGCTGGGCAGGGGCACGTCGACCACCTCGGCGCGGTCGGCCCGGGCCTCGGTGAGCAGCCGGTCGATCTCGGCGTCCCAGTCGCCCACCCGGGCGGTCTCGACCATGTCGAGGTCGCGGTCGTCCCCGTCGGGGTCGCTGGCCCGCACCACCTCGGCGGCAGCCAGCCGCAGCGTGGCCTCGCGGCCGAGGCCGCTCAGCGGCCACGGCGAGGACCGGTCGACGTCGTCGTAGGGGTTGGGTGCGCCCTTCTCCGGCTTGTCGAGCCAGGTCACCTCCTCGCCCCAGGCCTCGACCTGCTCGCGCAGCCGCTGCTGGTAGGACGAGGGACCGTACGGCGTCGCGCGGGTGCCCCACAGGTGGGAGGTGACCGAGAGCCGCCTCGCGGCCCGGGTGAGGGCGACGTAGCCCAGGCGCAGCTCCTCCTCGGCGTCGTGGGCCCGCGTGGCCGCGCGGTAGGCGTCGAGCGCCGCCTTGTCGTGGCCGTGCAGCTGCGGCTGGTCGGCCGCGTCGCCGCGCAGCGGGGCGGGCAGCACCGCCGGCGAGGAGGTCCACAGCGTCCGCGAGCGGTTGGAGGGGAACCGCGTCTCGCACACGCCCACCACGAACACCGAGTGCCACTCCAGCCCCTTGGAGCGGTGCACGGTGAGCAGCTTGACCGAGTCGGCCTCGGTCGGGGTGGCCACGTCGAGGCCGTTGCCCTGGTCGTCCTCGGCCGTGAGGTAGGCCAGCAGGGCGGGCAGGGTGACGTCGCCGTCGACGGCCTGGAACTCCGCCACCGCCTTGAGGAACAGGTCGAGGTTGTCGCGGCGCGCGGCCGCGGCCGGGCTCACCGCGGACGCGAGCTCGACGTCGACCCCCGTGGTGTCGACGATGCGGCGCACCACGTCGAGGATCGGCTCGCCCACGGCCGCGCGCAGCCCCCGCAGCTCGCCGGCCAGCAGGCCGAAGCGCTCCAGCGCCTCGGGCGAGTACGCCGCGTCGCCGGGGTCGGCGAGCGCGTCGGACAGCGCCGCCGCCTCGGCAGGGTCGATGCCGTCGGCGATCTCGGTCAGCTCGCGGGCGATCGAGACCGGCCCGTCGGCGCGGCCCCGCCGGCCGGCGATCTCGGTCGCCCGCTCCCCCAGGAGCCGCAGGTCGCGCGGTCCCACGGCCCACCGGGGGCCGGTGAGCAGGGTCAGCAGCGCCGGGTTGGCGGTGACGTCGTGCAGCAGCGTCAGCACGGCCACGACCTCGGCCACCTCGGGCAGCCGGAGCAGCCCCGACAGCCCGACGATCTCGACGGGCACCCCTCCCGCGGTCAGCGCGTCGAAGACCGCCTCGGCGGTGGTGTTGTCCCGGGTCAGGACGCCGATGTCGGACCAGTCGACCCGGGTGCCGGACGCCCCGTCGGGGTCGTGGGTGGCCCGCACCTCCTCGAGCAGCCAGGCCAGCTCGGCGTCGGCCGTCTCGAAGACCTGGGTGGTCACACGGCCCTCGCGGTCGCCGGCGGGGACCAGCGGCGCGACGTCGGGCAGGGCGGCGTACAGCGGCTCGGCGAGGGTGTTGGCGACCTCGAGGATGCGGCGGTCCGAGCGCCGGTTGACCGTCAGCGGCAGCACCGGCACCGGCCCGTCGACGGCCGGGAAGGTGGCCCCGAAGCCGAGGATGTTGGACACCGACGCACCCCGCCAGCCGTAGATCGCCTGGTTGGGGTCGCCCACCGCGGTGACGGCATGCCCCAGCCCGGCGGCGGGCGTCGGGCCGGAGAACAGCCGGGCCAGCATCTGCGCCTGGGCCACCGAGGTGTCCTGGTACTCGTCGAGCATCACGACCCGGAAGCGCGACCGCTCCAGCGCCCCGACCTCGGGCTGCTCCTGGGCCAGCCGGGCGCCCAGCGCGATCTGGTCGGCGAAGTCCATCAGCCCGAGGTCGGCCTTGAGGCGACGGTAGGAGAGCACCAGCCCCATCAGGTCGGCGCGGCGGTCGATGGCCGAGACCGCCTTGGCCAGCGGCTCGAGGTAGGTCTTGCGGTTCTTCCCCGCGACCTCCTCCTCGTGCGCACGCACGAACCCCGCCCGGGCCTCGGCGTCGAGCGCGAGCACCTGGGCCGGGGCGACGAGGTGCTCGGTCATCGCCCCGTCGAGCGCGAGGAGGTTCTGGATCACCGTCGGCGGGTGGTCCGACAGCACCTGGACGTCGCCGGTGTAGCGCTCCACCGCGCGCGCGCCCAGCTGGAAGCGCGACGCGTCGGTGATGACGCGCGTGTCCGGCTCGTGGCCGATGCGCAGCCCGTGGTCGGCCAGCAGCGAGGCGGCGTAGGCGTTGTAGGTCACCACGGTCGGCTCGAGCGCGTCCTCGGGGTCCTCCCCCGGCGCGAGCGCGGCAGGGCGTACGTCGGGCCCGAGCACCCCGGCCACCACGAGCGCGTCACGGATGCGCGAGCGCAGCTCGCTGGCCGCCTTGGTGGTGAACGTCAGGCCCAGCACCTCGTCGGGACGCACCTGGCCGGTCACGACGAGGTAGACCACCCGCGCCGCCATCAGCGTGGTCTTGCCCGACCCGGCCCCGGCGATGACCACGGCCGGGGCGAGCGGCGCCGAGATCGCCTGCCACTGCTGGGCGCTGACCTCGTAGTCGGCCCGCATCACCTCGCGCAGGTCGGCCGGGCTGTCGATCTGCCTCACTGCTGCACCACCGACCCGGCGCTCCGGGCCGGGCACACCGGCACGAACGAGCAGTCGAGGCAGTGCGGCCCCGGCGTGGCCGGGAAGACCTCGGACCGCAGGTGGCCCGCGGCACGACCCAGCTCCTCGCGCAGCACGTCGCGCTCGGCCCCGCCCTCGGGCTGCACCGGCTGCTGCTGCACCACCGCGTCGGTGGACTCGTCGAGCCGGCCCAGCTGCACCAGCTCGGCGCCACCGGCCCGCCCCGGGACGGGCAGCTCGTGGCCGGCGAGCAGCTCGTCGACGGCGCCGTGGTCCACGGCGTACTGGTAGAGGCCGAGCTGGCGGTGGCGCTCGACGGCCACCTTGCTGGGCACGGTGCGGCCGGTCTTGAGGTCGACCACGACGACGTGGCCGTCGGCGTCGACCTCGACCCGGTCGGCGTAGCCGGAGATGCGGACGCGCTCGCCGTCGTCGAGCACCACGTCGGTCGCGAAGTGCGTCTCGGTGCCGAGCAGGCGCCGGGGGTTGTGGCGGTGCCACTGCAGGAACCGGCCCAGCGCGGCGCGCACCCGGGCGTGCTCGCGCTGCCGCGACCACGGGGTGCGGAACTCCAGCCGGTCCCACACCGCCTCGACGTGGGACATCAGCTCCTCGACGGCCTCGGGGTCGGCGGGCAGCTCACCGGTGGCGACCCGGTCGGCCAGCGCGTGCAGCAGCTGACCGAGGTTGGCCGACTGGTGCACCCGGTCGGTGCCGCCGGCCTCGCGCTGCAGGAACCACTGGGTCGGGCAGACCGCCATCGCGTCGAGCACGCTCGCGGAGACCGGCACCGGTCGCTCGGGGTCGCGCACCGGCTGCTCGGAGCGGCTGGCCGCGCGGGTGCCCCACCAGGTGGCGGGGTCGGCGGTCGGCACCAGCGGCCGGCCGCTGCCGGTGGTCTCGCGGGACAGCCGGGCGAGCCGGGTGGCGGCCGCGGCACGCAGCGCCGGGCTGGTCGCGGGGTCGGTGACGGTGCGGCGCAGCTCGCCCACGAGCCCGGCCATCGACAGCGGCCGCGGCGGCCGGCCCGTCACCCGCCGGGGCTCGAGCCCCAGCTCCTCGAGGAACCGGCTGGGCTGCTCGCCGTCGTCCTCGGGCGAGGCCACGGCCGTGACGACCAGCCGCTCGCGGGCGCGGGTGCAGGCGACGTAGAACAGCCGGCGCTCCTCCACGAGCAGCTCCCGGCCGGTCAGCGGCGGGACCAGCTCGCCCGCCCCGATCCGGTCGGCCTGCAGCAGCGTGGTGCGGCGGCGCAGGTCGGGCCAGCCCTCGGCCTGGACGTGGGCGACCACCACCACGCGCCACTCCAGGCCCTTGGAGCGGTGGGCGGTCAGCAGCCGCACCGCCGAGCCCCGCACGCCCTGCTCGGCGAGGGTGTCGGCGGGCAGCTGCTGGGCGACCAGCGTGGCCACGAACGACTCCACGCCGTGGTGGTCGCGCTGCTCCTCGGCCCGTGCGGCGGCGGCGAAGAGCGCCACGACCGAGTCGAGGTCGCGGTGGGCGCGGCGCGCCGCCGCACCGCCGCCCTCGACCGCGCGGCGCAGCCGGCCGGGCCAGCTGGTGCCCGACCACAGCTCCCACAGCAGCTCCTCGGCGGAGGCCCCGGCCACGAGGTGGTCCTGGGCGCGGCGCAGCAGCTGGTGCAGCGCCCGGGTCCGCAGCACCTCGGGCCCCTCGGGCAGCCCGTCGAGGAACCCGGGCCGGAGCAGCGCCAGCCGCAGCAGCTCGCGCGAGGTGCGGGGACGTGCCGCGTCGGCGGGGGCGGGCTGCGCCACGGGCTCCCCGGCGAGCTCGTGGGCGAGGTCGGCCTCCACCCGGTCCTCCAGCGCCAGCTTCTCGCGGCCGCGCAGCGCCCGCGCCAGGCGGCGCACGTCGCTCGCGTCGAGGCCGCCGAGCGGGCCGGTCAGCAGCGCCTCCACGCGCCCGGCGTCGAGGTGGCCGAGGTCGTCCGGGTCGTCCACGTCGAGGTGGAGCACCGCCCGGAGCGCGTCGAGCAGGGGGCGCACCGAGGGGTCGCGCACCAGCGGCACGTCGTCGCCCGCGACCTCGACGGGCACGCCGGCCGCGCCCAGGGACCGACGCAGCCCGGGGATGGAGCCGCGGCCCGAGCGGACCAGCACGGCCATCTCGTGCCAGGGCACGCCGCCCTCGAGGTGGGCCCGACGGAGCAGGTCGGCGAGGTGCTCGCTCTCGGCGCGCTCGGTGTCGAAGGTCATCACCTCGACCCGACCGGCGACGGGCGCCTGGGCCACCGGGTGCAGGAACGCCTCGCGCGCCTGCTCGGGCAGCCCGCCGGGGAGCGGCAGCCGGTGGGCCACCCGCTGGGTCGCGGCCAGCACGCGCGGCCCGAACCGGCGGGTGGTGCCCAGGGCGACCACGTCGGCGGGCCGGCCGTCGGCACGCGGGAAGGCGTGCGGGAAGTCGAGGATGCCCCGCACGTCGGCGCCACGGAAGCCGTAGATGGACTGGTGCGGGTCGCCCACCACCGTCAGGTCGCGGCCGTCGCCCGCGAGGGCGCGCAGCAGCGCCACCTGGCCGGGGTCGGTGTCCTGGTACTCGTCGACGAAGACGTGCCGGAGCTGCTGGCGCAGCTCGGTCTGGTGCACCTGGGCCTCGAGGGTGGCCCGGCGGATCAGGTCGGCGTAGTCGGTGGCGCCGAGGTCGTCGAGGATCGTGAGGTACTGCTCGAGGAAGTGGCCCGCCGCGACCAGCTCGGGCAGGTCGTGCCGGCGGCCGAGGTCGGCGAGCTCGTCGCCGTCGAGGCCCTTCTCCCGGGCGCGGCCCAGGACCGCGGCCACCTCGTGGGCGAACCCGCGCGTCCCGGCGGCCCGGCGCAGCGACTCGGGCCAGCGCACCGACTCGGGCGTCTCCAGCAGCAGCTCGCGCAGCACGACGTCCTGCTCGGGGGCGCTGAGCAGGCGCAGCGGGCCGGCATAGAGCTCGGGCGGGGAGTAGCGGCGGATCAGGCCGTAGGCGAAGGAGTGGAAGGTCGAGCACATCGTGGTGGCGGTGGTCCGGCCCAGCCGGGCGGTCACGCGGTCGCGCAGCTGCTCGACGGCCTTGCGGCTGAAGGTCAGCGCCAGCACCGAGGACGGGTCGGCCCCGCCGCGCTCGACGCGGTCGACGATCGCCTCGACGAGGGTCGTGGTCTTGCCGGTGCCCGGACCGGCGAGCACGAGCAGCGGCCCCCCGGCGTGGTCGACCACCGAGCGCTGCGCGGCGTCGAGCGGCGGCGGGGCGGTCGACGCGGCGGCCGGGAGGGCGAGGCGGTAGCGCGGGGAGCGCGGGGAGCGGGCCTCGGGTCTCACCAGGACACCCAAACACCCGCCACCGACAACGGGCCGCTCAGGGCCCCGGCGTCCCGTCGGCCGGGTGCCAGAAGGCCCGCGGCATGTCGACGCGCCCGCTGGGACGCAGCGCCGTGCCCTCCTCGAGGTACGCCGCCCGCGCCTCGTCGCCGTGCGAGGGAGGCAGCGACCCGTCGGCCCGCACGACGCGCCACCAGGGCACCCCGCCGCCCTGCTGCGACATCACCCGGCCCACCGAGCGGGGGCCGCGCCGCCGCGGGTCGGCGAGGTGCTCGGCGATCGCGCCGTACGTCGTGACGCGACCGCGCGGGACGTGCTCGACCACCGACAGCACGCGCTCGACGTAGTCCTCGGGATCCACGCGCCGATCCTCCCGCGCACGGTGCTCGGACGCGGCACGAGGGCGACGCCACGCCCCCTGTGCGCGTCGTCGCCCCCGCTGTTCCCCGGTGCCCGCCTCGGGCGGGCCGGGGGTCTGGGCGGACCGGCCCCGGCGTCGAACGCCTGGGTGCCGGGCGTGATGCAGGTCACAACGCACCGGGGCCGAGAAGGTCACGCACGACGACGGCCCGCCCCCGGTGGGGGCGGGCCGTCGGCTCGTGCTGTCGGCGCTCGGGTGCGTCAGTAGGACGGCTGCGAGGGGTCGATCTGGTTGACCCACGCGACCACGCCGCCACCCACGTGGACGGCGTCGTCGTAGCCCGCGCCCTTGAGGACGGCCAGCGCCTCGGCCGAGCGGACGCCGGACTTGCAGTGCAGCACCACGGGCTTGTCCTGACCGAGCTGGTCGAAGACGTTGCCGTTGAGGAACTCGCCCTTGGGGATGAGCACCGAGCCGGGGATCCGGTTGATCTCGTACTCGTTCTGCTCGCGGACGTCGACGAGGGTGAAGTCGCGGCTGCCCTCCTCGCGCTCCTTGAGCATGTGCTCCAGCGTCGTGACCGAGATCGTCGAGCCGGCGGCGGCGTCGGCGGCCTCGTCGGAGACCGCACCGCAGAAGGACTCGTAGTCGATGAGCTCGGTGACGTCGGCGTTGGGGCCGCACAGCCGGCAGTTGGGGTCCTTGCGGACCTTGAGCGTGCGCCACTCCAGCTCGAGGGCGTCGTAGATGACCAGCTTGCCGACGGCCGGGTCGCCGATGCCGGCGAGCAGCTTGATGGCCTCGTTGACCTGGATCGAGCCGATGCTCGCGCACAGCACGCCCAGCACGCCGCCCTCGGCGCAGCTCGGGACCATGCCCGGCGGCGGGGGCTCGGGGTAGAGGCAGCGGTAGCAGGGGGCGTCCGCACCCTCGAGCGTCGGCCAGAACACGCTGGCCTGACCGTCGAAGCGGTAGATCGAGCCCCAGACGTAGGGCTTGTTCAGGAAGTACGCCGCGTCGTTGACCATGTAGCGGGTCGCGAAGTTGTCGGTGCCGTCGACGATCAGGTCGTACTGGGCGAAGATCTCCAGCACGTTGTCGTTGTCGAGACGCTCGTCGTGCACGACGACCTCGACCAGCGGGTTGGTCTCGGCGATCGACTCCTTGGCCGAGACCGCCTTGGACTTTCCGATGTCGGACTGGCCGTGGATGATCTGGCGCTGCAGGTTGGACTCGTCGACCTCGTCGAACTCCGCGATGCCGAGCGTGCCGACGCCGGCCGCGGCCAGGTAGAGCAGCGCGGGGCTGCCGAGCCCGCCGGCACCGATGACGAGCACCTTGGCGTTCTTGAGGCGCTTCTGCCCGGTCATGCCGACGTCGGGGATGATGAGGTGGCGGCTGTAGCGGCGTACCTCGTCGATGGTCAGCTCGGTGGCCGGCTCGACCAGCGCGGGAAGGGACACGACGACTTCTCCTCGGGTTTGCGGGGATGCTGCGGTGCACAACGCGGCACCGTGCGTGGCTGTTCCCGCCGGCGCCGTCGCTCCATGGTCCCTCGCGGGCCCCGCCGGTCCGGCCGTGCCCGCCATCCGGACGCCCCCCGCGGCTGCTGCCCGGTCACGGGCGAGGCTGCTTGTAGGCTTCGCCGGGTGAGCAGGATCGAGGAGTCTCGGCGCGACCCGCGGGAAGGCACCCTCCCGGGTGCCGCACCCACCGGACGCGGGGTGCGACTGCCCCGGCGTGCCCGGCGCGCGCAGCTGCTCACCGCCGCGCGCGAGGTCTTCGTCGCGCAGGGCTACCACGCCGCCGCGATGGACGACATCGCCGAGCGTGCCGGCGTCTCCAAGCCGGTGCTCTACCAGCACTTCCCCGGCAAGCTCGACCTCTACCTCGCGCTGCTCGACGAGTCGTGCGACCAGATGATCAACGCCGCCGCCGCCGCGCTGGAGTCCACCGACGACAACAAGCAGCGCGTCATCGCCACGATGCACGCGTTCTACCAGTACGTCGCCGGCGCCGAGGGCGCGTTCCGCCTGGTCTTCGAGTCCGACCTCACCAACGAGCCCGCCGTGCGGGCACGCGTGGACCGCGTCACCACCGAGTGCGCCAAGCTGATCGCCCACGTCATCCGCGACGACACCGGCCTGCCCGCCGAGCAGTCCCAGCTGCTCGCCGTGTCCCTGGTCGGAATGGGCCAGGTCAGCGCACGGTTCTGGCTGCAGGAGACCGGCACCATCCCCCAGGGCGACGCCGCCCGCCTGGTGGCCGGCCTCGCCTGGCGCGGCATCGGCGGCTACCCCCGCACCGACGAGCGCTGATCCACCGCGCGCGCCCGGCACGCCCGGCCGGCCGCACACGCTCGGCCCCACCCACCCCGGCACCGTCCGCACTACACGAGGAGGCCCTCCGCATGGAGGTCAAGATCGGCGTCCAGAACGTCGCCCGCGAGATCACGATCGACACCACGCTCGACGCCGACGCCGTCGAGGCGGCGGTCTCGGCCGCCCTGGCCGACGGCGGCGTGCTGGCCCTGACCGACGCCAAGGGCCGCCGCGTGGTGGTCCCCGGCAGCACCCTCGCCTACGTCGACATCTCCACCAGCGTCACCGGGACGGTCGGCTTCCGCTCCTGACGTCGCCGGCAGACCCCGCGGGCCCGGCGCCCCCGTCACCGGCGGGGGCGTCGTACGCCGCCCGGGCCTGCTCGATCACGCCGATGTGCTCGACGGCCCAGGCCTCCAGCACGGCCAGCGGCCCGCTGAGCGACCGGCCGAGGTCCGTCAGCTCGTAGTCGACCCGCACCGGCACCGTGGCGTGCACCGTGCGGACGAGCATCCCGTCGCGCTCGAGGTGGCGCAGCGTCTGCGTGAGCATCTTCTGGCTCACCCCCTCGATGGCGCGGGCGATCTCGCCGTACCTCCGCGGCCCTGCCGCGAGCACCCCGAGGACGAGGACCGTCCACTTGTCGCCGATCCGGTCCAGCAGCTGGCGGCTGGGGCAGGCCCCGGAGTAGGGGTCGGGGGCGTACGTCGCGGTCATGGCTCTCCTCGGGGTGGCTACAGCACTTCAAGGTGCCTGCTCTCCAACGGGAAGTGACCCGGGGCTGTTCCCGTTGCGCTCGTGCCGGGCCGCACCCGCGGCCCCACCACCCGGGAGGAACCCCATGTCCATCGTCGTCACCGGCGCCTCCGGCCACCTCGGCCGGCTCGTCGTCGAGTCCCTGCTCGCCCGCGGCACCGACCCGGCCCGCGTCGTGGCCACGGCCCGACGCCCCGAGGTCCTCGACGACCTCGCCGCGCGCGGGGTCGACGTGCGCCGCGCCGACTACGCCGACCGTGCCTCGCTCGACCAGGCCCTCGCCGGCGCCGAGCGGGTGCTGCTGGTCTCCGGCACCGAGTTCGGCCAGCGCGTCGCCCAGCACACGGCCGTGATCCAGGCCGCCGTCGCCGCCGGGGCCTCGCTGGTGGCCTACACCTCGGCGCCGCGCGCGAGCACCACCTCGCTGCTGCTCGCCGCCGAGCACGCCGCCACCGAGGAGGTCCTGCTCGCCGCCGACGTCGACCACGTGCTGCTCCGCAACGGGTGGTACGTCGAGAACTACACCGACCAGCTCCCGACGTACGCCGAGCACGGGCTCGTCGGCGCCACGGGCGAGGGGCGCGTCAGCCTCGCCCTGCGCCGGGAGTACGCCGAGGCGGCCGCCGCCGTGCTGGTGGGCGAGGGCCACGCCGGCCGGACCTACGAGCTCGGCGGGCCCGCCGTCACCCTGGGCGAGCTCGCCGCCCTGATCGGCGAGGCGAGCGGCCGGGAGATCAGCCACACCGACCTCGACGTCGCCGCGCTGC
>NZ_LMRF01000003.1:168213-248114 GCF_001424755.1 Marmoricola sp. Leaf446
AGCAGGTGCTCGAGGGCGCCGGGGTGCCCGGCCCCGCCGCGCAGGTCTTCGCCGACGTCGACCGCGGCATCGCCGAGGGCGAGCTGCTCGTGCCCACCGACGACCTGGCCGGGCTCCTCGGCCGCGAGCCGCTGTCGGTCGCCGACGCCGTGCGCGAGGCGCTCTCCGCCTGAGCCGGCCGGACGCAGCGCGGCCCCCGTCCTGATGGACGGGGGCCGCGCTGCTGCTGGGAGGGGCTGGTCAGACCAGGGCGTCCTCGACCGGGCGGCCGTGCTCGNGGCTCCGGCTCGGTCTTGCGGATCGTGGTGCGCAGCTCGGTGACCGGCATCAGCGACACCGCGACGAGGGTCACCAGGGCGACGAGCCCGGCGATCAGGAAGATCTCGGCGGTCGAGTCGGCGTACGCCGCCCGGATGGTCTCCACCACCGGGGCCGGGAGGCCGCTGAGGTCCAGCGTGCTGCCGGTGCTGCCGGCTCCCCCGCTCGTGCCCAGCGCCGAGGCGATCCGGTCGCTGACGCTGCTGGCCAGGACCGCGCCGAGCGCCGCGACGCCGATGGTGCCGCCGAGCGAGCGGAAGAACGTGACCACGCCCGACGCCGCACCGACGTCGGTGACGTCGACGGTGTTCTGCACGACCAGCACGAGGTTCTGCATCAGGGCGCCGGTGCCGAGGCCCATCACGACCATGTAGGCCGAGAGGTGCCACAGCGGGCTGGTGTGGGTGACCGTGCCCATGAGCAGCAGGCCGCCGGAGAGCAGCACGCCGCCGAGGACCATGACGCCCTTCCACCTGCCGGTGCGGGTGATGTACTGCCCCGACCCGGTGGCGCCGACGAGGTTGCCGGCGATGAGCGGCAGCATCAGCAGGCCGGCCTCGGTGGGGGTGTGGCCCCGGGCGACCTGGAAGTACTGGCTGAGGAAGACCGAGGCGCCGAACTGCGCGACGCCGACCGCGAGGCTGCCGGCGATCGAGAGCATCGTCATCTTGTCCGCGATGATGCGCGGCGGCACCAGGGCGTCGGGGTGGCGGCGCTCGACGACCACGGCGGCGACCAGGGCGAGCAGCGTGCCCACACCGAAGTACGCCGTCTCGCGCGACCACCACGCGAAGCTGGTGCCGGCGAAGGAGACCCACACCAGCGGCAGGGCGGCCGCGGCGGTGATGGCGAGCGCGCCGAGGACGTCGATGCGGACCTCGCGACGGATGGTCTCGACGTGCAGGAACTTCTGCAGCATCGCCAGGCCGGCGACGGCGAACGGCACGGCCACCCAGAAGCACCAGCGCCAGCCGAGGCTGTCGACGATGACGCCGCCCAGGAGCGGGCCGGAGACGGTGGCGACGGCCATCACGCCGGCCATGTAGCCGCTGTAGCGACCGCGCTGCCGCGGCGGGATGATCGAGGCGATGATCGACTGGGTCAGCGCGATCAGGCCGCCCATGCCGAGGCCCTGCAGGGCGCGGGCGGCGAGCAGCTGCGGCACGTCCTGCACGGCGCCGGCGGCAAGCGAGCCGAGGACGAAGATCCCGATGGCCAGCTGCACCAGCAGCTTCTTGTTGTAGAGGTCGGAGAACTTCGACCAGATCGGGCTGGTCACCGTCATCGCGAGCAGCGAGGCGGTGACGACCCAGGTGTACTGCGTCTGGGTGCCGTCGAGGTCGGCGATGATCGTCGGCAGCGCCGTCGAGACGATCGTGGTCGACAGGATTGCCACGAACAGCGCGGAGAGCAGGCCGACGAGGACCTCGACGATCTCGCGGTGGGTGGGCTCGGTAGCGGACGGGGTGGCGGACGGGGTGGTGCTCGCGACGGCGGTCGGGGCCGCGGTGTCGGTCATGGACGTTCCTTCACAGCTGCGTGGGTGGTGGGGAGGGGACGGACGAGGGGGTCGTGGAGGCGCCGACCGAGGTCCTCGACCACGGCCGTGGCCTGGACGACCTGCTCGACGTCCCAGTGGTCGAGGCGTTCGCCCAGCGCGGCGCACATGGTGCGGCGCGCCTCGCGGAGCCGCTCGTGGCCGGCCGGGGTCAGCGAGATCAGCTCGGCGCGCCGGTCGGCGGGGTCGGTGCCCCGCGCGACGAGGCCGAGGCGGTGCAGGCCGGCCAGCTGGCGGCTGACGACCGAGGGGTCGACGCCGAGCTTGGCGGCGATGTGGCCCGGACGGATGGCGTCGTGGACGCCCACCACCCCGAGGGTGACGAGGTCGCCGCGGGACAGGTCGTCGGACAGCGTGGCCCAGTCCGAGCCCCGCGCCCTCACCGAGCGGCTGAACTCCAGCAGCGCGTCGAAGAGCCCGGAGACCGCCTCGGTACGCCGCGGCTCCAGGCCGGTCGTGGGAGAGGTCGTTGACATAGGTCAACTATAGGCTTAGATGGTTGTCGCAAGCAACTTCTATCCCGGTGACCCGGCTCACCTGGCCGGGAAGGCTGGGGCTGCGCGGGGGTTGTTGCTCCGGCGCAGCGTCGGCTTCCCAGGCGACCTCGGGAAACCGCCCCAAGCAGGGCTAGGAGGCGAGTCCGAGCTCCGCCATCCGCTGGGCGTGGTTCTCGGTGAGGCGGCCGAACATCCGGGCGAGGGCGGCGAGGTCCATGCCGGGGCGGTCCACGCCGCCGGCCAGCAGGGCGGCGAGCGAGTCGCGCTCGGCGGCGACACGCTGGGCCTGCGAGAGCGCCTCCCCCATCAGCCGGCGGCCCCACAGCGCCAAGCGGCCACCGACGCGGGGGTCGGCCGCGATCGCGCGGCGGACCCGGTCGACGACGAAGTCGGCCTGCCCGGCGTGGGCGAGGGAGTCTATGACCAGCTGGCGGGTGCCGGAGTCGAGGAACATCGCGATCTCGACGTAGAAGTCGGCGGCCAGCCCGTCACCGACGTAGGCCTTGACCAGGCCCTCGAGCCAGTCGTTGGGCGCGGTGGCGGCGTGGAAGACGTCGAAGGCCCGCACGAACGGCGCGACGGCCTCGAGCGGGTCGGCCCCGAGCTCGGTGATGCGGTCCATCAGCGCCGGCACGTGCCCGAACTGCACGGTGGCCATGGTGGCCAGGGCGACCTTGTCCTCCAGGTTCGGCGCCAGCTTGGCGTCGTCGGCGAGGCGCTCGAAGGCGGAGATCTCGCCGTAGGTGATGACCCCCAGCAGGTCGACCACCGCCGCCCGGTAGGCGGGGTCGTCGAAGGCCACCTGGTCGGTGTCGTGGACCGTCTCCGTCGACGGCACGGCGGTGTCCTCGGGCGACGGTTCGGTCATGGGCGCACCCTACCGATAGACTCGGGGGCGGGCCGCAGGCTCGATGCCCTCGCACCGCCTCGACGGCGGCGTCGCAGGAGTGCCTCTCAGCACCTCTCGTGGCGATGCCCTGCGGGCGGCTCGCCCTGGTCGTGACACGACCCCCAGACCATCGACCCGCAGCGTCGGGTCAGCACAGAACAGGCCAAGATCCTGACCACCTTCCGAGAGCTCGGGGTCCTCCCCGAGATTGCCGAGGCGCTCGAGAGCGTCAACATCACCGAACCCTTCCCCATCCAGGAGATGACCCTCTCGGTCGCCCTGATGGGCACCGACCTGATCGGCCAGGCCCGCACCGGCACCGGCAAGACGCTGGCGTTCGGCATCCCCGTCGTGCAGCGCGCCGTCGCCCAGCACGACCCCGACTACGACGACCTGGCCGCCCCCGGCAAGCCGCAGGCCCTGGTCGTGGCCCCCACCCGTGAGCTCGCGCTGCAGGTCAGCAAGGACCTCAAGCTGGCCGGCTCGGTGCGCGGCATCCGCGTGCTCACCGTCTACGGCGGGGTGCCCTACGAGGGTCAGCTGGAGGCGCTGGAGTCCGGCGTCGACGTCGTCGTCGGCACGCCCGGCCGCCTCATCGACCTGATGAACCGCCGCGCGCTCGACATCTCCCACGTGAAGTCGCTCGTCCTCGACGAGGCCGACGAGATGCTCGACCTCGGCTTCCTGCCCGACGTGGAGCGGCTGCTCAAGCAGACCCCCGAGACCCGCCAGACGATGCTGTTCTCGGCCACCATGCCCGCCGCGATCGTGGCCCTGGCGCGCACCCACATGCGCCACCCGATGAACATCCGCGCCGAGTCCGGCGAGGACAACCAGATGGTGCCGGCCACGGCCCAGTTCATCTACCAGGCCCACGACCTCGACAAGCCGGAGATGCTCGGCCGGCTGCTGCAGGCCGAGGGTGCTGACCTGATGATCGTGTTCACCCGCACCAAGCGCCAGGCGCAGCGGATCTCCGACGACCTGGAGATGCGTGGCTTCGTGAGCGCGCCGCTCCACGGCGACATGGCGCAGGCCGCCCGCGAGAAGGCCATGACCAAGTTCCGCGAGGGCAAGCTCCAGGTCCTGGTCGCCACCGACGTCGCCGCCCGCGGCATCGACGTCACCGGCGTCACGCACGTCGTGAACTACACCTGCCCCGAGGACGAGAAGACCTACGTCCACCGCATCGGCCGCACCGGCCGCGCCGGCGCCACCGGCATCGCGATCACCTTCGTCGACTGGGCCGACCTGCACCGCTGGAAGATGATCAACAAGGCGCTCGGCCTGCCCTTCGACGAGCTGGTCGAGACCTACTCCAGCTCGGAGAACTTCCTCCACGACCAGGGGATCCCGAAGGGGATCAAGGGCCGCGTCATCCCCGAGGGCCAGGTCGTCATCGCCCGCGAGCCCCGCACCGACGGGCGCGGCGGCAGCGGTGGTCGCGGCGGCAGTGGCGGCCGTGACGGCGGCCGAGGTCGCGACGGCGGCAGCCGCGACGGTGGTCGTGACCGCGGTCGCGGCGGTCGCAGCGAGGGCGCCCGCAACGAGGGCGCCGCTCCCGAGGCCCCCGCGTCCTCGGGCCCCGCGGGCGAGGGCGGCGACGGCGGCCGGCCGCCCCGCAAGCGCAACCGCAGCCGACGTCGCACCCGCGGCGGCACCCCGGCCGCCAGCACCGACAGCTGACAGCACCCCGGGACGTCATCCGGATCGTGGCCCCGAGCCACCGGTCCGCGTGACGTCCCGGTGCTGCGTCCGGGGCCGGGTCAGGCGGTGACGACGACCGTGCGGCCCACGGGCGCGAAGTCCCACAGGGCCCGTGCGTCGGGACGCCACTGCCGGATGCAGCCGTGCGAGAGCGGCGTCCCGAGCTGGTCGCGGGTCTGCACGAACTCACCGTCGCTCACCGGGACGCTGTGGAACCCGATCGCGGCGTTGACGCCGCGGGTGAAGCGCACGAAGTACTCCATCGTCCCCGAGTCGCCGATGCCGGTCGCGTGCCGCGAGCGCGAGTAGACCGCGAAGGTGCCCGGGTGCAGGTTGTCGTAGACGCTGCCCGAGGCCGGGTAGGTGCGTCGGACCGTGTCGCCGCGCTCCCCCGCCTCGACCAGCCACACCCGCTGCTCGCCGATCGAGAACACCACCCGGGTGCCCGCGCCGCTGTCGGCCGGGAGCGCCGGTGCGACCTCCCGCGGCGACCGCGGAGCCCGACGCACCTCGGGCGGCTCCGGCACGGTCGCCAGGACCGCGCGGGTCCCGACCGGGTCCGCCGCCGTGGCGGCACCCGTGGGCAGCACCCCCGCCCCGCCGAGCAGCGAGACCAGGGTGGTGGCCACGGCCAGCGCGACCAGCGCCGGCCGCAGCCAGACCGCGGCCACGGGGTCGGCGGGCCGGGGCACCAGGATCAGACCCGGGCCCGCAGCGAGGTCGCGACGTCGCGGTAGGCCTGGGCGCCCTTGCCGGTCCGGGAGGTCTTCAAGATCGAGCGGCCGGCCGCGGGCGCCTCGGCGAACCGGATCGACTTGGGGATCGGCGGCTCGATGACGGCGAGGTCGTAGGTCTCGGAGATGGTCTCGAGCACGGTGCGGGCGTGGTTGGTGCGGCCGTCGTACAGCGTCGGGAGCACGCCCCACACCTCGAGCTCGCGGTTGGTGAACCGGCGTACGTCGTGGACGGTGTCGAGCAGCTGGCCGACGCCGCGGTGCGACAGCGTCTCGCACTGCAGCGGGATCAGCACCCCGGTCGCGGCGGTCAGGGCTGCGACGGTCAGCACGCCGAGCGAGGGCGGGCAGTCCAGGATCACCCAGTCGTAGCCCTCGGTGTCCTCGACGGCGGTGCGGATGACGTACTCGCGCCCCGTCCGGGTCAGCAGGTCGGCCTCGGCGCGCGCCAGCTCGATGGTGGCGGGCAGCAGGTCGACGCCGTCCTCGGTGGCGATGACGACCTCGGCGGGGTCCAGGCCCTTGGTCAGCACGTGGTGGACCGAGACCTCGAGGTCCTCGGGGTCGATGCCGAGGCTGAAGGTCAGGCAGGCCTGGGGGTCGAGGTCGACGAGGAGGACGCGCTGGCCCTGCTCGGCGAGGGCGGCACCGAGCGAGGCGACGGTGGTGGTCTTGGCGACCCCACCCTTCTGGTTGGCCACGGCCAGGACGTGAGTGCTCATCACCGTGCATTGTGCCCCACCACCGGCCGTTCCCCGCCCGACGTCCCACGCCCGCGCGCCGGACCCGGGCGAGGTCTCACCAGGTGGGTCGTGGACCGCCGAACGGCATCTCGAGGGCCTCCGGCCCGAACCCGGTGACGTCGGCCAGCAGCCAGTCGTCGCTCAGCAGCAGCGCGGCCGAGGCAGGGCGCATCACCAGCCACAGCCAGCGGCCGTCGGCCTCCCCGGCGAAGGTCGCCCGGGCCAGCAGCTCGTCGTCGTCGCCGGTGCCGTCGACCAGCCAGAGCGGCACGGGCCGTCCCCCGGCACGGACCTTGATCGCGGGCGGGCCGTTGCTGATCTGCGGCCCCGGGTCGTCGTACGTCGTGCCGCTGCACCGGGCGCCCAGCCCGACCCCGGGGTCCTCGGAGACGACCGTGACCTCGACGTCGCCGTCGAGGTCGCTGGTGCCGACGATGGTGGTGACCGTGGCCCGCACCCGCGGCCCCTCGCCGACGCAGCCGAAGTCGGCGATGGTCCACCCCGGGCTCATCGGCCACGGCAGGTAGGTCGGGGCGTCGTCGATGCGGCCCACCAGCTCGGCGAAGGCGTCGTAGCCGGCGACGTCGGGGCGCCACAGCGGGTCGGTCGGGCCGTGGGTCAGGCAGGCGAACGAGCTCCCCTCGCCCGAGACGGGCGAGGTGCACCGGGGACACGAGGCCGCGAGCGACACGTGCCGCAGCCTAGGGCTCAGGCGTTCCAGCGCGCCACGGCCGGCGACTCACGTTCCCAGCCGAGGGTGGACAAGGTGGCGGTGCCGAGCACGAAGTGGCGCCCGTCGACGGCCTCGAGGCCGAGCCAGCGGGCGGCCAGGACGCGCGAGGCGTGGCCGTGGCTGAACACGATCGCGCGGCCGCCGTGCTCGCGGACCCGCTCCACGACCCGGTCGAGGCGGGCCGCCACCGCGGCGGCGTCCTCGCCCCCGGGGCAGGGGTGCGACCAGACCGTCCAGTCCGGCACCGTCTCGCGGATGTGGGGCGTGGTGAGGCCCTCGTAGTCGCCGTAGTCCCACTCGGCGAGGTCCTCGGTGGTCTCCACGTCGGCGAACCCGGCGAGCTCGGCGGTGCGCACGGCACGCAGCCGGGGACTGCTCAGCACCAGGTCGAACCCCTCGGTGCCCACCGCGTCCTCGAGCCGGCCGGCCAGCCCGCGCGCGATCTCGGCACCCTCCTCGGTGAGGTCGAGGTCGGTGGTCGAGGTGTGGCGGCCGTCGCGGCTCCACTCGGTCTCGCCGTGGCGGACGACCCAGAGCTCGCTGTCGGTGGCGGACACGGGTCAGCCCGCCTCCGGCCCGGGCCAGTTCTTGTCCGGCTGCGGGACCGGCCGGCCGGGCTGCTCCCCGCCGCGCTCGGCGAGGTAGCTGTCCTTGGGCACCATCACCTTGCGGCGGAACAGGCACACGACCTTGCCGTCCTGGTTGTAGCCCACGGTCTCGACGTGCACGACGCCCCGGTCGTCCTTGCTCGTGGACTCCCACTTGTCGAGCACGCGGGTCTCGCCGTACAGCGTGTCGCCGTGGAAGGTCGGCGCCACGTGGCGCAGCGACTCGATCTCCAGGTTGGCGATGGCCTTGCCGGAGACGTCCGGGACGCTCATGCCGAGCAGGATGGAGTAGACGTAGTTGCCCACCACGACGTTCTTGCCGAACTGCGTGGTCTCCTCGGCGTAGTTCGTGTCGAGGTGCAGCGGGTGGTGGTTCATCGTCAGCAGGCAGAACATGTGGTCGTCGAACTCGGTGACGGTCTTGCCGGGCCAGTGCTTGTACGTCGCCCCGACCTCGAACTCCTCGTAGCTGCGACCGAACTGCATGCGGACTCTCCTCGTGGACGGCGGTGACGACCGCCTCATCCTGTCGGACCCGGCCCGGCACCGGGAGGGGGCGTGGGATTCCTCTCACCCGGCCCCGACCACCGGTGGTTCGCGGTCGGGACCGGCGCGTCGACCGACCTATGCTGGCCGGATGCTCGACGTCCACACTCGCGTCACGCGCCGTTCGGGCGGAGGCGGTGGCGACGCCGACGCCGGCGGTCCCGGCGGGGACGGCCCGTCCCCCGCCCCGCTCGACGGCGCCCCTGCACCCTCGTCCCCCTCGACCTGGCGGCGCGTCCGCCCGGCGGTGACCGTGCTGGGCGGCCTCGCGCTGACCCTGCTGCTCGCCGTGGTCGTCACCGTCCTGCTCGACGCCTCGGCCTGGCCCCACCCGGTCAACGCGTTGCGCAACCGCACCTTCGACTCGCCGGCGCTGGTGCCCAGCGTGGCCGTGGTCTGGGTCTTCGTGCTCCTCGTGGTGGCGCTGCTGGGCAGGCTGTGGACCGGCATGGGCGTGGTCAGCGCGCTCACCGTGCTCGTGGGCCTGGTCAACGTCACCAAGCTGGAGCTGCGCAACGACCCGGTCTACCCCAGCGACGTGGTGTTCCTGCGCCAACCGTCGTTCCTGCTCGAGATGGTCTCGAAGGCCCAGCTGGTCCGCGGCGCCGTCGCCCTGGTCGCGGTCGTGCTGCTGGCGGCGGCCGTGGGCTGGGTCGTCGGCAAGTTCTTCCCCCGCCTGACCATGAACGCCACGCGGCGCCGCCGACGCGGTGTGGTCCTGGCCCGCGTGCTGGTCGTGGTGGTCTGCATGGGCATGCTGCACGTCGCCGGCAACTTCAACGAGCGCGGCAACCAGTGGCGCGCCGCCTTCGACTCCACCGGCATGCGCTGGCGCGCCTGGGACCAGCGCGTGAACTACCAGCAGAACGGCTTCGTCTCGGGGCTGCTCTACAACATGCACGTCGACGCCATGACCGAGCCCGACGGCTACTCCGAGGCCGCCGTGCGACGCGTCGTGCAGCGCTACCAGGCCGAGGCGGCCCGGATGAACCAGGGCCGGACCGGCTCGCTCGAGGACACCAACGTCGTCATCGTGCTCTCGGAGAGCTTCAGCCAGCCGGCCTGGCTCGACGGCGTCAGCTGGCCCGAGAACCTCATCCCCCGCACCACGGCGACGATGGAGCAGACCGTGTCGGGCCGCATGCTGGCCCCGGGCATCGGCAGCGGCACCGCCAACACGGAGTACGAGCTGCTGACCGGGCAGTCGCTGAGCCAGCTCTCGCCGCAGCTCACCACGCCCTACGAGCAGCTGGTCTCCAACTACGACCGGTTCCCCTCCGCGGTGGAGTGGTTCCGGCGCCACGGCCACGAGCCGGTGGCGATCCACCCGTTCTCCCCGCGGATGTACAGCCGCCCCGAGGTCTACGACGCGTTCGGCTTCGACCGGTTCGTCTCCAAGGACCAGATGAAGAACACCAAGCGGGGCGGCGGCCGCTTCATCGACGACCGCTCGGCCTTCGCCGAGGTGCTCGACCAGATCCGCGACACCGACAAGCCGGTCCTGGCCCACCTCGTCACGATGCAGAACCACATGCCCTACGGCGGCCAGTACGACGACCCGATCCCGCCCACGAGCGGGCTCTCCGGCGAGTACGCCCGTCAGGCCGGCGCCTACGCCCGGGGCATCTCGCGCACCGACGAGGCGCTCGACGAGCTGCTGACCCAGCTCAAGGCCTCGCCCGAGCCCACCACGGTCATCTTCTACGGCGACCACGTCCCGCCCCAGGTCTACCCGCAGTCCCTGCTGGACCGGGAGGGGCCGCTGCGCTCGCACCAGACCCCGTTCCTGATCTGGAGCAACCGCGAGCAGCTGCGCCACACCGACCTGCCGACGACGAGCCCCACGCAGTTCCTGCCCATGATGTTCAACGCCATGGACGTCCCGGTGCCGCCCTGGTACGCCCTGCTCACCGACCTCGGCGGTCAGGTGCCCGCCATGGACGCGGGCATCACCGTGGGCGCCGACGGCGAGCGGGTGCGTGTCGCCGACCTGGGTCCCGAGGCCAAGCGGGTGCTCCGGGACTACCGGCTGATCCAGTACGACCTCAGCGTCGGGGAGCGGTGGAGCGAGAAGGCGATGTTCGGGGACGCGCCCGCACGCTGACCCGGCGGGCCCGCCTCAGCTGCCGCCGCCCCCGGCCTTGCGACGGTGCAGCTGCGGACCGGTGCCGCCCTGGACCTCCGAGCCGTGGGCCTTCTCCTTCGACCCGGCGCGGTCGTCAGGGTGGTGGACGCCCCGCTTGCGGTCGAGGGCCTGGCGCATCTTCGCCTTGAGCTCGTCCTGGGTCGGGATGCTCGGTGACGTCTCGTCGGCCATGGCGGGTCCTCCTGCTCGGTGGGACGGGGACCCCACCCTCGCACCCGACCTCCCCCGCTGGCGAGGGCATTTCGGCGCGGCGCTAGGCCCAGGTGGTCGGCAGGCCGTGGGGTGCGGCGTGGCCCAGGACGCGGGGCTCCCCGTCGCCGGGGAGTCCGCTCCAGGTCCGCAGCACCACCGGCACCTCCCCGGGCGTGCCGGCACCGCGCCGTGGCGGCTCCATCGTCAGGTGGGCCAGCGGCGACGCGGGCGTGGCGTCGGCGGCGAGGCGCTCGACCCGGTCGACGACGTGCCGCTGCTCCTCCGCGTCGAGGTACTGCACCACCACGCTGTGCCAGACCACGGTAATGGTGCCCTCGCGCAGGCGCAGGTCCTCGACGAACGCGCCGGCCGGTTGCGGGCGCACCTCCGGGGCGGTGACGGCGGCCGCGACCGCCAGGGCACCGCGCAGGCGCTCGAGCCGTGCGACCTGGTCGGGCCAGACGTACGCCGTCAGCGCCAGCCGTCCCGCCGTGCTCCTGGGGTCGATCGGACGCGGGTCGCACCCCAGCCGCTCGACGAACCGCAGCCCCGGCCAGGGGCGGAGCGGACGACCGGCCCACCCCCGCTCCAGCCGTACGACGGCGGCGGGCGGGCCGTGCACCGGCCCGGACGCGTCGCCCACGGCGTACTGGTCGGCCAGCAGGTTCAGCCCCGCCGAGGACCCGAGCTCGGCGAGCCGCACCGGCAGCCGGAGGGCGTCGTCGAGGTGCAGCAGCCCGCCGAGCAGCGCCGCCGACCGTCCCACCTCGTTGGTCTGGGGCGGGCGGTCGAGCCACTCCCGCACGGCCTCGGGCTGCTCGGACAGCAGCCCGAGGACGGCCTCGGGGCCCGCGACCGGGTCCCAGGTGCCGCCGACGCTCGGGTAGAGGACGCCGAGCCCGCCGGCCCGCCGCTCGAGCACCAGCCGGTGCACGCTGCCGAGCAGCCGCAGCGCGAGCGCCGAACCGGCCGGCAGGTCCTCGTGACCGGCCAGCACCCGCGCCGTCGGACCACCGGCGGCCCAGTCGTCGGCCAGCCGGGCGAGCAGGCCGGCGTACATCGGCGAGCCGAGGGCGGCGCACGCCTGCCCCTGCTGCCGCAGCGCCTGGTCGGGCCTCACGGGCCCCACCCTCGCAGACACCCCTCGGCGATCACCCGGACGTCCGGGTGACCAGCGGCCCGGCGACCCCGGTCAGCCCTTGAGGGCGTAGTCCTTGAGCAGGCTGCGGCCGATGATCATCTTCTGGATGTCGGCCGTGCCCTCCCCGATCAGCATGAACGCCGACTCCCGGTAGAGCCGCTCGATCTCGTACTCCTTGGAGTAGCCGTAGCCGCCGTGGATCCGGAACGAGGCCNCGCCATCCCGGCCTCGACGTCGTTGCGCTCGCCCTTGTCCTTCAGGCGCGCGGCCTTGACCATCAACGCGTGCGCGGCCTCGACCTTGGTCGCCATCTCCGCCAGCCGGAACAAGATCGCCTGGTGCTGCGCGATCGGCTTGCCGAACGTCTCACGCTGCTGGGCGTAGGAGATGCCCAGCTCGAACGCCCGCGTCGCGATGCCGCACGCACGCGCCGCGACGTTGACGCGGCCCACCTCGACACCGTCCATCATCTGGTAGAAACCACGCCCGGCCTCACCGCCGAGGATCTGGTCGGCGGCGATCCGGTGGCCCTCGAAGACCGCCTCGGTGGTGTCGACGCCCTTGTAGCCCATCTTGTCGATCTTCCCCGGGATCGTCAGGCCCTGCGCGGTCTCCCCGAACCCGGGCTCCTTCTCCACCAAGAACGTGGACATGTTCTTGTACACCGAGTCCGCACCCTCCTCGGTGCGCACCAGCACCGCGATCAGGTTCGACGACCCGCCGTTGGTCAGCCACATCTTCTGACCCGTGATCACGTAGCCGTCGCCGTCACGCACCGCCTTGGTCTTGATCGCCGACACGTCCGAGCCCAGCCCCGGCTCCGACATCGAGAACGACCCACGGACCTCACCGGTCGCCATCCGCGGCAGGTACTTCTGCTTCTGCTCCTCGGTGCCGTGGTGCATCAGCATGTACGCCACGATGAAGTGGGTGTTGATCACACCCGACACGCTCATCCAGCCCCGCGCGATCTCCTCCACGGCCAGGGCGTAGGTCAGCAGCGACTCCCCCAGCCCGCCGTACTCCTCAGGGATCATCAGACCGAAGATCCCCAGCTCCTTCAGACCCTCCACGATCTCCGTGGGGTACTCGTCCGCGTGCTCCAGCTCGGTCGCCACCGGCAGGATCTTGTCCTCCACGAACGACCGCACCGCCTTGAGGATCTCGATCTGGATGTCGGTCAGACCTTCGGTCTGGGCGAGGCGTGCCATCGATGGTGTCCTTCGGTCGGCGAGCGGTCGGTACGCGCGGGGGCAGGGCTCCGGTGGCGGGTCGAGGGGCACCGGCGCTGCGTGGGAGAGGCTACTGAACAGATCCCCGATCGCGGCATGAGCAAAGTCACCCCACGGGTCACCTCACGGGCCGGCCCTGCTCACCCTCGTAGCTCAGGCACGCCCCACGAACCGCTCGGGCACGCGCTGCGGCGGCTGCCGCACCATCGCCTGGATCTGCCCGCCCTTGGGGGCGCGCCACACCCCGGGGCGGTCGCCCTCGATGACCAGGGCGTCGAGCTCGGCCCCCCGGGGGGCGGTGAACACCGGGGCGTCGGTCCGCACCGATGCGGCGGCCCGGTCGAGCACCTCGACCATCTCGTCGGCGTTCTTGCTCCAGCTCGTCCCCGCGGCGCGACCGTCGGCCTCGACCATGGCGCGTCGGTGGTCGGCGACCGCACGGAGGTGGTCGCGGTCGGCGAACTTGAGGTGGAACAGGTAGAGGTCGGGGTGCACGTCGTACGGCGCCCGCAGGCCGTGCGACGCGGCGGCCCAGTCCGCTGCGACCCACTTCATCGCGGGCTTGCACATCAACGGCACGAAGGTGGCGTGGGCGCGCTGCTCGAGGACACCGCGGGCCGGGTCGAGCGGCTCCTCGCCGGGGGCGTGCACGACGTTGAGGCCGAGGGCGCCCAGCGCGAGGGCGTCGGGCTGCTCGTGGACGAAGTGACCCAGGTCGGACCAGCGGTCGGGGTCGGCCACCAGCAGCTCGTCGGCGTCGGTGAACACCACGGCGTCGTAGGCCTCGAGCAGGCCCGAGGCGAGACCGGAGAGCAGGCCCATGCGGGAGCGCTCGAAGGGCCGGGTGAGGGGCGGCAGCGGGATCACCGGGCACGGGAGGTCGGCGGTCGAGCCGTCGCTCGAGCCGTCGTCGAGCACCACGAGGTGCTCGACACCCACCTCGCGGCCGTAGTGCTCGACCCAGCGGCGCAGCATGGCGCCCTCGTCGCGCACCATCGTGATCACGGCCAGGTCGGCGCCGGCGCGCTCGGCCCGGCGCTGGGGCAGGGCCGGGGCGTCCGGCGCGGCGCTCCTCGCGCGTCGCAGGCTGCGCACTCAGCCCACCTGCCCGGTCGTCGTGTCGTCGGCACCCGGCGTGGGCACGGCCTCGGCGGCCCGGAGCTGCGCCCGCAGCCGGGCCAGCTCGGTGCGCAGCCGCGCGTGCTCCTCCTGCCGGCGGACCACCTCCTGGACCATGAAGGCCAGCCCGTCCACGGCGGCGGCGAGCCGGTCCTCGGCGGAGACGTCGCGGGTGTGCACGCCCTCGACGCGGTGGGGCAGCAGGTCGTCGAGGTCGCCCACCACGCGCAGGCCCATCGCCCGCAGCGCCGCGACCTGGTCACGGGCCCGGCGTCGCAGCCACCGGTCGTCGGCGCCCAGCTTGGGCTCGTCCCGACGGACCAGGTGACGCTTGGCCAGCAACCCCTTGACCACGCTCATGTAGGCCTCGCGCGACAGCTCGGCCCCGACCAGCTGCTCGTTGAGGTCGCGCATCACCATCGCCGACGGCGTGCCGATCGAAGGGTTGGTGCGGGGGACGTCGAGGTCGGCGAGGTCGGGGGCGACGCCGACGACGGAGGCGAAGCGCTCCCACAGCAGGCCCGGCGGCGACCCCGGCGGCGGCACCGTGACCAGGGTGAAGTGGTCGTCTCCGACGGCGTCGCGCCAGCGCTCCGCGACCTGGTCGACGGCCTGCTGCTTCCAGAAGTTGCGGCCCGGGCCAGGACCGTCCGCGGGGCGCCGGACCGAGGCGACGTACTCCGGCCAGGTGACCTTGGAGGTGTTCTGCACCGCCTCCTGCCACATCGCCGGGAGCTGCCGGGTGAGGTCGCGCGCGGTGAGCACGACGTCGACGGCGGTCTCGGGGAAGCTCTCGAGGACCACGTCGATCTTGGGTCGTCCGCGCGGTCCGAGGAACTCCATCGAGACCACCGACGTGCCCGGCCACGCGTCGATCTCGCGCACCAGCCGCCGCCACGGGCCGTCGGGGTCCAGCGGGGGCTGCTGGGGGCCGCCGCGCTCGATGAGGTCCATCACCGACGACACCTGGTCGCGCCACCGGCGGCCGGGGAAGTCGACGCCCTGTTCCCGGAAGAGCGCGCGGTTGTGCAGCAGGACGTTCTGGAGGTAGCTCGTGCCGGACTTCATCGAGCCGATGTGGAGGACGAGACGCGTCGCCATCTAGGAGCTCCGCCCCAGCCGGCGACTCGCCACGGCGGCCACCGTCTCCTCCAGCGAGAGCAGGTCGCGGTCGAGGACGGTCATCAGGTGGACCTCCTCGTCCACCGCGACCCCGCCCAGCTCGACGCGACGCGCCGCGTGGGCGAGGGAGTCGGCCCCGGTCGCCCGGCGCCACCGGCGCCGCGCCGCCCGGGCGCGGTCGACGGCACGGTCGGCGGCGCTCACACCGTGGTCCGGCGGTAGGTCTCCAGCAACCGGGCGATCTCGGCCTCGCCGGCCGCGTCCGTCGGGAGGAGCAGCTCGGCGACGAGGTCGGTCAGGGCCGCCAACCGCTGCTGGAGCCGTCGCCGGTCGTCCAGGCGGGCCTCCAGCTCGTCGATCCGGGCGTGCAGCCGAGCGTTGCGGTCCAGCAGCGGTCGCGACGCCAGGCCGGCAGCCACTGCCCCGGCCCGGCGGAGCGGGCTCCGCACCGGCTGTCGGGGTCCGGTGGGCGGCGACGACGGACGCTGGGCCGCGTCCCGCACGCGGAGCTCCTCGAGGAGGGCGGCGATGGTGCGCAGGGCGGTGTCGAGCACCTCCCCCTCGGTGACGTCACCGGGCGAGCGGCCCGCGCCGGCCGTCGGCGCCAGGTCGGCCAGGTCGCCGTGCACGACGTAGCCGGCCTGCTCCACGGCCGCGACGACGCCCGCGTGGCGCGAGCGGGCCTGCTCGAGCTGCACGTCGGTGGCCCGGATCGGCTCGCGGCCGAGGCGGGCCAGCACCTGGTTGGCCAACAGGTCCCGCGACCACACAGCACGCTCGCGGCCGGTGCGCAGGAAGTCGTCCAGGTGGGGGTTGACCCGTCGCAGCACCTCGGCCGCGGCGGGGGCCAGCGACTCGTTGGCGCGGGCGGGGTGCGCGTCGGCCAGCTCGGGCGGGAGTCCGCAGGCGTCGGCGAAGCGGTGCCACAGGCCACCGGCATCCTTCTCGCGCGGCACCGTCACCAGGTGGAGCCGGTGCGCGGGCACGCTGCTTCCCCACCGAGCCGCCACGGAGGCGGGGTCGAGCGTGCGCCAGCCCCACTCCGAGGCCACCACGGACTCGTCGGGCACCTGCCAGGCCTCCAGCGAGTCGCGCAGCCCGAACTTGAGGCGCTCCTGCCACGCCGAGGACAGCACCCGACCGAGGTCGCGTGCGGTCACCACGACGTGCACCTCGAGGCCGGAGAGGTCGTCCACGGCGCGGGCGACCTGCTCGGCGGTGAGGTTGCTCAGCAGCTCGTAGCTGACCACCGCCGTCGGGCCCTGCCACTGCCGGATCTCCTCGACCAGGCGCTTCCAGGCGTCACGGGCGCGCGGCGGCAGGTCGTCGAGCCGGCGGTCGTCACGCAGCACCATGGCCGCGTGGACGAGCTGGACCTGTGCCTCGCCGGCCACCAGCACACCGGCCTCAGCCAGCCGGTCGCGCTGCTGCCGGAGCACCGACTGCAGGTAGGTGGTGCCGGACTTGGGGCCTCCGACGTGGAGGTACACCCGCTCGGTCATGGGATCGTCTCCTGGGTCGTCGACTGGCCCGGCCAGTCGAGGAGCATACGCCACCGGGTCCCGCCCTCGACCGCGCTCGCGGCCGCTCCGACGAGCACCTCCTCGACCACCTCGGCACCGGCCGCTGCCGCGCGTCGTCGCACCTCGTCGCGGTCGACCGGGAACCGCCAGACGCCGTCACGGGCGGGCCCGGCGTGCCCGGACTCGTCGATCTCGAGGTAGCAGCCCCGGGACCCGCGCCCGAGCATGCGCACCAGCACCCAGAACCCGTCGCGCTCCTGCGGCCGCAACGACTCGAGCAGGCCGCGCGCGACCAGCACGCGGTCGGCCGCGGCGGACCGCCGGGCGACCTGGGCCGCCAGCGAGACGGCGTCGCGCAGGTCGTAGAGGTTGCCGTGGGTCCAGGACAGGCGGTCACGGTCGAAGTCGCCGCGTCGACGGGCGATCGTGCGTCCTCCGCTGCGGGCGTAGTCGATCCCGAAGCACGACAGCCCGGCCTCGGCGTACGCCACGGCGTCGTCACCGCGACCGATGCCCAGCTCGACCACCAGCGCGCCCGGAGCCACCCGGGAGCGCACCCAGGCGGAGAAGTCGGACGGCCGACCGGGCTGCTGGTGGTGGTCCCAGTAGGCCTCCCAGTCGCGGCGCCGGCGCATCACGTTGCCGAACCACCCGTCGAAGCGGCTGCGCACGGCGTGGTCCGGCCGGTGCACGAAGTCGGGGTCGGGATGGCGCCACCCCGGTCCGTAGGACACCTCCAGCAGCCGGGCGGGGTCCGCGGGAGCCGGCAGCAGCAGGCCCTCGAACTCGGCCTCGCCGAGCGGGAGGATCGCCTCGCGGGGCACGGCCGCCCGCGCCGAGGCGGTCTCGTAGAGCAGCCCGCCGTAGTGGAAGCAGGTGTAGACGTCGATGCTGGCCAGACTGCCGTCGGGGGCCGTGAAGAGCACGGTCACGAAGCTGCCGGTCTTGTTGACCGTCATCATCCCGGCGGTGCTGAGCGCCCGACGCAGCCGGGTCATCTCGCCGTGCAGCTCCGCGGGTGTCTCGCCCTCCCCCAGGAACGCGAGGTCGATGTCGGAGTCGTGCCCGATCACCTTGCCCCCGCGCATCGCGCCCAGGAGCGTGCCGAAGGCCATCCACAGCTCGATGCCGGCGTCCTCGCGGGCGACGCGGCACATCTCCAGCGCCCGCTCGGCCAGGAACGCCGCGACGTCCGGGCTGCGTGTGGAGAACGGCCGCTGGGCCAGGCCCCACTTGTCGATCACCACGGGCCCGCCCTGTGCGTCCACGAACCTCACCCGGTCGCCCGGTCGGGCGTCGCCGAAGGCCACCTCGCCGACCTCGACCACCCGGTCGTCGCGCCGCAGCTCCACCGACGAGCGGCCGTCGAGGTAGAAGACGGTGGTCCCCACCCAGGCGGCCGAGGCGTGCTCGCCGTCGGGGTCGGGTGTCAGGTCGAGCGACAGCACCACCCGGCCGTCGAAGGCCACCTGCCAGGTGCCGGCCTCGGCGACCGGGGCGCGCACCCCGTGGTCGTCGACGCGGAAGTCCGACGCCGTCCCGGGCGCCGGGCCCTCCGGAGCCCCCGTCAGTCCGGGGCGGCCGGGCTGGGCGGAGGCGGAGGAGTTCAACGCAAGGTCACTCTCGAGGACGTCAGGTGGTGGTCGGTGATGCGGGCGACGAGCGGGTCGCGGGTCTTGGTGTAGCCGCTCCACGTGCCGCGGCCGAAGATCCAGTCGATCGGAAGGTTACCGCTCGGCGGGGTGCAGGTCGTGCCACTGACGCTCCCGCCGCGCGGCGAGGTCAGCCCCGTCGCGGGCGCCACCTTGCAGTAGGCCGTCTGCTCGTTGAAGTCACCCACCAGGAAGACCGGGTCGCCCGAGGCGACGAGCTCGCGGACCTTCGCCACCTCGATCTTGAGCGCCCTGTCGCGCTGTCCCTGCCCCGCGGTCCCCGGGGCGTTGTGGACGTTCATCACCCAGATGGTGCGGGCGGGGTCGACGCGGCTGCGCAGCCGGACGACGGGGATGGTGCGGGTGAAGGTCATGAACGGGATCTCGAAGGTGGTGCGCTCCACGGCCTCCCAGTCGCTGGTGCGCCACCACACCGAGGTGTGGGTGCGGGTCCGCCCGAGCTCGGTGCCCGGCCAGGCGGCGTACTCCGCGCCAGCGGCCCGCTGCAGCGCCTGGATCTGACCGAGGTCGGCCTCCTGGCCGCCGACGACCGACAGGTCGCGGTCACGCCAGGTCTGCACCGACCACTGCGCCCGGATCCAGGCAGGCGCGAAGACGTCGTCGGCGGCCCCCGGCAGGGTGTGGTTGTGGCCAAGCTGGTTGAAGGTCGCGATGGTGAACGTGCTCGCGGCGCGCGCCGCCGGCAGCCCCCGGCCGGCCGAGTCGTCGGTGGTGCCGTCGCCGAGCTGCGCCGCGGCGTTGTCGCCCCAGCACCGCGTCGTCCCGGCGTCGGTCTGGCTGCAGGTGTGGGCCCACCCGGCGTCGAGGGCGACCGAGGCCGACGCGGTCACCCGCACCGGTCGCGTCGAACGGGCGGTCGTGCCGACCCCGAGGTTGCCGTGGTCGCCGCTGCCCCAGCACCACGTGCCACCGTCGGTGTCGAGGGCGCAGGCGTGGGTGTCCCCCACCACGACCGTGCGGGCCGGCGGCAGGACGACCGTCTGCGGGTTCACGCGGTGGGTGGTGGTGCCGTCGCCGACCTGGCCCTGGTCGTTGCGTCCCCAGCACTGCACGGCACCGCTCGTCCGGGTGCCGCAGGTGCTCCCCCACGACAGGGCCAGCTCGCGCCACCCGGTCCCGGGGACGGCGGTGGGGCGGGCGGTGTTGACCTTGCCGCCGGTCCCGAGCTCGCCGAAGTTGTTCCGGCCCCAGCACGCGGCGGTCCCGTCGACCCGGACGCCGCAGCTGTGCCAGCCGGCCGTCTCGACCGACCGCCACCCGGTGCCGAGCACCGCCGTCGGCCGCAGCCGCGTGGTCGTGGAGCCGTCACCGACCTGACCCGCGGTGTTCTGGCCCCAGCAGTAGGCGCGGCCGTCGGTCCGGGTGGCGCAGGTGGTCCACCAGTCGGCACTGACCGAGGCCCAGTCGTTGGTCGTCGTGACGCGCACCGGGGCTGCGCGGTCGGTGCGGGTGCCGTCGCCGAGCTGGCCCTCGTGGTTGAGGCCCCAGCACCACAGCGACCGGTCGGTGCGGATCGCGCACGTCGAGGAGCCACCGGCGGAGACCTGGGACCAGGTCGTGTCCCCGGCGACGGCGACCGGGGACGACTGGGCCGCACCGGTCGAGCCGGTCCCGAGCTGGCCGCGGTCGTTGGCGCCCCAGCACCGCAGCCGGCCGGGTGCGTCGAGGGCGCAGCTGTGCTGGCCGCCGGCCGAGACCCGGGCGTCGGGTCTGGTCCGCGGCTCGGTGACCACGACCCGGAAGCGGCCCGTGGCCGGGAGGGTCCACGGGGCGGCCGCGTTGGTGGCGGTCCACTCGACCGTCCAGGTGCCCGCGGTCGTGGGTGCGCCGCTCAGGAGCCCGTTGCGGTCCAGCGTCGTACCGGGGGGCGTGCCGGTGGCGGAGAGCACGACGTCGTCGCGGTCCTCGGCGAGGACGCGCAGCGGCACGGTCTGCCGGACGGGCACGCCGACGATCGCCCTGACGTCCGGCAGGGGGGCCGCGAGGACGGTCCGGGCCACACCGCGGGCCAGTCGACCGGCGGCCGTGCCGAGGAGGGACGTCGCGCCGGACGTGCCGTAGCTCGCGTGGGCCGCGAGTGCGCGTCGGACCCGCGTGGTGCCGAGGTCGCAGACCAGGTCGCCCGAGGTGCAGACCGACACGACCGGGTAGCGGCTGGCGGCGACCGGCACGGACACCGGCGCTCCGCGCCCGCCGAGCACGCCGGAGGAGGCGCGGCGTACCGCCGGAGCGCCCAGGTGCGCCGATCCCCGCAGTCGGTAGCCGTCGGAGACCAGCGCCGCGCCGACCACCCGCTGCTGCACTGCGGCCGGGCCCGTCGGCAGGGTCGTCAGCACCCGGTGGAGAGCCAGCGCCCCCTGGGCGTGGCCGGCCAGCACCAGGCTCTGGCGCGGGCAGTCGGCGGCCAGCTGGGCCAGGCGGCTGCCGAGCCGCGCGGCGTACCCCCGCACGTCACCGGCCCACCGGGCGACCGACGTCGTCGTGACGGCGCGCGAGGCGGGGGTCGCGAGACCGCCGCGCCCCCGCAGCGTCGTGGCCCGGGTCGTGGACCACGGCACCGAGACGGACGTGAAGGTGCGGTCGGGCGCGGCGGCGCGCGTCACCGCCAGCAGCCGCTGCAGCGCCGGCCCCGCCGACGTGGCCGAGGCCTGGCCGTCGCCCCCGGCGGCCACGAACGCGACGTCCGCGCAGGCGCTGGCCACCGGCGTCAGGGCCCTCCCGCCGACGGATCCCGTCGAGGGCGTCGCCTGGAGCGTCCCCACGGCGAGGACCAGCCCCAGCAGGAGCGTCATCGCGGTCGAGAGGGGACGGACGGTCATGGGGGCTCCGAGAGGTCGCGCGACCCCCGCGGCGGGGGACCCACGGGGCATGTGGGTCTTATGTGAACAGACAAGGCGGGAGGTGCGCAGCACTATCCGCCGATTTCCTCCCACAGACGCACCACCAGCGCCCCGGGGCGTTGTGCCCCGGGGCGCTGACGCGGACCGCTGTCCTGTGCGGCGGGCGGCCGCAGGACGGTCAGTCGAGCTGGACGTCGCGCCACGGGTCGGCACCGACGCGGGCGTCGGAAGGCGCCCGCGGGGTGTAGCTAGTGGTGCCCTTGGCGAAGACGGAGTCGATCCACCGGCTGTAGAGGGTCTCGTAGCCGACGTGCTTGACGTCGAAGCCGGTCTCGTCGCTGACCGCCGACTTGGCCGAGATGTTCTCGGACCCGGTGCGCACGACGTGAGCACCGCGGTCGCCTCCCCAGTTGCCGCTGATGGTCAGCGTCTTGGTGTGGAGGTACAGGTCGTAGAAGCCGTCGCGGTCACGGTCGCGCACGAGCTGCCGGATCGGGACCCGCGTGCCGGTCGTGGAGTAGAGCATGTTGCGGATCTTGCGGTCCATCAGGGTGAAGACGACCTTGGTGATGCAGCCGGCCCGGTTGAGCGACTTGACCTTCTTCGCGACGGTCATGCCTCGATCGCCCGTGAGGACGGTGTGCGCCAGTCGGACCACCGTGCGGCCCCGCGAGCCGGCCCCGACCGCGCCGGTGCACCGCACCTTGTTGAGCATCACCATGATCGGGTCGGGCCGGTCGCGGAACGGGTTGAACCACGCGGCCAGCAACCAGGGGAAGTTCGCCGAGGTCGAGGTGGAGTAGTTGCCGCGGGTGCCTGCGACCATCTCCCCGAACGTGCGCTCGTAGAAGCCGTACACCTTGGCGTCACCGACGAGCGTGAACGCGTCGTTCCACTGGTTGAACATCGCGACCTTGGTGACGTTGGCCGAGCTGATCATGACGATGTTGCGGGCAGTCGGCGACGTGGGCACAGGCGTGGGCGCCGGGGCCGGGGTCGGGGTCCCGGTCGGCGCGGGGACCGGAGGCGCGGGCGTGGGGCTCGCGACGGTCCCGCCCGTCTGGCTCACGGTGAGGAACTTGGCGTGGTTGATGCCGCCGGCACCACGGCACGCGTCGACGCACGTGCGGATGAAGCTGCGCAGGGCCGCCGGCCTCGACGCGTTGCGTCCGTCCTGCTCGAGGCCCCGCTTCAACGTGGCGTAGTCGCCGGTGCGTGGGTCCTGACGGGCCGCGACCCCTGCCGACATCATGATCTGGACGCTGACGCCGCGTCGGTGGGCCGCGATCGCCGTGCTGACGAACGGGCTGTAGGCGATGTTCCAGTCCGACATCCGGATCCTGCTGTTGGGCGGTGCGCTGTCGTAGAGGTTGACGATGTGGTTCATGATCACCCGCTGCCGATCACGGATCTGCGGGTCGTTGATGATGACGCCTGTCCGGGGGGTGTAGGGCGCCGTCGGGCTGTAGCCCGGGACGACGATCCCGGCCGCGACGGTCGTGGCCGGCGGCGCCGCGGCCTGGGCCGCGGTGACCGACAGCGAGCCGGTCGCGGCCACCGCCACGGCAGCCAGCCACAGGGCGGTGTGTCGCATGGTCGTTCTCATCGTGGTCCGATCCTGTCGTGGGGTGGTGCGAAGCGGGTGGGGGTCAGCCCGTGCAGAGGGCGTGGGCCCGGGCGTAGCGGCGGCTCGTGGAGAGGGACTCCCCGGCGTCGTTGACGACGTTGCCGAGCACGCCGTAGTAGCGGTCGGCGTAGGTCGTCATGGACCCGCCGAAGGAGCAGGGGATGCGGTCGGCGACCACGGCCCGGTCGCCGTCGACGCAGCCCCGGTAGCGGCCCGGGATCGAGCCGTCACCGCGCCACACCTCGCCGCAGGCCGGCCAGGCGGCCCGCTCGGCCCGGGTCGCGGGCCGGACCTCGTTGTCGGGCGAGCCGGGCACGTAGGGCTCCGCGGACGCGGTCGGCTCGCCGGCGGTCGTCGCGGAGGTCGTCGCGGAGGCCGACGCGGAGGCGGAGGACGGCTCGGAGCCGGCGTCCGTGCCGGCGGGCGCGGAGCCGCAGCCCGCGCACAGCGCGACGGCTCCCAGCGTCATGACGATGCGTCGCCTCCCCACCACTGCCAGCTCCCCCGGACGCTGTCGAGGCCGGCACCGAGCTGCGACCTGGTCGATGTCGACGGGGGTCGGTGACCGACCCGTGTCCCCGAAGACGGGCGGATCGTACCGCGTTGCTCCACCGGGGCGGGGACTCACCCGCGCGTTGACGGGAACCCGTCTGGACCAGCCGCCGTCGGCCCCGTCCGAGCCCTAGCCGACGAAGGCGTTGGCGCGCGTCAGGTCCTCGTCGAAGTCGACCTCGACGATGGGGAACTCCGAGATGTCGAGGGCCTCGACCCGCAGGCCGTCCTCCTGGATCGCCACCTCGATGCCTCGCTCGAAGTAGTCCTGGTCACCGACCTCCGCGAGGCGGCGCACGAGCGTGGCCTTGTCCTCGGCCGCGACGTAGTTGATGCCGACCGCCTCGCCGAGACCGTCCACGACCTGCTTGGACAGCTCGCGGATGTAGCCGTCGTCGTCGAGGGTGTACTTGACCTCCTCCTCGGCGACCGACTCGGTGTTGACGCACACGAAGCTGCGCCCGGTGGCGATGTGCTCCTGCAGCAGCGTCAGCACCCGCGGGTCGAAGACGACGTCGCCGTTGAGCCACAGCACCCCGCCGGGCTGGGAGAGGCGCAGCGCCTTGTGGAGGCTCTTGGAGGTGTTGGTGGAGTCGTAGACCTCGTTGTAGACGAAGCCGATGTCGGGCATCGCCTCGATCACCAGGTCGAGCTTGAAGCCGACCACCGCGGTGACGTGGACGTCCTCGCCGAGCCCGCCGCGCAGCGCGTCCACCGCGCGCCGCATGATCGTCTCGCCCGAGCTGAGCGGGGTCAGCGGCTTGGGGTGGGGCCGGCCCAGGCGGGTGCCCATGCCGGCGGCGAGGATGACGACCTGAGTGGTCACGGTGGGCTCCTGTCTGCGGCGGACGCGGGGTGGTCCGCCGTCCGGATCCCGGCGAGCCTAGTCGTGGGTAGTCTCATCCGACGTGAGCACCACACCCACCCGCGTCTTCGCCGCCCGGCTCGCGGGGCTGCCGGTGTTCGACCCCTCGGGCGACCAGGTCGGCAAGGTCCGCGACGTGGTGGTGGTGCTGCGCTCCGACGTCCGCCAGCCCCGCGTGGTGGGACTCGTCGTCGAGGTCTTCGGCCGCCGCCAGATCTTCGCGCCGATGACCCGCGTCACCGCGATGGACCCCGGCCAGGTGATCACGACCGGGCTGCTCAACATGCGTCGCTTCGAGCGGCGTACGACGGAGACGCTGGTGATCGCGCAGATGCTGGACCGCCACGTGCGGATCCGCAGCACCGGCACCGAGGGCACCGTCTTCGACGTCGCGATGGAGCAGGCCCGCACCCGCGACTGGGTGCTGTCCCGGGTGGCCGTCACCGAGGGCGCCAAGGGCTTCCGACGCCGCTCGCAGACCCACGTCGTGGAGTGGGACGACGTGGAGGGGCTGCACGAGCGGCAGCCGCGGCAGGGCGCCGAGCACCTGGCCGCCTCGCTCGCGGACCTGCGGCCGGCCGACGCGGCCAGCGTGATCCACGACCTCACGCCGGAGCGGCGTACGCAGGTGGTGGCCGCGCTCGACGACGAGCGGCTGGCCCACGTGCTCGAGGAGCTGCCCGAGGAGGACCAGGTCGAGATCCTGGAGCACCTCGACTCCGAGCGCGCCGCGGACATCCTCGAGGAGATGTCGGCCGACGACGCCGCCGACCTCATCGCCGACCTGCCGCCCGAGACCGCGGCCCAGCTGCTCGAGCTGATGGAGACCGAGGAGGCCGCGTCGGTGCGGCGGCTGATGTCCTACGGCGAGGAGACCGCCGGCGGCATGATGACGCCCGAGCCGGTCATCCTGCCCCCGGACGCCACCGTCGCCGAGGCACTGGCCCGCGTCCGTGCCGTCGAGCTCACCCCCTCGCTCGCCGCGCTGGTCTACGTCTGCCGCCAGCCGCTGGAGACCCCCACCGGCAAGCTGCTCGGGGTCGCCCACATCCAGCGGCTGCTGCGCGAGCCGCCGTCCTCGCTGGTCGCCGGCGCGCTCGACACCGGCATCGACTACCTGCGGCCGCAGGCCAGCCTCGAGGACGTCGCGACCTTCCTGGCCACCTACAACCTCGTCGCCGCGCCGGTGGTCGACGAGGAGGGCCGGCTGCTCGGCACCGTCGCGGTCGACGACCTCCTCGACCACCTGCTGCCCGAGGGCTGGCGCGACCGCAAGATCGGGCGGAGGTGAGCGGCATGGGCGAGAAGGACCGCCGCGACCGCTCCGACCGGCACGACCGGCACGACCGGGCCGGCGACCGCCGCCCCGAGTCACGCGTCGTGCGGCTGGACCAGCCCACCGACGTACGCCGCCGCTCGTTCGTGCGCCGCCCCCAGGTGCGCCAGGACGCGTTCGGCATCTTCGCGGAGCAGTTCGCCCGGTTTATGGGCACCGCGCGGTTCCTCATCTACATGACGATGTTCGTCATCTTCTGGGTGCTGTGGAACGTGCTGGCGCCCGAGTCGCTGCGCTTCGACGACTACCCGTTCATCTTCCTCACCCTGATGCTCAGCCTCCAGGCGTCGTACGCCGCGCCGCTGATCCTGCTCGCGCAGAACCGCCAGGAGGTGCGCGACCGGGTGGTCAACGAGCAGGACCGGCAGGCCAACGCCCGGGCCCACGCCGACATGGAGTACCTCGCCCGCGAGGTGGCCTCGCTGCGGATGTCGGTCGGCGAGGTCGCCACCCGCGACTTCATGCGCTCGGAGCTGCGCAACCTGGTCGAGGAGCTGACCGGCGACGACGACGAGGACGACCCGGACACCCCGGGGCGGACGTCGTGACCCCACGTACGCTGGAGCCATGACCTCCCCTGACATCGACCGGATCAGGGCTGCCCTCGCGCGGGTCCACGACCCCGAGATCAAGCGACCGATCACCGAGCTCGGCATGCTCGACGACGTCACCGTCGACGACACCGGCCTGGTGACGGTCACCGTGCTGCTCACCGTCTCCGGCTGCCCCCTCAAGGACACCATCACCCGCGACGTGACCTCCGAGGTCAGCCCCATCGAGGGCGTGACCGGGGTCGACGTCAAGCTCGGCGTGATGACCGCCGAGCAGCGATCGACGCTGCAGGACCAGCTGCGCGGCGGCCAGGCCCAGCGCGAGATCCCCTTCGCCCAGCCCGGCTCGCTCACCCGCGTGATCGCGATCGCGTCGGGCAAGGGCGGGGTCGGCAAGTCCTCGGTCACGGTCAACCTCGCCGTGTCGATGGCGGCCCAGGGCCTCAAGGTCGGCATCGTCGACGCCGACATCTACGGCCACTCGATCCCGGCGATGCTCGGCGTCGCCGACGTCCGGCCGACCCAGGTCGAGGACCTGATCATGCCGGTCCCGACCGCCAGCGGCGTCTCGGTGATCAGCATCGGCATGCTCAAGCCGCGCCGCGACCAGGTCGTCGCCTGGCGTGGCCCGATGCTCGACCGGGCGCTGGTGCAGATGCTCGCCGACGTCTACTGGGGCAGCCTCGACGTGCTGCTGCTCGACCTCCCGCCCGGCACCGGCGACGTCGCGATCTCGCTGGGCCAGCACCTCCCGAGCGCCGAGGTGGTCGTCGTGACCACCCCGCAGGACGCCGCGACCGAGGTCGCCGAGCGCGCCGGCACGATGGCCTCGATGATGCACCAGCGCGTCATCGGCGTCCTGGAGAACATGTCCTGGCTCCCGTGCCCCCACTGCACCCCCGAGGGCAAGGACCACCGCATCGACGTCTTCGGCACCGGCGGCGGCCAGCGCACGGCCACCACCCTGGGCCAGCGGTTCGGCTACGACGTCCCGCTGCTGGGTCGCATCCCGCTCGACACGAGCCTGCGCGAGGGCGGCGACGTCGGCAAGCCGATCGTCGAGTCCGACCCCACCGCGCCGGGCGCGCTGGTGCTGCGCGAGGTCGCCCGCACGCTCACCGCCCGCGGCCGCGGACTGGCCGGCATGCAGCTGGGCCTGAGCCCCACCGCGAAGGGCTGAGCCTCCGGTGTTCGGGGTCGGGCTGCCGGAGTTCGCAGTCATCGCGCTCGTCGCGGTCATCGTCTTCGGCCCCGACCGGCTGCCCGAGCTGGCCCGTCAGGCCGGTCGTTTCGTACGCCAGGTCCGCAACCTCGCCAACAACGCCCAGACGCAGCTGCGCGACGAGCTCGGGCCGGAGTACGCCGACCTCAAGCTCACCGACCTCGACCCCCGCGTCGCCATCCGCCGCCACATCCTCGAGGCCATGGAGGACGACGACGACCGGACCCCGGCCCAGAGCCGCCCGCCCCTCGAGCCCGCCGTCGAGCTCCTCGGCCCCGGCGAACGTCCCCCCTTCGACGGCGAGGCGACCTGAGAGACGCGTAGGGGCCGCCGCCGTCGTCGTCCGGGCCGCCTCGTCGATCGGGGTCATGGACGCCCGTCACGGCCTGCGCCGGGCGTGGACCCTCCACGACCCCGCGGTGGGTGCTCGCCAGGCGGTCCGACGTACGCCGGGCCAGCCGCCGCGCACGTCGGTCGCCTCACCCAGCAGCCCGGACAGGATGGTGACGCTTCCGGGGCCGGACCAGCCACGGACGAGCGCCCACGACCCCGATCTACACGCCGCCGCGCGACGCCCGAGCGGAGCGCTGGCGCTCGAGCAGGATCAGCACCCGGTGCACCACCATGGCGGTGAGCACGACGCCGGCGACGACGGTGACGGTCGCGTGGAGGCCGCCGACGGCGAGGAGCACGAACCAGCCGACGACGGCGCCGAGGAGCACGGCGTCGACGATGACGGTCCAGTGACGCTCGCGGTCACGGCTGGCGAGCCCGTAGCGCACGGGGACGGGCGACTGGGGGACGGTGGTCACCGCACCAGTATGCGACGTTAAGTCCGGTTTGAGAGGAGAACGGCGCAGCCGGCTACTCGGTCTTGGCGTCGAGGGTCACCGGCACCGAGAAGTCCCGGCCCGACCGGGTCACCGACAGGGTGACCTCCTCGCCCGGCACGTGCGAGCGGATCGCCACCACCAGGTCGATGGAGCTGGTGACCAGGGCGTCGTCGACGCGGCGGATCACGTCGCCGACCTCGAGGTCGGCGTCGGCGGCCGGGGAGCCGCGGTCGATCTCCTCCACGCGGGCGCCGTCGAGGCTGGGCAGGCCGCGCACGTTGGCGCCGATGACGGGGTACTGCGCCTTGCCGCTCTGCAGGATCTGGGCCGCGGTCACCTCGACCTGCTCGATCGGGATGGCGAACCCGACGCCGATGTTGCCGCCCTGGTCGCCGGACACCGAGCCGAGCGAGGCGATCGCGGAGTTGACCCCGACGACCTGCCCCTGGAGGTTGACCAGCGGCCCGCCGGAGTTGCCGGGGTTGATGGCCGCGTCGGTCTGGACGGCGTTGATGTAGGAGTTGTCGCTCCGGCTCTCGCCCGTGGTCACCGGCCGGTTGACGGCGCTGATGATCCCGCTCGTCACCGTCGAGGACAGCCCGAGCGGCGAGCCGATCGCGACCACCGTCTCCCCCACCCGCATCTGCTCGGCGGACCCGACCGCCGCGGGCTGCATCGAGCGCGCCCCCTCGGCCTCGAGCACGGCGAGGTCGTAGACGGTGCTGCGGCCCACGACCCTGGCCGCCGAGCGGTTGCCGTCCTGGTCGACGATGCGGATGTCCTGGCCGGCCTCGGCGGCCTCGGCAACCACGTGGTTGTTGGTGATGACGTGACCCTCGTCGTCGTAGACGAAGCCCGAGCCGGTCGCGCCGCCCGACCCGGCCCCGGCGGAGCCGGCGAGGATCTGGACGGTGCTCGGCAGCACCTCCTCGGCGACCGAGGCGATGCTGGAGTTGTCGGCGGGCAGCGGTTGCGCCGTACGACGCTCGACGCTGATCGTGGCCTGCGGGCCGTCCTGGGCCATCAGCCCGGCCGCGAGCGCACCGCCGGTGAGCCCGAGCACCAGCGCGAGGCCGGCGACGGCCGGCCAGACCCACCGCGGCAGCCCGGCGCGGGCCGGGGTGGCCCCGTCGGGCTCCGGCTCGGCGAGCGCCCCGCCGAGGAAGCCCCGGTCGTCGGACCGGTCGTCGGACCGGCCGTCGGACCGGCCGTCGGCGGATGGGAGGGGCAGACCGGGGAGCGGCCGGGTGTGCTCGGCGTACGACGGCGGCGGCGGGCCCCACGGTCCGCGCGGCCCGGGCGGGGTGGCCGCGACGCCGGGCGGGACCCGGCCCGGAGGGGAGGCGAACGACGGCTGGCCCGGACGCGGTTGACCCAGGCCCTGCGGCTGCTCCGCGAGCCACGGCCGCGGCTGCGAGACGACCGGCTCCGCGCCCTGCGGCTGCCGCCCCGGGGGCGGCGGGCTCGGCTGCGGGTCGGGCTGCTCGGGGCTCACGCCCCCTATCTTGACCTACGCGCCCAGACGGCGGAGGTGTTCGTCTCCGCGCCCAGCGGCGTCCCGACCGTGCCGGACCCGACGCCCGCACCGCGCTGCGGCTGCTCGCCACGGATGCTGGCCGGGGAGGGCCGGACGGGTACGTCGCCACGCACCACCACTCCCCCGGTCACGGCCACCAGGCCGAGGACCGAGGCCGCGATGGCACCGCCGCCGACCGCCACGAGGCCGACCCGACGGCTGCTCCCCTGGCCCGGGGCGACGGGGGTGGCCGCCCAGTCGTCGACGGACTGCAGCGACTCCAGCAGCGAGGGCGGCGGAGCGAGCGGGTCGCCCGACGCGCTGTCGACGCCCGGGTACGACGGGACGGGTCGGTCGTCGTGCCCGGTCGCGAGGCTGCCGAGCCGCTGCTTGGTCCAGGCCTCGTGCTCGACGAGCTGGCGGCAGCCGGGACAGGTGTGGACGTGGGCCCAGGCCCGCTCCTCCACCGACGCCGGGAGCTGGCCGTCGACGAGCGCCGCGGCCTTGGAGCCCAGGTGGCCGCTCAGCGACAGCATCAGCGGGCCCCACCGGTCGCGAGCTGCGGCCGCGGACCGGAGAGGCGGGTGCGGCCGGGACCGGGGGCGCGGTGGGCCAGCGCCTTGCGCAGCTGGGCCCGGCCACGGTGGATGCGCGAGCGGACGGTGCCGAGCTTGAGGCCGAGGACGTCGGCGATCTCGTCGTACGTCAGCCCCTCGACGTCGCAGAGCACCACCGCGGCGCGGAACTCCGGGCTCAGCGAGGCCAGCGCCTGCTCGACGTCGGCGTCGAAGAGCCGCTCGGCCTGCGCGACGTCGGGGGTCGGCAGCGCGCTGGGCAGCCGGTGGGCGGCCTCGTCGGTCAGCGCGTCGAAGCGGATCCGCTGCTTGCGGCGGGCCTGGTCGAGGAACAGGTTGGTGGTGATGCGGTGCAGCCAGCCGGCCATCGTGCCGGGCGTGTAGGTGTGCAGCGACCGGAAGACGCGCACGAAGACCTCCTGGGTGAGGTCCTCGGCGTCGTGGGCGTTGCCGGTCAGCCGGTAGGCCAGGCGATAGACGCGGGCCGAGTGCTCGGTGACGATCTGCTCCCAGCTGGAGGAGTCGAGCGGACCGTCCTGGGCGCCCGCGTCACCGACGAGCAGGCCGGCGGGGGCGCTCGCGCCGCCCGCGACGGAGGCGGGGGTCGACGGGGAGGTGGGGCCGGGGAAGGTCATGCGTCCACGCTAGGCAGGGTTGCTGAGACCCACCTGAGCACAACCCGGGAAGACGCCCTCAGGTGTCGCGAGCGGTAGGGTCGCCCCGGAAGTCAGCCCCATCGTCAGGAGTCCGTCATCGTCACCGCACCCAAGTCCGCGAGCTGGACCTACGCCGAGGAGTTCGTGCCCGAGGACGAGGTCGTCGCCGGGGCCCGCGCCCGCGCCGAGGAGGTTGGCGTCACCGCGATCGGCCAGGGCGTCGGCGCTGCGCTCGGCCTGCTGGCCTCGCTGCTCGAGGCCCGCTCGGTCGTGGAGATCGGCACCGGCACCGGCGTCTCGGGCCTGTGGCTGCTGCGCGGCATGCGCCCGGACGGCGTGCTGACCACCGTCGACACCGAGGCCGAGCACCAGCGGCTGGCCAAGCAGGGCTTCTCCGAGGCCGGCATCGCCTCCCAGCGCGTCCGCCTGATCCCTGGCGCAGCCCTCGACGTCCTCCCCCGCCTCACCGACGGCCACTACGACCTGGTCTTCTGCGACGGCGACAAGCAGGAGTACGCCGACTACCTCACCGAGGCGGTCCGCCTGCTCCGCCCCGGCGGCGTGGTGGCCTTCGACAACGCGCTGTGGCACGACCGGGTCGCCGACCCCTCCCAGCGCGACCCCGAGACGGTCGCGGTCCGCGAGCTCGGCCGCACGGTGCTCGAGCACGACGCCCTGGTGCCGGCCCTGCTGCCCGTCGGTGACGGCCTGCTGGTGGCCAAGAAGGTCTGGACGCCGGAGGTCTGACCCCGGTCGGCTCTCCGCTCTGCCCCGCGGCAGCAGGGGCCTGGCGCGGCCGCGCCGCTCTGCGGCGTACGGCATCGGACAGACCGGGCATCCGAGTGGGTAAAACTGCTCGTCTGCGTCCGTTTCCTCCCGGTTGCTCGGGCAGTTTCACCGGCTGGCCGGGGAAACTGCCCCCCTCAGCCCCCGACCCCCTCCAGGGGCGCGTCGGAGCCGAGCCAGTCGAGGAGCAGGCGGGCGCCGAAGCCGGTGGGGCCGGCGGTCCACTCGAAGGCGTCCTCGGGGGCGTCGCCGACGGAGGCGATGTCGAGGTGGGCCCACGGGAGGCCGCCGGTGAAGGGCTCGAGGAACAGCGCCGCCGTGATGGCGGGCGGACCGCCGGGGGCGTTGTCGGCGTCGGCGATCTTGGAGGCCAGCTTGCCGGCGTACTCCCGCTCCAGGGGCATCCGCCACAGCGGCTCCCCCGCCCGGGCGCCCGCGGTGACCAGCGCCTCCGCGAGGGCGTCGTCGGTGGCGAAGAGGCCGCCGAGGTGCTGGCCGAGCGCGACCTTGATGCCGCCGGTGAGGGTGGCGACGTCGACCAGGGCGTCGGGCGAGAGCTCGGCGACCGCGTGGGCCAGCGCGTCGGCCAGGACCAAGCGGCCCTCGGCGTCGGTGTTGGTGACCTCGGTGGTGCGCCCGCCCACGTGGGTGAGGACGTCGCCGGGTCGCATCGAGCCGCCGCCGACGGCGTTCTCGGCCAGCGGCAGCAGCGCGGTGACGCGCACCGGGCAGCCCACCGCGGGCAGCGCGCCCATCACGGCGGCAACCACGGCCGCACCGGTCATGTCGCGCTTCATCGTGGCCATCGCCTGGCCGGGCTTGATCGAGAGGCCGCCGCTGTCGAAGGTGATGCCCTTGCCGACCAGCACCACGTGAGGCGTACGACGGCCACGACGCGTCGACGGGGAGTACTCCACCCGCACCACCCGGGGCGGCGTGGCCGACCCCTGGCCGACCCCGAGCACGCCGCCGAACCCGCCGGCGCGCAGGGCGTCCCCCTCGAGGACCTCGGTCGTCAGGCCGGCGGCGGTGGCGATCTCGACGACCTGGTCGGCCAGCCACTGCGGCGACTTGGTGTTGGAGGGGACGGTGGCCAGCAGGCGGCTGCGCCACCCGGCGCGACCGCGGGCGACGGCCCGCTCGAGCACCTCGGTGGTGGCGACGTCGGGGGCGGTGAGCGCCAGCACGACGTGGCGCACGGGGCTGTGCTCGGCGCCCTCGCGGCGCAGCGAGAAGGTGAAGGCCCCCAGGGTGGCACCCTCGACGAACGCGGTCAGCTCCTCGGCACCGGCGACGGCCTGCACGGCCGAGGCCACCTCGTCGACGTCGCGGCAGTGGCGGGCGAGCGCGGCGCCCGCGCGACGCAGGTCGGTGCGGGTGGTGGCGCCGACACCGACGAGCAGCACCCGGACCAGGGCCTCGGAGCCGTCGCGGCGTACGCCGGGCAGGTCGGTGACCTCGCCCGCCGCACCCGTGGCGCCCGCGGAGCGCAGCGCGTCGAGCAGGTCGGGCACGCCGTCGAGGCCGGCGAGCTCGGCGGCGCCGGGGCCCACCTCGAGGTCGTCGTCGTCGGTGCTGCCGGGCAGCACCGCCAGCGCGAGGACCTGCGCGCCGGTCAGGGCCGCGGGCGAGAGCTCGGAGAGCGTGAAGTCGGGTGGCGGGACCTGGGGGGCGAGCGGCACCCGTCGACCCTAGCCGACAGCGACCGAAGGCCCCCGCCCTCCCGAGGGAGGACGAGGGCCTTCGCCGTGCTCACGTCGGTGCGGTGCCTCGGACGGGCACCGACCAGCGGGGGTCTGGGTCAGCCGACGACGCCGGTGAGGGCGTCCCGGAGGCTCGTGGCCTCCTCGGCGTTGAGCTCCACCACGAGTCGTCCACCGCCTTCGAGGGGAACCCTCATCACGATGCCACGACCTTCCTTGGTGACCTCGAGCGGACCGTCGCCCGTCCGCGGCTTCATGGCCGCCATGTGCACACCTCTTCCCATCCGATTCGTGCGCATGACGCGCTCTTGGGACCCCATTATTCCCCATCACCGCACCGGGCGGAGCACTCCACCCGTCCGTGGTCCGCGGGATGCGGCAGACTCGGCCGTCCCGACACCGTCGTCGACGACCCCAGGAGCGCCATGTCCGAGCCCGTCCGCTACGAACTCGACCGCGGCGTCGCCACGATCACCCTCGACCGCCCCGAGGCGATGAACGGCCTCGACGTCCCCACCAAGGTGGCGCTGCTGGCGGCGGTGCGCCGCGCCGCCGACGACGCCGAGGTGCGCTGCGTCGTGCTCACCGGCTCGGGCCGGGCGTTCTGCGTCGGGCAGGACCTCAAGGAGCACCAGCGCACCCTCGCCGACGCGAGCGCACCGCCGCTGGACACCGTCGAGCTGCACTACAACCCGATCGTCAGCACGCTGGTCTCGATGCCCAAGCCCGTGGTGGCCGCGGTCAACGGCGTCGCCGCCGGCGCCGGGGTCAGCCTCGCGCTGGCCTGCGACTTCCGGGTGATGGCCGAGCCGGCCGGCCTCAACCTCGCCTTCGCCGGCATCGCGCTGTCCTGCGACACCGGCTCCTCCTGGACGCTGCCGCGGCTGGTGGGCCGGGCCAAGGCGCTGGAGCTGCTCTACTTCCCGCGCACCATCGCCTCCGCCGAGGCGCTCTCGCTGGGCCTGGTCACGACCGTGGTCCCCGCAGAGGACCTCGCCGAGGAGGTCGCCACGCTGGCCCGCCGGCTCGCCGAGGGCCCCACGGTGGCGTACGGCGCGATCCGGCGCTCGGTCGCCCACGCGGCCGGGCACTCCTTCGACGAGGCGCTCGCGGTCGAGGCCGAGATGATGGCGCTGACCGGGCAGACCGAGGACCACCGGGCGGCGGTCTCGGCCTTCGTGGAGAAGCGGAAGCCGGAGTTCGAGGGTCGCTGAGGCGTCTCAGGCCTCGGGAGCGTCCCGGGGCCCGGGCGACCTGGTTCCCTCGGGGGCGTCGCGCCGGTCGAGCTCGTCGGCCAGGCGTGCCAGGAGGGCGTCGACCTCGTCGGCGCGGTAGCCGCGGACCGCGGTGTTGAGCCGGATGCCGCGCAGGTCGTCGCCCCGCAGCGGGCCGTCCGGCAGCGAGACGTCCGGCCGGTCGTCGTACGCCGTGGGCATGGACCCGCCGCCGCGCTCGGCCACCAGCAGCGCCAGGGCGCCGACGAGCAGGACCAGCAGCACGGTCACCACCCAGGTCACGGCCGCGCCACCCCCGCCACCATCAGCGACACGGCCTCCTCGACGTCGTCGGTGAGGTGCAGCAGGTCGAGGTCGGCCTGCGAGACCTTGCCGTCGGCCAGGACGGTGCCGCGCAGCCAGTCGAGCAAGCCCGACCAGTAGTCGACGCCGACCAGGACCACCGGGAACGAGGTGACCTTCTGCGTCTGCACCAGCGTGAGCGCCTCGAACAGCTCGTCGAAGGTGCCCAGCCCGCCCGGGAGCACGACGAAGCCGCTGGCGTACTTGACGAACATCGTCTTGCGGGCGAAGAAGTAGCGGAAGTTGACCCCGACGTCGACGTAGGGGTTCAGGCCGGTCTCGAAGGGCAGCTCGATGCCCAGACCGACCGAGACGCCGCCCGCCTCGGAGGCACCCTTGTTGGCCGCCTCCATCGCGCCGGGACCACCGCCGGTGATCACCGCGAAGCCGGCCTCGACCAGCCGGCGACCGACCTGCTCGCCGACCGCGTAGAACGGGTCCTCGGGTCGGGTGCGGGCCGAGCCGAAGACGCCGATCGCCGGGCCCAGCTCGGCCAGCGCGCCGAAGCCCTCGACGAACTCGCTCTGGATGCGCAGCACCCGCCAGGGGTCGGTGTGCACCCAGTCGCTGGGTCCGTGGGAGTCGAGCAGCCGCTGGTCGGTGGTGGTCAGGTCTACCTGGTCACCGCGCAGCAGGGTGGGTCCGCGACGCTTCTCGCGGCGGCCGCTCACCCGCGCTCCCCGGCGTCGGGACGCAGCCAGGTGCGCAGCGTCTGCTCGCAGGAGCGCAGCTGCGCGAGCGGCACGAACTCCTCCTGCTTGTGCGCCAGCATGGGGTCGCCGGGGCCGTAGTTGACGGCCGGGACACCGAGGGCGGTGAAGCGGGCCACGTCGGTCCAGCCGAACTTGGGGTTGACGGTGCCGCCGACCGCCTCGACGAACGCCCGGGCGGCGGGGAGCCCCAGCCCGGGCAGCGCCCCGGGGGCGGAGTCGACGACCGTGATCTCGTGGCCGTCGAAGAAGTCGCGGACGAACTCCACCGCCTCGGCCTCGGCGCGGTCGGGGGCGTAGCGGAAGTTGACGGTCACCACGCACTCGTCGGGGATCACGTTGGTGGCCACGCCGCCGGAGACCAGCACGGCGTTGAGGCCCTCGTGGTACTCCAGGCCGTCGATCACCGGGCGGCGGGGCTCGTAGGCGCCCAGGCGGGTGAGCACGTCGGCGGCGGCGTGGATCGCGTTGGAGCCGCGCCAGGCGCGCGCGGAGTGGGCCCGCTCCCCCGTCGTGCGGACCTCGACGCGCAGGGTGCCCTGGCAGCCGGCCTCGACGACCGCGTCGCTGGGCTCCATCAGGATCGCGAAGTCGGCCTCGACGAGGTCGGGCCGCTCGCGGGCGATGATGCCGAGGCCGTTGTAGACGTCGTCGATCTCCTCGGCCTCGTAGAAGACGTAGGTCACGTCGCGCACCGGGGTGGCCACGTCGTGGGCGAGCCTGAGCGCGACCGCGACGCCGCCCTTCATGTCGCAGCTGCCGAGGCCGTGCAGGCGCTCGCCGTCCAGGCGCGAGGGCAGGTTGTGGTTGAGCGGCACCGTGTCGAGGTGCCCGGCGACGACGACGCGCTCGCCGAGCCCCTGCGTCGTGCGCGCGACCACGGAGTGGCCGAGGCGGGTCACCTCGAGGTGGTCGAGCCGGCGCAACGCCTCCTCGACGGCGTCGGCGAGACGCTCCTCGTCCTGGCTCACCGACTCGATGTCGACGAGGGCCTGCGTCAGCTCCACGACGTCGGCGGAGAGGTCCAGAAGGGGGTCCGAGGGCATGCCCGCATCCTGTCACCCGGCCGGATGGCGCTCGGGTCACCTCCGGGTGGCGTCCGGGTGCTACTCCGAGGCGAGCATGGTGGCGCCGAGGCCGACCATCATCAGGCCGCCGCCGGCACCGAGGGCGTCCAGCCGGCTCGGCGTACGGGCGAACCAGGCGCGGGCCCGGCCGGCCGCCAGCGCCCACAGGCTGTCCGAGCAGCACGCCATCACCCCGAAGGCCAGGCCCAGCATCGCGACCTGCAGACCGGTGCGGCCCGCCTGCTGGTCGACGAACTGGGGCAGGAAGGCGACGAAGAAGACGATCGTCTTGGGGTTGGTCAGCCCGACCACCACGCCGGTGCCGACCGCCCGGCGCGCACTGCCCGGGGGCGGCACGTCCGGGCCGGCCGCCAGCAGCGCCTCGCGGGCGTCGCGGCGGTGGCGGACCGCCTGCACGCCCAGCCACACGACGTACGCCGCCCCGCCGACCTTGACCACGGTGTAGACGCCTCCGCTCGCCGCCACCAGCGCGCCGAGGCCGACCGCGACGAGCAGCACCTGGCCGACCACCCCGAGCGCGTTGCCGACCACCGACAGCAGCGCGTCGCGCCGCCCGACGGTGAGCGCCCGCCCGATCGTGAACAGCAGGCTCGGGCCGGGCACCTGGATGAAGAGCAGGGAGGCGACGAGGAACGCGATCCACTGGTGGGTCGAGGGCACGCGCCCAGTGTGGGGCTGCCGCACCCGGCCGGTCCAACGGGTTCGTGGGTGGACCGGTCCTGGGTCAGCGGTCGACCTCGGGACACGAGCGTCCTCCGGAGGCAGCTGGGACGACGCTGGTGTCCCGAGGTCGCGCAGCGCTCGTCCACAGGTGACGCCGGGGGCGGTCGACGCGGGGACGCTCGCCGTCCAGGCTGGCGTCCGTGGGTGAGGGGTGGCGGGTGCGGTGCCGCCCGCCGTCCGGACTGGTGCGGCCGGTCCCGGTGGACCCGCTGGGCGTGGCAGGTCCCACCCCGGGGCAGGCGCGCGGTCGTGGCTGGCGGCGCAGCTCCCCCGGTCTCTACGTGCCGGCCGAGGTCCCCCCGCAGGTCGAGCAGCGGGTGCTCGAGGCGTCGTGCCGGCTGCGGGGTGCCGGCGCGGTCACCGGGTGGGCGGCGCTGCGACTGCACGGCTGCGGCTACCTCGACGGGCGGGACACCGACGGTCGTCCGCTGCCCGTGCCACTCGTCGTACCGCCCGAGGTGCACCTGCGGACCTGGCCGGGCACCGTGGTGCACCGGGGGCGCCTGCCCGCCGACGAGGTGGGGGTGCGCTGGGGCGTGCCCTGCACCTCGCCCTCGCGAGCCCTCTTCGACGCGGCCCGCACCGCGCCGTCGGTGCGGGAGGCCGTGGTGGTCGTCGACACCGCCGCGGCCGCCGGCGTCGTCGACCTCGCGTCCTTCGCGACGTGGGCGGCGCAGCGGCAGCGGTGGCCGGGCGGCGCCCAGGTGCGGCAGGCGTGCTCCCTGGCGGTCGAGCGCAGCCTGTCGCCGTACGAGACGCGGCTGCGGCTGGTGTGGGTGCTCGACGCGGGCTACCCGACCCCGCTCTGCAACTGGCCCGTCACCGACGCCGACGGACGACGCCTCGGCCGGCCCGACCTCGTCTGTCCCGGGCTCGGCACCTTCGGGGAGCTCGACGGAGCGGACCACCGGACCGGCCGTCAGCACGCCGTGGACGTGGCCCGGGTGGGAGGCGTTCACCGCCACCGGCCTCGAGGGGTTCGTCGCGGTCGGGCGCGACGTGGGCCGCTCCCACGTGCTGGTGGAGCGGATGCACGCGGCGGTTGCGCGGGCGCGGGCCAGCACTCGGCCGCGTACCTTCGGCCTGCTGCACGACCCGGGGCCGCTGTGAGGCCGACCTCGGGACGCGAGCGTCGCGCGGGCGTCCACTGAGGAGCCCTGGTGTCCCGAGGTCAGCGGCGGGCGGCGGCCAGGCGGCCCTTGAGCAGGGCCTTGGTGGGGTGGTGGTCGTCGCCCATCAGGGCGAGGCAGACCTCGACGACCTCGGTGTCGTACGGCGCGAGCTCGGTGTAGCGGGCCACGGCCTGGGGCTGGGGGTCGGCCAGCAGCGCCTCGCGGACCGCGACGGCGACGTAGTCGGCGAGCTCGACCAGGGCGGGCGACTCGGTGCCGGGCATCAGGTCTCCGCCGTACGCCGCGACGGCCGCGCGCACCTGGCCGCGGCGCAGCAGCCGCAGCACCTCGTCGACGTCGACGCGCACCGGGACCTCGAGCCGGTAGGGCCGGGAGGCGAGCCGACCGCCGAGGGCGCTGCGCAGGTGGGAGACCTCGGCCTTGAGGGTGGAGAAGGTGACCGCCTGGTCGCCGTAGAGCAGGGCGTGGAGGTGCTCGAGCGAGAGCCCGCCGGGGTTGAGGGCCAGCAGGGCGAGGATCTCGGTCTGGCGGCGGTTGAGCAGCAACCGCTGGCCGTCGAGCCGCGCCTCGGCGGCGCCGAGCAGCGACAGGTCGAGGCCGGGCACGGGAGCCGCGCCGGGCTGGCCGGGCAGCCCGCGGGCGCTGGTGGCGGGCATGGCGGTCTCGATCAGCCGGGCCATCACCCGCGCGGTGGCCAGGCCGATGGGGTGGCTGCGGTCCCAGGTGGTGGAGAGGTCGATGACGCCGAGCTGCTCGCCGCTGACCGGGTCGTGCACGGGGGCGGCCCAGCAGACCCAGTTGTGCACCACCTGGGCGTAGTGCTCGGCGCTGAAGACCATCGCCGGCGCGTCGTGGCGACACGCGAGGTCGAGGGCGTTGGTGCCGACGCTGGTGTCGTCCCAGCGGCCGCCGGCCACGAAGTTGACGGACTCCGCCTTGCGGCGCATCACGCGGCCGCCGTAGGTCCACAGGATGCGGGTCTCGGCGTCGGTGACGGCCACGACGAGGTCGCCGTCCTCGCAGGTGCGGCGCAGCTCGGACTCGACGCGCTCGACGGCGAGCTGCAGCGGGGAGTCGTGCCAGAACGAGCGGGTGTCGGTCTCGTCGTCGAGCGGTGCCTCGGTGACGTCGACCTGCACCCGCGGCGCCGACCGCTCCCAGGAGCGCAGGATCTCGGGTCGCACCAGTCCCTCGGCGCGGTCACCGTGCTCGATGAAGGTCGTCCACGCGTGCACGGCCTCGAGGCGGCGCGTCCGGAGCTCGTCGCTGGTGCTCGTCATGGGTCCGTGGGCCTCCGCGGGGTGCCGGGTGATCTGGGCCACACCGTAGCCCCCGACGCCTCGCCGTCACAGGCGTCGTCCGGGGCGGACCGGACCAGCGGCCCTCAGGCGCGGAGCCGCCGCCGCAGGAAGCGCACGGTCCGCTCCATCGACAGCGGCCACTGGGGCACGAAGGCGTGCTGCTCGCCCGCGTAGAGGCGCAGCGTGGAGTCGACGTCGGCGGCGCGCAGCAGCCGGTGGGTGCGCCTCGACCACGGCGGCGGACAGGTGTCGTCGGCCGTGCCGTGGTGGATCAGCACCGGCTCGGTGACCCGGTCGAAGTAGGTGCGCGAGGAGAGCCCGGCGTAGAAGTCGGGCGACTCGCGCCGTGAGCCGAAGCGCTGCGCCAGTCGTTGCGCCGCCTCGGGCCGGTTGGGGATCGTGAACTGGTCGAGGTTCTCGGTGAAGGCCGAGCTGACCGAGGCGTAGACGACGGCCGCCCGCACCGCGCCGGGCTGTGCGACCAGCGCGTTGAGCGTGACGCCGCCGCCCATCGAGCGCCCGAGCATGCCGACCCGGTCGGGGTCGACGGCGGGCAGCCGCTTGAGGGTGGCGACGGCGTGCAGCGTGTCGCGGGTGTAGCCCAGCCGGCTCTCCCGCTCCAGGTCGCCGGCGGGGTCGCTCGCGGCGTGGCCGCGGTAGTCGGTGTGCAGCACCACGAAGCCGGCCCGGGCGAGGTAGTCCTGCTCGCGCGCCAGGCCCTGGCCGGTGACGTAGACCGAGGGCTCGATGTAGCCGTGGTTGAGCACCACGGCCGGGAAGGGGCCTCGGCCGAGCGGGCGGAGCAGGATGCCGGACACGGTCGTGTCCCCCGCCGGGTAGGTGACCTCCCACCGCTCGTAGGCGTCGGTCACGGCCTGCCGCCGCACCCGGGTGACCGGGCCGCCGTCGAACTCCTCGCGCATCAGCTGCGGCAGCGACACCCGGCGCTCGACCGGCGGCAGGGCGTCGGCGGTGGCGCTGGCCGAGGGCGACGCGCCGGGGGTCCCGCCGGGGGTCCCGCTGGGCGACCCGCTGGGCGACCCGCTCCCGGACGGGGTGCGGCTGGGGCTGGGCGAGGCGGCCGGGTCCTCCGCGCCGGCGCAGGCCGACAGCGTCAGGCCGGCGGCGCCGAGCAGTGCCGTACGCCGGGTCACGGACGCGCTCATGGCCCCCATCGTGCCCCGCCCGGGCAAGCCGGCGGGCGCGCTCACGCGACCGGGCCGCGCTGCTCCGCGAGCGCCTCCTGCTCCTGCTGCTCGTCCTGCTGCTCCTCGACCCGCTTGCGGATCCGACCCATCCCGGGGAGCTTGCCGAGCATCTCGTTGAGCTCGCGGGAGACGTCGAGCAGGTCGTGCATGTCGGGGGCCACCGACCCGAGCGTGGCCATGATCGGCAGCACCTCGGTCTCCAGCCGCCGGGTCAGCTCGGGCAGGTGGTCGACCATCGTCACCAGCGCGGCCACCTCGGCCGGCGAGGTGGTGTCGGCGAGCGTCCGCAGCGTCGGCTCGAGCCGGGTCAGCGACGGCTCGAGCCGGTCGAGCAGGCCGCCGAGCCGGCCGACGAGGGGCTCGGCGTCGGCGGCGATCGCGTCGACGCGGCGTACGACGGCAGCGGCGTCCTGCCGCGTGTCCTCGATGCGCACCAGCAGCGCGTCGACCCGGCCGATCAGGGCCTCGGCGGAGTCGAGCAGGCCGAAGACCCGCTCGGGGAGACCGAGCAGGACACGGGGCAGCTCACGGGGGTCGGGCAGGGGCAGTCGCATCCCTCAGTCCTACTCCGTGGACACGGCGGGGCCGGTTGTCCAACGGTGCGGGTCCGGTTTCCCAGGTGATGAACCCGAACAGCCTCTCCGCACACGAAGCACCGTGTGCGAGGACCCGGTGTGGTGTGCGAGGACCCGGTCTCCCTTCATCACCTGGGAAACCGGACGACCGTCAGCCCCCCGCCCGGGGCTCCCCGGGGTAGGTCCCGAAGGACCAGGCGTTCCCCTCGGGGTCCTCCAGCGAGAACTCCCACCCGTCGGGGCCGGCGTAGTCGGGGTTCTCCGGGGCGCGGGTGATCCTCGCCCCGGCGGCGACGGCGCGACCGTGGACGGCGCGGGGGTCGGCCGTGACGACGTAGAAGCCGGCGGCGCCCGGCGGTCGGGACAGGCCGTGGTCCTTCACGCTGCCGAACATCACGCCACCGCCCTCGGGCCAGTCCAGCTGGGCGTGGGCGACCTCGTGCTCGTCGCCGTAGACGGCGGTGGCCTCGAACCCGATCGCGACCAGGAAGTCGATCATCGCCCGCGGGTCACGGGCGTTGAAGGCGGGCCAGACGGTGGGAGGCGGGGTGCTCGCAGGATCGCTCATGGGCTCAGCCTGGCCGGTTGCGGTGGCCGCCGTCTTGGAGGTTTCGGCGCTCCTCGACCAGCCAGGCCGTCGGGGAGCAGCCGGCCATGGCGGTGAACTCCCGGGTCAGGTGGGCCTGGTCGGCGTACCCCGTCCCGAGCGCCAGGCCGGCGAGCCCGCGCTCGCCCGCGGCCAGCCGGGCCACGACGTGGTCGAAGCGGAACGCCCGGGCCAGCGCCTTGGGCGTCACCCCGAGCTCGGCCCGCACGAGGTCGCGGAGGTGCCGCGGGCTCAGGCCGACCTCACGGGCGAGGTAGTCGACGCGGCAGCGGCCGCGGCCGGCCCGCAGCACCTGCCAGGCGCGCACCACCTCGGGACGCACCCGGCGGCCCCGGTCGCTGGCGGCCAGACGCCGGCGCAGCCACTCCTCGGCGACCTGCAGCCGCTGCCCACCCGTCACCGAGGCGACGCGGTCGTGCAGCTCCGCGGCGACCGGGCCCAGCACGTCGACGCCGTCCTGGCCGACGCCGGTCAGCTCGGCCGCGGTGCACCCGAGCAGCCGTCGGGCGGCCAGCGGGTGCAGGGCCAGCTGCACCCCGCTCTGCCGGGTCGGCTGCTCGACGCGGGCGGCGACGGGGTGCAGCCCCGCCAGCAGCACGTCGTACGCCGTGGCGCGCGACGCGTCGGGCGTCCCGGGCTCGGCGACGGTGCCGAAGGTGCGCACCGGGCCGGCCGTGGAGACCACGAAGGTCAGCCAGGGCGAGGGCAGTCCGCGGTGCTCACCGGGCTCGAGCCCCGACGCGTCGTACGCGCACGCCGAGACGACGCCGTCGGGCAGCGCCTCGTGGCCGCGGACGAAGGTCGTCACCCGGTCATGGTGCCCCGCGGGGAGGCCTTCCTGCGAGGGGTCAGCCCACCGGCAGCGACGGGTCGAGGTCGCGCGCGGCGTGGGCGTGGATCCGGCCGTCGGTGGTCGAGAGCCGGTCGCCGCTGCCGCCCCAGCGTCCGGCGATGATCTCGGCGGCGATGCTGACGGCGGTCTCCTCCGGCGTACGGGCGCCGAGGTCGAGGCCGATCGGGCTGTGCAGCCGACCGAGCTCCTCCTCGCTCAGGCCCGCCTCGCGGAGCCGGTCGAGCCGGTCGGTGTGGGTGCGCCGCGACCCCATCGCGCCGACGTAGGCGACCTCGGGGATCCGCAACGCCTTCTCGAGCACGGGCACGTCGAACTTCGGGTCGTGGGTCAGCACGCAGATCACCGTGCGGGGGTCGATACGCTCCGCCTCCAGCTCCTCGGCGAGGAACTTGTGCGGCCACTTCACGATCACCTCGTCGGCCTCGGGGAAGCGCGTCGCCGTCGCGAACACCGGCCGGGCGTCGCAGACGGTGACGCGGTAGCCGAGGAACTTGCCGACCGAGGCCACGGCCGCCGCGAAGTCGATGGCGCCGAAGACCAGCATCCGTGGCGCGGGCGCGAAGGCCCACACGAAGACCCGCATTCCCTCGCCGCGCCGCTCGCCGTCGGGGCCGTAGGTCAGCGTCGCGTTGTGGCCCGAGGCGAGCAGCCCCCGGGCGTCGTCGGACACGGCGTCGGTGGCGCGGTCGCTGCCGAGCCGGCCCCCCACCTCCTCGGGCCGTACGACGAGCCGCCGACCCAGCCACGCGGGGTCGGGGTGCTCGATCACGGTCGCCAGGGCGACCGGGCGGCCGGCGGCGATGTCGGCCGCGACCTCGCCGAGCTCGGGGAAGGTCTGCTGGTCGACCTTCTCGACGTAGACGTCGAGGATGCCGCCACAGGTCAGTCCGACCGAGAACGCGTCCTCGTCGGACACGCCGTAGCGCTGCAGCACCGGCGCCCCGCTGCCCACGACGTCCTGGCCGAGCTCGTAGACCGCGCCCTCGACGCAGCCGCCGGAGACCGACCCGACGGCCTCGCCGCCGGGTCCCACCAGCATGGACGCGCCGGCGGGCCGGGGCGCGGACTGGAAGGTGGCCACCACGGTGCCCACCCCCACGGTCTCCCCCTGCTCCCACCAGCGCAGCAGGTCGTCGAGGACCTCACGCACGGCCGATCACCTCCAGCACCTCGTCGAACGCACGCAGGGAGTGCCCTGCCACGAAGTCGTCGCAGTGCGGCAGCACCGCCTCGATCCCCCGCTGCACCGGCTCGTAGCCGTCCTTGCCGCGGTGGGGGTTGACCCAGACCACCCGGCGGGCCAGTCGCTGCAGCCGCTGCACCTGCTCGCCGAGCTCGACCGCGTCACCGCGCTCCCAGCCGTCGGAGAAGACCACCACGACCGCGCCGCGGGCCATGCCGCGCGCGCCCCACAGGTCGAGGAACGCCTTCATCGTCTCGCCCAGCCGGGTGCCGCCCGACCAGTCGGGCACCTCCTCGCCCGCGCGCACCAGGGCGCGGTCGGGGTCGGCGGTGCGCATCGCGGTGGTGACCCGGGTCAGCCGCGTGCCGAGGGTGAAGACCTCGACGCGGCTGCGGCCGCGACCGGCCTCGGCGGTGCGCGTCACGAGGTGGCACAGCCGCAGGATCGCGTCGGCGTAGGGCCGCATCGACGCGGACACGTCGACGAGCAGCACGACGCGGCGCGGCGTGGTGCCCCGGCGGCGGTGCTCGACGGCAGCCGGCTCGCCCATCCGGCGCAGCGTGGTGCGCAGCGTGCGGTGGACGTCGACCTCGCCCCGCCTCCAGGCCGTGCGCCGCGTGGCGCGCCGCTGCGGCAGCCGCGGCCGCAGCGCGCGGATCATCGCGTCGAGCAGCGCCTTCTCGTCGGGCCGGAGCGTGGCGACGTCGCGCCGGCTGAGCACCTCGACGTCGCTCGCGGCGGACGCGACCGTGTCGGGGGTGTCCTCGCCGCCGCTCTCGCCGCCGTCGCCCAGGGGCAGCGGCGAGCGGATCTCGCGCGGCTTCTCCGAGGGGATGCTGCGCGGCAGCCGCTCCCGCGAGCCGAACCATGCCTCGAAGACGTGCTCGTAGCGCAGCAGGTCGTCGGGGCCGCTGCACAGCGTCGCGCGGCCGGCCCGGAAGACCGCCGCCCCGTCGCCCGCGTCGACCAGGGCCGCCGCCTGGAGGAACACCGCGGCCCGGTCGTGGGTGACGCCCATCCCCGCCGCGCGCAGCGCGCGGGTGAATCCGAGCAGGACCTCGTCGGCCTCGTGCGCGACGGGCGCGGAGACCAGCGGGGGCGGCACGGGCAGGGAGGTCATCTCAGCCGGCCAGCATCCGGTCGAGGGCCTGCTTCACGCGGTCGGTGTCCTCGCGGTACTTCACCACGGTGCCGAGCGTGCGCGAGGCGGTGTCGAGGTCGAGCTCCTCCGCGCCGAGACGCTGCAGCGCACGGGCCCAGTCGAGGGTCTCGGCGACGCCGGGCGCCTTGAGGAGGTGCTCGGTGCGCAGCCCCTGCACGACGGTCGCGACCTGCTCGGCGAGCTGCTCGCTGACCTCGGGCAGCCGGCTGCGCACGATGGCGACCTCGCGGGCCAGGCCCGGGTGGTCGATCCAGTGGTAGAGGCAGCGGCGCTTGAGCGCGTCGTGGAGCTCGCGGGTGCGGTTGGAGGTGAGCACCACCAGCGGCGGGGTGGCGGCCACGACGGTGCCGAGCTCGGGGATGCTCACCGACCAGCTGGAGAGCACCTCGAGCAGGAACGCCTCGAACTCGTCGTCGGCCCGGTCGACCTCGTCGACCAGCAGCACCGCCGGCGCCTGGCGCAGCGCCTGCAGCACCGGCCGGGCGAGCAGGAACCGCTCGTCGAACAGCGACTTCTCGGCCTCGCCGGCGTCGAACGCGCCCTCCCCCGGCGCCCGCGACGCGGCAGCGGCCTCGAGGGTGCGCAGGTGCAGGATCTGGCGCGCGAAGTCCCAGTCGTAGAGCGCCTGCGAGGCGTCGATGCCCTCGTAGCACTGGAGCCGGATCAGCGGCGTGCCCGTCAGCTCGGCCAGCGCCTCGGCCAGGGCCGTCTTGCCGGTGCCGGGCTCGCCCTCGAGCAGCAGCGGTCGCTGCATCGAGGCGCTCAGGAACACGACCGTGGCCAGGTCGTCGTCGGCGAGGTAGCCGGTGCTCGCGAGGGCAGCCGTCACCGCGTCCGGAGAAGTGAGCTCCATGCGGCGAGGCTACGTCCGGCCGGTTGGTCCCGGGTTGGCGAGCAGCAGCCGCGCGCTGCCGAGCAGCCGCTCACCCAGCACGGTGCCCCCGAAGCCGAGCACGTGCAGGCCGGTGGAGACGCGCTCGAGGTAGGCCCAGCGCCAGGTCCGGTCGCGGTCGACGCCCGCCCGCTCGGCGACGCGGTCGCACCAGCCCTCCAGGAGCGGCCGGCCGCCGTCCTCGAGGCGGCGGGTCCACTCCCGCAGCGTCACCCCGAGGTCGTACGCCGGGTCGCAGACGAACCCGTCCGGGTCGACCATCACGTGCCCGGCCGGGGCGCCGTCGCGCGGCTGCTGCGTGCGCAGCGCGTTGGCCGGGTGGGGGTCGCCGTGCGCCACGACGCTCGGGTCCGGGCCGGGGGCGGCCAGCTCCTCGGCGTACGCCAGGGCCTGGCGGAGGACGTCGCGGTCGCAGGGGTGGCCCAGCCGGGCGTCGGTGTCGAGCACGAGCGCGCGCAGCGAGAGGGCCTTGGGCTGGGCCTCCGGCACCGTGCCGAGCGGGAGCCGCCACGCCTCGCGCAGCGTGTCGACCAGCACGTCGAGGGTGCGGGTCGGCTCGCCCGGCGTCTGCTCCAGCGACCGGCCGAGCCGCTCGAGCAGGAGGGCGTCGTGGTGGGCGTCGTGGTCGTGGAGCACGGCGTACCCCCGACCGGCCGCCGCCGCGAGCACCGGCACCTCGCCCGGCGTCACCGCGCTGGGGTCGGGCATCCGCAGCTTGACGACGCGGTCCTCGCCGTCGGCGGTGCGCGCTGCCACGACGTACGACGCGCTGCCGCCGGGCAGGCCGCGACCCCACGACAGCGACCACCGGTCGGCCAGCTCGCCCAGGGCGGCCGGCAGACCGTCGAGCCACGCCCGCCCGACCTCGCCGAGCGACTCCACCCGCTGGCGCGCCAGCGGCTGCAGCCTCACCTCGTGCACGCCGGACAGTCTGCCCGGACCCGCGCGGGTCACCGGCCGCGCGGCAGACTGGGGCGGTGCCTCCCGCCGACAAGACCTGCGCCTCCTGCGGCCGCCGCATCGAGTGGCGCAAGAAGTGGGAGCGCGACTGGGACGACGTGAAGTACTGCTCCACCGCGTGCCGCAAGCACAAGGTCTCGGCCACCGACGAGCGCCTCGAGGCCTCGATCCTCGACCTGCTCGCCGGTCGCAGGGGCGGGTCGACCATCTGCCCGTCGGAGGCCGCCCGCGCCGTGGGCGGCGACGCCGACGACGCCTGGCGCGAGCTGATGGAGCCCGCCCGCCGCGCGGCCCGACGGCTGGTCGCGGCCGGCGAGGTCGAGATCACCCAGGGCGGCAAGGTCGTCGACCCTTCCACCGCCAAGGGCGCGATCCGGATCAGGAAGGCCCGCTAGGCCCCTCGACCAGACCGTCGGGCGTGTCCTGGTCGGTCCCGGTGGCGAGGTCGCCGCACTCCACGAGCGCCACCTCGTGGGTCCCCAGGTAGGCCTTCGCCCCCTGGTCGCCCACCGCCGCCGCGGCGACGCCGGCCCAGTGGTCGCGGCCCAGCAGCACGGGATGGCCCGGCGTCCCGTCGTACGCCGCCCGCGCGAGCAGCGACGGGTCGACCGGCCGCTCCAGCAGCCGGCCCACCACCCGCGCGTCGACGTCGGGCAGGTCGACCAGCGTGACCACGCACCTCCTCGACGCCGAGCCGGCGAGGTGCCGCAGCCCCGCCCGCAGCGAGGCGCCCATGCCGTCGGACCAGTCGTCGGCGACGACCACGTCCACCCCCACGGGCACCAGCGGGCGGGCCGCCTCGGCCTGCGCACCCAGCACGACGACCACCCGGTCGCAGCCGGCCAACGAGGCCACGGCGCGGGGCAGCCAGCCCTCGACCAACGCCTTGGGGCGTCCCATCCGGCGCCCGGCGCCGGCGGCGAGGAGGAGCCCGGTCGTGGTCACGGAGCGATCATGCCCCTAGAACACGTGTTCGAACGACGCTACGCTGGGCCGCATGTCCGTGGACTTCCAGGCCTCGCTGTTCGAGGGCTCGCACGTGGGCGTCGGCCCGCTCGCGGGGCGGGTGCGGCGCACCGAGCTGAGCCGCGGCGCGTGGGTGGACCTGCTGCCCGGCTGGTTCGAGGGCGCCGACCAGGTCTTCGAGGACCTCGTCGCGCGGATCCCCTGGCGCGCCGAGAAGCGGCCGATGTACGACGGCGTCGTCGACGTGCCCCGACTGCTCCACACCTACGGCATTGGCGACCCGCTGCCCCACCCGGCGCTGGTCGAGGCGCGCGAGGCGCTGTCGGCCCACTACGCGCCGGAGCTGGGCGAGCCGTTCGTGACGGCCGGCTGCTGCTACTACCGCGACGGCCGCGACTCGGTCGCCTGGCACGGCGACGACCTCGGCCGCGGCCGGACCGTCGACACGATGGTCGCCATCGTCTCCTTCGGCTCCCCGCGCAAGCTGCAGCTGCGACCCGTCGGCGGACAGCTCGCCGTCAGCCACGCCCTGGGCCACGGCGACCTCGTCGTGATGGGCGGCTCGTGCCAGCGCACCTGGGAGCACGCCGTGCCCAAGACCGCGCGACCGGTCGGACCCCGCATCAGCGTGCAGTTCCGGCCGCGCAACGTGTTCTGAGGGGCGGCGGCGCCGGGCGCGGCCCCGGCCGGTCGAGGAGGTCGCGCAGCGACCGTCACGGGACCGGCCGACCCCGGCCCCGGAGGAGGGACGAAGTCCCGTCTCGAAAGGCCATGCGGACCGGCCGCAATCTTTCGAGGAGTCGTGTCCAGATCCCGGTCAAAAGGCCAGGTCAGCGTCTGGTTCTGTCAGTGGTCGGTGCTTGGATTGGTCTATGCGCGACCAGGTCGAGACCCCCACCAGCGGGCACCCGCTGGCGGAGTTCACGACCCGGCTCCGGGACCGGTTGGACGCGCTGACCGACCCCGCCCAGTCGCGTCCGGTGTGGGCCCTGGACGCCGCCGAGCAGCGGCACGTGCTGACCGAGCTAGCCGCCGCCACCGCCCAGCTGGAGGCACTGCGGCTGCAGGTCCTCGCCGAGGCCGACCGCTCCGGCGCCACCGGAGCCGAGGCGTCCGCCTCGGCCGCCGAGTGGGTCGCAAGTCAGACCCGGCAGCGCCGCAGCCACGCCCGCTCCGACCTCAAGCTTGCACGATCGCTGGAGCAGCACCAGCCCACCGCGAGTGGCTTGGCCGCCGGCGTCGTCAACGCCGACCAGGCCCGCGTCATCGTCCGCTCCGTCGACCGGCTCCCGATCGACGGCGACTTCGCCATCGACCCCGACCGGCGGCTCGCCGCGGAGCACCACCTCGTCGCCCTCGCGCGCCACCACGACGCAAAGGACCTCGAGGTCCTCGGAGCTCGGGTGTTCGAGGTGATCGCACCCGACCTGGCCGAGGCCTACGAAGGCCGCCTGCTCGTAGCCCAGGAAGCCGTGGCCGCGCGCAAGACCAGCCTCACGATGTCGGACTCCGGCGACGGCCAGGTTCGTGGCAGGTTCACCATCCCTGCGCTGCACGGCGCGATCCTCTCCAAGGCCATCCTCGGGCTCGCCTCACCCGCCCGGTCCGACGACGTCGTCATCGACCCCGACCTCCCGACACCAGTACGCCACGGTGTCGCGTTCACCCAGCTCCTTGAAGCCCTGCCCGCCGACGGCCTCCCCACCGTCGCCGGCGGCGACATCACCGTCGTGGTCACGATGCGCCACGACCAGCTGCTGGCCGACCTGGCGTCCGTCGGCGTCGCCACGCTGGACACCGGCACCCGCATCTCCGCCGGCGAAGCGAGACGCCTGGCGTGCGCCCACCGGATCCTGCCCGCCGTCCTCGACGGAGCATCGGTCCCCCTCGACCTGGGCCGGTCACGTCGGCTGCACACCAGGACCCAACGGCTGGCGCTGGCGCAGCGCGACCGCGGCTGCACCGCCCAGGGCTGCGACAAGCCACCCGCGATGTGCCACGCCCACCACGACCACCCCTGGTCAGCAGGAGGGGGCACCAGCCTCGACAATGGCCGGCTGCTCTGCGGTCACCACCACCGCCGCGTCCACGACCCGGCATACCACCACCACCTCACCCCCGACGGCACCCTCGAGTTCCGCCGGCGGGAGTGAGGCCCGGCGGGTCTCGTGACGGTCGCAGAGCGACCTCCTCGACCACCCGGCACGCGCGTGCGCGATTTTCTCGACCACCCGGCGCGCGCGTGCACGACCTCCTCGACCACCCGGGCGTTGCCCACGCGCCCGTCGAGACAGGACTCCGTATCTCCTCAGGGGCCGAGGCCGCCGTGGGCGGACCTAGCAGCCCGCCGGCGGCGGACCGAGGTCGAGGTGGTCGCGGGCCCACGTCATCAGGTCCTGCAGGACCGGCACCAGCGCGACGCCCCGCGGCGCCAGCCGGTAGTGCACCGCCACCGGCGGCCCCTCGTCGACCTCGCGCACCACGAGCCCGGCCGCGGTCAGCCCCGCGAGCCGGTCGGCGAGCACCGAGTCGCTGATCCCGGTCGCCCGGCGCACCTCGGCGAAGCCTGCTGGCCCCTCCATCAGCGACCCCAGGATGACGCCGTTCCAGCGCTTGCCCAGCAGCTCGAAGGCGTGGCCGAGCGCGGCGTCGCAGAGCGGGGCGGAGTGGCCGGACGCCCCGTCGGCGCGGGTCTCCCCCGCGCGCACGTCGACGTCCCCGGCCATGGACCCAGGGTAGTTCAGCGCGCCGACCCCCACAGATCCGCTCGGAGCGGGAATGTCGCTTCGTATTTCGATGTTGCTCCTGATCTAGAAGCGCTTCGACCAGCGACGCGCCCCACCCCGGGAGACACCGTGACCCTGTTCCGACTCGACGCCAGCATCCTGCCCGCCACCTCCTCCAGCCGCGAGATCGCCGACCTCGTGGAGCAGGAGTGGGCCGCCCAGCACCCCCACGACGAGGTCATCCGCCGTCACGTCGGCTCGCAGCCGCTGCCCGCGGAGGCCTGGGCCGACGCCGTCACCGCCGGTTTCACCCCCGAGGACGAGCGCAGCGAGGGCCAGCAGCGCGCCGTCGCGCTCGCCGCCGAGCTGGTCGAGGAGCTCACCACCGCCGACGCCGTGCTGCTTGCGGTCCCGCTCTACAACTTCGGCGTCTCCCAGCACGTCAAGGCGTGGATCGACCTCGTCATCGCCGGCTCCGAGCCCGGCGCCCCGTTGCTCCAGGGCAAGCCCGTCGTGCTCGCCACCGTCCGGGGCGGGGCCTACGGCGCCGGCACCCCGCGCGAGGGCTGGGACCACTCCACGGCCTACCTGCGCCGCATCCTCGAGGACGTGTGGCAGGCCGACCTGACGCTGGTCGAGCGCGAGTTCACCCTCGTCGGGGTCAACCCGGCCCTCGACGAGTTCACCGACCTCGCCGCGGAGATGCAGCGCAAGGCGCACTCCGCCGCCCGTGAGGCCGGCGCCGCGCTCGGCGTCCCCGCGGAGGACCTCGCCTCCTGAGGGTTCGTCGGTCGGGCTCGACCGACGGCGGGCGGGCGTGAGGCGGTGAGGCCCGTGAGGTCGTGAGCACAAGTTGACGTTCGTGTCTTCGCGGGCGTGACAACGGCGAAACACCGGACGACGACTGTTCGGGGCACCCCCACACCACAGGAGTGCCTCCATGGCCACGACGCAATCGCAGCCCGACCTCACCGCGGCGCCGCAGCCAACCACCCCCACCCCGCCCTCCGGGAGCGGCCGCCGCACCGGTCGCTGGATCGACGACTGGCGTCCCGAGGACACCGACTTCTGGGAGAGCGGCGGCAAGCAGGTCGCCCGCCGCAACCTGGTCTGGTCGATCTTCGCCGAGCACCTCGGCTTCTCGGTCTGGCTGATCTGGAGCGTCAGCTCCGCGTTCCTGCTGGCCCAGGGCTTCACCTTCACCCCGCAGCAGCTGTTCTTCCTGGTGGCGCTGCCCAACCTGGTCGGCTCGCTGCTGCGGCTGCCCTACACCTTCGCCGTGCCGGCGTTCGGCGGCCGCAACTGGACGATCGCCAGCGCCGCGCTGCTGCTGGTCCCGACGATCGGGTTCGCGATCGCGGTGGGCAACCCCGCGACGCCGTACTGGGTGTTCTGCCTGATCGCGGCCACCGCGGGCTTCGGTGGCGGCAACTTCGCCAGCTCGATGGCCAACATCAACTTCTTCTACCCGACCGCGAAGAAGGGCGCCGCGCTCGGGCTCAACGCCGCGGGCGGCAACCTGGGCGTCTCGCTGATCCAGTTCTTCCTGCCGGTCGTGGTCGGCGGCGCCGGCATCTTCGGGCTGGTCAAGGCCAGCGAGGGCGGGATCCACCTCGAGCGGGCGGGGTGGCTGTACGCCGGCCTGGCCGTCGTCGCCACGCTCGCGGCGTACCTGTTCATGGACAACCTCGGCACCGCCAAGTCCAGCCCCCGCGAGCAGCTCAAGGTCGTCACCCAGAAGCACACCTGGGTGATGGCGGTGCTCTACATCGGCACCTTCGGGTCGTTCATCGGCTACTCCGCCGCGATGCCGCTGCTGATCAAGCTCAACTTCTGGGTGCCCGAGCCGGCGCCGCTCGGCACCGGCATCTACTTCGCCTACTACGCCTTCCTCGGCGCGCTGGTGGGCTCGCTGACCCGCCCGTTCGGCGGCTGGCTCGCCGACAAGTACGGCGGCGCCAAGGTGACCCTCGCCGCGTTCGCCGGGATGATCGTGTTCACCCTGGGCGTGCTCGCGACGCTGCTGCAGCTGACCCCGAACCCCACCGCCGACCCGGGGATCGCCGCGGACAACCAGAGCCTGTTCCCGGTGTTCCTCGGCTTCTTCCTGCTGGTCTTCGCCTCGACCGGCATCGGCAACGGCTCGACCTACAAGATGATCCCCGCGATCTGGCGCGCCGGCGCCGTCGCCGCCACCGAGGCCGGCACCCCCGAGCGCAACCGGGCGCTGCTCACCTCCACCCGGCAGGCCTCCTCGGCGCTCGGCGTCATCGGGGCGGTGGGCGCGATCGGCGGCTTCCTGATCCCGCTCGCCTTCAGCGCCCCGTGGGTCGACAGCCCGCTGCAGGCCACCCAGGGCGCGTTCGTGGTGTTCGCCGGCTACTACGTCGTCTGCGCGATCGTCGTCTGGGCGGTCTACCTGCGACGCAGCCGCTCGGCCGTCGGCCGCGTCGAGGTCTGAGCCGGCGATGGACACGCTCACCCACTGCCCCTACTGCTCGCTCCAGTGCGGCATGACCCTTCGAGACGGGCGCGGAGCGCCCTCCTCAGGGACCGGGGACGGGCGCGGCGGGCGCACCCTGGAGGTGCAGCCGTGGCCCGAGTTCCCGGTGAACGAGGGCGGGCTGTGCCGCAAGGGCTGGACGGCGACGGGGCTGCGCGGTCACCGCGAGCGGCTGACGCAGCCGCTGGTGCGCGACCGGGCGACGGGTGAGCTGCGCGCGGCCGGCTGGGACGAGGCGCTCGACCTCGTCGCCGGCCGGCTGCGCGACCTGCAGGTGGAGTCGGGCCCCGACGCGGTCGCGGTGTTCGGCGGCGGCGGGCTGACCAACGAGAAGGCCTACGCGCTCGGCAAGTTCGCCCGGGTCGCGCTACGCACCAGCCAGGTCGACTACAACGGCCGCTGGTGCATGAGCTCGGCCGCGTCGGCGGCCAACCAGGCCTTCGGCCTCGACCGCGGGCTGCCGTTCCCGCTCGCCGACCTCGAGCAGACCGACGTGCTCGTCCTGGTCGGGTCCAACCTGGCCGAGACGATGCCGCCCGCGGCCCGGCACCTCGACCGGCTCCGCGAGCGCGGCGGCACCGTGGTGGTCGTCGACCCCCGTCGTACGCCGACCGCGGACCGCGCCGACGTGCTGCTCCAGCCCGTCCCGGGCACCGACCTCGCGCTGGCGCTGGGCGTGCTGCACCTGCTCGACGCAGCGGGCGCGGTCGACACGGCGTACGTCGAGGCCCGGACCACCGGCTTCGAGCCGGTCCGCGAGGTGACGGCCGGCTGGTGGCCCGAGCGGGTCGAGCGCGTGACCGGCGTGCCCGCCACCGAGCTGCGGGCGCTGGCCACGCTGCTGGCCGGGGCCGAGCGCGTCACCGTGCTGACCGCCCGCGGCGCCGAGCAGCACGCCCAGGGCACCGCGACCGTGCTCGGCTGGATCGACGTCGCGCTGGCGCTCGGCATGCCCGGGAGGCCGTACGCCGGCTACGGCTGCCTCACCGGGCAGGGCAACGGCCAGGGCGGCCGCGAGCACGGCCAGAAGGCCGACCAGCTGCCCGGCTACCGGATGATCGACGACCCGGCGGCGCGCGACCACGTCGCCCGCGTGTGGGGCGTCGACCCGGCCGACCTGCCGGGGGCCGGGCGATCGGCGTACGAGCTGCTGGACGCCCTCGGCACCCCCGGCGGCCCCCGCGCGCTGCTCGTCCACGGCTCCAACATCGTGGTCTCCGCCCCCCACGCCGGCCACGTCACCGCCCGGCTCGAGGCGCTGGACCTGCTCGTCGTCTGCGACCTGGTGATGAGCGAGACCGCGGCGATCGCCGACGTGGTGCTGCCGGTGACCCAGTGGGCCGAGGAGACCGGCACCATGACCAACCTCGAGGGCCGCGTCGTGCTGCGGCAGCAGGCGACTCCCCCGCCCGAGGGCGTGCGCTCCGACCTCGAGGTGCTGGCCGGGCTGGCCGAGCGGCTCGGGTCGCCGGTGCCGTTCAGCACCGACCCCGAGGAGGTCTTCGCCGAGCTGGGTCGCGCCTCGGCGGGCGGCCGGGCCGACTACAGCGGCATCAGCTACGACCGGATCCGCGAGGAGCACGGGGTTTTCTGGCCCTGCCCGGTCGGATCTGCCGGGACGCCACGGATGTTCACCGAGAGCTTCGCCCACGCCGACGGCCGGGCCCGGTTCGTGGCGGTCGACCACGTCGGCACCGCCGAGCCCACCGACGCGGCGTACCCGCTGCACCTGACCACCGGCCGGGTGCTCGCGCAGTACCAGTCCGGCGCCCAGACCCGTCGGGTCCGCGACCTGCCCGACACCGGCCCCTTCGTCGAGCTGCACCCGATGCTGGCCGCCCGTCTCGGCGCCGTCGACGGCGAGCCGGTGGTCGTCACCACGCGGCGCGGCGAGCTGAAGGCACCGGCCCGGGTGGTCACCACGATCCGGCCCGACACGGTCTTCGTGCCCTTCCACTGGGTCGGCGCCAACCGGCTCACCAACGACGCGCTCGACCCCTCCAGCCGGATGCCGGAGTTCAAGGTCTGCGCCGCGGCGGTGCGCACGTGACAGGCCGGCGCATCGTGGTCGTCGGCTCCGGCATGGCCACCACCCGCCTCGTCGAGGGCCTGGTCGCCCGCGGCGTGGCCGAGCGCGACCAGGTCACCGTGCTCGGCGACGAGCCGCACGCGCCGTACAACCGGATCCTGCTCTCCGCGGTCCTCGAGGGCACCCACCGTCCCGAGGCGCTCACGCTCCGCTCGCCGGCCTGGTACGCCGCGCACGGCGTCGAGCTGCGCCTGGGCGCCCGCGTGCTCGACGTCGACCGGGAGCGTCGCGAGGTGATGCTGGTCGACGGCGAGCGGTTCGGCTACGACGTGCTCGTCCTGGCCACCGGCTCGATCCCGAGCCTGCCGCCGATCCGCGGCCTGGTCAGGATGGACGGCACCCTGCACCCGGCCGTCCACGCCTTCCGCAGCCTCGACGACTGCCTCCGCCTCGATGCCGCGGTGTCACCCGGGGCCCGCGCGGTCGTCGTCGGCGGTGGCCTGCTGGGCCTCCAGGTCGCCCGGGCGCTCGCGGTCCGCGGGCTCGAGGTCGAGCTCGTCGAGGGCGGGGAGCACCTGCTCCGCAGCCAGGTCGGCCCCCAGGCCGGCCGCATCATCGCCCGTGACCTGGCCCGGCTCGGCACGGCCGTCTACACCGGCGCCCGCGCGGTGAGGCTGACCGACGAGGGGCTGCGGCTGGACAACGGCTACGTGCTCAGCGCCGACCTCGTCGTGCTCACCGCCGGTGGCCGCCCCGCCACGGCGCTGGCCCGGCGCGCCGGCCTGGCCTGCCGCCGCGGCATCCTGGTCGACGACCGGCTCACCACCAGCGACGACCGCGTCCACGCGCTCGGCGACTGCGTCGAGCACGACGGCCAGGTGACCGGGTTCGTGCCGCCGGCCTGGGAGCAGGCGCAGGCGCTGGCCGACCACCTGGCCGGCGACGAGGTGCACTACCCCGGCGCCCGCACCGTCGCCCGGCTGCGCGCCACCGACCTCGAGGTGGCCGTGCTCGGCGACCCCGAGCACGAGCCGGGCGAGGTCGTCGAGGTCAGCAACCCGGTCGTCGGCTCCCACCGCAAGCTGGTCGTGCGCGACGGCGTCGTCGTCGCCGCGACGCTGGTCGGGGACCTCTCACGGATCGGCCTGATCACCCAGCACTACGACCGGCGGACGGTCCTCGGCCCCACCGAGCCCGGCGAGCTGCTGATGGCCGACCGGCCCGCGCACCCCCGCGTGCTGCCCGACGACGCCGAGGCCTGCGTCTGCGCGGGCGTCACCGCCGGCGCGGTGCGCGCCTGCACCTCGCTCGAGCAGGTCCGCGAGACCACCCGGGCCACCACCGGCTGCGGCGGCTGCGCCGAGGCCGTGCGCGGCCTGCTCGCCACCCGCCCCGCCCTCTCGACCACCTAGACCCACCACCCCGGCTCCACCCAGGAAGGGACATCCCCCGTGATGGCACACCAGCGCAAGACCCTCGTCGTCGTCGGCCACGGCATGGTCGGCCACCGCTTCGTGCAGGCCGCCGTCGAGCGCGGCCTGACCGAGACCCACGACGTCGTCGTGGTCGGCCAGGAGACGCGGGCGGCGTACGACCGGGTCGGGCTCACCTCGTTCTTCGAGGTCGGCGCCGAGGCCCTCTCGCTGCTCCCCACCGGGGCGTACGACGACCCGCGCGTCCGTCTCCTCCTCGGCACCGAGGTCCTCGGCATCAACCCCGAGCAGCGCCGCGTCCACTTCGCCGAGGGCGACCTGGAGTACGACGAGCTGGTGCTCGCCACCGGCGCCGCGCCGTTCGTGCCGCCGATCGCCGGCACCGACCTCGACGGGTGCTTCGTCTACCGCACCATCGAGGACCTCGAGGCGATCCGCGACGCGGCGGCCGGCGCCCGAGTCGGGGCCGTCGTCGGCGGCGGCCTGCTCGGGCTGGAGGCCGCGAACGCGCTGGCCCAGCTCGGCCTGGAGACCCACGTGGTCGAGATGGCGCCGCGGCTGATGGCCGTCCAGGTCGACGCCGTCGGCGGCGCCACGCTGACCCGCCACGTCGAGAGGCTCGGGCTGCACGTCCACTGCGAGGCGATGACCAGCGCGGTGACCGGCGAGGCCGGCCGCGTGACCGGGCTGGAGCTCCGGGACGGCGAGCACGTGCCCGCCGAGGTGGTGGTGTTCTCGGCCGGCATCCGGCCGCGGGACGCGCTGGCCCGGGCGGCCGGGCTCGACGTCGCCGAGCGCGGCGGGGTGCTGGTCGACGAGCAGTGCCGCACGTCGGACCCCCACGTGTGGGCGATCGGCGAGTGCGCCGCCCCGGCGGGCCGGATGTACGGCCTGGTCGCCCCCGGCTACGCCATGGCCGAGGTCGTCGTCGACGCGCTGACCGGCGGGCCCGGCACCTTCACCGGCGCCGACATGTCGACCAAGCTCAAGCTGCTGGGCGTCGACGTCGCGTCCTTCGGCGACGCGTTCGCGACCACGCCGGGCGCGCTCGAGCTGGTCTTCTCCGACGCGGTCGCGGGCACCTACAAGAAGCTCGTCATCTCCGAGGACGGCCGCACCCTGCTGGGCGGCATCCTCGTCGGCGACGCGACGGCGTACGGCGTGCTCCGGCCGATGGTCTCCTCCGGCATCGCGCTGCCCGACAACCCCGAGGAGCTGATCCTGCCCGCGGGCCGCGGCGGCGCCGAGCTGGGACTCCCCGACGAGGCGCAGGTGTGCTCGTGCAACGACGTCACCAAGGCCCAGATCGTCGACCACGTCGCCCGCGAGGACGCGCCCTGCGACTCCCCCGCCTGCGTGACGCGGTGCTCGGGCGCGGGCAGCACCTGCGGGTCGTGCAAGCCGGTGGTGAAGAAGATCGTCGAGGACTGGTTCGCCGCCCAGGGCCGCGAGGTCGACACCAGCCTGTGCGAGCACTTCGCGATGACCCGCGCCGAGCTGTTCGAGGTCGTCGCGATCCACGGCTACACCCGCTTCGACGAGATCGTCGCCGCCCACGGCACCGGCCGCGGCTGCGAGGTCTGCAAGCCGGCGGTCGCCTCGGTGCTGGCCAGCCAGCTCAACCACCACGTCCTCGAGGGGCCGCAGCGCACCCTGCAGGACACCAACGACGCCTACCTGGCCAACATCCAGAAGAACGGCACCTACGGCGTGATGCCCCGCATCGCCGGGGGCGAGATCACGCCGGAGAAGCTGATCGTGCTCGGCGAGGTGGCCCGCGACTTCGGGCTCTACACCAAGATCACCGGGGGCCAGCGGATCGACCTGCTGGGGGCCCGCGTCGAGCAGCTGCCGCTGATCTGGAGGCGGCTGGTCGACGCCGGCTTCGAGTCGGGCCACGCCTACGGCAAGTCGCTGCGCACCGTGAAGTCGTGCGTCGGGTCGACCTGGTGCCGCTACGGGGTGCAGGACTCCACCAGCCTGGCGATCATGCTCGAGGAGCGCTACCGCGGTCTGCGCTCGCCCCACAAGCTCAAGTCGGGGGTGAGCGGCTGCGCCCGGGAGTGCGCCGAGGCCCGGAGCAAGGACTTCGGCATCATCGCCACCGAGAAGGGCTGGAACCTCTACGTCGGCGGCAACGGCGGCGCCAGCCCGGTGCACGCCCGGTTGCTCGCCGGCGACCTCGACACCGAGACGCTGGTGCGCTACATCGACCGCTACCTCATGTACTACGTCCGCACCGCCGACCGGCTGCAGCGGACCGCGCCGTGGATCGAGAGCCTCGAGGGCGGGCTCGACCGGCTCCGCGAGGTGGTCGTGGACGACGCGCTGGGACTGGGCACCGAGCTCGAGGCGGCCATGGCCCGCCACGTCGACACCTACTTCGACGAGTGGGCCGCGACCCTGGACGACCCCGACAAGCTGGCGCGGTTCGTCTCCTTCGTCAACGCCCCCGACGTGCCCGACCCCCAGATCAGCTTCACCACCACCCGCGACCAGGTGCAGCCCGCCGAGGTCGACGGCCCCGTCTCGCTCGGCGCCACGATCCCGGTGGGGGCACCCCGATGAGCGCCCCGACGGCCACGTGGACCCCCGTCTGCCGCCTCGGCGACATCGAGGTCGAGGGCGGGGTGGCGGCCCTGGTCGAGGGCCGTGCCGTCGCGGTGTTCCGGACCTGGGCCGACGAGGTGTTCGCGCTGTCCAACTACGATCCCTTCTCACGGGCGTCGGTGCTCTCCCGGGGCATCGTCGGGTCGAGGACCAGCGGCGGGGAGGCGGTCCCGTACGTCGCCTCGCCGATGCACAAGCAGGCCTTCGACCTGCGGTCGGGGCAGTGCCTGGACGACGCGACGGTCGGCGTGCCGACGTACGGCACGAGGGTCGAGGACGGCGTCGTCCTCGTCGGACCCGAGCGGACCACCCAGCGCGAGACCGGCCAGGAGCCGGGGACGGAGGACGAGTGACGCAGCCCGGCGACCGGCCGCTGGCCGGCTACCGCATCGGCGTGACCGCGGCCCGCAAGGCCGAGGAGCAGGTCGCGCTGCTGGAGCGCCGGGGCGCCCACGTCGAGGTCGCGCCCGCGCTCTCGCTCGACCCCCACCGGGTCGACGACACCCAGCTGCGCGCCGCGACCGAGGACGTGCTGGCCCGCCCGCTCGACCTGTTCCTCGCCACCACCGGGATCGGGATGAAGGCGTGGTTCGAGGCGGCCGCCCGCTGGGGGCTGCTGGAGGACCTGCTGGCCCGGATCGGCCAGGCCGAGATCCTGGCCCGCGGCCCCAAGAGCGTCGGCGCACTGCGCCGCTACGGCCTGCGCGAGCTCTGGGCGCCGGAGTCCGAGGAGTTCGAGGACGTGCTCGACCACCTCCGCGGCCGCGACCTGACGGGTCGCCGGATCGTGGTGCAGGAGCACGGCCAGTCGCTGTCGATGGTCGGCCACGCGCTGCGGCGCCGGGGGGCCGACGTGACCACGGTCAGCGTCTACCGCGTCGTCGTCGCCGAGGACCTCGAGCCGGTCTTCGGCCTGATCGACCAGATCGCCGACCGCCGGCTGGACGCCGTCACCTTCACCTCCGCCCCCGCCGTCGCCGCGCTGATGGACGCGGCCGGCTCGACCGGGCGCCGCGACGAGGTGGTCTCGGCCTTCCAGGCCGACGTGGTGGCCTCGTGCGTCGGCCCGGTCACCTCGGCCGCCTTCGAGCTGTGGGGCGTGCCCACGATCTTCCCCGAGCGCTCCCGGCTCGCCGCCATGGTCAAGCAGCTCGAGACCGAGCTGCCCTCGCGGCGCGAGGGGCTCACCCTCGAGCTCGCGAGCGGCCACCAGCTGCTGCTGCACGGCGACGAGGTCCTCGTCGACGGCGTCGAGGTCCGGCTCTCGGCCGCCCCGGCGTCGGTGCTGCAGGCGCTGGTCAGCAACCCCGGCAACGTGGTCTCGCGGCAGGCGCTGCTCGCGATGCTGCCCAGCGGCACCGCCGGCAGCGAGCACGCCGTCGAGATGGCGGTGGCACGGCTGCGGGCCGCGCTGGGCACCCGCGCGGTGCAGACGGTCGTCAAGCGGGGCTACCGGCTGGCGGTCGCGTGAGCGGCCCGGCTGCCGGGTCGCGCCGGCTCGTCACGGTCGCCCACGGCACCCGCAAGGCGGCCGGCAACCGGGTCGCCGTCGGGATCACCCGGCTGGCGGCCGAGCGCCTGGGGTGCGAGGCCGTCACGTCGTACGTCGAGCTGTGCGACCCGCTCCTCACCGAGGTGCTCGCCACCTCGGCGACGCCGACCGTGGTGCTGCCGCTGCTGCTCTCCACCGGCTTCCACCTGCGCCAGGACCTGCCCGCCGCGGTCGCCGGAGCGGGTGGGCCCGTGGTGCTGGGCCGCTCGCTGGGCCCCCACGCGCTGCTCGCCGACGCCCAGGTCGACCAGCTGCGTCGGGCCGGCGCCACCCCCGGCGACCCGCTCGTGATGGTCGCGGCCGGGTCGAGCGACGCCCTCGCCACGCGCGACCTCGACCGTGCCGGCGACCTGCTGGCCCGCGCCTGGGGCGGCCCGGTGCGCGTCGCGACGCTGTCGGGCCTGGGCCACCGCCCCGAGGAGGTGGTGCGCGCGGGCGACCGCGTCTCTCCCTACCTCCTGGCCTCGGGGTTCTTCGCCGACCGCGCCGCCCGCGTCGCCCGCGAGGCCGGGGCGACGCTGGTGGCCGACGTCATCGGGCCGCACCCGCTCGTGGTCGACCTCGTCGTACGCCGCACCCGGGCGCTGTTCTCCATCGACCCGGCCGACCTGCACGAGAGCGCCGACACGGCTCCCCTCGGCTAGGCTCGGACCTGCTCAGGGGTCAGGTGCGTCAGTGGTGGGGTGGCGCGCACCGTCCTGCCGCATCCCCGGAGCCCCTCGCATGACCACCACGTCCCACCCCGCCCGTCGCACCTCGTTGGTGGGCGTCGCCCGCGCCGGCGGCCGTGACTTCCTCGTCCTCGACGCCGCGGCCCGGCTGCCGACCGCGATGCTGCCGCTCGGTCTGCTGCTGCTCGTCGCCGACCGCACCGGCTCCTACGGCACCGGCGGGCTCGCCGTCGCCGCTCTCAGCCTGGGCGGCGCCGCGGGCGGTCCCCTCGTCGGCGCGCTCGCCGACCGGCTCGGGCAGCGGCGTGTGGCTCTGGTCGTCACCCTGGTCCAGGCCACGGCGCTGCTGACCCTGCTGGTCTCGACGCCGCCGCTCCCGCTGCTGCTGGGGCTCGGCGCGGTCGTCGGGCTCGCCAACCCCCAGATGGGCGCCATGGCCCGCACCCGCTGGTCGGCGTTGGGCCGCGGCCGCGACGACGAGCGTGGGTTCGTCTCGGCGGCGATGGCGCTGGAGGGCGCGCTCGACGAGGTCTCGTTCGTGCTCGGCCCGGTGCTGGTGGGCACCCTGGCCGCGCTGGTCGCCCCCGCCGCGCCGCTGTGGCTCGCGCTGGGCCTGGCCGTGGTGGCCCACCTCGGGTTCGGCCTGCACCGCAGCGCGCTGGGGGCGCGGCCCCGTCGCTCGCCCCACGCCGCCCACAGCCCGCTGCCCGTCGCACGGCTGGCGGTGCTGCTGCTCGCCCTCGGCTCGGTCGGCGTGGTCTTCGGCGCCTCCCAGACCGGGCTCGCGGCCCGGCTGGCGCTCACCGGCGACGACGCGCTGACCGGGCTGGTCTACGGGGTCGGGGCCGTCGGCTCGGCGGTCACCGCCCTGCTCACCACCCGGCTGCCCGAGCGCGTCGGCCACGAGCTGCGGATCGTCGTCTCGGGCGTCGCCATGGTGGCGGCCGGCCTGCTGCTCGCGGCCGCCTCGACGCCCCTCGCCCTGGCCGGCGCGATGCTGCTGCTCGGCACCGCGCTGGCGCCGACGCTGATCAGCGGCTACGCCCTCGCCGAGCGGCTGGCCCCTCCGGACTGGGCCACCACCACCATGACGGCGCTGTCGACCGCCAACGTCGTCGGCGTCGCGGCCGGCGCCGCCGCGGCGGGCGGCCTGGTCGACGGCACCGGACCCACGGCGGCCCTGCTCGTCGTCGCGGCCGCGGGCGCGGCCGTGCTCGGCGCCGGTCTGCTCGCACGGCGTACGACCTCGGCCTGACGGGTCTCCGACACCGCCGGCCGGATCCTCGCGTTCGACCCTCACCGGGGGCGCGGCTGCGCCATCCTGGCCGCGACGCCCGGTCAGCAGCGGTTCGGGCGCTGGCCCTGGGGAGCACGGCATGCGCAGGAGACTCGGTACGGCGCTCGCGGCGGCGGCGATGGTCGTGGCCGTGGCGGGCTGCGGCGGCGGCTCCTCGTCGCAGGGGTCCGAGGGGTCCTCGGGGGCATCCTCCGAGGACTCGTCCCAGGCCGCCGAGGAGAGCGAGTCACCTGCTCCCGAGGCCGACGGCGGCGGCGACAGCCCCACCGTCGAGGAGCTCGCAGCCGACATCGAGGCGTCGAGCGACGGGACCGGCACCGCCGAGGACTACCGGTGCCTGGCCCAGGTCATGATCGACAACAACGTCCCGCCCGACAAGGTCGAGGCGATCCTGAGCGACGACCCGAACAGCCTCGGCGACGAGGAGGCCGTGAAGCTGCTCGACCAGCTCGGCCCCGACCTCGGCAGGTGCTACGGCGTGGGCGGCTGACGCGTCCCGGAGCCTGCGCTCCACAGCCGCCACGTCCACCAGACCAGCGGCAGCTGGAGGGGCAGGCGCACCAGCGTCCCGACGAGGTACGCCGTGCTCGCCTCGCCCGCGCCGTGGTCGGACCACGCCACCCAGGTCTGCCACAGGTTGCCCGGGAACACCGCGACCAGCAGCAGCGCGGCCGCCAGGCCACCGAGCCGCCGGGTGCGGGGCAGCAGCATCAGCAGCGCGCAGGCCAGCTCGAGCACGCCGGAGACGACCACGACCACGGTCTGTGCCGGCAGGAAGTCGGGCACCTGCGCCTCGAAGGCCGAGGGCCGCACCAGGTGCAGCACGCCGGACGCCGTGAACAGCACGACCACGACCCAGGCCCAGCGCAGCCGCGGGACCGCCTCACGGGTCACGCGGCGCCGTCGAGGTCGGCCTTGAGCGCGGCCAGGGTGCGGGCGATGTTGCGGCGCTGGAACTGCGCGAAAGGACGCCCCGCCGCCGCCCGGTCGAACGCGTTCGCCAGCCAGGTCGGCCAGCTCCGCCGCCCGTCGGACCAGGTCTCGGTCACCCGGGTCCCGCCCGTGACGGGCTCGAGCACGTAGTCCCACCGGGCGACCTTCACCCGCAGCCGTGGGCTGCCCACGCCCCACCCGACGACGTCGAAGCAGAACCGCTCGCCCGGCACCGAGTGGCGTACGACGCACCGGGTGACCCACCGCGCCCGCCCGCGACGGTTCGTCCCCGAGAACGACTCGCCCTCGGCGAGCGGACGACCGCCGTCGGCCGTGTCGCCCTCGAGCCGGGCGCCGGTGTTCTCCGGACTCCACCGGGGCATCTGGGTGGGGTCGGCCAGCTGCGTCCAGATGACCGACGCCGGGGCGTCGACCACCACGCTGTCGCTGACGGTCAGGTCGCGGGTCACGGGTCTCCTCGGGGCGGGGTGGGCGAGGGTGGGCGAGGGTGGGGAGCCTAGCCAGCGGTGCGCCGAGCGGCGTACGACGCCCTGCTCGGCAGCCTTTCCCTCACCTTGGCGGGCATCGCGACGCCTGCCAGGCACCAGTTTCCCCGGACGTCCGGGGAACCAGCAGCCCCGGGAACGCCGCAAGGCCCCGGCGGTGAGAGGCCGGGGCCTTGCGGGTGGATCAGGTGGAGCGAGTGGCTGGACTCAGAAGTCCATGCCGCCCATGCCGCCGGAGGGGTCGCCACCCATGGGGGCGGCCTTCTCGGGCTTGTCGGCCACGACGGCCTCGGTGGTGAGGAACAGCGCGGCGATCGACGCGGCGTTCTGCAGCGCCGAGCGGGTGACCTTGGCGGGGTCGATGATGCCCTCGGCGATCATGTCGACGTACTCGCCGTTGGCCGCGTTGAGACCGTGGCCGGGGGTCAGGTTGCGCACCTTCTCCGCCACGACGCCGCCCTCGAGGCCGGCGTTGACCGCGATCTGCTTCAGCGGGGCCTCGGTCGCCACGCGGACGATGTTGGCGCCGGTGGCCTCGTCACCCTCGAGGTCGAGCTTCTCGAACGCGGAGGCAGCAGCCTGGACGAGCGCCACGCCACCGCCGGCGACGATGCCCTCCTCGACGGCCGCCTTGGCGTTGCGGACGGCGTCCTCGATGCGGTGCTTGCGCTCCTTGAGCTCGACCTCGGTGGCCGCGCCGACCTTGATGACCGCGACGCCGCCGGCCAGCTTGGCCAGGCGCTCCTGCAGCTTCTCGCGGTCGTAGTCGGAGTCGCTCTTGTCGATCTCGTTGCGGATCTGGTTGACGCGACCGGCGATCTGGTCGGCGTCGCCCACACCCTCGACGATGGTGGTCTCGTCCTTGGTGACGACGACCTTGCGGGCCTGGCCGAGCAGCTCGATACCGGCGGACTCCAGCTTGAGGCCGACGTCCTCGGAGATGACCTGGCCACCGGTGAGGATGGCGATGTCCTGCATCATCGCCTTGCGACGGTCACCGAAGCCGGGGGCCTTGACGGCGACCGACTTGAAGGTGCCGCGGATCTTGTTGACGACCAGGGTCGAGAGCGCCTCGCCCTCGATGTCCTCGGCGATGATCAGCAGGGGCTTGCCCGACTGCATGATCTTCTCGAGCAGCGGGAGCAGGTCCTTGACCGTGGAGACCTTGGAGTTGGCGATGAGGATGTAGGGGTCGTCGAGGACGGCCTCCATGCGCTCCGGGTCGGTCATGAAGTACTGCGAGATGTAGCCCTTGTCGAAGCGCATCCCCTCGGTCAGCTCGAGGTCCAGCCCGAAGGTGTTGGACTCCTCGACCGTGATGACGCCTTCCTTGCCGACCTTGTCCATCGCCTCGGCGATGGCCTCGCCGACGGTGGCGTCAGCGGCGGAGATCGACGCGGTCGCGGCGATCTGCTCCTTGGTCTCGACGTCCTTGGCCATGCCGAGCAGCTGCTCGGAGACCGAGGCGACGGCCTGCTCGATGCCGCGCTTGAGCGCCATCGGGTTGGCGCCGGCCGCGACGTTGCGCAGGCCCTCGCGGACCATGGCCTGGGCCAGAACGGTGGCGGTGGTGGTGCCGTCGCCCGCGACGTCGTCGGTCTTCTTGGCGACCTCCTTGACGAGCTCGGCACCGATCTTCTCGTAGGGGTCCTCGAGCTCGATCTCCTTGGCGATGGAGACACCGTCGTTGGTGATCGTGGGGGCGCCCCACTTCTTCTCCAGGACGACGTTGCGGCCCTTGGGACCGAGCGTGACCTTGACCGCGTCGGCGAGGGTGTTCATCCCGCGCTCGAGACCGCGGCGGGCCTCTTCGTTGAAAGCAATCAGCTTCGGCATGACTCTGGTGGTTCCTCACGCTAAGTGAATGGATGGCCCACGTCGTCGCCCGCGACGGACGGTCCGGACCGACCCGGCGTACCCTTCACGCCGGCGCTGCCTGACCTCGACTCGGTGGCCATGTGCGGTGCTGTGCTGGTGGCACTCTCACGAGGAGAGTGCCAGTGCATTTTTAGCACTCGCCCCCAGCGAGTGCAAACGTCGCCCCCGCCTCGCGGCAGGGTCGTGCCAGGGCCGCCTCGAGGTGCGGCACCAGCGCCTGCGCGGTGCGCTGGTAGCCCACCGAGGACGGGTGGAACCGGTCCAGGCTGAACATCACGTCGGGCTCGCGCACGAAGTGGTGGCCCACCGCCTCGGAGAGCGACACCACGGTCGCGCCCAGCGGGGCCACGCCCCGGGCCTGCGCGGCGGCGAGCTGGCGCGAGGCGCGCGAGGCCAGCCCGCGCAGCGGCTGCCGCAGCGGCCGCAGCATGCCGAGGTCGGGACAGGTGCCCACCACGACGTGCGCCCCGAGCTCCTGCAGCGCCTCGACGCACGCCACGAGGTGGGCCACGGACTCCGCGACGGGCACCCGGTGGGTGACGTCGTTGCCGCCGACGACGACCACCGCCAGGTCGGGGCGGTACGCCGGCGGCAGCCCGGCCACCTGGTCGACCAGCGCGCTGCTCTCCGAGCCCACGACCGCGGCCGTGCGCAGCCGCACCGCGCGACCGGTGCGCTTGGCCGTCCCCCGGGCGAGCCGGGCGCCCAGGGTCTCGCGCGGCCGGTCGGCACCCAGCCCGGCCGCGATGGAGTCGCCCAGCACCAGCAGGTCCACCCGGTCGCCCTGCTTCTTCTTCCACGTCCGGTCGGCCACCAGCGCGTCCTCGCCCAGCGGCTTGCCGATCAGCTCGCGGGCGTGGGCCGCCTGCCGGGCCAGCAGCCCCCGGCCGCCCAGGGCGACCGAGCCCGCGAGCGCCGCGAGTCCCGCGGTCAGGGCGAGGGCGGCGGGGCGGCGTACGGGAACGGACACGGGCGCAGTGGACCCCGGTCACCGCAACGGCCGGGCAACGCGGTGTGACGCCCGGCTGAACTCAGCGGCCCGGGCGCCCGCGCGCCACCCGGTCGGCGACCAGCGCCGCGAACGCCTCGGCGTTGCCGGGGAGCACGTCGAGGTAGAGGCCGGGCTCGGTCACCTCGAGCTCGCTCACCGCGAGCCGACCGTCGGCCAGGCGCATCTGGTCGACCCGGGCGTAGTCGAGCGGGCGGCCGAGGAGCTCCCCCGCCGCCGCGACCGTACGACGCGCCAGGTCGGCCGCCTCCTCGGTCACCGGGACGGCGACCGTGCGGCCGCCGTACTGCTCGTGCACCCGGATCTCGTCCGCCGCCGGCACCTTGCGGGCCTGGGAGACCACCTCGCCGTCCAGCACGAACACCGAGGTCTCGCCCTCGGTGCGGACCGAGGCGACGAGCGGCTGCACCACCCACGGCCCGGGGCCCAGGCCGGACTCGTCGGTGCCCGAGGGGTCGTCGGTGCCGTCGAAGACCACGACGCCCCGGCCGCCCGCGCCCACCCGCGGCTTCACCACGGCCGACGGCTCCTCGCCGGGCGAGACCTCGGCGATGGCGCAGGGCAGGTCGGGCTCGTCCTCGACCAGCACCGTGGGGACGACGGACACGTGCTCGGCGAGCTGGGCGAGGTAGGCCTTGTCGGTGTTCCAGGCGAAGGTCCCCGCGGAGTTCAGCACCCACGGCAGCGAGGCGGTCCAGGCCAGGAACTCCTCGCGGCGCTGCTCGTAGTCCCAGGTGGCGCGGACCGCGACCAGGCCCTGCGTCCAGTCCACGGCCGGGTCGTCCCAGACCACCCAGCGCGGCTCGAGGCCGTGCGCGCGCAGCGCCGTGGGCAGGTGGTCGGTGCCGGCCTGCTCCTCGCCGTCGGGCAGGCGGGCGCAGGTGGCGAGCAGGACGGTCGGCTTGGAGGTGGCCACGTCCCGCACCCTAGGCGCTGGGGCCGCTCCGGGTCGTGGGCTCGTGGCGCACGGGGAAGGCCACCGAGGAGGCGATGAAGCACGCCGCGGACGCCTCGGCGTGGAGCGAGGCGGCCAGGTCGACCTGGGCGGGGTCGGCGACGGTGACCACCGGGTGCAGCACCACCTCGGTGAAGCGACCGCCGATCCCCTGCTGCTCCATCGTGCCGGTCGCGGCGTCCTCGTAGCCGGTGACCACGACACCGTGGGTGACCGCCACGTGGAGGTAGGACAGCAGGTGGCACTGTGCGAGCGCCGCCAGCAGCAGCTCCTCGGGGTTCCACCGCGACGGGTCGCCTCGGAACGGCCGGTCGGCCGAGCCGAGCAGCTCGGGCTTGCCCTCGGCCCGCAGCGCCACGTCGCGGGCGTAGTCGCGGTAGCCGCTCGTGCCCGTCCCGCGGTCGCCGGTCCAGGTCACCCCGAGCCGGTAGTGGTGGGTCGCCACGCCGGCCTCAGTCGTCGGCGTGCTCGGGCGGGAAGCCGCCGGTCGCGATCGGGCCCCACCGGTCGACGGTCACCCGGATCAGCGACTTGCCCTGCTTCTCCATGGCGTCGCGGTACTCGTCCCAGTCCGGGTGCTCCCCGGAGATGCTGCGGAAGTAGTCGACGAGCGGCTCGCGCGCCTCGGGCATGTCGATGACCTCGGCGGTGCCGTCGAGCTGCACCCAGGGACCGTCCCAGTCGTCGCCCTGGATCATGACCGTCGTGCGCGGGTCGCGGCGCAGGTTGGCGACCTTGGCCCGCCGGGGGTACGTCGAGACCACGACCCGCCCGTCCTCGTCGACCCCGCAGGTGACCGGCGAGAGCTGGGGGCTGCCGTCCTTGCGGGTGGTGACGAGCACGGCCCGGTGCCGCGGCCGGACGAAGTCGAGCAGCTCGTCGCGGCCGACGCGGTCGTTGGTGGCGATCTTGCGGGGCACGGGCCTCAGCCGCCCGCGACGGCGGGGATGATGCTGATCTGGGTGCCGTCGGGGGTGGGGGTGCCGAGCCCGTCGAGGAACCGCACGTCGTCGTTGCCGACGTAGACGTTGACGAAGCGCCGCAGCGAGCCGGTGTCGTCCAGGATGCGCGCCCGGATGCCGCTGTGGTGGGCCTCGAGGTCGTCGAGCACCTCGGCCAGGGTGGCGCCGCCGGCGTCCACCTCGGAGCTGCCGTCGGTGTAGGTGCGCAGGATGGTGGGGATGCGGACGCTGACGCTCATGGATGGCTCCTCGCGGCGGTTCGGCGGGTGGGACGTGCGGTCAGGGGGCTCAGACGACGCCGGAGCCGGTGAAGGCGGCGTACGACGGCTCGATGGTCGCCGCGGCACCGACCCGGTCGGACACCGCGTCGAGGGTCTTCAGGCCCATGCCGGTGTTGATCACCACCGTGTCGAGGGTGGTGTCGAGCTGCCCGGTCTCCACCAGCTTGCGCAGCACCGCGACGGTGGTGCCGCCCGCGGTCTCGGTGAAGATGCCCTCGTTGCGGGCCAGCAGCAGGATGCCCTCGCGGACCTCCTCGTCGGTGACGTCCTCGACGGCGCCGCCGGTCTGGCGGCAGATGTCGAGCACGTAGATGCCGTCGGCGGGGTTGCCGATGGCCAGGCTCTTGGCGATCGTGTCGGGCTTGACCGGGCGGATGGCGTCGACGCCGGCCTTGTAGGCGACCGAGACCGGCGAGCACCCGGTGGCCTGGGCGCCGAAGACGCGGTAGGGCTTGTCCTCGACCAGGCCCAGGGTGATCAGCTCCTGGAAGGCCTTGTGCACCTTGGTCAGCTGCGAGCCGGAGGCGACCGGGATCACGATCTGGTCGGGCAGCCGCCAGCCGAGCTGCTCGGCGATCTCGTAGCCCAGGGTCTTGGAGCCCTCGGCGTAGAACGGGCGGACGTTGACGTTGACGAACGCCCAGCCCTCCTCCTCGCCGGCGATCTCCGAGGCGAGCCGGTTGACGTCGTCGTAGTTGCCGTTCACGGCGACCAGCGAGTCGGTGTAGACGGCCGAGTTGACCTGCTTGGGCTTCTCGAGGTTGCTCGGGATGAACACCACGGTGCGGATGCCCGCGCGGGCACCGGCGGCGGCCACGGCGTTGGCCAGGTTGCCGGTCGAGGGGCAGGCGAAGACCTTGCTGTGGAACTCCACGGCAGCGCTCAGGGCGCAGGCCACGACGCGGTCCTTGAAGGAGTTGGTCGGGTTGGTGGAGTCGTCCTTGACCCAGAGGTTGTCGATGCCGAGCGCGGCGCCGAGGTTGTGGGCCTTGAGCAGCCGGGTGAAGCCGGGCTCCATGTTGGGGCTCTGCTCGATGTCGTCGGGCACCGGGAGCAGCGCCTTGTAGCGCCAGATGTTGCGGGGGCCGGCCTCGATCTGCTCACGGGTCACCTGGGGGAAGGCGTAGGCGATCTCGAGCGGGCCGAAGCACTCCGGACACGCGTAGTGCGGGCCCAGGGCGATCTCGTGGCCGCACTCGCGACAGGCCAGGCCCGTGGCGTTGCCGAAGGCGCCCTCGCGCAGGTCGCTGCTCGTGGCGACGTCGTCGCCCGCCGGGCTGGACGCGTCGGGCTCGGACTGGGCGCCGTGCTGGGTGGCGATGCTCAAGGAGGCCTCCTTCTCATCTTCCCCGGGCCGACTCTCGGCGCGGGACGGATGTAGCACCACTTCCGCACCAGTCCGGACGGGATCCGGGAGGTCGTGCGGCGGTTGCCGGGGCTTCAGCGGGCCGTGTCCCTCTGCCCCTCTCGATGAGCTGTGCGTCAGCCTAGGAGGCGGGTCCCCCCGCCCCCACATCCGTCCCGACATGTGGGACGGGCGTCCCATTCAATGAGACGTCCGGTGGCCCGGAGACCTCAGACGCGGCCGGAGCGGACGTCCTCGGTCAGCTGGCGGAGCAGGTCGAGCACCCCGGCCGGACCGTCCACGACGACGTCGGCGAGGTCGGCCAGCGGGTTGTCCTCGGTCGACGCCGAGCACACCAGCAGCCCGGGCAGGCCCTGGCCGCGCAGCTCCTCGACGGCCTTGAACGCCTCCACGTCGCCGAGGTCGTCGCCGCCGAAGACGACGGCCCGCGCCTGGAGCTGCTCGACGAGACGGCGTACGGCGGCACCCTTGTGCATCCCGTGGGCCCGCACCTCCACCACCTGCTTGCCGGGCTCGACGTCGAGGTCGTGGGCCCGGGCGGCGTCGGTGAGGAGCGGCAGCAGCCGGTCGTACGCCGCCTCCGGGTCGTCGAGCCGCCGGGTGTGCACGGCGACGGCGAGCCCCTTCTCCTCGATCCACGCCTCCCCCGCGTCGGCCCGCCGCAGCAGTCGCGGCAGCTCGCTGGTGAAGGTGGCCAGGCCGCGGGGCGGGGCGGGCGAGATGACGCGGCGCTCGACCGAGGTCCAGCGCTCGTTGCCGTACTGCCCGAGCACGAACAGCTCGCGCCCGTGCTCCCCGATCTCGTTGCCGACCTCCTCCAGGCCGCCCAGCGCCAGCGCCTGCCGCGCGGGGCGTCCCGTCACGACGGCGACGGCGCGCACCTGCTCGGCGAGGGCGACCAGCACCTCGGGGGCGTCGGGGTGGATGTGGGCGCTCTCGGGGTCGTCGACGATCGGCGCCAGGGTGCCGTCGAAGTCGAGGCCGACGACCAGGTCGTCGGCCGCGCGCACCACCGCGGCGTAGTGCCGCTCACCGTCGACCGACGTGAACTCCATGGGTCCATGGTCCCAGCCCGCCGCCGCGGCGGCCACCGGGCCCGGGGTCAGGAGTAGTCGTCGGTGAGGATCACGGTGAGCCGGTCGAACTGCATCGGCTCCTCGGCCGGCTTGAGCGCCTTGACCCCGAGGTCGCGACCGAGGGCCTTCCCGGCCTCCTTCAGGCGCGGCGGGAAGTAGACGGTGGTGCCGTCGACCGTGCCGTACCAGTTGTCGGATCCGACGACGTTCCAGCCGGCGGCCTTGGCGCGACCCGCCACGGTGCCGGCGAGACCGGTCGTGCGGGTGTTGTTGTAGACCACGACGTAGGTGTCGGCGCGCTCGACCGGCTGCACCTTCTTGGTGGGCCGGGCCGACGGCGTCGCCGACGGGGTGGGCGTGGCCGACGCGGTCGGGCTGGGCTCCGTCACGGCGGGGGTGACCTGCTCGGGACGGCCCGCCTCGTCGGGGTCGTTGGCCAGGAACACCAGGCCGGCCATGGCGACCGCGGAGATGCTCAGCGCCAGCAGCCGCGTGGAGAGCACGACGCCGCGCTCGTCGCGGGCGCGGAGCGAGAGCGGGTTCAGGGGTCGCAGCGGGGAGGGGGGCACGCTCACTCCGGGATCTCGAAGCCGAGGCGGCGCGCGGAGCGCTGCCGCTGGCGGGTGGCCCGCAACCGGCGGAGGCGGCGGACGAGCAGGGGGTCGTGGGCCAGGGCCTCGGGACGGTCGATGAGGGCGTTGAGCACCTGGTAGTAGCGCGTCGAGGACATGTCGAACTTCTCGCGCACCGCCTGCTCCTTGGCGCCGGCGAACTTCCACCACTGCCGCTCGAAGTCGAGCATCGCGGCGTCGCGCTCGCTGATGCCGGCGGCGACCTCGTCGGCGCGGGCCTCGGGGCTGCTGTGCGCGTGGCTGGCGACCATCGTGGATCTCTCCTCGGTCGGGCCCGGACGGGAGGGGACGGGCACTGCGGGTACGGCGGCTGGCCCGCCCAGCATAGGCGAGGAATCACAGCCGTGTCATTCGACCCGCGGTGGCTACGGTGCAGCCATGGACTCCACCTCGACGACCATCGGCTGGGGCGTGCTCGCCCCGGGGCGGATCGCCCACAACTTCGTGCGCGACCTCACCCAGGTCCCGGACGCGCGCCTGGTGGCCAGCGGCTCCCGGTCCCTGGAGCGGGCCGAGGCGTTCGCCTCCCAGCACGGCGGCCGCGCCCACGGCAGCTACGCCGACCTGGTCGCCGACCCCGAGGTCGACGTCGTCTACGTCGCCTCCCCGCACGCGCTCCACGAGGAGCACACGATGCTCGCGCTCGACGCCGGGAAGGCCGTGCTGTGCGAGAAGCCGATGACGCTCGACGCCGCCGCCACCCAGCGGCTCGTCGACGCCGCCGCGGAGCGCGGGCTGTTCCTGATGGAGGCGATGTGGATGGCCTGCAACCCGGTGGTCCGTCGGATCACCTCGCTGCTGGGCACCCCCGACGCCCCGGGCGAGCACGGCGTCGCGCGTCAGGTGCACGCCGACCTCGGCTTCGTCGTCGACCGCGACCCCTCCGACCGGCTGCTCGACCCCACGCTGGGCGGCGGGGCGCTGCTCGACATGGGGATCTACCCGCTCACCTTCGCCCACCTGGTGCTCGGGGAGCCCGAGCAGCTGGTCGGCGTGGCCGCCCTGTCCGACCAGGGCATCGACCTCGACGTCGCGGTCGCCGGGCGCTACGCCGGCGGCGCGACGGCGGCGCTCACCGCCTCGATGACCTCGAACTCCCCGCGCACCGCCTCGGTCGCCACGACCACCGGTCGCTTCGACCTCGAGCACGACTTCCACTCCCCCACGCGGGTGCTGTGGACGGCGTACGACGGGAAGGCCGGGACGTCGACCTGGCTCGAGGGCGAGGAGCCGGTGATCGGGCGCGGCTACGGCAACGAGGTGGTCGAGGTCCACCGCTGCCTGCGGGCCGGGGCGCTGACCAGCGAGCTCGCCCCGCCCGAGCGGACGGTCTCGCTCGCGCGCCAGATGGACGACCTGCTGGCCCAGGTCGGGGTCTCCTACGGCGGCTGACGAGGCCTGACCGGGCCCGCTCCCCGCGGGTACTGTCACCGGCGTGAGCGACCCCAGCGACACCTCGACGACCGTGGCCGCCGACCTGCTCGTGGTGGCCAACCGGCTCCCCGTGGACCGCGTCGTCCACGACGACGGCAGCACCGAGTGGCGCGCCTCGCCGGGCGGGCTGGTCTCGGCACTGGCCCCGGTGATGCGCAAGAACGAGGGCGCCTGGATCGGCTGGCCCGGCGACACGGGCACCGAGGTCGAGCCCTTCGAGAACGACGGCATCGCCCTGGTCCCGGTCGCGCTGTCGGACGCCGAGTACGCCGAGTTCTACGAGGGCTTCTCCAACGACACCCTCTGGCCGCTCTACCACGACCTCGTGGCCAAGCCGTCCTTCCGACGTGAGTGGTGGGACTCCTACGTCACGGTCAACCAGCGCTTCGCCGACGCCGCGGCGGCCAACGCCGCGGAGGGCGCGACCGTGTGGGTGCAGGACTACCAGCTCCAGCTGGTGCCGCAGATGCTCCGCGAGCTGCGACCCGACCTGCGCATCGGCTTCTACCTCCACATCCCCTTCCCCCCGGCGGAGCTCTTCTCCCAGCTGCCGTGGCGGCGCCAGGTGCTCGAGGGCCTGCTCGGCGCCGACCTGGTCGGCTTCCAGCTGGCCGGTGCCGCCCAGAACTTCGTGCGCCTCGTGCGTCAGCGGGTCGGCCACAAGACCCACCGCGACACCGTCTACCTGCCCGACGGCCGGGTGGTCCGGGCGCGCGCCTTCCCGATCTCGATCGACACCGAGGGCTTCGAGGAGCTCGCCCGCTCCGAGCCGGTCGAGACCCGGGCCGCGGAGATCCGCAGCGAGCTGGGCGACCCGTCGACGGTGTTCCTCGGCATCGACCGGCTCGACTACACCAAGGGCATCTACGCCCGGCTGCGCGCCTTCAGCGAGCTGATCGCCGACGGCGAGCTCGACGTCGAGGACGCCGTGTTCGTGCAGGTCGCCACCCCCTCGCGCGAGCGGGTCGACCAGTACCGCAAGCTCCGCGACGACATCGACCGCCTGGTCGGCCGCATCAACGGCGACCTCGGCCGGATCGGCAAGCCCGCGATCTCCTACCACCACTCCTCCTTCCCGCGCGAGGAGATGGCCGCCCTCTACCGCGCCGCCGACGTCATGGTCGTGACGCCGTTCCGCGACGGCATGAACCTCGTCGCCAAGGAGTACGTCGCCTGCCGCTACGAGGACGACGGGGCGTTGGTGCTCTCGGAGTTCGCCGGGGCCGCCGACGAGCTGCGCCAGGCCTACCTGGTCAACCCCTACGACATCAACGGCATGAAGGCCACGATGATGCAGGCGCACCGCGCCGAGCCCAGGGAGCGCGCCAAGCGGATGCGCGCCATGCGCAAGACCGTGACCGAGCACGACGTGGCCCGCTGGGCCTCGACGTTCCTGGACTCCCTCGCCGTCGACCGCGACGCCCACGACAAGCAGACCCGCCCGCCCCACGGCTCCTAGGTCCGCCGCCGGGGCGACCTAGCCCGTGCTGGTCGTGAGGGAGGCCTGGCCCCCGAGGTCGCGCTCGCCCGCGCCCGCCTCGGCGGACCGGGGCTCGGCGGTGCCGGGGGCCGCGGCCACGAGGTCCAGCAGCTCGGCCTGCATCGACGGACCGAGCTCGCCCCAGCCGGCGGCGTACCCGTAGACCTCGCGCAGCGAGCGGGCCTCGTAGTCGCCGCACAGCACCTCGACGTCGTCGGGGGTGATCAGCCCGGGGTGGGCCACGCCGATGGACTCGGTGACCTTGACCAGCTCCGAGCGCAGCGTGCGGAGGTACTGCGCGCACCGCTCGCCCTTGCTGACCGGCTCCAGCCCGCGGGTGAGCCAGGCGTTCTGGGTGGCGACGCCGGTCGGGCAGTGGTCGGTGTGGCACTTCTGCGCCTGGATGCACCCGATGGAGAGCATCGCCTCACGACCGGCGTTGACCATGTCGGCGCCCAGGGCGAAGGCGACGGTGGCGTTGTCGGTCAGGCCGAGCTTGCCCGAGCCGACGAAGGTGACGCGGTCGGTCAGGCCGGCCTCGGCGAAGGCGCCGTAGACGCGCGAGAAGCCCAGCCGGAAGGGCAGCGCGACCGAGTCGGCGAAGACGCGCGGGGAGGCGCCGGTGCCGCCCTCGCCGCCGTCGACGGTCACGAAGTCGACGCCGCGCGTGCCGGGGCCCATCAGCCGCACCAGCTCGTGCCAGAAGCCGAGCTCGCCGACCGCCGACTTCACCCCCACCGGAAGCCCGGTCTCGGTGCCCAGCAGCTCCACGAAGTCCAGCAGGCTGTCGGGGTCGGTGAACGCGGTGTGGCGCGCGGGGCTGGCGCAGTCGCGACCCATCGGGATGCCGCGGATCTCCGAGATCTCCCTGCTGACCTTGCCGGCCGGAAGCAGGCCGCCGAGCCCGGGCTTGGCGCCCTGCGACAGCTTGATCTCCAGCGCCTTCACGGGGTTGGCGGAGACCACCTCGAGGAGCCGCTCGAGCGAGAACGCGCCCTCGGGGGTGCGGCAGCCGAAGTAGGACGTGCCGATCTGCAGCACCAGGTCGCCGCCCTGCTGGTGGTAGGGCGAGAGCCCGCCCTCGCCGGTGTTGTGCAGGCACCCGGCCTCCTTCGCGCCCCGGTTGAGCGCGGTGATGGCCGGCCCCGAGAGCGAGCCGTAGGACATGCCCGAGATGTTGACGACCGAGGCCGGCCGGAAGGCGTGCCGGCGCCCGCGCGGCCCGCCCATCACCTTGGCCGAGGGCAGCCCGGCCGAGGCGTGGTCGCGCGGCAGCGAGGCCGGGAAGGTGCGGTGCTTGAGCACGGCGTACCCGGACAGGTGCTCGACGTCGTTGTCGGTGCCGAAGCCGGAGTAGTTGTTCTCCTGCTTGGCCGAGGCGTAGACCCACGCCCGCTGGTCCCGGCTGAACGGCCGCTCCTCGTCGTTGCTGGTCACGATGTACTGCCGCAGCTCGGGGCCGACCCGCTCGAGCAGGTAGCGGGCGTGGGCCACGACGGGGAAGTTGCGGAGCAGGGCGTGCCGGGTCTGCGTCAGGTCGCGGACGGCGACCGCCCCCAGGGCGACCCCGGCTCCCCCGAGCAGGTGCGAGAGCTTCATGGACCATCCCTACACCCGATGCGTCTCGGGCGTACGACGAGTCGGCCCGCGTCGCCGTCCCGCTCGGTACGCTCCGAGGATGGATCTGATCCCCAAGCCGGACCAGGTCGCGTCCGCGGCCAGCAACGTCGCGCACAAGCTCCTCTACGGCGGCCTCGCCGACCTCCGGCCGATGCCGCGCACGCTCATCGACGACGGCCCGCTGCGCGAGGTCTACCACTACCGCCCCCACAAGACGACGCGCGAGACCGGCGACCCGGTGCTGCTCGTGACCCCCCTGGCCGCGCCGGCAATCTGCTTCGACCTGCGTCGCGGCTGCTCCCTCGTCGAGCACCTCGTGCAGCAGGGCCGGCCGACCTACCTGGTGGAGTACGGCCAGATCTCGTTCAAGAACCGCGGCCTGGGCATCGAGCACTGGGTCGAGGAGGTCATCCCCGAGGCCGTCAAGGCGGTCTCCGAGCACGCCGGCGGCCGCCCGGTCCACCTCGTGGGCTGGAGCCTCGGCGGCATCTTCGCCACCCTGGTCGCCGCCGACCGGCCCGACCTGCCGATCGCCTCGCTGACCGTCCTCGGCTCACCGTTCGACGTCGAGAAGGTGCCGCTGGTCGCCCCGCTGCGGCCCATCCTCAGGCTCACCGACGGCGGCGTCGTGACCCAGCTCTACCGGCTGCTCGGTGGCGCGCCCCGCCCGCTCGTGCGGCGCGCCTTCCAGCTGTCCTCGGGCACCAAGATCATCACCAAGCCGCTGGCCACCCTGCAGCACCTCGACGACACGGAGTGGCTGGCGCAGATCGAGGCGGTCGACCGCTTCACCCGCAACATGATCGCCTACCCCGGCCGCAGCTTCGGGCAGCTCTACCACCGGATGCTCAAGGACAACCAGCTGCTCACCGGCAAGGTCGAGGTCTCCGGCCGCGACGTCGACGTCGCCGACGTGACCGCCCCCGTGCTGGTCTTCGCGGGCAACACCGACGGCATCGCGCCGATCAACGCCGTGCGGGCGCTGGTCGGGCTGCTGACCAAGGCGCACGAGGTGCGCTTCGAGATCGTGCCCGGGGGCCACCTCGGCATGCTCACCGGCCGCGCCGCCCGCACCACCACCTGGGTGGTGCTCGACGAGTGGCTCGAGCAGTACTCCACCCCCGACGACCGCGCCTCCCGGTCCAGGACCCGCGGGACCCGCAAGCCGCGCAAGCGGGTCGCCACCGCGGCGGCCGCCGAGCCCGGGTCCGGCACCCCCGCGGCCAGGCGGACCGAGGCGGTCGCGCCCGACCGGTCCGCGATCGGCTCCAACCCCGACCGCCGGTTCGCCTCGGCCTCCTCGCGCAACCTGGGTCGCAAGCCCTGACCAGCCGGGTGACGGCACGGCGGCTGGTCGCCGCGGTGCTGACGGTGCTGGTGCTGTTGTGGCTGGGGAGCCTCGGGTCGACCGACGAGCCGGAGCCGACGTACACCCGCTACGTCTCGATGGGTGACTCCTTCACGGCCGCGCCCTTCGTGCCGGTCAACGACATCGCCTACGGCTGCTACCGGTCGAGCAACAACTACCCCTCCCAGCTGGCTCGCGCGCTCGGGGTGCGCGAGCACGTCGACCGGTCCTGCAGCGGGGCCCGCACCCTCGACCTGGTCGGCAGCCAGCGCACCGCCCGCGGCTCGCGCGTCCCGCCCCAGATGGAGGCGCTGACCCCGGAGACCGACCTCGTCACGATCGGGATCGGGGCCAACAACTACCGGCTCTACGCCCGGCTGGCCACGGTGTGCCGCAAGCTCACGACGGTGTGCCCGCTCGACGACCAGCGCGCGCTCTTCGTCCGCATCCTCGAGCGGCTCCGGCCCGCGCTGGTGTCCACCCTCACCGAGGTGCAGCGCCGCTCGCCGCGGGCCCGGGTGGTGCTGGTGGGCTACCCCCGGCTGCTCCCGGCGCAGGGCGACTGCCGCCGGCTGCCCCGGATGCGACCCCAGGACCGCGCCACCTTCCGCGACGTCAACGAGCGGCTCGTGGAGGAGATGGCGGCCGCGGCCGAGCAGGTCGGGGTGGAGTACGCCGACTTCTACACCGCCTCGCAGGGCCACGACATCTGCTCCCGCAGCCCGTGGGTCCAGGGCCGGGTCGGCGACGGCCGCGTCGCCGCCGCCCTGCACCCGCTGCGGGCCGGGCAGGACGCCCTGGCCGACCTGCTCGAGGAACGGCTCCGCCGCCCACCTTCCGACGGATAGGTCCATCCCTCGGGTCGGCTGGTCGGCTCGGCGTGGCTCGACCCGGCTGGTCAGGGTCCTCACGAGGTCGGCTGGTCGAGGAGGGACGAAGTCCCGTCTCGAGACCCCCGCAACGTCTCTCGGCTAGTCGGCCGGGTAGTCGGCCGGGTGGTCGGTTGGTCGAGGAGGGACTCGCGGCGTCGGGTGGTCGAGGAGGGACTCGCGGCGTCGGGTGGTCGAGGAGGGACGAAGTCCCGTCACGAGACCCGCGAGATCCCTCGTTCCACATGAC
>NZ_LMRF01000003.1:248220-248500 GCF_001424755.1 Marmoricola sp. Leaf446
TGCGTTGGAGCTGGCGTTCCGGCTGCCGCGGCTCTGGACCCTGTTGGACGACGCACCCCTGACGGTGGGTCCGCGGGTGTGGCAGGCGCGGCTCATCTCCCGCGAGACCCACGACCTGTCGTTGGACGCCGCGCTGCACGCCGACCGGCTGATCTGCGCGGTCCCCGACAAGATCGGGCTGGTCGACGCCCGCCGGCTGGCCCACGAGGCCCGGCTCCACGCCGATCCCGACCGCGCGGTCGCCGAGGAGGACGAAGCCCTCGCACGACGTGGGGTGTGG
>NZ_LMRF01000004.1:0-78548 GCF_001424755.1 Marmoricola sp. Leaf446
CGGCGCGACGAGCGTGGAGAACGGTCGGCTGCTGTGCGGTCACCACCACCGCCGGGTCCACGACCCGGCCTACCACCACCGCGTCAGACCCGACGGCAAGATCGACTTCCACCGACGGGAGTGAGGGACAGCCCTCCAGGACGGTCGCAGAGCGACCTCCTCAGTGAACCGAGCAGCCATCTCAGGGACCCGGGCCGGCCGTGGCCACCGGGCGCGGGGAGTCCTAGATTCGGTTGATGGACACCACCACTTCTCGGGACTCCACGCCGACGCTGACGCGGCGGCAGCGCACCCGGCAGGTCGCCGCGGCCTCGGTCGGCAACGCGGTGGAGTGGTACGACTGGTACGTCTACACCTTCCTCACCCCGGTGTTCGCGACGCAGGTCTTCGCGTCCGGCGACCAGGTGTCCGACGTGCTGAACACGTTTGCGATCTTCGCCGTCGGCTTCTTCTTCCGCCCGATCGGTGGGCTGCTGATCGGCTCGCTGGCCGACCGCTGGGGCCGCAAGAACACGCTGACCCTGACCATCCTGCTGATGGGTCTGGGCAGCCTCATCATCGCGGCCACCCCGACCCACGCCGCCGCCGGCATCTGGGCCCCGGTCGTGCTGGTCGTGGGTCGGCTCCTGTCCGGCTTCTCGGTCGGCGGCGAGTTCGCCGCCAACACCACCTTCCTGATCGAGTCCGCGCCGCCGCGACGTCGGGGGCTGTTCGCGTCCTTCCAGTACGTCACCACCACCGTCGGCCAGCTGCTCGCCTCGCTGACCGCGACGCTGCTCGCGCTCACCCTGACCGACGCCCAGCTCGAGGGCTGGGGCTGGCGGATCGCGTTCGTCGTCGGCGGGCTGCTGTCGCTGGTCGGGCTGTGGATCCGGTCCGGCGCCGAGGAGACCCGCGTGGCACCGCCCGCCGACGAGAGGCCCGGCCTGCTCGACGCGGTGCGGCTCTACCCGCGCCAGACGCTGCTGCTGTGCGGCGTCACGGTCGCCGGCACGATCGCCTACTACACGTGGACGACCTACCTCCCGACGTACGCCGAGCAGAACAGCGGCGTCAGCCTCGACCAGGCGCTGCTCGTCAGCACGCTCTCGCTGGTGCTCTTCGGGCTGGCCCAGCCCGCGCTGGGGGCGCTCTCGGACCGGGTCGGGCGGCGACCGGTGATGATCGCCTTCGCCGTGCTCTTCGGGGGCGGCATCGTGCCGGCCCTCGCGCTGGTGCGGGCCAACAGCACGGTGCTGGGGCTGCTGGCGATCAGCGCGGTCGGGATGGTCGTGGTCGGGCTCTGGACCTCGGTCAGCGCGGCGGTCAATGCCGAGCTGATCCCCGGCCACGTCCGTGCCGCGGGCATCGGCTTCCCCTACTCGCTGACGGTGGCGCTGTTCGGCGGCACCGCGCCCTACGTGGGGACGCTGTTCACCAAGCTCGGGAACCCGGGGCTGTTCGGGTGGTACGTCGCGGCGCTGTGCCTGGTCTCGCTCGTGGTCTACGTCCGGATGCCCGAGACCGCGGCCCGTCCGCTGCCCGAGTGACCACTCCGCCACCGTGACCCGGGTCACACGCCGTGGCTAGGGTGCGCGTCATGGAGTCCTACGCCGCCGGAGAGACCACGCCGCCGCTGATCGAGCGCACGATCGGGGCCGACTTCGAGGTCGCGGTCGCGGCGTACCCCGACCACGAGGCGCTGGTGGAGTTCGCCACCGGGAGGCGCTGGACCTACGCCGAGCTCGACCGCGACGTCGACGCCTTCGCGCGTGGGCTGATCGGCGCTGGGATCGCCCAGGGCGACCGGGTCGGGGTGTGGGCGCCCAACTGCGCGGAGTGGACCATCGCGCAGTACGGCTCGGCCAAGGCCGGCGCGATCCTCGTCAACGTCAACCCGGCCTACCGCACCCACGAGCTGTCCTACGCGCTGCAGCAGTCGGGGCTGCGGCTGCTGGTGAGCGCGGAGAGCTTCAAGGGCAGCGACTACCGCGCCATGACCGAGGAGGTGGTCGCGGCGGGCGAGGCCGGCTCGCTCGAGCGCACCGTGCACATCGGCACCGACGAGTGGGACGCCCTGCTGGCCGAGGGCGAGGGCCTGCCTGAGGACGCCGTGGCGGAGCGGATGGCCACGCTCTCGCCCGCTGACCCCATCAACATCCAGTACACGAGCGGCACCACGGGCTACCCCAAGGGAGCCACGCTGAGCCACACCAACATCCTCAACAACGGCTTCTTCACCACCGAGCTCGTCAACTTCACCGACGCCGACCGGCTCTGCATCCCGGTGCCCTTCTACCACTGCTTCGGCATGGTGATGGGCAACCTCGGCTGCACCACCCACGGCGCGACGATGGTGATCCCGGCGCCCGGCTTCGACCCCGAGACGACGCTGCGGTGCGTGGTCGAGGAGAGGTGCACGGCGCTGTACGGCGTGCCGACGATGTTCATCGCGATGCAGAACCACCCGACGTTCGCCGAGCACGACCTCTCGACCCTGCGCACCGGCGTGATGGCCGGGTCGATCTGCCCGGTCGAGGTGATGAAGCACTGCATCGACGACATGCACATGGCCGAGGTGTCGATCGCCTACGGCATGACCGAGACCTCGCCGGTGTCGTGCCAGACCCGCGCCGACGACGACCTGGAGCGGCGTACGGCCACGATCGGGCGGGTCCACCCGCACGTCGAGGTCAAGGTCGTCGACCCGGCCACGGGCGAGACCGTCGAGCGCGGCACCCCGGGCGAGCTGTGCACCCGCGGCTACTCGGTGATGCTCGGCTACTGGCAGGACGAGGAGAAGACCGACGAGGCCATCGACGCGGACGGCTGGATGCACACCGGCGACCTCGCCGAGATGCGCGAGGACGGCTACTGCAACATCGTCGGCCGCATCAAGGACATGGTGATCCGCGGCGGGGAGAACATCTACCCCCGCGAGATCGAGGAGTTCCTCTACACCCACCCCGACGTCGAGGACGTCCAGGTCATCGGCGTGCCCGACGAGAGGTACGGCGAGGAGCTGTGCGCCTGGGTCAAGCTGCGCGCCGGCGCCGCCCCGCTCGACGCGGCCGGCGTCCGCGAGTTCGCCACGGGGAAGCTGTCGCACTACAAGATCCCGCGCTACGTGCTGCTGGTCGAGGAGTTCCCGATGACCGTCACCGGCAAGATCCGCAAGGTGCAGATGCGCGAGGAGACCACCCGCCAGCTGGGCCTCGGCACCGGGCACGCCTGACCTCGTAGGTTGGACCGGTGAGCACCGAGACCACCCCCCACGAGTCCGTCGCCCGCCTGGCCGAGGAGTACTGGCAGCACCACCTCCGGACCAACCCGACCAGCGCCCACCTGCTCGGCGACTACCGCGCGCCGGGGGAGTTCGAGCGCGGCGACCGGGCCTCGGAGGACGCCGACGTCGCGGCGCTGCGCGACCTCGCCCGGCGGGCCGAGGAGGTGCCCGAGGACGGGCTCGACGAGCAGGACCGGATCACCCGGGCGGTGCTCCTCGACGACGCCCGATCCCGCTCGGCGCTGCTCGACGAGCGGCTGGCCGAGATCGCGGTCGACCCGATCTTCGGGCCGCAGGTCACGATGCCGCTGCTCGCCGGGATGCTCGCACTGCCGACCCCGGACGTCGCCGAGGCGCTGGTGGACAAGTACGCCGGCGTCGGCCGCTCCTACCGCGAGGCCGCCGAGCGGCTGCGCGAGGGCGCCGCGGCGGGTCGGCTCCCGGCCGCGTTCGCGGTCGAGGACACGCTGGTGCAGCTCGAGCGGATCCTGGGCACCCCGGTGGCCGACGACGGCCTGCTGCTGACGACGCGGCCGCCGGACGGCCTCGACGTCGACGGCTGGAAGGCGCGGCTGCGCATGGTGGTCGAACACGAGGTGCGGCCCGGGATGGAGGCCTACCGCGACGTGCTGCGCGACGAGCTGCTGGAGCAGGCCCGCTCCGACGACCGGGTCGGGCTGACCCACCTGCCCGGCGGCGACGCGTCGTACGCCGCGGCCCTGCGCTACTTCACGACCACCGACAAGAGCGCCCAGGAGATCCACGACCTCGGCCTGGAGACCGTGGCCGCGCTCGCCGAGGAGTACCGCGCGCTCGGCCCGGAGGTGGTCGGCACCGACGACCTCCAGGGCGTCTTCGACGCGCTGCGCACCGACCCCGCGCTGCACTTCGAGCGCGGCGAGCAGCTGGTGGAGGCCTCCGAGGTCGCGATGGCGCGCGCCTGGGAGGCGATGCCCGACTGGTTCGAGGTGCTGCCGCAGGCGCCCTGCGGCGTCCAGGGCACCACCACCGGGGCCAAGGCGTTCTACTTCCCGCCGGCCTCCGACGGCAGCCGCGGCGGCACGTTCTTCGTCAACGTCAAGGACCCCGCGTCGTGGGGCACCTTCGAGCTGGAGTCGATGGCCTTCCACGAGGGCATCCCCGGCCACCACCTCCAGCTGACCATCGCGGGCGAGCTGACGGGCGTGCCGGAGTTCCGCAAGCACCTCCACAACGCGGCGTACGCCGAGGGCTGGGGCCTCTACACCGAGCGGCTGGCCGACGAGATGGGGCTCTACTCCGGGCCCGTCGACCGGATCGGCATGCTCGCCGCCGACTCGATGCGCGCCTGCCGCCTCGTCGTCGACACCGGCATGCACGCGCTCGGGTGGAGCCGTCGCGAGGCGATCGACTACATGGTCGCCAACTCCCCGCTGCGCGAGGCCATGGTGCGCCCCGAGATCGACCGCTACGCCGTCACGCCCGGTCAGGCCTGCTCCTACATGGTGGGCCGCGTCGAGATCCAGCGGATGCGCGCCGAGGCGCAGGCGCGCCAGGGGGAGGGGTTCTCGGTCAAGGCCTTCCACTCCGCCGTCCTCGACTCGGGCTCGCTGCCGCTCGGGGTGCTCGACGACGTGGTGCGGGCGCGGCTGCCGTGAGCGCCGGGGCCGACGTCCCGGGCCCGGTCGGCAGCGACGCCTGGCTGGCCGCGGAGCTCGACCGGCTGCTGCGGTTCGCCGAGGCGGCGGCCGACCCCGACGGCGGGTTCGGCTACCTCGACGACGACGGTCGCCCGGTGCCCGGTCGGCCGCTCGAGCTGTGGATCACCTGCCGGATGACCCACGTGTTCGCCCTCGGCCACCTGCTGGGTCGGCCGGGCGCGGCGGCGCTGGCGGAGGTCGGGCTGGCCGGGCTGCGCGGCCGGTTCCACGACGACACGCACGGCGGCTGGTGGGCCCAGGTGGACGCCGACGGACCGGTGACGACCGCCAAGACGGCGTACGAGCACGGGTTCGTGGTGCTGGCCGCCTCCAGCGCCACCGCCGCCGGGCTCCCCGGCGCGGGCGAGCTGCTGGCCGACGCCGTCGCGGTGCTGCTCGACCACTTCTGGGACGACGAGGCCGGGATGCTGGTGGAGGAGTGGGACGCGGCCTGGACCGCGCTCGACGGCTACCGCGGCGTCAACGCCAACATGCACGGCGTCGAGGCGCTGCTCGCGGCCGCCGACGTGCTCGACGACCCGACCCTGCGCGAGCGGGCGGAGCGCATCCTCACCCGCGTCGTGCACGACCTCGCGCCCGCCCACGACTGGCGCATCCCCGAGCACTTCGACGCCGCCTGGACGCCGCTGCCCGACTACCACCACGACCAGCCCGCCCACCCCTTCCGGCCGTACGGCGCCACCATCGGCCACTGGCTGGAGTGGTCCCGCCTGACGCTGCACCTGCGCGCCGCGCTGGGCAGCGACGCGCCGGCCTGGATGCTCGACCACGCCGTCGCGCTCCTCGACGCCGCGGTCCGCGAGGGCTGGCACGCCGACGGCGCCGACGGGTTCGTCTACACCGTGGACTGGGACGGCCGGCCGGTCGTGCGCCAGCGGATGCACTGGGTGGTCGCCGAGGGCGTCGCGGCCGCGGCGGCGCTGCACCAGGCGACCGGCGACGCGTCGTACGCCGACCTGGCGACCGCCTGGTGGGAGTACGCCGCGGCCCACCTCCTCGACACCGAGCGCGGCTCCTGGCACCACGAGCTGGGCCCCGACAACCTGCCCGCCGCCACGACCTGGGCCGGGAAGCCCGACGTCTACCACGCCGTCGGGGCCACCCTGGTGCCCCGGCTGCCGCTCAGCCCGACGACGTCGGTCGCGCTGCGCGAGGGCCTGCTGCGCGGCTGAGCCGCCGCACCACCAGCGCCCCGAGGGCGGCGACCGCGAACTCCTGGGGCAGCCGACGCACCGACTCGCGCTGGATGTCGCGGTGCCACGCGTCGACGACCGCCGGGAACGGCGAGCGGCCGAAGAACAGCGTGCTGGGCTTGTCGGCGTCGGGCAGGCACGCGCCCGCCATGCCCGCCAGGACCCGCACCCGGGCGGCGGGCTCGGTGGTGCGCCACACCCACGCCATCGCGCCCAGGCCCACCAGGCCGTCGGGCACGGCGACCTGGAGGAAGATCCGGTCGTCGCCCCAGTGGGGGACCGTGTCGAGCGCGAAGTGCGAGGCCACGCCCAGGGCGAAGGCCGAGGCCGGGCCGGGGGCCGCGCGGCCGACCAGCGCGCCGGACAGGACGTGGTTGGTGATCAGCACACTGCGAATGTAGGGGGCCGACCCTGGTCCGCCGCGCACCCGGGACCCGGACGTAGCCTGGCGTCGTGGACGAGCAGCTGGTGGTCGGGTTCGACCTCGACATGACGCTCATCGACACCGTCCCGGGCTTCGCCGCCACCCTGGAGGTGCTCGGCTCCGAGCTCGGCGTCGAGCTCCCGATCACCGAGCTGACCGGCAACCTCGGCCCGCCGCTCGACCTGCTCCTCGAGCCGCACCTGCCGGCCGCGCAGGTCCCGGCCGCCATCGCGCGGTTCCGCGAGATCTACCCCGGCACCGCGGTCGCGCCGACCCCGGCGACCGCCGGCGCGGCCGAGGCCCTGGCCGCCGTACGCCGCCACGGCGGCCGCACCCTGCTGGTCACCGGCAAGTTCACCCCCAACGCCCGGCTGCACGTCGAGCACCTCGGCCTCGACGTCGACGTGGTCGAGGGCGAGGTGTGGGGCGGCGCGAAGGGCGAGGTGCTGCGCCGCCACGGCGCCCACCTCTACGTCGGCGACCACGTCCACGACGTCGAGGGCGCGCAGGCGGCGGGCGTGCCGAGCGTCTCGGTCCTCACCGGTGGCTGCACGACCGGGCAGCTGCGTGCCGCCGGCACCGACGTGGTGCTCGACGACCTCTCGGGGTTCCCGGCCTGGCTCGACGACTTCGTGCTGCAGGCGCGGCTGGAGCGCCTCGAGGCCTCGCTGCGCGCCCACGACCGGGTGCTCGTGGCCTTCAGCGGGGGAGCCGACAGCGCGTTCCTGCTGGCGGCCGCCGTGCGCGCGCTGGGGCCCGACCGCGTCGGCGCCGCGACGGCGTACAGCAGCTCGCTGCCGCTCTCCGAGCGCGACCCTGCCCGCGCCTTCGCGGAGTCGCTGGGGGTGCGGGTGCTGACGCCGCAGACCCACGAGATGGATCGCGAGGGCTACCGCGCCAACGCCGGCGACCGCTGCGCCTTCTGCAAGTCCGAGCTGCTCGAGGTGCTCGGCCCGCTCGCCGCCGCCGAGGGGTACGCCGTGGTGGCCACCGGCACCAACGCCGACGACGCCCGCGCCGGGTTCCGCCCCGGCATCGCGGCCGCGGCCGACCGCGGCGCGGTGACGCCGCTGCTGGACGCCGGCATCACCAAGGAGCAGGTGCGCGCCGCCTCGCGGTCGTGGGGCCTGCCGACGTGGGACAAGCCGGCTGCCGCCTGCCTGTCCTCGCGGGTGGCCTACGGCATCGAGATCACCCCGTCGCGGCTGGCCCGGGTCGAGCGCGCCGAGGCCGACCTGCGGGCGGCGCTCGAGGCGGCCGGGCACGCGGTGCGCGACGTGCGCGTGCGCGACCTGGGGGAGACCGCCCGGGTCGAGGTCGACCGCGACCTGGTCGACGCGGTCGCCCACCACCTCGACGTGGTCCGCGCCGCGGGCTTCGAGGCGGCCGAGGTCGACCCGCTGGGCTTCCGGTCCGGCTCGATGAACGCGCTGCTGCCGGACCCCGAGCGCTGGCGCTGAACTGCGTGGCCGGGGTCGCCGGCCACCCACTACGCTGGGCCGTCGCGGCCTCCAGGTCCGCGACCCACCCCCGACGCAACAGAGAGGCCGCTGCGGTGCCCACCGGAAAGGTCAAGTGGTACGACGCCGAGAAGGGCTTCGGCTTCCTCTCGCGCGAGGACGGCGAGGACGTCTACGTCCGCTCGTCCAACCTGCCCGCGGGGGTCGAGACCCTCAAGGCCGGCACCCGCGTCGAGTTCGGCGTGCTGTCGGGCCGCAAGGGCGACCAGGCCCACCAGGTGCGCGTCCTCGAGGCGCCGGCGTCGGTGAGCCAGAACCGCCGCGCCGCCCAGCGCCGCAAGCCCGACGAGATGGTCACCATCGTCGAGGACCTCATCGGGCTGCTCGAGGGCGTGGAGCAGGGCTACCGCCACGGTCGCCACCCCGAGGCCCGCACCGCCAAGCCGACGGCCAAGCTGCTGCGCGCGCTGGCCGACGAGCTGGAGCTCTAGGACGCCGGCTGTCCGCAGCCGGGTCTAGGGTCGGCGCATGGCGATCAGCGAGCAGGACCGGGAGCCGTTGCGCTCCCAGGAGGTCAGCGACGGTCTGCCCGACGGGTGGCGGCTGCTGCTCGGCCAGGTGGTGGCGCGCTACGCCACCGGCGACTTCACGACCGGTGCCCGACTCGTGCAGCGCGTCGCCGAGCTGGCCGACGAGGCCGACCACCACCCCGACGTCGACCTGCGCTACCCCCACGTGACCGTCGGGCTCAGCAGCCACGACGTCGGCGCGGTGACGCGCCGCGACCTGCGGCTGGCGGCAGCGATCGCCGAGACGGCGGCCGAGCTGGGCGTGCAGCCCGGCGAGGTCCCCGACACCCTCGAGCTGGCGCTCGACACCCCCGACCACGACCGGGTGGCGCCGTTCTACGCCGCGCTGCTCGGCTACGACCGCTCCGCGCCCGACGACCTGGTCGACCCGGGGTCCCGCGGGCCCTCGGTGTGGTTCCAGGGCAGCGACGACCCCGGCGCCGACCGGCAGCGCTGGCACCTCGACGTCCGGGTGCCCCACGACCGGGCGCAGTCCCGGCTGGACGCCGTGGTCGCGGCCGGCGGACGGCTCGTCGACGAGTCCCACGCACCCGCGTTCTGGGTGGTCGAGGACGCCGACGGCAACCGGTCGTGCCTGACCACCTGGCAGGGCCGCGAGTGAGCGGTGGGCCCATCAAGCGGTGTCCGACATCCGGGACGTGCGTCCCACGCCTTGGGACGCGCGTCACACTGGGTTGAGCCCTGGCGGGGGTGGGGGCATGCTTGGCCCATGCGTTCCGACCTCCTCGTACGCACGCGACGCGTGAGCTGAGTCCCCAGCCGGACTCGCGCCACGCGTCGACCCCTCGTCAGCCGACCGGCTCGAGGGGTTTTTTGTTGCCACCGATCCACCCCGAACGACCGACGAAGAGATGAGCAGATGAGCGAGCAGCACGCGGGTCAGACCACGCGGCCCAACCCCGGCCAGCGGGTGGCCCAGGGCCTCGCGCAGGGACCGGCGGTCCCCGAGGCGCCCACCGTGTCCGGGGCCCAGAGCCTGATCAAGTCCCTCGAGCACGCCGGCGTGACCGAGATCTTCGGCATCCCCGGCGGCGCCATCCTCCCGGCGTACGACCCGCTCTTCGACTCCTCCATCCGCCACATCCTGGTGCGCCACGAGCAGGGCGCCGGCCACGCCGCCCAGGGGTACGCCTCGGCGACCGGCAAGGTCGGCGTCTGCATGGCCACCTCCGGCCCCGGCGCCACCAACCTGGTGACCGCGCTCGCCGACGCGCACATGGACTCGGTCCCCATCGTGGCGATCACCGGTCAGGTCGGCGCCAGCATGATCGGCACCGACGCCTTCCAGGAGGCCGACATCCGGGGCATCACGATGCCCATCACCAAGCACAACTTCCTGGTCACCGACCCCGCCGACATCCCGCGCGTCGTCGCCGAGGCGTTCCACATCGCCTCGACCGGCCGCCCCGGCCCGGTGCTCGTCGACGTCGCGAAGTCGGCGCTGCAGGCGCAGACCACGTTCGTGTGGCCGACCGAGCTGAGCCTGCCGGGCTACCGCCCCGTCACCAAGCCCCACGCCAAGCAGATCCGCGAGGCCACCCGCCACGTCCTCGCCGCGCACAAGCCGGTCCTCTACGTCGGCGGCGGCGTGATCCGCGCCGACGCCTCGGCCGAGCTGCTCGAGCTCGCCGAGCTGACCGGGATGCCGGTCGTGACCACGCTGATGGCCCGCGGCGCCTTCCCCGACAGCCACGTGCAGAACCTCGGCATGCCCGGCATGCACGGCACCGTCGCCGCCGTCGCGGCGCTGCAGAAGAGCGACCTGCTGATCAGCCTCGGCGCCCGCTTCGACGACCGCGTCACCGGCAACCTCGACTCGTTCGCCCCGCACGCCAAGGTGATCCACGCCGACATCGATCCCGCCGAGATCGGCAAGAACCGTGTCGCCGACGTCCCGATCGTGGGCGACGCGCGCGAGACGATCACCGAGCTCGTCACCGCGCTGCGGGCCGAGAAGGAGCAAGGCCGCGCCGGGGACTACTCCACGTGGGTCGACTACCTGGCCGGGGTCAAGGAGCGCTACCCGCTCGGCTACGACACCCCCGAGGAGGGGCTGGCCCCGCAGTACGTCATCGAGCGTCTGTCCGCCATCGCCGGCCCCGAAGCGGTCTACGTCTCCGGCGTCGGGCAGCACCAGATGTGGGCGACCCACTTCGTGCAGTACGAGCACCCCCGCACCTGGCTCAACTCCGGCGGCCTCGGCACCATGGGGTACGCCGTCCCCGCCGCCATGGGCGCCAAGGTCGCCCGGCCCGAGGCGGTCGTCTGGGCCATCGACGGCGACGGCTGCTTCCAGATGACCAACCAGGAGCTGGCCACCTGCACGATCGAGGGCATCCCGATCAAGGTCGCCCTGATCAACAACGAGTCGCTCGGCATGGTGCGGCAGTGGCAGACCCTGTTCTACGAGGGTCGCTACTCCAACACCGACCTGCACTCCAAGCGGGTGCCCGACTTCGTCAAGCTCGCCGAGGCCTATGGTGCCGTGGGCCTGACCTGCGACGACCCGGCCGACGTGGACGCGACGATCCGCAAGGCGATGGAGATCAACGACGTGCCGGTCGTGATCGACTTCCGGGTCGAGCGCGACGCCATGGTCTGGCCGATGGTGGCCGCGGGCACGTCCAACGACGAGATCAAGTACGCCCGCGACCTGGCCCCCGACTTCGAGGAGGACGACCTCTGATGACGACGCACACCCTCTCCGTGCTGGTCGAGAACAAGCCCGGCGTGCTGACCCGCGTCGCCGCGCTGTTCAGCCGCCGCGGCTTCAACATCGACTCGCTGGCCGTGGGCCCGACCGAGCACCCCGAGATCTCCCGGATGACCATCGTGGTCAGCGTCGAGGGCCTCCCGCTCGAGCAGGTCACCAAGCAGCTCAACAAGCTGGTCGAGGTGCTCAAGATCGTCGAGCTCGACTACCGCGAGGCCGTCACCCGCGAGCTGCTCCTGGTCAAGGTCCGCGCCGACGCCGAGACCCGCGGCCAGGTCGTCGACGCGGTGCAGCTGTTCCGCGCCAAGGTCGTCGACGTCGCCCCCGACGCGGTGACCATCGAGGTGACCGGCAACTCCGACAAGCTCAAGGACTTCCTCGCGGTGCTCGAGCCCTTCGGCATCCGCGAGCTCGTCCAGTCGGGCATGGTCGCCATCGGCCGCGGCAGCCGCTCGATCTCCGAGCGCACCGTCCGCCCCGTCCCGGTGCCGGTCCCCGTGGCCACCGCCGTCCCCGGCTGAGCCGCCCCCACCTGTACAGATCCACCCCTACCGAAGGAGAAGCCCCCCGTGGCTGAGATGTTCTACGACGACGACGCCGACCTGTCCCTGATCCAGGGCAAGAACGTGGCCGTGATCGGCTACGGCTCGCAGGGCCACGCCCACGCGCTGTCGCTGCGCGACTCCGGCGTCGACGTCCGCGTCGGCCTGCAGCCCGGCTCGAAGTCCCGCGCCAAGGCCGAGGCCGAGGGCCTGCGCGTCGTGACCCCCGCCGAGGCGGCCGAGGAGGCCGACGTCGTCGTGATCCTCGCGCCCGACCAGCACCAGCGGAAGCTGTACGCCGAGGAGATCGAGCCGCAGCTCGCCCCCGGCGACACCCTGGTCTTCGGCCACGGCTTCAACATCCGCTTCGGCTACATCACCCCGCCCGAGGGCGTGGACGTGTTCATGGTCGCCCCGAAGGGCCCCGGTCACCTGGTGCGCCGCGAGTACGTCGACGGGCGCGGCGTACCCGTCCTCGTCGCCGTCGAGGCCGACGCCTCCGGCACGGCCTGGGACCTCGCGCTGTCCTACGCCAAGGGCATCGGCGGCCTGCGCGCCGGCGGCATCAAGACCACCTTCACCGAGGAGACCGAGACCGACCTGTTCGGCGAGCAGGCCGTGCTCTGCGGCGGCGCGTCGCAGCTGGTGCAGTACGGCTTCGAGGTGCTGACCGAGGCCGGCTACCAGCCCGAGGTCGCCTACTTCGAGTGCCTGCACGAGCTCAAGCTCATCGTCGACCTGATGTACGAGGGCGGCATCGCCAAGCAGCGCTGGTCGGTCTCCGACACCGCCGAGTTCGGCGACTACGTCTCCGGCCCCCGCGTCATCACCCCCGACGTCAAGGCCAACATGGTCGAGGTGCTCGAGGACATCAAGAACGGGAAGTTCGCCGAGCGGTTCATCACCGACCAGGACAACGGCAGCCCGGAGTTCACCGAGTTCCGCAAGAAGGGTGAGTCGCACCCGATCGAGACCACCGGCCGCGAGCTGCGCAAGCTGATGGCCTGGGTCAAGAGCCACGACTCCGACTACGTCGAGGGCACCTCCGCCCGCTGATCGACCCGTCGCTCGACGACGGATCCCAGGTTCGCCTGGGAGACCGGCGCTCCGCCGGGGTTGCGACCCCGGCGGAGCGTCTGTGTCTCCGGCGCAGTGCCCGCGTCGCGGCGTACGTGCTCGGCAGGCTTCTCCTCACCTTGGCGGGCATCGCGACGCCTGCCAGGCACCAGATTCCCCGGACGTCCGGGGAACCTGCGGCCGCCGTACGCCGCTGATCGACCCGTCGCTCGTCGACGGATCCCCAGGTTCGCCGGGGAAGCAGACGCTCCGCCGGGGTTGCGACCCCGGCGGAGCGTCTGTGTCTCCGGCGCAGTGACCGCGTCGCGGCGTACGTGCTCGGCAGGCTTCTCCTCACCCTGGCGGGCATCGCGACGCCTGCCAGGCACCAGATTCCCCGGACGTCCGGGTAACCTGCAGCCGCCGTACGCCGCTTGAGCGACCGGCGACACTGGCCCCATGAGCCAGCTGGACGCCCCCGCCCGGAGCCGACGGATGGGCCTGCTGCCCGCCGCCGTGGCGATGGGCGTGCTGGTGGTGGTGCTGTGGGTGCTCGAGGGGGTCGACCAGGCGACCGGCAACGCGCTGGACCCCTACGGCATCGAGCCGCGGCAGCTCGACAGCCTCGACAACGTGTTCTACGCGCCCTGGCTGCACGGCGGCTACGCCCACCTGGTCTCCAACACGGTGCCGTTCTTCGTGCTCGGGGTGATCGTGCTGATGGACGGCTGGGGCCGCTGGCTGCGCACCAGCCTGGTCGTCGTCCTGGTCTCCGGCGCCGCGGTGTGGCTGTTCTCCCCGCCCGGCTCGCTCACCCTGGGCGCCAGCGGCGTCGTGTTCGGGTGGCTGACCTACCTGATGGTCCGCGGCTTCTACTCCCGCAGCCCCGGCCAGGTGGCGACCGGGGTGGTGCTGTTCCTGTTCTACGGCGGGCTGCTGTGGGGCGTGCTGCCGACCGACGCCGGGATCTCCTGGCAGGCCCACGCGGGCGGGGCGCTCGGCGGGCTGCTCACCGCCCGGTCGGCGCGGGGCCACCGGCCCGACTGAGCGCCGACTCCCCGGAGGGAGCTGCTGCTCCCCGGGCGAAGTTCTGCCCGGGGAGCAGCGGTTTCACAGGGGACCCTGTGAATCCGCAGCCGCAGCGCCCCGCCCTACTTCACCTCCGACCGCCGCACGAGCAGCACCCCGACGGCGAGGGGGAGGACCAGCCAGAGCAGGCCGGAGACGCCGAGGTGGGCCCACTCCGTGGCGCTCAGGTCGCCCTCGTAGAGCAGCGTCGAGGAGTACTGGAAGTCGATCCAGCCCTGCACGTCGGCGAACCACGACTGGTAGGCCGCGAGCAGGCCGAACATCGTCGGCAGCAGGAACCAGTAGACGACGTACGCCGTGATGGCCGCCGGCGAGCTGCGCAACAGCACCCCGAGCGTGAACCCGACCAGCAGGCCGAGCACGTTGGCCAGCACGATCATCGCGAGCTGCTGCACCGAGGAGTCCCACACCGGGTCGACGCCGTTGATCGCAGCTCCGAGCAGGTTGCCCAGCGCGCCGATGCCCATCGCGAGCAGCATCGAGACCACGCCGACGGCCACGGCGACCACGCCCTTGGCCAGCAGCACGCGCCCGCGGCGGGGCACGAGGGTGAAGGTCGTCAGGCCGCTGCGCTGGGACCACTCGCTGGTGACCGCGAGCACGGCCACGACGGGCAGCAGCAGCGCCATCGGGAACCCGACGGCCTGGGCGAAGCTGCCGTAGACCTGGGCCGAGTCGGGGGCGAAGACGATCACCGCGGCGGTGGCCAGGGTGGCCGCGATGCCGATGCCGGCGAGCAGCCAGAACCCCGAGCGGGTGTCGAAGGTCTTGCGCGCCTCGACGCCGAGCAGCCGCGTGAACGGGATGGCCGCCAGGTCGGGCCGCGGTGCGGCCAGGTCGGTGGGCGTGGTCGCGGCGGACCGGGGGGCGGTGGTGGTGGCGGTGCTCATGCTGCGACTCCCTCGCGCTGGCTGGAGGCGGTGAGCTCGAGGAACATCTCCTCGAGACCCGCGCTGTCCGCGGACCGGAGCTCGGTCAGCGGCACCCCGGCGGTGTGCGCGACCGTGCCGATGCGGGCGGCCTCGGCCGTGGCCAGGACGGCGCCGTCGGGCGCCACGGTGTGGTCGATCCCGGCGGCGTCCAGGGCGGCGGCGAGGGCCGCGGTGTCCAGGGCGCGTACGACGCTCCCGGCGCCCGCGAGCAGCTCGGCCTTGGTGCCCTGCGCGACCACCCGGCCGTGGCCGATGACGACGAGGTCGTCGGCGACCACCTCGATCTCGTGCAGCAGGTGCGAGGAGAGCAGCACGGTGCCGCCGGCGTCGGCGTAGCCCCGGAGCAGGTCGCGCATCCAGCGGATCCCCGCCGGGTCGAGCCCGTTGGCCGGCTCGTCGAGCACCAGGACCCGGGGGTCCCCGATCAACGCCGTGGCGACGCCGAGCCGCTGCCGCATGCCGAGGGAGTAGTGCCGCACCCGACGCTCGGCCTCGCGGTCGGTGAGCCCCACCCGGTCGAGCATCTCCGCGACACGGGCGCGGGGGAGCCCCATCGTGGCAGCGGCGATGCGCAGGATCTCCCGGCCGGTGCGGCCGGCGTGCTGGGCCGAGGCGTCGAGCAGGACCCCGACCTCGCGGCCGGGGTTGGGCAGGTCGCAGAACCTGCGCCCGTCGATGGTCGCCGACCCGGAGGTGGCGGGAGTCAGGCCGACCACGACGCGCATGGTGGTGGACTTGCCGGCGCCGTTGGGACCGAGGAACCCGGTCACGCGGCCCGGACGGGCGGTGAAGCTGACGTCGTCGACGGCGGTGGAGCCGGCGTATCTCTTGGTCAGGGACTCGATGGTGATCATGTCCCGCAGCCTCGCCGCGACCGACCTCGCGCCGCATCGGGTGATGCCCTGGACCCACCCCTGAACCCACCCCTGGGAGCACCCCGAGCGCCCCGGGGGGCGGGGTCAGGGTCGGGGGTGGGTGGTCCGGTTGGCGCGGAAGACCTGGGAGGGCTCGTCGTACCACCAGGTGTGCACCCCGAGGTCGCGCATGCCGAGGGCGGAGGCCACCGCTCGCGACGGGTGGTTGGTGACGTGGGTCAGCGCCCACACCTCGTCCAGCCCGTGGTCGAACGCGCGGGCCAGGACGGCGGCGGCCGCCTCGCGCGCCCACCCCTGGCCCCAGCTGTCGGGGTGTAGGTGCCAGCCGATCTCGACCTCGCCGGCCTCGGCCTCGGGCAGCTCGAGGGTGAGCACCGACCCGACGGGCATCCCGGTGGCCCGGGGCACGACCGCCCAGAAGCCGATCGGCGGCGCCGTCGCGAGCCCGCGGTAGCGGTCGATGCGGGCGTGGGCCTCGTCGAGGTCGGCCATCAGCTGCGGCGGCCCGTCGTCGAGCCACTGCACCACCTCGACCCGGCTCAGGATGTCGAGCAGCCGGGCGGCCTCGGCGTGTCGCCAGGGGCGTACGACGAGCCGCTCGGTCGCCACCACCACGTCCGTCAGGTCGTCCACGGGAACAGTCGACCACCTCGGGCGGTTGGGACGCACGTGAGAATCGAGATCTGGTCCGACGTCGTGTGTCCCTGGTGCTACGTCGGCAAGCGCCGGCTCGAGACCGCGCTGGCGGGCTTCGAGCACGGCGGGGACGTCGAGCTGGTCTACCGCTCGTTCCAGCTCGACCCGTCGGCCCCGCTCGAGCCGACCGAGACGGTCGCCGAGTCGCTGGGACGCAAGTACGGCGGTGGCCCGGCCGCCGGCCAGCAGATGGTCGACCAGATGGAGGCGGTCGCCACCGAGGAGGGGCTGCTGTTCCGTCTCGGCGAGGCCCAGCACGTCGGCACCGTCGACGCCCATCGGCTGCTCCACCTCGCCCTGGAGAGCGGCCCGGCCACGCAGGTGGCGCTGAAGGAGGAGCTGCTGGCGGCGTACTTCGTGCGTGCCGAGAACGTCGCCGACCACGGCGTCCTGCGCGCCGCTGCCGCGACCGTCGGGCTCGACGCCGCGCGCGTCGAGGAGGTCCTCGGCAGCCAGCAGTACGCCGACGCGGTGGAGGCCGACGTCCGCCAGGCCGCGGCGTACGGCGCCACGGGGGTGCCGTTCTTCGTCGTCGACGGCCGCTACGGCATCGCGGGCGCGCAGCCAGCGGAGACGTTCACGCAGGTGCTGACCCAGGCCTGGGACGACGCCCACCCGCGGCTGCAGACGGTCGGCGGCACCGACGAAGCCTGCGGCCCCGACGGCTGCGCCATCTGACCCGAGGCGGTCCGGCTGGGTACCGGCTGCGTCGTGCAGACCTTCCTCCCGTACGCCGACCCGGAGGCGTCGGCCCGCGCGCTGGATGCCAAGCGGCTGGGCAAGCAGCGCGTGGAGTGCCTCCAGGTCGTGCGCGGCCTGACCGTGCCGGGCTACGGCTGGCGGCGGCACCCCGCGGTGACCATGTGGACCGGGTGCCTGGAGGCCCTGGGCCGCTACTCGTTGACCTGCTGCGAGGTGTGGGTCGAGGCCGGTCGGGCCGACACGGTGGCCGAGACGCTGCGGGCCGAGCTGGCGGCCGGTGGGGTGGCGCGCGTGCGGACCCAGGCCGAGCTGGAGGGCGCGGGCGAGGTCCCCTGGTGGTGGGGTCACGAGTCCGTCCACCGCTCGCACCGGTCGGCGCTGCTGCGCAAGGACCCCGAGCACTACGGCCCGATGTTCCCCGACGTGGCGGCCGACCTCGCCTACGTGTGGCCCGGCCCGGAGCCCCGCGAGATCACCGAGGGCGAGGCGTCCGCACGGTTCGTGCCCTCACCGCCGCGTGGGGGTCGCCAAGGCTGACCCGCCGTGGGCGCCGCCACCCTCGCGTAGGCTGACCGGCGCGCACAGCGTCGTGCCCCTCACCCCGTCAGGCCCCACGTCAGGACTGCCGTGACCACCACGCCCGCACCCCGTCCGCCCCGCCGGCCCGTCGTCCTCGTCGCCGAGGAGCTCAGCCCGGCGACGGCAGCCGCGCTCGGCGAGGCCGTGGATGTACGCCGCTTCGACGGCGCCGACCGCGCCGCGCTGCTCGCCGCCCTCCCCGAGGCCGAGGCGGTGCTGGTGCGCTCGGCGACCCGCGTGGACGCCGAGGCGCTCGCCCTCGCCCCGAGGCTGCGCGTCGTCGCCCGCGCCGGCGTCGGGCTCGACAACGTCGACGTGCGCGCCGCCACGCAGGCCGGCGTGATGGTGGTCAACGCGCCCACCTCCAACGTGGTCAGCGCCGCCGAGCTGGCCGTGGCGCTGCTCCTCGCCGCCGCCCGCCACGTCGGTCCCGCCCACGCCGCGCTGGTGCGCGGGGAGTGGGAGCGCGGTCGCTTCACCGGCACCGAGCTCTACGGCAAGACCGTCGGCATCCTCGGCCTCGGTCGCGTCGGCGTGCTCGTGGCGCAGCGGCTGGCCGCGTTCGGGATGCAGGTGCTCGCGCACGACCCCTACGTGCGGGCCGGCAAGGCAGCGCAGATGGGCGTGCGGATGGTGGGCCTGCAGGAGCTGCTGCGCGAGTCCGACGCGCTGAGCGTCCACCTGCCGCGCACCGCGGAGACCGTCGGGATGGTGGGGGCCGCAGAGCTCGCGCTCGCCCGCCCCGGCCTGATCCTGGTAAACGCCGCGCGAGGCGGCATCGTCGACGAGGCGGCCCTCTTCGACGCGCTCAAGACCCGGCGCATCGCCGCGGCCGGGCTCGACGTCTTCGCCGAGGAGCCCGCGACCGGCTCGCCGCTGCTCGGGCTCGACAACGTCGTGGCCACGCCCCACCTGGGCGCGGCCACCCACGAGGCGCAGGAGAAGGCCGGGCTGGCGGCCGCCCGGTCGGTCCGGCTGGCCCTGGCCGGCGAGCTGGTGCCCGACGCCGTCAACGTGCAGGGCGGCTCCATCGCGGAGGTGGTGCGACCCGGCATCCCGCTGGCCGAGAAGCTCGGCCGCATCTTCACCGCCCTGGCCGGCGAGGTCGCCCAGCAGGTCGACGTCGAGGTGCGGGGCGAGATCGTCGACCACGACGTCAAGGTGCTCGAGCTGGCCGCGCTCAAGGGCGTCTTCGCCGACGTGGTGGGCGAGACGGTGTCCTACGTCAACGCGCCGCTGCTGGCCGCCGAGCGCGGCGTCGAGGTGCGGCTGCTGACCGAGTCCGAGAGCCCCGACCACCGCAACCTGATCACCCTGCGCGGCACCCTCGCCGACGGGTCCTCGGTGTCGGTGTCGGGCACGCTGGTCGGCATCACCCAGCGCGAGCGGGTGGTGGAGGTCGCCGGGTTCGACGTCGACCTCGAGCCCAGCGACCACCTCGCCTTCCTGCGGTACGCCGATCGCCCCGGCGTCGTCGGGGTGGTGGGGGGCATCCTCGGCCGGGCCGGCGTCAACATCGCCGGCATGCAGGTCTCCCGCGACCGACGCGGCGGTCACGCCCTGGTGGCGCTGTCGGTCGACTCCTCGGTGCCGGCCGAGGTGCTGGAGGAGATCCGCGTGACGATCCAGGCCGAGACCGCCCGGGCGATCGACCTGTAGCCCGTGGCGGCCCGGTAGTCCGAGACGATCGGCACCGGTCCGGGGCCCGTGGTGGTGCTTTTCGTCTCGGACTACCCCGCCGGTCTACTGCGTCTCGGCCGCAAGCGTGTCGGCGATCTTCTGGGCGTCGGTGCGGGGGGCGGGGAGGGCGCGGAGGGTGGAGCCGCGCGTCGGCAGCGGGTTGTCGAAGGTCTGGCGCATGCCGCGCACGCCGTCCTCGACCACGAACCGTGCCCGGGTGAAGACCGGCTGGTCGGGGATCTTGACCCGGGTGACGCACCGGTAGTCGACCTCGAAGGCCTGCGGCGTGATCCGGGTGTTGACGTAGCCGCGCAGGTTGGTCCAGAACCGCAGGTTGGGGTTGTACGCCGCCCACGGGTGCTGGCCGGTCGGCTCGTCGTACCCGTCGCCGCCCGAGGTGATGGAGGAGCAGACGAACTCCGAGCCCACCACGGGGGAGTCGGCCGCTCGGAAGTCCTGGAGCACCTCGGAGGCCCAGTGGGCGTGGACGTCGCCGGTGAGCACGACCGGGTTGCGGACCCCGGCGGACTGCCACGACCGCACGACGCGGTCGCGCGAGGCGCGGTAGCCGTCCCAGGCGTCCATCGAGACCGTGTTGTCAGGGGTGGCGGTGCTGTCGCGACGACCGAAGAACACCTGCTGGCCGAGGACGTCCCAGCGGGCGCGGGACCGGGCGAAGCCGTCGGCCAGCCACCGCTCCTGCTGGAGGCCGGGCAGCGAGCGCTCCGGGGCGTCGGCGTCGGGGCAGTCGTCGTAGCCGTCGCCGCAGGCCTGGTCGTCGCGGAACTGCCGGGTGTCGAGCATGTGGAAGTTGGCCAGCCGTCCCCACTGCAGCCGGCGGTGGATCGAGATGTCCGGGCCACGCGGGACCGACGTGCGGCGCAGCGGCATGTTCTCGTAGTAGGCCTGGAAGGCCGCGGCCCGCCGGGCCGGGAGCGCCGCGCTCTCCTCGGGCTTCTCGGCGACGTCGTCGGCCCAGTTGTTGTCGACCTCGTGGTCGTCGAAGACCACCAGCCACGGCGCCACGGCGTGGGCGGCCTGGAGGTCGGCGTCGGACTTGTACTGCGCCAGCCGCTGCCGGTAGCCGGCCAGCGTCGTGGTCTCGGGCCCGCGGTGGTCGCGCACGTTGCCGCCGGGGGCGACGTAGGCGTCGGCGGTGTACTCGTACTGGTAGTCGCCCAGGTGCAGCACCAGGTCGGGCTCGTCCTGGGCGAGGCGGCGGTAGGCGGTGAAGAAGCCGTGCTCGTACTGGCTGCAGCTGACGAACGACATCGCCAGGGTGCCGCCGCTCGCGTCGTACGCCGGGGCGGTGCGGGTGCGGCCGACGGGGGAGACCCACTGGCCGACGCGGAAGCGGTAGAAGTACTCGGTGCCCGGTCGCAGCCCCGACGGCTCCACGTGCACCGAGTGCGCGGCGGCCGAGGCGGCCCGCGCGGTGCCGGTGCGCACGCCGCGGCGGAAGCGCCGGTCGCGGGAGAGCTGCCAGCGGACCTGGTAGTCGCGGCGCGGCATGCCGCCGAGGCCGGAGTCGTTGAGCGGGTCCAGCGCGAGGCGGGTCCACAGCACCACCCCACCCGGACTGGGGTCGCCGCTGGCGACGCCGAGGGTGAAGGGGTTGCGGCGCAGCCGGGGCGACGCGGCCGAGGCCCGCGTGTCCAGCAGCGCGGGCCGAGGGCCGGCGAACCCGCCGGCGGTGACGACGGCGCCGGTGACCAGGCCCGTCCTGACGAGGGTCCGGCGCGAGGTGGTGCCGGGGAGATCGGTCCGAGAGGTGTGCATGGCGCCCATCACATCGTCGTCGGGGGACCGCTGTCCGACGTCCGGGTGAACGTCAGGCCACCAGCCCGGGGGTCGCGCGGTGCGGCCGCGGGTAGGGGTCCGCCAGCGTCTCGCGCCACGCCGGCGCCAGCCGCTCGATCGCGGCCGTGAGCACGTGGGCCGGCTGGGTGAACGGGATGCGGACGAACCGGTCGAGCCCTCCCTCGGGGGCGAAGCTGGGGCCCGAGGCGAGCAGCACGCCGTGCCGCTCGGCCCGGGGCACCAGCGCCGTCGAGAGCGCCGTGGGGAGCTCGCACCACAGGTTGAGGCCGCCGGTGGGCCGTGTCGGGCGCCAGTCGGGCAGGTGCGCGGCCAGGGCGAGCAGCGCCGCGTCGCGGGAGGCACGCAGCTGCTCGCGGCGGTGCTCCAGCAGCTCGGCGCCGTCGCGCAGCAGGTCGGCGGCCACCAGCTGCTCCAGCGGCGAGGTGCCGAGGTCGAGGGTGAGGCGCGCCTTGAACACCGCGTCCAGGTGGGCCGCCGGCACCCGGATCCAGCCGATGCGCAGCCCGCCCCAGAACGGCTTGCTGACGCTGCCGACGCTCACCGCGTCCGCGGCGTACGACGCGAACGGCGCCGGCACCTGCTGCCCGTCCAGCGCCAGCGCCGCCATCGACTCGTCGACCACGGCCGTGGTGCGCGTCCGGGCCAGCGCGTGCGCGACCCGCTCGCGGGCCTCGTCGGGCAGCAGCGAGCCGGTCGGGTTGTGGAAGTCCGGGATGAGGTACGCCGCCCGCGGCACCACCTGGCGCAGCGTCGTGGTCATCGCCTCGGTGTCGGTCGCGTCGCGGGGCACGTCCACGCCCACGACGCGGGCGCCGCTCCGGGCGAGCGTGGCGATCGCGTTGGGGTAGGTCGGGCTCTCGGTCACGGCCCGGTCGCCGGCGCCCAGCAGCGCCCGGGCGACGATGGCGACCCCCGCCTGGGCGCCCGGCACGACCATCACCTGGTCGGGGCTGGTGGGCAGCCCGCGGGCGGCGTACGTCTCGGCGACGGCCTCGCGCAGCACCGGCAGGCCGGTCGGGAAGTAGCCCGGCCCGGCGAGGTGGCGGGGCAGCTCGGCCACCGCCCGCTCGTAGGCCGCGAGCAGCCCGGGACCCGGCAGCGGGGCCGCGCAGGTGAGGTCGGTCTTGCCGTCGGGGTGCTCGGTCAGGCGCAGCAGGTGGTCGTCGTGGCCGCGGCGTCCGGCCGGCAGGTGGGCCACGCTGCCGGACCCCTGGCGGGAGACCAGGAAGCCGTGGTCGCGCAGCTCGGCGTAGGCCCGGGCCACGGTGGTGCGGCTGACCTCGAGCGCCTCGGTCAGGTCGCGCTCGCTCGGCAGGCGCACCCCGACGGGCACGCGGCCGTCGGTGATGAGCACCCGCAGGCCCTCGGCCAGGCCGCGGTAGGCGGGGGAGCGGTCGAAGTCGCCGAGCAGGGTGGCCACCCGCGAGGCGGCTAGGTGACGGGACATGCAGGCCAGTGAATCACGATTGGCCATGCCCAACCAGGCCACTTCTCGGCCACGATGGACCCATGACGAGCTGCCCCACCCTCGACGACCCGGCTCCGACCGCCCGGCGCGACCGCCGTCTCGCCGCCCTCGGTCCGGTCGCCCAGCTGCGCGCCGGTCGGCTCCCGCGCCGGCTGGGCCAGCTCGCGGTCGGGCTGACGCTGTACGGCGTCACGCTGGCGATGGTCATCCGGGCGACCCTCGGCAACTCCCCGTGGGACGTGCTCCACCAGGGCCTGGCGCGCTACCTGCCGATGTCCATCGGCACGGCCGTGATCGTGATGAGCCTGCTGGTGCTGCTGCTGTGGATCCCGTTGCGCGAGCAGCCGGGGCTGGGCACGGTGGCCAACTCCTTCGTGGTCGGGCTGGTCGCCGACCGCGCCCTGGCCGTGCTGGTCGCACCCGACGAGCTGTGGCTGCGGGTGCTGCTCCTGGTGGGCGGGGTGGTCCTCAACGGGCTGGCGACCGCGCTCTACATCGGCTCCCAGTTCGGGCCCGGCCCCCGGGACGGGTTGATGACCGGGCTGCACCGTCGTACGGGCCTGCCGGTGGGGGTCGTCCGCACCGGCATCGAGGCCACCGTCGTCGCGCTCGGCTGGCTGCTCGGCGGCGTCGTGGGCCTCGGCACGCTGCTCTACGCGCTCGCCGTCGGCCCGCTGGTGCAGCTGATGCTGCCGTGGTGCGTCGTCGAGCTCAACGACGGGTCGCGAGCAGCACGGCCGCGTCGGGGGCGACCATCACCTCGACCGCGGTGAACCGCTCGTCGGTCAGCCAGGTCTCGCGCAGCACGTCGACGCGGCCGCCGGTGATCGGCGGCCAGAACTCGCACGGCGTGAAGTCGTCGAGCACCACGATGCCGCCGGGCTCGACGAGGTCGGCCACCGCCTCGGCGCTCGCGTCCTCGGGTACCGAGGGGTCGAGGAACAGCAGCGAGTAGGGCCCCTTGTTGCGCAGCGTCGACCAGTCGGCGGCCAGCACCTCGACCTGCGGGTCGTCGGTGAAGATGTCCTGCGCCGCGGTGGCGAGCGTGGGGTCGAGCTCGGCGGAGAGGATGTGCGCGCCGGGCCGCACCCCCGAGCGCAGCCAGGCGGTGCCGACCCCGCAGCCGGTGCCGAACTCCGCCATGATCCCGCTGCGGGTGGCCGCGAGCGCCGCGAGCAGCCGCCCGGTCTCGTTGCGGCAGAAGGACACGTAGCCGGCCCGCCGGGAGACGTCGAAGGCCCGCGACACGATCGGCGGCAGGTCGGGTGGGGCGCTCATGTGACCAGTCTCGCAAATCGTGGCCATCCGCCCCGGTCGCGAGAATCCGTCTCACTGAATGGGACGGATCATCCGAGGGGTGGTCACGGCGTACGAGTGGGCCCAGGCTGTTCGGACCATGCGGAACCAGTGCGTACTTATTCGCTGCCGTGGCGGGGCCTGACTGACGGGCCACCTCGCCGCGGAGTCCGGCGTACGCACACGCCACTGACGGCCTGTCACCCTCTCCGCGAGCGAGGCAGAGACGTCCACCCCTCACCTCTCGCCGGACGGGCCTCCGCCGCGCGATCCGCGGTCGTCTGAGACCGTCCACCTCCCTCGCGTCGATCCACATCCGATCCGCGAACCAGGAGACACCACGATGTACGACCTCTACCCCGAGTGGGGACCCGCCAAGAACAACCCCGAGAGCCCCACCTACCGGGCGCTGCAGACCGCGCTCGACCTGCGGGACGCCGGCGGGCAGCGTCCCGACGACAACTAGCATCGCCCGCATGCCCGATGCCCCCGTGACCCCCGACGCCTCCCGCTCCGTCCAGCTCGCCGTCATCCCCGGCGACGGGATCGGGCCCGAGGTGACCGCCGAGGCCCTGAAGGTGCTCGAGGCCACGCCCACCGGCGTGAAGTTCGAGCCCACCCGCTACGACCTCGGCGCCGAGCGCTACCTCGCCACCGGTGAGGTGCTGCCCGACACGGTGCTCGAGGAGGTGCGCGCACACGACGCGATCCTCCTCGGCGCCGTCGGGGGGAAGCCGGGAGACCCGAACCTCCCGCCCGGCCTCCTCGAGCGCGGCCTGCTGCTGCGGCTGCGCTTCGAGCTCGACCACTACGTCAACCTGCGCCCGTCGCGCATCTTCCCCGGCGCGGCCTCACCCCTGGCCGAGCCGGGCGAGGTCGACTTCGTGGTCGTCCGCGAGGGCACCGAGGGCCCCTACACCGGCAACGGCGGGGCGCTGCGCGTCGGCACCCCGGCCGAGGTCGCCACCGAGGTCTCGGTCAACACCGCCTTCGGCGTCGAGCGCGTCGTGCGCGACGCCTTCGACCGTGCCCGGAAGCGTCGCCGCAAGCTCACGCTGGTCCACAAGACCAACGTGCTCGTCCACGCCGGCGCGGTGTGGTGGCGGCTGGTGCAGGAGGTCGCGCCGGAGTTCCCCGACGTCACGGTCGACTACATGCACGTGGACGCGACGATGATCCACCTCGTCACGAACCCCTCGCGCTTCGACGTCATCGTCACCGACAACCTCTTCGGCGACATCGTCACCGACCTGGCCGCCGCCGTCACCGGCGGCATCGGCCTGGCCGCGAGCGGCAACGTCAACCCCGACCGCACCTCCCCGTCGATGTTCGAGCCGGTCCACGGCTCGGCCCCCGACATCGCCGGCCAGGGCAAGGCCGACCCCGTGGCCGCGATCCTGTCGGGTGCGCTGCTCCTCGAGCACCTCGGCCTCGACGACGCCGCCGCCCGCGTCGAGCGTGCGGTGGTCGACGAGCTGGCCGCCCGCACCCCCGGCGCCCCGGTCGTCACCACCGAGGTCGGCGACTCCGTCGCCGCCCGCGTCGCCGGCTGACCCACTGCGGCGCCTGCGGTCCGGTTTCCCAGGTGATGAACCCAGACCGGGTCCTCACACACGTCGCACCGTGTGCGAGGAGGCGGTTCGGGTTCATCACCTGGGAAACTGCCGCCCCCGACCCGAGAGATAGCGTGCCCCCATGACCCTCGACATCTCCGTCACGACGTCGACCTCCCCGCGCAGCGAGTCCGAGCTGGCCGAGATCCTGGCCAACCCGGGGTTCGGCACCCACTTCACCGACCACATGCTCACGGTCGAGTGGACGCCGGAGCAGGGCTGGCACGACGCGCGGGTCACGGCGTACGGACCGCTGAGCCTCGACCCCGCGACCGCGGTGCTGCACTACGCGCAGGAGACCTTCGAGGGCATGAAGGCCTACCGCCACGACGACGGGTCGGTCTGGACCTTCCGCCCCGGTGAGAACGCCGCGCGGATGGCGCGCTCGAGCCACCGGCTGGCGCTGCCCGTGCTGGAGCCTGCGGACTTCGTGCGCTGCGTGGACGCGCTCGTCGAGGTCGACCAGCGGTGGGTCCCGGAGGGCACGGGGGAGAAGAGCCTCTACCTGCGTCCCTTCATGTTCGCCTCCGAGGCCTTCCTCGGCGTGCGGCCCGCCCAGCACGTGACGTTCATGGTCATCGCCTCGCCCGCGGGCGCCTACTTCAAGGGCGGCGTCAAGCCGCTCACGCTGTGGCTGACCGAGGACTACACCCGCGCCGGCCGCGGCGGCATGGGCGCGGCCAAGACCGGCGGCAACTACGCCAGCTCGCTGGTGGCGCAGCAGGAGGCCACCGCCCACGACTGCGACCAGGTGGTGTTCCTCGACGCCGCCGAGGGCAAGCACGTCGAGGAGCTCGGCGGCATGAACCTCTACTTCGTCCACGCCGACGGCCACGTCGTGACCCCCGAGACCGGCACCATCCTCGAGGGCATCACGCGCTCGGCCATCATCGAGCTGGCCCAGAAGAAGGGCCACCGGGTCGAGGAGCGCAAGTTCGCCATCGACGAGTGGCGCGAGGGCGTCGCCTCCGGCGAGATCACCGAGGTCTTCGCCTGCGGGACCGCCGCCGTGGTCACGCCCGTCGGCACGCTGCGCTGGGACGGCGGCGAGGTCAGCGGCCGGGCCACCGAGGAGGCCGGCCCGCTCACCCTCGAGATCCGCCAGGACCTCGTGGACATCCAGTACGGCCGCGCCGACGACGCCTTCGGCTGGATGCACCGGGTCGTCTGAACGACCCGGGCGGTGACCCCGGGGTGTCCGGGGTCCTGCGGGTGGCTAGGCCGTGGCGGCGTACGCCGCACGCAGCTCGTCGTAGCCGTCCCAGAACTCGTCCCACGGCAGCGCCTCGCCGTCGACGTGGGCGGCGAGGTACTGCAGGTGGCGGTGCCAGCCCGCGGCGTACGACGCCGGGTCGTCGAGGTCCTCGTGGACCACGGTGACGCGCGTGCCCTCGGGCAGCACCTCGAGGTCGAAGCCGACGCTGCTGCGGGCCTCGTCGGGGAAGTCCCAGGTCAGGGCCAGGCGACGGGGCCGCTCCCAGCGGCGCACCGTGTGGCGCGAGCGCTGGCCGCGCGAGTGCTCCAGCGCGAACCCGGGGCCGGGGCCGGGGTTGCCCTCGACGACGCGGCCCAGCCAGGTGGCGAGGCTCATCGGCCGCACCAGCGCGGTCCAGATCCGCTCGGGCTCGGCCAGGACGTCGACGCTCACGCGGGCGGTGCGGTGCCGGGCGGTGCCGGTGGGGGTCCCGACCGGGGCGTCGGCGGGGGTCTCGGTCGTGCCCTCGTCGGTGGTCATGACGTCCGAGCCTACGTGGACCGCCGGCGCGGGTGTCGCGCAGGTCACGACACCCGCGTCGAGGGCCGGTCGGGCCTCGGGCCGCGGGCTACCGTGTGCCGGTGACCAGCAGCGCACGCCGCGACGAGCCGGAGGAGCACGTCGGCCCCTACCGGCTCCTCGCCCAGCTCGGCGAGGGCGGCATGGGCGTGGTCCACCTGGCGATGGCGCCGGACGGCAGCCGGGTCGCGCTCAAGGTGCTGCGCCCCCACGTCATCGGTGACCGCGAGGCCCGCGAGCGGCTCGCGCTCGAGGTCAGCTCGCTGCGCCGGATCCGCAGCCCGCGCATCGCCGAGATCATCGACGCCGACCCCGACGGCCCGATGCCCTACGTCGTGACGCGCTACGTCCCCGGCCTGTCGCTCTACCACCACGTCGACGAGGAGGGCCCGGTCCAGGGTCGCGACCTCCTCCACGCCACCGCCTGCCTGGCCGAGGCGCTGCAGGCGGTCCACGACGTCGGCGTGCTGCACCGCGACGTCAAGCCGACCAACGTGCTGATGGAGGGGCGCTCGCCGGTCCTCATCGACTTCGGGCTGGCGCGGGTCTCCGACGACCCGCGGCTGACCCGCACCGGCTGGCTGCTGGGCACGCCCGGATACCTCGCGCCCGAGGTGCTGTACGGCGACGACGCGACCGCCGCCTCCGACGTCCACGCCCTGGCCGCGACGCTCGTCTTCGCCGCGACCGGCCGCTCGCCCTACGGCGGGGGACCGTGGATGGGCGTGATGGACCGCGTCCGGCGCGGCGAGCACGACCTGACCGGCGTGCCCGAGCCGCTGGCGGGGCTGCTCACCGCGTGCCTGGCCACCGAGCCCGGCGACCGCCCGACGGTGCCCGAGATCCGCGACCGGGTCGGCCTGCTGCAGGCCGGGCTCGAGCCGCGCCCGGGGCGGTCCGCCGGCCGCCGCCCCACCGCCCCGGCGCCGGAGCAGTGGACGATGCCGTTCGCGACCGCCGGTGCTGCCGGTGCCGCCGTCCCCGCCCCGGTCGACGACGGCGGGACGAGGCTCGGACGCGCGGGCGACCCCGCGCCCGCCGCCGCGGCGTACGACGACCCGGCCACCACCGAGATCCCGGCCTACCGCGAGGCCGCTCCCTACCAGCAGCCGCCGGCCGCGCGCCCCGAGGCGGCCACGCAGGTGCTCCACGCCGACCGTCCGATTCCGCCCGGCCACGGCCCGGTCGTGTCGGCCGACCCGACCCGTGCCCGCCCGTTGCCGGCTGGCCCGCCGCCCTGGTTGGCGCCGACGCCGCCGGAGGCCAGCCGGGCCCAGCGGCTGTTGCAGCTGGTCGGGCTGGGGGCGCTCGCGGGGTCGGTGGTGGCCTACGCCCCCTACCTCGGCACCGCCCTGGTCGGGCTGGTCGTGCTGGTGCTGCGCACCGCCTCGGTCACCCGGCAGCGCCACGAGCGCCGCCGCCGGCTGCGCGGTCGCGAGCGCTGGTGGGACGTGCCGGCCTCCGTCGTCGCCTCCCCGGGGTACGCCGCGGTGGCCCTGGTCGGGGCGCTGTCCGGGGTGGTGGTCGCCGCCGTGGTGGCGCTGGCGGCGTTCTCGGTGGGCTACCTCCTCCAGCAGCCGCTCAGCACCTGCCTGGTCCTCGCGGGCGTCGGCTTCGTGCCCACGCTGTGGTGGGGTCCGGGGTCCCAGCGGTTGCGCGAGACCACGCGGGCGCTGGTCACCCGCACCGCGCGCACCGAGTTCGTGGGCTGGTTCGTGGCCGCCATGACCCTGCTCGGCGCCGCGGTGGTGCTCGGGCTGCTGTTCTCGGCCGGGCCCAACTGGGCGCCGGGGGTGGGCGCCCCCTGGCGGTAGGCCGCCGGCTCCTGTTTGCGGACCGGCGCTCCGCTGCCGGTGTCGCATAGCGACCCCGGGGCCGCCCCACCACCGGTTCGAGCGACTCCGCGTGGCCGGTCTAGTGCGCAGAATCCGGGCAGTTCACCTATCCCGGCCAGCACGCCACGATACGGACATGAGCCCTCGTCGTACGTCCGCACCGCGGTCCCTCGCCGCCCTGCTGACCGCCGTCGTGCTCGCCCTGCTGGCAGCGCTGCTGGCCCCGCTCGCCCCCGCGACGGCTGCCCCGGCCGCGGCTGCCGCCGCGTCCCAGGAGGACGCCCGCCTGCTCCACCTCGGCGACGACGCGGTCCGCGCGCGGACCTCCAGCACCTCCCGGGCGGCCATCGCCTGGCGCGGGTCGCGGCTCTACGTCCGCGAGACCCTGCCGGCGCAGTGGGACTGGAGCCTGCGCACCGCGGTGGCCAAGTGGAACGCCTCCGGCTCGCGCATCACCCTCGTCCCCACCACCAACCGCCGGCTCGCGCAGGTGACGGTGTCCTACGGCAGCACCGGCGGCGCGGCCGGGCTGGCCACGGTGGGCCGCACCCGCGGTGCGTTCGTCGAGCTGAGCTCGGCGTACCGGACGGCCGACGCCACCAGCACACACACCCGCGTCGAGGTCATGAACGTCCTCGCCCACGAGCTGGGCCACGTGCTGGGCTTCGAGCACACCACCGCGCCCTGCTCGCTGATGGGTCCTGTGCTCGACGTCGCGGGCTGCGGCGTGGTCGCGACCGAGCACCCCGGCGCCTACGGCTGCCGCACGATCGACGCCCCGCTGGCCTCCCGGCTGGTGCGGCTCTACGGCGGGACCGCCCGGCTCGCCCCGCAGGGGTGGTGCCTCATCGACCCGCTGCCCGGTGCGCTGTCCGACGTCCGCATCGAGGTCGGCACCTCGGGCGGGCTCGACGTGACCTGGCGGCCGCCGACCACGGTGCCCGACGGCGCCGTCGTGGAGGTCCGTGGCTGGGCCGGTGACTGCGCGCACCAGCCGTCGGACGTCATCCGGCACCAGGTCCCGGCGACCCAGGGTCGCTGGTCGCAGCCCGCCGGCGAGACCGGTGGCTGCCTCACCGTCGGGCTGGTCAACCGCTACGGCCTGGCCCGCGCGCTCACGGCCGGGACCGTCTCCGAGGGCGCCGTGGCGATGGCGCCGTTCGTCCCCGCGGCACCCTGACGCGACGTCCCGACGTCCCGAGGCGCCGACCCGGCACGGCGTACGCCGCCTGCCGGACCGGATGCCGGTCGGGCGTTCCCGCCGCCGGTCATCCGTGGCAGACTCGCCGGCATGCAGCACGGCACCCGCATCATCGCCTAGCGCGACGGCCCCGCACCACCTGGCCGCCGCGCCGACCTCTCGTCCTCACGGGGGGTCTTTTTCTTTGCCCCCGCACGCACCCGCACGCCTCTCCCGCACCCGAAGGACCGGACCATGACCGCCACCGGTGACCTGTTCCACGTCTACGACACGACGCTGCGCGACGGCGCCCAGCAGGAGGGACTCACCCTCTCGGTCGCCGACAAGCTCGCGGTCGCGCGCCACATCGACGGGCTCGGGGTCGGCTTCATCGAGGGCGGCTGGCCGGGCGCCAACCCCCGCGACACCGAGTTCTTCCGGCGGGCCCGCGAGGAGCTGCACCTCGAGCACGCCCGGCTGGCGGCCTTCGGGGCGACCCGGCGCGCCGGGCTCGCCGCCGCCGACGACCCGCTCGTGGCGGCGCTGCGCGACTCCGGCGCCGGCGTGGTGACGCTCGTGGCCAAGTCGCACGACCGCCACGTCGAGCTGGCGCTGCGCACGACGCTGGCCGAGAACCTCGCCATGGTGCGCGACACCGTGGCCCACCTGCGGGCGGAGGGCCAGCGGGTCTTCCTCGACGCCGAGCACTTCTTCGACGGCTACCGCGACAACCGCGACTACGCCCTCGAGGTGCTGCGCACCGCCTTCGAGGCCGGGGCCGAGGTCGCCGCGCTGTGCGACACCAACGGCGGGATGCTGCCCGGATGGGTGGGCGACGTGGTCCACGACGTCGTCGAGACGACCGGCGTCCGCGTCGGCATCCACTGCCACAACGACACCGGCTGCGCCGTCGCCAACACCCTGGCCGCGGTCGACGCCGGCGCCACCCACGTGCAGGGCACGCTCAACGGCTACGGCGAGCGCACCGGCAACGCCGACCTCGTCACGGTCGTGGCCAACCTCGAGCTCAAGCTCGACCGGCAGGTGCTCCCCGCGGGCCTGCTCGGCGAGGCCACCCGGGTCGCGCACGCGGTCGCCGAGGTCACCAACGTGCCGCCCGCCTCGCGCCAGCCCTACGTCGGCACCTCGGCCTTCGCCCACAAGGCCGGCCTGCACGCCAGCGCCATCAAGGTCGACCCCGACCTCTACCAGCACATGGACCCCGCGGGCGTCGGCAACGACATGAGGCTGCTGGTCTCCGACATGGCCGGGCGGGCCTCGATCGAGCTGAAGGGTCGCGAGCTCGGCTTCGAGCTCGGCCCCGAGCTGGTGCAGCGGGTCACCGGGCGGGTCAAGGACCTGGAGTCGCGCGGCTGGACCTTCGAGGCCGCCGACGCGTCGTTCGAGCTGCTGCTCCTCGAGGAGGTCGAGGGGGTGCGGCCGTCGTACGTCGAGGTGGAGTCGTGGCGCGTCATCACCGAGACCCGGATCGGCGACGACGCGCTGTCCGAGGCCACCGTGAAGCTGCGCGCCGGAGGGGCGCGGATCGTGGTGACCGGCGAGGGCAACGGCCCGGTCAACGCCCTGGACGCGGCGCTGCGGCAGGCGATCAGCCAGCTCTACCCCGAGATCGTGAAGTTCGAGCTGATCGACTACAAGGTCCGCATCCTCGACCAGGGCCACGGCACCGACGCGATCACCCGCGTGCTGATCGAGACCACCGACGGCCAGCGCTCGTGGGTCACCGTCGGGGTGGGCCCCAACGTCATCGAGGCCTCCTGGCACGCGCTCATCGACGGCCTCACCTTCGGGCTGCGCCGCCACGACGCCTGAGCCGGACGACGCCGTGGGTGGCCCCCGCTAGATTCACGCGCACCACCCCGGGCGAGCGACCCGGTGACGCGAGAGGCCAGGCGATGACGGACGTGAAGCAGCACAAGATCCTGCTCGACGAGGGCGAGATGCCGACGCGTTGGTACAACGTGCTCCACGACCTGCCCACGCCCCCGCCGCCGCCGCTGCACCCCGGCACCGGCCAGCCGATCGGCCCCGAGGACCTCGCGCCGCTGTTCCCGATGGCGCTGATCGAGCAGGAGGTCTCCACCGAGCAGTACCTCGACATCCCCGAGGAGGTGCTCGACGTCTACCGGCTGTGGCGGCCCAGCCCGCTGTTCCGGGCGCACCGCCTCGAGAAGGCGCTGGGGACGCCGGCGCGGATCTACTACAAGTACGAAGGCGTCTCGCCGGCCGGCTCCCACAAGCCCAACACCGCCGTGCCGCAGGCGTTCTACAACAAGCAGGCCGGCATCTCCAAGCTCACGACCGAGACGGGTGCGGGCCAGTGGGGCACGTCGCTGGCGTTCGCGTGCGCGCAGTACGACATGGAGTGCGAGATCTGGCAGGTGCGGGCGTCGTACGACCAGAAGCCCTACCGCCGGATGATGATCGAGACCTTCGGCGGCACGGTCCACCCGAGCCCCTCGGAGCTGACCGAGGCCGGTCGCGCGATCCTGGCCGAGCACCCCGACTCCACCGGTTCGCTCGGCATCGCCATCAGCGAGGCGGTCGAGGTCGCGGCGCAGGACCCGACCGTCAACTACGCGCTCGGCAGCGTGCTCAACCACGTGCTGCTGCACCAGACGATCATCGGCGAGGAGGCGCTGCTGCAGCTGGCCAAGGTGGGGGAGACCCCCGACCTGCTGGTGGGCTGCACCGGCGGCGGGTCCAACTTCGGGGGGTTGATGTTCCCCTTCCTGCGCGAGAAGTGGGCCGGCCGGATGTCGCCCGAGGTGCGGGCCGTCGAGCCGTCGGCGTGCCCGACCCTGACCCAGGGCACCTACGCCTACGACTTCGGCGACACCGCCGGCATGACGCCGCTGATGAAGATGCACACCCTCGGCCACGACTTCGTGCCCGACCCGATCCACTCCGGCGGGCTGCGCTACCACGGCATGAGCCCGCTGATCAGCCACCTCTACGAGACCGGCGAGATCGGCGCGGTGGCCAAGCCGCAGTCGGAGTGCTTCGCCGCCGGGGTGCTCTTCGCCCGCACCGAGGGCATCGTGCCGGCGCCCGAGCCGACCCACGCGCTCGCCGCGGCGATCGAGGAGGCGGTGCGCTGCAAGGAGACCGGCGAGGAGAAGGTCATCCTCACCGCGCTCTGCGGCCACGGCCACCTCGACCTCCCGGCGTACGCCTCCTACCTCGCCGGCACGATCGAGGACACCTCGTGGGAGGACGACGCCCTCCAGGCCGCCGTCGCCGAGGCGCTGACCAAGCTGCCCCAGCTCTCCTGAGGTCGGTCGTGGCCGAGCTGCACGACCTGACCGCCCTGGAGCAGGGAGCCGCGATCCGGGCGGGGGAGACCTCCAGCGCCGAGCTGGTCGAGCACTACCTGCGCCGCATCGAGGGCGAGCCGTACGGCGCCTTCGTCACCGTCACCGCCGACCGGGCGCGCGCGGCCTCGACGGCAGGGGAGGGCCCGCTCGCCGGGGTGCCGACCGCGGTCAAGGACCTCAACCTCACCGCAGGCGTGCCCACGTCGTTCGGGTCCGCGGCGTACGCCGGGTTCGTGCCCGACGTCGACGACGAGGTGGTGCGCCGGATCGGTGCCGCCGGGATGCCGGTGCTCGGCAAGACCGCGACGCCGGAGTTCGGCTCGCCCTGCTACACCGAGCCCGAGGGCCGGCCGCCGGCCGTGACGCCCTGGGACACCACCCGGATGGCCGGGGGGTCGAGCGGCGGCGCGGGTGCCGCCGTCGCGGCCGGGCTGGTGCCGGTGGCGCAGGGCTCCGACGGCGGCGGCTCGATCCGGATCCCGGCCAGCTGCTGCGGGCTGGTCGGGCTCAAGCCCAGCCGCGGCCGGATCAGCGCCGCCCCGACCTACGGCGACCCGGTCGGGCTCTCGACCAACGGCACCCTCGCCCGCACGGTGCGCGACGCGGCCGCGCTGCTCGACGTGCTCGCCGGCCGGGCGGTTGGCGACCCCTCGTGGGCGCCCCCGCCGGCCACGCCGTTCCTCGCCGCGTGCGACCGCGATCCCGGCCGCCTGCGGGTGGCGCGGTTCGTCGAGCCGGTCATCGCCGACGTGTCCGTCGACCCGGACTGCGTCACGGCGTGGGAGCAGCTCGGCGCACGGCTGGAGGCGCTGGGCCACGAGGTCGTCGACGTGCCTTCGCCGATGCCGCACGAGGCCGTCCCCGTCTTCGAGACCTGCTGGTCGGTGCTGACCGCCCAGTCGGTGGTCGGGCTGTCATCGGAGCAACGCTCGGTCATCCGCCCGCTGACCCGGTGGTTGGCGGGCCGCGCCGACGAGGTGTCCGGCGTGGCCTTCGGACTGGCGATCGGCGAGCTGCGGCGGCTCGCTGCCGGGGCGCTGACCCGGCTGGCGGCGTACGACCTCGTGCTGACGCCGACCCTCGCCTCCCCGCCGCTGCCGGTCGGGGCGATCCGCGACGACGCCGACCCGGCGGCCGACTTCGCGGCGCAGAAGCAGTTCACGCCGTGGACCTCGCTGTGGAACCTCACCGGCAGCCCCGCCGTCTCGCTGCCCACCCACCACACCGCCGAGGGGCTCCCCGTCGGCACGATGCTCGCCGCCCGTCCCGGCGAGGAGGCGCTCCTGCTCTCGGTCGCCGCCCAGGTCGAGGCGTCGTACGCCGACGAGGGTCGCGCCTGGCGCGACCGGGTGCCGCCCGGCTGGTGAGGGGGAGTCAGGGGGGTGCCGCCGACCCGGCGTCCCACCGGAGGGCCGACCACCCGGACGTCCGGGTGATCGCAGCTACGCCGCCCGGTGCGTCGCCGCCCGGACGACCGTCGGACCCTCGACGGTCAGGGCGGCGATCGCGGTGGTGATCGGGACGGCGAGGACCAGGCCGATGCCCGAGGCGAGGGTGCGCACGATCTCCTCGGCGATCTCCTCGGTCGAGACCAGCGAGAGGGCGGGCCGCTCGTAGAAGTAGAGGAGCAGCAGCACCGACAGCGCCGCGCCGGAGTAGGCGAACACGACGGTGTAGATGGTCGAGGCGATGTGGTCGCGGCCGATCCGCATGGCGCGCGAGAACAGCTCCGCCCGGCCGAGCTCGGGCGCGGCGCCGCGCAGCTCCCAGACCGAGGACGCCTGGGTGATGGTGACGTCGTTGAGGACGCCGAGGCCCGCGACGATCACCGCGCAGGTGAGCAGGCCCTGGAAGTCGAGGTCGGTGACGAAGGTCGAGAGCAGCGACCCGGTCTCGTCGCTGACGCCGCTGAGCCGGGTCCGGTCGATGGCCAGGACCCCGATGAGGGCGGTGACGGCGACGCCGAGCAGGGTGCCGGCGAGCGCCGCGCTGGTGCGGATCGACAGGCCGTGGGCGAGGTAGAGGACGACGTACATGATCGCCGAGGAGCCGACCACCGCGACGAGCAGTCCGTCGGACCCCTCGAGCAGCGCGGGCAGCATGAACCGCACCAGCACGAAGGCGCCGAAGCCGAGGCCCACCAGCGCCAGGACGCCGCGCAGCCGGGCGACGGCGGCGACCGCGAGCACGAAGGCGAGCGCCAGCCAGCCGACCGGTGCGTTGCGGTCGACGCTGAAGAAGGAGAACGCCTGCTCGGTGCCGCTCGGCTCGGCGCCGCTGTCTGGCAGCTGCATCACCTCGATGCGGTCGCCGGCGCGCAGCCCCGAGCTGCTGACCTCGGGCGGCACCTGGATCGAGATCTGCTCGCCCTCCCGGCTGCCGGAGAGCACGGTCGCGCGGACGGCGCCGCAGCGCTGGCCGTCCTCGCCGCCCTGGGCGCTGGCCTCCGCGCTCTCGCAGGCCGGGGCGACCGCGGTCACGTCGGCCTTGTGGAAGGTCACGCCCGGCGCCGCGAAGGCCGCGCTGGGGTCCTCCACCTGCGGGTCGCCCGACGGCCAGAGCAGCACCAGCCCCAGCACGGTGGCGAGGCCGGCGACGACCAGCGAGGCCAGCAGGGCGACGCGGGCGGCGGGCCGGACGGCCACCTCGGCCAGGTCGGCGGGGTCGTGGACGTGCGAGTGGCTCACCGGGGGCCTTCCGGGCGTGCGGTCATGGCGGGGGTCAGTGGACCACACCGGTGCGGCTGCCGCGCGACGCTGCGGCGGCTGCGGTTCCCGCAAGCGCGACCGCATCGTCGTCGGCCTCCAGCAGCCGTTCGCACCACCCGACGAGCGCCGCCCGCAGCGGGGCGCCGCGCTCGGCGAACCCGCGCTGCGCCGCGGCGTATCGCTGCTTGCCCTCGGCCGTCTCGATCCGGACCGGCTCGAAGCCGTGCCCGGCGAGGTCGTACGGCGAGGCGCGCATGTCGAGCTCGCGGATGTCCCACGCCAGCGCGAAGCAGTCGGCCACCAGCTCGCTGGGCACCAGCGGGCTGAGCCGGAAGGCGTGCTTGTAGAGGTCCATCCCGGCGTGCAGGCACCCCGGCTGCTCGTACGCCGCCCGGTCGTCGCGGCCCGGCGCGAGGGTGTTGAGCGGCCGGGCGGTGTCGGTGAAGAAGCGGAACGCGTCGAAGTGCGAGCAGGTGATCCGGTGGCCCTCGACGACCGCGTCGGTGCCGGCGCCGCCGAGCCGCAGCGGCACGTCGTGACGGGTGCCGTCGTCGGGCAGCCGGTGCACCATCGCCCACTCGTGGAGCCCGAAGCAGCCCAGCGTCGGGGGCCGTCCCTGGGTGGCCACCAGCAGCCGGTGGATCGCCTCCACCACCGGTCGTTGCTTGGCGAGGTGGGCCGGGTCGACGGATAGTCCGAGACGTTCGGCACCGCCGGAGGGGGGTCCGGTGGTGCTTTTCGTCTCGGAGTATCCCTTCGCGCCGGCCAGCTCCGAGGCGTCGAGGAGGACGGTGCCGAACCCCGGGTGCCAGCGGCGCAGGGCGGCGGGGCGCTGGGAGTAGTAGGTGAACAGGAAGTCGTGGACGGGGTGCTTCTCGCCCCGGCGGCGGCGCTCGAGGTGGGGCTGCACCCAGACGTCGACGCGCTCGGCGTGCGCGCGGGCACGCGCCTGCCAGGCGCCGCGGGTGAGGTTCTCCACAGGCGACGACGGTAGTTCCTGCCACCGCGTCGACGCTCGGTAGGCTCACGTGGTGCGTATCGCCAGGTTCACCACCGGGGACGACCCCCGCTTCGGGCTCGTCACCGGAGACGTCGACGACCACGGGATCCCCGACGAGGACTCCCTGATCACCGCGCTGGTGGGTGACCCGCTCTACGTCGGCCTGCAGCCGACCGACGAGCAGGTGCGCCTCGCCGACGCCCGGCTGCTGTCGCCGGTGCTGCCGCGCAGCAAGGTGGTGGGCATCGGTCGCAACTACGCCGCCCACGCCGCCGAGCTGGGCCACGACCTGCCCGAGGAGCCGCTGATGTTCCTCAAGCCCAACACCTCGGTGGTGGGTCCGGGCGACCCGGTGTTCTACCCCCGCCAGACCGAGGAGCTGCACTACGAGGGCGAGCTCGCCGTGGTGATCAGCCGGATCTGCCGCGACGTGCCGAAGGAGAAGTGGGCCGACGTGGTCCACGGCTTCACCATCGGCAACGACGTCACCGCGCGCGACCTGCAGCGCAAGGACGGCCAGTTCACCCGGGCCAAGGGGTTCGACTCCTTCTGCCCGCTCGGCCCGTGGGTCGAGACCGAGCTCGACGTCAGCGACCTGCGGGTGCAGACCTTCCTCAACGGCGACGTCAAGCAGGACGGCCGCACCAGCGACCTCATCTTCGACGTCCCGACCCTGGTCGCCCACGTCACCAGCGTGATGACGCTGCTGCCCGGCGACGTGATCCTCACCGGCACCCCCGAGGGCGTCGGTCCGATGGAGGCCGGTGACGAGGTCGAGGTCGTCGTCCAGGGCATCGGCAGCCTGACCAACAAGGTGGTACGCCGATGAGCACCGACCCCGTCCTGGGCGACCTGGCCCCCGAGCAGGTGCGCGTCCGCTTCCCCCCGAGCCCGACCGGCAACCTCCACGTCGGCAACGTCCGCTCGGCGCTGTTCAACTGGGCCTTCGCCCGCCACCACGGCGGCACCCTGGTGCTCCGCATCGAGGACACCGACCTCGCCCGCAACACCCCCGAGGGCTACGCCTCGGTGATGGACGCCCTGGCCTGGCTCGGCATCGACCACGACGAGGGCCCGGACGTCGGCGGCCCCCACGCCCCCTACCTGCAGTCCGAGCGGTTCGACACCTACCGCGACGTCGTCGCGCGGTTGCGCGAGTCGGGAGCGGCGTACGACTGCTACTGCACCAACGAGGAGGTCGAGGCGCGCCGCAAGGCCTCGGGCTCCAAGGTCCAGGGCTACGACGGCCACTGTCGCGCGCTCACCGACCAGCACCGTGCCGCCCTCGAGGCCGAGGGCCGCAGCCACGTCGTCCGGGTGCGGATGCCCGACCGCCCGATCGTCTTCGACGACCTGGTCCGCGGCGAGGTCACCTTCCTGCCCGAGCACGTGCCCGACTTCGCGATCGTGCGCGCCAACGGCGACCCGCTCTACACGCTGGTCAACCCGGTCGACGACGCGCTCATGGGCATCACCCACGTGCTGCGCGGCGAGGACCTGCTCTCCAGCACCCCGCGCCAGGTCGCGCTCTACGAGGCCCTCGAGGCCATCGGCATCGGCTCCGGCGCCCCGCGCTTCGGCCACCTGCCGATCGTGATGGGGGAGGGCAACAAGCGGCTCTCCAAGCGCGACGCGGGCTCGGGCCTGGCGGAGTACGTCGAGCGCGGCTTCCTGCCCGCCGGCCTGCTCAACTACCTCGCGCTGCTCGGCTGGGGCATCGCCGAGGACCGCGACGTGTTCACCATGGCCGAGATGGCCGAGGCCTTCGACATCCGTCGGGTCAACCCCAACCCGGCCCGCTTCGACCTCAAGAAGCTCGAGGCGATCAACGCCGCCCACATGCGGCTGCTGAGCGTGCAGGAGCTCGAGGAGCGGCTGCTGCCGTTCCTCGTCGAGGCCGACCTCGTGGCCGACCCGCCGACGCCCGAGGAGCAGCTGAAGCTGACCGAGGGCAGCGTGCTGGTGCACGAGCGCGTCGGGACGCTGGGGGAGGGCGCCGACATGCTGGCCTTCCTGTTCCTCGACGAGCCGGTCTACGACGAGGCCGACGTGGCCAAGCTGCTCTCCGGCGACGGCGGCCGCATCGTCGAGGCCTCCCACGAGGCGCTGGCCGCCCTCGACGACTGGACCACCCCGGCCATCGAGGCGGCGCTGCGCGCGGCGCTCATCGACGGGCTCGGCCTCAAGCCCCGCGTCGCCTTCGGCCCGGTGCGCGTGGCCGTGACCGGGCGCCGGGTCTCGCCGCCGTTGTTCGAGTCGCTCGAGCTGCTCGGGCGGGAGGCGTCGCTGGCCCGGCTGGCCGGGGCGCCCCGTCCCGAGGCCCCCGCGTCGTGAGCGCGGGCTACCCGCCCCCGCCCCACGCCGGGCCGCCCGGCTACCCGCCGCCGCAGGGCCCGCCGCAGGGGCCGCCGCCGGGATCCGTGCCGGGACCGCCGCCCGGCTGGGCGCCCCGGCCGAGCCACCCGCACCCGGAGCCGCGCTCCTACCCGCTCATGCTCCGCACCTGGAGCTACGCCTGGTGGCGGCCGGTGGTCGGCATCCTCACCATGGTCGTGGGCGGGCTGATCGTCTTCCCGCTGGTGCTGATCCCCATCCTGTTCATCGGGGTCGCGATCGAGGGCGGGGAGGGCTCCTACGGCGACCGGGTCGAGGCCGCGGCGTCGCTGACCTCGGTCACGCCCAGCTCGATGCTCTACCTCAACCTCGCGCTCGCGTCCCTGACGGTCCTGGCCATGCTCATCGTGCGGGTCGTGCACGGCATGCGGCCGCGCTGGCTGGCCTCGGTGCGGCCGGGCATCCGGTGGCGCTTCCTGTGGGCCTGTGCGGGCCTGTCGGTGGTCGCGCTGGTCGTCTCCACAGCGATCAGCCTGCTGCTGCCCTCGGGCCCGCAGGACACCGTCAGCGGGCAAGCGGCGTTCCCGACGGGGCAGCTGCTCGCCACCACGGTCGTGATCCTGCTGACGACGCCGCTGCAGGCCATCGGGGAGGAGTACGCCTTCCGCGGCTACCTGATGCAGGCCTTCGGCTCCTTGCTCGGCCCGTGGCCCGCCCTGGTCGCCACCTCGGTGCTGTTCGCCTTCGCCCACGGCGCGCAGAACTTCCCGCTGTTCTTCGACCGGTTCGCCTTCGGCATGATCGCCGGCACCACCGTGATCCTGCTGGGTGGCCTCGAGGCCGGCATCGCGCTGCACGTGGTCAACAACCTGGTCGCCTTCGGCTTCGCGATCGCCTTCGACCAGCTCTCCGGCACCCTCACGGTCTCCGAGGCGTCGTGGTGGCAGCTGCCCGTGACCGTCGTGCAGAACGGCCTCTACCTCGTCCTGGTGCTGCTCGTCGCGCGACGGATGGGCCTCGAGCGCACCAGCAGCCCGCCGCAGGTGGAGCGGAGCGGCGTACCTCACACCCTCTGAGGGCGCCCCCGATTGGTGGCGCCGGAGCCGCATGTGTATCTTTGACCCTCGGTTCGCCCCACAGCCTCACGGCCTGACAGGCGGACCGATCCCATGGGGTATGGGGTAATTGGCAGCCCGACTGGTTCTGGTCCAGTTAGTCTAGGTTCGAGTCCTAGTACCCCAGCGATGTCACGGATTTGGTGGCTGGTTCAACCAGCCGATACAGTTCCGCTGGCTCAGGCCCCCGTTGTGTAGTGGCCTAGCACGCCGCCCTCTCAAGGCGGTAGCGCGGGTTCGAATCCCGTCGGGGGTACCACCCAGCAGCCCGGTCTCGCAGAGGCCGGGCTGCTGTCTTCCCAGCTGGTGCGTGCACGTCCGATTCCCGCGAGGTCCGGGTCGGGCCGGCAGGCACACTGGTGCCATGACCGGCACCGACACCGAGTGGGAGGCGCGCTACCGCGCCGTGCAGGGGCGCGACCGCCGCTTCGACGGCATGTTCTACACCGCGGTCCGCACGACCGGCATCTACTGCCGCCCGTCCTGCCCCGCGATCACCCCGCGCCGGCACAACGTCACCTTCTTCCCGACCGCGGCGGGCGCCCAGGACGCGGGCTTCCGTGCCTGCCGCCGGTGCCTGCCGGACGCCACGCCGGGGTCGCCGCGCTGGGACGTCGTGGCCGACGCCGCCGGCCGCGCGATGCGCCTGGTCGCCGACGGCGTGGTGGAGCGCGAGGGCGTCGAGGGACTGGCCTCGCGGCTGGGCTACTCCGTGCGCCAGCTGCACCGCGTCGTCACCGGGGAGTACGGCGCCGGCCCGCTTGCGCTGGCCCGCTCGCGCCGGGCGCAGACCGCCCGGGTGCTGATCGAGACCACCGACCTCCGCTTCGCCGACGTGGCCTTCGCCGCCGGCTTCACCAGCGTGCGGCAGTTCAACGACACCGTCCGCGAGGTGTACGCCGCCTCGCCCACCGACCTGCGCGCCGCCGCCTCCGGCCGGCACCCCAGCCTGGTGCCGGGCACGCTGCACACCCGGGTCGCCGTGCGCGAGCCGTTCGCGGCGGCCGACCTGCACTGGTTCCTCGCCGTGCACGCCGTGCCCGGCCTGGAGGCGGTCGGCGAGGACTGGTACGAGCGCGCGGTGCGGCTGCCCCACGGCCCGGGCGTGGTCCGGGTCGACCTCAGCGGCCGTACGCCGGGCACGGTGCCCTGCACCCTGACGCTGGCCGACACCCGCGACCTGGCGCCGGCCACCGAGCGCGCCCGCCGGCTGCTGGACGCCGACGCCGACCCCGTCGCGGTCGACGCCGCGCTGGCCGAGGACGGCCTGCTGGCGCCGCTGGTGGCGTCCCGCCCGGGGCTGCGGGTGCCGGGCCAGCTCGACGGCGCCGAGGTGGCCGTCCAGACGGTCCTGGGGCAGCAGGTGAGCCTGGCCTCGGCGCGCACCGCCGCCGCCCGCCTCGTCGAGCGCTGGGGCGACCCGCTGGGCCTGGACGGCCCGCACGAGGTCACCCGGCTGTTCCCCACCCCGGCCACGCTCGCGGCGCTCGACCCGGAGGACCCCGAGGTGCTGCGGATGCCGCGTGCCCGCGCCCGGGCGCTGACCACGCTCGCGGGCGCCCTGGCCGACGGCACGGTGGTGCTCGACCGCAGCGTGGACCGGGCCGAGACCCGGGCGGCGATGACCGGCCTGCGCGGCATCGGCCCCTGGACGGCCGACTACGTCCCCATGCGGGCCCTCGGCGACCCCGACGTCTTCCTGCCCACCGACATCGGCGTCCGCAACGCCGCGACCGCGCTCGGCATCGACGACGTCACCCGGCGCAGCGACGACTGGCGGCCGTGGCGCTCCTACGCGCTGCTGCGGCTGTGGTCCGTCGTGCTCGACCAGCTCCGCGAGCGCGAGCAGCGCCGCGGTCCCACGAGGAGGAACCCGTGAACGCACCCACCGACCAGGCCCTGGACCAGGCCACCCACCAGGCCACCCAGCAGGCCACCCAGCAGGCCACCGCGACCCCGACGCAGGCCGACGCGGGCAGCGCCTGGTCACAGGTCGACACCCCGATCGGGCCGCTGCGCCTCGTCGCCCGCGGGGACGCGCTGCGGGCCATCGAGTTCAGCCCCTGGCCCTCCGAGGAGGTCGAGGCCGTGGGGGAGCGCGACGACGACCGACCGGTGCTGCGGCGCACGGCCGAGCAGCTCGCGGCGTACTTCTCGGGCGACCTGCGCGAGTTCGACCTCCCGCTCGACCCCGGCGGCACCCCGTTCCAGCAGCGGGTGTGGGCCGAGCTCTCCCGGATCGGCTACGGCACCACCACGTCCTACGGCGAGGTGGCCCGGCGCCTGGGGATGACCAACGCGGCGTCCCGGGCGGTCGGGCTGGCCAACGGCCGCAACCCGATCCCGGTCGTGGTGCCCTGCCACCGCGTCATCGGGGCCGACGGACGGCTGACGGGCTACGCCGGCGGGCTGGAGCGCAAGCAGCTGCTGCTCGACCTCGAGCGTCCCGGCCTGTTCTAGGCCGGGGACCGGGGTGCGAGGCTGGCGGGGTGAGCGACGCAGCGACCGACCCGGGCACGACCGGGACCCCCACCACGGACGGCCAGGACGAGTCGGCGGGCACGGTGCTGCTGGCCGGGTCGGCCAACCTCGCGATCGCGATCGCCAAGCTGGTCGGCGGCCTGGTCTCCGGCTCGGCGGCGATGCTGGCCGAGGCGGCGCACTCGTTCGCCGACACCCTCAACCAGGTGTTCCTGATGGCCTCGCTGAAGCGCAGCCGGAAGCCGGCCGACGCCCAGCACCCGTTCGGCTACGGGATGGAGCGCTACTTCTGGGCGCTGATCGCCGCGGTCGGCATCTTCGTGCTCGGCGCCGGCTACTCGGTGCTGGAGGGCGTCCGCGCCATCCTCGATCCCGAGGAGCTGGGGCCGCTGACGATCCCCTACGTCGTGCTGGCGCTGAGCTTCGTGTTCGAGGGGGTGTCGTGGCTCAAGGCGGTGCGCCAGCTGCGCGGCCAGGCCCAGGACGCCGACCGCGGGTTCTTCGAGCACCTCAAGATCACCCCGGACCCCACCGTCAAGACGGTCGCCTTCGAGGACACCGCCGCGCTGATCGGCATCGTGCTCGCCGCCGTCGGGATCACGCTCCACCACTACACCGACCACGGCTACTGGGACGGGCTCGCCTCGGTCCTGATCGGGCTGCTGCTCGCGGTCGTGGCCTACGCCCTCGGCCAGCAGAACAAGCGCGCCCTCATCGGCGAGGCGCTCTCACCCGAGGTGCAGGAGTCGTTGCGCCGGACCGTGGCGGAGTCCCCCGGCATCGACGCGGTGGTCGAGCTGATGACGATGCGGCTCGGGCCCGACGAGGTGATCGTGGCGGCGAGGGTCGACCTCGACGACGACGCCTCGGCGGACGAGCTGGAGCAGGCGGCCGACGAGGTCGAGCGGCGGCTGCGTGAGGCCCACCCCGAGGTGCGCCACGTCTTCCTCGACCCGACCGACCTGCCCGACGGGGCCTCGCCCGTGCCGGGCCCCGGGGCTCAGAACGGGAAGGACTCGTCGCGGTAGCGCTGCAGCACCTCGCGCACCTTCTCCTCGTCGCGGTCGGCGATCGGCAGCAGCAGCTCGCCCACCACGTCGGTCAGCTCCGCGACGCGCCGCTGCAGCCGACGGTTCTCGTGGGCCTCGGCCTCGAGGTCGCGGATCCGCTGCGGGAGCGACAGCAGGCCGCGCACGGGGCCGCGTCGGGCGGGCGCGACGCCGTCGACGACCAGGCGTCCTCCGGCGGTCGGTCGGGTCGTCGTACGACGGCTGCGCACCGCGTCGCTCAAGCGGCTCACGGGGTCTCCTCGGAGGTGGTGGTGCCGGCGGGTCGCCGGGTGGGCAGGGGGTGGTCCCAGCGGACCACGAGCCGGGACACCCAGGGGTCGTCCTCGCCGAGGACGTCGTGCCCGGCGACGTGCTCCTCGTGGGTGACGCGACCGCCGGCGGCCTCCAGCTCGGACCGGAGCCCGGCGGTCGAGACCCGGGAGACCATCGCGTCGAGCCGGTCGACGGGCAGGTCGTCGCGGGTGGCGGCCTGCTCGAGCAGCAGCGCCCCGCCGCGGCGCAGCGACATCGAGCACAGCCGCCACAGGTGGGCCCGTGCCTCGCGGTCGAGGCACCCCAGCAGGCCCCGGGCCAGGAGCCACGGTGGGGACTCCTCGCGCGCCAGCTCGGCGCCGGCGAGGAGGGCGGAGCGGGCGTCGTTGAGCGTCAGCACGCGTACGTCGGCGGCGGGGTCGCCCGCCCGGGTGATCCGCCGCCGCGACCGGGTCAGCGCCGCGCCGGAGTAGTCGAGCGCCGCCACGCGGTGCCCCCGGCGCCGGAAGAAGGCGGCGTCGCGGCCGGTGCCCGACCCGACGTCGACGACCATGGCGTCGTCGGGCACCCGCGGGGCCGCCCAGCGGGCGAAGTCGCTGCCGCCGTGGGGGAGGTCGGCACCCCGGGTGCGGTAGAGCTCGTTCCACCGCGGGAGGCCGTCGCGGGGGCCGCGCAGCCACCCGTCGAGCCGTCGTACGCCGGCAGCCGGGTCGACCGGGACGAACGCCGGGTCGGGCACCCGCCACGACTCGCCGTACAGGAAGGCCAGGACGCGCTCGGGGTCGGCCGGAGCCGCCAGCTCGACGCCCTCGAGCACGACCGTCGCCGCCGGGGTGAGGGCGGCGGCGGGCAGCGTGCCGCTGCGGCCGCCCAGCTGGTAGAAGACGCCGTCGGCGTGGAAGGCGCCGAAGACGTCGATCTGCACCACCCGACCGTCGTCGAGCGGCAGGAACAGCTTGAGGTCCCCGCCCGACATCCGCACCACCTTCCACCCGAGGCGACGCAGGCCGCGCTCGACCTCGAAGGACTCGCGGACCACGTCGACGGGGTGGGCGTGGTGGCTGTAGTAGGCGAGGTCGGCGTCGGAGTCGTGGCCGATCATCCGCCCGTCGCGCACCGCCCCGAGCAGGCACCCGTAGCTGAGGTGGGCGTCGACACCGAGCCGGTCACGCAGGTCGGTCAGGGCGCGGGCCGCGCCCAGCACGACCTGGCGGCGCCCCTCGTCGGAGGTCTCCGCGAACACCCGGGTGAGGTGGTGCGCGCGGTCCACGGCCAACGGGTGCCCGTGGGCGTCGACCAGCCGCAGCGGCTCGGCGACCCCGCCGAAGCTGACCACCTCGTCGAGGTGCACGACCGCGCCGTCGGCGTCGCTGACGCACACCCGCGTCGTGCCGTGCAGCCGCTCGGCCAGCACGACGGGCCAGGTCACCTGCCGGGAGCCGCCCACGACCCGGCCGTCGCGGCGGGGCGAGAACGACCAGACGAACTGGTCCTCGAAGCGCACGACCACCGAGCCCTCGACGTCGGGCACCACGAGACCGTGGTCATCGACGGTCGCCCCCGGTCCGCGCTCGCGCACGCCGGGGAGCGGCATCAGTGCCTCCGGGAGGTCGGGTGTACGGCGGGAAAAGTCCAGCAGAACACTACACTTCGCCGACGCCGACGGGGCGATCCCGCGCCTCGCGCCGCCCGAGGATCAGTCGGCCGAGGAGCGGCGCAGCGACTCCGAGAGCCGCTCGGCCGCGGCGAGCACCGCCGGGGCGTGCATCCGACCGGGCTGCCGCGAGAGCCGCTCGAGCGGGCCGGAGACCGAGACGGCCGCGATGATCTTGCCGCTGGGGGAGCGGACGGGGGCCGAGACCGAGGCCACGCCCTGCTCCCGCTCGCCGATGGACTGCGCCCAGCCCCGACGGCGGATGCCGGCGAGGGCGGTGGCGGAGTACGCCGCGTGCTGGAGCCCGCGGTGCATCCGCTCGGGGTCCTCCCAGGCGAGCAGCACCTGGGCGGCGGAGCCGGCGCGCATCGTCAGCTGGGAGCCGACCGGGATGGTGTCGCGCAGGCCGCTGGGACGCTCGGCGGCGGCGACGCACACGCGGTGGTCGCCCTGACGACGCCACAGCTGGGCCGACTCCCCGGTGATGTCGCGCAGGCGGGCCAGCACGGGGCCGGCGGTGGCGAGCAACCGGTCCTCGCCCGCGGCGGCCGAGAGCTCGGAGAGCCGGGGGCCGAGGACGAAGCGTCCCTGCATGTCGCGGGCGACGAGCCGGTGGTGCTCGAGAGCGACGGCCAACCGGTGCGCGGTGGGCCTCGCCAGACCGGTTCCGGCCACCAGGCCGGCGAGCGTCGCCGGGCCCGACTCGAGGGCCGTGAGCACGAGGGCGGCCTTGTCGAGCACGCCCACTCCGCTGGAGTTGTCCATGATGTAATACTGCCGTCTCAGATGTTGGGATGCAAAGCCACGAGATTTCGCAGCCGCGTCGGACTTGTCGTTCAGTGGGACCAGCACGCCGCGGTGGGGCCGCAGGCGTTCAGCATGTGAAACGAGAGGGGTCGAGAGACGTCATGGCCAGAGCAGCCGGGAATCCCGAGGTTGGCGGCACACCGCCACGCACGTTGTCCGAGAAGGTCTGGGACGAGCACGTCGTCCGCAGCGCCGAGGGCGAGCCCGACCTGCTCTTCATCGACCTCCACCTGATCCACGAGGTGACCTCCCCCCAGGCCTTCGAGGGGCTGCGGCTCGCCGGTCGCGGCGTACGCCGGCCCGACCTGACCCTCGCCACCGAGGACCACAACGTGCCCACGGTCGACTGGGACAAGCCGATCGCCGACCCCGTCTCCCGCACGCAGGTGGACACCCTGCGGGCCAACGCCGAGGAGTTCGGGGTGCGCCTGCACCGGCTCGGCGACAAGGAGCAGGGCATCGTCCACATCATCGGCCCGCAGCTGGGCCTGACCCAGCCGGGCATGACGATCGTCTGCGGCGACAGCCACACCTCCACCCACGGCGCCTTCGGTGCGATCGCGTTCGGCATCGGCACCTCCGAGGTCGAGCACGTGCTCGCCACGCAGACGCTGATGCAGACCCGGCCCCGGACGATGGCCGTGACCGTGAACGGCTCGCTGCCCGAGGGCGTCACCGCCAAGGACCTCGTGCTCACCCTGATCACCCACACCGGCACCGGCGGTGGCCAGGGCTACATCGTGGAGTACCGCGGCCAGGCCATCGAGGAGCTCTCGATGGAGGGCCGGATGACGGTCTGCAACATGAGCATCGAGTGGGGTGCCAAGGCGGGCCTGATCGCCCCCGACCAGACCACGTTCGACTACATCCAGGGTCGCCAGGAGGCCCCGACGGGCGCCGACTGGGACGCCGCCGTGGCGCACTGGACGAGCCTGCGCACCGACGACGGCGCCGAGTTCGACGCGGAGATCGTCCTCGACGCCTCCACCATGACCCCGTTCGTCACCTGGGGCACCAACCCCGGCCAGGGCGTGCCGCTCGGCGGCACGGTCCCGGACCCCGCGGCGTACGAGGACGACGACGACCGCGTCGCGGCCGAGAACGCGCTGCGCTACATGGACCTGCAGGCCGGCACCCCGATGCGCGAGGTCTCGGTCGACACCGTGTTCGTGGGCTCCTGCACCAACGGCCGCATCGAGGACCTCCGGCTCGCTGCCGAGGTGCTGCGTGGCCGCACCGTCGACCCCGACACGCGCCTGCTCGTCGTGCCGGGCTCGGCCCGGGTACGGCTGCAGGCCGAGGACGAGGGCCTCGACGTGGTCTTCAAGGAGGCCGGTGCGGAGTGGCGCGGCGCCGGGTGCTCGATGTGCCTGGGGATGAACCCCGACCAGCTCCAGCCGGGTGAGCGCAGCGCGTCGACGTCCAACCGCAACTTCGAGGGCCGTCAGGGCAAGGGGGGTCGCACCCACCTGGTCTCGGTCCCGGTCGCCGCCGCCACCGCGGTCCGCGGCACCCTGTCCTCGCCCGCCGACCTCGAGCCCGTCCAGACCCAGGAGGCCTGAGCCGTGGAGCCCTTCACCACCCACACCGGCGTCGGCGTGCCGCTGCGGCGCAGCAACGTCGACACCGACCAGATCATCCCCGCCGTCTACCTCAAGCGGGTGACGCGCACGGGCTTCGAGGACGGGCTGTTCGCCGCCTGGCGCAACGACCCCTCGTTCGTGCTCAACCAGGCCGAGTACGCCGCGGGCTCGGTCCTCGTCGCCGGTCCCGACTTCGGCACCGGCTCCTCGCGCGAGCACGCCGTCTGGGCGCTGCAGAACTACGGCTTCCGGGCCGTCATCAGCCCGCGCTTCGCCGACATCTTCCGCGGCAACTCCGGCAAGGCCGGCCTCGTCGCCGCGCAGGTCGACGAGAAGGTCGTGCAGCGGCTCTGGGACCACCTGGCCGAGAACCCCGGTGCCACGGTGACCGTCGACCTCGAGAGCCGCACGGTGCGAGCGGGGGAGGGCCCCGACGCCATCGAGGACTCCTTCGACATCGACGACTACACCCGCTGGCGGCTGCTCGAGGGCCTCGACGACATCGACATCACGCTGTCGCACGCCGACGACATCACCGAGTTCGAGCAGCACCGCCCGGCCTGGAAGCCGGTCACGCAGCACTGAGCCGCCACCCCGTGCGAATCGTTGTGGTGCGCGTCACGACGCCCTAGCGTGCCTTGCACGACCGGGCACGAGGCGCGGTCGTTGCGTCCGCGAAGGGGACCAGCGTGAACAAGAGCCAGCTGATCGACACCCTGGCGGCACGGTTCGAGGGCAACCGCAAGGCGGCGGCCCACGCCCTCGACTCCGTGCTCGACACGATCACCCGCGAGGTGGCCAAGGGCGAGAAGGTCGCCATCACCGGCTTCGGCTCGTTCGAGAAGCGCGTCCGCGGGGCCCGCTGGGTCCGCAACCCCTCCACCGGCGTCCGGATGCAGTCCTCGGAGAAGGCGGTGCCCGCCTTCAAGCCGGGTGCCCAACTGCGTGACGTGGTCTCGGGTGCCAAGAAGCTCCCGGCGCTGACCCTGGCCGCCGTCGAGGCCGCCGCCCCCGCCGTCGCCCAGCCGGCCATCGCCCAGGCCGCCGCCGTGGCGCGCCGCGCGACGGGCGTGGGGTCCCCGGATCCGGCACCGGCGACGAAGTCGTCGTCCGGGAAGTCCTCCACGAAGAAGTCCTCTGCCTCGTCCTCGCCCGCCACGAAGAAGTCGACCACGAAGAAGTCGACCGCGAAGAAGTCGGCCCCCGCGAAGTCCACGGCCAAGAAGTCGACCGCCAAGAAGTCGACCGCCACGAAGTCGACCGCCACGAAGTCCGCGGCGAAGAAGTCGGGCGCGTCGACGTCCGCGGCCACGAAGAAGTCCGCCGCCACGACGTCCTCGGCCACGACGTCCTCGGCCAAGAAGTCGCCCGCGAAGAAGTCTCCCGCGAAGAAGTCGACGGCCAAGAAGTCGACCGCGAAGAAGTCGACGGCAAAGGGCTCCAGCAGCTCCTGAGCCGGTCGTCGCCGGCCGGCCGGCTACCCCGTCGGGCGTCCGTCGGGGTGGGCGGGGGGTCCGTCCGCCGCCAGGGCCTCGCGGGTGTGCGCGCCGACGCCGAGGTCGAGGGCGGCCCGGAGGTCGAGGTCGGTGTCCACGTCGCGTCGCAGCGAGGGGACCTCGGCGCGCACCGGCACCGCGCCCGACACCTCGTGGCGGACGGCCGACCCCGCGCCGAAGCGGGGGTCGAGGTCGGTGCCGGGTCCGGCGGCGAGCAGCGTCGTCCCGGTGCCGTCGGCGTCCGCGACGTACCACCGCGAGCGGAGACCGGCGCCGAGCGCCGCGTCGAGGTCGGGGGTGCGCAGCGCGGGGAGGTCGGCGAGCAGGGCGGCGACGCCGAGCCCGGGATGGCGCAGCCGCACCTCGCGCTCGGCGACGCGCAGGGCGAGGTTGAGGTCACCCTCGCCCTCGTCGCCGATCGCCTCGCCGAAGCCGTCCTCGTCGGTGACGACGTAGGTGTGCGCGACCGACGTCGCCGCACGGGCGGCGGCGAGCGCGTCGAGGGCGAAGGCCCGCATCAACAGGTCGCGACCCGGTCGGGGCGCCAGCCGGGTCTTGGCCCGGGCCAGGGTCTTGACCGGCACCAGCAGGACGAACGTGGACATCCGCCCGATCATCCCAGAGCGGCACACCCCGGCGACACCGCCGCCCGGCGATAGGCTCGCGTCCGGCGCGGGCCCCGCAGGGCCCGACGGCAGGAGATCGGTGTCCGAGACGCACGACGAGGTGCGTCGGTGGGAGGTCAGGTGAGCGTCGGGTGACGAAGGTCCGCAGGCTGCAGGAGCGTCGCGGCTGGGCGTGGACCGTGGTCGTCTCGATCGTGAAGCCCACCCTGGTGCTCACCACCAAGCGCGACTGGATCGACGGCGAGAAGGTGCCGGCGACCGGCGGCTGCATCGTGGTCGTCAACCACGTCTCCCACCTCGACCCGATGACGCTGGGGCACTTCCTCTACGAGCACGGTCGGCTGGTGCGCTACCTGGCCAAGGACGCGCTGTTCCGCACCCCGGTGCTCAAGCACATCGTCCGCGACGCGGGCCAGATCCCCGTCGCGCGGCAGACCGACCGGGCCGTCAGCGCCTACGACGCCGCCGTGGAGGCCGTACGCCGCGGCGAGTGCGTCGGCGTCTACCCCGAGGGCACCATCACCCGCGACCCCGACGGCTGGCCGATGCGGGGCAAGACCGGCGCCGCCCGGATCGCGCTGGCCACCGGCGCGCCGGTGGTCCCGATCGGGCAGTGGGGCGCGCAGGAGGTGCTGCCGGCGTACACCGCGAGGCCGCACGTGCTGCCCCGGCGCACGACGCACTACAAGGTGGGTGACCCGGTCGACCTGCAGGACCTCGCCGGCCGCGAGCTCACCCCCGAGGTGCTGGCCGAGGCCACCGACCGGATCATGGCCGCGATCACCGCGCTCGTAGCCGACCTGCGGGGCGAGCCCGCGCCCGCCGTACGCTTCGACCCGTCGACCGCCGGCGCGCGCGTGATCGGCAACCCCCACAAGCAGAAGCGAGGGCGTCGATGACCAAGGTGGCCGTGTTCGGTGCCGGTTCGTGGGGCACGGCGTTCAGCCGGGTGCTGGCCGACGCGGGCAACGAGGTGACGATCTGGGCGCGCCGCGAGGAGGTCTGCGCCTCGATCAACGACCAGCACGAGAACCGCGAGTACTTCCCCGGCATCGAGCTGCCCGACACGATCCGCGCGACCACCGACCCCGGCGAGGCCGCGTGGGAGGCGGAGTTCGTGGTGCTGTCGGTGCCGTCGCAGAAGCTGCGCGAGAACCTCACCACCTGGACCGGCGTGCTGCCGCCCGAGGCGGTCTTCGTCTCGTTGATGAAGGGTGTCGAGCTCGGCTCGACCAAGCGGATGAGCGAGGTCATCGCCGAGGTGACCGGCGCCGGTCCCGAGCGGATCAGCGTCGTCAGCGGCCCCAACCTCGCCCGCGAGATCGCGCTGCGCGAGCCGGCCGCCAGCGTCGTCGCGTGTGCCGACGAGGACGTCGCGCACCGCGTGCAGCAGCTGTGCCACACCCAGGCGTTCCGGCCCTACCGCAGCACCGACGTGCTCGGCTGCGAGCTCGGTGGCGCCTACAAGAACGTGATCGCGCTGTGCGTCGGCATGGCGGTGGGGCTCGGGTTCGGCGACAACACCACCGCCTCGCTCATCACTCGTGGCCTGGCCGAGACGGCCCGGCTCGCCCAGCGCCTCGGCGCCGACCCGATGACGCTGATGGGCCTCGCCGGCCTCGGCGACCTGGTCGCCACCTGCTCCTCGCCGCTGAGCCGCAACCGCACCTTCGGCGAGAAGCTCGGCCAGGGGATGACCACCGAGGAGATCATCGCCTCGACCCGCCAGGTCGCCGAGGGCGCCAAGTCGTGCGCCTCGATCTACGACCTCGCCGCCAAGCACGGCGTCGACGCCCCCGTGGCCGAGCACGTCGACCGCGTCGTCCGCGGCGAGATCAGCGCCCGCGACATGATGTACGCCTTCATCGCGCGCGACACCAAGCACGAGAAGGACTGACCGGCCGGGCGTCGTGGGTGGGCGCCGGGCGCGTGGGTGTGTGGGACGAGTCGTCGGCTGGCCGGGTGGTGGACGAACGTGCTGTCGCACTGAGTCACTGATGACCCGGCCGTCCGGGGATTCGGTGTGCGGCAGTCGCGTCACGGGGCGGCGTACGGACCAAGGGCGCATAGGGGGCGGCCGGTGTGGCAAAACTGCCCACCAACGCCCGGTTCGCCCCATTCGGAGGGCAGTTTCACCGGCCAGCCGGTGAAACTGCCTCGCGCGCGCCCCCCCTACCTCCCCGCCACGTCCAACGCCTGGGAGAGGTCGTCCCAGAGGTCGTCGACGTCCTCGATGCCGACGGAGAGGCGGAGGAGGCCGTCGGGGATGGTGGCGGCCTCGGCCTGCCAGCGGCGACGGCGCTCCAGCGTGGACTCGACGCCGCCGAGCGAGGTGGCGTAGACCCAGAGCCGGGTGGAGTGCTGCACCAGGTCGGCGTGGTCGCCGGTGGGCAGCACGATGGAGACCATGCCGCCGAAGCCGGGGTAGCGGACCTCGGTCAGGTCGGTGCGCTCGCGCAGGCGGCGCACCAGCTCCTGCGCGTTGGCCTGGGCCTTCTCGACGCGCAGGTGCAGGGTGCGGAGGCCGCGCAGCGCCAGCCACGCCTCGAAGGTGCCGGGGATGGCGCCGAGCAGGTCGCGGCGGCCCTTGAGCACCTTCAGCAGCTCCTCGTCGCTGGTGACGACGGCGCCCATGAGGACGTCGGAGTGTCCGGAGAGGTACTTCGTGGCCGAGTGCACGACCAGGTCCACGCCCCACTCCAGCGGCCGCTGCAGCACCGGCGTCGCGAAGGTGTTGTCGACGACGACGTAGGCGCCCGCGGCGTGCGCCGCCGTGGTGATCGCCTCGACGTCGACGACCTCCATGGCGGGGTTGGACGGCGACTCCAGCCACACCAGCGAGGCGTCGTCGCAGGCGGCCACGACGGCGTCGAGGTCGGTCATGTCGACCAGGACCGGGGCGACCCGCTCGCGCAGCTCGAGGTCGCCCAGCTGCATCACGGTGCCGGTGTAGGAGTGCCGGGGCGCGACCACCTTCTGGCCCTGCCCGACGAGGTCGAGGATCGTCGCCACGGCGGCCAGGCCGCTGGAGAAGGCCAGGCAGCGCCCGCCCTCGAGGGCGCCGAGGGCCTGCTCGAAGGCGTCCCAGGTCGGGTTGGCGTAGCGGCCGTACTCCAGGTCGCCGCCCGCGACGTAGGTCGAGGCCATCGTGATCGGGGTGTTCAGCGGCTGGTCGGGCTCGTGGGGCGGGCGGCCGACGTGGACGGCCTGGGTGGCGGGGCGCATCGGTCCAGCCTAGGAAGCAGGCGGTGGGGCACGCGGTGCGGGTCCGGTGCCGCGTCCGACGTACGCCGTAGGGTCGCCGCGTGACCAGCGAGCACCCAGCACCCGCCCGTCGGCCCCGGGTGGCCGTCGTCTTCGGAGGTCGGTCGAGCGAGCACTCGATCTCGTGCATCTCGGCCGGCAGCGTCATCGCGGCGCTGGATCCCGAGCGCTACGACGTGGTGCCGGTCGGCATCGCCCCCGACGGCCGCTGGGTGCTGGAGTCCGCCGACCCCGCGCGCCTGGCCCTGGGGCCCGGGGGCGAGCTGCCCACGGTGACGGGCGACCGCGAGGTGACGCTGACTGCCGGGCAGGGCCTGGTGGTGACCGACGCCGGTGACGTGCCCGAGGTGCTCGGCCAGGTCGACGTGGTCTTCCCCGTGATGCACGGGCCGTGGGGCCAGGACGGCACCCTCCAGGGGCTGCTGGAGATGACGGGGGTCCGCTACGTCGGCGCCGGCGTGCTGGCCAGCGCGGTCGGCACCGACAAGCACTTCATGAAGCAGGTCTTCAGCGCCGCGGGGCTGCCGGTGCTGCCCTACGTCCTGGTCCGGCCCCGGGCCTGGGAGCGCGACCCCGGGGCGGTGCGCGAGGCCGTCGCTGCGCTGGGCCTGCCCGTCTTCGTCAAGCCGGCCCGCGCCGGGTCGAGCTTCGGCATCAGCCGGGTCGACGACCTCGCCGAGCTCGACGCGGCGATCGAGGAGGCGCGCCGCCACGACCCCAAGGTGCTGGTCGAGGCCGCCGCGGTCGGCGCCCGCGAGATCGAGGTCGGCGTGCTCGAGGGTCTCGACGGCGGCGACCCCGAGACCAGCGAGCTGGCCGAGATCACCGTGGGCGCCGAGCACGCCTTCTACGACTTCGAGGCGAAGTACCTCGAGCAGAGCTTCACCCTGCCCGCCTCGGTGCCCGAGGACGTCCGCGACCAGGTGCGCGCGCTGGCGGTCCGGGCCTTCGAGGCGCTCGACGTGGAGGGTCTCGCCCGGGTCGACTTCTTCGTCATGGCCGACGGCCGGGTCGTGGTCAACGAGGTCGAGACCATGCCGGGGTTCACCGCCACCTCGATGTTCCCGCTGATGTGGCGCGAGTCGGGCCTGGACTACCCGGCGCTCGTCGAGCGCCTCGTGACGCTGGCCGCGCAGCGCGAGACCGGCCTGCGCTAGCGGGACCGGACCGTGGTCTGGTCCCGACGGGCTCGACCGACGAGACGGACTCAGCCGCAGGGCGCGTCGGGGTCCGGCGTGCGCCCCTGGGCGCCCAGCGCGTCGGAGAGGTCGGTGAGGATGCCCTGGGGCGGGCGCAGCGCGGCAGGGACCGCCACCTCGACCCGGGGGAGCGAGCCCATCGAGGTCGCGACGACGTCGGCCGACTGGTCGGTGATCTGCCCCTCGGGCACGAACCACAGCACGCCGTTGATCTCCTGGCACGTCGAGAGCGGCGTGAAGTCGGCAGGGCTGCCGACCCCGCAACGCAGCACGACCGGCGGGTCGCCCCACGCGGCCGCGAGCTCGTCGCCGGTGACCTCCTCGCGGGGCTGGTCGCCGACGGCGTCGGGGAGGTCGGCGACCAGGCGCTCGCAGGCCCGCCGCTCGGCCGCGGGCAACGCGTCGTCGGAGCGGCGGGGGGGGGCCTCCACCCCNTGACGGGCGTCGGGGTCGCGCGGCGGTGCTCAGCGCGTTCAGATGTGGACGACCGGGCAGGTCAGGGTGCGGGTGATGCCCTCGAGGGTCTGCACCTTGGCGACCACGAGCTTGCCGAGCTCGTCGACGTTGCGGGCCTCGGCCCGGACGATCACGTCGTAGGGACCGGTGACGTCCTCGGCCAGGATGACGCCCTTGATGTCGGTGATCTGCTGGGCGACCTCGGCGGCCTTGCCGACATCGGTCTGGATCAGGATGTAGGCCTGGACGACCATGTGCACTCCCTCAGGTCAGGTGTCGGTGGCGGTGCTGCTGCCCCCGGACCCGGTCGACCGGGGAGCGCCTCGGGGCAACCTACCCGACACCCGCCCCGCGTGGAACTCGGCCGTCCCCGAGCTCCCGCGGACCCGTCTGGTGGGATGGCGCCATGACCTCCCCGCCTCCGTTCGCGCCCGGGTCGACCCTCGCCGACGTGGGGGAGTTCGGGCTCGTCGGCTCGTTCGCGACCCGCTTCCCCCAGGGCGAGCACGTGTACGTCGGGCCGGGTGACGACGCCGCCGTGCTCCGCACCCCCCGCGGCCACGTGGTGGTCTCCACCGACGTGCTCGTCGAGGGTCGTCACTTCCGCCGCGAGTGGGCCGACGCCCGCTCGATCGGCCGCAAGGCCGCCGCGGCCAACCTCTCCGACGTCAACGCCATGGGCGGTCGCGCCCACTCGCTGACCGTGGGGCTGGCCGCCCCGGCCGACCTGCCGGCGCAGTGGCTCAGCGACCTCGCCGACGGCATCGCCGAGGAGGCCGCGCTGGTCGGTGCGAGCGTCGTGGGCGGCGACCTGACCACCGGCAGCGAGGTGGTCGTCGCCGTCACCGTGCTCGGCACCTGCGACCAGGCGCCGGTGCTGCGCAGCGGCGCCCGCCCCGGCGACGTCGTGGCGCTGGCCGGGCGGCAGGGCTGGGCCGCGGCCGGCCTGGCCGTGCTGACGCGCGGCTTCCGCTCGCCGCGGGCGCTGGTCGAGGCCTTCCAGCGCCCCGAGCCGCCGTACGACGCGGGCGCGGCCGCCGCCGTCGCCGGCGCCACCGGCATGATCGACGTCTCCGACGGCCTGCTGGCCGACCTGGCCCATGTCGCCGAGGCGTCGGGGGTCGCCGTCGACGTGCGCCGCGACGCCTTTGCGCTGGCCGAACCGATGCGCGCGGTCGGGGCGGCGCTGGGGGTGGACCCGCTGCGGTTCGTGCTCGGCGGCGGCGACGACCACGCCATCGCCGCGACGTTCCCCGCCGGGGCGACCCTGCCCGACGGCTTCACCGTCATCGGCACGGTCGCCGAGCCGGGGCAGCCCGGACCGGTCGTCACCGTCGACGGGGCGGCGTACGACGGGCCGCGGGGCTGGACCCACTTCAGCAGCTGAGCCCGGGCGGCCGGTGGAGTCCGAGGACCCCGGGAACAGCACGACGCCCCCGACCCGGTGGGGCGGGGGCGTCGTCGCGGACGATCAGCGGGTCAGCGGGTGACCTTGCCGGCCTTGAGGCAGCCGGTGCAGACGTTGAGACGCTTGGGGGTGCCGTCGACCTTGGCGCGCACGCGCTGGATGTTGGGGTCGAAACGGCGCTTGGTGATCTTGCGCGACCACGGGCGGTTGTTGCCGAAGCCGGGCTTCTTGGCGCAGATGTCGCAGACGGCAGCCACCGTGCACTCCTCGGGTAGGACTGGGAATCGAGAGTCAGGGGTCCGGGGCGACGCCGCCGGACAACCGCACGAGAATAACTCAGCCCCGCCTCCGGACGGAAATCGAGGGCTCCACCCACTACGGTGAGCGCTCCTGACCAGCGGCGGAGGAGGGCGAGCGGGGCGTGACGGCGGACCAGCACGACGACCAGCGGGCCCGCCGGGACGGGGTGGCCACCTTCGACCTCGTCACCGTACGCCGGTTCGCCGACCTGGCCGTCGAGGCGCTGGCCGCCGCCCGCGAGGAGGTCGACGCCCTCAACGTCTACCCCGTGCCCGACGGCGACACCGGCACCAACATGTTCCTCACCGTCGAGGCGGCCCGCGAGGCGCTGCTCGCGCAGCTGGAGGAGTCGCCCGAGGACCTCCGCGGCGCCATCCGGGCCTACGCCCACGGAGCGCTGCTGGGCGCCCGCGGCAACTCCGGGGTGATCCTGAGCCAGCTCGTCGGTGCCCTGGTGCGGCGGATCGGCCGGGCGGGGCCGGGCGACCGGTCGGCCGCGGTGTTCGCCGACGGCATGCGCCTGGCGGTCGACGCGGCGTACGACGCGGTCGGGACGCCGGTGGAGGGCACCATCCTCACCGTCGCCCGTGCCGCCGCCGAGGCCGCCGCCGTGGCCGTCGAGGAGCCCGGCACCCGGCTCGGTGCCGTGGTCCACGCGGCGGTCCGCGCCTCCCGCGAGGCGCTCGGCCACACCCCCGAGCAGCTCCCGGTCCTCGCCCGCGCCGGGGTGGTCGACGCCGGCGGTCGCGGCCTGTGCGTGGTGCTCGCCGCGATGGAGTCGGCGGTCACCGGCGAGCACACCGTCGCGCCGCAGCACGTCCTGGGCTCGCCGCACCTGCCGGTGGCCACGCTGCCGACCGGCGACCTCACGGCCGACGGGCCGGCGTACGAGGTGATGTACCTCCTCGCCGCCGACGACGCCGCCGTGCCCGCGCTCCGGGCCGAGCTGGCCCCGCTCGGCGACTCCCTCGTCGTGGTGGGCGGCGACGGCCTGTGGAACGTCCACGTCCACGTCGACGACGTGGGTGCCGCGATCGAGGCCGGCATCCGGGCCGGCACCCCGCGTCGCGTCGAGGTCGTCCACTTCGCCGAGCAGGTCGAGCGCGCCCGGGCTGGCCGGGCGGGCCGGTCCGGCAGGTCGGGCCCGGCCGACGACGACCGCGAGGGCCGCGCCGTGCTGGCCCTGGCCCTGGGCCCGGGCCTGGCGGCGCTCTTCCGCGAGGCGGGCGCCCAGGTGCTCGAGGTCACCACGACGCGGCGCCCCAGCAGCGCCGACCTGCTGCGGGCGGTGCTCGACTGCCCCGCGGAGGAGGTCGTGGTGCTGCCCAACCACGCCGGCACCGTGGCCGTGGCCGAGGCCGCCGCCCACGAGGCCGCCCAGCGTGGCCGCCGCGTCGTGGTCGTCCCCACCCGCGCGCAGGTGCAGGGCATCGCGGCGCTGGCCGTGCACGAGCCCGGCCGCTCGCTCGACAACGACGTGGTGCACATGACCGACGCGGCGCGCGGGGCCCGCCACGGCGCGCTCACCGTGGCCACCGAGCCGGCGATGACGACCGCCGGACCCTGTGCCCCGGGCGACGTGCTCGGGGCGGTGCAGGGCGACTTCGTGATCGTGGGCGAGGACCTCTTCGAGGTCGCCACGGGCGTGCTGGAGCGGCTGCTCGGCACGGGCGGCGAGCTGGTCACCCTGGTCGCGGGCGCCGAGGCGGGCGACCTGGCCCAGGCCTGCGAGCACTGGGTCGGCCACACCCACCCGGGCGTCGACGTGCTGGTGCTGGCCGGGGGCCAGGAGCACTACCCCCTGCTCGTGTCGGTGGAGTGAGCCACCATGGTCGGCGTGGAGGTGACCTGGGAGAGCCCCGTGACGGCGGTGGGCGGCAAGCACGCGGCCAAGCTGGCCAGGCTGCCGGGCATCGCGACCGTCGGCGACCTCGTCGGCACCTACCCCAAGCAGCACGTGCAGAAGGGGTCGCTGAGCCAGCTCGACGAGCTCACCGCGGGTGACCTGGTCTCCTTCGTCGGCGAGGTCGCGAGCGCGCGCCAGTTCAGCTACCAGGACAAGCGCACCCGCCGCACGGCCTACCGCCTCGAGGTGCGGGTCCGGGCCGAGGACGGCGCGCTGCTGATGACCTACTTCGACAAGGCCAAGCACGTCGCCGACTGGCGGCTGCAGACCGAGCTGCCGGTCGGCCGGGTCGGGGTGTTCAGCGGCCGGCTGAAGTGGTTCCGCGACGAGTGGCAGCTCACCAACCCCGCGTCGCGGCTCTACGAGGAGGGTGACGACGCGGTCGACACGATGCCCGACCTGATCCCGATCTACAGCTCCATCGGCGGCATCACCACCTGGCAGCTCGAGGAGACCATCGAGCTGGCGCTGACCCTGCTCGACCGCGTCCCCGAGGTGCTCCCGCCCGCGGTGGTGGAGGCGCGCGACCTGCTGCCCACCCGCCAGGCGCTGCGGTGGATCCACCGGCCCGACACCCGGGCCCAGAAGGCGATGGCCGAGAAGCGCCTGAAGTACGACGAGGCCTTCGTCGCCCAGTGCGTGCTGGCGCGCCGCCGGCTGCTCGTCGAGGGCACCGTCGCCAACCCGCGTCCGGGCCGGCCCGGCGGCCTGCTCGACGCCTTCGACGCCCGGCTGCCGTTCGCGCTCACCGAGGGCCAGGTCCGGGTGGGGGAGGAGATCGCCGAGGAGCTCGGCCGCGACCACCCGATGCAGCGGCTGCTCCAGGGCGAGGTCGGCTCGGGCAAGACCGTGGTCTCGCTGCGCGCGATGCTCCAGGTCGTCGACTCCGGGGGGCAGGCGGCCCTGCTCGCGCCCACCGAGGTGCTCGCCCAGCAGCACCAGCGCTCCGTCGAGAGGATGCTCGGCGAGCTGGCCCAGGGCGGCATGCTCGGCGGGTCCGAGCACGGCACCCGGGTGGCGCTGCTGACCGGGTCGCTCGGGGCGGCGGCCCGGCGTACGGCCCTGGCGGCCGCGGCGGGCGGCGAGGCCGGCATCGTGATCGGCACCCACGCGCTGCTGGAGGACCGGGTCCAGTTCGCCGACCTCGGCCTGGTCGTCGTCGACGAGCAGCACCGCTTCGGCGTCGAGCAGCGCTCGGCGCTGGGCGCCAAGGCCGGCACCCCGCCCCACGTGCTGGTGATGACCGCGACGCCGATCCCGCGCACGGTGGCGATGACCGTCTTCGGCGACCTCGACACCTCCACCCTGTTCGAGCTCCCCGCCGGGCGCGGCGAGGTGCAGACGACCGTGGTGCCGATCAAGGCGCGGGCCGCCTGGCTCGAGCGCGCCTGGCAGCGGGTCCGCGAGGAGGTCGCCGCCGGCCACCAGGCCTACGTCGTGGCGTCCCGCATCGACCCCGGCGACGACGAGGTCGCCGCCGCCGAGCCGGTCGACGCGACCGGGGAGGCGCCCCGCGTCCTCTACGCCGTCGACGAGCTCGCGCCCGAGCTGGCCGAGGGGGCCCTCGCCGGGCTGCGCGTCGAGGTGCTCCACGGCCGGATGCTGCCCGAGGACAAGGACCGCGTGATGTCGGCCTTCGCGGCCGGCGAGGTCGACGTGCTGGTCTCCACCACCGTCATCGAGGTCGGCGTCGACGTGCCCAACGCGACCGTGATGGTGATCCTCGACGCCGACCGGTTCGGCGTCTCCCAGCTCCACCAGCTGCGCGGCCGGATCGGCCGCGGCGGCCACGCCGGCCTGTGCCTGCTCGTCACCGGCGCCGACCCGCTCGGTCCCTCCATGGAGCGGCTGCTGGCGGTGGCCGGCACCCGCGACGGCTTCGAGCTCTCGCGCATCGACATGGAGCAGCGCCGCGAGGGCAACGTGCTCGGCACCCAGCAGAGCGGCGGCCGGGCCGGCGGGCTCAAGCTGCTCTCGGTGCTGCGCGACGAGGCGGTCATCGCCGACGCCCGCGAGGCGGCCTTCGAGGTGCTGCGCGCCGACCCCGCCCTGGTCGGGTCGCCCGACCTCGCGGCGGCCGTGCGCCGGCTCGAGGACTCCGAGCAGGCCGAGTACCTGGAGATGACGTGACCCGGCTGGTCGGCGGCGCCGCGGGCGGCCGGCGGCTGCGCACCCCGCCGGGGTCGGGCACCCGGCCCACCAGCGACCGGGTGCGCGAGGCGATGTTCAGCTCGCTCGAGTCGGCCCTGGGCAGCCTGGAGGGTCTGCGCGTCCTCGACCTGTACGCCGGGTCGGGGGCCCTCGGCCTCGAGGCGGTCTCGCGCGGGGCGCAGGTGCTGACCAGCGTGGAGTCCGACCGGCGCACGGCCCGGCTGGTGCAGGACAACGCCCGGTCGCTGGGGTTCGCGATGGTCGAGGTGGTCGCCCTGCCGGTGGCCCGCTTCCTGGCGCAGCAGCCGCGGGCGGCGTACGACCTCGTGCTGGTGGACCCGCCCTACGCCGTGACGGAGGTCGAGCTCGGCCAGGTGCTCCACCTGCTGACCTCCCACGGGTGGCTCGACCCCGACGCCGTGATGGTCGTGGAGCGCTCCGCGCGCAGCCCCGAGCCGGCCTGGCCGCCCGGATGGGGGAGCGAGCGTCGCAAGGACTACGGCGAGACCACGCTCTGGTACGTTCGCGCCGATCCCGGCCGGCCCGACGCCGGGGAGTCCCACTGCGTCACCGAGCCGTGACCGACCGAGGAGTCGACCAGTGCGCCGAGCCGTGTGCCCGGGTTCCTTCGACCCGGTGACCAACGGTCACCTCGACATCATCGAGCGCGCCTCGCGGCTCTTCGACGAGGTCGTCGTCGCCGTGGGCGTCAACAAGTCGAAGTCCTCGGCGCGGCTGTTCAGCCCCGAGGAGCGGATGGGGATGCTCGAGCAGGTCGTCGCGCCGTTCCCCAACGTCTCGGTCGCCGGCTTCGAGGGCCTGCTGACCACCTTCTGCCAGGAGCACGACGTGCAGGCCATCGTCAAGGGCCTGCGCGCGGTCACCGACTTCGACTACGAGCTGCAGATGGCGCAGATGAACGCCTCGCTGACCGACGTCGAGACGGTGTTCGTCCCCTGCAGCCCGGAGTACTCCTTCCTGGCGTCCTCGCTGGTCAAGGAGGTCGCGACCTTCGGCGGCGACGTCTCGGCGCTCGTGCCGCCGGACGTCCTGCAGCGGCTGACCGCGAGGCTGGCCGAGCGCGCAGCGGCGCGCGACGACGCCTGAGCCCCCGCCGACGGGGGACGCCGGCCGCGTTTTGGCCGCCGGGTCCCTGCACCGGTAGACTCCCGCAGGTTCTGCCTGTACCACGACGGAGTTGACCTCTTGCGCACCCTCGACCCGAGAGCGCCGCTCGTGCTCGACACCCGCGAGCTCGGCCGCCGCCCTGGGACCCAGCGCACCAAGTCGACCTCCGTCGAGGCTCCGGCAGGACTCGGCATCGACGTCCTGGGCGTCCCCGAGGGCAGCACGGTCGACCTCGACCTGCGCCTCGAGGCGGTCATGGAAGGCGTGCTGGTCACCGGGACGGCCACGGCCGGCCTCGTCGGCCAGTGCGTGCGGTGCCTGGAGCCGATCGAGGAGAGCATCTCGGTCGACCTCCAGGAGCTGTTCGTCTACGACGACGACCGCGGCGCCCCCCACGGGGACGACGAGGACGACGATGTCAGCCGGCTCGAGGGCGACCTGCTCGACCTCGAGCCACTGCTGCGGGACGCGGTGGTGCTCGCACTGCCGTACCAGCCGTTGTGCCGGGACGACTGCCCGGGCCTGTGCGTCGAGTGCGGCGCGAGGCTCGCGGACGACCCGGAGCACCGGCACGACGACCCGATCGACCCCCGCTGGGCCGCTCTCGGCGAGGTCGCCGTGGCCCAGGAGGTCCCCGTGGACCGTCCGCAGGACTGACCAGCACCACCCCGAACCGCACCACCCACCAGCACCACCTGAGACCCAAGGAGCAACCGTGGCCGTCCCCAAGCGGAAGATGTCGCGCAGCAACACCCGTCACCGGCGCTCGGCCTGGAAGGCCGTGGCGCCGTCGCTGGTGACCTGCAGCAACCCCGCGTGCGGCAGCAAGCACCTGCCCCACCGCGCCTGCCCCGAGTGCGGTCAGTACGGCGCCCGCGCCGACCGCCGTCAGGTCCTCTGACCACGTCCGGCGAGGTGACGACGTCGGCGGCCGGCCGGGCGGCGGCCGACGACCTGCGTGAGGCGCTCGGGGACCCCGTCCTGGACCCGGAGCTCCTCGCGCTCGCCCTGACGCACCGCTCCTACGCCTACGAGAACGGCAACCTGCCGACCAACGAGCGCCTGGAGTTCCTCGGCGACTCGGTGCTCGGCGTGGTCGTGACCGAGACGCTCTACCGCGGCCACCCCGACCTCTCCGAGGGGCGGCTGGCCAAGCTGCGTGCCGCCGTCGTCAACGCGCGCGCGCTCGCCGAGGTCGCCCGCACCATCGGGCTGGGCCCGCACATCCACCTCGGCAAGGGCGAGGAGAGCACCGGGGGCCGCGAGAAGGCCTCGATCCTCTCCGACACCGTCGAGGCCCTGATCGGGGCGGTCTACCTCTCCGGCGGCTTCCCCGCCGCGGCCGACGTGGTCCACCTGCTCTTCGACCCGATGCTCGAGGCCGCGGCCGCGCTCGGCGCCGGCCTGGACTGGAAGACGAGCCTCCAGGAGCTCGGGGCGCTGCACGACCTCGGTGTCCCGGAGTACGTCATCGAGGCCGAGGGCCCCGACCACATGAAGACCTTCACCGCCCGCGTCCGCGTCGCCGGACGCCTCCACGGCCACGGGGTCGGGCGCTCGAAGAAGGAGGCCGAGCAGCAGGCGGCCGAGTCGGCCTACCGCACCCTCCACGAGGAGCTGACGGCCCCGCCGGCCGTCGCCGCGAGCGAGCCCGACCCCGCCGTCGGCTCGGACGCCTGACCCGCCCGTGCCCGAGCTGCCCGAGGTCGAGGTCGTACGACGCGGCCTGCAGACCCACGTTGTGGGCCGCACCTTCGCGGACGTGGAGGTGCTCCACCCGCGTCCGGTGCGTCGCCACCTCGCCGGCGCCGACGACTTCGTCCAGCGGTTGCGCGGCCGGACCGTCACCGGGGCCCACCGCCGCGGCAAGTTCTGGTGGCTGGCCCTCGACGACGGCGACGCCGTCCTGGGCCACCTCGGCATGTCCGGGCAGATGCTGGTGCAGCCGGCCGGTGTTGCCGACGAGCGCCACCTGCGGGTGCGGTTCGCGCTCGTCCCCGAGCCCGGCTCGGAGGCGGGCGCGGCGAGCGAGGTGCGCTTCGTCGACCAGCGGATGTTCGGCGGCCTGCTCGTCTCGACCGGGGGAGCGGTGGTGCCGCCCGAGCTGGCCCACATCGCGCTCGACCCCCTCGACCCCGCCTTCGACGACGCCGCCTTCGTGCGGCGCGTGCGCCGCAGCGAGTCGGGGGTCAAGCGGCTGCTGCTCAACCAGGCGGTCGTGTCCGGCGTCGGCAACATCTACGCCGACGAGGCGTTGTGGCGGGCCCGCGTGCACGGCGAGCGACGCGGGTCCCGGCTGCGCGTCCTCGACGTCCAGCGGGTGCTCGACGGCGCCCGCGAGGTGATGGGGTCCGCGCTCGACCAGGGGGGTACCTCCTTCGACGCGCTCTACGTCAACGTCAACGGGGAGAGCGGCTACTTCGACCGGTCGCTGGAGGCCTACGGGCAGGAGGGGCGACCGTGCTCGCGCTGCGGCACGGCCGTACGGCGGGTGGCGTTCACCAACCGGTCGTCGTACTTCTGCCCGGTGTGCCAGCCCCCGCCGCGCCCGCGATCTTGATGCCGGAGCCCCTGGCGTGAGACTCTTCTAGACGGCCCGATTGGGCCTGAGCACGAACGTTCGGAAGGCACACACCACATGGCCAAGGCGCTTCTCGGTTTCTCGACCGGCACCGATCCGCACCTCGTCCACCGGCTCACGGCGGACAACCGCGTCCTCCGTCAGCGGGTCGCGGACCTCGAGGACCTGGTGCTGCGGCTCCAGCAGGAGAACGACGCGCTGGCCGCGGTGGCCTCCGCCTCGGTCGACGAGGCCGTCGCCCGCGACGGCTCGCTCAGCCGCGCCTGAGACTCCCGCCGTCCGCTCGCGGCCCTTCGCCCGGGGCGAGATCGGGCGTGCCGGCGCGTGACCGGGCCCACTGGTCTACTTCCGACGGCGCGCGAGTTGGGCTGAGGGCGCACCGGTGATCTAAAGTCTAGTCAATTACCTGACTTGATCGCCTCACATCGGAGCCCTCGATGGAACGTCTCTTCGTCTTCGCCTTCGTCGGCCTGCTCGCGCAGGTCATCGACGGGTCCCTCGGCATGGCGTACGGCGTCACCGCCTCGACGCTGCTGCTCGCCAACGGCGTCGCCCCCGCGGTGGCCTCGGCCTCGGTGCACCTCGCCGAGGTGGGCACCACCGCGGTGTCGGGCTTCTCGCACTGGCGCTTCGGCAACGTCGAGTGGGGCGTGGTCGCCCGGCTGGCGGTCCCGGGCGCGATCGGCGCGTTCGTCGGGGCCAGCGTGCTCTCGAACCTCTCGACCGAGTCGGCGACGCCCTGGGTGGCCGTGCTGCTCCTCCTGCTCGGCGTCTACATCGTGGCGCGGTTCGTGTTCGGCAAGAAGCCGGTCGTGGTCACCCGCCGGCCCGGCACCCGCTTCCTCGCCCCGCTCGGCCTGTTCGCCGGGTTCATCGACGCGACGGGCGGCGGCGGCTGGGGTCCGGTCGCGACGCCCACGCTGATCTCCAGCGGTCGGCTGCACCCCCGCAAGGTCATCGGCTCGGTCTCGACCGCGGAGTTCGCGGTCACCGTCGCCGCCAGCGTCGGCTTCCTGATCGGCCTCGGCAGCGAGGCCATCGACTGGCGCGTCGTCGGCGGCCTGCTGATCGGCGGCGTCGTCGCGGCTCCGTTCGCGGCCTACCTCGTGCGGCACGTCTCGCTGCCCGTCCTGGGCGCCCTGGTCGGCAGCGTCATCCTGATCACCAACTCGCGCACGCTGCTGCGCGCCTTCGACGCCGAGAGCGGAGCGGCGTACGCCGTGCTGGGCGTCGTGGCGGCCACGCTGCTCGCCATCGCGATCCGTCGCACCCGCGGTGAGCACACCGAGGTGATCGAGGCGCTCGAGGGCGACGAGCCCGAGTCGGAGAAGCAGCCCGTCTGAGCCGGTCCCTCCCGCACCACGCGCGACGCAGCACCTGCACGAGGCCCCGCCCGGGTAACCACCCGGGCGGGGCCTCGTTGTAGGAGCTGTGCGCGCCCTGTCCCTGCTGCTCGCCCCCGCCCTCGTCGTCGCCTCCGTGGCCGTCGGCGGCCCCGCCGTCGCCCACACGCCCGACGCCGACCACGTCGAGCGGGTCAGCTCCCTCGACACCCCCGGCGTGGGCACGCCGCTGCAGAGCAGCAACGTCACCCAGGCGTCCAGCAACCCGGGGGCGGCCGGCATCTCGGGCTGCTTCCTGCGAAGCAGGCCGCTGTTCGTGCAGTCCAACCTCGACTCGGTGCGCGTCTACGACGTCTCCTCGCCGACGCGGCCGCGACCGCTCGGCACGATGCCCTCGGCCCAGTTCGAGAACGAGGCGATGAACTGCGGCGAGCGCAAGGTGGCAGGCGGCGAGGTACGCCGGTTCGCGCTGGTCGGCGTCGACGCCGTCCAGGCCGGCCCCGACGACATCTCCCACGTCAACGTCGGCGGCGGCGAGCTGGTCGTGGTCGACGTGACCGACCCGTCGCGGCCGCACGTCACCGGCCGGGCGGCGGGCACCACCAGCACCCACACCGTGGCCTGCGTCGACGAGCTGGACTGCCGCTACGCCTACTCCGCGGGCGACGACTCCTCCGACGCGTTCTCGATCTTCGACCTGCGCGACCCCGACCGCCCGGTCGAGCTCGACGCCGACCCGGCGACGCCCGGCACGCAGCCGTTCAGCAGCCCGACCGCCGGCCACAAGTGGAACTTCGACGAGGCCGGCTTCGGCACCCACACGGGCTTCGACGGTGCCTCGATGTGGGACGTCCGCGACCCGGCGGCCCCGCGCCTGGTGACCACGACCGGTGCCGCCGGCCGCGGCGAGGACCCGGCCCACCCCGGCTGGAACGACTTCATCCTGCACAACTCGGCGCGGCCCAACGCCGACGCGTTCCGGCCCGACACCGCTCCGTCGGTGGCCAGCGGCAACGTGCTGCTGGTGACCGAGGAGGACTACGAGCAGACCGACTGCAGCAAGGCCGGCTCCTTCCAGACCTGGTGGGTCAAGCGGCTCGACGGCACGCCCGACGCGATCGTGCCGCTGGACAAGGTCGAGCTGGCCGACCTCGGCACCTACCCGCTGCCGGTCGGCGCGTTCTGCTCCTCGCACTGGTTCGACGTCCACCCGTCGGGGATCGTCGCGGCCGGGTTCTACGGCGGCGGGACGCAGTTCCTCGACGTGCGCGACGCCCGCGACATCACCTCCTACGGCCACTCGGTCTGGGGCGCCTCGGAGGTCTGGGACAGCTACTGGGCACCGGTCTACGACAAGCGCGGCGTGATGACACGGCAGAGGACCAACCTGGCCTACTCCGTGGACCTGGTGCGCGGGCTCGACGTCTACCGCGTCGACCTGCCCGGCACGGCGTACGCCGTCGTCGCGAGCCCCTCGGCGACGGCGGGCCCGTCCGGCGGCTGGTCGACCGGGGCTCCGGCGGCGGGCCTGCTGGCCGCGCTGCTGGTCGTCGTGGCGCTCCGGCGCCGGTCGGCGACGTGGGTGGCGACCCCGGCCTGACCGGTGTTGCCCCGCCGGGCGACGGGTGCCAGCATCGACCCCCGTGCCCGTCGTCGCCGGACTCCTCGAGCGGGTCCTCCCGCGCCGGTGGGGGACGTCGTTCCGGTGGCTGGTCGGCGCGGGGTGGGCGAGCAACCTCGGTGACGGCATCGTCATCGCGGCCGGCCCGCTGCTGGTGGCCTCGGAGACACGCGACCCGGTCCTGGTCGCGCTCGCCTGGACCCTGGGCTTCGCCCCCACCATGCTCTTCGGCCTGCTGGCGGGGGTCGTCGCCGACCGGGTGGACCGCCGGCTGCTGATCACGGTGGCCAACTTGTGCCGGGTGGTGCTGGTCGGGTCGCTGTCGGCCCTCGTCCTCACCGGTGACGTGTCCATCGGCCTCGTGCTCGTGGCGCTGTTCCTCGTGGGGACCGCGGAGACGTTCGCCGACACCACCTCCGCGACGCTGCTGCCGATGCTGGTCGAGCGGCGCGACCTCGGGGTCGCGAACGCGCGGCTGCTGGCGGGCGTGGTGACGCTCAACCAGCTGGTCGGCCCGCCGCTGGGCGCCCTGCTGTTCGGCCTGGGGCGCGCGACGCCGTTCCTGGCCCAGGTGGTGTGCGTGCTGGCCGCCCTGGTGATGGTGCGACGGCTCCGACTGCCGCGGCACGGGCGGGCCGGGACGGCGCTCGCGCGCCCCTCGATCCGCGCCGACGTCGCCGAGGGGCTGCGGTGGGTGCTGCACCACGCGGCCGTGCGCACCCTGGTGCTCACCATCGTGACCTTCAACGTGACCTTCGGGGCGGCGTGGTCGGTGCTGGTGCTCTACTCCCTGGAGCGGCTCGACATGGGCGAGGTCGGGTTCGGGCTGCTGACCTCGGCGCTGGCGGCCGGGGGCATCGTCGGGACGCTGTCCTACGGGTGGCTCGAGCAGCACGTCAGCCTCGGCAACATCATGCGGGTCGGCCTGGTCGTGGAGACCCTGACGCACCTGGGCCTCGCCATCACCACGGTGCCGGCGGTGGCGCTGGCGATCTTCTTCGTGTTCGGCGTGCACGCCTTCGTGTGGGGCACCACGAGCACGGCCGTGCGGCAGCGCGCGGTGCCGATGGCCGTGCAGGGACGGGTGCAGAGCGTCTACATGCTCGGCGTGAACGGCGGCATCGTGGTGGGGTCGCTGCTCGGCGGCGTCATCGCCGCACGGTGGGGAGTGACCGCGCCGTTCTGGTTCGCCTTCGTCGGCTCCGCGGTGTTCCTGGTGCTGATCTGGCGGCAGCTGGTCCACATCACCCACACCGACACGCAGGAGCCCGTCCGCCCCTAGGGTGTGGCGGGTGTGGGACGTGGTGGAGCGTCTGACGGGCGCCTGGGCACTGGTGAGCGCGGGCGTGTTCCTGTCCTTCTCCACCTTCGTGATGTCCGGCCTGGGCCGGCTCGGCGCCGACGAGGGCGTCCACGCCATGCGCCAGGTCAACATCGCGGCCCCGCGGTCGCCGCTGTTCATGGCCACGCTGTTCGGTCCCGGGCTGCTCAGCCTCGCCGTCGCGGTCCACGCCCTGCTCGTCTGGCAGGGGGAGCGGTCCGTCCTCGAGCTGGTCGGCGCCTCGGCGTACGTCCTCGGGGTGGTGGGGGTGACGGTGGGTTACCACGTCCCGCGCAACGTGTGGCTGGAGGCGATGGACGACGAGGCCGCCCACCAGGAGTGGCGGGCCTGGGCCCGGAGGTGGACCGGGGCCAACCACGTCCGCACGGCCAGCGCGCTGATCGGCGGCGTGCTGATGCTGCTGGGCAGCCGCTGAGGCACCCGCGTCCGGCCCGGCACGCCTGCCCGGCGCGGCGGCGGGCCGCGGGTAGGGTCGGCGGCGCGCTGCTTCCCCGGCGCGGCACAGCACGGTCCGGCCCCGCCCCACGGTGCGCCGGGTCGGGGGCCGCGTCCAGCGCCGACGGCCGGTCGACCCCAGGGAGCAGACGTTGTACCTGAAGAGCCTCACGCTCAAGGGCTTCAAGTCCTTCGCCTCCGCGACCACGCTCCAGCTCGAGCCCGGCATCACGTGCATCGTGGGCCCCAACGGCTCGGGAAAGTCCAACGTCGTCGACGCCCTCGCCTGGGTGATGGGCGAGCAGGGCGCCAAGTCGCTGCGCGGCGGCAAGATGGAGGACGTCATCTTCGCGGGCACGGCCGGCCGGCCCCCGCTGGGTCGCGCCGAGGTCGCGCTGACCATCGACAACACCGACGGCGCGCTGCCCATCGAGTACGCCGAGGTCACCATCAGCCGCACCATGTTCCGCAACGGCGGCTCGGAGTACGCCATCAACGGGCACGGCTGCCGGTTGCTGGACGTGCAGGAGCTGCTCAGCGACTCCGGCATCGGCCGCGAGATGCACGTGATCGTGGGCCAGGGCCAGCTCGACTCCATCCTGCGGGCGACGCCGGAGGACCGGCGCGGCTTCATCGAGGAGGCTGCGGGCGTCCTGAAGCACCGCAAGCGCAAGGAGAAGGCGCTGCGCAAGCTGGAGTCGACCGAAGGCAACCTCACCCGGCTGGCGGACCTGCTCACCGAGATCCGGCGCCAGCTCAAGCCGCTGGGGCGCCAGGCCGAGGTGGCCCGGCGGGCCGCCGTCGTGCAGGCCGACGCGCGCGACGCCCGGGCGCGGCTGCTCGCCGACGACCTGGCCACGGCCCGCCGCTCGCTGGAGCAGGAGCTGGCCGACGAGACCGTCCTCGCCCAGCGGCGCGCCGACGTCGAGCAGGCCCTGACCGCCACCCGCGAGACCGAGGCGGCGCTGGAGGAGGCGCTGCGCGAGGACCTGCCCGCGCTGGCCGCGGCCCAGGAGACCTGGTTCGGCCTGTCCGGGCTGCGCGAGCGGCTGCGCGGCACCGCCTCGCTCGCCGCCGAGCGGGTCCGCAACGCCGCCTCGCAGCCCGAGGTCCCGCAGGGTCGCGACCCCGACGAGATGGAGGCCGAGGCCGCCCGGGTGCAGGTGCAGGAGGACGAGAGCGCCGCCGAGGTCGCCCGCCACCGGGCGGCGCTGGACGACGTGGTCGCAGGACGGCAGGCCGCCGAGACCGCCGCCGCCACCGAGGAGCGCCGGGTCGCCGACCTGCAGCGCGCCGCGGCCGACCGCCGCGAGGGCCTCGCGCGGCTCCAGGGCCAGGTGGGCGGCCTGCGCAGCCGGGTCGCCGCCTCCGAGGAGGAGGTGGGTCGCCTCGGCGAGGCCCGCGCCCAGGCGCTGGCGCGCGCGGAGCGGGCGCAGCAGGACTTCACCTCGCTGGAGTCCCGGGTCGCCGGCCTCGACGCCGGCGAGGAGGGCCTCGACCACGAGCACGAGGCCGCGAGCGGGCTGCTGCAGGACCTCGACGACCGCTTGGGCAAGCTGCGGCTCGACGTGACCGCGGCCGAGCGTGAGCGCAGCAGCCTGACCGCGCGCCGCGAGGCGCTGGAGGTCGGGCTCAACCGCAAGGACGGCGCCGGTGCGCTGCTGGCCGCCACGGACCAGGTCACCGGTCTCCTCGGATCGGTCGCGGCCCTGCTGAGCGTGCGGCCGGGCTACGAGACCGCGGTCGCGGCGGCCCTGGGTGGTGCCGCCGACGCGGTCGCCGTCACCGACGTCTCGGTCGCGCTCAGCGCCATCGACCACCTCAAGGGCGACGACCTCGGTCGCGCCGGGATGCTGCTGGGCGGGTCCGCCCCGGACGCCGGGGTCGACCTCCGGCCGACTCCCGTCGGCGACCTGTTCACCGGGGCGACGTACGTCCTCGACGTGGTGGAGTGCCCGAGCGGGCTGCGGCCCGCCCTGGAGCGGCTGCTCGCGGGTGTCGTGGTCGTGGACGACCTCGCGGCCGCCCGCTCGCTGATCGACCGCCAGCCCGGCGTCACGGCGGTGACGCGCGACGGCGACCTCCTGGGCACCCACTTCGCGGCGGGAGGTTCGACCAGCCAACCCAGCCTGATCGAGGTGCAGGCGGCCGTCGACGAGGCGGCCGAGCAGCTCACCGTCGCCTCCCACACGCTCGAGCGGCTCGGCTTCGACGTCGCCACGCTGGAGCGCGAGCGCGAGGAGGCCCGCCGGCGGGTCGACGTCGCGCTCGCCAAGCTGCACGAGTCCGACGCCACCCTGGCCGCCGTGGCCGAGGAGCTCGGCCAGTACGGCTCCCAGGTCCGCAACGCCAAGGCCGAGGCCCAGCGCCTGGCCGAGGCGGTCGCCGCGGCCGAGGCGGGCCGGGTGAAGGACCTCGAGGGGCTGGCCGCGCTGGAGACGCGGCTGCGCGAGGCCGAGCACGCCCCGGAGGAGGACCCCGACACCGACACCCGCGACCGGCTGGGGGAGGAGGCCCGCACGGCGCGGGCCGCCGAGACCGACGCCCGGCTGGCGCTGCGCACCAGCGAGGAGCGCGCCCGGGCCATCACCGGGCGGGCCGAGGGCCTGCGCCGTCGCGCCCGGTCCGAGCGCGACGCCCGCGCCGCGGCGCTCGCCCGGCGCGAGCAGCTGCTCGCCGAGGGGCGGGCCGGCGAGGCCGTCGGCCAGGCCGTGTCCGTGGTGCTGGCCCGGCTCGAGGAGTCCGTGGAGCGCGCCGCCGCCGAGCGGACCCGGGTCGAGCAGGCGCGGACCGGGCGGGAGACCCAGCTGCGCGAGACGCGGGTCCGGCTCCGCGACCTGGGCCGCGAGCTCGACGAGCTGGTCAACGAGAGCCACCGCGACGAGATGGCGCGCGCCCAGCAGACGATGCGGATCGAGCAGCTCTCCGAGCGGGCGCTGGAGGAGCTCGGCCTCGACCCCGACGCCCTGGTGGCCGACTACGGGCCCGAGCAGCCGGTGCCCTCGACCGTCGAGGTGGCGGAGGGCGAGGAGCCGCCGGAGCCGCTGGCGTACGACCGCGAGGAGCAGACCGCCCGGCTCAGGCTGGCCGAGCGCGCGCTGGCGCAGTTGGGCCGGATCAACCCGCTCGCGCTGGAGGAGTTCTCCGCGCTGGAGGAGCGGCACCGCTTCCTGACCGAGCAGCTGGAGGACCTGCGGGGCACCCGCAAGGACCTCCTCGACATCGTCCGCGAGGTCGACGAGCGCGTCGAGCAGGTCTTCACCGAGGCCTACGCCGACGTCAGCGCCGCCTTCGACCAGACCTTCGCCCGGCTGTTCCCGGGCGGCGAGGGCCGGCTGGTGCTGACCGACCCCTCCGACATGCTCACCACGGGCGTCGAGGTCGAGGCCCGCCCGCCGGGCAAGAAGGTGAAGCGGCTCTCGCTGCTCTCCGGCGGCGAGCGCTCGCTCGTGGCCGTCGCCTTCCTGGTCGCGCTGTTCAAGGCCCGCCCCTCGCCGTTCTACATCCTCGACGAGGTCGAGGCGGCGCTCGACGACACCAATCTGGGCCGGCTGCTGGAGATCTACGAGGAGCTGCGCGAGAGCTCGCAGCTGCTCGTGATCACCCACCAGAAGCGGACCATGGAGGTCGGCGACGCGCTCTACGGCGTCACCATGCGCGGCGACGGCGTCTCGGCCGTGATCAGCCAGCGGCTGCGCGAGAGCGAGCCCGCGTGAGCGGGCCCCGCCCCGGGCCCCCGGCCCGCGAGGAGTACGCCGTGTGGCGGCTGGCCACCACCCGCTGGTCCGACGACGACGTCTACGGGCACATGAACAACGCCCGCTACTTCGACCTCATCGACACCGCCGTCAACGCCCACCTCGCCGAGGCGACCGGGGTCGACATCCGCCGGCTCGACGCCGTGGGGGTCGTGGCCGAGGTGGGGTGCCGCTACTTCCGCGAGATGGGCTACCCCCGACCCGTCGACCTCGGGCTGGTCGTCGACCGGGTGGGCACGTCGTCGGTGACCTACCGGGTGGGGCTGTTCCAGGGCGACCCGGCGGGCGAGGGGGCCACGGCGGCGGCCGAGGGGCGGTTCGTCCACGTCTACGTCGACAACACCGGCGCCGGCCGCGACGTACGACCCCTGCCGGAGGCGGTGCGCGACGCCGTCACCCCGCTGCTGCGGGACACGCGCCGGGCCTAGGGGGATTTGTCGGGCGTGACGGGGTCTGTCAGGCTCGAGAGGACCCGCTTCGACTCTTCCCCGACGAAGGAGCCCTCATGGGAACCATCGTGGTCGTGGTGCTGCTCGCCCTCGTGCTGGCCACCGCCGTCATCGTGTACGCCGCCTACCCCTACCGCGGTGAGACGACGCCCGTCTCGCCCCGCATCGGCGAGGTGATGAGCCGCGGCGTGAGCTCGCTGCCCACCATCGACGTCGCGCACGCCGAGGAGAGCGCCCGGGAGCACGCCGCCTCGCGTCGCTGAGCAGGCGTCTGTTTGGATCGACGCATGATCTCCGGTGTCACCCTGTACGTCGTCATCGCCGTCGCCCTCCTGGTCCTGGCCGGTGGCATCGGCCTGGTCGCCTTCGTCAACGGGCGCAAGCAGCCCAAGCCCCCGGTCGAGGGGCGTGGCGGCGGCGTCATCACCGAGGAGCGCCCGCCCGGCACGCCGGACCCGGCGCTCGAGCCCGAGCCGGAGACCCCGGCCGACACCGGCGCGACCCGGCTGCTCGAGCGGCCCGAGGGCACGGCCGGCCGGCTGGTCCGGCTGCGCCAGCGGCTCTCGGGCTCCCAGGGCGGACTGGGCCGCGGCCTGCTGCTCCTGCTGTCCCGCGACCGCCTCGACGAGGACACCTGGGAGGAGATCGAGGACACCCTCATCACCGCCGACGTGGGTGTCGGTCCCACCCACGAGCTCGTCGGCCGGCTGCGCACCCGGCTGCGCGTCGAGGGCGGCGCGAGCGAGGCCCGCGCGGTGCTGCGCGAGGAGCTCCTCACGCTGGTCGACCCGTCGATGGACCGTCGGATCGGCGTCACCGGCGCCGACGGCAAGCCGGGCGTCGTGCTGGTCGTGGGTGTCAACGGCGCCGGCAAGACCACCTCGGTGGGCAAGCTCGCCCGGGTGCTCGTCGCCGAGGACAAGACGGTCGTCCTGGGGGCGGCCGACACCTTCCGCGCCGCCGCCACCGAGCAGCTGAGCACGTGGGGCGAGCGCGTCGGCGTCGACGTGGTCACCGGCCCGGAGGGCTCGGACCCGGCCAGCGTCGCCTTCGACTCGGTCCGGACCGGCGTCGAGCAGGGCGTCGACGTCGTCGTGGTCGACACCGCCGGGCGGCTGCAGAACAAGGCCGGGCTGATGGATGAGCTCGGCAAGGTCAAGCGGGTGGTGGAGAAGCAGGCGGCCGTGACCGAGGTGCTGCTGGTGCTCGACGCCACCACCGGTCAGAACGGCCTGGTGCAGGCCCGGGTGTTCCGCGAGGCCGTCGCCGTCACCGGCATCGTGCTGACCAAGCTCGACGGGTCGGCCAAGGGCGGCATCGTCGTGGCGGTTCAGCGGGAGCTGGGCGTGCCGGTCAAGCTGGTCGGCGTGGGCGAGGGGGCCGACGACCTCGCGCCGTTCGACCCCGCGACGTTCGTCGACGCCCTGCTCGACCCCGCGTAGGGCGGGACCCGGGCGCTCAGGCGCTGACGCCCACCATCACCAGGTCGACGAGCGCGTCGAGGTCGCCGACCGTCGGCGGTGGGGTGCGCATCACGGTGGCCATCACGACCAGCCCGGTGAGCAGCCGCACGGCCGCCTCCACGGGCACGTCGGGCCGCAGCTCGCCGCGCGTCCAGGCGCGCTCGAAGACCTGCTCGGCGCTCTGGGCCGCCCGCCGGCTGGCCTCGCGGTAGAGCGCGGCCATCCGCTCGTCGCGCATCGACTCGCGCACCAGCGTGCGCAGGTAGTCGCCGCCGGCCGTGGAGTTGGCGAAGACCAGCGTCGCGCGGAAGGCCTCGACGAGGTCGCCCCGCAGGCTGCCGGTGTCGGGGGTGGGCATCTCGTCGCGGTAGAGCTGCTCCATGGCCGCGACGGCGAGGTCCTCCTTGCGGGCCCAGCGACGGTAGACCGTGGCCTTGCCGACGCCCGCGTTGCTCGCGACCTCGTCGACGGTCATCGAGTCGAAGCCACGGAGCAGGATCAGCGCCGAGGCGGCGGCGAGGATGCGACCGTCGGCCTCCGGGTCCCGGGGCCGGCCGCGCTTGCGGCGTACGGCAGGCACGGCGGGGGGACCGGTCAGTGCCTCGGTTCGGGTGCCCGTCCGGGCGTCCGTCGCAGTTGCTTCCACAGCCGTAGAGTAATGTCCGATTAATACATGTATGAACCCTTTAGGCAAATCACCGCGTTCACGCAGTCGTAACACCAGGGCCCCAAGCGTGACGCCCTCGAAACACCGGTCACAGATCGGCGAAACCTCCTGCACGCAGAGTTCAGCCCACCGGGAGCGCGCCGGGCCGACGATGCCGTCGACCTGGTCGGGCTCCGTCACGGTCACTCACCACTGGAGGTCTGGATGGATACGGGCGATACCGCCTGGGTGCTCACGTCGGCAGCGCTCGTGCTGCTGATGACCCCGGGTCTGGCGTTGTTCTACGGCGGCATGGTCCGTGCGAAGAGCGTGCTGAACATGATGATGATGAGCTTCGGAGCGCTCGCCCTGATCGGCGTGCTCTGGATCCTCTACGGCTACTCGATGGCGTTCGGCAACGACATCGGCGGCGGGCTGCTCGGCGACCCGACCGAGTTCCTCGGCCTCAAGGGCCTGATGAGCGAGGACGCGATCGTCTTCACGGTCCCGTCGCTGGCGTTCGCCGGCTTCCAGGCCGTCTTCGCGATCATCACGGTCGCGCTCATCTCGGGAGCGGTCGCCGACCGCGCCCGCTTCGGCCCCTGGATGCTGTTCGCCGGCATCTGGGCGACCGTCGTCTACTTCCCGGTCGCGCACTGGGTGTTCTCCTTCGACGAGGGCACCGCCCCCGTCGGTGGCTGGATCGCCAACAAGCTCGCCGCGATCGACTTCGCCGGCGGCACGGCCGTCCACATCAACGCCGGTGCGGCCGGCCTGGCCCTGGCCATCGTGCTGGGCCAGCGCCTGGGCTGGAAGCGCGACCCGATGCGGCCGCACAACCTGCCGCTGGTGATGCTCGGTGCCGGCCTGCTGTGGTTCGGCTGGTTCGGCTTCAACGCCGGCTCCGCGCTGGGCGCCAACACCATCGCCGCCGTCACCTGGATCAACACCCTCGGCGCCACCGCCGCGGCCGCCCTCGGCTGGCTGCTCGTGGAGAAGCTCCGTGACGGTCACGCCACGTCGCTGGGTGCGGCCTCGGGCGTCGTCGCCGGTCTGGTCGCCATCACCCCGGCCTGCTCGGCCGTCAACCCCGTCGGAGCGCTCGTGCTCGGTGTCATCGCCGGCGTGCTGTGCGCCCTGGCGGTCGGCCTGAAGTACCGCTTCGGTGTCGACGACTCGCTCGACGTCGTCGGCGTCCACCTCGTGGGCGGCCTCTGGGGCACCATCGCGGTCGGCTTCTTCGCCACCTCGAACGCCCCGGCCGGTGTCGACGGCCTCTTCTTCGGGGGCGGCGTCGACCAGCTGTGGCGCCAGGCCGTCGGAGCGGTCGCCGTCCTGGCGTACTCCTTCATCCTCACGATGGTCATCGGGCTCGCGATCTCCAAGACGATCGGGTTCCGCATCGAGGAGGACGACGAGGTCGAGGGCATCGACTTCACCGAGCACTCCGAGACCGGCTACGACTTCGTGTCGCGCTCGGGTGGTTCCAGCATCCTGAGCGGCGGCGCCCTCAAGCCGGGCGCCCAGGCCGACGCCGAGGCCAGGGGGGTCAACGCATGAAGCTCGTGACCGCGGTCATCAAGCCGCACAAGTGGGAGGACGTCCGCGCAGCCCTCGAGGCCTTCGGCGTCACCGGGATGACGGTGAGCGAGGTCAGCGGCTACGGCCGCCAGAAGGGCCACACCGAGGTCTACNGGCGGAGTACGACATCGCCCTGGTGCCCAAGATCCGCATCGAGATCATCGTCGACGACGCCGACGTCGAGGACGTGTCGGGGATCGTCGTCAAGGCCGCGCAGACCGGCCGGATCGGTGACGGCAAGGTCTGGGTCTCGCCGGTGGAGTCGGTCGTCCGGGTCCGCACCGGCGACCGCGACGAAGCTGCCATCTGAGGCGATCCGATGACGACGCCCGCAGGGGTGCCGCCGTGCTGGTCACGGTCGGTGCGCCTGCGGGCGTCGCGCGTGTCCCGGCACCGATGTCGCCGGACGCGCGGGACTGAGAGGGTGGAGCCATGAAGATCCTGACGGCGGTCATCAAGCCGCACCGGTGGGACGAGGTCCGCACCGCGCTCGAGGCGGTCGGCGTGACCGGGATGACGGTGAGCGAGGTCAGCGGCTACGGCCGCCAGAAGGGCCACACCGAGGTCTAC
>NZ_LMRF01000004.1:78556-237022 GCF_001424755.1 Marmoricola sp. Leaf446
CGCGGAGTACGACGTCTCGCTGGTGCCCAAGGTGCGCCTCGAGGTCGTCCTCGAGGACGCCGACGTCGAGGCCGTGACCGAGGCGGTCGTCGAGGCGGCCCGCACCGGCCGGATCGGCGACGGCAAGGTCTGGGTGTCCCCGGTCGAGTCCGTCGTGCGCGTGCGCACCGGCGACCGGGACGGGTCGGCGCTCTGAGCACCGTGCCGCGCGCGTCCCTGCCGGGGGCTCGCGCGTGACCGACGCGGAACGCGCCGCGCGGACCCGCTCGGCCGACGCGCTGTGCCTCGAGGCGTTCCGGACGGCCGGGTGCCCCGAGGCCGGGGTGGCCCTGGTGGCCGTCGGCGGCTACGGCCGGGGCGAGCTCGCGCCCCACAGCGACCTCGACGTCGTGCTGGTGCTGGCCGACGACGTCGAGGTGGGGGACTGGGCCGGCGGCGTCTGGTACCCGCTCTGGGACTCCGGGTGGACCGTCGACCACTCGGTGCGCACGGTGAGCGAGGTCCTGGAGCAGGCGGCGGCCGACCTGCGGGTGGCGGCCGGCATGCTCGACGTGCGCCACCTGGCCGGGGACCCCGGGCTGACGCTGCAGCTGCGCACCGCCGTGCTGACGCAGTGGCGCCGCGACGCCCGCACCCGCCTCGGCGAGCTGCGCGAGCTGGTCCTGGAGCGCGGGAGGCGCAGCGGCGAGCTGGCGCACGCCTCGGTGCCCGACCTCAAGGAGTCCGCCGGCGGCCTGCGCGACGCCACCGTGCTCAAGGCGCTGGTGGCCAGCTGGGTCGTCGACGTCCCCCACGGCGAGCTCGAGCGCTGCCGGGTGGCCCTGCTCGACGTGCGCGACGCGGTCCACGCGGTGGCCGGGCGCGCGACCGACCGGGTGGTGCCGGAGTACTGGCCCGACGTGGCCGAGGCGCTCGGCCTGCCCGGGCCCGACGCGGCGCAGGCCCACACCCGGGGGCTGGCCCGGCGGCTGACCCACCTCTCGCGCCTGGCCTGGCGCCGCGCCGAGGCCACGCTGCGCGAGCCCCATCCGACCCGGCGCCGCGCCCCGCAGCTGACGCGCGTGGCCCCCGGGGTGGCGCTGTCCTTCGAGGAGGTCGTCCTGGACCGGGGCGCCCGGGTGGCCGAGGACCCCCTGCTGCTGCTCCGGTGCGCGGCCGAGGCCGCGGAGCGCGACCTGGTGCTCGCGCCCCCGACCGTGGCCCGACTGGTGCGCGAGGGCGCCCCGCTGCCGGACCCGTGGCCCGACGGAGCGCGCGACCTGCTGGTGCGGCTCCTCGCCGCCGGACCGGGCCTGCTCGGCGTGTGGGAGACCCTCGACGAGACCGGGGCGCTGGAGTCGCTGCTGCCGGAGTGGGAGCGGGTGCGGCTGCTGCCCCACGCCTCGGCCATCCACCGGTTCACCGTCGACCGGCATCTCGTGGAGACCTGCACCGAGGCGGCCGCGCTGATCCGCCGGGTGGCCCGGCCCGACGTGCTCATGGTGGCCGCGCTGCTCCACGACATCGGCAAGGGCCAGCTCACCGAGCACTGCGTGGCCGGCGAGCCGATCGCGCGGCGGATCGCCCAGCGGATCGGCTTCGACGCCGACGAGGTCGACCTGGTCGGCGACCTGGTGCGCTGGCACCTGCTGCTGCCCGAGACCGCGACCACCCGCGACCCGGACGACCCGGCCACGGTCGCGCTGGTGACGGCCAAGGTGCGCGACCGCGAGGAGCTCGAGCTGCTCGCGGCCCTGACCGAGGCCGACGCCCGCGCGACCTCCGACAAGGCCTGGACCCGGTGGCGCGCCTCCCTGGTCGCCGGTCTCGTGCGCCGCGCCGGTGCGGTGCTGGCCGACGAGCCCCTGCCCGCCGACGAGGTCGACCGGGTCGAGGTGCCCGCCTCGGTCCGCGAGGACCCCCGTGCGGTGGCCGTGACCGTGGAGGAGGTCGCCGACGGGGCCCGGGTGCAGGTCGTCTCCGGCGACCGGACCGGCCTGCTGGCCGACGCGGCGGCGATGCTGGCGCTGCAGCGCGTCTCGGTGCGCGCCGCGCGGGCGTGGACCCAGGACGGCGTCGGGGTCTCGGTCTGGGACGTCGTGGAGTCCGGGCTCGACGAGATCCTGCTGCGCCAGCGGCTCGAGGCCGTGGTCGACGGGCGCGTCGACGCCGCGGCCCGGCTGCGTCGACCCACGCCGGTGCGGCTCGAGCCCACGGTGGCCGTGCGCACCGATGCGTCCACGACCGCCACCGTCGTCGAGGTCCGCTCGGCCGACCGGCCCGGCCTGATCCACACCGTGTGCTCGGCCCTGGCGCGGATGGACGTCTCGGTGCGCTCGGCCCACGTCTCCACGCTCGGGCCCCAGGCCGTGGACGTCTTCTACGTGCAGGAGGCCTCGGCCGGGGCGCTCTCGGAGGAGCGGGCGGCCTCGGCGGCGCACGCGGTGCGCGAGGCCCTCGTCACGACGTACGCCGCCTCGGGCGCGGGAGCAGCGGGTCCGGGGCGGGGCTAGGCTGACAGTCCGGCGTACCCAGCCCTCCGCGGGCCCCGCCGCCCCCCCGACGTCGTCACCCGAGGAATCGCCCACCGTGTTCGCCACGCTCTCCGACCGCCTCTCCGACACCTTCAAGAACCTCCGCGGGAAGGGTCGGCTCTCCGAGGCCGACATCGACGCGACCGCGCGCGAGATCCGGCTGGCGCTGCTCGAGGCCGACGTCGCGCTGCCGGTGGTCAAGCAGTTCGTGGCCTCGGTCAAGGAGCGGGCGCGCGGGTCCGAGGTCAGCGGAGCGCTCAACCCGGCCCAGCAGGTCATCAAGATCGTCAACGAGGAGCTCGTCGGGATCCTCGGCGGCGAGACCCGGCGGCTGCGGTTCGCCAAGCAGCCCCCGACCGTGATCATGCTCGCCGGCCTGCAGGGCGCCGGCAAGACGACCCTGGCGGCCAAGCTCGCGCTCTGGCTCAAGGGCCAGGGCACGAGCCCGATGCTCGTCGCGGCCGACCTGCAGCGCCCCAACGCGGTCAAGCAGCTCCAGGTCAACGGCGAGCGCGCGGGCGTCACAGTCTTCGCCCCCGAGCCCGGCAACGGCGTCGGCGACCCGGTCGCGGTGGCGCGGCGGGCGATCGAGGAGGCCAGGCGCACGCTGCACGACGTCGTCATCGTCGACACCGCCGGCCGGCTCGGCATCGACGCCGAGCTGATGCAGCAGGCCGCCGACATCCGCGACGCGGTCCAGCCCGACGAGGTGCTCTTCGTCGTCGACGCGATGATCGGACAGGACGCCGTCAACACCGCGCAGGCCTTCCTCGACGGCGTCGGCTACGACGCGGTCGTGCTGACCAAGCTCGACGGCGACGCCCGCGGCGGCGCGGCGCTGTCGATCGCCTCGATGACCGGCAAGCCGGTCATGTTCGCCTCCAACGGCGAGAAGCTCACCGACTTCGACCTCTTCCACCCCGACCGGATGGCCTCGCGCATCCTCGACATGGGCGACCTGCTCACCCTGATCGAGCAGGCCGAGAAGACCTTCGACGCCGACCAGGCCGCCAAGGCCGCAGCCAAGCTCCAGGGCCAGGGCGGCGAGTTCACCCTCGACGACTTCCTCGAGCAGATGCAGCAGGTCCGCAAGATGGGCTCGCTGACCAAGATGCTCGGGATGCTGCCCGGCATGGGCCAGTTCCGCGAGCAGCTGGAGAACTTCGACGAGCGCGAGATCGACCGCATCCAGGCGATCATCCAGTCGATGACGCCGGCCGAGCGGGCCAACCCCAAGATGATCGACGGCTCCCGTCGCTCCCGCATCGCCAAGGGCTCCGGCCGGGCCGTGAGCGACGTCAACCAGCTCGTCGACCGGTTCTTCGAGGCGCGCAAGATGATGCAGCAGATGGCCCGCGGCGGTGCCCCGGCGATGCCCGGCATGCCCGGCGTCGGCATGGGCAAGAAGGCCAAGGGCCGCCAGGCGCCGCAGCCGCGCAAGGCCAAGGGCCGCCGTCAGTCCGGCAACCCCGCCAAGCGCACCCCGGCGCCCGCGGCCGACGCCACGCCCGAGGCGGCGCCCGGCGCGGCCTTCGGTCTCGGCGCCGGCAAGGGCGGCGAGGAGTTCGACCCCTCGCAGCTGCCGGACCTGTCCAAGTACCTCAAGTAGCCGCGACCGGGCGGTCGGTCACCGCAGGCGGACCCGGGTGACGGTGCCGCCGTCGGCGCAGACGCTGCAGGTCGTGACGTACGCCGAGCCGCCGCGCACCGCCACGCCGTAGGGCGCCGCCAGCCCGGAGGCGACCGTCCTGGGCGACGTCGATCCGCGCGGCACGCGCACCAGCGAGCCGGTGGGCAGCTCGTCCTCGGGCGTGGTCAGCAGCCCGCCGGTGGCCAGCTGGACGGCGTACAGACGACCCCTGCTCCAGGTCAGGTCGGTGACGTTGGTCAGCCCGGTGGCCCACACCGTCGGCGCCCGGCCGGGCACGACCCGGAAGATCCTGGCCCCACCCCTCGGGAACGGGAAGCCGGTCAGCTGGCTGACGAACCAGGACCCCCGCGGCCCCTTCGTGACCGAGGTGGGCACCGCGTCCATGGGGATGGTGCCGGCACCGAAGGGATCGGCGACCTGGGTCTGCGGGAAGACGGCCAGGGCGCTGACCCGGCCGGAGCGGACGCGCAGCAGGGTGTTGCCACCGGCGTCGGCGACGAGCAGGCCGCGCCCGGTGCGGGTCAGGCCGCCGGGGTTGCTGTCGGGGGCGCGCACCACGGTCCCGTCCTCCAGCTTCCGCGTACTGCCGTCGGGGTTCGCGTCCTGCTCGTACGCCGCCAGGTCGGCGTACACGTAGGGGGCGCCGCCGAGCCGGCCGGCCAGGACGGTGCCGAGCTGGCGTCGTGCGGGCGTCGGGAACTGGCCGCGGACCTCCTCGTCGCCCCCGAGACCCACCGAGATCCGGTAGTGCCCCCTCCGGTCGACCGAGACGTCCGTCGGCCCGCTCGCCTGGTTGCCGCTGCCCTCGCCGGCCAGCGACGGGAGCCCGGTGACCACCCGGCGCTGCCGGCCGTTCGCGACCATGGTGACCGCGCCGCTGTAGCCCAGGCAGACGGTCTCCTGCTCGGGGCCGTCGACGCAGGGCCCGGCCCCTCCCTGCCCGGACTCCGCCACGAACAGCCGGCCGCGTCGGTCGAAGGACAGCTGGCGCGGGTTGTCGAGGCCGGTGGCGACCACGGCACGGCCCGGACGCTCCGCCCGCTCGGTGGCGGGGGTCGACCCCGCCGCGGTGGACGGCGGGGCCAGGGCCACGGCGGCGGTCGCGAGCGCGGTGCCGAGCAGGGCGGTCAGGTGGAGGGGTCGGACCAAGCGTGACATCGGTGGCTCCTGGGACGGCGGCGTGACGTGGGTCTCACACCGTGGACACGCCAATTTCGAGACCGCAACCCCGGTCTAGGTCGCGAAATGCGGGCATAGCCACGCCAGTCGCGACACTTCGCCGGCGTCGTACGACGTCCCGGGTCGCGGTAGCGTCCCCGCCATGGCAGCGCAGCGATTCGCCGGGCCGGTGCTCCCCGACGGCGAGACCCGGGACCTCTACGTCGTGGACGGGCAGGTCACCTACGAGCGGCAGCCCGGCGCCGACACCGTCGCCCAGGGGTGGATCGTGCCCGGGCTGGTCGATGCCCACTGCCACCTCGGCCTCGACGACGACGGCGCCCTGGGCCAGGCCGAGACCGAGCAGCAGGCGATCGACGACCGCGACGGCGGGGCGCTGCTGATCCGCGACTGCGGCTCGGCTGCCGACACCTCCTGGATCCACGACCGCGACGACCTGCCGCGGCTGGTCCGGGCCGGGCGCCACATCGCGCGCACCCGCCGCTACATCCGCAACTACGCCCACGAGGTCGAGCCCGAGGAGCTGTCGGCCTACGTCGCCCAGGAGGCGCAGCGCGGCGACGGCTGGGTCAAGCTCGTCGGCGACTGGATCTCCCGCGACAGCGGCGACCTCGCGCCCTCCTTCGGCCCCGAGGCGTTCGCCGACGCGATCCGCACCGCGCACGAGCACGGCGCCAAGGTGACCGCGCACTGCTTCGGCCACGAGGTGCTCGGCGGCCTGATCGACGCGGGCATCGACTGCGTCGAGCACGGCACCGGGCTGACCCCCGACCTCGTCGAGCGGATGGTCGCCGGCTCGGTGGCGCTGGTGCCGACGGTGATGCAGCTGGAGAAGTTCCCGGAGTACGCCGAGGCCGGGGCCTCGAAGTTCCCCGACTACGCCGCCACCATGACCGACCTCCACGCCCGGCGCCGCGAGACCCTGATGAACGCCCACGAGGCCGGGGTGGCGCTCTACGCCGGCTCCGACGGGGGCGGGCTGTCCCGGCACGGCAACCTCGCCGGCGAGGTGGTCGCCCTGCACGACCTCGGGCTGAGCACCGAGGAGGCGCTGGGCGCGGCGTCCTGGCGTGCGCGGGAGTGGCTCGGGCTGGACGGCCACCTGCGCGAGGGCACCTCGGCCGACTTCGTGGTCTACGACAGCGACCCGCGCCAGGACCTCACCGTGCTGCGGCGCCCGACCGCCGTCGTGCTGCGTGGCCGCGTCGTCGCCTGACCCCCCGCCCGGGCTGGTGGTCCGGCTCCGGGCCGCCGGCTGCGTGTACGCCGAGGAGGAGGCCGCGCTGCTGCACGGGACCGGCGCCACCGGGCCGGCCCTCGAGGCGCTGGTGGCGCGCCGGGTCGCGGGGGAGCCGCTCGAGCAGGTCCTCGGCTGGGCGGAGTTCGCGGGGCGCCGGGTCCGTGTTGTGCCCGGGGTCTTCGTGCCGCGCCGGCGCACCGAGGCGATGGCGGCGCTCGCGGTGCGGCTGCTGGCCGACCGCCCCGCGCCGGTCGTGGTCGACCTGTGCTGCGGCACGGGCGCGCTGGCGCTGGTGGTCGCCGAGCAGGTGCCCGGGGCCGAGGTCCACGCCGCCGACCTCGACCCCGACGCGGTGGCCTGCGCCCGGCTCAACCTGCCGTGCTCGGCGGTGCACGAGGGCGACCTGTTCGCCGCGCTGCCCCGCCGGCTGCGTGGCCGGGTCGACGTGGTGACCTGCAACGCGCCGTACGTGCCGACGGGGTCGATCGCGCTGCTGCCGCCCGAGGCCCGCGACCACGAGCACCGGGTCGCGCTCGACGGCGGCGTCGACGGCCTCGACCTCCACCGCCGCGTGGCCGCCGCCGCCCCGGACTGGCTGGCGCCGGGCGGCGTGCTGCTCCTGGAGTCGAGCGAGGGTCAGGCCGCCGGGTCGGTGGCCGCCTGCACGGCCGCCGGGCTCGTGGTCGAGGTCGTCACCAGCCCGGGGACGGGCTCGACGGTGGTGGCGGCGACCCGGCCGGACGCGGCGGTCGGCTGAGCCACAGCACGGTGGTGACGACCAGGACCGCCAGGCCGGCGCCGCCGAGCAGCAGCGGGCCCAGGATCGTCAGCACCAGGCCGACGGCGAACCCCGCGCCCAGCGGGCTCCCGATCCGCAGCCGGTCGACCGGGGTCGCGCACTCGACCCGGACCTCCGCGGTGGGGCTGGTGAAGGTGGACACCCCGGTCCAGGTGACGCCCATGGTGGTGACCGTGGTGCCGACGGTGGTGGGCCGCACCGGCACGTCGCGGCCCTCGGCGTCGGTGACGCGGCACTGCGGCGCCGGCTCGCCCCGGGGCACGAACAGCATCCGCTCCTCGTCGACGGGCACCCCGGCGCCCACCGGCTGACCGGGCCCGCGCAGCAGGGCGACCACGTCGGTGTCGGTGCCGCGGCCGACGGTGGTGACCAGGCCGACCACGAACACCACCGCCGCCAGGGCCAGGAGGACGCCGCCGACCACGAACCACCGGCGGCGCGGACGGGGCCTGCCGGGTGCGGCGTACGGCGGGGCAGGGTGCTGGCTCACCGTCGGATCGTCCCACTCCGCCGCGGTCGGGACGGCTCGATTCGGTCGCGGTGGGCAGGGCGTGGCAGAATCACCGGCTGAGTCGTACGCCGACCGGACCCTCTCATCCGTCCGGTGCACGCCATCGGGTCCCACCGCCCTGTCCCCACGGGGTCGAGGAGGACCCACCACCACACGAACCGTCAAGGAGACACCACAGACGTGGCCGTCAAGATTCGCCTCAAGCGCATGGGCAAGATCCGTCAGCCGTTCTACCGCGTCGTCGTCGTCGACGCCCGCAAGAAGCGGGACGGGCGGGTCATCGAGGAGATCGGCAAGTACCACCCCAAGGAGGAGCCCTCGCTGATCGAGGTCACCTCCGACCGGGCGCAGTACTGGCTGGGCGTCGGCGCGCAGCCGACCGAGGCCGTCGAGGCCCTCCTGAAGGTGACCGGCGACTGGCAGACCTTCAAGGGCCTGCCGGGCACCGAGGGCACCCTGCGCGTCAAGGAGGCCAAGCGCGACAAGCAGGAGCTGTTCAACGAGGCCCTCAAGGACGCCGCCAACGAGCCCAAGGGCGCCGCGGTGACCAAGAAGTCCACCAAGAAGGCCGACAAGGCCGAGGAGACCCCGGCCGCGGAGACCCCCGCCGCCGAGGAGACCCCGGCCGCCGAGGCTCCCGCCGAGCAGGAGTCCGCCGAGAAGTCGGAGGCCTGAGCCGATGCTGGCCGACGCCCTCGAGCACCTCGTCCGCGGGATCGTGGAGCACCCCGACGACGTCGTGGTGCACGACAAGCAGCTGCGTCGCGGCTCGATCCTCGAGGTCCGGGTCCACCCCGACGACCTCGGCAAGGTGATCGGCCGCGGCGGCCGCACGGCCACCGCGTTCCGCACGGTCGTGTCGTCGCTGGCCGGCCGCGAGGGCGCCAGGATCGACTTCGTCGACGTCGACCGTCGGCGCTAGGACACCCACCGAAGGCACCATCCCGGACCTGGTCCGGGGTGGTGCCTTCGCCGTGCACGACAGGAGTGAGCGTGGTCCCCACCGCATCCCACGACGACGCCGGTGACTGGGTGGTCGTCGGCCGCGTCGGCCGCGCGCACGGCATCCGCGGCGACGTCGCCGTCGACGTCCGCACCGACGAGCCGGAGCGCCGCTTCGCCGACGGCGCCGCGCTGCGCACCCCCACTGGGCAGCTGACGGTGGCGAGCTCCCGGATGCACTCCGGCCGCTTGCTGGTGCGCTTCGAGGAGCTCGCCGACCGCACCGCCGCCGAGGCGGCACGCGGGACCGAGCTGCGGGTCTTCGTCGACCCCGAGGAGACCCCGGCCGACCCCGAGGAGTTCTACGACCACCAGCTGGTGGGCCTGCGCGTGGTCACCACCGACGGCGCGGCCGTCGGCGAGCTGCTGCGCGTGGAGCACCACGGCGCCCAGGACCTGCTGGTCATCGGTACCGACCGCGGCGAGGTGCTGTTCCCCTTCGTCTCCGCGCTGGTGCCCGAGGTCGACCTCGACGAGGGCCGGCTCGTGGTCGACGACGCGCCCGGCCTGCTGGACCTGGAGTAGGCGTGCGCGTCGACGTCGTCTCGATCTTCCCCGCCTACCTCGACGCCCTGGACCTCTCGCTCCCGGGCCGGGCCCGGCGCGAGGGCCTGCTCGACCTGCACGTCCACGACCTGCGGACCTGGACCCACGACCGGCACCGCACCGTCGACGACACCCCCTACGGCGGCGGCGCCGGCATGGTGATGACGCCCGGCCCCTGGGGCGAGGCGCTCGACGCGGTCGCGCCCGACGGGGCCACGCTCGTCGTGCCGACCCCCTCCGGGCGGCCCCTCACCCAGGCCGTGGCCGCCGACCTCGCCACGCGCGAGCACCTCGTGGTGGCCTGCGGCCGCTACGAGGGCATCGACCAGCGGGTGGTCGACGACGCTGCCGGACGGCTCGAGGTGGTCGAGCTCTCGGTCGGCGACTACGTCCTCAACGGGGGCGAGGTCGCCGCGCTGGTGGTGGTCGAGGCCGTGGTGCGCCTGCTGCCGGGCTTCATGGGCAACGCCGCGTCGCTGGCCGAGGAGTCGCACACCGACGGCCTGCTGGAGTACCCCGTCTACACCAAGCCCGCCTCCTGGCGCGGCCACGACGTCCCCGAGGTGCTGCTCTCGGGCGACCACGCGCGGATCGCCGCGTGGCGCCACGACCAGTCCGTACGCCGCACCGCCGAGCGTCGACCCGACCTCGCCCACCCGGCGCAGGCCCTGGCCGCCGCCGACCTCGACGGCCTGCTCCGCGCCGCCACCGTCGGCGACGCCGGGGAGCTGTTCACGCTCCAGCGCGCGTGCTGGGTGCAGGAGCAGCTGGCCAACCCCGACACCCGGATCCCCGCGCTGCACGAGGACCTCGACGACGTGCTGGCCTGGTTGGGGGAGTGGACGACCCTGGTGGCGCGCAGCGGCGGCCGGCTGGTGGCCGCGGTCCGCGGCCGCCTGGTCGACGGCTCCACCTGGGACGTCGGTCGGCTGATGGTGGCACCCGACCTCCAGGGCCGCGGCCTGGGGCGGGCGCTGCTCGCCGCCATCGAGGCCGCCGCCCCGGCCGAGGCGAAGGACCTCGTGCTCTTCACCGGTGCCGGCAGCGCCCGCAACCTCGCGATGTACCGCAAGGCCGGCTACCGACCGCGGCCCGACCTGACGGCGCCACCGGGTGCCGTCGTCCTCGGCAAGCGTCGGCGCAGCCGCTCCTAGCTGTCGGTGAACCCGCCGAAGCGCAGCCCGCGGTGCGCCGCGAGCCGCTCGGCCTGCTCGACGAGGTCGGTGCGGTCCGGCGACGGCTCCCACTCCTCCACGAGCAGCCGCAGCACACCGCCGCTCGCCCGGGGCCGCCAGCTGCCGCGCACCTCGTGGCCCACGAGCAGCGCGCCGGGGCGGCCCAGCGTGCGCCACAGGTCCTTGCGCGCCGCCTCCTCGGGCACCAGCAGGTCGCGGTCACGCGCCTGGAGGTGCAGGTCGAACGGCGCGAGCAGCCGCACGGCGTCACCGGACGGCGGGTCGGCAAGCAGGTCGCGGTCGCCCTCGAGCGCCCAGCGGCGCTCGCCGGCCACCGACACCTCGACGACGTCGTCGGGCCAGCGTCGGCGGACCTCGGCGACCGGGGCGTCGACGTAGCCCGCCACGAGCTGCGGGGTGGTCGGGCCGAGCAGGTGGAGCGCGGCCCGGACGGGGTCGAGCGCCGGGTCGGGGTCGCTCGCCGGGCCGGACCACCCCGGCACCGGCTCCAGGACGGGCGGCGAGGTGCCCGGTCGCAGCTCCAGGCCCGCCTGGAGGGCAGCCAACCGGAACGGCTGCTCGAAGACGTGCTCGGCGTCGCAGGGTCGGCACCAGCGCAGGTAGGGCGGCGGGAGCCGCCGCGTGAGCTCGGCCGACAGCTCGCCCTTGACCATCGGCTCGCGCACCACGTCGGCCATCTCCTCGGCGACGCGCGCCAGCGCGCCGCGGACCTCGAGGCCCGCGGCGCGCAGCGGCCGGGCCGCGTCGAAGATCCGCTTGGCCGCGTCGGCCTCGGACCAGGGGGCCACGGCGGCGGCGACCTCGGCGACCTGGGCCCGCCGGAAGACGTGGGGGGCGCCCCGCAGCGTCCAGGCCGTGACCAGGTCGTCCGGGTCGGGCTCGCAGCCCCGCAGGGCCAGGGCCCAGCGCGCCCCGTCGGTGCCGGTGTCCTGGACGCCGAGGTCGAGCACGGCGGCGTCGGGGTGCGTCCCCGGGCGGTCCAGCTGCTGCACGTGGACGCGGTGGCGCAGCACCTGCGCGCGGGTCAGCTCCATGGGAGGGGGTCTACCAGGTCGGGCGGACAGCCCGGGTCCGCTGATTTCGTCGTACGCCGCCCCGCGTGGCAGAATCTCCCGTTGGCCCGGCTGCCACGGTCACCTGCCACAGGGGGACGACCGGATCGGCGTACGACGGGTCGACCATTCATCCGAGACACCTATCCGTGGGTGACCTGTGGCAGTCACGAGGAGACACACATGACCAACGTCATCGACACGCTCAGCAGCGCCGTCAAGCGCGACGACGTCCCCGCCTTCCGGGCCGGCGACACCATCAAGGTGCACGTCAACATCGTCGAGGGCAACCGGGCGCGCGTGCAGGTCTTCCAGGGCGTCGTGATCAAGGTGCAGGGCTCCGGCATCGGCCGCACCTTCACCGTCCGCAAGGTCTCCTTCGGTGTGGGCGTCGAGCGCACCTTCCCGCTGCACTCCCCGATCTTCGAGAAGATCGAGGTCGTGACCCGCGGTGACGTCCGTCGCGCCAAGCTCTACTACCTGCGCAACCTGCGCGGCAAGGCCGCCAAGATCAAGGAGCGTCGCGAGTCCTGACCCGCGCGCGAGACCCCCGGCCGGCCCTGGTGGCCGGCCGGTGGTGCGTCCGGACGACGACAGGAGCAGGCGTGAGGACCCACCGCTTGCTCCCCGACGGTTAGGCTCCCGAAGGTGACCAACGTGGACGAGGCGGCCGCCGCCCCCGAGAGCCCGGGAGGTCGCCGGAGGCGGTCGCGGTCCCGCAAGCCGATGCCGCTGTGGCAGGAGAGCGTCCTGCTGCTCGGCCTGGCGCTGGTGCTGGCCATCGTCATCAAGACGTTGTTCTTGCAGGCCTTCTACATCCCCTCGCCGTCGATGGTGCCGCAGTTCGTGGAGAACGACCGGATCCTTGTCCAGAAGGTCTCCTACTGGGGCTCGGGCACCCCCGAGCGGGGCGACATCGTCGTCTTCGCCGACCCCGGCGGCTGGCTCGACCCGACGGACTCCGCCGGACCCACCAGCCCGGTGAGCAAGGCGCTGGAGCGCGTCGGGCTCTACCCCGCGGGCGGTCACCTGGTGAAGCGGGTGATGGCGGTCGGCGGCGACCACATCGTGTGCTGCGACGACGAGGGCCGCATCACCGTCAACGACCGGCCCCTCGACGAGCGGTCCTACCTGCCCGAGGGCACCGTCCCCTCCGACATCCCCTTCGACAAGACCGTGCCCGCGGGATTCATGTGGATGATGGGCGACAACCGGGGCGCCTCGGCCGACTCGCGCGTCCACATGGGCGGCCCCGGCGGCGGCTTCGTCGACCAGGACCTCGTCGTGGGCAAGGTGTTCGCGCTGATCTGGCCCTGGGACCGCGCCGAGGTCATCCACCGTCCCGCCACCTTCGCCGACGTGCCCGACCGACGGTCGGGCACCTCCTGAGGCCTGCGGTGACGACCCTGCCCCGCGGAGCCACCGTCCGGCGCGACGCCGGTCTCTACGGCTACGAGCGCGCGCTGCGCCGGGTGGGGCTGACGCCCGTCGCCGGGGTCGACGAGGCGGGCCGGGGTGCCTGCGCGGGCCCTCTCGTGGCAGCCGCGGCGATCCTGCCGGAGGGGCGGGCGGGCATCGTGCCCGGGCTGGCCGACTCCAAGCTGCTCACCGCGCGGGCGCGCGAGCGGTGCTACGAGCAGGTGGTGCGCCGGGCCACCGCCTGGTCGGTGGTCGTCGTGCCGCCGGGGGAGTGCGACCGGCTCGGCATGCACGTCGCCAACGTCGAGGCGCTGCGCCGTGCCCTCGCCCGGCTGACCACGCGTCCGGCGTACGTGCTGACCGACGGGTTCCCCGTGGACGGGCTCGAGGTGCCGGGCCTGGCGATGTGGAAGGGTGACCGGGTCGCCGCGTGCATCTCGGCCGCCTCGGTCCTCGCCAAGGTGACCCGGGACCGCATCATGGCCGAGTTGCACGAGCACCACCCGGCGTACGACTTCGCCACGCACAAGGGCTACATCACCGACGAGCACGCCGCCGCGCTCACCGAGCACGGCCCCAGCGCGGTGCACCGGATGCGCTTCGTCAACGTACGGCGCGCCGCCGGGATCGTCGACGCACCACCGCTCACGCTGGAGCCGCAGCTGTTCGAGGCCGACGCCGGCTCCGCGACCGGACCCCGACCCACCCGTCACGACCTGCAGGAGGCAGCGCGATGAGCGCCGAGGATCTCGAGAAGTACGAGACCGAGATGGAGCTCACGCTCTACCGCGAGTACCGCGACGTCGTCGGCATCTTCAAGTACGTCGTGGAGACCGACCGCCGCTTCTACCTGTGCAACCAGGTCGACGTGAAGGCCCGCACCGAGGCCGGCGACGTGTTCTTCGAGGTGACGCTGACCGACGCCTGGGTCTGGGACATGTACCGCCCCGCACGGCGGCTGGCCAAGAACGTCAAGGTGCTGACCTTCAAGGACGTCAACGTCGAGGAGATCAGCCACAGCGAGATCGAGCCGCCCAAGGTCTGAGGGCTGGTCTGCACCAGTGGCACCCTCCCCCCGAAAACCCCTCTAATCGGGCATAAGCCGCCTTACCCTGGCACCGCAGGCCCCCCGCCTGCCCCAGGAGACGAGGCGGAGTCAGGTGCACCGAACCCGGCGCCCACGCGGCGAGCACGGCGCTGCTGCCGTGGAGTTCGCCTTCGTCATGCTGCCGCTGCTCTACCTCGTGTTCGGGATCATGCAGTACGGCCTCTACTTCTGGTCGATGCAGGGTGGCGCCGACACCGCGAGGTACGCCGCGCGCCTGGCCGCCGTGGGCGATCCGAGCTCGTGCGCCGGCCTGCAGACGGCCGTGCGCAATGCGATCGGTGCCGTGACCTCGGATAAGGCTGGCCTGGAGGTCACACGAACCTTCACCAAGGCGGGCAGCACGGTCGCTGTCGGTGACACGGTCGAGGTCTCGGTGATCTTCGACTCCTACGACCTGAACCTGCCCTTCATACCCATCCCCGACGACGGCGTGGTGACCTCCGGGGCCACAGCGCGCGTCGACTACCTCCCCGCGCCGCCCTACCTGGATTGCGCCGATGCGACGCCGTGACGAGAACGGGGCCACCGCGGTAATGGTGGGGGTGCTCGCCCTGCTGATGTTCATGATGGCCGGGCTGGCGGTTGACATGGGCAACGCCTGGGCACGCGGTCGCACCGTCCAGAAGCAGGTCGACGTGAGTGCCATCTCGGTCGGGTACCGCCTCCCGATGGGTCCCGTGGCCGGCCACACCCGCGACGAGGTCGTTGCAGACCTTGCGGGTCGCATGGTCAGCAACGCTGTCCTGGGCCAGTCCGACACGTTCGACAACACCCGGGACCGAGCGAGCCTGGTCACGGCGCTCACGGCCGACCTGAAGAATGGCGACCCCTCGGACGGGGACGTGAAGTTCTACAAGACGCGGTCGGACGCCACCAATGGCACGCCGGAGTGCACCGAGGCACTGGGGCCCTGCCCGGTCATGGTCGTCGTCGCGCCGGAGGCGGAGGTGCGGTTCGGCTTCGCCGGTGCGTTCGAAGGAGTAGGGGGCTCGACCACGGTCCAGCGGCGGGCAACTGTCGAGGTCCGCACGTCGGTCCCGCGCAACGAGGACATGCTGCCCTTCTGGCTACCCAGTGGCTGCGGTTACGGACCCACACACGCCGACACCACCCAGGGTGGCAAAGCAGGCCCCGTCGTGCCCTCGACGTGGACCCTTCCGCGCGCGGCCAACAACGGTCCGGAGGACCCGGCTCCGCTCACGCTCCTCGGGCCCGATGACAGCTTCGTGTATGCCGGAAGCACCACGAAGCTGAAGGGCTTTTCCGTCTCCGGCGTCCCCAGGCAGTACAACAAGGTGTCCCTGCGCGCCACCGCCCCCGACGGCACGTTCGTCGACTTCGTCGCACTGGCTTCCGGAGATGGTGCCCTGCCCGAGATCTCGCTCGGGCCGAGTGACGTGACGGGCAAGGTCGGGGCGTGGCGGGTCGTGGCGATGGCCCAGCAGAACCAGCAACACGTGATCACGTCTACGAACTACAAGACGATCAAGGTCGAGGGACAACCGGTGACGCCGACTCCGGACCCTGTGCCCGACCCGGACCCTGCGACCGACCCTCCCACGACGCCGAGCGATCCGGCGACGACAGCGCCTCCGGGAGTCGAGAGCGGCTGCGTGGGGCAGGACCGAGGAAATTTCGGACAGCTCGACAGCCCACGTGCGACCGGGCACAAGAACGACGACTTCCTTCTCAACGTCGCGCTGGGCCTCGACCACCGGTTAGCCGCCTACACCTTCCCCGCCAACGTGGCGGAGACCAAGGACTGCGGGTCCGCTTCCTCGCCGCTGCTAGGAGCGGTCTTCGACAACAACGAGGCAGGCCCGGGTGATGGCGCCAACTGCATCATCGGCGACCCCGGCAACGACGGCCCCAAGGCCTTCCAGGGGCTCGTCGAGGGCACGAGTTCGCATCCCGGTCGCCTCGACACCGACAACGGCCGGACCGTCTGCGAGGACAGGAACGACGTCGAGGTCGGCACGAAGAGCATCAACAACGACTACCTCCAGTGCTTCCTTCGCGGGAGCGGCAGCCTCGCGTCCATCTCCAGCGATGACACCGCGGACAGGACGATGCTCGACCCTGCGATCAAGAAGTCACCGAGGTTCGTCTACCTGCCGGTCGTCTATCCCAGTGACCGTGCGCAGAAGGGTTTTCAACCGATCCGTAGCTTCGTTCCGGGTTTCATCACGGAGGAGACGCTCACCAAGCCGATCTCCGGGGTGACCAGCGAGATCAACGGAGTTGAGATGCAGGGCAACTCGTTCAAGACACTGCACGTCTTCACCTTCAGCCCCCGTGCGTTGCCCCTGGACGAGTCCGACGAGTCCGTGAGCTACGACCCGGCCAGTGGGGACAAGATCGTTCGACTCGTCGGCTGACCGCACCGTCTGTCCCAGACTCCACAGCCGTTCTCACCGAGGGCTCCGTCCACAGGTCGACCTTCCTACCCGTCGCTGGCGTCGGCCCAGGTGTGTCGTGGCCCCATGACCGGAGAGCGCAACAAGAGCCTGGGGCAGTACGGCGAGGGCCTGGCCGCCCGTCGCCTGGTCGAGGCGGGCATGACCGTGATCGACCGCAACTGGCGCTGCGACGCCGGCGAGCTCGACCTGGTGCTGCGCGACGGTGACGTGCTGGTGTTCTGCGAGGTCAAGACGCGGCGGTCCGCGGCGTACGGCCACCCGCTGGAGGCGGTCGACGCCGTCAAGGCCCAGCGGCTGAGGCGCCTCGCCGCGCGGTGGCTCGAGGCGCACGACGTGCGTCCGGTCGGCGTGCGCATCGACGTGGTCGGGGTGCTGATGCGCGACCGCGGCGTGGCCGACGTGGAGCACGTGCGGGGGATCGGCTGATGGTCGCCACCACGCACACCGTCTCGCTGCAGGGCACCGTCGGCCACGTCGTCGACGTGCAGGTCGACCTCGCCGCCGGGGTGGTCGGCACCTCCCTGGTGGGGCGGCCCGACACCTCCATCAACGAGGCGCGCGACCGCTGCAAGGCCGCGATCGGCAACACGGTCTTCGACAGCGACAAGCGACGCTGGCCCAACACCCGTCGCGTGACGATCCTGCTCTCGCCCACCGACCTGCCCAAGCGCGGTCCGCACTTCGACCTGGCCATCGCGGTGGCCGTGCTGGCGGCCGCCGACCCCACCATCCCCGCCGCGGCGCTGCGCGGCACCGCACTGGTGGGGGAGCTGACCCTCGACGGCCGGGTCCGCTGCGTGCCGGGCGTGCTGCCGATGGTGATGGCCGCCGCCGCCCGGGGCATCCACACCGTCTTCGTGCCCGAGCCCCAGGTCGAGGAGGCACGGATGGTGGAGGGCCTCAGCGTGTTCGGCATCCGCTCGCTCGGCCAGACGGTGGCGCTGCTGGCCGGTGAGGAGGTCCCCGACGCCCCGCCGGTCGAGGCGATGACCGGGTCACCGCTGCTGACCTGGCGCGGGGAGCAGCGCCTCGACGACCTCGACCTCGCCGACGTGCTCGGCATCCCCGACACGCGGTACGCCGTGGAGGTCGCGGCCGCGGGTGGGCACCACCTGCTCCTCACCGGCCCCAAAGGGTCCGGCAAGACCACCATCGCCGAGCGCATCCCCGGGCTGCTGCCCGACCTGACCGACGCCGAGTCGCTCGAGCTGACGGCCGTCCACTCGCTCTGCGGCTCGCTGCCACCGGGCTCGACGCGCATCACGCGCCCGCCGTTCCGCAACCCCCACCACTCGGCCTCGCGCAGCGGGATCCTCGGCGGCGGCACGGGACGGGTGCGCCCCGGTGACGTCAGCAAGGCCCACCTGGGCGTGCTGTTCCTCGACGAGTTCCCGCTGTTCCCCTCCGACGTCGTCGACGCGTTGCGCGAGCCCCTGGAGGCGGGCGAGATCTCGATCTCGCGGGGAGAGGACGACGCCACCTTCCCGGCCCGGGCGATGTTCGTCTTCGCCTCCAACCCCTGCCGGTGCGGGGAGTACCACCCCTGGGCGCGCGACCACCGGTGCACCTGCTCCGAGCAGGCCCGCCGGGAGTACCGCGCCAAGGTCTCCGGCCCGGTCGCCGACCGCATCGACATCACGCGCTTCGTCGAGCCCGTCCGCGACGGGTCCGCCGGCAGCCTGCCCTTCGAGCGCCCCGAGTCCTCGGCGGAGGTCCGCGTCCGGGTGGCCGCGGCGCGCGATCGGCAGGGCGAGCGCTACGCCGGCCTCCCGTGGCGCCTCAACGCCCACGCACCCGGTCCGGCGCTGCGGGAGGAGTGGCCGCTGGCACCCCTGGCCGCGGCCCGGCTCGAGGACGAGGTGATGCGCACCCGCCTCACCCGGCGCGGGGCGGTGCGCGCCCATCGCGTCGCCTGGTCGGTGGCCGACCTGGCCGGGCTCGAGCGTCCCGGCCCCGAGGAGCTCGACGTCGCGCTGCGGCTGCGCTCGGCGGCACCGCTGCTCATGGGCAGCCTGCCGCGGATGGTGCGGGGGAGGACCGCGTGAGCGCCGACGAGGACGAGCGGCTGGCCCGGGTGGTGCTCTCGCGCATCGGCGAGCCCGGCGACCCGCGCCTGACCGACCTCGTGCACGAGCTCGGGGCCGTGACCGTGCTGGGCGCGCTGCAGGACCAGGCGGCCGCGGGCGACCTGGCGACCGACCTGCGCGACCGGCTCGCCTCGGTCGACCCGGCCCGTGAGCTCCAGACGGCCGCCGGCCGCGGCCTGCGGTTCGTGGTCCCGGGGGACGACGAGTGGCCCGCGGGTCTGGACGCGCTCGCGCTCGCCCCGCACCTGCACGAGCGCGGCGGGGTCCCCGTCGGCCTGTGGTGCCGCGGCCCGCTGCGGCTGGCCGAGACGGTGGAGCGGTCGGTCGCGGTCGTCGGCTCGCGCTCCGCCACGACGTACGGCGCGGCCGTGGCCACCGACGTCGCCGCGGTCCTGGCGCGCGAGGACTGGACGGTCGTCTCGGGTGCCGCCTTCGGGATCGACCAGGCCGCCCACCGGGGCAGCCTGGCGGCCCGCGGGCCGACCGTGGCGGTGCTCGCCTGCGGGGCCGACCGGGCCTACCCGACCGCGCACCGCGCGCTGATCGACTACGTCGCCGACGTCGGCCTGGTCGTCTCCGAGGCCGCCCCCGGCGCCGCCCCGACGCGCATCCGGTTCCTCGCCCGCAACCGTCTGATCGCTGCTCTCGCCCGAGGGACGGTCGTGGTCGAGGCGGCGGTGCGCAGCGGCGCCCTCAACACGGCCAGCTGGACGCAGGGGCTCGGCCGCGTCGTGATGGGGGTGCCCGGCCCCGTGACCAGCGCCCCGTCCGCCGGCGTGCACCAGCTGGTCCGGGCCCGCGACGCGCTGCTCGTCACCTGCGGGGAGGAGGTGCTCGAGGCGGTGAGCCCCGTCGGCAGCTTCGCGCTCGCCGACCCGCGCGCGCCGGAGTCTGCCCGTGACCGGCTCACCGCGCGTGAGCGCCAGGTGCTCGACGCGGTGCCGCTGGTGCGTGGCGCCGACGCCCGCTCGGTCGGACGCACCGCCGGGCTGTCCCTCACCCGCACGCAGGAGGCGCTGCTGGTGCTCCACCGCGCCGGCCTGGTCGAGCACGGGCTCGGCCGCTGGCGGGTGCGCGACGGCGATCACGCGCTGCCCGGCCTCGACGCGCCTGCAGGGCCGCCGGCTCCGTCCTCCCTACCCTGAGGCGGTGGCCGGTCACGACGAGGACGAGCAGCGGGAGCAGGACGAGCCCGGGCTGCCCGAGCCCTTCGCCCGGGTCCTGGGCGACTACGAGCGGCACCTGCGGGCCGAGCGCGACCTGACGGCCCACACCGTCCGCGCCTACCTCAGCGACGTCACGAGCCTGCTCGAGCACGCCGCCGCCCTCGGCCACGACGAGCTCGACCAGCTGCAGCTGCGCACGCTGCGCAGCTGGTTGGCCAAGCAGCAGACCCTCGGTCGGGCCCGCACGACGATCGCCCGCCGCGCGACCGCGGTGCGCGTGTTCACGGCGTGGGCGCGGCGCACCGGTCGGACCGCCGACGACGTCGGTGCCTCGCTGGGGTCGCCCAGGGCGCACCGCACGCTGCCGGCCGCCCTGAGCGCCGAGCAGGCCCGGCTGCTGCTCGACGCCGCCGCCGAGCGGGCCGACGACGGCAGCCCGGTCGGGCTCCGCGACGTCGCGGTCCTCGAGCTGCTCTACGCCTCCGGCATCCGGGTCGGGGAGCTGGCCGGACTCGACGTCGACGACCTCGACCGGGAGCGTCGGGTGGTGCGGGTGCTCGGCAAGGGCCGCAAGGAGCGGACCGTGCCCTACGGGCTGCCGGCCGACCGGGCGCTCGGACGGTGGCTCGAGGCGGGTCGCCCCGCGCTGGCCGTGAGCGGTTCCGGGGCGGCGCTCTTCCTGGGGGCACGGGGTGGCCGAGTCGACCAGCGCGCCGTGCGCACGCTGGTGCACGCCCGCCTCGCCGACGTGCCGCACGCGCCCGACATGGGCCCGCACGGGCTGCGCCACACGGCGGCGACGCACCTGCTGGAGGGCGGCGCCGACCTGCGCACCGTGCAGGAGCTGCTCGGTCACGCCTCGCTGGCGACGACGCAGATCTACACCCACGTCAGCAGCGAGCGGCTGCGTTCGGCGTACCGGCTGGCGCACCCGCGCGCCTGAGCCTGCCCGCCGCCCGGGACGTCATACGACCTGGTCGTCCGGGGAGCCATCTCGTATGACGTTCCACGTCGCCGCTTGGTCCCGGGGCGGGACGTCATACGACCTGGTCGTCCGGGGAGGCATCTCGTATGACGTCCCACCTCGCCGCTTGGTCCCGGGGCGGGACGTCATACGACCTGGTCGTGCGGGGAGCCATCTCGTATGACGTCCCACGGCGGACCGGCCCACGGCGGACCGCAGGTCGGGGAGGGCCGGGAAAGGGTCGGGGAGGGCCGGTCAGACTGCTCCGTCGAAGAACGGCAGCAGCCGCACCGGGCCACCGCCGACCAGTGTCAGCGGGTCGAGGTAGTCCTCGCCCCGACGCAGTCCCCAGTGCAGGCAGGCGGCGGGCAGGCAGTGGCTCCCCGCGAGCGCGAGCCGGCCCACGACCTCGCCGCGCGCGACCTGCTGGTCGACGGGGATCCGAGCGGCCACGGGCTGGTAGGTCGTGCGCACGCCCCCGTGGTCGACCACGACCACGCCGCGGCCCGCGACCGTCCCGGAGAACGAGACCCGGCCCGGCAGCGCCGCCCGTACGGCCGCGCCGGGCGAGCCGGCGAGGTCGACCCCGCGGTGCCCCGACCCCCAGCGCACCTCCGGCGGGTCGAAGCCCTCCGCGATGCGGGGCCGGGGGAGCAGCGGCCAGGCGCCGTCGCGGGCGGTAGCGGGTGCCGGGTCCCACCACGCCGCCCCGGCGGTCGGAGCCGGGCCGACGAGCAGGGCGGCCAGGACGCAGAGGGCGAGCGCGCGGGGGAGGATGCGGGTGCGGGACGTCATGCGTGCCAGGCTCGGCCCCGTCGTCGGGCGACGCCAGGGCCCGGGCCCGGGCTGTGGACGAACGGCGCCGCAGGGCGCCCTGTGGACGTTTCGACATCCCTGTGGCCCCGGCCTAGACTGACCCCAGCAACCCATCCGTGGGTTGACTTCGCACGCTCGTCGACCGTGCCACCGGTGCCTTTCCGCTCCGGTGGAGCACCACGGGCGAGGCCCTCGGTCCCACCGCAGCCCGCTGCGGTGGGTGGGGTCCCGCACGAGCGTCAGGGCAGGCCACCCCGCACCCGCGGGCCCCTGCGAGAACTGACCACGGCCCACGCGCGCCCGCGTGCGGGGCCACGACAGGAAAGAAGCAGATGGCAGTCGTCACCATGCGCCAGCTCCTCGAGAGCGGCGTCCACTTCGGGCACCAGACCCGTCGCTGGAACCCCAAGATGAAGCGCTTCATCATGACCGAGCGCAACGGCATCTACATCATCGACCTGCAGCAGTCGCTGTCCTACATCGACACGAGCTTCGCGTTCATCAAGGACACCGTCGCCAAGGGCGGCACGATCATGTTCGTCGGCACCAAGAAGCAGGCCCAGCAGGCGATCGCCGAGCAGGCCACCCGCGTCGGGATGCCCTACGTCAACCAGCGCTGGCTCGGCGGCATGCTCACCAACTTCCAGACCGTGCACCAGCGGATCAACCGCCTCAAGGAGCTCGACGACGTCGACTTCGACGCGGTGGCCGGCTCCGGTCGCACCAAGAAGGAGCTGCTCCACATGCGTCGCGAGCAGGTCAAGCTCGACAAGACGCTCGGCGGCATCCGTGACATGACCCGCACCCCCTCGGCGGTGTGGATCGTGGACACCAACAAGGAGCACCTGGCCGTCGAGGAGGCGCGCAAGCTCCGGATCCCGATCATCGCGATCCTGGACTCCAACTGCGACCCCGACCTGGTCGACTTCCCGATCCCGGGCAACGACGACGCGATCCGCGCCGTCTCGCTGCTGACCCGCGTGGTCGCCGACGCCGTCGCCGACGGCCTCATCTCCCGCTCCGGCGCCAAGACCGGCACCGACGCGGGCGTGGGTGCCGACGAGCCGCTGGCCGACTGGGAGCGCGACCTGCTGCAGGGCCAGGACGGTGACAAGGTCGAGAAGGCCGCCGTCGCCGCGACCGGTGGCGACACCGCCACCGAGGCCACCCCCGCGACCGAGGCCACCGGCGCCAGCAGCGAGGCCGTCGAGGCTCCCGCCGCCGCGACCGAGGCCCCCGCCGCGGAGTCGGCCGCCGCCGAGTCCGCCGCCGTGGAGAACACCGCCGAGACCTCGACCGAGGCCTCGACCGAGAACACCGCCGACGCGGCCGCCGAGGCCGCCCCCGCGGAGACCGAGAAGAAGGAGGACTGAGCGTGGCGATCACCGCCGCCGACGTCAAGAAGCTCCGCGACCAGACCGGCGCGGGCATGATGGACAGCAAGAAGGCCCTCACCGAGGCCGACGGCGACTTCGACAAGGCCGCCGAGCTGCTCCGCATCAAGCTGGGCAAGAAGGCCGCCGAGCGCGGCGCCGAGCGCGAGGCCACCTCCGGCCTCGTGGTCTCCTCCGGGGGCGCGCTGGTCGAGCTCAAGAGCGAGACCGACTTCGTCGCCAAGAACGCCGACTTCGTCGCCACCGCCCAGCGCATCGCCGAGGCGGCCGACCAGGCCCGCGCCGGCGACGTCGAGACCCTCAAGGGTGTCGAGCTGGACGGCAAGACCGTGGGTGAGGTCGTCGCCGACCTCGCCGCCACCATCGGCGAGAAGATCGAGCTCGGCGAGGTCGCGCACTTCGACGGCCAGTCCGTGGTCTACCTGCACAAGCGTGCGGCCGACCTGCCGCCCGCCGTCGGCGTGCTCGTGGAGTACGACGGCAGCAACGCCGAGGCCGCCCGCGGTGCCGCGATGCAGATCGCGGCGATGAAGCCGCAGTACCTCAGCCGCGACGAGGTGCCCGCCGAGGTGGTCGACAAGGAGCGCGAGATCGGCGCTGCCATCGCCCGCGAGGAGGGCAAGCCCGACCAGGTGATCGACAAGATCGCCGAGGGTCGCCTCAACGGCTTCTTCAAGGACGTCGTCCTGCTCGACCAGGCGTCGGTCTCGGAGAACAAGAAGACGGTCAAGGCCGTCCTCGACGCCGCCGGCGTCACCGTGAAGCGGTTCGCCCGCTTCGAGGTCGGCGCCTGACGCACTGACCCATCCACGAAGGGCGTCGTCCACCGGACGGCGCCCTTCGTCGTGCTCGGGCACCGGGTTTCCCGCCCGCCGGGACCGTCGAGTAGGTTCCGGGGGTCGGACGACGGGGCACGCGGAAGGGGATCGGACATGGCGTACGAACGGGTGCTCCTCAAGCTCTCCGGCGAGGTCTTCGGGGGCGGCAAGGTCGGGGTCGACCCCGACGTGGTGCGCGGGATCGCGCGGGAGGTCGCCTCGGTGCAGCAGGCCGGGGTCCAGGTCGCGATCGTCACCGGCGGCGGCAACTTCTTCCGCGGTGCCGAGCTCCAGCAGCACGGCATGGACCGGGCCCGCGCCGACTACATGGGCATGCTCGGCATCGTGATGAACTGCCTGGCCCTCCAGGACTTCCTGGAGAAGGAGGGCGTGGAGACCCGCGTGCAGACCGCCATCACCATGGGCCAGGTCGCCGAGCCCTACATCCCGCGCAAGGCGATCCGCCACCTCGAGAAGGGCCGCGTCGTCATCTTCGGCGCCGGCGCGGGCCTGCCCTACTTCTCCACCGACACGGTCGCCGCCCAGCGGGCTCTGGAGACCAAGTGCGAGGTCGTGCTGATGGGCAAGAACGGCGTGGACGGGGTGTACGACGCGGACCCCCGCACCCACCCCGACGCGGTGAAGTACGACGAGCTCAGCTTCGACGACGCGCTGCGCCAGGGCCTCAAGGTCGCCGACGCCACCGCGTTCGCGCTCTGCATGGAGAACAAGCTGCCCATGGTCGTGTTCGGCATGAGCCCGGAAGGCAACATCCTGCGCGTCGTCCAGGGTGAGAAGATCGGAACGCTCGTCAGCGCCGGACCCGGCAGCGACGGGCGCCACCCACGCTAGGAGAGAAGAACCCCGTGACGATCAACCAGTCCCTGTCCGACGCCGACCAGCGCATGGCGAAGGCCGTCGAGGTCACCCGCGAGGAGTTCGCCGCCATCCGCGCCGGCCGGGCCAACCCGCAGATGTTCTCCAAGCTCACCGCGGACTACTACGGCACGCCCACGCCCGTGCAGCAGATCGCCTCGTTCACCGCGCCCGAGGCCCGGATCATCCTGGTCGCGCCGTACGACATGAGCGCGCTGCCGGCGATCGAGCGCGCCATCCGCGACAGCGACCTGGGCGTGAACCCCTCCAACGACGGCAAGGTCATCCGCTGCGTCTTCCCCGAGCTGACCGAGGAGCGCCGCAAGGAGTACATCAAGATCGCCCGCGCGAAGGCCGAGGACGGCAAGGTCTCGGTGCGCAACATCCGGCGCAACACCAAGCAGGCGCTGGAGAAGCTGGAGAAGGACGGCGAGGTCGGCAAGGACGACGTCACCGGCGCGGAGAAGAAGCTGGACGGGACCACCAAGAAGCACGTCGACCAGATCGACGAGATGCTCAAGACCAAGGAAGCCGAGCTGCTCGAGGTCTGAGGACCTCCGAGCACCTCGCCCGTCCGGCCCGTCTCCCCGTGACCCAGCCGCCGTCGCCGCAGCACCAGCCCCCGCAGCCGACCGACCCCGTCGTCCACCCGCCCGCCGAGGCGGTCAAGACCTCGCGCGCGGGCCGCAACCTGCCCGCCGCCATCGGCTCGGGGGTCGGGCTGGGCGCGGCGATCATCCTCTCGCTGGTGATCTGGAAGCCGGCGTTCATGCTCATCGTGGTCGCCGCCGTGCTGGTGGCGGTCTGGGAGATGCACCGGGGCCTGCAGGCGCGCGGGATCGACCTGCCGCAGGAGCCGCTGATGCTCGGCGGCTCGGTCATGGTGGTCGTGGCCTTTCTGGGCGGGCGTGACGACGGCCCCGACGCGCTGATCACGGCCACCGCCGTCACCGCACTGGTGACGATGCTGTGGCTGCTGCGCCGCGGGGTCGACGGCTACGTCAAGAACGCCACCGCGTCGGTGTTCACCCTCATCTACATCCCCTTCCTGGGCTCCTTCGTGGCGCTGCTGCTCGCCGAGGACGGCAGCGACGGCGTCAAGGGCATCGTCACCTTCGTGGTGATCACCATCGCCTCCGACATCGGGGGGTACGTCGCCGGCGTGCTGTTCGGCAAGCACCCGATGGCGCCGGTGATCTCGCCCAAGAAGTCGTGGGAGGGGTTCGCCGGGTCGGCGATCGCCTGCGTCGCTGCGGGCGTGCTGCTCGTGGTGCTGCTGCTCGGGGCCGACTGGTGGATCGGCGTCGTGCTCGGCCTGATCGCCGTGGTCATGGCGACGCTGGGCGACCTGTGCGAGTCGGTGATGAAGCGCGACCTCGGCATCAAGGACATGAGCCAGATCATCCCCGGCCACGGCGGGCTGATGGACCGGCTCGACTCGCTGCTCGCGACCATCGCCCCGATCTGGCTGGTGCTGCACTACCTCGTCTTCTGAGGCGGCCCACGGGACCGCGGTCAGGGACTGCCGCGGCGGCCATGGGTGCGCGGCGGGTCGTAGCCGCCCTCGGGCGGCTCCATCTCGGCGCGCACGCCGAGCAGGCGGACGGCCCGGTCGTCGTCCAGGGCGGCGAGCAGGTCACCGGCCGTGGCGGCGACCACCTGCGCGTCGTACGTCGGCGCGGGGAGCTTGCGCGAGCGGTTGACGGTGAAGAACGGGGCGAACCTGACCTTGAGGTGCACCCGCACGCAGGCCCGGCCCTCGGCGCGGATGTCGGCCACCACCTGGGTCGCGAGCTCGAGCAGCGCCGCGTCGACCTCGGGCCCGCGCTGCAGGTCGCGCTGGTAGGTCGTCTCACGGCCGTGGGCCCGGGCCACCCACGGGGTGTCGTCGACGACGTCGGTGCTCACCCCGCGTCCCAGCCGGCCCAGGTGGGGGCCGGTGGCCGGCCCGAACTCGGCCGCCAGCACCGCGTCGTCCGCCGCAGCGAGGTCGTGGACGGTGGCGATGCCGAGCGCGGCCAGCCGCGCCGCGATCCGGCTGCCCACGCCCCACAGGTCGCGGGTGGGACGGCCTCCCATCACCGCGAACCAGTTCTCCCGGGTCAGCCGGAAGGTGCCGCGCGGCTTGCCGAAGTCGGTGGCGGTCTTGGCGCGCACGGTGGTGTCGCCGATCCCGACGCTGCAGTGCAGCCCGGTCGCGGCGAGCACGGCCGCCTGTGCGGACCGGGCCCAGGACTCGGGGTCGTCGGCGCTGACCCCGACGAACGCCTCGTCCCAGCCGAGCACCTGCACCACGGCGCCCGGCTGTGCGCGGAGCGTGTCCATCACGACCGCCGAGGCCGCGTCGTACGCCGCGTGGTCGCTGGGCAGGAACACCGCGTCCGGGCAGCGTCGTACGGCGACCTTGAGCGGCATCCCCGACCGGACGCCGTGCTCGCGCGCCTCGTAGCTCGCCGTCGCGACCACCGCCCGCTCCGTCGGGTCGCCGCGCCCGCCGACGACCACGGGCCGGCCGGCCAGCTCGGGACGGCGCAGGACCTCGACCGCGGCGATGAACTGGTCCATGTCGACGTGCAGCACCCAGGGCACGGTCCATGATGACCCGCGAGGACCCGAGATGGCGCGTCGTACCCGGGTCGGACTGAGTACCTGCACCCATGACGGCGCCCCCCGACCCCGGAAGGATCACGGCATGGATCCCGCCGACGCCCGCTTCCAGGCATTCGGCCCCGACCACCTCGCGTGGCTCGCGGTCTGCCTGGTCGGGTGCGCGGGAGCCGTGTGGCTGGGACGACGGCTCCGTGCTCGGGGGGTGGAGCCGTCGTTCCGGCGCGCGGTGGCGGTGCTGCTGGTCGTCACCACGGTGCCGCTCCAGCTGCTGCAGCTGCTGCCCGGCGACTTCCGGCTGGGCACCTCGCTGCCGCTGCAGATCTGCGACCTCGCCTGGATGCTGGCGGCGTGGGCGCTGTGGACCGGTCGGCGGCGGCCCGCGCAGGTGCTGCTGCTGTGGGGCGTCACGCTGGTGCCGCAGGCGGTGGTGACGCCCGCGCTGGTGGAGACCTTCCCGGACCCGCGCTACCTGATGTTCTGGTCGATGCACCTGCTGACCATCTGGTCGGCGGTCCACCTCGGCGCCACCGGCCAGGGACGGCCGAGCTGGCGCGGGCTGCGCGTCGCGGTCGTGGTGACCCTGGCCTGGGTGGCGTTCCTGATGACCTTCAACGCCGTGGTCGGCACCAACTACGGCTACCTCAACGGCAAGCCCTCGGGCGGGTCGGCGCTCGACCTGCTCGGTCCCTGGCCGACGTACGTCGCGGCGGAGGTCGGGATCGTGCTCGTGGTGTGGCTGGTGATCACCGCGGCCGTGGCAGGGTGTCGCCCACGCGGCGGACGCGTCCCGGAAGGAGCGGCGGTTGTTCCCTACCCTCGGTGACCTGCTGGGCGTGCCGCTGCCGGTCGACACCCACGGCACCTTCGTCGCACTGGGGGTCGCCGTGGCCGTCGGAGTCTTCGTCGTCGAGGCCCGCCGGCGGGGGCACACCGACGACCGGCTGCTCGTCGTGGTCACCGGCGCCCTGGTCGGTGGCGCGCTGTTCATGCGGCTCGGCACCTGGCTGCAGCACGCAGACCTGCGCGACAACGCGACGCTGGTCGAGCAGTGGCTGCGTGGCAACCGCAGCGTCCTGGGCGGTCTCGTCGGGGCCTGGCTGGGGGTGCACGTGGCCAAGCGGCTGGTGGGCTACCGGGTGCGCACCGGCGACCTGTTCGCCCCCGCGGTGGCGCTCGGGATGGCCGTCGGGCGGGTCGGCTGCCTGCTGACCGAGCCCCGGCCCGACGGGGGCACCAACTTCTCCTTCGTCCCGGAGATCGCCTTCCACGCCGCGAGCTTCGCGGTGATCTGGTGGTGGCTGCGGCACCGCCCGCTGCCCCCGGGCGAGCTGTTCGTGTGGTGGGTGGCGGCGTACGGCGTCTTCCGCTTCGTCATCGAGCTCTCCCGCGGCAACGAGGTGGTGTGGGCCGGCCTGACCCGCCCCCAGCTGTTCCTCGCCGTCACCGTCCCGCTGGTGCTGCTGCGCATCGGTGTCCGCTGGCGCTCGGGTGCCTACCGCGCCGTCCGCCCGTCCACGTCCGAGGAGCTGGTCGCCCGATGACCGCCGCGCCCGCCCGGGGCCCGGGGATGCCGCTGCGCGGCGACCGGATCCACCGCTACGTCAACGCCTTCTGCCCGCTGTGCCACGAGGAGCGTCCCGATCGGCCGCTCGCCGAGGTGCAGCGGCTCTCGGGCTGGCTGGTCGAGCGGGAGGGGCGCATCTGGCTCGAGCGGGGCTGCGCGAGCCACGGCCTCGTCCGCACGCTGTACGACGAGTCGCCGGAGATCCTGTCCTACCTCGAGCAGTGGACGGCACCGACCAAGGTCCACACGCCCGACCTGGTCGGCAACTTCGCGCCCGTGCCGGCGGCGTACGAGCACGGGCTGCCGGAGATGCAGACCCAGCACACCTGCATCCTGCTCGAGGACCTGCTCGACCACTGCAACCTCAAGTGCCCGACCTGCTTCGCCGCTTCCGCGCCGGCGCTGGCCTCGGTGGCGCCGCTGGAGCAGGTGCTGGCCTCGATCGACGCGCGGCTGGCCCGCGAGCGCGGTCGCATCGACGTGCTGATGCTCAGCGGCGGCGAGCCGACGCTCTACCCCTGGCTGGCCGAGCTGCTCGAGGCCGTCGCCGCCCGCCCCGTCGTGCGGGTGCTGGTCAACACCAACGGCCTGGCCATCGCCCAGGACGACGACCTGCTGGCGCTGCTGACGCAGCACCGCGAGCGCGTCGAGGTCTACCTGCAGTACGACGGGGAGTCGGCCCAGGCCTCGGTCCACCACCGCGGCGCCGACATCCGCCGCTTCAAGGAGCGCGCCGTCGAGCGGCTCTCGGGCGCCGGCGTCTTCACCACGCTGACCATGACCGCGGCGCTCGGCGTCAACGACGACGAGATCGGCGCGGTGCTCAAGCGGGCGCTGGACACGCCGTACGTCGGGGGCGTGACCATCCAGCCGGTCTTCGGCTCAGGCCGCTCGGCCGGCCTGGACCCGCTGGACCGGCTCACCCACACCGGGGTGCTGGCGCGGCTGGAGGAGCAGACGGCCGGGGTGGTGACCTGGCGCGACCTGACCGCGCTGCCGTGCTCGCACCCGCACTGCTGCTCGGTGGGCTACCTGCTGCGCGACGACTCCGGGTCCTGGCGCTCGCTGGTCTCCCTGATCGGCCACGAGCGGCTCAAGCAGTGGCTCGACCTCGAGCCCGACGTGCTGGCCAACCGGATCGCCGACGACGCCGTCCCCGATCAGCTCCGCGGGGTGGTCAGGCAGTCGCTGCTCGACCTGCTCTCGGAGCAGTCGTCGCTGTCGCACCCGAGCATGGGCTCGATCTGGAAGGACATCTGCACCACCTGCGACCTCGGCATCGGGACGCTCACGACGCTGGCGGCCTCGCGCCTGCCCGGCGGCCACCAGCGGCTGCGGCGGCTGCTGGGGGAGCGGGTGCTGCGGGTGACGGTCAAGCCCTTCATGGACATGAACACGATGATCGAGGAGCGGCTCACGCAGTGTTGCGTGCACGTCGCCACCGTCGGGCGCGACGACGCGGGGGAGCCCGCCCACCAGTGCGCGCCGTTCTGCGCGGTGCAGGCGTGGGCGCCGCTGTCGCGCAGCCGGATCTCGAGCGCGGCCGGGCTGCCGCTGGTGCAGCGGTGAGCGACCCGCGCCAGGTCGCGCCTCCCCACCAGGAGGCGTCGGCGCACGAGTCGTTCGACCCGCTGCGGCTGTGCGTCTACGCCACCGTGGCGCTGCTCGCCTGGCTGCTGGGTCCCGTGGCGTTGCTCGGCTTCGCGGTGCTGGGCGCCGTCGGCTACACCCGGGCCCGCCGCGCCGGGCTGCTCCGGTCGCGCTGCAGGCTCGGCGACACCCGGCTGGTGATCGCCTACCTGGTCGCGCTGGCCGTCGCCGGAGCGGCCGGCACGGCGTACGCCCTGACGGGTGGGCACGTCGGTGTCTGACCCCGCCCACCGTCCCCACCACCGGGAGGTCCGATGAGCCAGCCGCCACCCCCGCCGTACGCCGGCCCGCCGCACGGCCCGCCCGGCCCGCCCGGCCCCGCGGGTCGTCCGGGACCCAGCAACAAGGCGAAGTTCTGGATCGGCTTCGCCCTCGCCGGCCCGCTCATGTTCGTGCTGGCCTTCCTCACCTCGATCCCGTCCGCCGTGCTGTCGGAGATCTCCTCGCTGGATCCCGCGTTCGGCGGCGTGGCCCAGCTGGCGATCGTCGTGCTCGAGCTGGTCGGGCTGGTGGCCGCGCTGGTGGTCGAGCGGACCCGCTGGTGGGCCATCGGCTTCGTCGCCGGCGCGGCGACCGTGCTGATCGTGCTGGCGGGGGCGTGCGTGGTGATCCTGGTCGCCCTGGTGGGCGCATCGGGCTGAGCGCGTGACCCAGGTCGCTCGATTGGGGCGCGGCACGGGTCCGGTGGGAGGATGGAGGGGCCATGAGTGAACCCGTCAAGACCCTGCCCCTCGTCTTCGAGGAGCCCCCGCGCCGCGGCAAGCCGCCGCGCCACCTCGCCGACCTCACGGCCGCCGAGCGCAAGGCGCGCCTGGAGGAGCTCGGCCTGCCCGGCTTCCGCGCCAAGCAGCTCTCCGCCCACTACTTCTCCCGGCTCGTGGACGACCCGGCGCAGATGACCGACCTGCCGGCCGGCCAGCGCCAGGAGCTCGTCGACGGGCTGCTGCCCCACCTGATGACGCCGCTGCGCACCCTCGAGGCCGACAAGGGCACCACGGTCAAGACGCTGTGGAAGCTCTTCGACGGGGCGCTCGTGGAGTCGGTGCTGATGCGCTACCCCGGCCGCGTGACGATGTGCGTCTCCAGCCAGGCCGGCTGCGGCATGGCGTGCCCGTTCTGCGCCACCGGCCAGGGCGGCCTGCAGCGCAACATGTCCACCGCCGAGATCGTCGAGCAGGTCGTGGCCGGTGCCCGGGCGCTGGCCCGCGGCGAGGTCGCCGGCGGTCCCGGCCGCGTCTCCAACGTCGTGTTCATGGGCATGGGCGAGCCGATGGCCAACTACAAGGCCGTCATCGGCGCGGTGCGCCGGCTCACCGACCCCACCCCCGACGGCCTGGGCATGTCGGCCCGCGGCATCACGGTCTCCACCGTCGGCCTGGTCCCGCGGATCGACCAGCTGACCGAGGAGGGCATCCCGGTCACGCTCGCGCTGAGCCTGCACGCCCCCGACGACGAGCTGCGTGACGAGCTGGTGCCCGTCAACACCCGCTGGAAGGTCGCCGAGGCCGTCGAGGCGGCCTGGAACTACGCCCGCGTGACCAAGCGCCGCGTCTCCATCGAGTACGCCATGATGCGCGGCATCAACGACCAGGCCTGGCGCGCCGACCTGCTCGGCGACCTGCTCAACTCCTACGGCGACTGGGGCTGGGTGCACGTCAACCTGATCCCGCTCAACCCCACGCCGGGCTCGAAGTGGACCGCCAGCGACCCCGCCGACGAGCGCGAGTTCGTGCGTCGCCTCGAGGCCAAGGGCGTCCCCACCACCGTGCGCGACACGCGCGGCAGCGAGATCGACGGCGCCTGCGGCCAGCTGGCCGCGGTCGACGACTGAGGCCTCCTGCGCCGACCGGGCGTCGTGCGTGCCGTGCCCCTCGTGGGGTACGACCGCAGCAGGCCCGGTGACGTGCCGGGTGCTGCCCGTCGAGGAGGTCCCATGCGCGCCGTACGCCTGCACGACTACCACCAGGAGCCCGTGGTCGAGGAGGTGCCCGACCCGCACGTGTCCGGTCCGCTGGACGTCGTGGTGCGGATCGGCGGCGCCGGTGTCTGCCGCACCGACCTGCACGTCATGGAGGGCCAGTGGGCCGACGCGATGGGGCCGACGCTGCCCTACACGCTCGGCCACGAGAACGCCGGCTGGGTGGAGGAGGTCGGCTCTGCGGTGACCAACGTCGCCGTGGGCGACACCGTGATCCTGCACCCGACGCCGACCTGCGGCCTGTGCCGCGCCTGCCGGGCCGGGCAGGACATGCACTGCGTGGCCAGCAGCTTCCCCGGGCTCGACACCGACGGCGGCATGGCCGACTACCTGCTCACCTCGGCGCGCGCGTGCGTCAAGCTCGACCCGTCGGTGCAGCCGCAGGACGTCGCGGCGCTGGCGGACGCCGGCATCACGGCGTACCACGCGGTCCGCAAGGCGGTGCCGCTCCTGCACCCCGGCACCACCGCGGTCGTGGTCGGCGCCGGCGGACTGGGCCACATCGGCATCCAGTGCCTGCTCGCGCTCACCGCGACCGAGGTCGTCGTGGTCGACCCCAACCCCGCGGCGCTGGAGCTGGCGTCCGAGCTCGGCGCCCACCACACCCTGCTCGCCGACGAGCACGTCGTCGGCGCGGTGCAGGACCTGACCGGGGGAGAGGGTGCCGACGTGGTGCTCGACTTCGTCGCCGAGCAGGGCGCCGAGGCAACCTCGTGGGAGATGACGCGTCCCGGCGGCTCGGACTACGTGATCGGGTACGGCGGCACGCTCTCCATCCCCACGCTCGACGTCATCTCCACCGAGCGCAACGTCGTCGGCAACATCGTCGGCACCTACAACGAGCTGGCGGAGCTGATGGTCCTCGCCCGTCGCGGCCTGGTCACGCTCCACACCCGCAGCTACCCCCTCGACGACGCCGTCCAGGCGCTGCGCGACCTCGACGCGGGCGGGGTGCGGGGCCGGGCGATCCTGGTGCCGTGAGGCGGGGGCTGTCGCTCGGGTCGTCGGGTCGGACATCTCGGGCGGCTCGGCAGGCTTTCCTGGTGCTCGGCAGGCATCGCGACGCCTGCCAGGTACCAGATTCCCCGGACGTCCGGGGAACCAGCAGCGGCCGACCGGAGATCGACGCCGGTGAGGTGCGGGGCCGGGCGATCCTGACGCCCTGAGGCGGGGGCTGTCGCTCGGGTTGTCGGGTCGGACATCTCGGGCAGCTCGGCAGGCTTTCCTGCTGCTCGGCAGGCATCGCGACGCCTGCCAGGCACCAGATTCCCCGGACGTCCGGGGAACCAGCAGCGCCCACCGAGACGAACCCCACGCTCGGGAATGCGGCAGCAGGTTGGTCTGGTTGAAACGTGCATGACCACACTCGCCATCATCGGAGCAGGCAAGGGGCTCGGCGCTGCCGTCGCCCGTCGTTTCGGCAAGGAGGGCTTCGCCGTGGCCCTGATCTCGCGGCACCAGGGACGGCTCGACGCGCTGGCCGCGGAGCTGGAGCAGGACGGGGTGCAGGCCAAGGGCTTCACCGCCGACGTCCGCGACCCCGACAGCATCGCCGCCGCGCTGGAGAAGGCGACCGAGACGCTCGGTCCGATCGAGGTCCTGCAGTACAGCCCGCTGCCGCAGAAGGACTTCATGCGGCCCGTCCTGGAGACCACCCCGGCCGACCTCCGCGGTCCGGTCGAGTTCTCGATCTACGGCCCCGTCGCCGCGGTCCACCAGGTCGTCCCCGGCATGCGCTTCCTGCCCGAGGGCGCCAAGCCCAGCATCCTGTTCGTCAACGGCGGCTCGGCGGTCAAGCCGGGTCGCAACGTGACCGGCACCTCGATCGCGTTCGCCGGCCAGAAGGCCTACGTCGACCTGCTGCACGAGGTGCTCGGTGAGGAGGACATCTACGTCGGCCAGCTCATCATCGGCGGCGCGATCGTCGCCGGTGACGCGGAGAAGGACCCCGACGTCCTCGCCGACCGCATCTGGAAGCTCCACGAGGAGCGCGACACCCTGCGCGACCAGGTCTCGGAGGACTGAGCGGCCCGCACCACCCGGCGCCACCTCGCTCGACCCACGCCACCCCGCCGCTGTGTCCGGCGGGGTGGCGTGCCGCGTCCGCACGCTCCGTGACGGCCACCGGTCGTTCACCGGCACGTCCTCGCGGCCGGACGGTCCGGACACCCGGGGTTCCTAGCGTCCGGGTCCGTGGACACCGTCGTACGTCTCCCCGCTGCCCGGATCCCCGCCCTCCCTCCCGCCGCCCGGCCGCTACGCGTGCTGGTCGTCACCGAGTCGTTCCTGCCGCAGGTCAACGGCGTCACCAACTCCGTGCGCCGCGTCCTGGAGCACCTGCACGCCCACGGCCACGAGGCGCACCTCGTCGCCCCCTCCGGGCCCGTGTCGTACGCCGGGGCGCCGCTCCACCGCGTCCGCAGCGTGGCCATGCCCACCTACCGTGACTTCCCGGTGGGGGTCGCCACCCGGGCACACCTGCGCCGCCTGGTCGACGAGGTGATGCCCGACGTGGTCCACCTGGCCTCCCCGGCGTGGCTGGGCCACCAGGCGGGCGAGGCGGCCCGCAGCCTCGGCGTGCCCGTCGTCGCGGTCTACCAGACCGACCTCGTCGGGTTCGCCGAGCGCTACCCGTTCCCGGGTGCCGCGTCGCTGATGCGGGCGCTCACCCGACGGGTGCACGGCCCGGCCGACCGCACCCTGGCCCCGAGCAGCGCCAGCCTCGAGCAGCTCGCGGGCCTCGGGGTCGAGCGGGTGCACCGCTGGGGCCGGGGCGTCGACACCGACCTGTTCGACCCGCGCCGGCGGACCGGCACGCTGCGGGCCGAGCTGCAGGCGGGCGACGACCTCCTCGTGGGGTACGTCGGCCGGCTGGCCGCCGAGAAGGAGCTGGAGCTGCTCCGGGGGGTGCACGCGCTGGCCGGCGTACGACTGGTGCTGGTGGGGGGAGGGCCCGAGGAGGCCAGGCTGCGCCAGCTGCTGCCGCGGGCGTCGTTCCTCGGCGTGCGCCACGGCGAGGACCTCGCCCGGGTGGTGGCCTCGCTGGACGTCTTCGCCCACACGGGCAGCACCGAGACCTTCTGCCAGTCGGCGCAGGAGGCGCTGGCCAGCGGGGTGCCGGTGGTGGCGCCGCGCGCGGGCGGTCCGCTCGACCTGGTGGTCGAGGGCCGCAACGGGTTCCTCTTCGACCCCGGGTCCGCGGCCGGCCTGGCCGGCGTCGTCGAGGCGCTGGGCGCCCGCCCCGCCCTGCGGGCGCGGCTGGCCCGCGCGGCCCGGCCGAGCGTCGTGCGCCGCTCGTGGGACGCCGTCAACGCCGAGCTGCTGGAGCACTACCGCGCGGTGTCGCTCGCGCCGAGCCACCGGGCGAGTGCGTAGGTCCTCGGCCCGACGTGAGCCTCGTCTCGGGGCCCCGCGATTCGGTGGACACGGCCCTCACGGTCACGGGAGACTCACCGGTAACACGTTCGTCGACGAGTGAGGAGGCCCCCGGATGGCCGAGGAGCTGGACCCCAGGAAGCTCGGATCGCTGAACCGGCTGGAGAGCCTGAGCGAGAAGGACCTGAAGAAGGTCGTCAGCAAGGGCCGCCACGTCAAGCTGCCGGCCAACTGGTCGCTGATCTGGGAGAAGACCCCGGGCGACAAGGCCTACCTGATCGTCGAGGGCGAGGTCTCGGTCCGCAAGGGCAAGGAGGAGGTCACCCGGCTCGGTCCGGGCGACGTCATCGGCGAGATGGCGATCGTGGGCCACAAGCTGCGCTCGGCGAGCGTGGTCAGCCTGACCCCCGTCGAGGTCGTGCACTTCACCAAGGAGGCGCTGACCGACCTGCTCGACGACGTACCGGCCTTCGGCGAGGCGCTGCGCGGCACCACCGAGGACCGCCTGGGCCCCGCGGCCGGATGACCCGCCCGTCGGACCTCCGGTGAGCGAGCGTCCCGACCGGCGTGAGCTGGTCGACCTCTTCGAGGTGTTCCTGCTCGGGGAGGAGCCGTCGCTGACCGGTGCCCAGATCGCCGAGCAGGTCGGCATCCCCTACGAGGACGCCCGTGTGCGCTGGCGCTCGCTCGGCTTCACCGCCGTCGACCCCGACGAGGTGGCGTTCACCCACGCCGACCTCGACGCGCTGCGGCTCACCCAGGAGCTCGTCGAGCTCGGGGTCGTCGACGAGGAGGACCAGTCGGCGCTGGTGCGCACGATGGGCCGCAGCTTCGCGCGGCTCACCGAGTGGCAGCTCGGCCTGCTCGCCCGGGTCGTCGACGTCGACGCGATGGACGTCGAGGAGCTGACGGCGGTGATGGAGCGGATCACGCCCGCGGTCGAGCAGCTGCAGAGCTACGTCTGGCGCCGGCACACCGTCGCCACCGCGAGCCGGCTGCTGCTGGCCGACGCCTCCCCGGCCGAGGGGTCGGAGGGGGACGCGACCGGCGACGGGAGCGCCGTCGACGCCGAGGGCGTGCTCATGGGCGTGGGGTTCGCCGACATCGTCGGGTTCACCCGGCAGAGCCGCTCGTTGAGCCGTCGCGAGACCGCCCGGCTGGTCGACCGCTTCGAGGAGCGGGCGCTGGAGATCGTCAGCGGGCACGGCGGTCGCATCATCAAGTCGATCGGCGACGAGGTGCTCTTCGTCGCCGACCGGCCCGAGGACGTCGCCGCGATCGCGCTCGAGCTGGTCGAGGAGGCCGACCGCGACGGCGACTTCCCCGAGCTGCGGGTGGGCCTGGCCTGGGGACGCGCGCTGGCCCGCTTCGGCGACGTGCTGGGCCCGGTCGTCAACCTGGCCTCGCGGCTCACCGGCACCTCCCGGCCCGGGCGCGTGCTCGTCGACCGGTCGCTGGCCGAGGAGCTGCAGGACCGCGAGGAGCTCAAGCTGCGCCGGGTGCGGCGTACGTCGGTCAAGGGCTACCGCCGCCTCGAGCCGTGGTCGCTGCGACGCGGCGACCGCTCAGCCGAGCAGGACCGAGGCGGCGTCGGCGGGGTCGTCGACGAGGACGACGGAGCGGGCCATGGGGCGGCCGTCGGCGAGGGCGCGCAGGAGCGGCCAGACCGGTAGCACCTGGGTCCAGTGGTGCTCGCCCACGAACACCATCGGCGCCACGTCCTCGGCCGGCGCGTAGTAGTTGGTGCACGCCGCCTGGAAGACCTCCTGCACCGTGCCCGCGGCGCCGGGGAGGTAGACGATGCCGTCGCGGCACTTCTCCAGCAGCACGTCCTCGCGGATGGCGTTGCGGAAGTACTTCGCGGTGCTCGTCGCGAACACGTTGGGCGGCTCGTGGCCGTAGTGCCAGGTCGGGATGCCCACCGAGCGGCCGCTGTCGGGCCGGTCGTCGTGGCCGGTGACGGCGGCCAGGCCGCTGCGGGCCCAGGCCCCGACGTCGGGGGAGTACGACGGGACGGCGGACACCTCGGCCAGGGCGGCGTCGAGAACCTCGGGCGGGCTGTCGCCGAGCCTGGCTCCCAGGTTGGCCGCCTCCATCGCGCCCGGTCCGCCTCCTGTCGCGACGGTCAGCCCGCCGGCCGCGAGCCGGTGGGCGAGGCGGGCCGCGGCGGCGTACACCTCGTCGGTGCGGGTGACGGCGTGGCCGCCCATCAGGCCGACGACGCGGCGGCCGCGCAGCCGCTCCTCCAGCGCGTCGTCGACCGACGCGTCGTGGATCGCCATCGCCAGCTGGTCGGCGAGCCGGCCGCGGTGGGAGCGTCGCGACCAGCCGTAGACGAGGGCGTCGAGGGTCCCGGGGTAGCCGCCCTCCTCCAGGCCGGCAAAGAGCTCCTCGGGGGTGTAGAGGTGCGGGCGCCACGGGTCGAAGGGCACGTGCGGCAGGTCGGGGAAGACCAGCGCGCCACCGGTGCGGAGGTGCTCCTCGAGCGCGGCCGACATGGTGCCGCCCAGCACCAGGGCGCCGGCGGGGTCGAGCGCCAGCAGCGCGGCCTCCTGGCTGCCGAGGTCGACGTCCTGCAGCTGCCAGCCGGCCATCGACCCGCCGCTCCCCACCCGCTGCACCGCCAGGGCCAGCTCGTCGGGGGACTCGATCTCGTGCCAGTTCCGGCTGCCGCTGCGGGTCACCGGCCGATCATGCCGCAGCGGTGGTGGCCGGAGCGGGCCCGGCTAGCGTTGTCCCATGCGCAGCCGCTCGGTGACCAACGTCAGCTGGGACCTCCTCGACGCCCCCGTGATCCACGGCCGCGGCGAGGAGCCCGTGATCCAGGCGCCCGCCGGCCGCACCTGGACCCACGCCCGGCTGCTGGAGGAGGTCGCCGCCCTCGGTGGCCTGCTGCACCACCTCGGCGTCGGCCCCGGCGTCCCCGTGGTCGTCGACCTCGCCGAGGACCACGCCGTCGAGGCCGTCGTGGCCGCGCTCGCCACGGCGCGGGTGGGGGGCGTGGTGCGGACCGACGAGGACCCCGCGGCGCCGGTCACGGTGGTCTCCGGCGGCGTCGACCCGGCTCCCGACGGACGCACCCGCCTGGTGCGGACCCGGGGCGGCGAGGTCGTGGTCGAGCCCGACCTCGACTGGTCGGTGATGCTGCGCGCGGGGCGCACCGACCCGGCGGCGTGCGAGGTGCTCGAGCCCGGTGCGGCGTACTCCCCGACGCGGAGCGTGGTCGAGCAGGCCGAGGCCCTGGCGGCCGAGCCGGCGCCGTACGCCCCCGAGGCGCTGCGGCGGCTGCTGCAGGTCTGAGCGCCGGTCCTAGGGTGGGAGCCGGGCCGCGTGCACACGGGCCCGTGACGACGTCGTCCACCCGGAAGGACCCCGCATGAGCACCCACCCCGACGCCCGACGCGTCCTGGACGCCGCCCCGCGACAGCTCTACGTGGGCGGCGCCTGGCGTGACGCCGAGGGGGGCGCGACCATGCCGGTCGAGGACCCCGCCACCGGCGAGACGCTGTGCGAGGTGGCCGACGCGAGCGTCGCCGACGGTGCGGCTGCCCTGGACGCCGCCGTCGCCGCCCAGCGCGACTGGGCCGCGACCCCGCCCAACGAGCGCTCGGAGGTCCTGCACCGCGCGTTCACGCTGATGCAGGAGCGCAGCGACGACCTGGCGCTGCTGATGACGCTCGAGATGGGCAAGTCGCTGGCGGAGTCCAAGGGCGAGATCGCCTATGCCGCGGAGTTCTTCCGGTGGTTCACCGGCGAGGCGCTGCGCATCGACGGCTACTTCAAGCAGGCCGGCAACGGGCAGTCGCGGGTGCTCGTGATGAAGCAGCCGGTCGGCCCCTGCCTGTTCATCACGCCGTGGAACTTCCCGGCCGCGATGGGCACCCGCAAGATCGCCCCGGCCATCGCCGCCGGCTGCACGATGGTCGTCAAGCCCGCGGAGCAGACGCCGCTGTCGATGCTGGCGCTGGCGAGGCTGCTCGAGGACGCCGGGCTGCCGCCGGGCGTGCTCAACGTGGTGCCGACCTCCGCCTCCAGCGAGCTGGCCAAGCCGCTCATCGCCGACCCGCGGCTGCGCAAGCTCAGCTTCACCGGCTCGACCGAGGTCGGCCGCACCCTGATCGCCCAGGCCTCCGAGCAGGTGCTCAAGACCTCGATGGAGCTCGGCGGCAACGCGCCGTTCGTGGTCTTCGAGGACGCCGACCTCGACGCGGCCGTCGAGCAGGCGATGGTGGCCAAGATGCGCAACATGGGGGAGGCCTGCACCTCGGCCAACCGCTTCCACGTGCAGGCGTCCGTCGCCGAGGAGTTCGCCGCCAGGCTGACCGAGAAGATGCAGGCGCTCACGCTCGGCCACGGCGCTGACGAGGGCACCGACGTCGGTCCGCTCATCGACGCCGACCAGCGCGGCAAGGTCGCCGAGCTCGTCGACGACGCCGTCGCCAAGGGCGCCACGGCCGTGACCGGCGGCGGTGTCCGCGACGGGGCGGGCTACTTCTTCGAGCCGACCGTGCTGACCGGCGTACCCACGGACGCGCGGCTGCTCAAGGAGGAGATCTTCGGCCCCGTCGCGCCCATCGCCACCTTCGAGACCGAGGAGGAGGCGGTCGCGGCGGCCAACGACACCGAGTTCGGCCTCGTCGCCTACCTCTTCACCCGTGACCTGTCCCGCGCGCTGCGGGTCAGCGAGGCGCTGGAGACCGGCATGATCGGCCTCAACCAGGGCCTGGTCTCCAACGCCGGCGCCCCCTTCGGCGGCGTCAAGCAGTCGGGCCTGGGCCGCGAGGGCGGCAACGAGGGGATCGCGGAGTACCTCGAGACCAAGTACGTCGCCGTCAAGCTCTGAGGTCGCCCGGGTGCGTCATGCGAGACGGTCGCTCAGGCGCCCGTCTCGTATGACGCATCGCTGTGTCCGCTCTCCGGTCACTGGCCGCGGCGGCGGGAGACCAGCTCGAAGGCGGGGCCGACGGTGCGGTCCCAGACGGCCGGGGCGAGGTTGAAGGCGAGCAGCATCGCGTAGTTGCTCCAGGCCGTCTGCACCGAGCGCGTCGGCGTACGACGCCCGTGGGCGTGGCGCAGCACGGCCCGGGCGGCGCGCTCGGGGGAGATGGTCGGCGGGGGCGGGGTGTTGACGCCGCCGGCGGAGTCGAGTGCGCTGCCGTAGATCGGGGTGTCCACGCTGCCGGGGGCGACGTGGACGATGCGGACGCCGGGGGTGTCGAGGTTCTCGATGTGGAGCTGGCGCGCCAGGGCCCGGACGCCCCACTTGCTCACGACGTACGGCGTCATCTCGGGCACGTTGATGTGGCCGAGCAGCGAGCCGACGAGGACGAGGGTGCCCTCGCCCTGCTCCCGGAGGACGGGTACGACGTGGCGCGCGACGTTGGCGGCCCCGAGCAGGTTGGTCGAGACCACCGAGTCGAAGTCCTCCGGCGTCGTGTCCTCGGTGCGGCCGTAGCTGACGACGCCGGCGCAGTGCAGCACCGCATCGAGCCGGCCGGTGGCGCGGACCACCTCGTCGACGGCGTCGCCGACGGCGGTGTCGTCGGCGACGTCGGCCGCGACGACGGTGGTGCCGGAGGCGCCGGCGGCCGCGCACTCCTCGGCGACCTCCTCCAGCTTCTCCTTGCGCCGCGCGAGCAGGGCGACGTGGTCGCCGGCCTCCGCGGCCTGGATGGCGGTGGCGCGGCCGATGCCGCTGGAGGCGCCGGTGACGAGGACCGTGCGTGAGGTCATGGCTGATCTACCTGTCCGTAGTGTGCGAGGGGTGACGACTGACGAGGGTGTGGCGGGTCCGGGGCGCGTGCTGATGGTCGTGGGCGGGACGTCCGGCATCGGCCTGGCCGTGGCGCGTGCCGCGACCGCCCGCGGCGACGTCGTCGCCGTGGTGGCCCGCGACGCCGGCCGGGTGGCCGAGGTCGCCGCGGCGCTGCCGGGCCGGGCGCTGGGCATCGCCGCCGACGTGGTAGACGGCGCGGCCGTGGAGCGGGCGGTGGCCGAGGTGCTCGAGCGTCACGGCCGGCTGGACGCGGTGGTGACGACGGCCCAGGTGATGGCCTACGGCGACGTCGACGAGGTGCCGACCGAGGTCGTGCAGCGGGTGGTCGACACCGCCGTGATGGGCACCCACCACCTGGCCCGGCACGTGCTGCCGGTGTTCCGCCGCCAGGGCGGCGGCACGCTCGTGGTGGTCAGCTCGCTGCTCGCCGAGATCGCGGTGCCCTCGATGGGCATCTACAGCGCCGCCAAGTGGGGCCAGCTGGGCCTGGTGCGAGCGATGCAGGCCGAGACCCGTCACGAGCGCGGCATCCACGTCTGCCTGGTCAAGCCCGGTGCCATCGACACGCCGATCTACCACCAGGCCGCCTCCTACGCCGGGAGCCGCGGGTCGGCGCCGCCGCCGGTGATCACGCCCGAGGCGGTGGCCACGAAGTGCCTGGCGATGCTCGACCGGCCGCGCCGGGCCTCCGACGCGGGGCCCGTCAACAAGCTCGCCGTGCTCGGCTTCCGCTACCTGCCGTTCGTCTACGACCGCATCTCCGGCCCGCTGGTCGACCGGGTGGCCCTGCGCGGTCCGAGCACCGAGGACGGCCCCGGCAACGTGTTCGCGGCCGACACCGGGCGCGAGGGGCTCCGCGGCGGCTGGACGCCCGTGGGCCGGCTGCGCCGGGCCGACGGCCGGGCACGCTGGCGCCGCCGTCGCTGAGGCGGCGTACGGGTGGGTCACGGGGTCGCTCGCTCCTGTCGGGAGCCGCAGACGACGGAGCGCCGTCCCGGGCGGGCCGGGTCGGCCGGCGGTGCAGGGTGGTGCGGTGCTCCGTCGCGTCTGGGGCCGCGGGGGTGGAGCGGGGCTGGACCGTCCAGCGTAGCCAGCGGTGCGTGAGGCTCCTGTCGGCGTCGGCTGCCACCATGGGCCGGTGAACCAGCGCCGCGACGTCGTCATCCTCGGGTCCACCGGCTCGATCGGCACCCAGGCCCTCGACGTGGTCCGGGCCCACCCCGACCGGTTCCGGGTGGTCGCGCTGACCGCCGGGGGGTCGCAGGAGGAGCTCTTCGAGCAGCAGGTCGCCGAGCTCGGCCCCGCCTTCCACGGGCTGGGGGAGGACGCCTCGGTCGAGGCGGCCGGGCTGGAGTGCGACGTGGTCCTCAACGGCGTCACCGGCGCGGTCGGGCTGCGACCGACCGTGGCCGCGCTCGAGGCCGGCAACGTGCTGGCGCTGGCCAACAAGGAGTCGCTGATCATCGGCGGCCCCGTCGTCACCGACCTCGCGGCGCCGGGGCAGATCGTGCCGGTCGACAGCGAGCACAGCGCGCTCGCGCAGTGCCTGCGGGGCGGCAGCGCCTCCGAGGTACGCCGCCTGGTGCTCACCGCCAGCGGGGGACCGTTCCGCGGCCGCACCCGCGACGAGCTCGCCGAGGTGACCCCGGAGCAGGCGCTGGACCACCCCACCTGGGCGATGGGCCCGGTCGTGACCATCAACTCCGCCACCCTGGTCAACAAGGGCCTGGAGGTGATCGAGGCCCACCTGCTCTTCGGCATCCCGTTCGAGGACATCGAGGTGGTGGTGCACCCCACGAGCGTCGTGCACTCGATGGTGGAGTTCACCGACGGCTCGACCCTGGCCCAGGCCAGCCCGCCGACCATGCTGATCCCGATCGCCCTCGGCCTGGCCTGGCCCGACCGGGTGCCCGGCACGGCGCCGGCGGTGGACTGGACGACCGCGCAGACGTGGGAGTTCTCCCCGCTCGACGACGAGGCCTTCCCCGCCGTGCGTCTCGCCCGCGAGGCCGGCACCCGCGGTGGCACCGCCCCGGCCGTCTACAACGCCGCCAACGAGGTGTGCGTGGAGGCGTTCCGGCAGGGCCGGCTGCGGTTCGTCGACATCGTCGACACGGTGGCGCGGGTGCTGACCGCGCACGACGTACCCTCGCAGCAGCCAGCGGCCCGGCTCACCGTCGACGACGTGCTCGCCGCCGACCGCTGGGCCCGCGACCACACCCAGAGCCTGCTGAAGGACGCCCCTGCATGACCGTGCTCCTCTTCGTCCTCGGCGTCCTCGTCTTCGTGGTCGGGCTGCTGGGCTCGGTGGCCCTGCACGAGGCCGGGCACCTGGTCCCGGGCAAGCTGTTCCGCGTCAAGGTCACCCAGTTCATGATCGGCTTCGGCCGCACGCTGTGGTCGCGGCAGCGCGGCGAGACCGAGTACGGCCTCAAGGCCATCCCGCTCGGCGGCTACTGCAAGCTCGTCGGGATGGTCCCGCCCAACGCCGACGCGGGCGCCACGGCGACGATGGTCCGCAGCCGGCCGACCGGCATGTTCGCCCAGCTGGCCAGCGACGCCCGGGACGCGGAGTACGAGCACGTCGACCCCGCCGACCACGGCCGGCTGTTCTACGACAAGCCGTGGTGGCAGCGGCTGGTCATCCTGGGCTCCGGCGTGGCCATCAACCTGGTGCTGGCGTTCGGGCTGTTCGCGATGACCTTCATGGGCTACGGCGTCTACCAGGCCACCACCACGGTCTCCGGGGTCTCGGAGTGCGTGATCGCGGTGACCGCGGCGACGGCCGACCAGCCGCAGCGTGACTGCACCCCCGACGACCCGGCCTCGCCCGCCCGCGAGGCCGGGTTCCGCTCCGGCGACCGGTTCGTCTCGATCAACGGCGAGCCGGTGCGCACCTGGTCGCAGACCCAACGGGCGATCCGCGGCAACGGCGAGCGGACGGCCACGGTCGTGGTCGAGCGCGCCGGCCGCGAGGTCACGCTGCGGCCCACCACCACGGTCACCACCCAGGTCACGGACGCCGAGAAGCCCACCGAGGTCTCCGAGGTCGGGTTCCTCGGCGTGGTGCCCACGCAGGAGCGCGAGCGCCAGGACCTCGGCTACGTCGTCACGGTGATGGCCGACGGCACCTGGCAGACGCTGAAGACCATCGGGACCCTGCCGGCGCGGGTCTGGGACGCCGGCCAGGCCGCACTCGGGCTGGAGGAGCGCGACCCCAACGGCCCGATGAGCGTCGTCGGCGCCGGCCGGGTCGCGGGCGAGCTGGCCTCGGAGGAACGCGTGCCCGGGCTCGACCGGTTCTTCGCGATCATCACGCTGCTGGCCGGGCTCAACCTGTTCCTCGGCCTGGTCAACCTGGTGCCGCTGCCGCCCTTCGACGGCGGCCAGATGGCGACCACCCTCTACGAGACGGTCCGCCGGGCGCTCGCGCGGCTGCGCGGCCGGCCGGACCCGGGAGGGGTCGACGCGGCCAAGCTGCTGCCCGTCACCTACGTGATGGCCTCGGTGATCCTCGTCGTCAGCGTCGTCCTGGTGGTCGCCGACGTGCTGGCCCCGATCAGCCTCTCGTGACCCGCTCCTAGACTGGGTCCATGACTTCTGTGTCCCTCGGCATGCCGGCGGCCCCGCCGCCCGTGCTGGCCCCGCGTCGCCCCACCCGCCAGATCCAGGTGGGCAAGGTCGGCGTCGGCAGCGACCACCCGGTCTCGGTGCAGTCGATGACCACGACGCTGACCTCCGACATCAACGCGACGCTGCAGCAGATCGCCGAGCTCACCGCGTCGGGCTGCGACATCGTCCGGGTGGCCTGCCCCTCCCAGGACGACGCCGACGCGCTGCCGGCGATCGCGACCAAGTCGCAGATCCCGGTGATCGCCGACATCCACTTCCAGCCCAAGTACGTCTACGCCGCGATCGAGGCCGGCTGCGCCGCCGTACGCGTCAACCCGGGCAACATCCGCAAGTTCGACGACCAGGTCAAGGAGATCGCGCGGACCGCCAAGGACCACGGCACCTCGATCCGGATCGGCGTCAACGCGGGCTCGCTCGACAAGCGGATCATGGACAAGTACGGCAAGGCCACGCCCGAGGCGCTGGTCGAGTCGGCGGTCTGGGAGGCCTCGCTGTTCGAGGAGCACGACTTCCACGACTTCAAGATCTCGGTCAAGCACAACGACCCCGTCGTGATGGTCCGGGCCTACGAGCTGCTCGCCGAGGCCGGCGACTGGCCGCTGCACCTCGGCGTGACCGAGGCCGGCCCGGCGTTCCAGGGCACGATCAAGTCCGCCACCGCGTTCGGCGCGCTGCTGTCCCAGGGCATCGGCGACACGATCCGCGTCTCGCTCTCGGCCCCGCCGGTCGAGGAGGTCAAGGTCGGCATCCAGATCCTGCAGTCGCTCAACCTGCGCCCCCGCAAGCTCGAGATCGTCTCCTGCCCGTCGTGCGGCCGCGCCCAGGTCGACGTCTACAAGCTCGCCGAGCAGGTCACCTCGGGCCTGGAGGGCATGGAGGTGCCGCTGCGCGTGGCCGTCATGGGCTGCGTCGTCAACGGCCCCGGTGAGGCCCGCGAGGCCGACCTCGGCGTCGCGTCCGGCAACGGCAAGGGTCAGATCTTCGTCAAGGGCGAGGTCATCAAGACCGTCCCCGAGAGCCAGATCGTGGAGACCCTCATCGAGGAGGCGATGCGCATCGCCGAGACCATGGAGGCCGAGGAGGGCGCGTCGGCCGAGGTCAGCGTCGGCTGAGCTCCCGATAGTCCGAGACAGGAAGCACCGCCGGAGGCCCTCCGGCGGTGCTTTTCGTCTCGGACTACCTCACCAGACGGTGTAGAAGAGGTGCTGCACCACCAGGGCGGTGAGCAGCTGCAGGGTCAGGCCCCAGCGGCGCCAGCGGTCGGGCAGCAGGGCGCAGCCGACCAGCAGCCACGGCATGAACGGCAGCCAGATGCGCTCCACCTCGGCCTTGCTCATCCCCGAGGCGTCGGCGGTCGCCACCATGACGGCGCCCGCGGCCGTCAGCAGCACGGGCGCCCGGTAGAGCCGCCAGGTCGCCCGGGTCGTGGCCAGCAGGTTCGCCACGGCGGCCCCGACGAGCGGGCCGGCGCTGAGGAACAGCAGGGCCAGGTTGGCCCAGCGCCAGTAGTCCTCGGGCCGGTCCTTGGCGATGCCCTCCTCGTAGCGGTCGACCAGCACGGGGTAGTAGTCCCACCAGGCCCAGCCGGCCGCGGCGAACCCGAGCACCACCACCAGGGCCGTGGCCGCGGCGACCGGCAGCGGCAGCCACGACCGCGCGGCGAGGAGCACGGCCACGGCGACGACGCCGAGCAGCGGCAGCCCGTAGGACATCATCACGACAGTCCCGAGCAGCAGCCCCGCCAGCGCCGACCAGGCCAGGGCCGGTCCGCGCCGGGTGCGGGTGGCGCCGAGCGCGAGGCAGGCGATGCCCCACGCCCCGATCGCCGCGAACAGCGCGTCGCCGGAGACGGCCATGAACACCGCAGTCGGGGCGAGCACCAGGAACGGCGCCGCTCGCCGTGCCGTGGTCTCCGCGCCGAGCGCCCGCAGCGCCACCAGCACGGCCGGGGCGGTGCTGGCGGCGAGGAGCACCACCACGAGGCTCGCGGCCAGGTCGCCTCCCAGCCCGATCCGCACCAGCCCGACGAAGAACAGCAGGGCGGCGGGCGGGTGGCCCGCGACGTGGGTGGGGAAGGCGTCCTCGGAGTACAGCGGCATCCGCTCGCGCCAGGTCGTCAGCAGCTGCGGGACGTCGGTCACCTCGCGGGCGGTGGTGAGGTACTCGAAGGGGTTGCCGAGCTGCCGGGTCAGGCCCTCCACCCCGTCGACGAGGGCGAGCGAGACCATCCACCCCAGCCCCACGGCGTACGACGCCAGCAGCAGCGCGCGCCAGGGCAGCCGGTCGGCGACCGCGGCGGCGTACCTCCAGCCGAGCAGGGCCAGCAGCACCGCCGGGGCGGTGCCGGGTCCCCACCACTTCGGCTCCCACAGCCCGTGCAGCGGCGGCACCTCGCGGTCGGAGGCGTTGCGCGGTGCTCGCGGGTAGACCTGCTCGCCGCTGTGGCCCGGCCACCAGAACGCCCACACCACGACGCCCACCGCGGCCGCGAGGCCGAGCCAGGGGAGCAGCCGGGTCAGCCGGGGCCGCCGGCCGCCGGCCCGGTCGTGGTCGGGGTGCGTGGCGCGGTCGGTCACGGCCGAAGCATGGCAGGACCCCGGTGAGGGACGCGCGGGGTCAGCCCGCGGCGCGGAGGCCGCGCTCGATGGTGCGCTGGGCGGCGCTCGCCCTGCGCCAGGCGGCGCTCTCCTGCGACAGGAACGCGAGGTCCTTCTTGGCCTTGGCGACCGACTTCTTCTCGGTGGGGTCGATGGCGGTGGCCTGCTGCCACCCGGCGAGCTGGTCCTTCTCGGCCCGCGGCGCCTGCTCCTCCAGCGTGCCGAGGGCGGCGCGGACGGCCTTGCGGCTCGGCGGCTCGTCCTGCCCCTTGCGCGCCTTCGGCGGGGTGTACGCCGCGGCGTCCTCGGCCAGCCGGTCGTGCTGGTAGAGCACGTCGTAGCGCCGGAGCGCGGTGCCCAGCTCCTCCAGGGCGGCCACCTGGGCACGCTGGGCGTCCAGCGTCTTCTCGCAGTCCGAGGCCGACCCGCTGACCGCGTAGTAGTCGATGGTGGCCGACACGCTGGTCCAGCGGCCGGCGAGCGTCGAGGGGTGCTCGTCCTGCGACCGGTCACCGACCTCGTCGGCGAGCGCGCGCCACCGCGTGCGGCACGCCGCGTCCTGCGGGTCCACCTCCTCCGCAGCGGGCTCGGCGCTGCCGTCGCGGCCGTCGTCACCGCCTCCGCACCCGGCGAGGACGGTGCCCGTCAGGGCCAGGGCCAGCAGCGTGACCGGCAACCGGTGGCGGGGACGAGGCCGGGGGTGCGACATGGCCACACCGTAGACCTGGCGCCGGTCCGCTGACTCCCGAACCCGACGACCCCCGTTGCCGTAGGCTCCCCGCGTGGTCCGGACGAGCCAAGGCGTGCGCGTGCTGGGGCCCTCCGACGTGACCGCCGCGCTGGCCGTGGTCGCCCGCGACCCGGTCGCCAACGTCTTCGCCGACTACCGCACCCGCATCACCCAGCTCGACCCCCGCTGGCTCGGGGGCGAGATGTGGGGCTACCACGAGGGCGACGAGCTGGTCTCGCTGTGCCACGTCGGCGCCAACCTGGTGCCGGTGAGCGCCAGCCCGGCGGCGTGCGAGGCGTTCGCCGAGCGGGCCACCCGCAACAGCCCCCGCAGCTCGACCATCGTGGGTCCGCGCGACGCCGTCGAGGTGCTCTGGGCCGGGTTGGAGGACAGCTGGCCCCGGCCACGCGAGCTGCGCTGGGACCAGCCCCACCTCGTCACGACCAGGCCGGCCGACATCGCCTGCGACCAGCAGGTCCGGCGTACGACGCGCGAGGAGGCGGCCGTGCTCTACCCCGCCTGCGTGGCGATGTACACCGAGGAGGTCGGGGTCTCGCCCGAGGTCGACGGCGGCCGCGACCTCTACCGCGCCCGCGTCAACCAGCTCGTCGGCCGCGGCTGGTCGTTCTCGCGCATCGAGGACGGCCGGGTGCTGTTCAAGGCCGAGGTCGCGTGCGCCGGCCCCAGCGCCTGCCAGATCCAGGGCGTGTACGTCGACCCCGAGCTGCGCGGACAGGGGCTGGCCGCCGCCGGGATGGCGACCGTGGTCGCCACCTGCCTGCGCGAGATCGCCCCGGCGGTCTCGCTCTACGTCAACGCCCACAACACCGCTGCGCGGGCCGCCTACGCCCGCGCCGGGTTCGAGCAGACCGACACCTTCTCCACCATCATGTTCTGACGCGAGGAGCGCGACGTGACCCACCTCGGCCCGCTGCTGACCGGCCCCACCCACCGGCGCGACCGCGGTCGCCCCGACCCCGGCGTGCTCGGGCTGGCCGCGGCGTTCGCGTCCTCGGGCGTGGTGCACCTGGTGCGGCCGCAGACCTTCGAGCCGATGGTGCTGCGCGTGCTGCCCGCCCACCGCGGCATCGTCTACGTCAGCGGCGTCGCCGAGCTGGTGTGCGCCGCCGGCCTGCTGCACCCGCGCACGCGTCCCGCCGCCGGCTGGGCGAGCGCCGCGCTGCTGCTCGCCGTCTACCCCGCCAACCTCAAGATGGCCGGCGACGCCCGCCGCAGCGACAGCACGGCCGTGAAGGCCGCGGCCTGGGCCCGGCTGCCGCTGCAGCTCCCGCCGCTGCGGGTCGCGCTCAGGGCCGCCCGCGCGGGACGGCCGGTCCGGTAGCGCCGCGCCGCCCGCTCGGCCCGGCGCTCGTCGTGGTCCACCTCGCCCGGCCCGCGACCCGCTCCGGTCGTTAGCCTGTGCCGGTGACAACACCCCACGTCCTCCGCATGTCCTCGCTGTTCGTCCGCACGCTGCGCGAGGACCCCGTCGACGCCGAGGTGCCCAGCCACCGCCTGATGGTCCGCGCCGGCTACGTCCGTCGCGCCGCCCCCGGCATCTACACCTGGCTGCCGCTGGGCCTGCGGGTGCTGCGCAAGGTCGAGGGGATCGTGCGCGAGGAGATGGACGCGATCGGGGCCCAGGAGCTGTCGTTCCCGGCGCTGCTGCCGCGGGAGCCCTACGAGGCCAGCAACCGCTGGACGACCTACGGCGACGGCATCTTCCGGCTCCAGGACCGCAAGGGCGGCGACTACCTGCTCGGTCCGACCCACGAGGAGATGTTCACCCTCGCGGTGAAGGACCTCTACTCCTCCTACAAGGACCTGCCGGTCTGGCTCTACCAGATCCAGACCAAGTACCGCGACGAGGCGCGTCCCCGCGCCGGGGTGCTGCGCGGCCGCGAGTTCATCATGAAGGACTCCTACTCCTTCGACGTCACCGACGAGGGCCTCGACCGCTCCTACGCCGCCCACCGCGCGGCGTACGTGAAGACCTTCGACCGGCTCGGCTTCGACTACGCGATCGTCAAGGCGACCAGCGGCGCGATGGGCGGCTCGCGTTCCGAGGAGTTCCTCGCCAAGGCCGAGGTCGGGGAGGACACCTACGTCCGCTGCACGAACTGCGACTACGCCGCGAACGTCGAGGCCGTCGCCGTCCCGACCCCCGCGCCCGTGCCGTACGACGACGCGCCGGCCGCCCACGCCGAGCAGACCCCCGACACCCCGACCATCGCCACCCTGGTCGCCCACCTCGACGAGGCCTTCCCCCGCGATGACCGCCCCTGGCAGGCGGGCGACACCCTCAAGAACGTCCTGGTGGTGCTCAAGCACCCCGACGGCACCCGCGAGCCGCTGGCCATCGGCCTGCCCGGTGACCGCGAGGTCGACCAGAAGCGGCTCGAGGGTCAGCTCGAGCCGATCGAGGTCGAGCCGATGGACGAGGAGGAGCTGCGCAAGCACCCGGCGCTGGTCAAGGGCTACATCGGTCCCGGCGCCCTGGGGGAGGCGTCGGCCTCCGGGATCCGCTACGTCGTGGACCCCCGGGTCTCCGAGGGCACCCGCTGGGTCACCGGTGCCGACGTGCAGGGCAGCCACGTCCTGGACCTGGTCGTCGGCCGCGACTTCACCCCCGACGGCACCATCGAGGCCGCCGAGGTCCGCGACGGCGACGCCTGCCCCCAGTGCGCCGACGGCACCCTGGAGTCCGCCCGGGGCATCGAAATGGGCCACATCTTCCAGCTCGGTCGCTGGTTCGCCGAGGCGCTCGACCTCCGGGTGCTCGACGAGAACGGCAAGCTCGTGACCGTCACGATGGGCTCCTACGGCATCGGCGTGACGCGCGCGGTGGCCGCCATCGCCGAGGCCAACCACGACGAGCTCGGCCTGATCTGGCCCCGCGAGGTCGCCCCGGCCGCCGTGCACGTCGTCGCGACCGGCAAGGACGCCGCCGTCTTCGAGGCCGCGACCACGCTCGCCGAGGGGCTCTCGGCCCGGGGCGTCGAGGTGATCTACGACGACCGGCCCAAGGTCAGCCCCGGGGTGAAGTTCAAGGACGCCGAGCTGATCGGGGTGCCCACCATCGTCACCGTCGGCCGCGGCCTGGTCGACGGCAACGTCGAGGTCAAGGACCGTCGCACGGGCGAGCGCACCGAGGTGCCCGTCGGCGAGGCCGTGGACCACCTGGTGGGGGTCGTGCGCGGGTAGCCCGGGACCCGCCGCGGTTGCGGCGGGCAACGATCTGGTCTCGGGGTCTGGTGCCGGCCGTGCGCCGCGGCATACGGTCGAGGTCCTCTCGGGAAGGAAGACCCATGACACGCACGCTCCTGCGCGCCGCCTTCGCGGCCGCGCTGGCCACCACCCTCACCGCCGGAGCCGCCTCCACGGCCGCCGCCCCCGTGGCCGCGTCCTCGGCCCGCCAGGCCGCCGACTGCGTCGAGCAGACCGACCACGCCGACCACGTGGACCAGGCCGGCGCCTCGGCGCGGGTCCGTCCCGGACAGGCCGGCTCCAAGGCCGACACCCGCGAGGTCAGCCGCGCCGAGCAGCGGCGCATCGACGCCTCCACCAGGCAGATCGTGCGCCAGAAGCGCGCCGACCGGACCAGCGCCGCGGCGGGCAACAGCATCGCGAGCATCCCGGTCTACGTCCACGTGATGATCGGCAAGGGCGGTGCGGGCGACGTCACCGACGCCCAGATCGCCCAGCAGGTCACCGTGCTCAACCAGACCTACGGCGGCGCCGACGTCAACGGCGCCGGGCTCGACACGGGCGTGGGCTTCCGGCTCGCGGGCACCGACCGCATCGTCAACGACGCCTACCACCAGGACAAGCAGAGCTCGAAGTACCGGGCGGCGACCCGGCAGGGCGGCAAGAACGCCCTCAACATCTGGCTCGTCGACTTCGACTACCTCGGCATCGCCACCTTCCCGTGGGACTACTCCAAGCAGCCCCGGATCGACGGCATCCGGGTGCAGTACTCCTCGTTGCCCGGCGGGTCGGCCACCAACTACGACCTCGGTGAGACCGCCACCCACGAGGCCGGCCACTGGCTCGGGCTCTACCACACCTTCCAGGGCGGGTGCGCCGACCCGGGCGACTCCGTGAGCGACACCCCGGCCCAGGCCTCGCCGTCGTCGGGGTGCCCCACCGGCCGCGACTCCTGCCCCGCCCCGGGCCTCGACCCGATCCACAACTACATGGACTACAGCTACGACAGCTGCTACACCACGTTCAGCGCCGGCCAGGACAGCCGGATGGACCAGATGTGGACGGCCTACCGGGCCTGAGCCGACCCGTCCGCCCGGCCCCGTGGACCCACCGCGGACCGGGCGGGCGACGCCGCCCCACTAGCCTCCCGTCATGCACCCCGAGGCCGTGATCTTCGACTGGGGCGGGACGCTGACCCGCTGGCACGACATCGACTTCCACGCCGAGGCGCTCGCCCTGGCCCACGCGGTGACCGGCTCCAGCCACCCACCGCACGTCCACGTCGACACGCTCCAGCGCGCCAACCAGGTGATCTGGGGGCGCAGCCGCGACCACCAGCGCAGCTCGACCGTGGCCGACCTGTTCGACGAGGCCGGGCTGCCGCACGACCCGGACCTGCTGAGCCACTACCGGGAGTTCTGGGAGCCCCACACCGCCACCGACCCGCAGGTGGTGCCGTTGCTCACCGGGCTGCGCGAGGCCGGGGTCCGGGTCGGGGTGCTGTCCAACACGATCTGGCCGCGCGCCTGGCACGAGGACTTCTTCCGGCGCGACGGCGTGCTGGACCTCCTCGACGGCGCCGTCTACACCAGCGAGGTGCCGTGGACCAAGCCGTCGCCGGAGGTGTTCCGGGCGGCGATGACGGCGGTCGGTGCCTCCGACCCGGCGCGCTGCGTCTACGTCGGCGACCGGCTCTACGACGACGTCTGGGGGGCCCAGAACGCCGGGCTGCGCGCCGTCCACGTGCCCCACAGCGTCATCCCGGCCGAGCAGGTCGGCCACTCCGAGGGCGTCCCCGACGCGGTGGCGCACGAGCTCGCCGACCTCCCCGGGATCATCGCCGGCCTCTGAGCGCCGCAGCCGCGGTGCGTCGTACGCCGGGGGACGACGTGTGACCTCCCCGACATCTGGCGTCGTCGGGACGAAACCTCCCCCTGCTTCGGTGGCGTGGACCCGTCACCGAGACAGAGGAGCACCCCCGTGCCCGCTCACCCCGCCCTCCCCTCCCCGGCCGCCGCCCTGGCCCGCCGCTCGATGCTGCGCGCCGCAGCGGCCGGTGCCCTCGGAGCCGCCCTCGTCACCGGGGAGCAGGGCGCGGCGAGCGCCGCGCCCGCGACCCGCGCGCGACCGCTGCAGGTGCTGCAGCCCGGCGTCGGTCGCACCCGGGGCCGTTACGTCCGGGCGAAGGCCGACGAGGTGCTGTGGGGCCGGCTGCCCAACCGCGACTCCGAGCCCGTGGCCGTGGTGCGCTCCGGCGACGTGGTCACCCTCGACACCATCTCCCACGAGGGCCTGCTCGAGGACCAGGGCAAGGACCCCCGCCAGTTCTTCGAGCAGTACGGCGTGGCCGAGCGCGCCGTGCTCCGCGACGCCGTCGCCGTGGCCGCGCGCACGCCGCACGACGGACCCGGCCCGCACGTCGTGACCGGCCCGATCGCGGTGCGCGGCGCCGAGCCCGGCGACGTGCTGAAGATCGAGGTGCTCGACCTCCCGCTGCGGGTGCCGTACGGCGTGATCTCCAACCGCCACGGCAAGGGCGCGCTGCCAGGGGAGTACCCCGAGAAGTTCGAGGGCGACCCCCGGGCGCGGCCGTACTTCAACGAGGGCGGCAACATCAGCGTCTTCGCCGCCGCCGAGCGCTCCCGGGGCGGCCTGCGCGGCCGGCTGCCCGGGGCGGTGCCCGTCGGGTTCGACCTGCACCCGTTCATGGGGATGATGGGCGTCGCCCGCGACACCTCGGCCCTCGTGGACTCGGTGCCGCCCACGGACGCGGGCGGCAACATCGACATCAACGACCTGACGGTCGGCTCCACGCTGTACCTGCCGGTGCAGGTGCCCGGCGCGATGTTCTACAGCGGCGACCCCCACATGGCGCAGGGCGACGGCGAGGTGGCGCTGACGGCGATGGAGGGGTCGCTGCGGCCGACCTTCCGGCTGACGGTGGTCAAGCGGGGCTTGCGGGGCGCGCCCCGGCCGGCCTTCGACGCGCCGTTCGCCGAGACCCCCGACCACTGGATCCCGATCGGGCTCAGCGACCCCGACGGCCCGGAGAACGGCGGCAACGCCACCAGCCTCGACCTGGCGATGAAGGCGGCGGTGCGGCAGGCGCTGGCGTTCCTCACCGACGAGCTGGGCGTGGCCGGACCCGTGGCCTACGCCTACCTCTCGGCGGCGGCGGACTTCCAGTGCTCGCAGGTCGTCGACCGCACGACCGGGATCCACGCCCTCATCACCAAGGCCGACTTCGGACGCTGAGGCGCGGGGAGCCTCAGGCCAGGCCGGGGAAGGCGGTCGGGGGCTCCCCGAACCCCAGGCCGCGGACGGCGGCCGCGTCGAGCGCGTCGATCGCCGCGAGCCGGTCCTCGCCCGAGGTGTGGGCCACGGTCTCGCCGTAGGTCAGCGCCACCCGGCGCTCCAGGGTGCGGGCGACGGCCTCGATCTGCGCCGGGGTCGACACCGGCCCCGGCGGGGCGTAGTCGGTCTCGCTCGCGACGGGGTCGACGTCACGACGGGCCAGTCGGGCGACGAGGTCGTCGCGGGCGGTGCGGTGGTCGGCGTACGCCTGCTGGAGCCGGTCGAAGAGCACCGGCTGGGCCGACGCCGAGGCCCGGGCCCCGAGCAGGCCGTAGAGGTAGACCGACGCGTGCTCGGCGGCGAGCGCGTTCTGCAGCGCCTCGACCGGGGTCACGACACCGGCCAGGTGGCGAGTCGCTGCTGCACCCCGGCGCCCATGCTCGCCAGCAGCCGCGCGAACTCGCCGCTCTGGGCCCGGGCGGCCAGGGTGGCCAGCCGCTCGTGCAGCTCCTGCTCGCGCTGCTGCAGGGCCCGCAGCGCGGCGGGACGGCGGCGGGGCACGGCGTACGGCGTGACGGGGGTGCTGGGGTCGGCGCCGCGGGGCACCGCGTCGACCAGCGACGCCTCGTGGGCCCGGTGCATCGACCCGACGGGGTCCAGCGCGGCCCGTAGCGCGGGGAAGCGGCGCGTGGTCGCGGCCACCGCGCGTCGGGCGGCCCGCAGCTCGGCGAGGGCGGTGGTGGCCACGGCGACGTCGGGGGCGAGCGGGCGCGGCCGGGGGGAGTCGTCGCGCCGCAGCGGCGTGTCGACCGAGCAGCCGGGCAGCACGGTCGCCGCGGCCCCGACGGCGAGCCCGCCGGTGACCAGGGTGCGGCGCGAGAGCGTGCGCCGCGTCGGGCTCGGGTCGACCACCCGAGCATCCTAGGGGCGGCGGCCCCCCGCCCGACGCAGTCGCGGAGCGCGCCCCGCCGGGGCGTTAGGGTGGCACTCCACAACAGCACAGCTTGGAGGGTCTGGGACATGACTGCGTCCGACACCAGGGATCGCCTCGCTGAGGAGCTCGTCGCCCCGATGCTCGCGCTGGGGCTCGACCTCGAGGCCGTGGACGTCTCCGCCGCCGGCAAGCGCCGCGTGCTGCGGGTGGCCGTCGACAAGGACGGCGGCGTCACCATGGACGAGATCGCGGAGGCGACCCGCGAGGTCTCCCGCGTGCTCGACGAGCGCGACCTCATGGGCGAGCGTGCCTACACCCTCGAGGTGTCCTCGCGCGGCGTCGACCGCCCGCTCACCCTGCCGCGTCACTGGCGCCGCAACGTGGGCCGGCTGGTCAAGGTCACGCTGCCCGGCGAGGAGGACGTCACCGGCCGGCTGGTCGGTGCCGACGAGCAGGGCGCCGACCTCGACGTCGGCGGCACCGCCCGCCGTGTCGGGTTCGACGAGGTCACCAAGGCCAAGGTCCAGATCGAGTTCACCAAGCACGAGGAGTCCTGATGGACATCGACATGAACCTGCTGCGCATGCTCGAGCGCGAGAAGGAGATCCCCTTCGAGGTGCTGGTCGAGGCCATCGAGCAGGCGCTGCTGACGGCGTACCAGAAGAGCAACGAGGCGCAGGAGCACGCCCGCGTCCAGCTCGACCGCAAGTCCGGCCACGTCACGGTCGTGGCGCAGGAGCGCGACGCCGAGGGCGAGGTCGTGGGGGAGTACGACGACACCCCGGCGGGCTTCGGCCGGATCGCCGCGACGACCGCCAAGCAGATCATGCTGCAGCGGCTGCGCGACGCCGAGGACGAGCGCAAGTTCGGGGAGTTCGCCGGCAAGGAGGGCGACATCGTCTCCGGCGTCATCCAGCAGGGCCGCAACCCCGACGACGTCATGGTCGACCTGGGGTCGCTCGAGGCGCTGCTGCCCGCCGGCGAGCGGGTCCCGGGGGAGGACTACTCCCACGGCACCCGCATCAAGTGCCTGGTGGTCAGCGTCCGCAAGGGGATGCGCGGCCCGCAGGTGATGCTCTCGCGCACCCACCCCAGCCTGGTCAAGAAGCTCTTCGCGCTCGAGGTGCCCGAGATCGCCGACGGCACCGTCGAGATCGCCGGCATCGCCCGTGAGGCCGGCCACCGCACCAAGCTGGCCGTCCACACGCGGGTGCCGGGCGTCAACGCCAAGGGCTCGTGCATCGGCCCGATGGGCCAGCGCGTGCGCAACGTCATGAACGAGCTGCACGGCGAGAAGATCGACATCGTCGACTGGTCCGACGACCCGGCGACGCTGGTCGGCAACGCGCTCAGCCCGGCCCGCGTCTCCTCGGTCACCGTGGTGGACCTAGCCGCCCGCTCCGCCCGCGTCGTGGTGCCCGACTTCCAGCTGTCGCTGGCGATCGGCAAGGAGGGGCAGAACGCCCGCCTCGCCGCCCGCCTCACCGGCTGGCGCATCGACATCCGCTCCGACGAGGCGCCCGCGGACTGACCGAGCGGGGTCCGAGATCCGGTTAGGGCTGGGGCGAGCCGCCCGGTAGAGTGGCCCACGGTGGTTTTCCAGCAGGACACGCAGCGCGGCGACGGACCCGTCCGGACCTGTGTCGGGTGTCGGCGGAAGGCCCCCAAGCGCGAGCTGTTGCGGGTGGTCGTCCGTGCGGGTCCCGATGGCCAGGCCCCCTGGCACGTCGAGCCCGACCCGGTCGGCTCCGCACCGGGCCGTGGGGCGCACCTGCACCCCACGGTCGCGTGCCTGGCGCTGGCCGAGCGCAAACGTGCTTTCACCCGGGCCCTGCGGCATGATGCTCAGGCCCGAGGAGCACTCAGCCTCGACCGGCTGCGCCGGCACCTCGCGGACCTGCAACTCCCAGCACCACCAGCACCGACCCAGTCAGCACCCATCCGGAACGGGAGCACGAGCTCATGAGCCTGCGATGAGACACCTCGCACTGAGTACCGCGCGATGAGCAAGCACATCAACTAGCGGTTCGTTGCCCTCCTGGACGGGCTCGGACCAGGAGGAAATCCGTGGCAAACACGAGAGTCAGCGATCTCGCCAAGAAGTACGGCGTGCCGAGCAAGGAGGTCATCACCCTCCTCGGCGACCTGGGCGAGTTCGTCAAGGCGCCGTCGTCGGGCATCAACCCGCTCGTCGAGAAGCGCTTCAACGACACCTACGGCAGCGAGCTGAAGGCCAAGGCCGACGCCGCTGCCGCCAAGAAGGCCGCCAAGAAGTCGCCGTCGGCGACCCCGTCGGCCCCCGCCGCGCCCGCGGCAGCGGCCCCCACCGAGGCCCCGGCCCCGGAGGCTCCCGCCGCCCCCACGGCTCCCGCCGCGCCGGCCGCCGAGGCACCCGCCCCCGAGGCTCCTGCCGCCGAGGCCCCCGCGGCCCCGGCCGCCCAGGCCCCGTCGGCCGCCCCGGCCCGACCGGGCCCGCGTCCCGGTCCCCGGTCCAAGCCCGCCCCCGAGCCCGCCGCCCCGGAGGCACCCGCCCCCGCGGCGAGCGCCCCCAGCGCCCCCAGTGCTCCGGCCGCCCCCGAGAGCCCTGCGGCTCCCGAGGCGCCGGCCGCCCGTGAGGGTGGCGAGGAGGAGCGTCCCTCCGGTGGCGCCGGCTTCAAGCCCGGCCCCCGGCCGCCCCGTCCCGGCGCGCCGCGCCCGGGCAACAACCCGTTCAGCTCGACCCAGGGCATGGGTCGCCGTCCGGCGCCCCGCCCGCAGTCGGGCGCGCCCGCCGCTGCGGGCGACGACGCGCAGCGTCCGCCCCGGCCCCCGGCCGGTCGCGACGGCATGCCGCGCCCCAACCCGGCGATGATGCCCAAGTCCCCGGCCGCCTTCGGTGCCGGTCCCGGCCGTGGTGGCCCCGGCGGCCCCGGCCGTGGTGGTCCCGGCGGCCCGGGTCGCGGTGGTCCCGGTGGCGCCCCGGCGCGCGGCGGCCCTCCCGGCCGCGGCGGCTTCGGCGGCGGTCCGGGCGGTGCGCCCGGCGGCGGTGCCCCCGGTCGTCCCGGTGGTCCCGGTCGGGGTCGTCCCGGCCAGCGCGGCAGCACGCAGGGTGCCTTCGGTCGCCCCGGCGGCCCGTCGCGTCGCGGTCGCAAGAGCAAGCGCGCCCGTCGTCAGGAGTTCGAGGCCATGCAGGCCCCGACGATCGGCGGCGTCCGCGTCCGCAAGGGCGACGGCGAGACCGTCCGCCTGGCGCGTGGCGCCTCGCTGACCGACTTCGCCGAGAAGATCGGCGTCGACGCCGCCTCGCTGGTGCAGATGTTGTTCCACCTGGGCGAGATGGTCACCGCGACCGAGTCGGTCAACGAGGACACCCTGCAGCTGATCGGCGACGAGCTCAACTACGTCGTCGAGGTCGTCTCCCCCGAGGACGAGGACCGCGAGCTGCTCGACTCCTTCGACGTCCAGTTCGGCTCCGACGAGGGCGACGAGGACATGCTCGAGGCGCGGCCGCCGGTCGTCACCGTCATGGGCCACGTCGACCACGGAAAGACCAAGCTGCTCGACGCGCTGCGCAGCGCCAACGTCGTCGACAAGGAGGCCGGTGGCATCACGCAGCACATCGGCGCCTACCAGGTCGCGGCGGAGGTCGACGGCGACGAGCGTCGCATCACCCTCATCGACACCCCCGGTCACGAGGCGTTCACCGCCATGCGTGCCCGTGGTGCCCAGGCCACCGACATCGCGATCCTCGTGGTCGCGGCGGACGACGGCGTGATGCCGCAGACGGTCGAGGCGCTCAACCACGCCAAGGCTGCCAACGTGCCGATCGTGGTCGCCGTCAACAAGATCGACGTGCCTGCGGCGGACCCGACCAAGGTCCGTGGCCAGCTCAGCGAGTACGGCCTGGTCCCCGAGGAGTACGGCGGCGACACCATGTTCGTCGACGTCTCCGCCCGGGAGCAGCTGCACCTCGACAAGCTGCTCGAGGCCGTCGTGCTCACCGCCGACGCGTCGCTCGACCTGCGCGCCAACCCCGAGCAGGACGCCCAGGGCCTGGTCGTCGAGGCGCACCTGGACCGCGGTCGCGGCCCGGTCGCCACGATCCTGGTCCAGCGCGGCACGCTGCGCGTGGGCGACTCGATCGTCGCCGGTCCGGCCCACGGCCGGGTCCGCGCGATGATCGACGAGCACGGCGACAACATCGAGGAGGCCTACCCCTCGCGTCCCGCGATGGTGCTCGGTCTCTCCGGCGTCCCCGGCGCAGGGCAGAACTTCATCGTGGTCGAGGACGACCGGATGGCGCGCCAGATCGCCGAGAAGCGCGAGTCGCGCGAGCGGGCGGCCATGCAGGCCAAGCGTCGCGTGCGTCGCAGCCTCGAAGACTTCATGGCCTCCATGGAGAAGGGCAAGAGCCAGGAGCTCAACCTCATCCTCAAGGGCGACGTGTCCGGTTCGGTCGAGGCCCTCGAGGACTCGCTGGCCCAGATCGACGTCGGCGACGAGGTCTCGCTGCGCGTCATCGACCGCGGTGTCGGTGCGATCACCGAGACCAACGTCGACCTGGCCGCGGCCTCCGACGCGATCATCATCGGCTTCAACGTCCGCCCGCAGGGCAAGGTGACGGAGATGGCCGACAAGGAGGGCGTGGAGATCCGCTACTACTCGGTGATCTACCAGGCCATCGAGGAGATCGAGGCGGCGCTCAAGGGCCTGCTCAAGCCGGAGTACGAGGAGTCGACCCTGGGGCAGGCGGAGATCCGTGCGATCTTCCGCAGCTCCAAGATCGGCAACATCGCGGGCTGCATGGTCACCGGCGGCGTCATCCGACGCAACGCCAAGGTGCGCCTGATCCGCGACGGCTCCGTGATCCAGGACAACCTGGACCTGGCCTCGCTCAAGCGGGAGAAGGACGACGCCTCCGAGGTCCGCGAGGGCTTCGAGTGCGGTCTGGTACTGCGCGGGTTCAACGACATCAAGGAGGGCGACATCGTCGAGGCCTTCGAGATGAAGGAGATCCCGCGGGGCTGATCCCGCGGCACGACGTACGACGGACCGGGCTGCGGTTTCACAGGGTCCCCTGTGAAACCGCAGCTTCCCGGGCAGAACTTCGCACGGGGAGCGTGAGTTTCACAAGGTCCCCTGTGAAACCGACAGTGACCCGTCCGGCCCCAGGCACAGAACAGGACCCACCATGGCAAGCCCCCGCGTGCGCAAGATCGCCGACCGCATCAAGGTGGTCGTGGCGGAGATGCTCGAGCGCCGGATCAAGGACCCCCGGCTGGGGTTCGTCACCGTGACCGACGTCCGCGTCTCCGGCGACACCCAGCACGCCTCGATCTTCTACACCGTCCTCGGCGAGGAGTCCGACCACGAGGGCACGGCCGCGGCGCTGGAGTCGGCCCGCGGGCTGATCCGCTCCGAGGTGGGCAAGCAGCTCGGCATCCGGCAGGTGCCGACGCTGGAGTTCGTGCGCGACGCGCTGCCCGAGACCGCGCGCGAGATCGACGACCTCCTCGAGCGCGTGCGTGCGGCCGACGCCGAGGCGGCGCGCCGCGCCGCCGAAGGGGCGTACGCCGGGGACGCCGACCCCTACAAGAAGCCCCGCGAGCCCGAGCCCGACGAGGACGACCTCGAGGACGGGCTGGACGACCGCGCGGACGACCCGCGGGCGTGAGCCGTCCCGACGGCCCCCACGGCCTGGTCGTCGTCGACAAGGCCGGGGGGATGACCTCCCACGACGTGGTCTCCCGGACCCGCCGCATCCTCGGCACCCGCAAGGTCGGGCACGCCGGCACGCTCGACCCGATGGCGACCGGCGTGCTGGTCCTCGGGGTCGGTCGGGCCACCCGGCTGCTCGGCCACCTGCAGCTCAGCGACAAGACCTACGACGCGACGATCCGTCTCGGGGCCTCCACGACCACCGACGACGCCGAGGGCGAGGTGTTGACCACGTCGTTCGTCGCCGCCAGCGAGGACGACGTCCGTACGGCTCTGGCCGGCTTCGTCGGCGAGCTCGACCAGGTGCCCTCCGCGGTCTCCGCGATCAAGGTCGACGGCCGCCGTGCCTACGACCGGGTCCGGGCCGGTGAGCAGGTCGAGCTCGCCTCCCGGCGGGTGACCATCCACGAGCTCGTCGTCCACGACGTACGCCGCACCAACCACACCCGCCGCGAGATGAGCGACGTCGACCTCACCCTGCACTGCTCGACCGGCACCTACGTCCGCGCCGTGGCGCGCGACCTGGGGGAGCAGCTGGGCACCGGGGGCCACCTCACCGCGCTCCGGCGTACGACGGTCGGCCCGTTCGCGCTCGACGTCGCCCGCACCCTCGAGCAGCTGGAGGCCGAGCCCGGCGTGGTGCCGATCGCCGTGGCCGCCCGCGCGGCGTTCGCCTCGGTGGACCTCGACGAGAGCCAGGCACTGGACGTGCGCGTCGGCCGCAAGCTCGACCTGGAGCTCGGCAGCCCGGGCCCGGTGGCGCTGTTCGCGCCCGACGGCACCTTCCTGGCGCTCTACGAGCAGGCGGGGCCGCAGGCCCGGGCCGTGGCCGTCTTCGTCTGAGCGGGCGCCAGTAGGGTTCGTCCGTGCGCATCTGGCGATCCCTGGACGACGTCCCCGCCGACCTCGCCGCCACCGTGGTGACCATCGGCAACTTCGACGGCGTGCACCTCGGCCACCGGGCGGTGCTGCGGCGTACGCGTGAGCTGGCCGACGAGCTCGGCCACCGCGTCGTCGCCGTCACCTTCGACCCGCACCCGATCGCGGTGCTGCGGCCCGACCACGCGCCCCAGACGCTGACCGAGGTCGGCACCCGCTGCGCCCTGCTCGCCGACGCCGGGGTCGACGACGTGTTCGTGCTGCCCTTCGACCGTGAGGTCGCGGCGTGGACGCCCGAGGAGTTCGTGCGGCGCGTGGTCGTGGACGGGCTGCACGCGAGGGCGGTCGTGGTCGGCGCGAACTTCCGCTTCGGCGCCCGCGCTGCCGGCGACGTGGCGTTCCTGCGCGAGTTCGGCCGCGAGCACGGCTTCACCGCCGAGGGCATCGAGCTCGACGGCGGCCCGCAGGTCTGGTCCTCGACCTACGTCCGCACCTGCCTGGCCGCCGGCGACGTCGAGGGTGCCGCCGAGGCGCTCGGCCGCCCGTTCTCGCTGGTGGGCCAGGTCGTCCGCGGCGACCAGCGTGGGCGCGAGCTCGGCTACCCCACGGCCAACGTGCCCACCCACGGCCTCGCCGCCCCCGCCGACGGGGTGTACGCCGGCCGGTTGCGCGTCCTCGACGAGGGCGACCCGCTGCAGGGCCAGTGGCTGCCGGCCGCGATCAGCGTCGGTACCAACCCGACCTTCGAGGGCGAGCGCGACCGCCGCGTGGAGTCCTACGTCCTGGACCGGGAGGGGATCGAGCTCTACGACCGCACCGTCGAGGTGACCTTCACCGCGCGGATCCGCGGCATGGTCCGCTTCGACGGCGTCGAGGAGCTGCTGGAGCGGATGACCCTCGACGTCGAGCGCACCCGCGAGCTGCTGGAGGGCACCGCGTGAGCGAGGAGCAGCCGCCCACCGTCCCGTTCGCAGCCGGACCCGACCAGTCGGACCGGCCCGACCAGGGTCAGCCCGACCAGCCGCGTCAGCCCGACCAGTCCGACCAGCCGCGTCAGCCCGACCAGCGCGACCAGCCCGGCCGGCCGGCCCAGCCCGGCCTCCTCCGCGGCCGGCCGCGCGCCACCTCGCCCGAGGACGACCGCTGGTTCGTCGAGCACGGCTTGCCGTGGTTCGTGCCCGAGCGTCGCGAGCGGGCCCACCGGGCGCTGCGCGACCCCCGCCTGCTCGTGGGGCTGGTCGGCGTCGCGCTGCTCAGCCTGCTCGGCGGCATCGCACTGGCGTGGCTGGCCGGCACGCCCAGCCTGGCGCCCGCCTCGCTGCTCACGGTCACCGGCCTCGCCGCGGCGGCGTACGCCGGGACCAAGCTCGGCGCGTGGCCGATCGCCCGCTGGGCAGGCCGGCACACGCTGCGCAGCCTGCACCTGCTGCTGCCCCTGGTGACCCGGGCGCTGCCGCTGCTGCTGCTGTTCATCACCTTCTTGTTCATCAACGCCGAGGTGTGGCAGCTCTCGGCCAACCTCGACGGCGGCGTGCTGTGGCTGACGGTGCTGATGTTCGCCGCGATCGCCGTGGTGTTCCTGCTGGCGCGGCTGCCCGAGGAGCTCGACCGGGTGGGCGACCAGGTCGACGCCCCGCAGATCAGCGGTCTCGAACGGGCCAACCTGGTGCTCGTGCTGATGGTCGCCCAGGCGGTGCAGGTGCTGCTGCTCGCGCTGTCGGTGTTCGGCTTCTTCATGGTCTTCGGTGGCCTGGTGATGACCCACGGCGTGCAGGAGGCGTGGACCGGCCAGGACTCGATCTCGGCGCTGCCGTGGGCCGACAACCTCTCGGTGGAGCTGGTGCAGGTCTCGGTGTTCCTCGCGGCCTTCTCCGGCCTCTACTTCACCGTCTACGCCGTCACCGACGAGACCTACCGCGAGCAGTTCTTCACCGAGATCAAGGCCGAGCTCGACCGCGCCGTGTCCTCCCGCGCGACGTACCTCGCCGCCCGGGGCGACTGAGCGGGCAAAACTGCCCGCGAGACCGGGCATTCCGGACGTCGGAGGGCAGTTTCACCGGCTAGCCGGTGAAACTGCCCGCTCACCCACCCGAGGTCAGCCAAGCCGCGCCGTACGCCGGCAGCAGCACCGCCCCGCCGCGCACGACCGGCTGCTCGCCGGACGTGCGGTCGACCAGGTCGGCGGGGTCGAGCCCGACGGAGTGGAGCACCTCGACGGGCACCGGGCGCGGTGAGCCGGTCACGTTGTAGGCGCCGAGCATCGGGCCGAGGGGGTGGCGTCGCAGCACCAGCAGCACGCCGGGGTCGGCCGGGTCGAGGACCTCCGCGCCGACCGAGGCGTGCAGGTGGGGCAGTGCCCGACGGGCGGCCACGAGCTGCCGCAGGTCGTCGCCGATGCCGTGGGCGTCGCGCGGCGTCGAGCCGTCCTCGGGCCACGGCATCACCGGCCGGTGCACCCAGCGGTTGTCCTCGGCGTGCTCGGGCACCTGGTCCCAGGCGGCGTCGTTGAGCAGCCCGAGCTCGTCGCCCATCCAGATCACCGGCACCCCGCCGAAGCCGAGCACCAGGGCGTGGGCGAGCCGGATCCGGGCCGGGGCGTCGGGGTCGCCGGCCTCGAGGCCGGCCAGCGAGGCCAGCGAGCCGGAGATCCGCCGGTCGCGGGTCTCCTCGTTCTCCTGGAACACCAGGCCGCGGGCCCAGGAGCCGGGGAAGTCGCCGGAGTAGAAGTCGGAGAGGAACGCGCGGTGGCCGTGGCCGGTGACCCCGACCGCCGCGGCGTCCGCGTCGTCGACGGCCCAGCCGATGTCGTCGTGGCAGCGGGCGTAGGTCACCCACGCCGTCGTCGAGGGCGGGGCGGGCAGCTGCTGCAGCGCGCGGCTCGCGAGCCACACGTCGCGGGTCGCCAGCATCGACCAGATCTGCACCATCAGGCTGTTGTGGTAGGCCAGGTCGCTGACCTTGCCGTGGTGGGCGCCCTGTCCGAGGTAGGCCACGAGGTCCTGCGGCCCGACGATCGCCTCGGCCTTGAACAGCACCGACGGGGCCGCGATCCGGGCCACGGTGCGCAGCGCCTGCGTCAGCGCGTGCACCTCGGGCTGGTTCTGGCAGCTGGTGCCCATCCGCTTCCAGGTGAAGGCGATCGCGTCGAGCCGGAACACCTCGACGCCGTGGTTGGCCCAGAAGCAGATGATGTCGGCGAACTCGCACAGCACCGCGGGGTTCGACCAGTCGAGGTCCCACTGGTAGTCGTTGAAGGTCGTCCACACCCACGCGTCGAGCTCGGCGTCGTGGCTGAAGCTGCCGGGCGCGAAGTCGGGGAACACCTCGGGCAGCGTCTGCTCGTAGGCGTCGGGGAGCTCGCGGTCCTCGAAGACCAGGAAGTAGTCGCGGTGGACCTGGTCGCCGGCCACCGCACGCCGGGCCCACTCGTGCTCGCGGGCCACGTGGTTGAGCACCAGGTCGAGGCACAGGCTGATGCCGCGGCCGCGCAGCTCGGCCGTCAGCCGGGCGACGTCGTCGACGGTGCCGAGGTCGGAGCGCACGGTGCGGTAGTCCATGACGGCGTAGCCGCCGTCGTTGGGCGCCGGCCGGGGGGTGAGCAGCGGCATCAGGTGCAGGTAGCGCACCCCCAGCTCCTGCAGGTACGACGCCCGCCCGGCCACCCCGGCGAGGTCGCCGCCGAACCGCTCGGCGTACGCCGCGTAGCCGACGACGTCGGGCCGCTGGAACCAGTCGGGGGCCAGTGAGCGCTCGAGGTCGAGCGCGTGCAGCTCCTCGGACCGGGCGGCGAACGCCCGGGCGGCGAGCAGCACCAGCCGGTCGCCGACCGCGGCGGGCGCGTCGTACAGCGGACGCAGCGCGGCGTCGAGGTCGGGCCGCCACCGCGCGACCCGGGCCTCGAAGAGCTGGCGGCGGTGTACGGGGAGCGGGGCGAGGACCTCGTCGAGGCCGGGGACCGCGGCGCGGGGCTCAGGCACGGGAGGAGTATGCCGGGGCCGGCTCGGCGACCGCCGTGGCGGCGTCGTGCCCCGACCCGTCGTCGTGGGCGTCCGCCGGCGCGAGCGTCACCGGGACGCCGTTGAGCGCGGCGTTGCCGGAGACGTCGAGCCGCTCGGGGTCGGTCAGGTCGTTGACCGACACGCCCACGACGCCGTTGGCGTGGGCCAGCCGGGTGCCGGCGTTGCCCGGGCCACCGTGGCCGTAGCCGTGGGGCAGCGAGACCACGCCGGGCATCACGTCGTCGGTGGCCTGCACCTCGGTGGTGACGCTGCCGACGCGGGAGGTGATCCGCACCCGGTCGCCGTCGGCCAGGCCGCGCGCGGCCAGGTCGTCGGGGTGGACGAGGAGGTGGTGGCGTGCCTTGCCCCGGGTCAGCCGCGGCGTGTTGTGCATCCAGGAGTTGTTGGTGCGCTGGTGGCGCCGCCCGATGAGCAGCAGCTCGCCGTCGGCCGGCTGCGGGGCGTCGAGGCTGCGGCGGAGCCGGTCGAGGTCGGCGAGCACCAGGTCGGGGGCCAGGTGCACCAGCTTGTCGCGGGTCTGCAGCCGGCCGGGCAGCACCGGGCGCAGCGGGCCGAGGTCGACGCCCTCGGGGTGGGCGCGCAGCGCGCGGAGCGAGGTGCGGCGACCGGCGAGGAGCAACAGCTCCACGAGCCGGGTCGGGCTGGTCCGCAGCACCGCGGCGTCGGCGAGCCGCTTGAGCCGCGCGGCGCCGCGGGCCGGGCGCCGCCCGGAGATCCGCAGCGCGAGGTCGCGGAAGATCTCCCAGTCGTGGCGCGAGCCGGCCGGCTGGGGCAGCACGGCGGGGGAGAACCGCGCCGTGTTGCGCACCGCCAGGGCGTGGAAGACCAGGTCGTAGTGGTCGCGCTCGAGCGCGGTCGTCGGGGGCAGCACCACGTCGGCGTGCCGGGTCGTCTCGTTGAGGTAGATGTCGACCGACACCATGAAGTCGAGGCCCTCCATCGCCCGGGAGAGCCCGGCGCCGTCGGGGGTCGAGAGCACGGGGTTGCCGGCCACGGTGAGCATCGCCCGCACCTGGCCGTCACCGGGGGTCTCGATCTCCTCGCGCAGGGCGCTGACGGGGAGCTCGCCGGAGAACTCGGGCAGGCCCCGGACCCGGCTGCGCCAGGCGCCGAGGTGTCCCCGGCCCACCAGGCCCCTGCCGACGACGTCGATCGCCGGCTCGGTGAACATCACGCCGCCCTCGCGGTCGAGGTTGCCGGTCAGCACGTTGAGCAGGTGGACCGCCCACTGGCCGAGCGAGCCGAACCCCTGGGTGGACAGCCCCATCCGGCCGTACGCCGCCGCGCGCCCGGCCGAGGCGAGGTCACGCGCCAGCCGACGGATCTCTTCGGCCGGCAGCCCGGAGACCGCCTCGGCACGCTCGGGGGTGAGGTCGGCGACGGCCAACCGGACCGCCTCGACGCCCCGGACGTAGGAGGGGACTTCGGTGAGGTCCTCCTCGAGCAGCACGTGCACCATCGCGAGCAGCACCGCGGCGTCGGACCCGGGCCGCACGAAGTGGTGCTCGTCGGCGACCTTGGCGGTCTCGGTGCGCCGCGGGTCGAGCACGATCATCCGGCCGCCGCGCGCCTTGAGCTCGCGCACCCGCGCCGGGAAGTCGGGCACGGTCATCAGCGAGCCGTTGGAGGCCATCGGGTTGGCCCCGACGACCAGGAACAGCTCGGTGCGGTCGAGGTCGGGCACGGGGATCATCAGCTGGTGGCCGTAGAGCTGCCAGGCGAGCAGCTGCGCCGGCAGCTGGTCGACCGAGGTCGCGCTGTAGGTGTTGTGGGTGCGCAGCGTCTTGGCGAGCCGGACCCCGTGGGTCATGGCGCCGAGCGAGTGCACGTTGGGGTTGCCGAGGTAGACCCCGACCGCGTCGCGACCGTGCTGCCGCTGGGTGTCGGCGAGGCCGTCCGCGGCGAGCCGGATCGCCTCGTCCCAGGAGATCTCCTCCCAGGTCGCGTCGGCGCCGCGGCCGACGCGGCGTACCGGCGCGCGCAGCCGGTCGGGGTCGGCCTGGACGTCGGCGATGGCCACGCCCTTGGGGCACACGTGCCCGCGCGAGAGCGGGTCGTCGGGGTTGCCGCGCACGCCGGTGACCGCCGGCCCCTCGGGACGCTGCTCGATGGTGAGCACCAGCCCGCAGATCGCCTCGCACAGGTTGCAGGCCGTCAGCCGGGTCTCGGTCGGGACGTCGGTGGGGGCGGTGGTCATGCCGGGCATCCTCGCACGCGGCGCCGACGTCGCCGACGGTCTCGCGGGACGCCTCCGAGGACTCCCGCGGCGACCTCCGAGGTGCCAGGGTGGCCCCACCAGCCACCGCCGGAGGGAACCCGATGACCACGTCTGCCACCGACCTCTACCGCGACGCCCGCGACCGCCTGCTGGGCTGGGGCGGCCGCTACGAGGAGGCCGTCGAGCAGTTCCGCTACCCCGAGATCACCGGCCCCTTCAACTGGGTGCACGACTGGTTCGACGTGGTCGCCGAGGGCAACGACGCCCGCGCCCTCGTGGTCGTGCAGGAGGACGGCTCCTCGGCCGCCCACACGTTCGCGGAGCTGCTCGACCGGTCCCGTCGGCTCGCGAGCTGGCTGCACGGCCTGGGCGTACGCCGCGGCGACGCCGTCATCGTGATGCTCGGCAACCGGGTCGAGCTGTGGGAGGCGATGCTCGCGGTGATGCGGCTCGGCGCCGTGGTGATGCCCACGACCACGGCCGTCGGCCCCGCCGACCTGACCGACCGCATCGAGCGGGGCGAGGTGCGCCACGTGGTCGTCGACGCCGCCGCGGTGGCCACGTTCGACGGGGTGCCCGGCGACTGGACCCGGATCAGCGTGGGCGCCGCCGAGGGGTGGCACACCTTCGCCGACGGGTACGCCGCGGACCCGGCCGACCCCGTGGCGCTGGACCACCCGGGGACGCAGGCAAAGGACCGGCTGCTGCTCTACTTCACCTCGGGCACCACCTCGCGGCCCAAGCTGGTCGAGCACACCCAGGTCTCCTACCCGGTCGGCCACCTGTCGACGATGTACTGGCTCGGCGTACGACCGGGGGACGTGCACCTCAACATCTCCTCCGCCGGCTGGGCCAAGCACGCGTGGTCGTGCTTCTTCGCGCCGTGGATCGCCGAGGCCACGATCGTGGTGCTCGACTACGCGCGCTTCGAGCCGGCCTCGCTGCTGGCCCGGCTGCGCGAGCAGCGCGTCACCACCTTCTGCGCGCCGCCGACGGTGTGGCGGATGCTCATCAAGTCCGACCTCGCCGGCGGGCCGGGGCAGCTGCGCGAGCTGATCGGGGCGGGCGAGCCGCTCAACCCGGAGGTGATCGCGCAGGTGCAGGAGCAGTGGGGGATGACGCTGCGCGACGGCTACGGCCAGACCGAGATGACGGCCGCGGTCGGCAACACCCCCGGCGCCGAGGTGCGGCCCGGCTCGATGGGGCGGCCGCTGCCCGGCGTGCCCGTGGTGCTGGTCGACCCGCTCACCGGCGAGCCGTCGGCGACCGAGGGCGAGATCTGCCTCGACCTCGACGGGCCCCAGGGGCGACCGCTGCCGCTGATGACCGGCTACCAGGGCGACCCGGCGCGCGACGCCGAGGCGATGGCGGGCGGCTACTACCACACCGGCGACCTCGCGACCCGGGACGCGGACGGCTACATCACCTACGTCGGGCGCACCGACGACGTGTTCAAGGCCAGCGACTACAAGGTCAGCCCGTTCGAGCTCGAGTCGGTGCTGATCGAGCACCCGGCGGTCGCCGAGGCGGCCGTCGTACCCGCTCCCGACGCGTTGCGGCTGGCCGTGCCCAAGGCCTACGTCACCCTCGTCGCCGGCCACGAGCCCACCCGCGAGACGGCGCTGTCGATCCTCGCCCACGCCCGCGACCAGCTGCCGCCCTACCTGCGCGTGCGCCGGGTCGAGTTCGCCGAGCTGCCCAAGACCGTCTCGGGCAAGATCCGCCGCGTCGAGCTGCGCGGGCTCGAGGACGAGGCGGCCGCCGGCGAGGCGCGCGCGGGGGAGTGGCGCTACGAGGACTTCGAGGAGCTCCGCACCACCCGCTGACCGGCCCCGATCCCGCTGACCCGCCCCGATCCCACGTGGACGCGCGGACACAAGTCCGAGCGGCGTACGTCGAAATCCGGACAGAACCGGACACCCGTCGGGACGTGTGTCCGCGCGTCTCCGGGAGTGCGGCCCCCGTGAGAGCCCTCTCACGCTGACCTCACCCGCACCTCACGCATCACCGCGAGTGTCTTCCTCGTCAGGGAAACCACCCCCACAGGAAGGCACGACCATGGCACGCTCCACGATCCTCGCCTCGCTCCAGCCGGCCCGGATGGCGCGCTCGGCGCGCTCGGACAGCTCCGACGACCAGCGCCGCCGCCGGCGTCGGCGCCGTCGGCGGATCATGCGCCGCCGGCGGCTGCGTCGCCGTGCGGCCCGCAGCCGCAGCACCGACTGACGGCACGGCACCACCGCAGGCACAGGTCCGGGCGGGTGGCTCGATCAGGGAGCCACCCGCCCGGACGGCCATCACAGCACGCAGCGACGACGCACGGCGAGGACGACAGATGACGACGAGGTGGCAGCGGGCCGGCGCCCTGCTCCGGCCCCAGCACGACGAGGCCCCGGTGGTCGAGGAGGCCCCCGGGCTCACCCTCGCCCAGGTCGTACGCCGGTTCTGGCCCGACCTGCGCCCCTACTCCCGCCACCTGCTGCTGGGCCTGCTGCTGCTGGCCGCCGCCCCGGCGGTGGAGGTGGTCGAGATCCTGCTGTTCCAGCGGCTCGTCGACGACGTCCTGGTGCCCGCCTCCTTCGAGGCGCTGCCGCTGCTGGTGGCGTTCTACCTCGGCCTGAACCTGCTCAGCGCCGGCGTCTCCGGCGCCGACGACTACCTCTCGACCTGGATCACCCAGCACTTCCTGGTGCGGCTGCGCGGCCGCTCCTTCGCGCACGCGCTCGCGCTGCCGCTGCCGCGGCTGGCACAGCGCCGGCTCGGCGACGTGCTGCAGCGACTCAGCAGCGACATCGCCCAGGTGGAGACCTTCATGGTCGGCCAGCTCAGCGAGGTCGTCGGCACCGTGCTGCGGCTGCTGTTCTTCGTCGGCGCGCTGTTCTTCCTGCAGTGGGAGCTCGCGCTCGCCTCGCTGGTCGTGGTCCCCGCCTTCTGGTGGGTGTCCTCGCGCTTCGCCCACCTCGTCAAGGACCTCAGCCGGGAGCGCCGACGTCGGGGCGGGGCGCTCGGCTCGGTCACCGAGGAGAGCCTCGGCAGCGCGGCGCTCGTGCAGACCGCCGGCGCGGAGCGCGAGACCGAGGCGGCGTACGACCGGCAGAACCGCGCCATCATGGCGGCCGAGCTGGCCTCGAGCCGCGTGCGCGCGGTCTTCCTGCCCGTCGTCGACCTCGTCGAGCTGCTCGGCGTGCTGCTCGTGGTCGCCATGGGCGTGTGGGCGCTGGAGTCCGAGCGGCTGACGCTGGGCGGCCTGCTCGCCTTCCTCACCCTGCTGGTGCAGTGCTACCGCCCCGCCCGCGACCTCGGCGACCTGCTGCCGGAGATGTTTGCGGCCTCGGCCGGCGTCGAGCGCGTCGTCGAGCTGCTCGACGAGCCGGTGCCGCAGGACCGGCCCGGGGCGACCGCGCTGCCCCGCGGCCCGGGGGCGGTCAGCCTGCGGGGCGTCACCGTGGGCTACCCCGGCGCCGACCGGGCGGTGCTGCGCGACCTCGACCTCGACGTCGCCGCGGGCGAGCGGGTCGCGCTCGTCGGGCCGAGCGGCGTCGGCAAGTCGACCCTGGCCTACCTGCTCACCCGCCACCTCGAGCCCACGGCCGGCCGCGTGCTGCTCGACGGCCACGACCTGGCGGCGCACACGCTCGACTCCGTGCGGGCCTCGGTCTCGATCGTGCTGCAGGAGACCCTGCTGCTCGACGCCAGCGTGCACGACAACGTCGCCCTCGGCACTCCGGGCGCGTCGAGAGCGGCGGTCCGCGACGCCGTACGACGCGCCGGCGCCGAGGAGTTCGTGGAGCGCCTGCCCGCGGCGTACGACGCCCGCGTCGGCCAGCGCGGCCGGCTGCTCTCCGGCGGCCAGCGGCAGCGGTTGTGCGTGGCCCGGGCGCTGCTGCGCGACGCGCCGGTGCTCGTGCTCGACGAGCCCACCACCGGCCTCGACGACGAGGCGGCCGCCCGGTTGCTCGCGCCGCTGTCGGCGGAGCGCGGCCGGACCGTGCTGGTGCTGACCCACGACCCGCGGGTCCTGGCCCACGTCGACCGGGTGGTCGACCTCGGCGCGCTGCAGCCGGTGCCGGCGTGACCGGGCCCGTCGTGGTCCCGCCCGTCGTGGTCCCGCCCGTCGTGGTCCCGCCCGTCGTGGTCCCGCTCGGCACGGTGCCGCCCGGGGAGCAGGTGCTCCCCGGCCACGTCGTGGTGTCGCTGCTCTCGCACGGCCGCCGGATGGACACCTACGACGCCCACGACCTCGACCGCGGCTGCCGCAGCGTGGTCAAGGTGCTGCGCGAGGACCGGCGCAACGAGCCGCGCGTGGTCGCGGCGACCCGGCGCGAGGGCGAGGTGCTCGCGACGCTGGCCCACCCCCACCTGGTGCGCTGCTACGAGGTGCACGACGAGCCCCCGGCACTGGTCCTGGAGGTCCTCGGCGGGGCGACGCTCGCCGCGCTCGTCGAGGACGAGCCGCTCGGCCTGGCCGACACCGCCGGGCTGGGGCTGCAGCTGGTCTCGGTGCTGGGCTACCTGCACCGCCACGACTGGCTGCACCTCGACGTCAAGCCGGCCAACGTCGTGGTCGACGCGGGCCGGGTGACGCTGATCGACCTCAGCCTGGTCGGCCGGCCGGGGGAGGGGCGGCCGGGGGCCGGCACCCGGGGCTACCTCGCACCCGAGCAGGCCCGCGGCTCCGGCCTGGGCCCGGCCACCGACGTGTGGGGCCTGGCGGTGACCCTGGTCGAGGCGCTGACCTCCGAGCTGCCGCACGGCGACGAGGCCACCTGGGACTCCCGGAGGCGGCTGCCGCTGCTGCACCGCCGCGCCCCCCGGCCGCCGCGGCTGCCGGCCGCGCTGGTGCCCGACGACGTGCGCGACCTGCTGCTCACCTGCCTGCGCACCGACCCGGCGGCGCGTCCCGGGCTCGACGACGTACGCCGCGTGCTGGAGCCCCACGCGCACGCGTGAGGCACGATTTCGGGTGCGGTGCCCCCCGCTGCTAGCCTGGGACAGTTGCCCAGGGCCGGTTCCCGGCCCGGGTGGCACCGCCGTGCAACGGCCGCGGACCAGTAGTGCCCGGGTGAACAGGCCCCGGCGCGCCGCGCAACGAGACAAGAGAGACAGGTAGTTCGTCGTGTCGATCGGTACTGACGCCGAGACCAAGAAGAAGATCATCGCCGAGTACGCCACCGTCGAGGGCGACACCGGTTCTCCCGAGGTGCAGATCGCGCTGCTGAGCCACCGCATCTCCCACCTCACCGACCACCTGAAGACCCACAAGCACGACCACCACAGCCGGCGCGGCCTGCTGCTGCTGGTCGGCCAGCGCCGTCGTCTCCTGAACTACCTGGAGAAGACCGAGATCGAGCGCTACCGCTCGATCGTGTCCCGCCTCGGCCTGCGACGCTGACACCCCGTTCGGCTCACCCTCCCGGGTGGGCCGAACGTGTTAGAACACAACTACATCCCTGATCCCCCCAGGAGTGGTCCGCGAGCCCTGCGGCCCGGTCCTCGGTAGTAGGGATTGGTGTCCTCCCCGGAGGACCGACGCCAGCAGGCGGCACGCCTCCCGGACACCAGTCGCTTCGATCGAAGATCGGCCACGACGCGGCCGCGGATCGCTTCGCCAACGAAAGCGACGATCTTTTGACCGACACCACAGGAACCGACGTCTTCGCCGTCGAGACCGTCATCGACAACGGCCCCCACGGCCAGCGCACCGTCAAGTTCGAGACCGGGCTGCTCGCCCGCCAGGCCGCCGGCGCCGTCACGGCCTACCTCGACGACGACACGATGCTGCTCTCCGCGACCACCGCGGGCAAGCACCCCAAGGACCACTTCGACTTCTTCCCCCTGACGATCGACGTCGAGGAGCGGATGTACGCCGTGGGCCAGATCCCCGGCTCGTTCTTCCGCTCCGAGGGCCGGCCCGGCGAGGACGCGATCCTCACCTGCCGCCTCATCGACCGCCCGCTGCGGCCCACCTTCAAGAAGGGTCTGCGCAACGAGGTCCAGGTCGTCATCACCGTGATGGCGCTGGACCCCAACCAGCCCTACGACGTGCTCGCGATCAACGCCGCGTCCGCCTCCACCCAGCTCTCCGGCCTGCCGTTCTCCGGCCCGGTCGGCGGCACCCGCGTCGCCCTCATCGACGGCCGCTGGGTCGCGTTCCCGACCCACGCGCAGCTCGAGACCGCCGTGTTCGACATGGTCGTGGCCGGCCGCGTCACCGAGACCGGCGACGTCGCCATCATGATGGTCGAGGCCGAGGCGACCGAGACCACCTGGGAGCTCGTGCAGTCGGGCCAGCAGGCGCCGACCGAGGAGGTCGTGGCCCAGGGCCTCGACGCCGCGAAGCCCTTCATCAAGCAGCTGTGCGAGGCGCAGGCCGAGCTGGCCAAGCAGGCCGCCAAGCCCGTCCAGGAGTTCCCGATCTTCCTCGACTACGAGGACGACGTGTACGCCGCCGTCGAGTCGGCCGTGAAGGACGACACCGCCGCCGCGCTGACCATTGCCGGCAAGCAGGAGCGCGAGGAGCGCCTCGACGAGGTCAAGGCCTCGCTGCTGGAGAAGGTCGCCGGCCAGTTCGAGGGTCGCGAGAAGGAGGTCGGCGCCGCGTTCCGCTCGCTGACCAAGTCGCTGGTCCGCGAGCGCGTGCTGCGCGACAAGGTCCGCATGGACGGTCGCGGCCTCACCGACATCCGCACCCTCTCGGCCGAGGTCGAGGTCATCCCGCGGGTGCACGGCTCGGCGCTGTTCGAGCGCGGCGAGACCCAGATCCTGGGCGTCACCACGCTGAACATGCTCAAGATGGAGCAGCAGCTCGACACGCTGTCGCCGGAGAAGCACCGCCGCTACATGCACAAGTACGTCTTCCCGCCCTTCTCCACCGGCGAGACCGGTCGCGTGGGCTCGCCCAAGCGTCGCGAGGTCGGCCACGGTGCGCTCGCGCGCCGCGCGCTCCTGCCCGTGCTGCCCAGCCGCGAGGAGTTCCCCTACGCCATCCGCCAGCTCTCCGAGGCGATGGGCTCCAACGGCTCCACCTCGATGGGCTCGGTCTGCGCCTCGACCCTGTCGCTGCTGCAGGCCGGTGTGCCGCTGCGCGCCTCGGTCGCCGGCATCGCCATGGGCCTCATCTCCGGCCAGGTCGACGGCAAGGACGAGTTCGTCGCCCTGACCGACATCCTGGGCGCCGAGGACGCGTTCGGCGACATGGACTTCAAGGTCGCCGGCACCAAGGAGTTCGTCACCGCGCTCCAGCTCGACACCAAGCTCGACGGCATCCCCGCCGAGGTCCTGGCCGGTGCGCTGACCCAGGCCCGCGACGCCCGCCTGGCGATCCTCGAGGTGATGGCCGAGGCCATCGACGGTCCCGAGGAGATGTCGGTCCACGCCCCGCGCATCATCACCGTGCGGGTCCCCGTCGACAAGATCGGCGAGGTCATCGGCCCCAAGGGCAAGGTCATCAACCAGATCCAGGACGACACGGGCGCGACCCTGTCGATCGAGGACGACGGCACCGTCTACATCGGCGCCGTCAACGGGGAGGCCGCCGAGGCCGCGCGTGCCGCGGTCAACGCCATCGCCAACCCGACGATGCCCGAGGTCGGCGAGCGCTACCTCGGCACCGTGGTCAAGACGACCAACTTCGGCGCCTTCGTCTCGCTGCTGCCCGGCAAGGACGGCCTGCTGCACATCAGCAAGCTGCGTGCGCTGGCCGGCGGTAAGCGCGTGGACAACGTCGAGGACGTCGTCTCGGTGGGCCAGAAGCTCCAGGTCCAGATCTCCGAGATCGACGACCGCGGCAAGCTCTCCCTGGCCCCCGTGGTCGAGGAGTCCGACGCGGGCGAGACCGACGGCGGCTCGGAGTCCGAGACCGCGTGACGACCGCTGCTGCCACGCCGGCGGGCTCCCTGCCCGCCGGCGTGCGCCGCACGGTCGTGCCGGGCGGCCTGCGCGTGGTCACCGAGCACGTGCCGGGCGTCCGCTCGGCCGCGGTCGGGGTCTTCGTCCAGGTCGGCTCGCGCGACGAGGCGGCCGACCTCAACGGCGCCTCCCACTTCCTGGAGCACCTGCTCTTCAAGGGCACCCCGACCCGGTCGGCGATGGACATCTCCACCGCCTTCGACGAGGTCGGCGGTGAGTTCAACGCCTACACCGCGCGTGAGTACACCTGCTACCACGCCCGCGTCCTCGACGAGGACCTGCCGATGGCGCTCGAGGTCCTCGGCGACATGCTCACCTCCTCGCTGATCGAGGGCGAGGACGTCGAGGCCGAGCGCGAGGTCATCCTCGACGAGATCGCGATGCACGACGACGACCCCGACGACGTCGTGCACAACCTGTTCGCCGAGACCGCATGGGCCGGCACCCCGCTCGCGCTGCCCATCGCGGGCACCGCCGAGTCGATCCGGGCGCTGACCCGAGACCAGGTCGAGGGCTACTACCGCCAGCACTACGTGGCCGCCTCGACCGTCGTGGCCGTGGCCGGCAACGTCGACCACGACGACGTCGTACGCCGGGTCACGGCTGCGTTCGCCGGCCGCGACTTCCTGGCCAACGACGCCTCCCCGCGCGGCCCCCGGCTCGCCGAGGCACCCCGCGACTTCCGGGTCGGCGAGGTCTTCGCGACCCGGCCCTTCGAGCAGGTCAACCTGGTGCTCGGGGTGCAGGGCATGACGCGCTCGGACCCCCGGCGGCTCACCCTCAACGTGCTCAACGCCGGCCTCGGCGGCGGCTCCAGCTCGCGGCTGTTCCAGGAGGTGCGCGAGAAGCGCGGCCTGGCCTACTCGGTCTACTCCTTCGGCCTCGGCTACTCCGACGCCGGCATGGTCGGCGTCGCCGCCGGTTCGCTGCCCGGCAAGGCCGACGAGCTGCTCCGCGTGGTGCGCGAGCAGGTCGCGCTCGTGGCTCGCCACGGACTCGACGACGACGAGGTCGAGCGCGGCAAGGGCCAGGCCCGCGGCGGCCTGGTGCTCTCGCTGGAGGACACCGGCTCCCGGATGACCCGCCTCGGCGAGGCCGAGCTCTTCCAGCGCCGCCTCCGCTCGGTCGACGAGGTGCTGACCCGCATCGAGGCGATCACCCCCGCCGACGTACGCACCCTCGCCGCCGAGGTGTTCTCCCGGCCGCAGACGCTCGCGACGGTGGGGCCGGCCTGAGGGCAGTTTCACCGGCCAGCCGGTGAAACTGCCCGCGAGAACGGGCATACCGGTCACGAACGGGCAGTTTCGCCTGTTCAGGTGTCCGGTTCCTCCCCACGTCGTACGACGCGCCGCGCATCCGTCGCGTCGGGGCTCGATAGCCTCGGCCCGTGACGACGAAGGTGGGCGTGCTGGGCGCGCTGGGCAAGGTCGGTCGTGAGGTCTGCCGGGCGGTCGAGGAGGCCGACGACCTCGAGCTGGTTGCGCGAGTCGACGCCGGGGACGACCTGGCGACGCTGACCGAGGCGGGCGCCGAGGCGGTGGTCGACTTCACCCACCCCGACGTGGTGATGGCCAACCTCGAGTTCTGCGTCGCGCACGACATCCACGCCGTGGTCGGCACCACCGGGTTCGACGACGACCGGCTCGCCACGCTCGGCGGGTGGCTCGAGGAGCACCCGGCCACGGGCGTGCTGATCGCCCCCAACTTCTCCGTCGGCGCGGTGCTGATGATGCGGTACGCAGCGGAGGCGGCGCGGTTCTACGAATCGGTCGAGATCGTCGAGCTGCACCACCCCGACAAGGCCGACGCGCCCTCGGGCACCGCACGTCGTACGGCGCAGCTGGTGGCCGCCGCCCGTGCCGAGGCCGGGCTCGGTGCACCGCCGGACGCCACCAGCACCGCGCTCGACGGGGCGCGGGGGGCCGAGGTGGACGGGATCCGCGTCCACGGGCTGCGGATCCGGGGCATGGTCGCCCACCAGGAGGTGGTGCTCGGGGGGCCGGGGGAGACCCTGACCATCCGCCACGACTCCATGGACCGCGCGTCGTTCACGCCCGGGGTGCTGCTGGGCCTGCGGCAGGTCGCCGACCACCCGGGCCTGACCGTCGGCCTGGAGGCGTTCCTCGACCTCTGAGGTCCGCAACTCTGCACGAACGTGCAACGCACCATCGTGCACCCGCCAGCCCGGTGCCAGGAGACCGCGGCACGGGCACGCTGGAGGAGCCCCGGGAAGCCCGTCCCGGACCACCTCCTCCCGCGAAACGAGCAGCTGCATGCGTCCCACCACCGCCTTCCTCAGCGCCGCCGCCGCGGCCCTCGCCTCGGCCGCCGCCGCCGGCACCCAGGTCGCGCCCGCGACCGCCGCGTCCGGTCCCTCGGTCACCGCCGACCCGTCCGGCGCCCGCGTCGACCGCGCCCTGGCCGCCGTCGAGGCCCACCCCGGCACCACGAAGTACGCCGCGTCGCAGCAGCTGAAGGCCGTCGGCACCGTCGTCGACGCCGACGGCACCAGCCACGTGCGCTTCGAGCGCAGCTACCGCGGCCTCCCGGTCGTCGGCGGTGACCTCGTCGTCCACCAGGGCCCCGCGGGCGGCTGGAAGGGCGCGAGCCAGACCCTCGACGACACCCTGACCCTGGGCGTCACGCCTGCCGTGACCAGGTCCGCCGCCGGCGCCAAGGCGCTCGCCCCGAGCAAGGCCACCCGCGCCATCGCCGGCGAGCAGGTCGAGGGCAGCACACTGGTGGTCGACGCCCGCGGGGCGCAGCCGCGGCTGGCGTGGAAGGTGATGAGCGGCGGCACCCAGGCCGACCAGACGCCCAGCCGCCTCGCGACCTACGTCGACGCCACGACCGGCCAGGTGATCCGCACCGAGCAGGAGATCGTCAACGTCGACGGTTCGGGCCAGACGCTCTACAGCGGCACCGTCCCGCTGAGCGTCACGCAGTCCGGCTCGTCGTACCAGCTCAAGAACGCCGGCGTCCGCGGCGGCACCTACACCACCGACATGAAGAACAAGCAGGACTCCTACATCTGCCAGCTCACCGGCAGCGGCTGCTCCAACGGCACCCTGGTCACCTCTTCGACCACGACCTTCGGCAACGGCACCAACGCCAACCGGGCGAGCGCCGCCGCCGACGCGCAGTACGGCAGCAACGAGACCTGGGACTACTTCGCCCAGGTCCACGGCCGCAACGGGATCTTCGGCAACGGCACCGGGTCGCTGAACCGCGTCCACTACGGCAACAAGTACGTCAACGCCTTCTGGGACGGCTCGAAGATGACCTACGGCGACGGCGACGGCACCAGCTTCGGTCCGCTCGTCTCCCTCGACGTGGCCGGCCACGAGATGAGCCACGGCGTCACCGAGAACACCGCCAACCTGACCTACTCCGGCGAGTCCGGCGGCCTCAACGAGGCCACCTCCGACATCTTCGGCACCCTCGTGGAGTTCTACGCCGCCAACGCCAACGACCCGGCCGACTACTACATCGGCGAGGAGTTCGACCTCGCCCAGGGCGTCGGCTTCCGCCGGATGGACGACCCCTCCTCCGACGGCAGCTCGCTGAACTGCTACTCGGCGACCGCCGGCTCGGCCGACGTGCACTACTCCTCGGGCATCGGCAACCACTTCTTCTACCTGCTGGCCGAGGGCTCCGGCGCCAAGACCATCGGCGGCAAGCCGCACGCCTCCTCGACGTGCGACGGCTCCTCGGTGACCGGCATCGGCCGCGACGCCGCCGGCAAGATCTGGTTCCGCGCGCTGTCGGTCTACATGACCTCCGGCACGACGTACGCCGGGGCCCGCACCGCCACGCTGAACGCCGCCCGCGACCTGTACGGCGCGTCCAGCACCGAGTCCACCACGGTGGCCGCCGCCTGGCGCGCGGTCAACGTGTCCTGACCTTCCTCCCCCCTGGAAGGTCAGGATCCCCCCGGACGGGGGGCCCGTGTTGGGCACACGTGGCCCCCCGTCCACCCTCCACGACCGCCGGTGCGTCTCCGGGCCCCTCTCGGGTGGCCCGGATGGCCCCGGCGGTCAGGTGCGTCCGGGGGTCGGCCCGGTCCCGACACTTGGCTCAGTCGGAGAACGAGGTGTGCAGCCGGACCTGCTGCAACGTCACGGCGCCGTCGCCGAGCAGGTCGAGGGTGCGGTGCGCCCCGTCGGGTCCCCAGCCGGCCCCGGTCAGGAAGGCCCGCAGCGCGTCGTCGCGCGCCGGCAGCCAGGTCACGGCCCGCGTGAACCGGTCGGCCACCAGCGTGTCCGCGGCGGCCTGCAGCAGCCGGGAGCCGTGGCCGGCGCCGCGCACGTGGGGGTCGACGGTGAGGTCGGTCAGCTCGCCCGTCGCGACCGGGTCGCGGTCGGGGTCGGCCGTCGGCCCGGTCAGCACGAACCCGGTGACGGTGTTGCGCTCCAGCGCCACCAGGGTGCGCTGCCGGGCGTCGGCGGGCCGGGCCAGCGCCTCGCGCCACCCGGAGGCGAGTTGCTCGGGGTCGAGGGCGGCGAGCACCTCGGCGGGCAGCAGCTCGGCGTACGACGTCCGCCACGCGCGGACCTGGACGGCCGCGATCGCGGGGGCGTCGTCGGCCCAGGCGACACGGGCTGAGACGTCGGCACTGCTCATCGGGCCATCCTGGCACCGACGGTAGATTGGCCCCATGCAGGCCTACCTCGACCTCCTCCGCCACGTGCTGGAGGACGGCGTCGAGAAGTCCGACCGCACCGGCACGGGCACCCGCAGCGTCTTCGGCCACCACCTGCGCTTCGACCTGACCGCCGGCTTCCCGCTGGTCACCACCAAGAAGGTCCACACCCGCTCGGTGTTCGGCGAGCTGCTGTGGTTCCTGCGTGGCGACACCAACGTGAAGTGGCTGCAGGACCGCGGCATCTCGATCTGGGACGAGTGGGCCGACGCCGACGGCGACCTGGGCCCGGTCTACGGCTACCAGTGGCGCTCCTGGCCCACGCCCGACGGCCGCCACGTCGACCAGGTCGCGCAGGTGGTCGAGCAGCTGCGCCGCGACCCCGACTCCCGCCGCCACCTGGTCTCGGCGTGGAACGTCGCCGACATCCCAGCCATGGCGCTGGCGCCGTGCCACGCGCTGTTCCAGTTCTACGTCGCCCCGCCCCGCGAGCCCGGGGAACGGGGACGGCTGTCGTGCCAGCTCTACCAGCGCTCGGCCGACGTCTTCCTCGGCGTGCCGTTCAACATCGCCTCCTACGCGCTGCTGACCCACATGGTGGCCCAGGTCGTCGACCTCGAGGTCGGCGACTTCGTGCACACCTTCGGCGACGCCCACCTCTACCTCAACCACCTCGAGCAGGCCGAGCTCCAGCTCACCCGCGAGCCCCGACCGCTGCCCACGCTCCACCTCGACCCGGCCGTGCGCGAGCTCGACGCCTTCGACCTCGAGCACGTCCGGCTCGAGGGCTACGACCCCCACCCGGGCATCCGCGCCCCCATCGCGGTCTAGCGCGTGAGCGGCCGATGACGCGGGTCGTGCTCGTGGCGGCGCGCGCCCGCAACGGCGTGATCGGGGCCACGGGCGGCATCCCCTGGCGGATCCCGGCCGACTTCGCCCACTTCAAGCGCACCACCGTGGGCCACCCGCTGGTGCTCGGCCGCGCCACCTTCGAGGGCATCGGGCGCCCCCTGCCCGACCGGCAGAGCATCGTGGTGACCAGCGACCGGGCCTGGGCCCACGAGGGCGTGCTGGTCGCGCGGTCCTTCGAGGAGGCGCTCGAGGTGGGTGCCGGCCTCGACGAGGTGGTCAACGTCGGCGGCGGCGGCCGGCTGTACGCCGAGGCGATCCGGTTCGCGACCGAGCAGGTCCTCACCGAGGTCGACCTCGCCCCGGAGGGCGACACCCACTACCCCGACTTCGACGAGGCCGACTGGGTCGAGACCCGTCGGGAGGAGCACCTCGACGATGACCCGGCGTGGACCATCCGGTGGCTCGCCCTGTGGTGAGGCGCCGGACCTGCGCGGGCCGGGACCTCCATCACCTCGAGCTCCTGGGGGAGCTCGGGAGCCGCTAGGCCAGGGGGCGCCCGTCGGCGTCCGGGACCTTGCGCAGCAGGATCAGGATGAAGTCGATCAGCGACCAGATGCCGCAGCCGCCGAGCGTCAGCAGCTTGAGGATGCCGAGGCCGGTCTGACCGAGGTAGAACCGGTCGACGCCGAAGCCGCCGAGGAAGGCCGAGAGCAGGGTGGCGGTGAGCCACTCGCGGTGGCTGAACAGTCCCGGCAGCTGCTTGGCCGGGAACCAGCCGCCCTGGTGGGACTCGCGCAGCGTCGCGTCGCCCTTGAGCTGGCCCGCCAGTGCCATCTGCTGCAGCTGCTGGAAGCCGTAGGGGCCGTACTCCTGGCCGAGGTGGGCCAGCATGAAGCTGCCCTGCGCCGGCGCGGGGACCCCCGCCTGGCCGTAGCCCTGGTCGTAGCCGCCCTGGCCGCCTCCCTGGCCGCCTGCGGCGTAGGGGTCGTACGACGGGTCGGGCTGGTCGCTCTGCGTCATGCGGCACAAGATACTCAGCCGGGGCCGTCGTGCGCCTGCGACTCGCGACGGTCCGTGTCCCGGATAACCTAGGCCCCATGAGCCTGCCTGCCGCGCCCTTCGGCCGCGTGCTGACCGCGATGGTCACGCCCTTCACCGCCGACGGCGCGGTCGACCTCGACGGCGTCGCCGCGGTGGCCTCGTACCTGCTCGACCACGGCAACGACGGCGTCGTGGTCAGCGGCACGACCGGGGAGTCGCCCACCACCACCGTGCCCGAGGACACCGAGATCCTGCGGGCCGTCAAGGACGCGGTGGGCGATCGTGGCACCGTCGTGGCCGGGGTCGGCACCAACGCCACCGCCCACTCCGTGGAGCTGGCGGTGCAGGCCGAGAAGGTCGGCGTGGACGCCGTGCTGTTGGTGGCGCCCTACTACAACAAGCCCGGCCCGGCCGGGATGCTCCACCACTTCACCGAGGTGGCCCGGGCCACCAGCCTCCCGGTGATGCTCTACGACGTGCCCGGCCGCACCGGCCAGGCGATCGCGCCCTCGACCTACGAGGCCGCCCGCCGGCTCGACAACGTCACCTCGGTCAAGAGCGCGACGGGCAACCCGCTCGACGCGGTCGCGCTGCGCCAGCTCGGCTACGACGTCTACGCCGGCGACGACAGCCTGCTGCTGGGCTACCTCGCCCACGGCGCCTGCGGCATCGTCTCGGTGGCCGGCCACGTGGTCGGCGAGCAGCTGCGCCGCGTGGTGGAGCAGTTCGGCTCCGACCCGGCGGCCGCCCTCGACACGTTCACCACGCTGCTGCCGGTGTTCGACGCCGTCATGGGCGTGCCCAACTACGGCGCGACTACCGCCAAGGCGGCCCTCGAGCTGCTCGGCGTCCTCGACGGACGCCACGTGCGGGGCCCCCTGGTGCCGCTCGACGACGACGAGGTCGCGGCCCTGCGGGCCGTGATCCAGAAGGCAGGACTCCTGTGAGCCACCCCCATCCCGAGCTCTCCGCTCCGCCGCCGCTGCCGAAGGGCGGGCTGCGCGTGGTCCCCCTCGGCGGGCTCGGCGAGGTCGGTCGCAACATGACCGTCTTCGAGTACGACGGCCGGCTGCTGATCGTCGACTGCGGCGTGCTCTTCCCCGAGGAGAACCACCCCGGCGTCGACCTGATCCTCCCCGACTTCGACTACATCCGGGACCGGCTCGACACCGTCGAGGCGCTGGTGCTCACCCACGGCCACGAGGACCACATCGGCGCCGTGCCCTACCTGCTGCGCGAGCGCGAGGACATCCCGCTGGTCGGGTCCAACCTGACCCTGGCCCTGCTGGGCTCCAAGCTGCGCGAGCACCGGCTGCGCAACACCGTCAAGGCGATCGTGGCCGAGGGCGAGACGATCAGCTTCGGGCCGTTCGAGCTCGAGTTCGTCGCGGTCAACCACTCCATCCCCGATGCGCTCGCCGTGGCGATCCGCACCCCGGCCGGCATGGTGCTGCACACCGGCGACTTCAAGATGGACCAGCTGCCGCTCGACGGCCGGATCACCGACCTGCGCGCCTTCGCCCGGCTGGGGGAGGAGGGCGTCGACCTGTTCCTCACCGACTCCACCAACGCCGAGGTCCCCGGCTTCACCACCACCGAGTCCGACATCGCCCCGGTGCTCGACGGCGTCTTCCGCACCAGCAGGCAGCGCATCATCGTGGCCTGCTTCGCCTCCCACGTGCATCGCGTGCAGCAGGTGATGGACGCCGCCGCCGCCCACGGCCGCAAGGTGGCCTACGTCGGCCGCTCGATGGTCCGCAACATGGGGATCGCCCGCGACATGGGCTACCTCACCGTCCCGCCCGACCTGCTGGTCGACGCCAAGGCGCTCGCCGACATGCCGCCGGAGAAGGTCGTGCTGATCTCGACCGGCTCCCAGGGCGAGCCGCTGTCGGCGCTGAGCCGCATCGCCCAGAACAGCCACCACTTCGTGCACCTCGAGCAGGGCGACACGGTCGTGCTGGCCTCCTCGCTGATCCCGGGCAACGAGAACGCCGTCTACCGCGTCATCAACGGCCTCGCCCGCGGCGGCGCCCACGTGGTCCACAAGGGCAACGCGCTGGTCCACGTCAGCGGCCACGCCAGTGCCGGCGAGCTGCTCTACTGCTACAACATCGTCAAGCCCCGCAACGTGCTCCCGGTCCACGGCGAGATCCGGCACATGCTGGCCAACGCCGCCCTGGCCCGCCGCACGGGCGTGCCGGCCGACCGGGTCGTGATCGCCGAGGACGGCGTCGTGGTCGACCTCGTCGACGGACGGGCCAAGGTGACCGGCAAGGTCGACTGCGGCTACGTCTTCGTCGACGGCAGCTCGGTGGGCGACATCACCGAGAGCGACCTCAAGGACCGCCGCATCCTCGGCGACGAGGGGTTCATCTCGGTGATCGTCGTGGTCGACTCCCAGACCGGCAAGGTCGTCAGCGGGCCCGAGATCCACGCCCGCGGCTTCGCCGAGGACGACGCCACCTTCGCCTCGATCACGGGCCCGATCGTCGACGCCATCGACCGGGCGGTCTCCGAGGGCACGACCGACACCTACCAGCTGCAGCAGACCATCCGTCGTGTGGTGGGCCGCTGGGTCAGCGGCACCCACCGCCGCCGGCCGATGATCGTCCCGGTCGTGCTCGAGGCCTGACCGGGGCGCGCGGCGGTCCCCTCCGGGGGCCGACGCGCGGTGGACCTGCAGGAATGGTGCCCCGAGGCCATGTGCGAGCGGGGTCGTGAGGCGTACCGTCGGGTGGTGCGATCGGCAGTCAAACCGGACAATGCCACCTAGACTGCTGCCACAGGTCGCCGTCGTCCTGCCACCGAGACCGGTCAGGGGAAACCACCCGATGCACCTCACAGAGTCTCCTCGGGCCGAGGGGATCCGTCGTCTGTACGAGCTGATGCTGCGCGTCAACAGCTCGACGGACCTCTCCGAGGTGCTCGACGAGATCGCCCGCGGGGTGGTCGAGGTCCTCGGCTACGGCATCGCGGCCATCGCGCGGCTCGAGGGCGAGACGTTCGTGATGACCACCGTCGCGGGCCCGGTCGAGGTCCAGGAGCAGATCATCGGGCGGCGTACGCCGGTGGCCTCGATCTTCAACGAGTTCGCCCAGGCCGACGAGTGGGGCGTGCTGCGCTTCGTGCCGCACGACCGGATGCCCGACGCCCTCGAGGAGTCCGCCTGGGTGCCGGAGTTCGAGCCCGACGCCCGCCCCGACGCGTGGCACCCGCTCGACGCCCTCTACGCGCCGCTCTACTCCGCCACCGGCCAGCTGCTGGGCAACATGTCGGTCGACCTGCCGCCGGGCAACCGCATCCCCAACCGCGAGGAGCGCGAGCTGCTCGAGATGTTCGTGGTGCAGGCGGGCCTGGCGATGTACAACGCCCAGCAGCGCGAGCGGCTCAGCGACCAGGTGCGGATGGGGGAGATGCTGCGCGCGGTCTCCTCGGCCGGGCAGCTGGCCGAGCTCGACGTCTCGCTGCGCGAGGCCGCCCAGGCGGTGGCCCGCGGGCTGCGCACCGAGCACCTGTGGATCCGCTGCTTCCCCAACGGCGACCTCGGCCAGCTCGAGCAGTCCGCGGCGTACCCGCCCGACGAGCGCGAGCAGGCCGCCGACCTGGTGCAGGTCAAGGCCCAGCTGGCCTCGCGGGCCGCCCGGTTGGGCCGCCCCGTCGTGGTCACCGCGCGGACGTCGTACGAGCTGGCCACGCACCTGGACCCCGAGCAGCAGCAGCACGTGCTGGGGCTGCTCGAGGACAACCCCGACAAGAGCCTGATGTTCGCGCCGGTCGGGCTGGGCCGCGAGCTGCTCGGCTACGTGCTGCTCGCGCGCGACGACGGCGCCCCCTGGAGCGACGACGAGCAGGACGCCGTGATGGAGGTCGGGCGCACCCTGGGGCGGGTCGTGCTCAACGCCCGGCTCTACGACCGCGAGCGCCACCTGGTGGGCGAGCTGCAGGAGCTCGACCGCTACAAGGGCGAGCTGATCGCCACGATCTCCCACGAGCTGAAGACGCCGCTGACCTCGATCATCGGCCACATCGAGCTGCTCGAGGACCTCGACACCGGGATCTCCTCGGTCGACGCCATCTCCCGCAACGCCGACCGGCTCAACCGGCTGGTGCAGAACCTCCTCAACTACTCCCAGGTCCAGGACAAGCGCGAGCGGGTGCGGGTGCCGGTCGACCTGCGGACGCTGGCCGCCCAGAGCATCGACCTGATGGCGATGCCCGCCGAGCAGGGCTCGGTGGCGATCGCGGTCTCGGTGCCCGAGACCGAGGTGCTGGTCACCTGCGACCCCGACGAGCTGGGCAAGGTGGTGGACAACCTGGTCAGCAACGCCGTGAAGTACACCCTGCCCGGGGGCTCGGTCGAGGTCTCGGTCGGCCAGGACGGGCCGCTGGCCTTCGTCGAGGTGGTCGACACCGGGCTCGGCATCTCGGCCGCCGACCAGGTGCAGCTGTTCTCGGCCTTCCACCGCTCGTCCAACCCCGAGGCGCTGTCGATCCCCGGCACCGGCCTGGGACTGGCGATCTCGCGCCGCATCGCGCAGATGCACGGCGGCGAGATCCTGGTCTCCTCCGAGCTCGGGCACGGCAGCAGCTTCCGGCTGCGCCTCCCGGTGCGGGACCCCGACGAGCAGCAGGAGGGGCAGCACGAGGGCGGCACCCCCGACCCCGTCCGGGGCGCCGGCGGGCCCGACCGGACCGTGGGGCTGCTCGGCCCCGACGCCCTGGCACACCCCGGGACCACGGCGCGGTCGCAGGCCTCCTGACCGTCCGGCGTGTGACGCGCGGGACGGGAGTGGTGCGCCGGTACATTCGCGACCATGGCGACCCGTACGTCTTCCCCGCCGGGGTCGCGCAGCTCCACCTCCTCTGCCCGCAAGACCGGCAGCAAGGGGGCGGGCACGCGCACCCGGTCGTCGGGAAGCAGCACCCGCAAGGCCCCTGCCCGTGGCAAGGGGCCGGCCAAGGGCCGTGGCGGGGCGTCCCGCCCGGCCCCGCGGGCGGTGCGCAACGGCACCGGTCCGGTCGCCCGCGTCTTCCTGGCCCTCGCCCGCGTCCTCGTCACCGCCTGGCTGGGCCTGGCCCACGCCGTCGGCGGGGCCGTGCGCAGCCTGGGTCACTCCGCCGGTGAGCTGGAGCCCGAGCACCGCCGTGACGGCGCCGGGCTCTTCCTGCTCGGCACCGCCCTGGTCGTCGCCGCCGCCGTGTGGTGGCAGCTCCCCGGCGGCATCGGCGACTTCACCCGCGCGGTGGTCGCCGGCTCCGTGGGCCTGCTCGCGTGGTTCGTGCCGCTCCTGCTCGCCGTGGTCGCCTGGCGCAACCTGCGCGACCCCGAGCGCAACGGACCCGCCGGCCGGCAGGTGATCGGCTGGGGCGCGCTGCTGTTCGGCGTGCTCGGCATCGTCCACATCGCCAACGGGTCCCCGGCCCCCGAGCTCGGCGACACCCGTCCGCTGCAGCAGGCCGGCGGCGCCATCGGCTTCGTGGTCTCCAAGCTGCTGCTCGACCTGCTGCAGTCGGTCTACGTCGTGGTGCCGCTGCTGACCCTGGTGGCGCTGTTCGGGCTGCTCGTGGTCACCGCGACGCCCGTCTACCAGATCCCGGCGCGGTTCCGGGAGCTCGGCGAGCGGATCATGGGCACCCACCCCGACCAGCTCGACGACGACCGGGCCGAGGGCGCCCCACGCGGTCGCCGCGGCCGGGTCGACGACGAGATCGACCCCGAGATGGGCGACCCGGCGTACGACTCCCCGGTGCTGGAGGAGCGCGAGGTCAAGCGCCGCGGCCGCCGTCGTCCCGACAGGGACCCCGAGATCGACCTCGACCTCACCGACGGTGCCGACGGGGCCGACGCGTCCGAGCGCGGGACGTCCGCTGCGGCCGACCCCGCCGACCCCGCTGAGGCCGTCTCGGCCAGGGAGGCGCTCGAGCCGCCGCCGCACACCCCGCTGCCCGCGCGGGTCGAGCAGCTCGCGCTCTCCGGCGACGTCACCTACTCGCTGCCCGACAGCGAGGTGCTCAAGCCCGGCTCGGTGCACAAGGCCCGCTCGAAGGCCTCCGACGCCGTCGTCGACCGGCTGACCCAGGTGATGGAGGAGTTCGACATCGACGCGCAGGTCACGGGCTACACCCGTGGCCCGACGGTGACGCGCTACATCGTCGAGCTCGGCCCGGCCGTCAAGGTCGAGAAGATCACCGGCATCGCCAAGAACATCTCCTACGCCGTGGCCTCGGCCGACGTCCGGATCCTCAGCCCGATCCCGGGCAAGTCCGCCGTCGGCATCGAGATCCCCAACAGCGACAAGGAGGTCGTCTCCCTCGGCGACGTCCTGCGCAGCCAGATCGCCCGCAACGACCACCACCCGATGGTCTGCGGCCTCGGCAAGGACGTCGAGGGCGGCTTCGTGGTCGCCAACCTGGCCAAGATGCCCCACCTGCTGGTGGCCGGCGCGACCGGCTCGGGCAAGTCGTCGTTCATCAACTCGATGATCACCTCGCTGCTGATGCGCTCCACGCCCGACGAGGTCCGCATGATCATGGTCGACCCCAAGCGGGTCGAGCTCAACGCCTACGAGGGCATCCCGCACCTGATCACCCCGATCATCACCAACCCCAAGAAGGCCGCCGAGGCCCTGCAGTGGGTGGTGCGCGAGATGGACCTGCGCTACGACGACCTCGCCAACTTCGGCTTCCGGCACGTCGACGACTTCAACAAGGCGGTCCGCGCCGGCAAGGTGCAGGTGCCGCCCGGCAGCGAGCGGGTGCTCGCGCCGTACCCCTACCTGTGCGTGATCGTCGACGAGCTCGCCGACCTGATGATGGTCGCCCCGCGCGACGTCGAGGACGCGATCGTGCGCATCACCCAGCTCGCCCGTGCCGCGGGCATCCACCTGGTGCTCGCCACCCAGCGGCCCTCGGTCGACGTGGTCACCGGCCTGATCAAGGCCAACGTGCCCTCGCGGCTGGCCTTCGCGACCAGCTCGCTGGCCGACAGCCGGGTCATCCTCGACCAGCCGGGCGCGGAGAAGCTGGTCGGCCAGGGCGACGGCCTCTTCCTGCCGATGGGCGCCTCCAAGCCGGTCCGGGTGCAGGGCTCGTGGGTCACCGAGGCCGAGATCGCCCAGGTGGTCGCGTCCTGCAAGCAGCAGCTCGAGCCGGCCTACCGCGAGGACGTCACCGCGCCGGCCGCCTCCAAGCGCGAGCTCGACGACGACATCGGCGACGACATGGAGCTCGTGGTGCAGGCCATCGAGCTCGTCGTGTCCACGCAGTTCGGCTCCACCTCGATGCTCCAGCGCAAGCTGCGGGTCGGCTTCGCCAAGGCGGGCCGGCTGATGGACATCCTGGAGAGCCGCGGGGTCGTGGGTCCCAGCGAGGGCTCCAAGGCCCGTGACGTGCTGATCAAGCCCGACGACCTCGACGAGGTCATCGTCGCCATCCAGGGGGAGCAGTGAACGCACCGACGACCATCACACCCATCGGGGTGTCGGTCCGCCAGGACGCCCGGATCGCCGCGGTGGTCGCGCTGCTGTCCGGCGTCCTCACCGTGGCGTGGTTCGCCCGGGCCCTGGGCACGGCCGACCCGCTCGACTGGGTCTGGTGCCTGGTGCCGGCCGCGGTCGGCCTGCTCCAGCTCCTGGTGGTGCGCGACGCGCGCTCGCCGCTGCTGGTCGCCGACGAGCTCGGTGTCCGCGTGCGTCGCGGCGTCACCTGGCACGGCGTGCAGTGGGAGGCGGTCGACCGCGTCGAGGTGCGCTCGGGCGGTCGCTGGCTCTCCGACGGCCGGCTGGTGGTCCACCCCCGGGTGCGTCCCGCCGACCCGTTCTCGCCCACCGACACCGACGACGCCGCCGTCGAGCCGGTCGCCCTCCGTGCGCTGTCGGTGCCGCTGGGCCCGACCACCCGCATCGACTACGACGGCCTCACAGGTGACCTGGTCGCCGACCTCGACTCGCTCGGCCAGGGCCAGGTGCCCGTGCTGGTGCTGACCCGGCCGGTGCGGGAGGCACGCGCCGCCGCCGCCGCCGAGCAGGAGCCCGAGGTGCCCGCCGAGGAGCCCGCGGAGGTGTCCGGGCGGGAGCCTGCTGCTGTCGTCGAGGAGCCCGCGGCCGCGGTCGAGCAGCCGGCGGCCGAGGTCGAGCCCGAGGTCGAGGAGGGCGTGGCGGCGTACGAGCCGGTCGACCCCACCCGCGTGCCCCGCGCGGCCACGCGCGCCGAGGTGCGTCGCGAGTCCGTACGCCGGCTGCCCGACCCGCCCACCGTGCCGGCCCAACGCTCGCCCGACGGGCCCGTCCTGGTGGCCCGCATCGACGACGCCCCGAGCCGTGAGGGCGCCGCCGGGTGGGGCGAGGACCAGCCGCACCCCGTGGCCGAGCCGGTCATCGGCCCGCTCGTCGCCGCGGCCCGCCACCGCGCCCGGCTCAGCATCGACACGCTGAGCGAGCGCACCCGGATCCGGCCGCACGTGCTGGAGTGCATCGAGGTCGACGACTTCGAGGCGTGCGGCGGGGACTTCTACGCCCGCGGCCACCTGCGCACCCTCGCCCGCGTCTTCGGTCTCGACCCGGCCGAGCTGGTGGGGCTCTACGACCACCACTACGCCACCGCCGAGATCGAGGCGCGCCAGGTCTTCGAGGCCGAGCTCGCCACCGGCATCGGTGGCGGCGTGCGGACCGCCTCCTCGGGCCCGCGCTGGAGCCTGCTGGCCGCCAGCGTGCTGGCGCTGGTCGGGATCTGGGGCGTGGCGCGGGTGTTCAACGACACGCCGCAGGAGCTGGTGAGCCCCGCCCCCGACGTCGTCGACGTGGCCGGGCTGGCCAGCGGCGAGGACACCGAGGCGGCGCCCCAGTCGACCCTGGCCGCGCTGTCGCTGACCGCCCGGGGCGCCTCGCCCCAGGTGGTGGTGCGCGACCGCGACGGCAAGATCCTGCTGGCCTCGCGGCTGGCCGACGGGGCGCAGCAGCAGGTCATCGGCCTGGCGCCCTTCGACGTCACCTCCAGCAACGGCGCCGCGGTGACGGTGACCTACCTGGGCAAGAAGCGCGGCACCGTCGGCGAGGGCGAGCAGCCCGACAACCGCCAGTTCGGCTGAGCCCGCGACCTCGTCGCCCGATGGCCGTCCTCCCCGTCCGGGGTGGGCGGCCACGGTCGCGTCGGGGGGACGGCGTGTGTGGCCGGGGCGCGATCGTCCGTCATACTCGACGAGGCCCATGACTACCTCTGACACCGCCTCCGCGCCCACCGTCCGCCACGCCGCCCCCACGACCGTCGCGATGGTGACGCTGGGGTGCGCCCGCAACGAGGTCGACTCCGAGGAGCTCGCCGGACGGCTCGAGGCCGGCGGTTTCGTGCTCGTCGAGGACCCCGAGCAGGCCGAGACGGTGGTGGTCAACACCTGCGGCTTCGTCGAGGCGGCCAAGAAGGACTCCGTCGACACCCTCCTGGCCGCGGCCGACCTCAAGGGCGGCGGGGCCACGCAGGCGGTCGTGGCCGTGGGGTGCCTCGCCGAGCGCTACGGCGCCGACCTCGCCACCTCGCTGCCCGAGGCCGACGCGGTGCTGGGCTTCGACGACTACCCCGACATCGCCTCCCGGCTGCGCGGCATCCTCGCCGGGGAGCAGCAGCACCCGCACACGCCGTCGGACCGCCGCAAGCTGCTGCCGATCTCGCCGGCCGAGCGCGCCGACGCGCCGGCCTACCAGCCCGGCCACGGCGAGCGGCGGCGCCTCGACAGCGGTCCGATGGCTCCGCTCAAGCTGGCCTCGGGCTGCGACCGACGGTGCACCTTCTGCGCGATCCCGGCCTTCCGCGGCTCGTTCGTCTCGCGCCGGCCCTCCGACGTGCTCGCCGAGGCGCGGTGGCTGGCCGAGCAGGGGGCGCGCGAGCTGTTCCTGGTGAGCGAGAACTCCACGTCGTACGGCAAGGACCTCGGCGACCTCCGGCTGCTCGAGACGATCCTGCCCGAGCTGGCCGCGGTCGAGGGCGTCGAGCGGGTGCGGGTCTCCTACCTGCAGCCCGCCGAGACCCGGCCCGGTCTGGTGCAGGCGATCGCCGGCACCCCGGGCGTCGCGGCCTACTACGACCTGTCCTTCCAGCACGCGTCCAACCCGGTGCTGCGACGGATGCGTCGCTTCGGCGACAGCGGGTCCTTCCTGGGGCTGCTCGAACAGGCGCGCGCGCTGGCCCCGCAGGCCGGGGCCCGCTCCAACTTCATCGTGGGCTTCCCGGGCGAGACCGAGCACGACTTCGAGGTTCTCTGCGACTTCCTGTCCCGGGCGCGCCTGGACGCCATCGGCGTCTTCGGCTACTCCGACGAGGACGGCACCGAGGCCGAGGGCTTCACCGACAAGCTCGACGAGGACGTGATCGCCGAGCGCGTCGAGCACCTGACCGCGCTGGCCGAGGAGCTCACTGCGCAGCGCGCCGAGGAGCGCGTCGGCGAGGACGTGCTGGTGCTGGTGGAGTCGGTCGACGACGAGGAGGTCGAGGGCCGTGCCGCGCACCAGGGCCCCGAGGTCGACGGCAGCACCCTGCTGAGCGGCGACCTCGCCGGGATCGTGGTCGGTGACGTGATCCGGGCACGCGTCGTCGCCACCGACGGCGTCGACCTCGTGGCGGAGGTCGCGGGCCGAGCGGCGGGGGAGGCGGGTCGATGACCGACAGCGGACGCACCGTGAGCAACTGGAACGTCCCCAACGCGTTGACCACACTGCGCATCGTGATGGTGCCGTTCTTCGGCTGGGCGCTGCTGCACGACGGCGGTCAGGACCTCACCTGGCGCTGGGTCGCCTGGGCCCTGTTCGCGGTGGCCATGCTGACCGACAAGATCGACGGCGACCTCGCCCGCAAGCACGACCTGGTCACCGACTTCGGCAAGATCGCGGACCCGATCGCCGACAAGGCGATGACCGGCATGGCCTTCATCGGCCTGGCGATCATCGCCGACTTCATGCCGGCCTGGCTGTGGTGGACCATCACGGTCGTGGTGCTGGTGCGCGAGTGGGGGGTGACCGCGGCGCGGCTCTCGGTGGCCCGCGAGGTCGTGATGCCGGCCAAGCAGAGCGGCAAGGTCAAGACCACGATGCAGGTGGTGGCGCTGGGTGGCTTCGTGGCGCCGTTCGGCCTGCTCGAGGGCGGCCTGGCCACGGTCGGCGACGCGCTGTGGTGGCTCTCGGCCGTGGCGCTGCTGGTCGCCGTGGTGCTCACCCTCACCTCCGGGTGGGAGTTCGCGCGCGACGTCGTGCGGCACCGGGCGGGACGCCCGACCAGCGCGGAGCGCCAGACCCAGGACTGATCCCGGCTAGGGGTCCGAGCGCTGGCGGTCGCGGTAGGCCCGGACGTTCTCCCGGTTGCCGCAGCCGCCCTCGCAGAAGCGGCGCGACCGGTTGCGGGACAGGTCCACCACGACGTCCTCACAGTCGTCGGCCGCACAGGTCTTGAGGCGGTCCAGCTCGCCCGAGCGGACCACGTCGATCATCGCCATCGCCGCCTCGACGGCCATCCGCTGGTCGAGCGGGGCGTGCTGCGGGACGGCGTGGACGTGCCAGCCGAGCCCGTCGTGGTCGACCAGCTGGGGCAGCGCGCGGGCCTCGACGAGGATCTCGTTGATCCGGGCGACCAGGGACTGCTCGTCGAGGTGCCAGAGCCGGCGCAGCGAGGGCCGCAGCGCCCGGACGGCGTCGAGCTCACCGGCGTCGCCCAGCCGTACGCCGTACCAGCCCTGGTCGTCGAGGAAGCGCGCGAGGTCGTCGCGGGTCTGCAGGGTGTCCTCGCCCGACCCGCCCTCGGGGTCGGTGTTGACCAGCGCGGCCGCCGCGGCCAGCGCCATCTGGGTGTCATGGGCGAAAGTCATGTTGACTCCTGACGTCTCGTCTTCCTAGAGTAACTGGTGTCCGACACTTTGACTCCTGACGACGCGAGAGGCACCCCGTGGCGCTCCCCGAGACCCTGCCCCACGCGAGCGAGGCCGCCCGACCGGTGGGGCGCGGCCGTGGCCTGGCCGGCGGCGGACTGCTGGTGGCGCTGGTCTCGGCCGCCACCTTCGGCACGTCGGGCCCGTTCGCCAAGTCGCTGCTCGAGACCGGCTGGACCCCCGGGTCGACGGTCTTCCTGCGCATCGCCGGGGCCGCGCTGCTGCTCCTGGTGCCCACCGTGCGGGCGCTGTCGGGCCGCTGGCACCTGCTGCGCGGGTCCTGGCGGCAGGTCCTGGTGTACGGCGCGATGGCCGTCGCGCTGCCGCAGCTGGCCTTCTTCTACGCCGTGGACACGCTCTCGGTCGGCGTCGCGCTGCTGCTGGAGTACCTCGGTCTCGTCCTGGTCGTCGCCTGGCAGGCCCTCGTCCGCCGACGCTGGCCCGCGCTGCCGACCCTGGCCGGCGTCGTGCTGGCCGTCGGCGGCCTGACCCTGGTGCTCGACCTGCCCTCGCTGCTGCGGGGCGGCGAGGTCCAGATCAGCGGGATCGGTGTCGCCTGGGGCCTGCTCGCGGCGCTCGGACTGGCGTCGTACTTCGTGATGTCGGGGGTCTCCCACGACGACGCGCTGCCGCCGCTGGCCCTGGCCGGCTCGGGCCTGGTGGTCGCCTCGGTGGGCTTCGGCGTGCTCGGCCTGCTGGGCGTGCTGCCGATGACCTTCCGCACCGACGACGTCGAGCTGGCCGGGGCGGTGCTGCCCTGGTGGGTCCCGGTCCTCGAGCTGGGAGCCGTCGCCGCCGCCACGGCGTACGTCACCGGGATCGTGGCCGCCCGTCTGCTGGGGGCCAAGGTCGCGTCCTTCGTGGGCCTGTCCGAGGTGCTCTTCGCGGTGCTCTTCGCGTGGCTGCTGCTCGGCCAGCTGCCCGGCCTGGTGCAGCTCGCCGGCGGGCTGCTCATCCTCGCCGGCGTGGTCGTGGTGCGGCTGGAGGAGCCCGACGCTCCGGCGGCCGGGGTGGCCGCGGGCTAGCGTGCTGCCCATGGCACGCACCGACGAGCCCGAGGCAGCCACGACCGCGGCTCTCGCCGCCGTCGCCGACGACCTCTACGCCGGGCCGGTCGAGCAGTTCGTGCCGCAGCGCGACGCCGCGGTGCGCGCGGCCAAGCAGGACGGCGACCCGGGCCTGGCCCGGGACGTGGGTCGGCTGCGCAAGCCGTCGGTGGCGGCCTGGGCGGTCAACCTGCTGGTGCGGGTGGAGGCGGAGCAGATCGACCAGGTGCTTGCCGTCGCGGCCTCCCTGCGCAGCGCCGCGGAGGCTCTGGACGGTGACGAGCTGCGCGCGCTCACCCGGCAGCGCCGCCAGCTCACCGCGGCGCTGGCCACCACGGCCCGCAGCCGCGCCCGCGACGAGGGGACGCGCCTCTCCGAGGCGGTGGTCGAGCAGGTCGAGGACGTGCTGACCGCCGCGATGCTGGACCCGGTGGCCGCCGAGGTCGTGCTGACGGGCCGGCTGGTCCGTTCGTTCACCTCCACGGGCGTCTCGGACCTCGACGTGGCCGCGGTCGTCGCGGTCCCCGAGGCGCTCGGGATGCGGGCCACGCCGCGCGCGCCGGGCGAGGACGGTGAGCCCACGCCCCCCACCCTCACCCTCGTGCCCGACGACGGGCGGGCGCGCCGCGAGGCGGAGGAGGCGCTGGAGCAGGCGACCGAGGAGCTGGACGCGGCCCGTGCCGAGCACGAGGAGGTCGCGACGTCCGTCTCCCGCCTCGACGCGCGCCGGCTGCAGCTGCAGGGCGAGGCCGAGGAGCTGCGCCGCCGGCTCGCGGAGCTCGAGGACCAGGTCGACCGCTGCGACGAGGAGCACGAGGAGGCGCAGGACGCGCTCGACGACGCCCGGGCCGTGCTCGACGAGGCCGTGCGCGAGCAGGAGCGGGCCCGCGCCGCGCTGGACGACCTCGGCCCGGCCTGAGCCCACGAGGCTGGCGGTCCTGGCGGCTGTCGGCGGCCGCGCCTAGCGTGCGGGACATGGCCGACCGCACCCTGGACCCCGCCCACCCCGACCACGCCGAGCTGCTGCTGGGCTACCTGCACCGCGCCCGCACCAACCTGCTCGGGGCGCTCGAGGGGCTCTCCGACCACGACGTGCGCCGCCCGCTGACGCCGACCGGCACCAGCCTGCTCGGCCTGGTCAAGCACGTCGCGACCGTCGAGGCGGGCTACCTCGGCGGGTGCGTGGGGCGTCCGTTCCCCGAGGTGCTGCCCTGGGACACCGACGAGGGCTACGCCGAGGCCGCCGACATGTGGGCCACGGCCGAGGAGTCGCGCGCGGGCCTGCTCGGTCTCTACGGGCGCACCTCGGCCCACGGCGACGCGAGCGTGCGCGCGCTCGGGCTGGAGGCGCCCGCGACCGTGCCGTGGTGGCCTGAGGAGCGCCGCCGCACGACGGTCGGGTGGGTGCTGGTGCACCTGCTGGAGGAGACGGCGCAGCACGCCGGCCACGCCGACGTGCTGCGCGAGTCGGTCGACGGCCGGGGCGGCGCCGACCGGGACGAGCTCGGCGACGACGGCTGGTGGCAGGCCCACGTGGCCCGGGTGCAGGCCGCGGCCGACGCCCACCGGTGAGCCGGCGGGCGACGCGGCGCCCGGTGCCCTGGGTTTCCGTCCCCAGGTGTGGAACGATCCAACGCGGTCGACCCACCAGCCACGAGGAGAGCAGATGCGCGTCGGAGTCCTGACCGGAGGCGGGGACTGCCCCGGCCTCAACGCCGTGATCCGGGCGGTCGTCCGCAAGGGCGTCTCGGAGTACGGCTACGACTTCGTCGGCTTCCGCGACGGCTGGAAGGGCCCGCTCGAGGGCGTGACCACCGAGCTGGGCATCCCGCAGGTGCGCGGCATCCTGCCCCGGGGTGGCACCATCCTGGGCTCCTCGCGCACCAACCCGTTCAAGGTCGACGACGGCGTGGAGCGCATCAAGGCCAACCTCGCCGAGCTCGGGGTCGACGCGCTCGTCGCCATCGGCGGCGAGGACACCCTCGGCGTGGCGACCAAGCTGCACGACCTCGGCGTCAACGTGGTCGGCGTGCCCAAGACGATCGACAACGACCTCAACGCCACCGACTTCACCTTCGGGTTCGACACCGCGGTCAACATCGCGATGGAGGCCATCGACCGGCTGCACACCACCGCCGAGTCGCACCACCGCGTGCTCGTGGTCGAGGTGATGGGTCGCCACGCCGGCTGGATTGCGCTGCACGCCGGTCTCGCGGGCGGCGCCAACGTGGTGCTGATCCCCGAGAAGCCGTTCGACATCGAGCAGGTCTGCGCGCTGGTCGAGCGCCGGTTCGAGGACCACTTCGCGCCGATCCTGGTCGTCTCCGAGGGCGCCGTGCCGGTCGAGGGCGGCGAGATGAGCCTGGTGTCGGGGGAGAAGGACGCCTTCGGGCACGTCCGCCTCGGCGGCATCGGTGACCGGTTGGCCAGCGAGATCGAGCACCGCACCGGCAAGGAGGCGCGCGCGGTCGTGCTCGGCCACGTCCAGCGTGGCGGCACGCCCACGGCGTTCGACCGGTGGCTGGCGACCCGCTTCGGGCTGCACGCCATCGACGCGGTCCACGACGGCGACTTCGGCACCATGATGGCGCTGCGCGGCACCCACATCGAGCGGGTGCCGCTGATCGAGGGCACCGGCGAGCTCAAGCTCGTCGACCCCGCGGAGTACGCCGAGGCCGAGGTCTTCTTCGGCTGAGCTCCCCGCCCGACGGGCCGTCGGGCGGCCGGGTCGCGTCACGGGCGTGTGACGGTCGCGTGACCTTGGCGCGTCGTACGCCGAATGGCTGGTCAGACCGCGTGTCGTGGTCCACGATGGCCGGAACCGCTCACGTCGGAGGTTCGTCATGTCCAGCACCACGTCCGAACAGACCACGCAGGACCAGCCGGACCTCAAGCGGGTGATGGGGCCCGGTCTGCTGCTGCTCTTCATCGTCGGCGACATCCTCGGCGCGGGCGTCTACGCCGTCACCGGCCAGCTCAGCGGGATCGTCGGCGGCATCGTGTGGCTGCCGTTCCTGGTGGCCTTCGTGGTGGCGTCGCTGACCGCGCTGTCCTACCTCGAGCTGGTCTGCAAGTACCCCCGGGCGGCGGGGGCCGCGCTGTACACCCACAAGGCGTTCGGCATCCACTTCGTGACGTTCCTGGTGGCGTTCGGGGTGATCTGCTCCGGCATCACCAGTGCCGCCACCTCCTCCAACGTCCTGGCGCAGAACCTCACCGGCGGCTTCGTGGCCAACGGGTGGCTGGACTCCGAGCCCAGCACGGGCGTGGTCACCGCCATCGCCATGGCCTTCATGCTGCTCCTGGCGCTGATCAACCTGCGTGGGGTCGGGGAGTCGGTGAAGTTCAACGTGGTGCTGACGCTCGTCGAGGTGACCGCCCTGGCGATCGTCATCGGCGTCGGCTTCTTCGCGATGTCCCAGGGCAACGTCGACTTCGGCCGCGTCGTGACCTTCGAGGACTCCGGCGACAAGGGCCTCTTCCTCGCGGTCACCGCGGCCACCTCGATCGCGTTCTTCGCCATGGTCGGCTTCGAGGACTCGGTCAACATGGTCGAGGAGACCAAGGACCCGGCCCGGATCTTCCCCCGCGCGCTGCTCACCGGCCTGGGGATCGCGGTCGTGATCTACATGCTCGTGGCGGTCTCGGTCGTCTCGGTGCTGACCTCCGAGCAGATCGCCGACGCGAGCGAGGGCCGGGCCCTGCTCGAGGTCGTCCGCGTGGGTGCCCCCGACTTCCCGATCGACCGGGTGTTCCCCTTCCTCGCGGTGTTCGCCGTGGCCAACACGGCGCTGATCAACATGCTGATGGCGAGCCGGCTGCTCTACGGCCTGGCCAACCAGGACGTGCTGCCGCGGGTGCTGGGCAAGGTCTCGCCCCGGTCGAAGGCCCCCTACGTCGGGATCGCCTTCTCCACGCTGCTCGCGCTGGCCCTGATCGTCTACGTCTCCAGCCGCGCCGAGGACGAGGTCGTCCTCAACCTCGCCAGCGTGACCTCGCTGCTGCTGCTCGTGGTCTTCCTCATCGTCAACGTCGCCTGCCTGGTGCTGCGTCGCGACAGGTCGCACGACGGGGGCTTCCGCTCGCCGGGGCTCACCCCGGCCGTGGCGGCCGTGCTGTGCGCCTTCCTGGTCGGCCCGTGGGTCGACCGGGGTGCGCTGGTCTACCAGATCGCCGGGGTGCTGATGCTGATCGGCGTCGGGCTCTGGCTCGTGACCATGGTCGTGCACAAGCCCGAGGGCGGCCGCTTCCGCGACGTCGAGCACCTGGGGGAGTGAGGCGGTCCGGCCCCACGGGGGCGGGGAGTCCACCTCGGGGTCGCGTTTCGGTGCGGCGTCCGGAGCGCCGTACCCTGGAGCGGTGTCCGTCCCGTCTGTCCCGTCCCTGGCCGAGCTGCACGCCCTCGCCCCCGCCCAGCAGCCGAGCTACCCCGACCGCGCCGCGGTCGACGCCGCCGTCACCCGGCTGCGCCAGATGCCGCCGCTGGTCTTCGCCGGTGAGTGCGACGAGCTGAAGGCCAAGCTCGCCGCAGTCGCGCGCGGCGAGGCGTTCTTGCTCCAGGGCGGCGACTGCGCCGAGACCTTCGCCGGGGTCACCGCCGACAACACCCGCAACAAGCTGCGGGTGCTGCTCCAGATGGCCGTCGTGCTGACGTACGCCGCCTCGGTCCCGGTGGTCAAGCTGGGGCGGCTGGCCGGCCAGTACGCCAAGCCGCGCTCCTCGGACTGGGAGACCCGCGGCGACGTGACGCTGCCGGCCTACCGCGGCGACGCCGTCAACGGCTTCGACTTCACCCCCGAGTCCCGCGTGCCCGACCCGAGCCGGCTCGTGGACGTCTACAACGCCTCGGCCGCGACCCTCAACCTGGTGCGTGCCTTCGTGACCGGCGGCTACGCCGACCTGCGCCAGGTGCACACCTGGAACACCGACTTCGTGCTCGGCTCGGAGGTGGGCCGTCGCTACGAGCAGCTGGCCGCCGAGATCGACAAGGCGATGTCGTTCATGGAGGCCATCGGCGTCGACGTCGACGAGCTGCGTCGCGTCGACTTCCACTCCAGCCACGAGGCGCTGGTGCTGGAGTACGAGCACGCGCTGACCCGCACCGACAGCCGCACCCAGCTGCCCTACGACGTCTCCAGCCACTTCGTGTGGATCGGTGAGCGCACCCGCCAGCTCGACGGCGCCCACGTGGAGCTGATGAGCCGCATCGCCAACCCGATCGGCGTCAAGCTCGGCCCGACCACGACCTCCGACGACGCCATCGCGCTCGCCGCCAAGCTCAACCCGACCAACGAGCCGGGCCGGCTGACCTTCATCACCCGGATGGGCGCGGGCAAGATCCGCGACCACCTGCCGCCGCTGCTGGAGAAGGTCCACGCCGCCGGGGTCGAGGCCGCGTGGGTCTGCGACCCGATGCACGGCAACACCTTCGAGGCGTCCTCGGGCTACAAGACGCGTCGCTTCGACGACGTCATCGAGGAGGTCCAGGGCTTCTTCGACGTCCACCGCGCCGTCGGCACCTGGCCCGGCGGCCTCCACGTCGAGCTCACCGGTGACGACGTCACCGAGTGTGTCGGCGGCGGCGAGGAGCTCAGCGAGGCCGACCTGGCCGGGCGCTACGAGTCGGTCTGCGACCCCCGCCTCAACCGGGTGCAGAGCCTGGAGCTGTCGTTCCTGGTCGCGGAGATGCTGCGGAAGGCCTGAGCGCCAGCACCGCCACCGCCGTCGGCGGGGCCATCACGGCGATCAGGCCCCACGGCGTGAAGGTCACGCCCGCGACGACGTGGCCCACCATGATGCCCAGCAGCGTCAGCAGGGCGACGACGCCCGCGACCGCGCCGGCGGCGACCCGGGTGCTGCGGCCGCCGTGGTGCAGCAGCGCGAGCACGCCGGCGGCGACCAGCAGCCGCACCAGCAGCCCGCCCAGCACCAGCACGTCGGGGCGCAGCTGCTCGCCGTGGTCACGGTCGAGGGTCAGCCAGCGTCCGGTCAGGGCCAGCAGCTCGAGCAGCAGGCCCAGGGCGGGAGCGGCGACGAGCACCAGCCCGGCGGTGAGCGCCGGGTCGGCGCACCTGCCCTGCGGCGGTGGCTGCGGGTCGGTGCCCACGGCGACCCCGCCCGCGAGCAGCAGCACCGAGGTCGCGACGACCCAGGCCAGCGGGCTGGCCACCTGCGGGTAGGCGCTGCCGGCGGTCACGCTGCCGAGCAGCAGGAGCGCGACCAGCCCGGTGAGCGAGGCGCAGCCGAGCACCGCGCCCGCCCCGGGGCGCCGCAGCAGCAGCAGGCCGACGGCGAGTGCCGGGACGGTCAGGGCGCCGAGCAGGTAGACCGACGTCGGTCGCAGCCCGAGCCCCGCCGGCAGCGTGGTCGACGCCAGCCAGACGTCGCGCGCCACCTCCGCCGCCGGGTCGAGCACGGCGAGGGCGACGAGCGCCGTCGCGGCGTACCGGCGCCACCGGACGGCCGCGGGTGACGCGTCGGGCCGGCGGGGCAGCAACGCCACGACGGCCGCGGCCAGCAGCAGGCCGAGGGTGGCGGCGGCCGGGCGGTAGGGCACCTGGACGTCGGTGAGCTCGGGCTGCGACCGCACGGCCGGGAGCAGGACCGCCGCCGCTGCCAGCACGAGCAGCAGGCGTACGACGAGCAGCACGTCCCCCCGCGGCGTGGGCGTCAGCACCGTCGCCACGTGCACCGACCCCACGGCGGCCAGCACCAGGGCGCCGGCGACCAGCGTGGCGGGACCGACCTCGGAGAGCGAGAGCAGGTCCCAGCCGGTGCCGCCCGCCACGAGCAGCAGGGCCAGCAGGTCCAGCGCCGGGTCCCGCAGGCCCGCCGCCCTGGGCCCCACGGCGGAGCCGGTGGTGGGTGGGGTCGGTGCGGTCGTGGTCATGGTCCCCCCGAGGAACGAGCCGGTCGTGCGCCCATGGTCGCGGCTCGTCGCCGGCCGCGGGGCGGTTCTCCACAACCGCTGTGCCAGGGTGGGCCCGTGCCCCGCACCCACGCCCTGGTGGGCGACCACCTCGAGTTCTGGCGCGAGCGCCACCTGTGCACCGTGACCACGCTGCGGCGCGACGGCTCCCCGCACGTCGTCCCGATGGGCGTCGCCGTCGACCCCGACACCGAGGGCACCGGCGGCTTCGCCTGGGCCATCACCTCGGGCGGCTCCCAGAAGGTCGCCAACCTCCGCGCCGGCCTCGACCCCCGGGTCGCGGTGTGCCAGGTCGACGGTCGGCGCTGGTCGACGATCGAGGGCACCGCCGAGGTCCTCGACGACCCCGACTCCGTCGCCGAGGCCTGCCGCCGCTACGCCGAGCGCTACCGCCAGCCCCGTGAGAACCCCACCCGGGTGGCGCTGCGCATCACCCTCACCGGGGTCATCGGCAACGTCTGACCGCCGAGCGGGCAGTCCGTGCACGCCCAGGACCGTCGAGCGGGCAGTCCGTGCACGCCCAGGAGGGTCGAGCGGGCAGTCCTGCTCAGCCGAGGCCGAGGACCGCGAGGGTCTGCTCGGCCATCCGACGCTCGCCCAGGGCGTTGGGGTGCACGATCACGGGGTTGGTGGTGCCCACGACCGGCTCCACCCAGCGGGTGCCGATCGGCTTGCAGGCGTCGTGGCCCTCGGAGACGCCGTCGAGGGCGACGTACGTCGCTCCGGTCGCCGCCGCGGCGCGCGCGACGGCGTCGTTGAGCGTGGCCTGCAGGCTGCGCAGGTAGGGCACGTCGCCGTCGGCGATGGGCAGCTGCGGGAAGCAGCGGCCGCTGCTCGGCACGATCCACGGGTAGCCCAGGATCGCGACGCGGGCGTCGGGCGCCTTGGCGCGGACGTCCTGCAGCGCCCGGACCAGCGCGGGGTACGTCGTGGTGCGGATGGTGTCCTCGAAGGAGCTGCCGTAGCGGTCCCGGCACGGGCTGCCCCGGCCGGCGGTGCTCGCCCCGGCGGTGCCGCACGTGGTGATGGCGCCGACGAAGACGCCGCTGTCGTTGCCGCCGATGGTCATCGTGACCAGCTCGGTGCTGCTGCTGACCGCGTCGAGCTGCGGCGCGACGCCGGGGTACTGCGACTCCCGGTAGTCGGTGGTGTCGGCGCCCCCGCAGGTCACGTCGCGCACCGGCCGGGCCGTCGCGGCGGCGATCACGGCGGGGTAGTTGCGGGTCGAGCGCAGGCACTGGGGCGGCGCGGTCGGGCTGACCGGGAGCACGCCGGAGGCGGCGCTGTAGGAGTCACCCAGCGCGACGTACGACGGCGGGGTGGGGGTGGTGCCCGTCGTGGCGGTCGACGCCGGGGCGGTCGTGACCAGGCCCGCCGACACGGCGGCGGCGATGCTGAGGGACAGGGCGGCGAGGCGGCGGCGCATGGGAGCTCCAGAGGTCGGTGTCCCCAGGAGCAACGCGTCCGGCGCCGGGACGTTACGGAACCCCCGGGGTGCGCGGAGCTGCCCGGTCGGCGTGTCGGAGCGGGGCGGAAGTGCCCGCTCGGGGTCGGAGGTGCTGGGCGTTCGCTGTGGGCGGACGTCGCCCGGGAAGCGCCGACCCCGGGCCGAGGTTGAGCCGGACAGACTCAAGAATCGGAGACCCCCATGACCGACGTGCAGACCCTCCCGCTCCTCTCCCTCCCCGACACCGTGGTGCTGCCCGGCATGGTCGTCCCGGTCGAGCTCGACGCCGACACCCGCCCGGTGGTCGACGCCGCGCGCGCCGCGGCCGACGCCGACAGCGAGGCCACCCTCCTGCTGGCCCCGCGGCTCGCCGACCGCTACCCGACGTACGGCGTCGTGGCGACCGTCGAGCAGATCGGCCGCCTCCCCGGCGGTGCGCCGGTCGCCGTGCTGCGCGCCGGCGCCCGAGCCCGGATCGGCTCCGGCGTCCCCGGCCCCGGTGCGGCGCTGTGGGTCGAGGCCGAGCCGGTCGAGACCGACGCCCCGTCCTCGCGGGCCCACGAGCTCGCCGAGGACTACCGCAAGGTCGTGATCGCGATCCTGCAGCGCCGCAACGCGTGGCAGGTCATCGACAACGTCCAGCGGATCACCGACCCCTCCGACCTCGCCGACCTGGCCGGCTGGGCGCCGTACCTCTCCGACGAGCAGAAGCGCGAGCTCCTCGAGACCCCCGACGTCGAGGAGCGGCTGACCCGTGTCCTGGGCTGGGCCCGCGAGCACTTCGCCGAGCTCGAGGTGACCGAGAAGATCAGCGAGGACGTCCGCGAGGGGATGGACAAGCGGCAGCGCGAGTTCCTGCTCCGCGAGCAGCTCGCCGCGATCCGCAAGGAGCTGGGCGAGGGCGAGCCCGACGGCACCGAGGACTACCGCGCCCGGGTCGAGGCCGCCGACCTGCCCGACGACGTGCGCGACGCCGCGCTGCGCGAGGTCGGCAAGCTCGAGCGCGCCAGCGACCAGGCCCCCGAGGCCGGCTGGATCCGCACCTGGCTCGACACCGTCCTGGAGCTGCCGTGGTCGGTGCGCACCGAGGACACCACCGACGTCGGCGCCGCCCGTGCGGTGCTCGACGCCGACCACCACGGCCTCGACGACGTCAAGGACCGCATCACCGAGTACCTCGCCGTGCGCGCACGCCGTGCCGAGCGTGGCCTCCAGGTCGTCGGCGGCCGAGGCTCCGGCGCCGTGCTGGCCCTCGTCGGTCCTCCCGGCGTCGGCAAGACCTCGCTGGGCGAGTCCGTCGCGCACGCGCTCGGCCGGAAGTTCGTCCGCGTCGCCCTCGGCGGCGTCCGCGACGAGGCCGAGATCCGCGGCCACCGTCGGACCTACGTCGGGGCGCTGCCCGGCCGCCTGGTGCGGGCCATCTCCGAGGCGGGCTCGATGAACCCCGTCGTGCTGCTGGACGAGATCGACAAGGTGGGCTCGGACTACCGGGGCGACCCGGCGGCGGCGCTGCTCGAGGTGCTCGACCCGGCGCAGAACCACACCTTCCGCGACCACTACCTCGAGGTCGACCTCGACCTGTCCGACGTGGTCTTCCTGGCCACCGCCAACGTCGTGGACTCGATCCCCGACGCGCTGCTGGACCGGATGGAGGTCGTCACCCTGGACGGCTACACCGAGGACGACAAGGTCTCGATCGCGCGCACCCACCTGCTGCCGCGTCAGCTGGAGCGGGCCGCGCTCGGCGAGGACGAGGTCGTCGTCGAGGACGAGGCGTTGCGGTCGGTCGCCGCGTCGTACACGCGTGAGGCGGGGGTGCGGCAGCTCGAGCGGGCCCTGGCCCGCGTGCTGCGCAAGGCCGCGACCCGGCTGGCCTCGGGCGAGGCGGCGCCGCTGACGGTGGACGCGAGCACGCTGCGCGACTACCTCGGCCGGCCCCGGTTCACCCCGGAGACCGCCGAGCGGACCGCGGTGCCGGGCGTGGCGACCGGGCTGGCCGTGACCGGCACCGGCGGCGACGTGCTCTTCATCGAGGCGACGTCGATGCCCGGCGAGCGCGGGCTGCACCTCACCGGCCAGCTCGGCGAGGTGATGAAGGAGTCGGCGCAGATCGCGCTGTCCTACCTGCGTGCCCACGGCGCCGAGCACGGCGTCGACGCCACCGCGCTGGACCGCAGCCTGCACCTCCACGTGCCCGCGGGAGCGGTGCCCAAGGACGGTCCGTCGGCGGGCGTCACCATGGTCACCGCGCTGGCCTCGCTGGCCACGGGTCGCCCGGTGCGCCACGACGTCGCCATGACCGGCGAGGTGACCCTCAACGGTCGCGTGCTGCCGATCGGTGGGGTGAAGCAGAAGCTGCTCGCGGCCCAGCGGGCCGGCGCCACGACGGTCTTCATCCCGGCGCGCAACGAGCCCGACCTCGACGACGTGCCCGCCGAGGTGCTGGAGGCGCTCGACGTGCGGCCGGTGGCCGACGTGGCCGACATCCTCGCGCTGGCGCTCGAGGACGCGGCGGCGGGCGAGCCGGAGAGCCCGCGGGCCGCCGGGTTCACGGCCGCCTGAGGTCCCGCAGGGCTGTCGGAGGCGCGTGGCAGGGTGTGACGGGTGAGCGACCCGGACCCCACCACCGCCCCCGACGGCCCCGCTGTCGTCTCCGCCGACCCGCTGCACGACCTGGCGGCCTACGTCGCCCTGCCCCGCGTCGGCGGGCTCGCGGTGTCGCCCGACGGCACGCGGCTGGTGACCTCGGTCCAGACCCTCGACCCGGCGGGTGCCCGCTGGGTCAGCGCGCTGTGGGAGGTCGATCCGGCCGGTGACCGGCCGGCGCGTCGGCTGACCCGCAGCGCCAAGGGCGAGGCCGGTGCGAGCTTCGCCACCGACGGCTCGGTGCTCTTCACCTCGTCGCGGCCCGACCCGGCCGCGGAGGACGACGAGGAGACGGCGCTGCTGTGGCAGCTGCCCGCCGGTGGCGGTGAGGCGCGCGTCGTCGCCTCCCGACCCGGAGGCGTGGGCGACGTCCGGGTCGCGCGCGACGCCGGCACCCTGGTGCTGACCTCGGCCACCTTCCCGTCCTCCACCGACGAGGAGTCCGAGGCCCGCACCCGCAAGGCGCGCAAGGACGGCAAGGTCTCCGCGATCCTCCACGAGGGTGCCGGGATCCGCTTCTGGGACCACGACCTCGGCCCCGACCACCCCCGGCTCCTCGTGGGCACCCTCCCCGAGGGCGACGACCGGGTCGAGCTGCGCGACCTGACCCCGGGTGCCGGCCGTGGCGACACGAGCTTCTACTCCGGGGGCCACGACCTCAGCCCCGACGGCACCACGGTGGCCGCGACCTGGGCGGTCCGCGAACGCGGCGGGATGCGCTCGGCGATGGCGCTGGTCGACGTCGCGACCGGGGAACGCCGGCTGCTGCTCGACGACCCCGGGGTCGAGCTTGGCTCGCCGTCCTTCAGCCCCGACGGGGCGACGCTGGCCGTGACCACCGAGCGACGCTCCACCCCCGACGACCCGGGCGACGTGCGGCTGGCCGTGGTCGACCTCGCCACCGGCGCGTTGCGCGACCTCAGCGGCGACTGGGACCACTGGCCGGCGGGCGACCTCACCTGGACCCCGGACGGCTCGGCGCTGCTGCTGCACGCCGACGAGGACGGCCGCTCGCCGGTGTTCCGCTGCGACGTGGGCAGCGGTGCGTTCACCCGGCTGACCCACGACGACTTCGCCTACTCCGACGTGCAGGTGAGCCCCGACGGCAGGACCGTCTACGCCCTGCGCACCTCCTGGGCCGAGCCGCCCCGGCCGGTCCGCCTCGACGCCACCACGCCCGACCAGGCCTCCGTCCCCCTGCGCGGCCCGGCCGAGCCGCCGCTGCTGCCGGGCACGCTGGTCGACGTCGAGACGACCGCCGCCGACGGCACCCGCGTCCGGTCGTGGCTGTGCCTGCCCCACGGGGCGTCGGTCGAGGCTCCCGCCCCGCTGCTGCTGTGGATCCACGGTGGGCCGCTCGGCTCGTGGAACGCCTGGTCGTGGCGCTGGAACCCCTGGCTCGCCGTGTCCCGGGGGTACGCCGTGCTGCTGCCCGACCCGGCGCTGTCGACCGGCTACGGGCTCGACTTCGTGGCCCGCGGCTGGGGCGCGTGGGGAGGCGCGCCGTACACCGACCTGATGGCGGCCACCGACGCCGCCGTCGCCCGCGACGACGTCGACGAGAGCCGCACCGCCGCGATGGGCGGGTCCTTCGGCGGTTACATGGCCAACTGGGTGGCCGGGCACACCGACCGCTTCGACGCGATCGTCACCCACGCCAGCCTGTGGGCCCTCGACCAGTTCGGGCCGACGACCGACGCCCCGTGGTACTGGTCGCGCGAGATGACGCCCGAGATGGCGGCCGCGAACTCCCCGCACCGGTTCGTCGCCGACATCGTCACCCCGATGCTGGTCGTCCACGGCGACAAGGACTACCGGGTGCCGATCGGGGAGGGGCTGCGGCTGTGGGCCGACCTGGCCGCGCACGCCGAGGCCGACGACGGCTCGATGCCGCACAAGTTCCTGCTGTTCCCCGACGAGAACCACTGGGTGCTCACCCCCAACCACGCGAAGCTCTGGTACGCCACGGTCTTCGCCTTCCTCGCCCACCACGTGCTGGGGGAGGAGTGGGTGGTGCCCGACCTGCTCGGCTGAGGCCGCGACCCCGCTCCTAGGCTCGGCACATGATCGACCTCCGCTCGGACACCGTCACCCGCCCCACCCCGGCCATGCGGCGCGCGATGGCCGAGGCCGAGGTGGGCGACGACGTCTACGACGAGGACCCGACGGTCCAGCACCTGCAGGAGCGGGTCGCCGACCTGTTCGGCTTCGAGGCCGCGCTGTTCACCCCGACCGGCTCGATGGCCAACGTGCTCGCCGTCGCCTCCCTCGTCGGGCCGGGCGAGGAGGTGCTCTGCGAGTCGCGCTCGCACATCCTGCGCGCCGAGCTCGGCGCCCACGGGGCGCTGCTCGGCATCACCAGCCGCACCTGGGTCGAGGAGCGCGGCCAGCTGGACCTGGCGACGGTGCGGTCGATGTACGCCCCCGACATGGGCCCCTTCTTCGTGCGCACCACCGCGATCGCGGTGGAGAACACCCACAACTTCGCCGGCGGCACGGTGCTCCCGCTGGCCGACCTGCAGGAGCTGCGCGGCTGGGCTGACGAGGTCGGGGTGGGCGTGCACGTCGACGGCGCCCGCATCTGGAACGCCCACGTCGCCACCGGCACCCCGCTGCGGGAGTACGGCGCGGTGGCCGACGCCATGGCGGTCTGCCTCTCCAAGGGCCTCGGCGCCCCGATCGGCTCCCTCGTCCTGGGCTCGGCCGAGGCGATCGAGGTGGCCCGCGTGCGTCGCAAGCGGATGGGCGGGGGGATGCGCCAGGTCGGGGTCCTCGCGGCCGCCGGCCTGCACGCGCTCGACCACCACCTCGACCGGCTCGCCGACGACCACGAGCACGCCAGGCTGCTGGCCGAGGCCTGCGGCCAGGACCCCGCGCTGACCGAGACCAACATCGTCGTCGTCGAGGCCCCGGACGCCGCGGCCGTGGTCGCCGCCGCCCGCGAGGAGGGCGTGCTCATCGGTGCCGTCGGCCCCACCCGGGTCCGGATGCTCACCCACCTCGACGTCACCCGCGACGAGGTCGAGCGCGCCGCGAAGGTGCTCTCCCGGCTCGTCGGCTGACGGTCCGGACGGCCCGCGGGCTCGCAGACGCGCGGACACAAGTCCGGCCAACGGGTCGGCGTACCGGGGCAGAACGGGTCAGGTCGACCAGCTCCGGCGAACTTGTGTCCGCGCGTCTACGGTGCGCGGGCGGTCTAGGCCCGGCGGCCCACCACCGGTGTGAGGCGGCGTACGGCGGAGGCGAGCTCGCGCAGGTCGGCGCCGACCAGCGCCTGGGGGCCGTCGCACAGCGCGTTCTCCGGGTCGGGGTGGACGTCGACGAGGATGCCGTCGGCGCCGACCGCGATCGCGGCGCGGGAGAGGGGGACGACCAGGTCGCGGCGGCCGCCGGCGTGCGAGGGGTCGACGATGATCGGAAGGTGGCTGGTCGCCTGCACGACCGGCACCGCGGAGATGTCGAGGGTGTTGCGGGTCGCGGGCTCGAAGGTGCGGATGCCGCGCTCGCACAGCACGATGTCGAGGTTGCCGCGCTGGGCGACGTACTCCGCGGCCATCAGCCACTCCTCGACCGTGGAGTTCATGCCGCGCTTGAGCAGCACCGGTCGGCCCGCGTCGCCGACCGCCTGGAGCAGCCCGAAGTTGGCCATGTTGCGGGTGCCGACCTGCAGCATGTGCGCGTGCTCGGCCACGACGGCCACGTCGCGGGCGTCGACCACCTCGGTGACGACGGGCAGCCCGGTGGCGCGACCGATGTCGGCGAGGATCTCCAGGCCCTTGGTGCCCAGGCCCTGGAAGGAGTACGGCGAGGTCCGCGGCTTGAACGCCCCGCCGCGCAGCAGCCGCGCTCCCGCGGCACGCGCCATCTCGGCCGCCTCGAGGGTCTGCTGGGCCGACTCGACGGCGCAGGGGCCGGCGATCAGGGTGAAGGTGTCGGGGCCGATCGCGACCTGCGCGCCGGGCTCGCCGACGTGCACCGTCGAGCGGTCGGGGTGGTGCTGGCGGCTGACGAGCTTGTAGGGGTCGGAGATGCGGTGGACCGCCTCGACGCCGGGCATGCTGCGCAGGTTGAGGCCGTGGAAGGACTCGATGTCGCCGACCAGCCCGATGATGGTGCGTACGACGCCGCGGCTCACGAAGGCGCGACCACCGGTCTCCTCGACGCGGGACGTGACGCGTGCGATCTGCTCCTCGGTGGCCTCCGGCGACATCACCACGACCATGCCGCGAGCGTAGGACGCCTTCGTCCGCATGACGGACCAGGTTTCCAGGATCCGGACCGCTGAGTCCGGATCGTGACCTCCTCGACGGACCTACCGGACGAACGGGTCAGACGATGCCCAGCGTGACGGTGCTGCCCCGGGGGGCCCGGCCACCGCCGCCGGGGTCCATCGAGACGACGTACTGCACCCCGATGTAGAGGCTGGACTCCTGCACCTCGACCTCGAAGCCGGCCGCCTCCAGCCGGGCGGTGGCCGCGGCGACGCCCATCCGCACGACGTCGGGCACCTCGACCAGGACCGGGCCCTTGCTGACGGTGAGCTCGACGGTGTCGCCCCGGAAGGCGGTGCCGGAGTCGGGCGACTGCCCGATCACGGTGCCGGCGTCGACGGTGTCGCTGTTCTCCTCGCCGACCTCGACCTCGAAGCCGCGCTCCTCCAGCGCCGCCTGCGCCTCGTCGGCGTCCTCGCCGGTCCAGTCGCGCACCTTGATCGGCCGGGGGCCCTTGCTGACCACGAGGTCGACGGCGGCGTCGCGGCGCAGCGCGGTGCCGGCGACGGGGTCGCTGGCGACGACCTGGCCCTTCGGCACCTCGGCCGAGAACCGCTCGACGGCCTCGCCGAACCCGAGCCGTGCGTCGAGGAGCGCCTGCTGCGCGGCGTCGAGGGAGCGACCGGCGACGGCGGGCACGTCGTGGCGCTCGGGCCCGCGGGAGAGCACCGCCACCACGGTGCCGTCCTGGAGCACCCGGCCGCCCGGCTCGGGGTCGGTCGCGACGATCCGGCCGCGCGGCACGGTCTCGCTGTACGCCGGGTCGCCGACCCGCAGGTCGAGGCCGGCCGCCTCGAGCCGCGTCTCCGCGGCCGCCCGCGACAGCCCCAACACCGCCGGGGCGTCGGTGTAGCGGCCGACGCCGAACCACCAGCCGGCGCCGGCGGCCCCGGCGGCCAGGAGCAGCACGAGCAGCAGCGCCACCGGTCCGCGTCCGCGACGGTGCGGGCGCGCCTCCGGCCAGTCGTCGTGGTCGTCCGTGCCGTCGCCGACCGGTCCACCGACCAGCCGCTCGCTGCCCCAGCCCGGGACCCCGCCGTCACCCCGGCGCTGCTGCGGCGGTCGGGGCGGGGCGAGCAGGGTGCTGCCGCCCTCGTGCAGCCGGTCGTGGGACCGGTCCTGCTCCTGGTCGTAGACCGTGTCGGCCCCGAGGTCGTCGCGCCGGACGGTGCGGGTGTGCTCCCGGTCGTCGACCCGCGCGGCCCGCGCCGCCTCGGCGGGGGCGAGGATGTCGGGGATCTCGTCGGTAGTGGCGGCGTCGAGCTCCTCGACCACGCCACCGGCCGAGCGGGCCAGGGCGACGGGGGCGAGGTCGGCGGTCAGCTCGTCGTCCTCGAGCACGCCCTGGTCGAGGGCCAGCCGGACCCGGCGTACCTGCTGGAGGAGGACCTGGGCGTCCGCGGGCCGCAGCGCGGGCTCGCGCGAGGTGGCCCGCGCGACGAGGGCGTCGAGGTAGGCCGGCAGCCCCGGGACCCGGCTCGACGGCGGTGGGACGTCCTCGTGGACGTGCTTGTAGGCGACCTGGATGGGGTTCTCGGCCTGGTGCGGCTTGCTGCCGGTGAGCAGCTCGAAGAGCACCACGCCGGCGGCGTACACGTCCGTGCGCGCGTCGGCGGTGCCGTCGACCACGAGCTCGGGCGCGAGGTAGGACACGGTGCCGATGAGCACCCCGCCGGTCGCGGAGTGCTGCGTCTCGGCGTTGACGGCCCGCGAGAGACCGAAGTCGGCGACCTTGACGCGGCCGTCGTCGGCCAGCAGCACGTTCTCGGGCTTGACGTCGCGGTGGACGATGCCGGCGCGGTGGGCGGCGGCCAGCGCTGACAGCACGGGCTCGACGAGCGCGAGCGCCCGGCCCGGGGCGACCGGGGCCTCGGACCTGACCAGGTCGCGCAGCGTGCGGCCGGGCACCAGCTCCATGACGAGGAACAGCGTGCCGTCGTCGTCGCCGGTGTCGAACACGGCCGTGACGTGGGGGTCGGAGAGGCGGGCGGCCGAGCGGGCCTCGCGCTGGAAGCGGCGCACGAACTCGTCGTCGGCCGCCAGTCCCTCGTGCATCACCTTGACCGCGACCGGCCGGTCCAGCCGCAGGTCGACGGCCTCGTGGACGGTGGCCATGCCCCCGCGGGCGATCCTGGCGCCGAGGCGGTAGCGCCCGTCCAGGACGCGCCCGGTCAGGGCGTCACGGGTGCGGTCCACGGTGTCCTCCGGCGCGGGTGGGGAAGAGAGCCCGACTGACCAGCCACTTTACGGTGCCAGGGGTCCCCGGCCCGGGACCGTGCGACCCGTCGGCGTGGAGTCGCGGTGGGGGGTCGGTCTGCCGGGGTGGGTCGGCGCGCGGCGGCGGTTTCCCAGGGTCGCCTGGGAAACCGGCGCTGCGCCGGGACCAGGGCTCCGGCGCAGCAGCAGGATCTCCGGCCGAGTACGCCGCGGCGCCGCTCGGGTGGGAGCATGGGCCGGTGAGCGACGACGACCTCCGCGTGCCGGCCTCCGCCGACCCGAACGCCGACCTCGACGCCCTGGTGGGCGAATGGTGGGACTGGAAGCAGACCGCCGAGGCGCTCGGCGTGACGGTCAGCCGGGTGCGCACCTGGATCCGGGAGCACCAGCTGGCCGCCGCCGTGCCGCGCCCGAAGGCCGGTCAGCAGGTCCCAGCCGCGCTCGTCATGGACGGCGAGATCGTCAAGGGGGTGCCCGGGCTGCTCACGCTGCTGCACGACGGCCACTACGACGACCTCGAGATCCTGACCTGGCTGTTCACCGACGACGAGACCCTCCCGGGTCGCCCCATCGACGCGCTGCGCGAGAACCGCGGCTCGGAGGTCAAGCGCCGCGCCCAGGCGATGGCCCTGTCCTGAGCGACGGGGCCCACGCGGCGCGGGCGGTCAGACCGTGCGCTGGGTCGCCTGCTCCGCCAGCCCCGCGAGGGCGGTGCGGGCGCTGTCGGTGACCTCGGCGCGCTCCAGCGCCGCGAGGGCCGTGCCGGTCAGGTGCTCGATGACCTGCTCCAGCTGCGCGAGCGCGCCGCTGGCGTCGATGAGGTCGCGCAGCTCGGCGACCTGGTCGGGGTCGAGCGGGGTGCCGAGGGCGACGTCGAGACGACGGCCCTCCTCGGCCGGGAGGGCGTCGAGGGCCAGCGCGACCAGCACGGTGCGCTTGCCCTCCACGAGGTCGTCGCCCGCGGGCTTGCCGGTCACCGCCGGGTCGCCGAAGACGCCGAGCACGTCGTCGCGCAGCTGGAACGCCTCGCCCAGCGGGAGCCCGAAGCGGGTCAGGTCGGAGACCTGCGCCGCCGTCGCGCCCCCGAGCGCCGCCCCGACGTGCAGCGGCCGCTCGATGCTGTACTTCGCCGACTTGTAGCGCAGCACCGTCATCGCGGTGTCCACGTCGGCGGTGCCCCGGGCCTGCGCGGAGACGTCGAGGAACTGCCCCGTCACCACCTCGCTGCGGGTGAGGTCGAGGAAGCGCAGTGCCTCCAGGACGCGCTCGGCCGGCAGCCCGGAGGTGCGCAGCAGCTCGTCGGACCAGCTGAGCAGGAGGTCGCCGAGCAGGATGGCCGCCGACGCGCCGTACTCCACGGCGCCGCCGCTCCAGCCCTGCTCGCGGTGCAGGCGCTCGAACGCGCGGTGGGTCGAGGGGTGGCCGCGACGGGTGTCGGAGGCGTCCATCAGGTCGTCGTGCACCAGGGCGCTGGCGTGCAGCAGCTCCAGCGCGCCGCACGCCCGCAGCAGCGCCGTGCCCGTCACGTCGTCGAGGGGGGCGTCGTCGATCGCGTGGTGGCCCCACCAGCAGAAGGCGGCGCGCAGCCGCTTGCCACCGGTGACGCTGGTGCGGGCGTGGGAGACGAGCCGGTCGGCGTCGGGTCCCAGCTCGGCCAGCCAGGCGGCCTGCGCATCGACGAAGTCGAGGAGCGTGGACTCGACCGAGGTCCGGAAACCGGCGGTGTCCCACGCTGCGTGCGGCACGGTCACCGGGTGAGCCTAGCCCCGTATCCTCGGGGCATGTCCGGGACCCCTGCGCGCATCGGCGACCTGCTCGGGAGCGGACAGCGCTCGTTCTCCTTCGAGTTCTTCCCGCCCAAGGACGAGGCGGGCGAGGACGTCCTGTGGCGCTCGATCAGCGAGCTGGAGCCGCTGCAGCCCTCCTTCGTCTCCGTCACGTACGGCGCGGGCGGCACCACCCGCGACCGCACCCTGGCCATCACGGCGCGGATCGCGCAGGAGACCTCGCTGCTCCCGATGGCCCACCTGACCTGCGTGGGCCACACCACCGCCGAGCTGCTCGACATCCTCGCCGCGCTGCGCGGCTCGGGGGTCGGCAACGTCCTGGCGCTGCGCGGCGACCCGCCCGGCGGCCCGGGCACGCCGTTCGAGCCCACGCCGGGCGGCGTCGACTACGCCTCCGAGCTGGTCGGGCTGGTGCGGCGCAGCAGCGACCTGTGCATCGGTGTCGCCGCGTTCCCCGAGGGCCACCGCGACGCGGCGACGCTCGACGACGACGTCGCGGTGCTGCGGGCCAAGCAGGACGCCGGCGCGGAGTTCGCCGTCACCGAGATGGTGCTGCGTGCCTCGGACTACCTCGGGCTGGTCGAGCGCGCCGGGGCCGCCGGGGTGACGATCCCGATCGTGCCCGGCATCATGCCCATCCTGGGCGTCACCTCGATGACCAAGATGGTCGAGCTCTCGGGGCGCGACATCCCCGCGGAGGTGCGCTCGCGCATCGAGCCGCTCGCCGAGGACCCCGCGGCCGTGCGCGCCGAGGGCATCGCGATCGCCACCGAGCTGTGCGACGACCTCCTCGCCGGAGGGGCGCCGGGGCTGCACTTCTACACCCTCAACCGCTCCAAGGCCACGCGCGAGATCTGGTCGGCGCTGTCGCTGAGCGCCTGAGCGCCCGACCTCACGTCGCGGGGCCGACCGCCTGCGCGACGAGGGAGGCCGACAGCCCGACCGCCGCGACGCCGGCCCCGGGGTTGGCGCTGGCCCCGGCGAGGTAGGTCCCGCCGATCGGCGTACGCGGTCCGAGGCGGTGGGCGACCGTGCCGCGGCCCTGCCACAGCACGCCGTACGGCGAGCCGCCGTAGGTGCGCACCTGCTCCAGGGGGGACCGGTCGACCTGCACGACCACCTGGTCGCGCACGCGGACCCCGAGGCGCGCCAGCGCCGTCACCGGGTCCTCGCTGATCCGGCCACGGGCGAGCAGCGTCCAGGCGTGGTGGCCGGCGGGCGCGGTGCCGCCGGTGCGCACGACCAGGGTCGGGTCGCCGTGGAGCACGGTCTCGTGGGGGAGGTCGGGCACCTCGCCGGCCAGGCCGACGTGGGCCACGACCGGCGGGATGGCCGGGTTGGTCCGGCGTACGTGCGGGGCGAGCGCCGGGACCTGGCGCGGGTCGACGGCCACCACGACGACGTCGGCGTCGAGGTCGCCGTCGTCCGTGCGGACGCCGCGCACCCGGCCCTCGCGGACCTCGAGGTCGCGCACGCGGGTGCCGAGCTCGACCTGCACGCGCCGCGTCGCCAGGCGGGCGGCGAGGGCGTCGGTGAGCCCGGCCATGCCGCCGGGCACCGTCCAGGAGCCGAAGTTCTGCTCGACGTAGCTCCACAGCCCGACCCAGGCCGGGACGTCGCGGAGCGCGTGGCCCTCCAGCAGGGCCGCGGTGCCGGCCAGGAGCCGCAGCCGCTCGTCCTTGCGGAAGGTCGAGCGCAGCACCTTGTGCAGCGTCAGCCGGGTGCCGAGCAGCGCCTTGGCGTGGTCGCCGGCGAGGTCGCGCGCGAAGGGTCGTTCGAAGTAGTCGCGGCGCAGTGCCGCCCAGTCGTCGGCGAAGGCGTCGACGTGCTCGACCCAGGCCGTGCCGGCCCCGGGCCCCAGCGCGGCGTCGACGGCGGCCAGCTGGTCGGCGCGACCGGCGGGCAGGTCGAGCTCGGTGCCGTCCTCGAACCGGTGCCGGCGCAGCGGGGTCAGCGGCACCAGCTCGAGCTCGCGCTCCAGGGGCCGGCCGGACTTGCGGAACAGGTCGCGGGCCACGGCCGGCAGCAGGGTGTGGGCCGGTCCGGCGTCCCACGTGAACCCGTCGCGCTCGACGCGTCCCAGGGCCCCGCCGAGGGTGTCGCGCGCCTCGAGCACGGTGACGTCGTGGCCGAGCTTGGCCAGACGGGCGGCGCTGGCGAGTCCGCCGTACCCGCCGCCGACCACCACCACCCGTGCCATGGCGGTCACCCTAGGGGGCGGTCCCGCGCCGCCGGCCCGGCGGCACCGGGCGCGTCAGGCCTCGACGTCCACCTCGGTGGCGCCGGTCATCCGCAGCAGCTCCTCGACGGTGGTGCTGAACACCGCGGCCGGGTGGCCGGCGGCCGCCCACACCACCTCGTGCCGCCGCAGCCACGGGTCGAGGTAGGTCGGCACGGGCGCCGGGTGCCCGAGCGGGGAGACCCCGCCGATCACCTGCCCGGTGTGGTGCCGCACGAAGTCGGGCCGCGCCCGCTGCAGGGCGGGTACGCCGATCCGGCCGGCCACCGCCCCGGTGTCGACCCGGTGCGCCCCGCTGGTGAGCAGGAGCAGCGGGGTCCCGTCCGTCGACCCGTCGGTCGCCGGCACGGCGAAGAGCAGGCTGTTGGCGATCGCCCCGACCTCGCAGCCCAGGGCCTGGGCCGCCAGCGCGGCGGTGTGGACCCCCTCCGGCAGCACCACGACCTCGCCGGTCCCGCCCCGCGCTGCGAGCGCCTCGCGGAAGCGGGTGATCGCCGCGTGCTCCGTGACCGGGTCGCCCATGGCCGCACCGTACCGGGCTCGTCGGAGGCTTGACGGGTTGTCGGCGGGCGGGTGTACCTTGAGGTTGTTCGAACACGTGTTCGATCAGCCTCGGTGGGGGATGACCTCGACCCCCGTCCTCCACCGGGGCACCCAGCGGGTCGAGACGGCTGCGAGAAGACGAGGAGCACGACGTGCGGCGTTACGACGACCCGGTGGAGGTCCGCAAGGGTGCGGAGGAGGACCCCGAGCAGTTCCTGTGGCGGGGCCGGTTGTGGCAGGTGCGCGAGGTGGTGGCGCACTGGGTGGAGACCGGGGCCTGGTGGACCCGACCCGCCGCCGAGGCCTCCGGTGCCGCGGTGACCGACCTGCTCCGCGAGCAGGAGGTCTGGCGGGTGACCGCGGCCCGGGGACGGGTCGCGGCGCTGGCCGCGGCCGCGGGGCGCGGCGGAGCCGGTGGCGACGCCGACCCGGGCTACGGCGTCTTCGACCTGGTCCTCAGCTGGTCCGACGGCAGCTGGCAGCTCGTCCGGGCGATGGACTGAGGAGGCCGACCCGTGAGCGCTGCTGTCGACTACTCGCCGCCCGCCTTCCTGCCGGCCGCCACCCACTCCTACCTCGAGCGGGCGGCCACCTCGCTGCGCGAGGCCATCACCACCCCCGGGGTGCCCGAGCGCTACGCCCAGGCCCACGTCTCGGCGCTCCGCGCCACGGCCGCGCTCCTGGCGGCCCGGGCCCGTCCCACCACGGCACGCCGGTCCCGGCAGAAGAATGCGTGGGTGCTGCTGGCCGAGGTCGCTCCCGAGCTGGAGGAGTGGGCCACGTTCTTCGCCGCCGGCGCCGCCAAGCGGGCGGCGGCCGAGGCGGGCTCCCGGCGGGCGGTGACGCCGCGGGAGGCCGACGACCTCGTGCGGGACGCCGATCGGTTCCTGGCGCTGGTCGAGACCTCGCTCGGTCTGACCGAGCACGCTCCCATCCGCGTCGCCTGAGCCGGGCCCGCCCGGTGTCCGACCCCTTCGTGCACCTGCACGTCGCCTCCGGCTACTCCCTGCGCTACGGCGCGTCCCACCCCCACGTCCTGGTGGAGCGCGCGGCGGAGCAGGAGATGGACGCGCTGGCGCTGACCGACCGCGACGGCACCTACGGCGCGGTGCGCTTCGCCAAGGCCGCCCTGGCCCACGGGGTGCGACCCGTCCTCGGGGTCGACCTCGCCTTCCGCCCCGAGCCGGCGCGCCGTGCCGGCCCGCGGGCGCAGCCCCGCACCCCCGTGCGCGGTGGTGTCGTCCGGGACCCCCGGCTGCCCCGGGTGGTCTTCCTGGCGCAGGGGCGGCGCGGCTGGGCGGCGGTGTGCCGGCTGGTCTCGGCGGCCCACGGAGCGGCCGACGGTGCGGCCGCGGCCGACGGGGCCGGCCGGGGCGGCTGGGCCGACCGGCCCGGCTGGGGCGCCCCGCCGGGTGAGCGGGGCTCGCCGGTGTGCACCGCGGAGGCGGTGGCCGAGCACGTCGCCGGCGAGCCGGTCCGCGTGCTTCTCGGCCCCACCTCCGAGCTGGGCCTGGCCGCCGCGCGGCGCCGCGACGACCTCGCCGAGCAGGTGCTGGCGCGGTGGGTGGAGCTGGTCGGTGCCGAGCAGCTCGCGGTCGAGCTGACCTCCCACCGGCTGCGCGGCGACGGTCCCGGCACCTCGGTCCACGCCGCCCGCATGCTGGGCGTGGCCTCGCGGCGCGGACGCCGGGTCCCGGTGGTGCTCAGCAACGCGGTGCGGTTCGCCGACCGCCTCGACGCCCCCACCACCGACGTCCTCGACGCGACACGTCGGCTCGTCCCGATGGACCTGCGCCACCTCGACCGGCGCAACGCCGAGGGGTTCTTGAAGTCCGGCAAGCAGATGCACGAGGTCGCCGAGGAGGTCTGTCGTCTCGCCGGCACCGGCAGCGCGACCGCGGTCCTGGCCGGCACCCGCGGCGTCGCCGACCAGTGCGTGCTGGACCCCCGGGCCGACCTCGGCCTCGGCGAGGTCCACCTCCCCGAGCTCGAGCTCTCCACGACCGTGGTCCCGGCGCGGGTGGGGGCCGAGGCTCCTGCCGACGCGGTGCTGCGCGCGCGGTGCCAGGCCGGCATCGGGTGGCGCTTCGGCGACGTCGGCCGCCAGCGGATCTGGAAGCGGCTCGACGACGAGCTCGAGACCATCCGGCGTCTCGGCTACGCCCCCTACTTCCTCACCGTCGGCGACGTGACCGAGATGGTCCGCGGGCTCGGCATCCGCAGCGCCGCCCGCGGCTCCGGGGCCGGCAGCCTGGTCAACTACCTGCTCGGCATCTCCGGGGTCGACCCGATCCGGCACGGCCTGCTGATGGAGCGCTTCCTCTCGCCCCGGCGCCGCTCGCTGCCCGACATCGACCTCGACGTGGAGTCCGCCCGCCGGCTCGAGGTCTACGACGCGATCCTGGAGCGCTACGGCCGCGAGCGCTGCGCGACGGTCTCGATGATGGACACCTACAAGGTCCGCCACGCGATCCGCGACGTCGGTGCGGCCCTGGGCATGCCGGCGGGCGAGGTCGACGCGATCGCCAAGGCCTTCCCGCACGTGCGGGCCCGCGACGCGCGCGCGGCGCTGCGCGACCTGCCCGAGCTGCGCGCCACCGGCCTGGCCCGGGAGGCGGCGGCGGGGGAGTGGGGGAGCTTCGACCTGTTCTTCCGGCTCGTGGAGAGCCTCGACGGCCTGCCCCGCCACATCGCCATGCACCCCTGCGGCGTGCTGCTCTCCGACCGCAGCCTGCTCGCGCGCACACCGGTGGAGCACAGCCTGCTGGGCTACCCCATGAGCCAGTTCGACAAGGACGACGTCGAGGACCTCGGCCTGCTCAAGCTCGACGTGCTCGGCATCCGGATGCAGTCCTCGATGGCGCACGCCGTGGCCGAGATCGAGCGGGTGGAGGGCCACCACGTCGACCTCGACGACCAGACCCAGGTGCCCTTCGACGACCCGACGACCTACCGCATGATCTCCAGCGCCAAGACGCTCGGCATCTTCCAGATCGAGTCCCCGGGCCAGCGCGAGCTGGTGGGCAAGTCCGGGATCGAGGAGTTCTCCGACATCATCACCGACATCTCGCTGTTCCGGCCCGGGCCGGTCAAGAGCGACATGATCACCCCCTACCTCGAGGCCAAGCAGGGCTGGCGGCTGCCTCACTACCTCCACGACGACCTGCGTCCCATCCTGGGCAGCACCCGCGGCGTGGTCGTCTTCCACGAGCAGGTGATCGAGATGATCGCCCTGTTCACCGGCTGCTCCTACGCCGAGGGAGACGAGTGGCGGCGCGCGCTGGGGGACCGCGACGGCATGGCCGCGACCCGGGCCTGGTTCCACCCCCGGGCGCTGGGCCGCGGCTACGACCTCGACGTGGTCGAGCAGATCTGGACGGTGATCGAGGCGTTCGCCTCGTTCGGGTTCTGCAAGGCCCACGCCGCCGCGTTCGCGCTGCCGACCTTCCAGTCGGCCTGGCTCAAGGCCCACTACCCGGCCCACTTCATCTCCGGGCTGCTGACCCACGACCCCGGGATGTACCCCAAGCGGCTGATCCTCGACGACGCCCGCCAGCTCGGCATCGCGGTGCTCGGCCTCGACGTCAACGCCAGCGCGGCGACCTACACCGTCGAGCGGCTGGCCGACGGCTACGGCATCCGGCTCTCGCTCAGCGAGGTCCGCGGCATCACCGACGCCGAGGTCCGGCGCATCGTCGCCGGCCGGGAGGGCGCGCCGTACGCCTCGCTCACCGACCTGTGGCAGCGGGCCCGGGTCTCCCGGCCCGTGGTGGAGCGGATCGTGCAGGCCGGCGGCCTGGACGGCGTCTATGGCCTCGGCGGTGCCGAGGGGTGCGGGCGTCGTCACCGGGTGACCCGGCGCGACCTGCTGCTCGAGGTCGGCGACCTCGACCGGCTGCAGCGGGCCTCGGCCCGCAGCGAGCTGCGGCGCGCCCGCGGGCTGTCGCGCACCCGGCCGCCCGGCGACGGCCGCCCCGATCACACCGGTAGCCCCCACCACCCCGACCGCGACTCGGTGCAGCTGACCCTCGACCTCGGCGACCCCACCCACCAGCAGGTCAGCGGGCTGCCGGAGATGTCGCCCGCCGACCGGGTGCGCGCCGAGCTCGACGTCCTCGGGCTCGACGTCAGCCGGCACGTGGTCGACTTCCACGCCGCGTTCCTGGACCGGCTCGGGGTGACCCGCTCGGCCGGTCTGCTCCAGGCCCGCAGCGGCGCCGAGCTGCTGGTGGCCGGCGTCAAGGTCGCCACCCAGACCCCGCCGATCCGCTCGGGCCGGCGGGTGGTCTTCCTGACCCTCGACGACGCCACCGGTCCGGTCGACGCGACGTTCTTCGAGGACGCCCAGGGCCCCTACGCCGCCACCGTGTTCGGGTCGTGGCTGCTGGTGGTCCGCGGCGTGCTGCGGCGCACCGGGCGTCGCGGCGTCTCGCTGCGGGCGACCGGGGCGTGGGACCTCGGGGCGCTGCAGGACCTCTGGCAGGTCGAGGGGATGTCGGCGGTGCACGACGAGCTGGCCCGCGTGCCGCGCGGCTCCGGCCCGGCCGGTTCGGGTGAGGACGGGGCCGTGGGCGACCCCGGCCCCCGCCGGGTCGTGGTGCACACCAGCGGGTTCCGTACCTCCCCCTACGCCGACGTGGCCCCCGCCGGGACCCGCCCCGGCGTCGTCACCGGTCAGGTGGCCCGCGCGCTGTGGCACCGCAGCCCCGGGAGCCCCGGGTGAGCGCCCCGCGCCCTGGCCCCACGGCCCTGCTCCGGGAGCTCCGGGAGCCCCGCCACCCCCTAGGGTGGGCGCCATGGAGCGCCCTCTCGAACGCCGCAACGCCGTCCGCACCGCCGTGGTGTGGGACGCCGTGCAGGCGGTGCTCGACGGCGGGACCCGGCGGGTGCTCGACATCGGGGGCGGCACCGGCGGCTTCGCCGTGCGGGTGGCCGGTCTCGGGCACGACGTCACCGTCGTCGACCCCAGCCCCGACGCGCTGGCCGCGCTCGGGCGCCGCGCCCACGACGAGGGCGTGGCGGCCCGGGTCACCGGTGTCCAGGGCGACCTCGGCACCCTCGCCGAGGTGGCCCAGGACGTCGACCTGGTGCTGTGCCACGGTGTGCTCGGCCTCGTCGACGACCCGGCGGCGGCGCTCGCGGCGATCGCCGGCGTGCTGCGCCCCGGGGGGATGCTCTCGCTCCAGGTGGGGCAGCGTCACGCCGCCGTGCTGGCCCGGGCCATGGCCGGGCACTTCACCCAGGCCCGTGACCTGCTCACCGCCGAGCACGGGGTCTCCACGGCCGAACGGCGCTTCACCGCCGAGGAGCTGCGCGAGCAGCTCGGCGCGGCGGGGTTCGACGTCGCCGCGGTCCACGGCGTACGGGTCTTCACCGACCTCGTGCCCTCCTCCCTGCTTGACCTCGAGCCAGGGGCCGGGGCAGCGCTGCTCGAGCTGGAGCGCGCGGTCGCGCAGCGGCCCGAGTACCTCACCGTCGCCAGCCAGCTCCACGTGCTCGCCGGTCTCTCCGCCTCCTGACCCGAGCGGCCCGGCCGGCCCGAGCGGCCCGGCCGGCCCGAACACTCGGGGGGCCCGGTGAGGCCGGTCACCCGGGAGCCGGGCGATCCCTCGTGGGACTGCCCGATCCTGCACGTCGACATGGACGCCTTCTACGCCTCGGTGGCCATCCGCGACCGGCCCGACCTGCAGACGGTGCCCGTGATCGTCGGGGGCGGTCACCGGGGCGTGGTGCTGGCCGCCAACTACCCGGCGCGACGCCACGGCGTCCGCTCGGCGCTGCCGATGACCCGGGCCCGGAGGATGTGCCCCGAGGCCGTCGTCCTGCCGCCCGACTTCGCCGAGGTCGAGAGCGTCTCCTCGTCGGTGATGGAGATCTTCCGCCAGGTGACCCCGGTCGTGGAGGCGGTCTCGATCGACGAGGCGTTCCTCGACGTCTCCGGGGCGACCCGTCTGCTCGGCTCGCCACGCCGGATCGCCGAGCACGTGCGCGCCCGGGTGGCTGACGAGCAGCGGATCACCTGCTCGGTGGGGGTGGCCGGGTCGGTGGCGGTGGCCAAGCTGGCCAGCCGGCGGGCCAAGCCCGACGGCGTGGTGGTGGTCCCGCCGCGCGAGGTGACGCAGTTCCTGCACCCGCTCGACGTCGGCGAGCTCTACGGCGTGGGCGAGAAGACGCGCGACCAGCTGCACCGGCTCGGGCTGCGCACCGTGGGCGAGGTGGCGAACACCCCGGTGGCCACGCTGCAGCGGGGCATCGGCAACGCGGCCGGTGCCCACCTGCACCACCTCGCCTGGGGCACCGACCGGCGCACGCTGACGCCCCGGCGTCCGAACCACGAGCCCGACCGGAGCATGGGCGCCGACGAGACGTTCGGCCGCGACACCGACGACCCGGCGGTGGTGCTGCGCGAGCTGCTGCGCCTGTCGGCCAAGGTGACCAGCAGGATGCGGGCGGCCGGCGTCGCGGGGCGCACCGTCACGCTGCGGGTGCGGTTCGCGGACTTCACCACCATCACCCGCTCCCGCACCCTCGGTGACGCCACCGACGTCACCGGCGAGGTCCACGGCACCGCGGCGGCGCTCTTCGACGCGCTCGGGCTGCAGCGGGCCCGGATCCGGCTGGTCGGGGTGCGGGTGGAGGGGTTGCTGCCACGGGAGCAGGTCCAGCGCCAGCTCGTCATCGGAGCCCGTGACCGGGGCTGGGAGGACGCCGACCGGGCGGTCGACGCGGCGGCCAGCCGGTTCGGTGGCGGCGCCGTACGCCGGGCCACGCTGCTGCAGGGGGACCGACCCTGACCGCGACCACGGCGGGGCCCGCCGTCGCGGCGGCCACCGCCCGGGCTCCTACCACCGATCTGGCCCCTATTTGTGATCTCGGCTACCGCCACGCCCACGGCCTGCCTAGACTTGACGGACCGACACCGACCGCCTCCAGCACAGGGGCGCTCACCGGGGCCACACCGGGCCAGTCACGTGGGAGGACGCCGTGCCACTCTCCGAAGAGGAGCTTCGTCTGCTCGAGCAGATGGAGCAGGCGCTTGCGCAGGAGGACCCGAAGTTCGCCTCCACGCTCCGGGGCAGCGCCCTCGAGCGCACCGCCAAGCTGCGCACCTTCGGGGCCGTCGCGGTCTTCGTCCTCGGCGTCGGCATGCTGATGGGCGGTGCCGTGTCCCAGCAGATCTGGCTCGCCGTCCTCGGCTTCCTGGTGATGCTCGCGTCCGCGACCCTCGGCCTGGCCGCGTGGCGCGGCCGTCACGCCCCGGCCGCCCAGCAGCCCCGCAGTGGCGAGGAGCAGCTCTTCGACTTCGACGACCACCCGCACCGCTTCGGTGTCATCGAGGGTGGTCGCGCCACCAAGCGCAGCAAGGGCCCCAAGGCCCCCCGCCGTGCCGGCCGCTCCAGCGCGCCCCGCCAGGGCACCTTCATGCAGCGCATGGAGCAGCGGTGGGAGCGCCGCCGCCAGCAGGGCTACTGACCGATCCACCGCCTCACCAGCGCCGCCGCACGTCGTCGTGGGCGGCGCTGTGGCGTCCCCGGGCCCGGTCGCCCGCCGACGGGTGCCGGCGGTCGTGAGCGACCAGCCGACCCACCTCGTGGCCGGGGAGGTCTTCAGCCGGTGAGGGACGCCGGCCACCACCGTCGGCGCCAGCGGGCCACCCGTCCCTCGTCCGTACGACGCAGCAGCCGCTGCCACGTCGCGAGCGTGCTCTCCACCGTCTCGGTGCGGACCGCCTCACGGACGCCACCCGCCCCGCCGGCGTAGCGGGTCTGCTCGACCCCGACGAGCAGGTCCTCCAGGCCGCGGACGTCGTCGGGGCTCGGGCCGTCGGCCTGGGCGACGACCCGGCGGGCCTGCTCGCGCGGCGTCCGGGTGTCCGGCCAGTCGCGGCCCTCGTCGAGCACGACCGCGCGCAGCTCGGCCCAGGCGCCCTCGGCCGGCACCCCGTCCGTGGTCGCGGACGCGCCACCCAGGCGGCGGGCCCGCTGGCGCCGCCGCACGAGGGTCGGTCCGCCCGCGAGCAGGACGAGGGCGACCGGGACGAGCAGGGACCACCACGGGAGCGGGCCGCTGCCGCCGGGGCCTCCGGCGTCGGTGTCCTCGGGTGCCGCCTCCTCCTCCCGGGTCGCCTCGGGGGACGCCTCGTCCGAGGGGGTCGGGGCGGCCACCGGCTCGTCTGGCGACTGCCGGGTGTAGCTCGGCGTGGCGCCGGTGCGCCCGCCCGGGGTGGGCTCGAAGCGCACCCAGCCGGCACCCGAGAAGTAGAGCTCGGGCCAGGCGTGCCGGGTGTCGGAGGTGTAGAGCAGCCGGCCGTCGGGCTGCCGCTCGGGAGCCAGGAAGCCGACGGAGACACGGGCGGGGATGCCGAGGGTCCGCGCCATCGTGGCCATCGCGGTGGCGAACTGCTCGCAGTAGCCGATCCGGTCGGTGGTGACGAAGTCGGCCAGCAGCTGCATGCCCGAGCCGTCGCGCTGCTCCAGCGAGTAGGTGAAGCCGCCGGAGGTGCGGAACCAGTCCTGGAGCGCCACGGCCCGGGCGAACCCGGTGTCGGCGCCACGCGTGACCTCGCGCGCGGTCTGGGCGATCACCGGCGGCAGGTCGCGGGGGAGCGCGGTGCCGGCCGCACGCACGCTGGCCGGCGGCGGCTGCGCCGAGTCGAGCTCGGCCGCGGTCACGCGCGGGGCGAACGAGCGGGCGGCGTACTCCAGGCCCTGGGGGGCGCGCCCGCGCGCCAGCGCCACGTCGAAGGTGCGGTCGTCGTAGCGCCAGTTGCCCTCGACCTCGATCTCGCGCAGCGGGTAGGGCAGCGGCAGCCAGCTGGTGGCGTAGCCGGGGGCGAGCTCGAAGTCCCAGTCGGCCTCGGCTCCGCCCTGGCCGGCGGCGAGCCCGGGCGGTTCGGGCAGCACGCCGTCGGCCAGGTTCTCGCTGGGCAGGTCGCGCTGGGAGGGCCGCCACTGCTGGCCGGTGAAGAGGTCGAGCACGGTCGTACGGACGTACGACGTCTGCTCGGCGTCGGTGCGCGCGTAGAGCAACGGGGTGCCGGTCTCCTCGATCAGCTCGCGCCGCAACGAGATGAAGGGGTTCACCGTCGTGGTGAGCCGCACGTCGCCCGCGCCGGTGCCCGGGCCCTCGCCGGTGCCGTCGTCGGGCAGGCTGTCGCCGACCGGCACCAGCGGGGCCACCAGCAGCGCCAGCGCCACGGCGGCCAGCGAGACCTGCCAGACCAGGCCGCGACCCGGGTCGCCGACGGCACGGCCGTCGTCGGGGCCGCGCCGCGGCAGCTCGTCACGGTCTCGGCTCCAGCGGTCGTGCCGCTCGGCGGTGAGGAGCCGGACGAAGAGCAGCGCGACCACCACGAAGACCGGGATCGAGAGGTCCTCGAGCAGGATGGTCACGGGAACGCTGAGAGCGACGAGCAGCGGCAGCGCCGCCAGCGGCGGGCGGCGCAGGCCGAGCGCCAGCACGTCCACGGCGTAGACCACGAGGAGCCCGCACCCGGCCAGCAGCGCCTGGGTCGAGGTCGCGAACGACTCGACGGGCGCGGCGTAGTAGTTCAGCGCCCGGGCGCCGTTCTCCACCAGCACCGCCACGCGCTGCAGCGAGGCGCCGGTCGGGACGAACCCGAGCAGCGACTGGCCGGAGGCGAAGAAGAGGTTGAGCAGCAGCAGCCCGAGGACCGCCTGCACCGCCGCCACGGCGTACGACGCCACGCGGGCGAACCGCAGCAGGCTGCCGGCGAGGGCCAGCACCAGCCCGCCCACCCCGACGGGCACGAGGAAGCCCGAGGGCTCGGCGATCATGCCGCTCCAGGAGAAGATCGCCACCCACGCCGCGAGGAACCCGACCACGGCCGGGACCGGTCGCCAGGCCCCCCGGGGCCGCGGTGCCGGGGCGGGGCCGGGTGCCGGCCCGGTGGTCGCGGGTCCGGCGGGCGGGGCGGTGGTCGTCATCGGCCGAGCTCCTGCCAGGTGGCGCCCAGCGACCCACCGCGGGCGAGGGTGGCGGCCCGCCAGCCGTGGCGGCGCAGCTCGGCGGTCGGGGTGGTGCGGTCGGCGACGCGGGCGGTGGTCGACCACGAGTCGACGTCCAGCACCACGGCGTACGCCGCGTCCCCGGCCGCCGCGAGCCGGCCGAGCGTCCGGCGGTCGGCGTCGTCGAGGTCGCCGAGGACGGCCAGCAGCATGCCGCCGTGCTGGCTCTCGTCGACCCAGTCGGTGGCCAGCGCCCCCTGCCGGGAGCCGCGCAGCACCGCGAGGCGCTCCAGCTGCTCGTGGACCCCGAGACTGCCCCGTCCCGCGTGCCACTCCGGCGCGGCGCCGGCCCCGGCCGCCGTCACCAGGCGCACCTCGAACCCCTGCGCCGCCAAGTGCTGCACGAGGGAGGCGGCGACGCCGACGGCGGCCTCCCACGAGGACTCCTCCCCGTGGCCGCGGTGGTTGGCCAGCCGGTGGTCGAGCAGCAGGGTGCAGCGCAGCTGCCACTCCTGCTCCTCGCGGCGCACCATCAGCTCGTCGTTGCGGGCGCTGCTGGGCCAGTGGATGCGCCGGAGGTCGTCGCCGAGGCGGTACTCCCGGATGGTGGTGTCGGGGCTGCCGCCGCCGAGCAGCTCGCGGGCGCGGTTGTCGCCGGCGCCGGCCCAGCGGCCGGTCAGCGGGATCGGCGGCAGCGGCACGGTGCGGGGCGTGACGAGCAGGGTGTCGCGGGAGTCCAGCTCCTGCTCGACGTCGACCATCCCGAGCGCGTCGGCGACGTGGACGTGGACCGGGCCGACGGGGAAGCGTCCCCGGGCGGTGGTGCGGATCAGGTAGCGCAGCGTGCTGCGGCCGCCGGTGAGCAGCGGGTCGACGACGAACCCGCGGCGCGACCCCAGCTCGTCGGGCAGCCGCTCCTCCACCAGCAGCCGGCCGGTGGTCCGGCCGTCGTTGCCGAGCACCACCTCGACCTGGGCGGTCCCGCCGGCCTCGACCCGAAGCGAACTGAGGTTGCGGCGCACCCACACCCGGCGCGGCGTACGACGTACCAGCAGCCAGGCCACGAGCGGCACCGCCGCGGCCAGCAGGCCCATCCGCACGAAGTCGCGCTCGCCGACCTGGATGCCGCACAGCACCGCCGCGACCCCGGCCGCCAGGAAGCAGCGCCCCCGCAGGGTCAGGTCACGCACGCCTGCTGCCCGCACCGGAGGTGGGGCCGGGCACCGGCACCTGGGCGAGGATCTGCTCGACGACCTGCAGCGGCCGCCGGCCGGCCATCGTGGACTCCATGGTGAGCAGCAACCGGTGCGGCAGCACCTGGGTGGCCAGCTCGCGCACGTCGTCGGGCAGCACGTAGGCCCGGCCCTGCATCGCCGCCCACGTGCGGGCCGCCCGCACCAGCTGCAGCGTCGAGCGCGGGGAGGCGCCCAGGCGGAGGTCGGGGGAGCGGCGCGTCGCGGTGGCCAGCGCCACGGCGTACTGCTGGACGGCGTGGGAGACGTGCACCCGCCCCGTGACCTCGATCAGCTTGCGGACCTCGGCGGCGTCGGTGACCGGCTCCAGCTCGTCGATCGGGCTGGTGCCCTCGCGGGAGGACAGCATCGCGATCTCGGCCGACTCGACGGGGTAGCCCATCGAGAGCCGCACCATGAACCGGTCGCGCTGGGCCTCGGGCAGCGAGTACGTGCCCTCCATCTCGATCGGGTTCTGCGTCGCGATCACCATGAACGGCGACTCCAGGCCGTACGTCGAGCCGTCGACCGTGACCTGGGCCTCCTCCATGCACTCGAGCATCGCCGACTGCGTCTTGGGGCTGGCCCGGTTGATCTCGTCGCCGACCACGATGTTGGCGAAGATGCCGCCGGGCCGGAACTCGAACTGACGGGTGTCCTGGTTGAACACCGAGACGCCGGTGACGTCGGAGGGCAGCAGGTCCGGGGTGAACTGGATCCGCCGCACGCTGCAGTCGATGGAGCGGGCCAGCGCCTTGCTCAGCATCGTCTTGCCGACGCCGGGCACGTCCTCGATCAGCAGGTGACCGCCGGAGAGCAGCACGACCAGGGCCGTGCGGGCGATCTCGGGCTTGCCCTCGATGACCGTGCCCACGTTGGCCTGGACCCGCTCGGCGACGACGCGGACCTCGTCGACCCCGTCCGCCGGTCCGCCCCCGTCGCCACGGGGGACGGCGCTCCCGCGGTCCCCGGTCGTCACGTCGCTCACCACTCGTCCTCCACCTGCCCCACGTCGCTCCACCACCCACCACCGGGGCGACCTCGTCGTGGGTCACGGGCGGGGTTGGCCACCAGTGAACCCCATGGGGCCACACCGGACCACGGGTCGCGCCCCCTCCACCCCGGGTGGCCCCGTGCGGGGTCGGGGAGCCCCGACCTGCGGCGACGCGGCGGAACGGGGTGCCCGAGGGGGCGAAAGTGGTTGCTGGTGGAGGGAAGTGGTGTAAAGTGGAGCGCAGTGGAGGAACGAGGAGTCCTTGGGGTCGGCGAGGGGAGCAGCAGATGTTCTCCGGCACCTACACCCCGAAGCTCGACGAGAAGGGGCGCCTGTTCCTCCCGGCGAAGTTCCGCGAGGAGATGAAGGAGGGGCTCGTGATCACCCGTGGCCAGGACCGCTCCCTCGACCTCCGCACCCGCGCCGACTTCGACGTCTTCACCGAGAAGTTCAAGAACGCCTCGCAGACCGACGCCCGCCTGCGGGCCTACGGCCGGATGCTGTTCGCGCTCGCCTCGGAGCAGGTGCCGGACAAGCAGGGCCGGGTCTCGCTGACCCCCGAGCTGCGGGCGTACGCCGGGCTCGACCGCGAGGCCGTGGTCATCGGCATCTACGACCGCGTCGAGATCTGGGAGCCGTCGGCCTGGACCCGCTACACCGCCGACCAGGAGCAGGCGTTCGCCAACCTCTCCGAAGAAGTCTTCCCCGGCTTCTGAGTCCCGCACCACCCCGCTCCACCCCGCTCCACCCCGCACCACCGGCACAACTCCACAGCGAGATCGCAGGGCGAGGCTCACGTCCGCTCATCCCGGTCGTCTGACGCACCTTCCCCGGTGTCAGAAGGCCACCTCTTCCCTCCACGGGACGAGCGGACGGAGAACCTGGCCCTGCGATCCCGCCCCGCTGCCGGACCCGGCAGCGCCCACGCACCAGCAGCGCTCCACCGAGGGGGTCGACACCGTGAGCACCACGCACAGCCAGCGCACCGCCGCGGACGTCCCGCCCCTCGGCGCCGGTCCCGGCGGGCGCCGCGTGCGCCACGAGGCCCGCGACCAGGTCGCCGTGATGGCCTTCTCGGCCGTGGCCTCCTGCGGGCTCGCCGTCCTGCTGATGCTCCTCGTCCAGGTCGCAGGCTAGGTCCGCGCCGCCCATGCCGAACCCGAGCCACGTCCCGGTCATGCTCGACCGGGTCGTCGCCCTCCTCGCGCCCGCGCTCCAGCGTCCGGGTGCCACCTTCCTCGACGCCACGCTCGGGCTCGGCGGCCACACCGAGGCCGTGCTCGAGCGGTGCCCCGAGGCCCGCGTCGTCGGCGTCGACCGCGACCCCCACGCGCTCGAGCTGGCCGGTGAGCGGCTGGCCCCCCACGCGGAGCGGCTGACCCTCGTCCACGCGGTGTACGACGAGATCCCCGACGTCCTCGACGACCTCGGCCTCGCCCACCTCGACGGCGTCCTGTTCGACCTCGGGGTCTCCTCGATGCAGCTCGACGTCCGCGAGCGCGGGTTCGCCTACGCCGAGGACGCGCCGCTCGACATGCGGATGGACGACAGCGTGGGTCGCACCGCGGCCGACGTGCTCAACACCTACGACGTCGGCGACCTGGCGCGGGTGCTGAGCCGCTACGGCGAGGAGAAGTTCGCCCGCGCCATCGCCCGGGCGGTGGTCAAGGCGCGCGAGACCGAGCCGTTCACCCGCTCGGCCCGCCTGGTCGAGCTGCTCTACGACACCATCCCGGCGCCCGCGCGGCGTACGGGAGGACACCCGGCCAAGCGCACCTTCCAGGCGCTGCGCATCGAGGTCAACGACGAGCTCGGGGTGCTCGAGCGGGCCGTGCCGGCCGCCGTGGCCGCGACCCCGGTCGGGGGCCGCGTCGTGGTGATGAGCTACCACTCGCTCGAGGACCGCCTCGTCAAGCGCGTCTTCACCGCCGGCACCACCTCCACGGCGCCCCACGACCTCCCGGTCGTGCCCGCCGGCCTCGAGCCGCCGCTGCGCTCGGTCACCCGCGGGTCCGAGAAGGCCACCGCCGAGGAGATCGCCCAGAACCCGCGAGCCGCCTCGGTGCGGCTGCGCGCCGTCGAACGCGTCAACACCAACCGGGGAGACCACGCCGCATGAGCACCTCGTCCTCTCAGGCCGCCAGCGGCCGCCGCCTGCCCCGCTTCGCCGAGGCCGCCGTCGAGCGGGCCCGGCTCACCGTCGTCCCCGCGCGGTCGCTCGGCCGCACCCAGGCGGCCCGGACGCCGTTCGCGGTGCTCGTCCTGGTGATCCTCGCCGGCGGCGTGGTCGGCCTGCTCATGTTCAACACCCAGATGCAGCAGACCTCCTTCACCGCGACCGCGCTGCAGGACCGCGCCACCGAGCTGACCGCCCGCAAGCAGGCGCTCGACCTGGAGCTCGACGGGCTGCGCGACCCCCAGCAGCTGGCCCAGTCCGCCCGCGACCTCGGCATGGTGGCCCCCCAGACGCCCGCCTTCGTGCGGCTCAGCGACGGCCGCGTGCTGGGCACGCCCACCCCGGCCGGCGGCGGCGACGCCGTCCAGGTCACGCCCGGTCCGTCGAAGAAGCCGGCCGAGATCGAGCGCCGCACGGTGATCGTCGAGGCGACCCCGCGCGCCGCCGCCGACGGCGCCCCCTGAGCCGATAGACAGAGCACACCGCCCACCGGCCCGGGCTGACCGGGCCCGCGACCCCGGGAGCCACCCGTGAGCCCAACCCGCCGTTCCTCGCGCGGGACGACCCACCTCCGCCTCCGGGTGGCGCTGATCGGGGTCGCGATGCTGCTCTCGCTGTTCGCCGGGCGGCTGGTGCAGATCCAGGGCATCGACGCCGCGTCGTACGCCGCCCGCGCCGAGTCCTCGGGCCTGGTCACCCTCGACCTGCCGGCCAAGCGCGGCCGGATCCTCGACCGCAACGGCGAGCCGCTGGCCGAGTCGGTGGCCGGCCTCATGGTCGTCGCCGACCCGCAGACCACGGCCCCCAACGCCGACGCGATCGCCCGGATCCTGGCCGACCGGCTCGACCTCGACTACTTCGAGGTCCGCGACACCCTGACCGAGAAGGACACCCGGTTCGCCTACGTCGCCCGGCGCGTCCCCTCCACGCTCGCCTCCTCGGTCGTGGCGGAGCTGCGCGAGCAGGAGCTGACCGGCATCGACACCCGGCCCGACCCGCTGCGCAGCTACCCCTCCGGCGACGTCGCCGGCAACGTGATCGGCTTCCTGGGCGAGAACGGCAAGCCCGCCGCGGGCCTCGAGCTGGCCTTCGACGACCTGCTGGCGGGCAAGGACGGTCGCGAGACCTACGAGGTCGGCGGTGGCAACCGGATCCCGCTCGGCGACAACACGCGGGTCGCGCCGGTCGACGGCAAGGACCTCCGCCTCACCATCGACCGCGACGTGCAGTGGTACGCCCAGCGGGTGCTGTGCAACACCGTGCAGACCGTGCAGGCCGAGTCGGGGGTGGCCGTCGCGATGGACACCCGAACCGGTGAGCTGCTCGCGCTGGCCGACTGCACCGGCACCGAGCCGGGGATGACCCCGGCCGAGGTCGCCGAGGCGCAGCGCAAGCTCGTCTCGTCCGCGGTCTCCGACGTCTACGAGCCGGGCTCGGTGCAGAAGGTGCTGACCTTCTCCTCGCTGATCGACGACGGCAAGGTGGCGCCGGAGACCAAGCTGACCGTGCCCTCCGAGCTGCCTGTGCTCGACCGCGTCATCGGCGACTGGTTCGACCACGGCACCCTGCAGATGACGGTCGCCGGCGTGGTGGCGCAGTCGAGCAACATCGGCACCAGCATCGCCGCCGGGCAGTTCACCCCCCAGGAGCTGCACGACCACCTCACCCGCTTCGGACTGGGCCAGAAGACCGGCGTGGGCCTGCCCGGCGAGAGCCGCGGCCTGCTCACCGACGCCTCGGAGTGGTCGGTGCTCAGCCGGGCGCAGATCGCCTTCGGCCAGGGCCTGTCGGTCAACGCCCTCCAGATGGCCGCGGCCGTCAACGCCCTCGGCAACGACGGCGAGCTGGTCGAGCCGAGCATCGTCGAGGGCCGCGAGCGCACGTCCTCGGGCCAGGAGGTCGGCACCGCGACCGCCACCAAGCGGCGCGCCGTCAGCAGCGAGGCCGCCCGCAAGACCGCCGAGATGATGGAGCTCGTCACCACCCCCGACGTCGGCACCGCGCCCGGCGCGGGCATCCAGGGCTACCGCGTCGCCGGCAAGACCGGCACCGCGCAGCAGGCCGGCGGGGAGTGCCGGTGCTACGCCATGGGCGGCAAGGCCGTCTCCTTCGGCGGGTTCGCGCCGGCCGACGACCCCCGCTTCACCGTCTACGCCATGGTCAACAAGCCCAGCATCGGCGGCAGCGGCGGCGGCACGACCGGCCCGATCTTCCGCAAGATCCTCGCCTACCTCCTCCAGAAGTACGCCGTGGCGCCCACCGGCACGCTCCCGCCCAGCATCCCCACCGAGTGGAGCACCGGCCAGGACCTCGGGGTGCCCTCGCCCAGCAGCCTGCGTCCCGGCCAGGGCGAGGTGGACAGCGAGGACCTGTCCGACGGGGCCGACGGCACCTCCGGCGCCCCCACCGCCGGGTCGACCACCGGCTCCGAATAGGTAGCCTCGACCGGTGCCCGAGCCCGAGACCAGCCCCACCCGCCCGAGCTCGCCACCGCCGCTCTCCATGGGCGAGGTCAGTGCCCTCACCGGGGCCGAGCTGTCCCCTCCGGGCGCCGACGCCCTCGAGGTCACCGGGCTCACGCTCAGCTCGCAGCGCGTCTGCCCCGGTGACGTGTACGCCGCCCTGCCGGGTGCCCGCGCCCACGGCGCGACCTACGTCGCCCAGGCCGTCGCCGCCGGCGCCGTCGCCGTGCTGACCGACGCCGAGGGGGCCGCGACCGTGCGCCGCGTGCTCGCCGAGGAGGCCCCCGGGCTCGAGGTCCCGCTGCTGGTCGCCGAGCGGCCCCGCGCCCTGCTCGGCACCCTCGCCTCCCGGGTGTACGCCGATCCCGCCCGCGCGCTGACCCTGCTCGCCGTGACCGGCACCCAGGGCAAGACCACGACGACCCGGCTGCTGGAGGGCGGCCTCACCGCCGCCGGGGTGAGCGCCGGGGTGGTCGGCACGGTCGGCACCCGCATCGCGGGCGAGGACGTCCGCTCCACCCTGACCACGCCCGAGGCGCCCGACCTGCACGCGCTGTTCGCGGTGATGGTCGAGCGCGGGGTCGAGGCCTGCGCGATGGAGGTCTCCAGCCACGCGCTGGTGATGGGGCGCGTCGACGGGGTCGTCTTCGACGCCGCGGCCTTCCTCAACCTGGGCCGCGACCACCTCGACTTCCACCGCGACCTCGAGGACTACTTCGCCGCCAAGGCGTCGCTGTTCACCCCCGAGCGCACCCAGCGGGGCCTGACCAACGTCGACGACGAGTTCGGCCGCCGGCTGCTGCGGGTGGCCACGGTGCCGATGGCGACGTTCTCCGCGACCGGCGCCGACGCCGACTGGCGGGCGGTGGACGTGGTCGGCGAGCCGGGCGGCTCGGAGTTCACGGTGCTCGGGCCGCACGGCCTGCGGGTGCGGGCGCGGGTGCCGATCCCGGGCGCGTTCAACGTCGCCAACGCGCTGTGCGCGATTGCCGTGGCGGGGGAGGCCGGCCTCGACCCCGAGGTCGTGGCCCGGGGCATCTCCGCGTCCGGTGGCGTGCCCGGCCGGCTCGAGCGCGTGGACGCCGGCCAGCCCTGGCTCGCCGTCGTCGACTACGCCCACAAGCCCGACGCCGTGCAGGCCGCGATGGACACGCTGCGGCCGCTGACGCGAGGACGCCTGGTGCTGGTGATGGGCGCGGGCGGCGACCGCGACACGGGCAAGCGCCCGGTGATGGGCGAGATCGGCGCCCGGCTGGCCGACGTGCTCGTGGTGACCGACGACAACCCGCGCAGCGAGGACCCCGCGGCCATCCGGGCCGCGCTGCTCGCCGGGGCCGCCGAGGTGCCCTCGGCCGAGCGGGCCGAGGTGGTGGAGGTCGACGGCCGCCGCGAGGCGATCCGCCGTGCCGTGGCGCTCGCCGGACCCGGCGACACCGTGGTCGTGGCCGGCAAGGGCCACGAGACCGGCCAGGAGGTCGCCGGGCAGGTCCACCCGTTCGACGACCGCGACGAGCTCCGCGCCGCGATCGAGGGGGCGCTGCGGTGATCGAGCGGACCCTGGCCCAGGTCGCCGAGATGGTCGGCGGCGCGCTGCACGACGCCGACCCCACGACCGTGGTGACCGGCCCTGCCTTCCTCGACACCCGCACCCCCGAGCCCGGCGGCCTGTTCGTCGCCTTCGCCGGGGAGCACGTCGACGGCCACGACCACGCGGCCGCGGCCGTCGCCGCCGGTGCGGTCGCCGTGCTCGGCACCCGCCCGACCGGGGTGCCCACCGTCGTGGTCGAGGACGCCCAGGCGGCGCTGCAGCAGCTGGCCCGTCAGGTGCTGCGCCGGCGCCACCGCGACGACCGCGAGCTCGGCCGACTGCCGCTGGAGGACCCCGAGGCGCTGGTGGTCGTGGCGATCACCGGCTCCCAGGGCAAGACCAGCGCCAAGGACATGCTGGCCCGGGTCCTGGCCGACGCCGGGCCGACGGTGGCGACGGCCGGGTCGTTCAACAACGAGCTCGGCCTGCCGCTCACCGTGCTGCGGCTGACGGCCGAGACCCGCTACCTCGTGCTGGAGATGGGCGCCCGGGGGATCGGCCACCTGACCGAGCTGTGCGCGATCGCGCCGCCCCACGTCGCCCTGGTGCTCAACGTGGGCAAGGCCCACCTCGGCGAGTTCGGGTCGCAGGCCAACATCGCCCAGGCCAAGGGCGAGATCGTCGAGGCGCTGCACCCCGGCCACGGCGTGGCGGTGCTCAACGCGGACGACCCCCTGGTGACCGGCATGGACGCGCGGGTCACCGACGACGCCGGTGTCCACACCGTCCGCTTCGGGACCGGTGACGGGGCCGACGTGCGGGTGGGCGACCTGGTCCTCGACGACCTCGGCCGCCCGGCCTTCGACCTGCTCCACGCCGGCGCGACCGAGCGCGTCGAGCTGCGCCTGCTCGGCGCCCACCAGGCCACCAACGCCGCGGCCGCCGCGGCGGTGGGGGTCGCGGTCGGGCTCGGGCTCACGCAGGTCGCGACCAGCCTGCGCGGCATCGAGGCCCTCTCGCGCTGGCGGATGGAGCTCACCGAGCGGGCCGACGGGCTGGTCGTGGTCAACGACGCCTACAACGCCAACCCCGACTCGATGCGATCGGCGGTGGAGACGCTCGCCGGCATCGGCACGCGCTCGGGCCGTCGTACGGTCGCGGTGCTGGGGGAGATGCGCGAGCTCGGACCCGACGCCGCCGCGGAGCACCGGGCGGTCGGAGCGCTGGCCGCGCGGATGGGTCTCGACGTGGTCCTCGTCGTGGGCGAGGGCGCGGCGGGCATCGCCGACGCGCTCGGCGACGCCGGGCACCCCGCGACACACCACGTCCGGGGCGTGGCCGAGGCCTCGGCCTGGTTGCGCGAGAATGTCGGCGGTCCGGACGTGGTGCTGGTGAAGGCATCGCGGTCCGGACGTCTCGAGCAGGTGGCCCAGACGCTGCTCGAGGACGACGCGCCGAACGCCGGTGCGCGCGGAGAGGAGTCCCGCACGTGAGAGCGATCCTGCTCGCCGGCGGCCTGTCGCTGGTGCTCACCCTGGTGGGCACGCGCTACGCCATCATCGTGCTCGCCCGGCACGGCTACGGCCAGCTGATCCGAGACGACGGCCCCACCACCCACCACACCAAGCGCGGCACGCCCACCATGGGCGGCCTGGTGATCGTGCTGGCCTCGGTGCTGTCCTACCTCGCCGCGTGCCTGGTCACCGGCCGCACCCCCAGCGCCTCGGCGCTGCTGCTGATGTTCCTGTTCGTGGGCCTGGGCACGGTCGGCTTCCTCGACGACTACATCAAGATCTCGCGGCAGCGCAGCCTCGGCCTGCGCAGCCGGGCCAAGTTCATCGGGCAGACCTTCGTCGCGGTGGCCTTCGGCGCCCTGGCCCTGGCGCCGTGGTTCGAGGACTCCCGCGGCCAGACGCCGGCCGGCCAGACCATCTCGCTGATCCGCGACCCGAAGGACCTCACCCTCCCGGCGATCGTCGTGGTGCTGTTCATCTGGCTGCTCATCGCCGGCACCAGCAACGCCGTCAACCTCACCGACGGCCTCGACGGCCTCGCCGCGGGCGCGTCGGTGATGACCTTCGGCGCCTACACGCTGGTCAACATCTGGCAGAACAACCAGTGGTGCGGCCGCGAGCCGGGCCCCACCTGCTACGAGGTGCGCGACCCGCTCGACCTCGCGATCTTCGCCGCCGCCATCACCGGCGCCTGCTTCGGCTTCCTGTGGTGGAACGCCTCCCCGGCCAAGATCTTCATGGGCGACACCGGCTCGCTGGCCCTCGGTGGGGCCCTGGCCGGGCTCGCCGTGCTGACCCGCACCGAGTTCCTGCTCGCCCTGCTCGGCGGCCTGTTCGTGATCCAGACCCTCTCGGTCATCCTCCAGGTCGGCTTCTTCAAGGCCACCAAGGGCCGGCGGCTGTTCCGGATGGCGCCGCTGCACCACCACTTCGAGATGCTCGGCTGGGAGGAGATCACCGTGGTCATCCGGTTCTGGCTGATCGCGGGCATCTTCGTCGCCGCCGGCCTCGGCCTGTTCTACGCCGAGTGGGTGGCCGGCGGATGACGCGTGACGTGACCGACCTCGGCCGCACGTCGGAGTGGGCCGGCGTGCGCGTCGTCGTCGCCGGCTTCGGGGTCTCGGGGTACGCCGCGGCTGACAACCTGACCTTCCTCGGTGCGAGCGTGACCGCGCTCGACGAGTCCCAGGCCGGTGACCGCGTCGAGCGCGCCCACCTGCTCGAGAGCCTCGGCGCCACCGTGCGGCTGGGGGAGGGCAGCACCGCCACGCTGCCCGACGACGTCGACCTCGTGGTCACCTCGCCCGGGTGGGCGCCCACCTCGCCGCTGCTCGCCCAGGCCGCCGCCCGCGGCGTACCCGTGTGGGGGGAGGTCGAGCTGGCCTGGCGGCTGCGCGACCCCGAGCGCCCCGCCCCCTGGCTGGCCGTGACCGGCACCAACGGCAAGACCACCACCGTGCAGATGCTCGAGGCGATGCTGCGGGCCGGCGGGCTGCGCACCGTCGCCGCCGGCAACGTCGGGCTGCCGATCGTCGAGGCCGTGATGGACCCCGACCCCTACGACGTGATCGCCGTCGAGCTCTCCAGCTTCCAGCTCCACTGGACCCGCTCGGTCGCCGCGCAGTCGGCGGCGGTGCTCAACGTCGCCGAGGACCACCTGGACTGGTACGCCGGCCCCACCGCCATGGCCGACTACGCCGCCGACAAGGGCCGCGTCTACGAGCGCGTGCAGCGGGCCTGCGTCTACAACGTCGCCGACCCGGTGACCGAGCAGCTGGTGCGCGACGCCGACGTCGTCGAGGGCGCGCGGGCGATCGGCTTCACCCTCGGCACCCCGTCGGTCGGGATGGTGGGCGTCGTCGACGACGTGCTCGCCGACCGCGCCTTCGTCCCCGACCGCGAGACCAGCGCCGCCGAGCTGTGCACGATCGGCGACCTGGCCAGCGACGCCCCGCACTACGTCGCCAACGCGCTCGCCGCCGCTGCGCTCGCGCGCTCCCACGACGTGTCGCCGGCCGCCGTGCGGCAGGCGCTGCGGGCGTTCCGGCCCGACGGCCACCGCATCGCCGAGGTCGCCGTCCTCGACGAGGTGCGCTGGGTCGACGACTCCAAGGCCACCAACCCGCACGCCGCGCTGGCCTCGCTGCGCGCCTACGACCCCGTGGTGTGGGTGGCCGGCGGGCTGGCCAAGGGCGCCCGCTTCGACGACCTCGTGCAGGCCGTCGGCGGCCGGCTCCGCGGCGTCGTGCTGCTCGGTCGCGACGCCCCGGTGATCCGGGACTCGCTGCGGCGACACGCGCCCGATGTGCCCGTGATCGAGGTGGCCGCCGGGGAGGATGCGGGGCAAGGACCGATGGACCGCGTCGTCGCGGGTGCCGCGTCCCTGGCCAGACCGGGGGACACGGTGCTGCTGGCGCCGGGGTGCGCGTCCATGGACATGTTCGCCGACTACGGCGCCCGCGGTGACGCCTTCGCCGCCGCGGTGCACCGCCGCCGGGGGACGAGCAGCTAGCGGCCCCCCTCCTCGGGAGGCCCGAGGAGGAGCCCGGTGAGCGTCACCAGCCAGACCCGGCCACCGGCGGCCCCGGCGCCCGCGGGGGCGCCCGGTCCGCGAGGCCGGGTGGCGACGGTACTCGCCCCGCTCGCCGACCGCTGGCGCGTGGTCAAGCGCAGCCTCGAGCGGCCGCTGACCTCCTACTACCTCATCCTCGGCGGCACCTCGATGCTGCTGGCGATCGGGCTGATGATGGTGCTCAGCGCCTCGAGCGTCTACTCCTTCAAGGTGCACGACAGCAGCTACTACATCGTGCTCAAGCAGCTCACCTGGGTCGCGATCGGGCTCCCGGCCGCCTGGGTCGCGAGCCGCATCGACCGGCGCTGGCTGCGCCGCCTGGCCTGGCCGGCCGTGGGCGTGGCCGTCGTGCTGCTCGCGCTGACGCAGACCAGCCTCGGGTTCGCCGTCAACGGCAACCGCAACTGGCTGGCGCTCGGGCCCCTCACGGTGCAGCCGTCCGAGATCGCCAAGCTCTCGGTCGTGCTGTGGGCCGCCGACGTCTACGCCCGCAAGGAGCGGCTGCTCGGCAACCCGGTGCAGGCCCTGGTGCCGGTCGCGCCGGTCGTGGTGATGATCTCGGGCCTGGTGGTGTTCCAGCACGACCTCGGCACCGCGCTGGTGCTGTTCGCGATCCTGCTCGGGATGCTCTGGGTGGTCGGCGTGCCGGCGCGGCTGTTCGGCATCGCGCTGTCGGTCGTCGGGGTCGCGGCTTTCTACCTCGCGGCGAGCAACGCCGAGCGGCGTACCCGCCTGACGAGCTTCATCGACCCCTTCGCCGACTTCCAGGGCGCGGGCTGGCAGGCCGGCCACGGCCTGCTCGGCATGGCCAGCGGAGGCCTGCTCGGCAAGGGCCTCTCGGCCAGCCAGCAGAAGTGGGGCAGCCTGCCCGAGGCCCACACCGACTTCATCTTCGCCGTGCTCGGCGAGGAGCTCGGCCTGGTCGGCACGCTGCTGGTGCTCGCGCTGTTCGGCGCCGTGGCGTACGCCATGATCCGGCTCGCCATCAACACCGCCGACCCGTTCGTGCGCTACGCCTCGGCGGGCATCTGCATCTGGCTGATGTCCCAGACCCTCATCAACATCGGCATGGTGCTCGCGCTGCTGCCCGTCATCGGCATCCCGCTGCCGCTGGTCTCCTACGGCGGCTCCGCGCTCGTGCCCTCGCTGGTGGCCCTCGGCCTGCTGGTCGGCTTCGCCCGCGACGAGCCCGAGGCCCGCGCCGCGCTGCGCGCCCGCCGACGCGACCGGGCGCCCCGCGACGACGACGGCACCACGCCCCGCAGCGGGGTGCCGGCCGTCCTGGCCGGCGGCCTGCGCTCGCGCCGCCGCGGCACCGAGCGGGGCCGGGCGTGAACGACGGACCCCACCGCGTGCTGCTCGCCGGGGGCGGCAGCGCCGGGCACACCTCGCCCCTGCTCGCCACCGCCGACGCGCTGCGCCGCCGCCTGCCCGACGTCGAGGTGACCGCGCTCGGCACCGCCCGCGGCCTGGAGACGCGGGTCGTGCCCGAGGCGGGCTACCCGCTCGAGCTCGTGCCCGCCGTCCCGCTCCCGCGCCGGCCCAACGCCGACCTGCTGCGCACCCCCGGCCGGGTGCGGGCGGCGCTCACCGCCACCCTCGAGGTGCTCGACCGGGTCCGCCCCGACGTGGTCGTCGGCTTCGGCGGCTACGTCTCGGTGCCGGCCTACCTCGCCGCCCGACGGCGCGGGCTGCCCCTCGTGGTCCACGAGGGCAACGCCCTGCCCGGCATCGCCAACAGGCTCGGTGCGCGGCTGACGCCGTTCGTCGCCACCTCGTTCCCCGGCACCGACCTGCCCCACGCCCGCCACCTCGGCCTCCCGGTGCGGCGGATGGTCAGCACCCTCGACCGCGCCGCCCTGCGTGCGGAGGCGCTGGCCCACTTCGGGCTCGCCGCCGACCGTCCGGTGCTGCTCGTGACCGGCGGCTCCCAGGGGGCGCGCCGGCTCAACGAGTCGGTCGCCGCCGCCGCCCCCGCCCTCGCCGCGGCGGGGGTCCAGGTGCTCCACGTCGTCGGCCCCCGCGGCGAGGCCCACCCGGCCCTGGGCGAGCAGCAGCGCGCCAGCGGTCCGGCGTACGTCGTGGAGGCGTTCGTCAGCCGCATGGACCTCGCCTACGCCGCGGCCGACGCCGTGCTGTGCCGCGCCGGGAGCAACACCGTCACCGAGGTCTCCGGTGTCGGGCTGCCGGCCGTCTACGTGCCGCTGCCGATCGGCAACGGCGAGCAGGCCCTCAACGCCCGTCCCGTCGTCGACGCCGGGGGAGGGCTGCTGGTCTCCGACGCGGCGCTGACCCCCGAGTGGGTGGCCTCGGCGCTGCCCGACCTGCTCACCGACCCCGCACGGCTCGCCGCGATGGGGGCGGCCGCGTCGGGCGTCGTGCCCCTCGACGCCGACGAGCTCCTCGCCGACCTGGTCGTCGAGGCCTGGCACTACCGGAAGCAGGCACGCCGATGAGGGTCCCCGTCCCCGACGAGCTGCTGCCGGCCGACCGGCTCGGCACGGTCCACTTCATCGGCATCGGCGGGGCCGGCCTGTCCGGCATCGCGCGCATCATGCTGGCCCGCGGCATCCGGGTGACGGGCAGCGACGCCAAGGACTCCCGCACCCTGGAGGCGCTGCGCGCGCTCGGGGCGACCTGCCACCTCGGCCACGACGCCGCCCACCTCGGCGACGCCGACACGGTCGTGGTCTCCACCGCGGTGCGCGAGGACAACCCCGAGGTGGTCGCCGCCCGCGACCGCGGGCTGCGGCTGGTGCCGCGCTCGGCCGCGCTCGAGTCGGTGATGCAGGGCCGCCGCGTCGTCGCGGTGGCCGGCACGCACGGCAAGACCACGACCACCTCGCTGCTGACCGTCGCGCTGCAGCACTGCGGCGCCGACCCGTCCTTCGCCATCGGCGGCGACCTCAACGAGACCGGCTCCAACGCCCACGACGGCACCGGCGAGCTGTTCGTCGCCGAGGCCGACGAGAGCGACGGCGCCTTCCTCGTCTACTCCCCGCACGCCGCGCTGGTCACCAACGTCGAGGCCGACCACCTCGACAACTACGGCACCGAGGAGGCCTACCGGGCCGCGTTCGACGAGTTCGTCGACCGCGTCGACCCGGCGGGCTTCCTCGTGCTCTGCGCCGACGACCCCGGCGCCGACGCGCTGGCCGCCACGGCGACCGCGCGCGGACGCAGGGTGGTCCGCGTGGGCGAGCGCGAGGACGCCGAGGTGCGGGCCGTCGACGTCCGGTTCGCCGGCTCCACCTCGAGCTTCACCGTCGTCGACCGCGGCGAGCGGCTCGGCCAGGTGCGGCTGCGGATCCCCGGTCGTCACTACGTGCTCGACGCCCTCGCCGCCCTGGCGTGCGGGCTGCGGCTCGGCTTCGACTTCGAGGCGCTCGCCGCGGGGCTGGGGTCGTTCAGCGGCACCCGCCGCCGGATGGAGCTCAAGGGGGAGGTCGGGCAGGTGCGGGTCTACGACTCCTACGCCCACCACCCCAACGAGATCCGGGGTGACCTCCAGGCCGCGCGCTCGGTGGCCGGCGACGGCCGGCTGATCGTGGCCTTCCAGCCCCACATGGTCTCGCGCACCCGCATCTTCGGCCACGACATGGGCGTCGCCCTCGGCGCCGCCGACGAGGTGGTCGTCATGGACGTCTACGTCGCCCGCGAGGACCCCGAGCCCGGCGTCGACGGCGCGCTCGTCGCCAACGCGGTGCCGCTGCCCGCCGACCGCGTCGTCTTCGAGCCCTCCTGGTCGGCCGTGGCCGGCCACCTGGTCGACCGGGCGCGTCCCGGCGACCTCGTGCTGACCCTGGGGGCCGGCGACGTCACGCTGCTCGGCCCCGAGGTGCTCGAGCGGCTGGCCGAGCGGGCCGACGACCCCCGCCGCGGGGGAGGCCACTGATGCGGCTGCCCCGCAGGACGCGCGGACCCGGGCGGTCCACGACATCGGTCCCGTCCTCCACCGGACCCGACGAGGAGACCGTCCGGATAGCCCTCGACGACGTCCGCCGGCGACGTCAGCACCAAGGCCGTCGCCGCACCGTCAAGCGGGTCGCGGTCGGGGTGCTCGCCGCGGGCCTGCTCGGGGCGATCGGGTGGCTGCTGCTGTTCTCGCCCTACCTCACCGCGCGCGGGGTCGAGGTGTCCGGCGCCGGCGCGGCCGGCGAGACCCGGGTGGCCCGGGCCGTCGAGGTCCCGGCCGGCACCCCGCTGGCCCGCGTCGACACCGACCTGCTGCAGCGCCGCGTCGAGGCGATCCCCGCGGTCCGCCACGCCGAGATCTCCCGCAGCTGGCCCCACACGCTCCACGTCGAGGTCACCCCGCGCACCCCGGTCGCCGTCCTGGAGCGCTCGGGCCGGCTCCAGGCCCTCGACGCCGAGGGCGTCGTGTTCGGCGGCTACGACGCCCGGCCGGAGAAGCTGCCCCTGGTGGTGCCGGGGGAGGGCGTCGGCCGCGAGGCGGTCGTCGAGGCCGCCGGCGTCGTCGAGGCGCTCCCGGCCGACGTGGCGGGGCGCACCCGCACCGTCGAGGTGGGCAGCGTCGACGAGATCACCCTCGTGCTGGCCAGCGGCCGACGCGTGGTGTGGGGGAGCGCGGAGCAGTCGGGCACCAAGGCCGAGGTGCTCGCCGTGATGCTGCCCCAGCTGCCGCGCGGCGTCGACGAGATCGACGTCTCCGTGCCCGGCCGCCTCACCACCCGCTGACCCCCGCCCGCCCGCGTCCGTCGCCCCGCGGTGCGGTCGTGCGCGACCTGCCGAGCGCGCCTACACCATCGGACGAATTTCGCGGAATCTCGACGCGCCCCCGCGTGTCGATTCGGTCGGCCGGGCCCTCCCGCCTAACTTGATCCCACCGCCCCAGGTTGACATAACTATAACCCTCTACTTCAGGGTTAGAGTTGCTGGCCCTCCTGGGACGGACTTCCCCACAGGAACATCCGAGGTCGACCGACAACCGTCGGACGCACCACCACACAGTGAGAGGCACCGCCGTGGCAGCACCCCAGAACTACCTCGCCGTCATCAAGGTCGTGGGTATTGGTGGAGGTGGAGTCAACGCCGTCAACCGGATGATCGAGGTCGGGCTGAAGGGCGTCGAGTTCATCGCCATCAACACAGATGCACAGGCCCTGTTGATGAGCGACGCCGATGTCAAGCTCGACATCGGGCGCGAGCTGACCCGTGGTCTCGGCGCCGGTGCGAACCCCAGCGTGGGTGCGCAGGCCGCCGAGGACCACGCCGAGGAGATCGAGGAGGTCCTCAAGGGGGCCGACATGGTCTTCGTCACCGCTGGTGAGGGTGGTGGCACCGGCACCGGTGGCGCCCCCGTCGTCGCCAAGATCGCGCGCTCCCTCGGGGCGCTGACGATCGGTGTGGTCACCCGCCCCTTCGCCTTCGAGGGCCGCCGCCGCGCGACCTCGGCGGAGGAGGGCATCGAGGGTCTCCGCGAGGAGGTCGACACCCTCATCGTGATCCCCAACGACAAGCTGCTGATGATCAGCGACCGCAACGTGAGCATGCTCGACGCCTTCAAGCAGGCCGACCAGGTCCTGCTGCAGGGTGTCTCCGGCATCACCGACCTGATCACCACCCCCGGCCTGATCAACCTCGACTTCGCCGACGTCAAGTCGGTCATGTCCAACGCCGGCTCGGCGCTGATGGGCATCGGCTCGGCCCGCGGCGAGAACCGCGCCGTCGAGGCCGCCGAGCTCGCCGTCTCCAGCCCGCTGCTCGAGGAGTCCATCGACGGCGCCCAGGGCGTGCTGCTCTCGATCGCCGGTGGCTCCGACCTCGGCCTGTTCGAGATCAACGAGGCGGCCGCGATGGTGGCCGACGCGGTGCACGTCGAGGCCAACATCATCTTCGGTGCGACCATCGACGACGCGCTCGGCGACGAGGTGCGGGTGACCGTCATCGCCGCCGGCTTCGAGGGTGGGCGTCCCAAGCGTCGCGACGAGGGCCAGGGGCTGCGTCCGCGGCCGGCCCAGCAGAGCCAGGAGGAGACCCGTGCCGCGGCCCGGGCCCTGGCCGAGCAGCGCCGCGCCGAGCAGGCCGCCGCCGCGCCCCGCCGCGAGCCGGTCACGGTCGGCGCGCAGCGCTCGAGCGACGCCGGGCAGCAGCAGGCCCCGGCGCCCGCCCCGGAGCGACGCGAGCCGGCTCCGCAGGAGGGCTCGCGCGGCACCTCGGGCTGGGGCAGCCGCCCCGCCTCGGCGCCGTCCCGCGAGGGCTACGGCGACGACCTCGACGTGCCCGACTTCCTGAAGTAGGTCACCCCCGGGTGTACTCCCACCGCAGCAGCACCGGCCCCGTCGACCTGGCGTTCACCGACAGGTACGACGGGGTCAGTGCCGCCCCCTTCGACTCGCTCAACCTCGCCCTGGTCGGCGAGGACGACGAGGTCGACCGCCGGCGCAACCTCGCGCTGGTGCTCGACGACTTCGCCCCGGGTGCGCGCGTCGCCGACATGGAGCAGGTCCACGGCCGTCGCGTCGTGACCACCGCCGGCGACGAGCCGCGCGAGCGCTGCGACGCCCTGGTCACCGACCAGCCCGACGTCGTGCTCGTGGTGCGGGTCGCCGACTGCGTGCCGGTGCTGCTGGCCGACACCGGGGCCGGCGTCGTCGGGGCGGCCCACGCCGGCCGCCAGGGCCTGGCCGAGGGCGTCGTCGACGCCTGCGTGGAGCAGATGCGCGCGCTGGGCGCCACCGACGTCCGGGCGTGGATCGGTCCGCACGTGTGCGGACGCTGCTACGAGGTTCCGGCCCGGCTGCGCGACGAGGTGGCAGCCCTCGAGCCCGCTGCGGCGGCGACGACGTCGTGGGGCACCCCCGGGCTCGACCTCGGAGCCGGCGTGCGGGCCCGGCTCGAGCGCGCCGGCGTCACCGTGGACGACGTCTCGCGGTGCACGCTGGAGTCGCCCGACCTGTACTCCTACCGCCGCGACGGCGTCCGGTCCGGCCGGCTGGCCGGCCTGGTGCGGAGGCGGTCGTGAGCGAGCGTGAGGACGACCTGGAGCGCCGCCTCGGCGAGGTGCGCGAGCGCATCGCGTCCGCCTGCCGCTCCGCGGGGCGCGACCCCGACGAGGTGACCCTCGTCGTGGTGACCAAGTTCTTCCCGGCCTCCGACGTGCGCGTGCTCGCGGACCTCGGGGTGCGCGACGTGGGCGAGAACCGGCACCAGGAGGCCGCGGCCAAGGCCGAGGAGCTGGTCGGGCTGCCGCTGCGGTGGCACTTCATCGGCGGGCTGCAGAGCAACAAGGCGGCCGCCGTCGCGACGTACGCCGACGCGGTGCACTCCCTCGACCGGGCCAAGCTGGTGACGGGCCTGAGCCGCGGCGCCACCGAGCGCGGTCGCGACCTCGACGTGCTCGTGCAGGTCAGCCTCGACCCGCCGGGCGCCGACGGCCGCTCCGGTGCCGACCCCGACCAGGTGGGGGAGCTGGCGGCGCGGGTGGCCGAGGCCGAGGGCCTGGTGCTGCGCGGCGTGATGGGGGTCGCCCCGCTGGGGGGCGACGCCGGCGAGGCGTTCGCGCGGCTCGCCGAGGTGGCGGCCGACGTGCGCCGCGACCACCCCGGCGCGAGCTGGATCTCCGCCGGCATGAGCGGCGACCTCGACGAGGCGATCGCGCGCGGTGCGACACACCTGCGCGTCGGCTCGGCGGTCCTCGGTCCCAGACCCGAGAGCAAGTAGTGTCCGAAACGCCTGCCGCCACGACGTGCGTGCAGGCAGATGAGCGTGACGAGAGCAGAGGAAACAGGCAATGAGCGCGATGCGGAAGATGGGCGTCTACCTCGGACTCCTCGAGGACGCCGAGGGTGAGTACGCCGAGCCCCGTGCCGAGCGCGACGACACCCGTCGTGCCCCGGCCCGCACGGCCACCCGCCTGGAGACCGACGTCGACGACGAGGACGACGTGGAGCGCTCGCGCCCCGTGGCCCACCTCGCCGAGCGCCGCCGTCCCGCCCCGCAGGCCCCGGTCCAGCGGACCGCGGCCCCGACCCCGACGGTGGCCCCGATGTCGCGCATCACCACGCTGCACCCCCGCACCTACAACGAGGCCCGCGTCGTCGGCGAGAACTTCCGCGACGGCGTGCCCGTGATCATGAACCTCTCCGAGATGGACGACACCGACGCCAAGCGGCTGGTGGACTTCGCGGCCGGCCTGGTGTTCTCGGTGCGCGGCTCGATCGAGCGCGTCACCAACAAGGTGTTCCTGCTCTCCCCGCCCAACGTCTCGGTCGCGGCCGAGGACAAGCAGCGCATCGCCGAGAACGGCTTCTTCAACCAGAGCTGAACCCCCTCCGGAGACGTTGGAACGACCCCCTAGGCTCAGCACGTGGTTGTCGTCGGCTCCGTCATCGATCTGCTGCTGACCACGTTCATCGTGCTGCTGTTCATCCGGCTGATCGTGGACTGGGTGCAGCTGTTCGCGCGCTCGTGGGTGCCGCGGGGTCCTGCCCTCGTCGTGCTCGAGGGCGTCTACACCGCCACCGACCCGCCGGTGAAGGCGCTGCGCCGGGTGATCCCGCCGCTGCGGCTGGGCGGCGTCGCGGTCGACCTGAGCTTCATCGCGCTGCTGATCCTGTGCTACGTCCTGCGCGGGCTCAACCAGGCCATCCTGCTCCGAGGCTGACCCGCTAGGGTTCCACGAGCCCCTGATGGACGACGTGAGGATGCCAGGTGAGGTCATGCCGTTGACGCCCGAGGACGTGAGCACCAAGAGGTTCACCCCGACGCGGCTGCGCGAGGGATACGACCAGGGTGAGGTCGACCAGTTCCTCGACGAGGTCGAGGCCGAGCTGGGCCGCCTGCTCAAGGAGAACGAGCAGCTGCGCTCGCGCGCCGGTGCCACCACGGCCGACGACGCCGCCACCGGCACTCCCGCCGCCGAGGTCGAGCCGGCCCCGGCCAGCCCGGCGCCGGCCGCGACGCCCGAGCAGCCGGCCGCCGCCGAGGCGCCGCCGGTCTCCGGCGAGGCCGAGCAGAGCACCGCCGAGCCGCAGGCCGTGCCCGCCGCCTCGGGCCTGCGCCCCTCCCCGCACGAGCAGATCCGGGTCACCACCTCGGCCGAGGCGTCCTCCGCGGCGACCCGGCTGCTGGAGCTGGCCACGCGCAACGCCGACGAGGTCGTCGCCGAGGCGCGCGAGGAGGCCCAGCAGATCCTGGCCGCGGCTCGCACCGAGGCCGAGCAGCTGGAGTCCGAGACCCGGCAGCGCACCGACCAGCTCGACGAGGAGGCGCGGACCCGCGCGCAGAACCTCGACGCCGAGACCGAGGGCAAGCGCAGCCAGGCCCTGGCCGACGTCGAGCGCGAGAAGCAGCGCCTCGACGCCGAGGTCGACAACCTGCGCGCCTTCGAGCGGGAGTACCGCAGCCGTCTGAAGAGCTACTTCACCCAGCAGCTCGAGGCGCTCGACGGGCGTGGCGAGGGTGGGGAGCTCCCGGCCGGCCACGGCCACCCGCAGGACGACACCAGCTCCTGACGCGACCGGCTCCGGACCGACGGTCCGCTGCCGCCGACGCACGCACGGCCCCGACCGGGTCACCGGTCGGGGCCGTGGTGCGTCCGGACCCGGTCAGACCCGGGTCACCGAGAACGCGATCCCGAGGTCGGTGTCGCGGTGGGGCAGGTCCTCGTCCGCCGGCGCCTGCGCGACCGTCGTGGCCAGGACCTCGGTGGCGATCAGCTCCTGGTGCTCGGTCACGGCGTCGGCGAGGTCGCTGCCCGCCCCGAGCGGTGCCCAGCGCAGCGTGATCCGGTCGGAGACCTCGAAGCCGGAGCCCTTGCGGGCCTCCTGCACCATCCGCACCACCTCGCGCGCCGTGCCGGCCCGCAGCAGCTCCGGCGTGAGCCCGAGGTCGAGCGCGACCGTCTCGCCCTGCTCGTTGACCACCGACCAGCCCTCGCGCGGGCGCTCGGAGACGATCACCTCGTCGGGCAGCACCTCCACCGGGGCGCCGTCGAGCTCGACCGTGGCACGGCCCTCGGCCGCCAGCGTCGTCGCCAGGGCCTCGGCGTCGGCCGCGGCGATGGCGGCGGCGACGCGCGGGGTGTCCTTCGCGAACCGCTTGCCGAGGGCGCGGAAGTTGCCCTTGGCGCTGTGGTCGACGAGGTCGGCCCCGGCGGAGGAGAGCGGCTCGACCGCACCCACGTTGAGCTCCTCGGCGATCTCGCGCCGCAGCTCCTCGCCCAGCCGGGCGTGGGCCGAGGAGGCGACCAGCGCCCGCCCCAGCGGCTGCCGGGTCCGCACCTTGGCGTCCGCGCGGGCGGCGCGGCCGAGCTCGACCAGCCGTCGCACGAGCAGCATCTGCGCCGACAGCTCGCGGTCGACGTACGACGCCTCGGCCGCGGGCCACGACGAGAGGTGCACCGACTCGGCGAGGTCGGGCTCGCTGGCGGCGAACACGTCGCCCCACACCTTCTCGGTCACGAACGGCGCCAGCGGGGCCATCAGCTGGGTGACCAGCCGCAGGCACTCGTGCAGCGTGGCGAAGGCCGCCTCGTCACCGGCCCAGAAGCGGCGGCGCGAGCGGCGGACGTACCAGTTGCTCAGGTCGTCGACGTACGCCGCGAGCAGCGACCCGGCGCGCTGGGTGTCGAAGCCCTCCATCGCCGTGGTGACCTCGCCCACGAGGTGGTGGGCCTCCGAGAGTGCCCAGCGGTCCATCACCGGGCGCTCGGCGACCGGCGGGGCGCTGCCGGCCCCCGGCGTCCAGCGGGCGATGCCGGCGTAGAGCACGTGGAAGGCCACCGAGTTCCAGTAGGTCAGCAGGACCTTGCGGACCGTCTCCTGGATCGTGGTGTGCCCGACCCGGCGGGCGGCCCACGGCGAGCCGCCGGCGGCCATGAACCACCGCACCGCGTCGGCGCCGTGCTCGTCCATCAGCGGGATCGGCTCGAGGATGTTGCCGAGGTGCTTGGACATCTTGCGGCCGTCCTCGGCCAGGATGTGACCCAGGCAGAGCACGTTGAGGTAGGAGGACTGCTCGAAGACCAGCGTGCCGACCGCCATCAGCGTGTAGAACCAGCCGCGGGTCTGGTCGATGGCCTCGCAGATGAAGTCGGCCGGGTAGGCCTGCTCCAGGCGCTCCGCCGAGCCCTCGACGTGGGGGTAGCCCCACTGCGCGAACGGCATCGACCCAGAGTCGAACCACGCGTCGATGACCTCGGGGACGCGGCGGGCCTCCTGCCCGCAGGTGGGGCAGGCGAAGGCGACGTCGTCGACGAAGGGCCGGTGCGGGTCGAGCCCGGACTGGTCGGTGCCCGTGAGCCCGGAGAGCTCGGCCAGCGAGCCGACGCAGGTCTGGTGGTCCTCGGCGCAGCGCCAGATCGGCAGGGGCGTGCCCCAGTAGCGGCTGCGCGAGAGCGCCCAGTCGATGTTGTTGCTCAGCCAGTCGCCGTAGCGGCCGTGCTTGATGGTGGCGGGGTGCCAGCTGGTCTGCTCGTTCTGGGCGATCAGCTCGTCCTTGACCTCGGTGGTCCGGACGTACCACGACGGCTGGGCGTAGTAGAGCAGCGAGGTGTGGCAGCGCCAGCAGTGCGGGTAGCTGTGCTCGTAGGGCAGGTGGCGGAACAGCAGCCCGCGGCGGGTGAGGTCCTCGACGAGGTCGGCGTTGGCGTGGCGGAAGAACTGGCCGCCCACCAGCGGCAGGTCGTCCTCGAACTCGCCCCGCGGCGTGACCGGGTTGACCATCGCCACGCCGTTGCGACGGCACGAGGCGAAGTCGTCCTCGCCGAACGCGGGGGACTGGTGCACCAGGCCGGTGCCGTCCTCGGCGGTGACGTAGTCCTCGGCCACGACGTAGTGGGCGTCCGGCAGGTCGCTGGCCCCGTCGGTGCGGGCCGGCCACGACAGCAGCTCGAAGGGGCGCTGGTAGGTCCAGCCCACCATGTCGGCGCCGGTGAAGCGGTCCTCGATCTCCCACCCCTCGCCGAGCACCGACGCCACCAGCGACTCGGCCATCACGAGGGTCTCGACGCCGTCGGTGACGCTGACGTAGGTCAGCCCCGGCTGGGCGGCGACCAGCGCGTTGGACACCAGCGTCCAGGGGGTGGTGGTCCAGATCAGCAGGCTGGCGCCCTGCTGGCCGCCGGTCCCGGCGTACGGGCCCGAGGTGAGGGGGAGCCGCACGTAGACGCTCGGGTCGGTCACGGTCTCGTAGCCCTGGGCCAGCTCGTGGTCGGAGAGCCCGGTGCCGCAGCGCGGGCAGTACGGCGCGACCCGGTAGTCCTCGACCAGCAAGCCCTTGGCGTGGATCTGCTTCAGTGCCCACCAGACCGACTCGACGTACTCCGGGTCCATGGTGCGATAGGGCTCGCGCATGTCGAGCCAGCAGCCCATCCGGTCGGTCATCTCCTCCCAGAGACCGACGTAGCGGGTCACCGACTCACGGCAGCGGGCGTTGAACTCCTCGATGCCGAAGGCCTCGATGTCGGGCTTGCCGGAGAAGCCGAGCTCCTTCTCCACGGCGAGCTCGACGGGCAGCCCGTGGCAGTCCCAGCCGCCCTTGCGGTTGACCTGGTAGCCCTGCATCGTCCGGAACCGCGGGAAGACGTCCTTGAAGGTGCGCGACTCGATGTGGTGCGTCCCCGGACGGCCGTTGGCGGTGGGCGGGCCCTCGTAGAAGGTCCACGTGTCGGCCCCGGCGTTGCGCGCCACCGACTTCTCGAAGATGCCCCGGTCCTTCCAGAACCCCAGCACCTCGCGGTCGAGCGCGGGCAGGTCCACCTGGGGCGGCACGGGGCGGTACGCGGGCGCTGCGCCGGTGGGCGCACCCGTCGGGGCGTCGGGCTGGGTCACGGTCGTCCTTCGGTCTGGGGCGGTGCTGACCGAAGGGACGAGGACCGGCCGGGCCGGGCCCCGCGGTACCACCCTCCTTGACCGGCGCTGGTGCTGCCGGCCCGCTTCGTGGGTGACCCCGGGAGGGTCCACCGCTGCCGGGTCTACTCCGGTCCCCGGTGGTGCTGGGAGCCGTTTCTTCCGGCGGCTCGGGGTGATCTTCGCCCCCTGCCGTGCCACCGGGCTCCCACCGTCCCCGGCTCGCTCCTGGCCGTGCAGAGGGGTACTCGTCCCGTCCACGCCGTGCGGTGGGACAACTCTAGCCGCGGCCCGGGACGCCGTGCGACCGCGCCGTGGTTTGAAGGCGTCGGACCCGGCACATATCCTCTCGCCACACGTGCGCCGCTCCTGCCGAGGAGCGCCAGGGGCACGCCACCGGCAGTGAAGACGCTCGCCGCCGCACCGACGACCCAGACGACACGCTGCGTGTCACCGCCCGACCGGGTGCCTGCAGCTCGTACGACTCATGCGAAAGGCGACGCCCAACGTGGCTGACAAGGTGGTTGCTCCCCAGGACCTCGTGGTGCTCGACAAGGAGAGCCCGTGGACCTCGGAGGAGCTGGAGCAGGTGCGCGAGCAGCTGCACGACGACGTCCGACGCCTCACCGGCGAGCTCGCCGAGGTCGAGGGTGACCTGGCCGGGATGATCGAGAACTCCGGCGAGGGGTCCGGGCACGACCAGGCCGACGTCGGCTCGGCCTCGTTCGAGCGCGACCAGGAGCGTCAGATCGTCAACAACGCCCGCGACATGCTCGAGCAGAGCCAGCACGCGCTCGAGCGGATCGCGGACACGACGTACGGCCAGTGCGAGATCTGCGGCAACGCCATCGGCAAGAACCGGCTGATGGCCTTCCCGCGGGCGACGATGTGCCTGACGTGCAAGCAGCGCGAGGAGCGTCGCTGAGCGCGACCGGGCGTCCTGGGGACCCGCCGGCCGGTCACACGGTCGGCGCGGACCCTGTCTCCGCGACCGCGGACCGTCCCGCCCGGGCGACCCGGCTGGCCCTCGCGGTCGGCGTCACCGGGCTCGTCGTCGACCAGGTCACCAAGGTGCTGGCCGTGCGCGAGCTCACCGGCCGTGAGCCCGTCGAGGTGCTCGGCTCCTTCCTGCGGCTGGTGCTGGTGCGCAACCCCGGCGCGGCCTTCAGCGCGGGGGCCTCGATCACCCCGGTGATCTCGGTGATCGCGATCGTTGCCACCGTCGTCGTGCTGTGGCAGGTGGGCCGCGTCCGGCACCGCGCCTGGGCGCTGGCCCTCGGCCTGCTGCTCGCCGGCGTGACCGGCAACCTCGTCGACCGGCTGCTGCGCCCGCCCGGTCCGCTGCGCGGCCACGTCGTCGACTTCTTCGCCCTGCCCAACTGGCCGGTCTTCAACGTCGCCGACATCTGCATCAACGTGGCCGGCGTGCTCCTGGTGCTGCTGCTCTTCCGCGGCATCAACCCCGACGGCACCCGTCACGACGCCACCGCGGAGGCGGCCCGATGAGCGAGTCCTCCGAGGAGCGCACCCTCGAGGTGCCCGAGACCCTGGCCGGCGAGCGGGTCGACGTGGGCCTGGCCCGCCTGTTCGGCGTCTCCCGCACCCGCGCCGCCGAGCTGATCGCCACCGGGCGGGTGCAGCTGGACGACGCCCCGGCCAGCAAGTCCGACCGGCTGCTCCCCGGCACCCGCCTCGACGTCAGCTTCCCGGTCGAGACCGACCCCCTCGAGGTGGTCGAGGAGCCCGTCGAGGGCCTGCACGTGATCCACGAGGACGAGGACCTCGTCGTGGTGGACAAGCCCGTCGGTGTCGCGGTGCACCCCTCCATGGGCTGGACCGGGGCGACCGTCGTGGGACACCTGCGGGCCGCCGGCGTCCAGGTCGCGACCAGCGGGGCGTCGGAGCGGCAGGGGATCGTGCAGCGGCTCGACGTCGGCACCTCCGGCGTCATGGTCATCGCCAAGAGCGAGCGCGCCTACTCCCTGCTCAAGAACGCGTTCCGGGAGCGCACGGTCGAGAAGGTCTACCACGCGATGGTGCAGGGCCACCCCGACCCGCTGCAGGGCACCGTGGACGCCCCGATCGGTCGCCACACCAGCTCGGACTGGCGGTTCGCGGTCCGTGACGACGGCAAGCCGAGCGTCACCCACTACGAGACGCTCGAGGCCCACCGGTTCGCCAGCCTGCTCGAGGTGCACCTCGAGACCGGCCGCACCCACCAGATCCGGGTGCACATGCAGGCGCTCAAGCACCCCTGCGTCGGCGACCTCACCTACGGCGCCGACCCCACGCTGGCGCGACGGCTGCGGCTGGAGCGGCAGTGGCTGCACGCGGTGCGGCTCGGCTTCGAGCACCCGGGCACGGGGGAGCACGTCGAGTTCGAGTCGGCGTACCCCGAGGACCTGGCGCACGCGCTCGAGGTCGTCCGTGACGGCCAGTGAGCCGACCTCGCCCGACCTCACCGCGGCCGACCTGACGCTCCGACCGGCGCGGCCCGACGAGGTCGCGGACCTGTCCCGGGTCTTCGTGGCGGCCCGACGCGCCGCGGCGCCCGACCTCCCGCTCCCGGTGCACGGCGAGGAGGAGGTGCGCGCCCACCTCGCGGCCGCCGTCTCCGCGCCCGACCGCGAGGTGTGGGTGGCCGACGCCGGCGAGGGTGTCGCCGGCTTCCTCGTGCTGACCCGCACCTGGCTCGACGACCTTTACGTCGACCCCGCGCACCAGCGTCGCGGCGTCGGCTCGGCCCTGCTCGACCTGGCGCGGGCGCAGCGCCCGCAGGGCTTCGGGCTGTGGGTGTTCGCGACCAACCGTCCCGCCCGCGCCTTCTACGCCCACCACGGGCTGGTCGAGCTCGAGACGACCGACGGGTCGGCCACCGAGGAGGGGGCTCCCGACGTCCGGGTGGTCTGGCCGGGGGAGCGGCCGCTGTCGCACCTGCGGGCGGCCATCGACGAGGTCGACGACCAGCTGGCCGAGCTGCTGGCGCGTCGTGCCGCGCTGACGGCGGCGGTGCAGGACCACAAGGACGCCGCGGGCGGCGCGGGCGGCCACCGCGGCCGCGACGCCGGGCGCGAGGCCGAGATCGTGGAGCGCATGTGCCGGCACGCCCCCGGGCTGGAGCCCGAGCGGCTGGCGCGGGTGATGGACGTCGTGATCGGCGAGAGCCTCGAGGCGTGGGAGCAGCGGGCCGGCGCTGCGCCGTCGCGGTGAGCGCGACCACGGGGGTCGAGGGCCTCCACCGCCCCGGCACCCCCGGGTTCGCCCGGCTCAACGGCGCCATGGTGCTCGCCGGGCTCGCCGCCTTCGGGATGCTGTACGCCGCCCAGCCGGTGCTCCCGCAGCTGGGCGCGGAGTTCGACGTCGGCGCGGGTGCCGCCAGCCTCACCGTCTCGGCGACCACGGGCGCCCTGGCCCTCGCCGTGCTGCCCGCCGCCTGGGTGGGCAGGCGGTGGGGGCGCGGTCCGACGATGCGCTGGGGGCTCGTCGCCTCCGTGGTCCTCACCGCCCTGGTGGCGGTGGCGCCCGGTTTCGCCGGCCTCGTGGTGCTGCGGGTCCTGACCGGGCTCGCCCTCGCGCTCGTGGTCGGGGTGGCGATGGGCCACGTCGGGTCCGAGGTGCACCCGGCCGGACTCGGCTCGGCCATGGGCCTCTACGTCGCCGGCAACTCCCTGGGGGGCGTGCTCGGGCGCCTGGTCACGGCCGGCGTCTCCGACCTGGGCTCCTGGCGGTGGGGCGTGGGCGCGCTCGCGCTGGGGGCGGCGCTGGCCACCGCGGCCTTCTGGCGGTTGCTGCCCGACTCGGTCGAGCCGGACCCCGGCCCGCGGACGGCGACGACCGGCACCGACCCCCGGGTGCCCTGGCTGGCGCTGGTGGCGCTGCTGTCCGTGCCGTTCTGGCTGATGGGCGGCTTCGTCGCGGTCTACAACTACCTGGGGTTCCGCCTGTCCGGGCCACCGTTCGACCTCCCGCCCGCCCTGCTGGGCCTGGTGTTCCTCGCCTACCTGGCCGGGACGGTCGCCTCCGCCGCCGCCGGACGGGCCGCTGACGTGTGGGGTCGGCCGCGGGTGATGGTGCTGGCCGTCCTGGTGATGGGCGCCGGGCTCGCCCTGACCGTGCCCGACCGGCTGGTCCTGGTGATCCTCGGACTGGTGGTGCTCACGGGCGGGTTCTTCGCCGCCCACGCCGTGGCGAGCGGGTGGGCGCCGGTGGTGGCCGGCCCGGTCGCCGTCCGCGCCAGCGCGGCGTACGTCATGGCCTACTACGCCGGGTCCAGCGTCTTCGGCTTGTGGGTGGGCGTCGCCTGGGCCGGCGCGGGATGGGACGGGGTGGCCGCCGCGGTGGGCCTGCTGGTGGTCCTCGCCCTGGTGGCGGTCGCGGTGGTGACCACGGCCCGAGGGAGAAGTGGACGGCCCGTGGACGCAAGCCGACACGCGGGGGAGCGGGACGTGCGCTAGCGCACCTCCGCAGGAGGGGCCCCCGATGTGCATCTGCGCCGGGGCCCGTGTACTGTTCTCGATGTCGCCAGGGTGCGGCGGGACACCAGATTCGATCGGGTGGCCGGCCCCCAGGCAGACAGCTTCCACCGGCAGGATCCAGGCCTTGTCGCCACGCCCTGAGGGCGGACGGCTCATGGTCCGTCCCGGCGGAGGAAGCAGCCGGAAAGTCACTCAGGTCCCGATTTGACGGGCCGGACACGGACCGGTAAGTTTTACCGGGTTGCCCCGCAGCGGGTCGGAAACGATCAGCACGGTACGCGCTTGATTCTTGAGAACTCAACAGTGTGTCAAAAGTCGACGAATTAATTTACCTGTCGGC
>NZ_LMRF01000005.1:0-299423 GCF_001424755.1 Marmoricola sp. Leaf446
CGCGACCTGCTCTTCCATACCTCCATCCAAGCACCGAGCACCGACAAGAACCGGCTCTGACCTGGGGTTTCGTCCGGGATGCGGACGCCGTACGGAACTTCTTCCCGGGCGCCGTCGACGGAGGGCTGGGGGGTCTCGAGACGGTCGCGGAGCGACCTCCTCGACCACCCGGACCGCGTCGCAGCGCGACCTCCTCGACCACCCGGACCTGCCTCGCGGAGCGACCTCCTCGACCACCCGGACCGCCTCGCGGAACGACCACCTCGACACCCCCGTCGCGTCGACCCACCGAGCCCTGGCCGCGTCATACGAGACGGTCGCACCGACACCCACCCCGCATGACCGACCCCAGGACGTCATACGAGACGGCCGCCCCCACGACCAGCACGTATGACGCTCCGCCCGCCGACGCTCCGCCCCGGGTAGCGCCGCCCCACCTACAGCGTCAGGTGGCCGTCGGTGACCAGCTCGCGCACGACCGGCAGGTACGCCGCCCGCAGCTCCGACTCGTCCCGCTCGAGCAGCTGGGCGAGCGCGCCGAGGACCTGACCGACGGTGAGCTCGCCGTCGCAGGCCCCGACCAGGGCCGCCTCGACCGTGTCGACCTGGCGGGCGCGGCGCAGCAGCCGCTGCTGACGCACCACGATCTCCTCCGGATCCTCGGCGCCGGGCGCGCCGTAGGTCTCCTGGCGGACGTCGACGCGGGTGACCGGACGCGCGGCCAGCAGGGCCGCGTCGTCCAGGGAGCGCAGTGCCGCGAGCCGGGCGAAGCGGTCGGTCACCTCGGGGCCGATGGGCTGCTCGACGTCGTAGGGCCACTCCTCGAGGTGGTGCTCGCCGGCGCCGCCCGCGCGGAGGTTGATCCAGCCGAAGCCGACGCCCACCGCGCCCTGGTCGGCGAACCACGACAGCCAGGTGTCGTAGCGCTCGGCGTACGACGCGGCGTCGATCCGTCCCGTCGAGGGGTGCAGGCCGGCGTCCTTGAGCCAGAGCTCGACGTACGACGGCAGGTCGACCACCTCGCGCTGCAGCACCCAGGCGTCGCAGGCGTCGGCGCCGGTGCCGTCGGGCAGCCAGGAGGCGAGCCGCTCGTCCCACGACCGGTCGCCGAGGATCATCCAGTTGGCCAGCACCTGGCCGGTGCCGCCCTCGGTCAGCAGACCGGGGAGCCCGCGCACGATGTGCTCGACGACCTGGTCCCCGGGCAGCCCGGAGTCGCGGTAGACCAGCCGCTCCCCCGTCGCCGGCGAGATCACGAACGGCGGGTTGGTCACCACGAGGTCGAAGCGCTCGCCGGCCACCGGCTCGAAGAACGACCCCGAGCGGGTCTCGACGGAGCCGACCGCGTTGAGCTCGGCGTTGACCCGGGTCAGCCAGAGCGCGCGCTCGTTGACGTCGGTGGCCACGACGTGGGTGGCGTGCGGGGCGAGGTGGAGCGCCTGGACGCCGCACCCGGTGCCGAGGTCGAGCGCGCGGCCGACCGGCTCGCGCACGGTGAGCTGGGCCAGCGAGGTCGCGGCCGAGGAGATGCCGAGCACGTGGTCGCCGGACACGTGCGAGGGCCGGCCGTCGAGGCCGGGGGTGAGGTCGCTCGCGATCCACAGGTCGAGGTCCTCGGTGGCGTAGGGACGCACGTCGACCCGCGCCCGCACCTCGGCCACGGACCGCTCGAGCAGCCCGGCCGCGCACAACGGGTCGAGCAGGTCGGGCAGCGCCGCCTCGACCTCGGCCACCGCGACGGGCGCCTGCAGCAGCCACAGCCGGGTCAGCGTCTCGACCGGGCTGCCGCCGCGGGTCGCCCGCAGGCCCGGCACCGTCTCGTTGCGCGACAGCGCGGCGTGGGCCACGGGCCCGAGGGCCTCGGCGACGCCGTCGTAGGTGAACCCCGCGGCCTGCAGCGCGGTGCGCAGCCGCCCGGTCCACGGCGTCGTCGTACGTCCTGACTGCCCCGCCGTGTCCGCCACCCCCGCACGCTATCCGGCCCCGGACGCAGCCCGGCCGGTCGCCCACGGGGGACGACCGGCCGGACCGGTGGTGCGACGGCTCAGGTGGTTGTGCGCGCCTGGGCCGGGGCGTCGTCGGTCATCACGTTGCCGCGTCGCTTGGACACGACGACCACGAAGACGATCAGCGCCAGCGAGACCAGGGCGATCGCGACCCGCAGCACGTCGTTCTGGTCCTCGCCCACGCTCAGCGACACCACCGCGCCCGCGATGAGCAGCGAGACGAGGTTCATCACCTTGATGAGCGGGTTGATGGCCGGACCGGCGGTGTCCTTGAAGGGGTCACCGACGGTGTCACCGATGATCGTGGCCTCGTGCGAGGCCGAGCCCTTGCCGCCGTGGTGGCCGTCCTCGACCAGCTTCTTGGCGTTGTCCCAGGCGCCACCGGAGTTGGCCAGGAACACCGCCATCAGGGTGCCGGTGCCGATGGCGCCGGCGAGGAAGCCCGCCAGGGCACCGACGCCGAGGCCGAAGCCGACCGCGATGGGCGACAGCACGGCCAGCACGCCGGGCGCCACCAGCTCGCGGAGCGAGTCGCGGGTGACGATGTCGACGACCTTGCCGTACTCCGGACGGCCGGTGCCCTCCATGATCCCGGGGATGTCGCGGAACTGGCGACGCACCTCGTAGACCACCGCGCCGGCCGCGCGGGCGACCGCGTTGATGGCCAGACCGGAGAACATGAACACCACGGCCGCACCCAGCAGCACGCCGACCAGGACGCCGGGGTTGAAGACGTCGAAGGTCAGTCGGGACAGCTCGTCGCGGGTCGGCGAGGCCTCGTCGAGGGCCTCGATCACCGAGGTGGAGTAGGACCCGAAGAGCGCCGTCGCCGCCAGCACGGCGGTGGCGATGGCGATGCCCTTGGTGATCGCCTTCGTGGTGTTGCCGACCGCGTCGAGCTCGGTGAGGATCTGCGCCCCCTCCGGGCTGACGTCGCCCGACATCTCCGCGATGCCCTGGGCGTTGTCGGAGACCGGGCCGAAGGTGTCCATCGCGACGATCACGCCGACGGTGGTGAGCAGGCCGCAGCCGGCCAGGGCGACCGCGAAGAGCGAGACCGTCACGGTCGCGCCGCCCAGCAGGAACGCCCCGAACACGGCCGCGCCGATGACCAGCGTGGTGTAGACGGCCGACTCGAAGCCGACCGAGAGGCCGGAGAGGATGACGGTCGCGGCGCCGGTGAGCGAGGACTCGCCGACGCCCTTGACGGGGCCGTACTCCGTGCCCGTGTAGTAGCCGGTCAGCGCCAGGATCCCGGCGGCCATCACGATGCCGATGACCACGGCCAGCGAGGCGATCACCCGGGGGTCGCCCGAGGCGCTCGCCATGTCCGCGCCGCCCACGTTGGCGAACTCCGAGAAGCTGCCGGGCAGGTAGACGAACGCCGCCAGCACCGAGGCGACGGCGCCGACGGAGGCCGAGATGTAGAAGGCGCGGTTGATGGTGGTCAGCCCGTTCTCGCCCGCCCGCGGCTTGGTGATGTAGACCCCGAGGACGGCGGTGAGCGCCCCGATCGCCGGGATCACCAGCGGGAAGACCAGGCCGTCGTCGCCGAACGCCTGCGAGCCCAGGATCAGCGCGGCGACCAGCGTCACGGCGTACGACTCGAAGAGGTCGGCGGCCATGCCGGCGCAGTCGCCCACGTTGTCGCCCACGTTGTCGGCGATGGTGGCGGCGTTGCGCGGGTCGTCCTCGGGGATGTTGTTCTCGACCTTGCCGACCAGGTCGGCGCCGACGTCGGCGGCCTTGGTGAAGATGCCGCCGCCCACCCGCATGAACATGGCCAGCAGGGCAGCGCCGAAGCCGAAGCCCTCGAGGACCTCGGGGGCGGAGTCTCGGAAGACCAGCACGACGGTGGCCGCGCCGAGCAGGCCCAGCCCCACGGTCGCCATGCCCACGAAGGCGCCGGTGCGGAAGCCGATCCGCATCGCCGGGTCGCGGCCGACGGTGTTGGCCGCGGCGGCCACGCGCAGGTTGGCCTGCACCGCCAGCGACATGCCGAGGTAGCCGATCGCCGCCGAGAAGCCGGCACCGACGAGGAAGAACACCGACCGCCCGATCCGGACGCCGATGTCGTCGGCCGGCAGGGCCAGCAGGAACACGAACGCCACGGCGGCGAAGATGCCGAGGGTCCGGAACTGGCGCTGCAGGTAGGCGTTGGCGCCCTCCTGCACGGCGTGCGCGATGTTCTTCATGTTGTCGGTGCCCTCACCGGCGGCGAGAACCTCCTTGCGGAAGACCACGGCCATGCCGAGCGCGCCGAGCGCGATCAGGAGGACCAGGACGACCAGCACGAGGTTGCCACCGGAGAGTTCGACGACGGTGTTCTGCCCGTCCATGTCGCTCCTCGGGGGATGGAAGAAGGTGTGACCGCGCCGGAGTCTACGTGTCACGGGTCACAGTGCTGTGACCTGCGACACACGACCAGGTGTGTCGGCGTGGCGGACGCGCACCAGCCCCGGACCGCAGCGGGTCCGGGGCTGGTGAGGGGCGACGCGGGAGCGGTCGGGTCAGGCGCTGAGCGCCTGCTCCTCGGAGTCGTGGATCGTGAAGACCTTGGCCAGGCCGGTGATCCGGAAGATCTTGAGCAGCCGGTCCTGGGAGCAGATCAGGGCCATCGAGCCGTCGTGGGCGCGGACCTTCTTCAGGCCGCCGACCAGGACGCCGAGGCCGGTGGAGTCGAGGAAGTCGACGCCCTCCATGTCGATCACCAGGTGGTGGTGGCCCTCGCCGACCAGCTCGGTGATCTTGTCCCGCAGCTTGGGGGCGGTGTAGACGTCGATCTCACCGCCGACGGCGACGATGGTGCGGTCAGCCACCTCGCGTGTCTGCAGCGAAAGATCCACGAATCTCACCTCCGAACGAGTTCCTGGCGGTCCTCGCTCCTTGCGTACCGGTCGACGGCAGTCATTGAACCACGCGGCGCGGTGCCGCCGCCGGGCAACTGTCCGAGCCCGCTGACAGACTGTGCGGGTGCAGGTCATGGACGTCGAAGCGCTCGTCGGACGCCTCAGCGGGGCGCCCGGACGCGAGGACGGCCTGACCCACCTCGAGGTCCTCGAGGCCCGCGAGGCGCGGCACGCGCCCTGGCCGGAGTGGCTGCACCCCGACGTCCGCGACGCGGTCCTCGCGCGGGGCGTCGCCCTCCCGTGGACCCACCAGCGCCGCGCCGCCGACCTGGCCCACGCCGGCACCCACGTCGTGCTGTCCACCGGCACCGCGTCCGGCAAGTCGCTGGGCTACCTGCTCCCCGCGCTCCACGCCGTCGAGTCACGGCGCGGCCCCAAGGGCCAGCGCGGGGCGTCGGTGCTCTACCTCTCCCCGACCAAGGCGCTGGCCCAGGACCAGCTGGCCGCCGTACGCCGCCTCGGGCTGCCCGACCTGCGCGCCTCCACCCACGACGGCGACTCCACCCCCGAGCTGCGCGAGTGGACCCGCGACCACGGGGAGTACGTCCTGACCAACCCCGACATGCTGCACCGCTCGATGCTCCCCGGCCACGAGCGGTGGTCGCGGTTCTGGGGCTCGCTGCGCTACGTCGTGGTCGACGAGTGCCACCACTACCGCGGCGTCTTCGGCGCCCACGTGGCGCAGGTCCTGCGGCGGCTGCGGCGGGTGGCCGCGCTCCACGGGGCCAGCCCCACCTTCGTGCTGGCCTCGGCGACCGTCGCCGAGCCCGAGGTCTCGGCCCGCCGGCTGACCGGGCTCGACGTCACGGCCGTCACCGACGACGGCTCGCCGCGGGGACGCACCGCGATCGCGCTGTGGGAGCCGCCGTTCGTCCCCGGCGTCGGCGAGAACGGCGCCCCCGTGCGGCGCTCGGCGGCCAGCGAGGTCGCCGACCTGCTCACCGACCTCGTGGTCGACCGGGTGCGCACCCTCGCCTTCGTCCGGTCGCGTCGCGGCGTCGAGACGGTGGCGCTCTCGGCCCGACGGCAGCTCGCCGAGGTCGACCCGTCGCTGGTCGACCAGGTCGCGGCCTACCGCGGCGGCTACCTGCCCGAGGAGCGTCGGGCCCTCGAGGACGCCCTGCGCGACGGCCGGCTGACCGGGGTCGCCGCGACCAACGCCCTCGAGCTCGGCATCGACGTCAGCGGCCTCGACGCCGTCCTCCTCGCCGGCTTCCCCGGCACCCGCGCGGCGCTGTGGCAGCAGGTCGGCCGCGCCGGCCGGGCCGCCACCGACGCGCTCGGGGTGATGGTCGCCCGCGACGACCCGCTCGACACCTACCTCGTGCACCACCCCGAGGCGCTGCTGGGCGCCCCCGTCGAGGCCAACGTGTTCGACCCCGACAACCCCTACGTCCTGGGCCCCCACCTGTGCGCCGCCGCGGCCGAGTCCCCGCTGCGCCACGAGGACCTGCCGCTGTTCGGACCCGGCGCCCGCACCGCCGTCGACGCGCTCACGGCGGGCGGGCTGCTGCGTCGCCGGCCGCACGGCTGGTTCTGGACCGACCGCAGCCGGGCCAGCGACCTCGCCGACATCCGCTCGACCGGCGGCCCGGCCGTGCGCCTCGTCGAGGACGTCACCGGCCGGGTGCTCGGCACCGTCGACCACGCGGCCTCCCACGGCACCGTCCACCCCGGCGCGGTCTACCTCCACCAGGGCGAGACCTGGATGGTCTCCGAGCTCGACCTCGACGAGTCGGTCGCCGTGCTCCACCGCGACGACCCCGACCACTCCACCTCGGCCCGCGAGGTCGTCGACATCGAGGTGCTCGGCGAGCGCGAGTCGACCTCGTGGGGCCGCGCCCGGCTCACCCTCGGCGACGTCCGGGTCACCCACCAGGTGGTCTCGTTCCTCAAGCGGCGGGTGCCCTCGGGCGAGGTCATCGCCGAGGAGCCGCTCGACCTGCCCGAGCGCACCCTCCAGACCACCGCCGTCTGGTGGACCCTGCCCGCCGCCGTGCTGGCAGAGTGCGGGGTCGACGAGCGCGACCTGCCGGGCGCCGCCCACGCGGCCGAGCACGCCTCGATCGGCCTGCTCCCCCTGTTCGCGACCTGCGACCGCTGGGATATCGGCGGTGTCTCCACCGCGCTGCACCCCGACACGGGGATGCTCACCGTCTTCGTCCACGACGGCCACCCGGGCGGGGCGGGGTTCGCCGAGCGGGGGTACGCCGCCGCGGGTCGCTGGCTGCGCGCCACCCGGGAGGCCATCGCCTCCTGCGGCTGCGCCGAGGGCTGCCCCTCCTGCGTCCAGTCGCCCAAGTGCGGCAACCAGAACAACCCGCTCGACAAGGCGGGAGCCGTCGCCCTGCTCGACGTGCTGCTCGCCGGAGCCCCTGCCGAGCCGCCCCGGGTGCCGGAGCCCCGCGCGGCCGGTCTCGCGGGCTAGGGCAGCTGCCCCACGGGGCCGGCCCGGGCCCGGGCCCGCAGCTCGAGGGCCCCGCCCGGCAGCCGGCCGGTGCGCGCCGCGGTCTCGACCGAGACCACGAACCCCTCGACCCGGCAGCGCACCACCCGGGCGTGGTTGCGGCGCGCCACCTGACGAGCCGCACCGCACGCGTCGCGCCCGTCCTGCACCGCGGTGGCGCCGGCGAGCGAGGCCAGGTCGGCGGCCGCCTGCGCGGCACGGTGCCCCAGCACCACCGAGCCGACCCCGACGGCGGCCAGCGTGACGGTGACCAGGACGCCCAGCAGGGCGGTGGAGGCCACCACCGCGAGGCCGCGCTCGTCGCGGTGGCCGGCAGGTCGCCTCACGACCGGGGCTCCGTCGCGGCGACCGCCTCGGCCTCCACCGTGTGGGCCCCCAGGGCGCCGAACAGGCCGCCCGGGCCCCGCACCGGGGCGGAGACCCGGGCCACGACGAGGTCGCCGCCGACGTCGACGCTGACCCGGCTGCCCGGCGGAGCCACCCGACGACCGAGCGCCGTGGCCGTGCCGGCGGAGTCGGACCGGGCGGCGGCGCGGGCGACCTCGCGAGCGGCGTCCAGAGCCCGGACCTGGGTCACGCCGAGCGAGACCAGCCAGGCCATGGCCAGGGTGAACAGCACGAGGACCGGCAGCGCCATCGCGGCCTCGGCGGTGACGGCGCCCCGCTCGTCGGCCGCGCGCCGCTCGCGCCGGGGCGGGGCGACGTCGGGTCGGTGGTGGTGCATCGGGGTGCTCCTCTGCTCGGGCTGGGCGCTGGAGACCGGCGGGGTGGGCAGCCCGACCCACCCCGCCGGCCGTCTGGGTGCGACCTAGAAGGGCAGCAGGGTGCTGATGCCGCGGAAGATGGCCTGCAGCAGCTCCTGGCCCGCGTCGCTGGTGAGGAACTTGAACAGCAGCGCGCCGAAGCCGACGCCGGCCCCGGTGACCGTGGCGTACTCGGCGGTGGTCGCGCCGTCCTCGCCGCGGAGCCGCACGGCCGCCACCGGGAGCTCGGAGGTGGTCTCGTCACCGACGGGGGCGAGGGATGCGTTCTTCATGGGTTTCTCCTTGGATCGGCCCGGGCCTTGGGACCCCGGGCTGCGTGGTTGGACACCGAGGAGGTTGCTCGGGTGGGAAGCGGTCGGCGAGGGGGTCGGCGCGATCGGTGGACAACCCGGCTGCCGCACCGCCCTGTGGGGGCGAGGTGGCTACCGGAAGACCGCCATCGAGGCGAACGCGCCGGCCACGAGGGGCACGATGCCGAGCAGCACGAAGGCCGGGAGCAGGCACAGGCCCAGGGGTGCGGCGGCCCGCACCTCGATGCTGCGGGCGCGCGTCTCGACCTCGGCCTCCGCCCGCTCCCGGAGCTCGATCGCCAGGCCGCGCACCGCCGTGGCGACGGACGCGCCGCTGTCGTGGGCCCGCGCGACGGTCCGGCCGAGCGGGCCCAGCTGGGGGTGCGAGGCGAGCTCGTGCCAGACCGCCGCGGGGTCGACGCCGAGCTCGAGGCGCGCGTGCACGGCCAGCAGCTCCTCCTCGACCGGGCCGCCCAGCGCCCGACCCACCGTGACCAGCGCGGCCTCGGGCGCGGCGCCCGCGTCGAGGCAGGCGGCGAGCAGGTCGACGCCGGTGGGCAGCTCGTCGTCGAGCCGCTCGCGTCGCCGGGCCAGGGCCGGGTCCTCGGCCCGACCCAGCACGCGCCAGGCCAGCACGCCGGCCACCGGGCCCGCGGCCACGCCGAGCACCCCGCCCAGCAGCGCCCAGACGCCCAGCGCCACGAGGCCGGACAGCGGCGCTCGCAGCCGCACGAGCAGTGCGCGCTCCTCCCCCGGCCCAGCGCCGGCGGGTGGCCCGGTGGCGTCACCGTCGTCCGGGGAGCGCGGTGCCAGCGCCGGGGGCGGGGCCGCGAGCAGCACGCAGGCCCCCGACAGGAGGGCCACCACGACAGCGGCGGCCGGCGTCACCGCAGCACCCGGTCGCCGATGCGTTCCAGCCAGGACAGGCCGAGCCAGGTCAGTGCCAGCCCCGCGGACAGGCAGACCAACCCGGGCGTGGTGCCGGTCAGGAACCCGATCGGGTCCGTCCCGATCCCGATCGCCATCAGGGCGACCAGGGCGGGCAGGGCCGCCAGGGTCCGCGCCGTGGCCCGGGCCCCGGCCAGCTCGGCGGCGACCAGGCGCGTCGTACGCCGCCGGGCCCGGGCCGCCGAGGCCGCCTGCGCGATGGCCGGCCCAAGTCCCGACCCCGTCTCGTGCGCCACCTGCCAGGCCGCCGCGACCCCGCGCAGCTCGCCTGCTCCCGGGAGGTGGCCGACCGCGCGGAGCGCGTCGGGCACGTCGGCGTCCACCCGGGCCGCCACGGCGACGGGCGCGAGGTCGGCCCACTCCTCCGCGGCCCGCTCCAGCGCCCGGACGGGAGGCTGGCCCGCCGCCAGGTCGGCGGCCATGGCCTCGCAGGCGTCGAGGACCTCCCCGCGGCGCCGGTCCGCGTCGGTCCGCTCGCGACCCCGCCGGAGCGACCGCACCACCGCTCCCGCCGCGGCCAGGCCGAGCCCGGCCAGCACCAGCTGCCGGAGGCCGAGCCAGCTCCAGGCGGCCGCCGCCAGCAGACCCACGGCCGGCACCACCAGACGGGCGGCCACCGGACCGGCACCGGCCCTCGGCACGTCGACGACGGCGCGGGACCGGAAGGCCAGCGCAGCCGCGGCCGCGGCGAGACCCGCCGCGAGCAGGCCCCCCGGGCCGAGCGGGACCGACCAGGTCGCCGCGTCGGGGGTGGGCCAGCCGCTCACGGCTCGACCAGCGCGGTGAGGCGGTCCAGGCCCGGGCCGGGCACGAGCCGGCCGTCGTCGCCGAACCCCACCCCGACCTGCACCTCGACCCCACGGTCGCCCTCGCCGACGACGCCCAGCTCGCGGACCCGGCGACGGCGGTCCCGGCCGCGGCCGAGGTGGACGACCACGTCGACGGCCGAGCGCAGCTGGCTGTGGGTCGCCTCCCGGCTCAGCCCGGCGGCGAGCGCCAGCGCCTCGACCCGGCTCGGGACGTCGGCGGCGGAGTTGGCGTGCACGGTCGCGCACCCGCCCTCGTGGCCGGTGTTCATCGCCGCGAGCATGTCGACGACCTCGGCCCCCCGCACCTCGCCGACGACGAGCCGGTCGGGGCGCATCCGCAGCGCCTGTCGGACCAGGGTGCGCAGCGTGACCTCGCCGGCGCCCTCGATGTTGGCCGGGCGCGCCTCGAGGGCGACCACGTGGGCGTGCGCGGGTCGCAGCTCGGCGGCGTCCTCCACCAGGACGATCCGGTCGGTGGGGTCGACCACCGAGAGCAGGGCGTTGAGCAGGGTGGTCTTGCCCGATCCCGTGCCTCCGGAGACCAGGAACGCCAGCCGGCGCTCGACCACCTGGCGCAGCAGCGCGGCCCCCGCCTCGGGCACCGCCCCGGTCGCGACCAGCTCGTCCAGGGTGAAGACCGTCGAGCGCGGCACCCGCAGCGACAACGTGGTGCCGGGGCGGGCCAGCGGCGACAGCACCGCGTGAAAGCGGCTGCCGTCGGGCAGCCGGAGGTCCACGTGGGGCGAGGCGTCGTCGAGACGGCGCCCGGCCGTGGCGGCGAGGCGCTGCGCGAGGCGGCGTACGGCCTGGTCGTCGGGGAAGCGGACCCCGGTCAGCTCCAGGCCTCGGCCCCGGTCGACGTAGACCGCCCCCGGACCGTTGACCAGCACGTCGGTGACGCCCTCGAGCCGCAGCAGCGGCTCGAGGGGCCCGGCGCCGACGACGTCGCGCTGCAGGGCGTCGTGGACGGCCAGCACCGTGGCGTCGCCGACGGGGTGGCCCTGGTCGCGCAGCGCCCGGGCGACCAGCTGCGGCGACAGCGGCGCGGCGTCGCGTGCGAGCCGCTCGCGCACGCCGTCGAGCAGGTCGGCGGCGACCGGCGCCGCCGCGGGGGAGTACGACGGAGCAGGGTGCTCGTCCACCCGGGTCAGGTCGGCCACGGCGTGCTCACGCCACCGCGCCGGCGCCGCCGGCGGGGTCGGCCAGGGCACGCACCACCGACCGCGCCGTGCGCACCAGGACACCGCGCCCCGCCCGGCCGGGGCCGGCACCGAGATCGATGGACTCGTCGAGCCCGCGCTGGTCCGACATGGCGGCCAGCAGCGGGAGCCGCAGCAGCCGGGCGGCCGCCTCCGGGGTCACGCCGCCCGCCCCTCCCCTGGTCACCAGGTGGCGTCGGGGCAGCGGCTCGGGCAACCGGGCGGCCACGCGCGACGCCGCGCTCACCGCCGGGACGGTCAGCCGGGAGACCACCACGACGTGGTCGCAGCGCACCGTGGCCTCCTCCGCGACCGGGTCGGGGTGCCGGGGCAGGTCGACCACGACCGTGTCGAAGCCGCGACGCCCGGCGCTGAGCACCTCGCGGACCGCGAACGCCTGCAGCCGCCCACCCCGGTCCGGGGGCCAGGTCAGCACCGACAGGTCGCCCGACCTCGGCAGCGCCTCGCGCAGCGACCGTGCGCTCAGCCGGCCGGTGGTGCGGTGCAGCGCGTCCCACCGGATGCCGTCGGCGCCGTCGAGCCCCAGCACCCGGTCGAGCCCGGCCCCCAGCGGGTCGGCGTCGACCAGCAGCGTCGGGCCGAGCTCGGCGGCCGCCCGCGCGACCGCGGCGGCCAGCACGGTCGCCCCAGCGCCACCGCTGCCCCCGACCACCCCCACCGTCACGCCGGGCACGCCGCCCCCGTCGCCGACGTCGGTGAGCATCTCCACCAGCCAGGTCTCCGAGGCCGGCAGCTCGCTCACCGTCTCGGCGCCGAGGGCGAGGGCGTGCCGGAAGTGTCCGTCGTCGACCGGAGCCCGGCCGAGCAGGTGCACCCGCGGTCGCCGCGGGGGCCGGCAGTCGGCCAGCCCGGCGGCGCAGTCGGCCCCGACCAGCACGACCGAGGCCGCGGTCCAGGCTCGCAGCGCCTGCACCGAGTCGTGCACGACCAGCGGCACGACACCCGCGGCGGCGGCCAGCCGCTGCACGTCGGAGACCAGCAGGGGGTCGGCGGAGAGCAGCAGCGGGGACGCGTCCGGCCCGGAGGTCAGGGGCGGGGTCGGGTCCGAGGTGTCCATGGCGCCAGCGTCCGCGCCGGGCCCGGCCCCCCGGAGGCACGGCCCCCGGCCTGTGGACGGACCACGTCGTCGCCGGGGCTGTGGACGCCAACTGGCGCGAACGGACCGGGACGAAAGGGATGTCCACCTAGACTCGGCCCATGAGCCCGGGCCCGACGGCCGCCTTCTTCGACCTCGACAAGACGATCATCGCCAAGTCGAGCACGCTCGCCTTCAGCCGGGAGTTCCAGGCGGGCGGGCTGATCAGTCGCGGGGCGGTGCTGCGGTCGGCGTACGCCCAGTTCAGCTATCTCGTCCTGGGGGCCGACCACGACCAGATGGAGCGGCTGCGCCAGTTCATGAGCCGGCTGAGCACCGGGTGGGACGTGCAGACCGTGCAGGAGATCGTGGCCGACGCGCTGCACAACATCGTCGACCCCCTGGTGTACGCCGAGGCGGTGCGCCTGATCGCCGAGCACCACCAGGCCGGCCACGACGTCATCATCGTCTCGACCAGCGGGTCGGAGGTGGTCGAGCCGATCGGGGCGATGCTGGGGGCCGACCACGTCGTCGCGACCCGCATGGAGGTCGCCGACGGTCGCTACACCGGCGGCATCACCTTCTACGCCTACGGCGAGAACAAGGCGATCGCCGTCCGGCAGCTCGCCGAGGAGCGCGGCTACGACCTGCGGCGCTGCCACGCCTACAGCGACTCCATCACCGACGAGCCCATGCTCAGCGCCGTGGGTCACCCCTTCGCCGTCAACCCCGACCGCGAGCTGCGCCGGCTGGCGCAGCGGCGCGGCTGGCCGGTGCTGGTCTTCGACAAGCCGGTCGCGCTGCGCAGCCGGGTGCGGTTCCCGCCGGTGCGCCGCACGGCCGCGGCCGTGGGGGTCGTGGCGGTGCTGTCCGTCGGGGTGGTCGCGTGGCTCGGCGTACGCCGCCGCGACGCCTGATCCGCCGCTGACCTGCGAACTCCTCGCCCGCCGGGAAGTCAAGCCTTGTGGCGCACGTCACGTCGGCGTACAAAGGAGGAACAACTCCACAGGACCACACACGGCGCCGGTACCCACGCGGCGATCCCCCTTCCTACAGGGCGCAGGTCCCCCGGGCACGCCCGGAGGCCGCAGTTAGAGAGTGCACGCCTGGTAGCCATGGCGACGTGTGTCGAGCGGCATCGAGAACGCGTAGGACACAGCTACGCACTCCCGGTGCCGCTCACCTGTGTGCCGGTGCTGCTACCCGCGCAGCGGGCTGCTCTCGGCGCCCCGGGCCTGCGCCTCCGCGGCGTACAGCAGCCAGGCGTGCAGGCCGGACCGGCCGCCGGTGGCGTAGCCGCGCAGGTTGGACTCGTACTCCGCCCGCAGCGCGAGGTGGCCGGCCTCGGGGACGACGAGCGAGGCGGGGTCGACGCCACGCGCCACCAGGACCAGCCGCTCGGCGGCGCGGGCGACCAGGCCGTTGTGGGCCGAGAAGGGCGCGGCGCTGACGACCTCGGCGTGCACGAGCGCGGCGAGCAGCAGCGCGGGCACGCGCGTGGCCAGCACGGTCCGGCCCAGCGAGCGGAGCCGCTCGGCCGCCTCGGGCGAGACCGGGCGGCCGGGGTCGGGGGCGCCGGTGAGGGCGTGGACCCGGGCCAGCGCCTGCAGCGGGGCCTGGCCCAGCACGGGGACGAGCGAGAGCAGCTCGGTGCTGACCCGGACCGCCGCGGCGGCGACGTCGTCGCCGGTGCCGTCGCGGACCTCCTCGAGGGTGGAGGTCGACCCCGCGAGCGCCGCGCTCGCGTGCGCCCCGCGCAGCAGCGACTCCGCGGTCTGCGCCGGGGTGCTGCGCCGCAGGCCGCGGTCGCGCAGGAGCGCGTCGATGCCGTCGCGGGTCGAGGCGAAGCCCGACGGCACGCCCTCGAGACCGGTCAGCCACTCCAGGGGGTCCGGCGAGCCGGTCGCGGTGCGGGACGAGGGGGGCTCGGGGGGGACGGGGGACACGGCGGTGAGGGTATCTTCGGCGCAGCATGAGCGAGCCGACCCCCAGCCCCGCGACGTCGTTCGGCTCCGTGGCCGACGCCTACGACCGCGCCCGGCCGTCCTACCCCGACGACGCGGTCGCGTGGCTCACCGGCGGCGGTCGCGCCCACGTCGTCGAGCTCGGTGCCGGGACCGGCAAGCTGACCGAGGTGCTGCACCGCGGCGGCCACCACGTGCTGGCCACCGAGCCGCTGCTGCCGATGCTCGCGCGGCTGGGCCAGCGGGTGGCGGTGCCCCACGCCGCCGCGGCCGCCGAGGCGATCCCGGTCCGGTCGCGCTCGGTCGACGTCGTGGCGTGCGGCCAGTCCTTCCACTGGTTCGACGCCGAGCGGGCGCTGCCCGAGATCGCGCGCGTGCTGCGACCGGGCGGCGTGATCGGCCTGGTCTGGAACACCTACGACACCTCCATCCCCTGGGTACGCCGGCTGAAGCGACTGCTCAGCCCGGCCTCGGACCGCGACGGCGAGCTGCCCACCCCGGCCCTGCTCGAGAGCCCCTACTTCGGGTTCGTGGAGGAGAAGCGCTTCCGCTTCTGGCAGTCGCACACCGCCCGGTCGCTCGAGGAGCTCGCCCGCTCGGTCTCCCACGTCGCGACGATGTCCGCGAGCGCGCGGGAGCGCACGCTGGCCGAGGTGGCGAGCCTGTACGACGGCTACGGCCGGGGTCACGACGGCATGCAGCTGCCCTGGGTGACGAGGTGCTTCCGGGCCGTCGTACGCCACCAGGACCTGCCGCCCGAGCCCAGCCACGCCCCCGTCGACCACGACGCCGCCCCGCCCGGCCTGGAGGACCAGGACGCCGCCCGGCCCGCCGACCGCCGCCCGCCGGAGGACCCCGGCATGCAGCTGATCGACTTCCGGTAGGCCGCCGTGGTGCTCGACGGCCTCCGCAGCCGCTGGTGGCGCACCCGCCAGCTCGGCACCGACGCCGACCACGCCACCTTCCGCACCCTGCACACCGCCTCGCTCGCCTCCCCCGCCCTGCGGCGCGGGCTGACGGCCGAGACGGCCGACCGGGCGCTGCGCCACCTGCGCGGGCTGCTCGGCACCGCGGCGGTGGCGCTCGCCGACACCGACACCCTCCTGGGGTACGACGGCCTCTCGACCCACCACACCGCGCAGGCGCGGGCGCTCGCCGCCCGGGCGGTCGCCGCGAGCGCGACCGTGGTGGCCGGTCGGGCCGAGCTGGCCTGCGACACCGAGGGCTGCCTGGTCGGGCACGCCATCGCGACGCCGCTGGTCATCGACGACCGGGTCGCGGGCGCGTTGGTCGCGCTGGCGGGGGCCCCGTCGGCCAGCCTGCTGCGGGCGACCGAGGAGGTGGCCAGCTGGGTGTCGGGGCAGCTGGAGCTGGCCGAGCTCGACGAGCAGCGGCACCGCCTGGCCCGCGCCGAGGTGCGGGCGCTGCGGGCCCAGATCAGCCCCCACTTCATCTACAACTCCCTCGGCGCGATCGCGTCCTTCGTGCGCACCGACCCCGACCGGGCGCGCGAGCTGCTGCTGGAGTTCGCCGACTTCACCCGCTACTCCTTCCGCCAGCACGGCGAGTTCACGACGCTCACCGAGGAGCTGCGCTCGGTCGAGCGCTACCTGCTGCTCGAGCAGGCGCGCTTCGGGGAGCGACTCCGGGTGGTGCTGCAGGTGGCGCCAGAGGTGCTTGGCGTGACCATCCCCTTCCTGTGCCTACAGCCCCTGGTCGAGAACGCCGTGCAGCACGGCCTCGAGCGCGAGGGTGGCGGGGTCATCACCATCGTGGCCCGCGACGCCGACCGCGAGTGCCTGATCTCGATCGAGGACGACGGTGCCGGGCAGGACCCCGAGCGCATCCGCGCGGTGCTGGCGGGCGAGGCGGCGGGTGACTCCGTCGGACTCGCCAACGTCGACGAGAGACTGCGCACCACGTTCGGCGACGACTACGGTCTCGTCGTGGAGACCGCACCGGGAGCCGGCACGAGGGTGCTCGTCCGCGTGCCCAAGTTCGCCCCCGGCCTGACCCCGTGAGCCCGCCGTGACCACGCCCGCGGGCACCCCGGGACCGCCCGCCGACGACCGGCCGCTGGCGGTGCTCGTCATCGACGACGAGCGCCCGGCCCTCGACGAGCTGACCTGGCTGCTGCGCCGCGACCCGCGCGTCGGCGAGGTCCACGCCACCGACTCCCCCACCGACGCGCTGCGGCTGCTGCGCCAGCTCGAGGTGGACGCGGTGTTCCTCGACGTGCAGATGCCCGGGCTGTCCGGCATCGACCTCGCCCAGGTGCTCGCGCAGTTCCGCTCCCCGCCCGCCACGGTGTTCGTCACCGCCCACGACGAGCACGCGGTCGAGGCCTTCGACCTCCACGCCGTCGACTACGTCCTGAAGCCGGTGCGCGAGCAGCGCCTCGCCGAGGCCGTGCGCCGCGTGGTCGCCGCCGTGCGCGCCGAGCCGGTCGCCGCCGATCCGGGCGAGGAGCAGGTGGCCGTCGAGCGCGGCGGCGTGACCCGCTTCGTGGCCGTCTCCCGGATCCGCCACGTGGAGGCCGAGGGCGACTACGCCCGGCTGCACGTCGACGGCGAGAGCCACCTGGTCCGCACGCCGCTCTCCCAGCTCGAGCAGGACTGGTCGGCCGTCGGCTTCGTCCGGATCCACCGCTCACGGCTGGTCAACACGGCGTACGTCGAGGAGCTGCACGTCGACGCCGGCCGCTGCTGGGTCGTCGTGGACGGCGCCGACCTCCAGGTCAGCCGGCGCCACACCCGCGAGCTGCGCGACCTGCTCGTGCGGCGCGGCCGACCGCGCAGCAGCCCGACCCCCGGCGACCCGTCGTGACCGAGCACCCCGACCGGACCGAGCAGACCGAGCGCGCCGAGCGCGCCGAGCGGGTCAGGGTGACCAGTCCCCGCACCGGTCGGTCCCGGCAGCGTCCCCGCCCGACGCCCGCCTCGGAGATGGAGGCGCAGAGCGAGCTGGGCGAGATCTACCTCCGCACCCTGCTCCGCGCCCAGCTCCGCCTCGGCCTGGGGGTGCTGCTGGCGCTCGGCCTGACCGTCGGAGCGCTCCCGCTGCTGTTCGTGCTGGTGCCGTGGCTGACCCGCGCCCAGCTGCTGGGGATGCCGGTCTCGTGGGGCCTGCTGGCCTTCGGCTGCTACCCCGTGCTGGTGCTGCTGGCCTGGCGCTACGTCCGGCTGGCCGAGCGCAACGAGCGCGCCTTCGCCCGCGTCGTCGAGCGGTCCTGACCCGTGCTCGACGACACGGGCACCGTGCTGGGGCTGCTCTCGGTCCTGCTCGTCTCGGTCGCCACGCTCGCGATCGGCAGCTGGGGGCTCCGGCTGTCGCGCACGACCTCGGACTTCTTCGTCGCCTCACGGTCGGTGCGGCCCCGCCTCAACGGCTTCGCGATCAGCGGGGAGTACCTCTCCGGCGCGTCCTTTCTCGGCATCGCCGGGCTGGTGCTCAGCAACGGCGCCGAGATGCTGTGGTACCCCGTCGGCTGGACGGCCGGCTACCTCGTCCTGCTCTGCCTGGTCGCGGCCCCGCTGCGCCGCTCGGGCGCCTACACGCTGCCCGACTTCGCGGAGGCCAGGCTGCACTCGCGCGGCGTACGACGGGCCTCGGCGCTGCTCGTGGTGGTGATCGGCTTCCTCTACCTGATGCCGCAGTTCCAGGGCGCCGGCGTCGCGCTGGAGACCACGACCGGGCTCCCCCCGTGGGCCGGCGGGCTGGCCGTGGCCGTCGTGGTGCTGCTCAACGTGCTGGCCGGCGGGATGCGCTCGGTCACCTTCGTGCAGGCCTTCCAGTACTGGCTCAAGCTCACCGCGCTGCTGCTCCCCCTGGTCTTCCTCGTGCTGGTGTGGCTCGGCGACGGCGGCCGATCGCCGGCCGACCCGGGCCTGGTCAGCGCCGGCGTCGACGGCCTGGCCTGGGCCGACCCGATCGACTTCGCGGGCGACCACCCGCTCTACTCGACCTACTCCCTCATGGTCGCGACCTTCCTCGGCGTGATGGGCCTGCCCCACGTGGTGGTCCGCTACTACACCAACCCCGACGGCCGCGCCGCCCGGCAGACGACGCTGGCGGTGCTCGCGCTGCTCGGCGCGTTCTACGTGCTGCCGCCGGTCTACGGCGCGCTCGGCCGGCTCTACGCGCCCGGCCTCGCGGCGTCCGGCAGCGACTCGGTGGTGCTGGCCCTGCCCGGCGTCATGGTCGGCGGGCTCGGCGGCGACCTGCTGACCGCGCTGCTCACGGCCGGCGCGTTCGCGGCCTTCCTGGCCACCTCGTCGGGGCTGACGGTGGCCGTGGCCGGCGTCCTCACCCAGGACGTCACCTCGCGCCGGCTCGAGGGCGTGACCGGCTTCCGGGTCTCGGCCGTGGTGGCGGTCGTGGTGCCCTACCTGCTCTCGCTCGTGACCCGCGAGGTCGGCGTGGCCACGGTCGTCGGGCTGGCCTTCGCGATGGCGGCGGCGACCTTCTGCCCGCTGCTGCTGCTCGGCATCTGGTGGCGCGGGCTGACCGCGCGGGGGGCGGTGGCCGGTCTCGTCGCCGGCGGCCTGCTGACCGGTGCCGCAGTGGTGGACAACCTGGTCGTCGACCGCACCGGGGGCTGGATCGCCTCGCTCGTCGGCCAGCCCGCGGCGTGGGCGGTGCCCCTGGCCTTCCTCACGATGGTCGTGGTCTCGCGGCTGACCCGGTCGCAGGTGCCCGCCCACACCTCGCGGTTCCTGGTCCGGCTGCACACCCCGGAGACCGTCCGGGTCGACCAGGGCTGAGCGGCCCTCGACGAACGCTCAGGAGACCGTGGCACGTGCCACGGTCTCCGGAGTCCCCGCACCTCTCGAGCCGCCCGACGGCCGACCGTTCGTCGTACGACCCCGACCGTTCACCGACGCGCCCGCCCGTCTGCCGCACGCCCGGCCGGGAGGCTCGCCCGGTCCCCGCCCCCGTGCGAGCGTGACGGCGATCACAGCCCCGTCCCCACGCCTGCGCAGAAGGGTGCCCACCCATGAGCCACACCGCGTCCCCACCCCCTGACGGGGGGACCGCCGCCACCGACGCCGCCAACGACGCCGACCGGGCCCGGACCGAGAGGGAGGCCTCCGACCAGGCCGCCAGGCACGACCCCGTCTACGACCGGCTGCACGACATGGCCGAGTTCACCGAGCTGCGCCGGCGCTACCGCGGGTTCGTCTTCCCCGCGACCGCGGCGTTCCTGGTCTGGTACCTGCTCTACGTCATCCTCAGCAACTGGGCGCCGGGCTTCATGGGCGCCAAGCTGTTCGGCAACATCAACGTGGCGCTGGTCTTCGGCCTACTGCAGTTCGTGACCACGTTCCTGCTCGCCTACGCCTACAGCTCGTTCTCCAACCGCAAGCTCGACCCGCTGGCCCGCCAGCTCAACGAGGAGTACGAGCGCGGCCGTCGCGGCGGCTCCGACGAGCGGGAGGCCCGCGCATGAACCACCAGGTCCTGACCACGACCCTGTTCCTCGCCGTCGTCGCGCTGACGATCGGCATCACCTTCTGGGCCAGCCGGCAGTCCTCCGGCGCGGCCGACTACTACGCCGGCGGCCGCAACTTCTCCGGCTTCCAGAACGGCCTGGCCATCGGCGGCGACTACATGTCGGCCGCCTCGTTCCTCGGCATCTCCGGCGCCATCGCGCTCTCGGGCTACGACGGCTTCCTCTACTCCATCGGCTTCCTGGTGGCGTGGCTCGTGGCCCTGCTGCTGGTCGCCGAGGTGCTGCGCAACTCCGGCCGCTACACCATGGCCGACCAGCTGGCCTACCGGATGAAGCAGCGCCCGGTGCGCACCGCCGCCGCGACCTCGACGGTCGTGGTGTCGATCTTCTACCTGCTCGCCCAGATGGTCGGCGCCGGCGCGCTCGTCTCGCTGCTGCTCGGCGTCGACGGCCAGTTCGCCACCAACGTCACCATCTTCGGCGTCGGCATCCTGATGGTCTTCTACGTCACCGTGGGCGGCATGAAGGGCACCACCTGGGTCCAGATCGTCAAGGCCGTGCTGCTCATGGCCGGCTCGGCGCTGATCGTGGTCCTGGTGCTGGCGCAGTTCAGCTTCAACCTCTCCGACCTGCTCGGCACCGCCGCCAGCAACAGCGGCAAGGGCTCGGCGTTCCTGGAGCCGGGCCTGAAGTACGGCGTCTCCACCACCAGCAAGATCGACTTCCTCAGCCTGGGCCTGGCCCTCGTGCTGGGCACCGCCGGCCTGCCGCACATCCTGATCCGCTTCTACACCACCCCGACCTCGCGGGACGCCCGCAAGTCGGTGCTGTGGGCGATCGGCCTGATCGGCGTGTTCTACCTGTTCACGCTGGTCCTGGGCTTCGGTGCCGCCGCCCTGCTGGGCGACTCCGACAAGGAGCGGGTCACCGCCTCGGGCGGCAACCTGGCCTCGCCGCTGCTCGCCGAGACCGTCGGTGGCGGCTCCGGCTCGACCGGAGGCGCGATCCTGCTCGCCGTCATCGCGGCCGTCGCCTTCGCCACGATCCTCGCGGTGGTCGCCGGCCTGACGCTCACCTCGAGCGTCAGCGTCGCCCACGACCTCTACAACAGCGTGTGGCGCAAGGGGAAGGCCACCGAGAAGGAGGAGCTGAAGGTGGCCCGCATCGCGGCCGGCGTCATCGGCCTGGTGGCGATCATCCTGGCCATCCCGGCGCAGAAGCTGAACATCGCGTTCCTGGTGGCGCTCGCCTTCGCGATCGCCGCCTCGGCCAACCTGCCGGCGATCGTCTACAACATGTTCTGGCGCCGCTTCAACACCCGGGGCGCCGTGTGGAGCATCTACGGCGGCCTGATCAGCTCGGTGGGCCTGGTGATCTTCAGCCCGATCATGTCCGGCAAGACCGACGCCGCGACCGGGGCCAACCTCTCGCTGCTGCCGGCCTCGATCGACATCTCGTGGTTCCCCCTGGAGAACCCCGGCATCGTGTCGATCCCGCTGGGCTTCCTGCTGGGCTACCTCGGCTCGGTCACGAGCAAGGAGCCGGCCGCGGAGGACCGCTACACCGAGCTCGAGGTCCGCGCCCTCACCGGCGCCGGTGCCGAGGCCTCGGTCCAGCACTAGGCAGCACCCGCACCCCGACGCGGACGACCCGATCGGAGGGTCGTCCGCGTCGGCGGTCGGGAGTAGGTTCGCGTCGTACGTGAGGCGCGTCACGCAGTCGACGACAAGGAGAAGGCATCCCCATGACCGAGTCCAACGAGACCCTGGCCAACCTGTCCACCGAGGAGCGCCGCTTCGAGCCGCCGGCCGAGCTGGTCGAGTCGGCCAACCTGACCGAGCAGGCCTACGCCGACGCCGAGTCCGACCGGCTCGGGTTCTGGGAGAAGCAGGCCGAGCGCCTCGACTGGGACCAGAAGTGGGAGCGCGTCCTGGACTGGGACGACCCGCCCTTCGCCAAGTGGTTCGTCGGCGGCCGCATCAACGCGGCGTACAACTGCGTCGACCGGCACGTCGAGGCCGGCAACGGCGACAAGGTCGCCTTCCACTGGGTCGGCGAGCCCGAGGACGACGCCCGCGACCTGACCTACGCCGACCTCAAGGACGAGGTCTCCAAGGCCGCCAACGCCCTGGTCGAGCTGGGCGTGGAGACCGGCGACCGGGTCGCGATCTACATGCCGATGATCCCCGAGACCGCGATCGCGATGCTGGCCTGCGCCCGCCTGGGCGCGCCGCACACCGTGGTCTTCGGCGGCTTCTCCTCCGACGCGCTCGCCAGCCGGCTCGCCGACTGCGACGCCAAGGTGATCGTCACCGCCGACGGCGGCTACCGCCGCGGCGCTCCCTCGGCGCTCAAGCCCGCCGTCGACGAGGCGGTGCAGAAGGCGAAGGACAACGACGGCCACGAGGTCCGCAAGGTGCTGGTCGTGCGCCGCACGGGCGAGGACGTGGCGTGGGACGACGACCGCGACGTCTGGTGGCACGACGCGGTCGACGCGGCCTCCGCCGAGCACACCTGCGAGTTCTTCGACGCCGAGCACCCGCTCTACGTCATGTACACCTCCGGCACCACCGGCAAGCCCAAGGGCATCCTGCACACCACCGGTGGCTACCTGGTCGGGTGCTCCTACACCCACTGGGGCATCTTCGACCTCAAGCCCGAGACGGACGTCTACTGGTGCACCGCCGACGTCGGCTGGGTCACCGGCCACTCCTACGGCGTCTACGGACCGCTCGCCAACGGGGCGACCTCGGTGATGTACGAAGGCACCCCGGATACCCCGACCAAGGGCCGCTGGTGGGAGATCTGCGAGAAGTACGGCGTCACGATCTTCTACACCGCCCCCACCGCGATCCGGACCTTCATGAAGTGGGGCGGCGAGATCGCGAAGGACCACGACCTGTCCAAGATCCGGCTGCTCGGCTCAGTGGGTGAGTCGATCAACCCCGAGGCCTACGTCTGGTACCGCGAGAACATCGGCGCCAGCAGCGCCCCGATCGTCGACACCTGGTGGCAGACCGAGACCGGCTCGATCATGATCTCGCCCCTGCCCGGGGTCACCCACGGCAAGCCCGGCTCGGCGATGAAGTCGATCCCCGGCATCGTCGTCGACGTCGTCACCGAGGACGGCGAGTCGGTGCCCAACGGCTCGGGCGGGTTCCTCGTGGTCAAGGAGCCCTGGCCCTCGATGCTGCGCACCCTGTGGGGCGACGACGAGCGGTTCAAGGACACCTACTGGTCGCGCTTCGCCGACCACGGCTTCTACTTCGCCGGCGACGGCGCCAAGAAGGACGAGGACGGCGACATCTGGCTGCTCGGCCGCGTCGACGACGTCATGAACGTCTCGGGCCACCGGCTCTCCACCACCGAGATCGAGTCGGCGCTGGTCTCCCACCCCAAGGTGGCCGAGGCCGCCGTGGTGGGCGCTGCCGACGAGACGACCGGCCAGGCGGTCTGCGCGTTCGTGATCCTGCGCGAGTCGGCCCTGGCCGACGGCGAGGAGGCGCCGGAGTCGCTTATCCAGGAGCTGCGCAGCCACGTGCAGAAGGAGATCGGCGCCATCGCCAAGCCCCGTCAGGTGATGGTGGTCCCCGAGCTGCCCAAGACGCGCTCGGGCAAGATCATGCGCCGGCTGCTCAAGGACGTCGCCGAGAAGCGCGAGGTCGGCGACGTCACCACCCTGGCCGACTCCACCGTCATGGACCTCATCGGCAAGGGCATGAAGAGCTCCTCCGACGACTGACCCCACCCAGGTCGTGTCATGCGCCCCGGTCGCCCTGGCGACCGGGGCGTACGACGTCCGGGGGGGGCGTCGGGTGGGCGGCATACGTCGGCGGCGTACCTCGGTCCGGCGTACGTCGGTCCGGTTTCTCAGGTGATGAACCCGAACTGCCTCTCCACACACGTTGCACCGTGTGCGAGGAGGCGGTTTCCCTTCATCACCTGGGAAACCGGCGACACACGGGCCCGGCACACCGACCCGGCACCCGACCCGGCCCGACCCGGACCCGACGGCGACCCGGCCCGACCCGACGCCGACCGACGTACGACGCTCAGGCGGCCTGGCGCTCCCGGCCGGCGGCGACGAGCCGACCGACGAGCAGCCGCAGGGCCGCCTCGACGTCGGCGTCGGTGATCGCGCCGTCGACGACGGCCTCGTGCACCGTCGCGACCCCGAGGGCGTCCTCGAGCGGCTGGGCACCGGCGACGCGCAGCACCTTGACGAGGTCCTCGCGGGCCCACTGGGCGCCGCGGGGCGAGGGGCTGACGGACAGGACGGCGGCGGGCAGGCCGTCGATGGGCGCCGCTCCGCGGGGGCGCGAGGCCCAGTCGATCGCGTTCTTGAGCACGCCGGGGATCGAGCCGTTGTACTCCGGGGTGGCCACGACCAGCGCGTCGGCGCTCCTCAGCGCCTCGCGGAAGGCGAGCACCGAGGCCGGAGCGGCGTCGCCGTCGAGGTCCTGGTCGTAGTGGGGCAGGTCGCCCAGCCCGTCGTACGCCGTCGCCTCCACGCCCGCGGGCAGCAGCCCGGGCACGGTGTCGACCAGCTCGCGGGTCCAGGAGCCGGCGCGCAGGCTGCCGACGAGCATCAGGATCTTCATGGGGATGGGCCTCTTCCGTTGACGTTTGAACGTTCAACAGAACAGGTGCACCGACGTACTTGTTCCGTGAGCCGGGTCACCCCGGCCCCGAGGGGCCGGGGTGCAGCCTCAGAGGCTCTTGACGCCCGGCTTCTCGTCCTTGCCGGGCAGACCGGTCTTGGCGAGGCTCGCGACGGTGGTGATCACCAGCGTGCCGATGATGACGCCCAGCGAGACCAGGGTCGGGATGTCGGGGGCCCACTCGATGTGCTCGCCGCCGTTGATGAACGGCAGCTCGTTCTCGTGCATGGCGTGCAGGATCAGCTTGACGCCGATGAAGAACAGCAGGAAGGCCAGCCCGAAGGACAGGTAGACCAGGCGCTCGAGCAGCCCGCCGATGAGGAAGTAGAGCTGCCGCAGGCCCATCAGCGCGAAGATGTTGGCCGTCAGCACCAGGAAGGGCTCCTCGGTCAGGCCGTAGATCGCCGGGATCGAGTCGAGCGCGAAGAGCAGGTCGGTGGTGCCGAGCGCGATGATCACGATGAACATCGGCGTGATGACGCGCTTGCCGTTCTCGGTGGTGAAGATCTTCGAGCCGTGCCACTCGGCGGTAGCGGGGAAGCGCTTCTCGACGAACTTGATGAGGCGGTTCTCCTCGAACTCCTCCTCCTCGTCGCTGGCGCCCTCCTTGGCGAGCTTGGCCGCGGTCCAGATCAGGAAGACGCCGAAGATGTAGAAGACCCAGCTGAACTGCTCGATGGCCGCGGCGCCGACGAAGATGAAGATGCCGCGCATGATCAGGGCCAGCACGATGCCGACGAGGAGCGCGGACTGCTGCAGCTCCTTGGGCACGCCGAACTTGGCCATGATGATCAGGAAGATGAACAGGTTGTCGACCGAGAGGGAGTACTCGGTCAGCCAGCCGGCGAAGAACTCGGTGCCGTACTGGTGGCCGGCGAAGACCCACACGCCGATGCCGAAGGCGATGGCGAGCCCGATGTAGACCGCGAGCGCGACGCTGACCTCGCGCTTGGAGGGCTCGTGCGGGCGACGGCCGATGATGAGGATGTCGAAGAGCAGCACCGCGACGGTGATGCCGATCGTGAGCCACCAGACGAGGGGGGAGACGACCACGAGAGAGACGACCTTAGGTGTTCTGGCTGCGCCGGGACGCAGACGTTGTCCGGAGGTCTCTTCCGCCACCGGCCGCCGTGTCGCGCCGCTGACCGACGCGTCCGGGTCAGGGTGCGTCCTGGCCGTGCTGACGAGCGCGTCGCGAGGGAATACTCCCCTCCCGGGCGACCACTCTCTCACTGCAGCGACCACGGGACCAACCGCGGCGGCGCGGCGGCGCCAGGACGGTAGGGTCACAGCGACCCCCGGCGTCCCCAACCGAAGGCAGCACCCCATGGCACACCGCGAGCCCGCAGTCACCGAGGAACCCACGATCGGCAAGCTGGTCGTCGACGCCAGCCGTGACGTCTCCGGACTGATCCAGAAGGAGATCGCGCTCGCCAAGTCCGAGCTCAAGGTCTCCGTCCGCGCCGGCGGCATCAGCATCGGCCTGTTCGCCGCGGCGGCGTTCCTCGCCCTGCTCGCGATCATCATGCTGTCGGTGGCGATCGCCCACTTCATCTCCTTCACCGGGCTCGACCTGGCCTGGGGATTCCTGATCGTGTTCTTCCTCTACCTGCTGATCGCTGGCGTCCTCGGCTTCGTGGGCGTCAAGAAGCTCAAGCAGGTCAAGGCCCCCGAGCGCGCCATCGGTCAGGCCAAGGAGTTCCCGAGCGCGCTCAAGGGCAAGCGCTGAGGGACTGCTGACTCCCCGGACGTCCGGCGGAGGCGCTGATCACCCGGACGTCCTGGTGATCAGCCACAGCCGCCCACCCGTCGTACGCCGACCCCTCAGGTGCAGTTGCCGCTGGACACCCGGGCGGTGGCGTCGATGCCGACCGCCGCGGCGCGCCCGACCTGGCGGGCGGTGAGGGCGTAGCCGGTGTCCGCGTCGCTGACCGAGGCGGCGAACACGACGCCGAGGACGCGGCCGTCGGTCGAGACGAAGGGGCCGCCGGAGTTGCCGGGGCGGACCAGCCCGCGCAGCGAGTAGACCTCGCGGACCACCGTGCCGTTGCCGTAGATGTCGGGCGAGCGCAGGCGCTGGTCGGCGCGGATGCGGACGGCGCGGGCGTCGTACGGGCCGTCCTGGGGGTAGCCGAGGACGGCGCCCTGCTGCCGCTCGCTGCCCTCGAGGTCGAAGCGCAGGGTCGGGCCGTCGAGGCCGGGCACGGCGAGCACGGCGACGTCGATGTCGGGGTCGTAGTGCACGACCGTGGCGTCGAGGGTCTCGCCGCTGTCGGTGACGACCTGGGGCTCGGTGACGCCCGCCACGACGTGGGCGTTGGTCATCAGCCGCTCGGGGGCGTAGAGGAACGCCGAGCCCTCCACGCCGCTGCCGCAGCGGTTGTTGCTGCGCACCTTGTAGACGCTGCGCCCGGCCTCGCGGACGTCGGGGTCGCGCAGCACCCGCGGCCGGGCCGGCGCCACCTCGACGATCCGCTCGGGGGCGAACGGCTCGAGGTAGCGCGGGAAGAAGCTGTTGCCGACGACGGAGTCGAAGGACCGCAGCACCTGCTGGGCCTGCACCGGCATCGCGTCGTTGACGGTCACCAGGACCCTGCTCTCGCGGACCTGCGGACCGATGCCGGGGAGCCGGGAGCCGCTGATCGCGACGCCGAGCATCCAGGCCACGATCAGCACCGCCACCACGCTCAGCACCGAGCCGCCGAGGGCGTCCACGGCGCGCACCGGCTGCCAGGTGATCTTGTCGCGGATGCGGCTGCCGGCCCACTGGAAGAGCGCCTGCCCGATCGAGGCCAGCACCAGCACCACGAACAGCGCCCCGAGCGAGACCCACAGCGAGGGCGCGGCGTCCCCGAGCAGCTGGGGCGCCAGCAGGATGCCGGCGAAGCCGCCGAGCACGAGCCCGGCGGTGGCGAAGGCGCCGGTGACGAAGCCCTGCCAGTAGCCCGAGAGCGCGTAGGCGAGCACCAGCGCGACCAGGCACCAGTCGAGGAGGTTCATGGCTGCGCTCTCGGGTCGGCGGGCGGAGGGGCGGGGCGGAGGTCGGGCGAAGGATCAGGGCGGAGGGTCAGGCGCTCAATCCTGGCCCAGGCCGAGCATGTAGTCCGGTAATGGGTGCTCGACGTGCGGGTCCCACTCGCGGGTCAGCCCGACGTGGTCGAAGAGCTTGTTGACCAGCCCGGCGGTGAAGCCCCACAGCACGAGGTCGTGCTGCTCGCCGATGAGGAACCCCGGGCTGCGGTAGCCCATCGGGTGGGTGACGGTGACGCGGTGCTGCGGGTCGAGCAGCTCCTCGAGCGGCACCCGCAGCACGGCGTGCACCTCGTCGGCGTCGACGACCCCGACCGGGACCGGGTCGCGCCACCACCCCAGCACCGGGGTGACGGCGAAGTTGCTGGGCGGCAGCCACAGCTCGGGGAGCGAGGCCAGCACGTCGACGCCGGCCGGGTCGAGGCCGGTCTCCTCCTCGGCCTCGCGCAGCGCGGCCGCGACGGGCGAGGCGTCGCTCGCGTCGATGGAGCCGCCGGGGAAGGAGACCTGCCCCGGATGGGAGCGCATCGTGTGCGCCCGCTCGGTGAGCAGCAGGTCGGGACCCTGCTCCCCCTCGCCGAAGAGCATCAGCACGGCGCCCTTGCGGGTGCTGGCGCCCTCGGGCGGGACGAAGCGGCTGATGTCCTCGGCCGTGATGGTCGCCGCGCCGTCGCGGATGGGCTCCATCCAGTCGGGGAGGCTCACGCACGCACCCCCAGGTGCTCGGCGACGAGGTCCTCGAGCTGCTGGACCGACTCGATCTCGACGTACTGCTGGAACACGACCTCGCCCTGGGCGTCCACGAGCACGATCCGCGGCAGCGCCTGGGCCCGGGTGACCCCGTCGGGGTCGGAGTAGAGCGGGTAGGTCACGCCGGTCTCCTCGACCAGCGCGGCGGCCTTCTCGGTCTGGGTGTCCTGGAAGTCGATGCCGACCACGTCCACGCGACCGTCGTAGGCCTGCGAGAACGCCTGGTAGTAGGGCAGCTCCTCGCGGCAGGGGGCGCACCAGCTCGCCCAGAGGTTGAGCACCACGGGCCCCTTGATCGCACCCAGGTCGAGCGGCTCCCCCGACCCACCGAAGGCGTCGAGGCGTACGTCGGGCAGCGAGCCGCTCGTCTGACCCTCCAGCGACGGCTGGTCGCCGCCCGTGCTGCCCGTGCCGGCGGGGGCCGGCTCGGCGCCACCGGCGCACCCGGTCAGCAGCAGCGCCGACGCCGCCGCGAGGGCGAGCCGGCGCCTGCGCCTCACGCCGGCCCCTGGGTCTTGACGAGCGCGGCCGCGGCCTCCGCCTCGGTCGGCCCCGCGCCGTACGACGGGCACCAGCGCGCCACCGTGCAGGCACCGCAGGCCGGCTTCTTGGCGTGGCAGACGCGGCGACCGTGCCAGATCAGGTGGTGGCTGAGCATCGTCCAGTCGCGCTTGGGGAACAGCGCCCCGATGGCGTGCTCGGCCTTGACCGGGTCGGTCTCCTCGGTCCAGCCGAGCCGTCGGACCAACCGCCCGAAGTGGGTGTCGACGGTGATGCCGGGGACGCCGAAGGCGTTGCCGAGCACCACGTTGGCGGTCTTGCGGCCGACGCCGGGGAGCTTGACCAGGTCGTCGAGCCGGGGCGGCACCTCGCCGCCGTGGTCCTGCACCAGCGCGGCCGAGAGCTTGAGCAGCGACTCGGTCTTGGCGCGGAAGAAGCCGAGCGGACCGACGATGCGCTCGAGGTCCTCGCGCGGGGCGGCCGCCATCGCCCGCGCGTCGGGGTACGCCGCGAACAGCGTCGGCCGCACGGCGTTGACCCGCCGGTCGGTCGTCTGGGCGCTGAGCACCGTCACCACCAGGAGCTCGAACGGGCTGTCGAAGTCGAGCTCGCAACGGGCGTCGGGATAGGTCTCGCCCAGGACGCGGTCGACCTTGCGGGCGCGGCGCACGAGGGTGGTGGCGGGACCGCTCGAGGGGGTGACGGGGGTGGCGGGCACGGCCCCAGGGTACGGGCGCGACCCGCCTGCCCCGGGTGCGAGGTCCGGGCGTCGGGACCACCTCGGCCCGCCCCCGCGCCCGGTCCCACGGTGTGGTCGCGTGGCGATCACGTGGCCGATGGGACAGACTGTGACCCGCGGCACCCGCCCACGCCCGGGGTGCCCTCCGAGGAAGGGAAACCGACGCGTGACTAACGACGTACTCCGCCAGGCGCCGCTGTTCAGCGCGCTCGACGACGAGGCGGCCTCCGCGCTGCGGTCCTCCATGGGCGAGAACCGCCTCCGCCGGGGCGAGGTGCTCTTCCACGAGGGCGACCCGGGCGACAAGCTCTACATCGTCACCGACGGCAAGGTGAAGCTCGGCCGCACCTCCTCCGACGGCCGCGAGAACCTCCTGGCGATCCTCGGCCCCGGCCAGATGTTCGGCGAGCTGTCGCTCTTCGACCCCGGCCCGCGCTCGGCGACCGTCACGGCCGTCACCGAGACGACGTTCCTCTCGCTGTCCCACGACGACCTGCTGCGCTGGCTCGAGGGCCGACCGGGCGTCGCCCTCGGACTGCTCTCCCAGCTGGCCGGCCGGCTGCGCAAGACCAACGAGGTCGTGGCCGACCTGGTCTTCTCCGACGTGCCCGGTCGCGTCGCCAAGGCGCTGCTCGACCTCGCCGACCGCTTCGGGCGCACCGCCGACGACGGCGTGCACGTGCACCACGAGCTCACGCAGGAGGAGCTGGCCCAGCTGGTCGGCGCCTCGCGCGAGACCGTCAACAAGGCGCTGGCCGACTTCGCCTCGCGGGGCTGGCTGCGCCTGGAGCCGCGCTCGGTCGTGATCCACGACGTCGAGCGGATGCGCCGCCGGGCCCGCTGACCCGCAGCTCGGACGCGCCGGCCGCGCCGGAGGCTCAGACCCGGCCCTGGCCGGCCAGGTGGGCGAGCTGTGCGCGCACCGAGAGCTCGGCCGCGCCCCACAGCACCGGGTCGACGTCGGCGTAGACGACCTCGACCACGCGGCGCGGCAGCGCGTCCTCGTCGAGCTGCTCGTCGCGCAGCGTCCCGAGGGCGGCCTCGACCTGGGCCAGCCGGTTGCGGCGGTGGGCGCGGTAGTGATCGAGCACCCCGAGGGCGTCGTCGAGGACCGGACCGTGGCCGGGCAGCACCCGGGTCAAGCCCTGCTCCTGCGCGAGCGAGTGGAGCCGGTCCAGCGAGCCGAGGTAGGCACCGAGCTGGCCGTCGGGGTGGGCCACCACGGTGGTGCCGCGCCCCAGCACGGTGTCGCCGGTCAGCACGGCCGAGTCCGCGGGCAGCACGAACGACAGCGAGTCGGCGGTGTGACCCGGAGTCGCGACCACCCGGACCTCGAGACCGTCGACCTCGACCACGTCGCCCCCGGCGAGGCCCTCGGACCCCAGCCGCCACTCCGGGTCGAGCGCGCGTACGCCGCACCCCACCCGCTCGGCGAACTCGCGGGCCGCCTCGGAGTGGTCGAGGTGGTGGTGGGTGAGCAGCACGACCCCGACCTCCCCCGCGGCCTCGGCGACCGCGTCGAGGTGGCCGGCGTCCGGCGGCCCGGGGTCGATCACGACCGAGCGGCGGGCACCGGGCTCGCGCAGCACCCAGGTGTTGGTGCCGTCCAGGGTCATCTCGTTGGCGTTGGGGGCGAGCAGGCAGCGGGCCCGCTCGCCGAAGACCCCGCCGGACCAGGCGGGGGCCCCGCTCACGGACGACCCTCGAGCAGCTCCTGCATCCAGGGAGGCGTGGTGAGCGTGGCGCCCTCGGGATCGTCGGGGTCCTCGACGAGCTCGGGCACGAACATCTCGACCGTGCGGTCGGAGCCTGCGGCCAGCACGTCGGCCGGGCCGGCGTGCTGGCCCACCTCGAGGCAGCTCATCCAGGTCGGCGGCAGCATCAGGATCTGCTCGGCGTCGACCTGCGCCACGGCGTCCAGCGCCGGGAGCCAGGCGACGGCGTCGGACTCCGTGGAGACGTCACGGGTGCGCTGCCCCTCGGGCAGGACCGCGGCGAAGAACCAGGTGCGGTAGCGCCGGGGCTCGAACTCCGGGGTCAGCCAGGCCCGGAAGGGCGCCAGCAGGTCGGTGCGCAGCACCAGCCCGCGCCGCTCGAGGAAGTCGGTGAACGCCAGCTCGCGACCCTCCAGGGCCGCCCGGTCGCGCTCCCAGTCCTCGCCGGTCACGTCGGCGACCACGGTCTCGGCCGACTCGCCGGCCAGCAGCACGCCGGACTCCTCGAAGGTCTCGCGCACCGCGGCGCACACCAGGGCGCGGGCGGTGGCCTCGTCGGTGCCGAGCCGCCGGGCCCAGGTCGCGGCGTCGGGACCGGCCCACCGCACGCCGTGGTCGTCGAAGTCGCGCGGGTCGACGCCGCCACCGGGGAAGACGCACATGCCACCGGCGAAGGCCATCGAGGTCTGCCGCCGCAGCAGGTAGACCTCGGACCCACCGGCGCTCCCGGGACGCAGCAGCACCACGGTCGCCGCGTTGCGCGGCTCGACCGGCTGCTTCTCGCCGGTGGTGAAGGCACGGGCGCTCTCGACGAACGCCGCGGGCAGCTGCACCCGGGCCACGCTCAGACCTCCACGAGGAGCTCGACCTCGACCGGGGCGTCGAGCGGCAGCACGGACACGCCGACCGCGGAGCGGGCGTGGCGGCCCTGCTCGCCGAACACCTCGCCGAGCAGCTCCGAGACGCCGTTGGCGACCTGCGGCTGGGCGGTGAAGTCGGGCGCGGAGGCGACGAAGACGACGACCTTGACCACGCGGCGCACGGCCGACAGCTCACCGACCTCGGCGCGCACCGCGGCCAGTGCGTTCAGCGCGCACTGGCGGGCGCAGTCGACCGCCTCCTCCTGGGAGACCTCGGCGCCGACCTTGCCGGTCAGCAGCAGCTGGCCGTCGCGCATCGGCAGCTGCCCGGAGGTGAAGACGTGGGAGCCGCTGCGCACCGCCGGGACGTACGCCGCGACGGGCGCCGCCACCTGCGGCACGGCCAGGCCGAGCCGCTCCAGGCGCTCCTCGGGGGTGTCCGTGCCGCCGGCGGTCACTGCTTGGGCCGCTTGAAGTAGGCGACGAGGTTCTCGGGGTTCATCCCCGGGACCATCTGCACCAGCTCCCAGCCGTCGGAGCCGAAGTTGTCGAGGATCGCCTTGGTCGAGTGGACCAGCACCGGCGCCGTCAGGTATTCCCACTGGGTCATGCCGCCACCCTAGGGTGCTCCTAGGGTGGCCGCCATGAGCGGTCCTCCCCCCGACGCCACCCTGCGCTGGGCCGAGCACGACGACGGCCTGCTCGACGTGCACCTGCCCGGGGGCCGGCTGCCGGCCCGCACCGCCGGCGTGGTGTTCCTGGTGCACGGCGGGTTCTGGAGGGCGGCCCACGACCGGCGCCACACCCGTCCGCAGGCCCGCGCGCTCGCCGACCAGGGGTGGGTGGTGGCGACCCCGGAGTACCGCCGCGTCGGGGCGGGCGGCGGCTGGCCCACCACCGGGTCCGACGTACGCCGGGCGCTGGACGTGCTGCCCGAGCTGCTCGGCCGGATCGGGGTGCGGTCCGGGCCCACCTGGGCGATGGGCCACTCCGCCGGCGGCCACCTGGCGCTCTGGCTGGCCGCCACCGGCGCCCCGCTCGACGGCGTCGTGGCGTTGGCGCCGGTGGCCGACCTCGCCGAGGCGCACCGGCTCCACCTCGGCGACGGCGCCGCCGCGGCGCTGCTCGGCGACCACCCCACCGACGAGGCCGACCCGGCGCTGCTGCTGGAGCGGCGGCCGCCGTACGACGTCCGCGTGGTGCACGGCTCGGCCGACGAGTCGGTGCCGCTGTCGCTGAGCCGCGGCCTCGTCGGACGGCACCCGTGGGTCGCGCTGACCGAGCTGACGTGCGACCACATGTCGCTGATCGACCCGGCCTCGGACGCCTGGCCGACGGTGCTGCGGCAGCTGCCACCCGCCCCGTGACGGCACGAGGCCCGGGACACGCGGTGAGCGCGTCCCGGGCCTCGTCGGGCCGAGCCTGGGTCAGCTGGCCTGGTCGAGCGTGGGGTAGTCGGTGTAGCCCTCGGCGCCACCGCCGTAGAAGGTGTCGGCGTCCGGCTCGTTGAGCTCGGCACCCTCGGCCCAGCGCGTGGCCAGGTCGGGGTTGGCCAGGAACGGCCGACCGACGACGACCGCGTCGGCCAGCCCGGTCGCGAGCAGCTCCTCGACCGAGTCCAGGCTGGTGACGTCACCGAAGCCGCTGTTGAGCAGGACCGGACCGCCGAAGCGGGCCTTGAGGTCCTTGACCAGCGCCTCGAGCGGCTCCAGCGGGCTGGCGAGCAGCGAGAGGTAGGCCAGGCCGAGCGGGGCGATGCCGTCGACGACGGCGCGGTAGGTCGCCTCGAGGTCCTCGCCCTGCTCCTCGCCGATGCCGTTGAACTGGTGGCCCGGGGACAGGCGCACGCCCACCCGGTCGGCGCCGATGGCCGCGGCCACGGCCTGCACGACCTCGATGACGAAGCGGGCGCGGTTCTCCGGCGAGCCGCCGTGGTCGTCGTCGCGCAGGTTGATGGTCGGGTCGAGGAACTGGTGGAGCAGGTAGCCGTTGGCCGCGTGGACCTCGACCCCGTCCAGCCCGGCGTCGACCGCGTTGCGGGCGGCGGTGGCGTACTCCTCGACGACCGTGGCGAGCTCGTCGGTCGCGATCGCGCGCGGCTCGTCGTGGGGCTTGGGGCCCTCGGCGGTCACCATCTCGCCGGGAGCGCGCACGGCGCTGGCGGAGACGGTGTCGACGCCGTCCTTGTTGTCGGCGTGGGCGATGCGGCCCGCGTGCATCAGCTGCGCGACGACGGTGCCGCCCTTGCGGTGCACCTCGTCGGCGACCATGCGCCAGCCGGCGACCTGGTCCTTGGTGTAGAGGCCCGGCACGTTGAGGTAGCCCTGGCCGACGTGGCTGGGGGCGACGCCCTCGGTGATGATCAGACCGGCGCCCGCCCGCTGCCCGTAGTAGGTGGCGTTGAGCTCGGTGGGGGCGTTGCCCTCACCGGCACGGTTGCGCGTGAGCGGGGCCATCACGAAGGACTGCGGGAGCTCCCAGCGGCCGATTCGGACGGGGTCGAATGCACGGGTCACGAGGTGGACCTCCGGAGTAGTGGAAAGTTTGACCACTCCAGAACGCCCCGGGTCGCCCAGACATTCCCGACATCCCCGTCGAGCCCCGCGAGCTCCTCCGATCCGGCGTACGCCGCCTAGTGGACGTGGACCGTCGGCTCGGTCTTCTCGCGCACCTCGTCCTCGGTGACTCCGGGCGCCAGCTCGACCAGCTGCAGGCCCTCGGGGGTGACGTCGAGGACGCACAGGTCGGTGATGATCCGCTGCACGACGCCGCGGCCGGTGTAGGGCAGCGAGCACTCCTCGACGATCTTGTAGGAGCCGTCCTTGGCGGTGTGCTCCATCAGCACGATGACCTTGCGCGCGCCGTGGACGAGGTCCATCGCGCCGCCCATGCCCTTGACCATCTTGCCGGGGATCATCCAGTTGGCGATGTCGCCGGCGGCCGAGACCTGCATCGCGCCCAGGATGGCGGCGTCGATCTTGCCGCCGCGGATCATCCCGAAGGACAGCGCGGAGTCGAAGATCGAGGCGCCGCGACGCAGCGTGACCGTCTCCTTGCCCGCGTTGATCAGGTCGGCGTCCTCGTCGCCCTCCAGCGGGTAGGCCCCCACGCCGAGGAGGCCGTTCTCGGACTGGAGCACCAGCTCGACGTCGTCGTCGACGTAGTTGGGCACCAGCGTGGGCAGCCCGATGCCGAGGTTGACGTAGGACCCGTCGGTCAGCTCCGAGGCCGCCCGGGCGGCCATCTCCTCGCGGCTCCAGCTCATCGCGGGGTCACCGTCCTCTTCTCGATGCGCTTCTCGGCCGCCTGCTCGGGCGTCAGCTCCACCACGCGGTGGACGAAGACGCCCGGGGTGTGCACGTGGTTGGGGTCGAGGTCGCCGGGCTCGACGAGCTCCTCGACCTCGGCGATGGTGACCCGGCCGCACATGGCGGCGAGCGGGTTGAAGTTCTGCGCGGAGTCGCGGTAGACGAGGTTGCCGTGCCGGTCGCCCTTCCAGGCCCGGACCAGCCCAAAGTCGGCGACCAGCGCCTCCTCCATCACGAACTCGCGGGGACCGTCGGGGGTCTCGAAGGTGCGCGTCTCCTTGGGCGGGGAGGCGACCACCACGTTGCCGGCGTCGTCGTAGCGCCAGGGCAGGCCGCCGTCGGCCACCTGGGTGCCGCCGCCGGTGGCGGTGAAGAAGGCAGGGATGCCGACGCCACCGGCGCGCATCCGCTCGGCCAACGTGCCCTGCGGGGTCAGCTCGACCTCGAGCTCGCCGGAGAGGTACTGCCGGGCGAACTCCTTGTTCTCCCCGACGTAGGAGGCCACCATCCGGCGGATCCGACCGGCACCGAGCAGCAGCCCGAGACCCCAGTCGTCGACGCCGGCGTTGTTCGAGAACGCCTCCAGGTCGGTCGTGCCCTGCTCCAGCAGCGCCTGGATCAGCACCGACGGGATCCCGCACAGCCCGAACCCGCCCACCGACAGCGTCGCGCCGTCACCGATGTCGGACACGGCCTCGGCCGCGCTCGCACTCACCTTGTCCATGGTCGTAGACCACCTCCGCGGCCGATCCTGCCACGGGCATGGCGCAGGTCACATGGCGCCGCCGCACACCCTGCCCCGGACCGGTGTGGGTCGCCGCACACTCCGCCCGGTCGGGGGCGCCCGGCCTCTACGCTCGAGGCGTGCCCTCACCCTCGCGTCCCCCCGAGCTGTTCCCGGGGGTCCAGCTCCACGTCGTCTCCGGCAAGGGGGGCACCGGCAAGTCCACCGTCTCGGCCGCCCTGGCCCTCGCGCTGGCGTCCCGGGGCAAGACGGTGCTCCTGTGCGAGGTGGAGGGCCGGCAGGGCGTGGCCCAGCTCTTCGACGTCCCCCCGCTGCCCTACGAGGAGCGGCTGCTGGTGCGGCCCCAGGCCGGGTCGGGCGAGGTCTACGCGCTGGCCATCGACCCCGAGTCGGCGCTGCTGGAGTACCTCGACATGTACTACCGGCTCGGCCGGGCCGGCAAGGCCCTCGACCGGTTCGGCGTCATCGAGTTCGCCACCACCATCGCGCCGGGCGTGCGCGACGTGCTGCTGACCGGCAAGGTCTACGAGGCGGCCAACCGCAACAGCCGCAACAAGGGCGCGAGGACGTACGACGCGATCGTGCTCGACGCCCCGCCCACCGGTCGGATCGCGCAGTTCCTCAACGTCAACGACGAGCTGGCCGGACTGGCCAAGGTCGGACCGATCAAGTCGCAGGCCGACACCGTCACCACGCTGCTGCGCTCCGAGCGCACCGTGATCCACCTCGTCACCGTGCTGGAGGAGATGCCCGTGCAGGAGACCGCCGACGGGATCGAGGAGCTCCGCGGCACCGGCCTGCCGGTCGGGGCGGTGGTCGTCAACCAGGTCCGACCGCGGGACCTCGACCACGACGACCGCGCCGCGCTGCTCGCCGGGTCGGTCGACCGCTCGCGGTTGGGGTCGGTCCTCACCGGGGCCGGCGTCGAGGTCACCGACGAGCTGCTCGCGGGCCTGCTCGACGAGGGCGTGCAGCACGCCGAGCGCCGCGACCTCGAGGACGGCCAGCGGGCGCTGGTCCGTGACCTGGGCGTGCCGGTGGTCGAGCTGACCCGGCTGGCCTCCGGTGTCGGCGGGCAGGACCTCGGCGGCCTCTACGAGCTGGCCGAGCAGCTGTGCACCCAGGGGCTGGCGTGAGCGCCGCGCCCCGCGCCCGTCGCGCCCGCGCCCGCGTGGGCCCGCTCGTCGCCACCCACGACCCCGCCCGCGTGCTCGACGTCGACGCCCTGCTCGACGACCGCTCCCGCAGCATCATCGTGTGCTGCGGCTCCGGCGGCGTCGGCAAGACCACGACGTCGGCGGCCCTGGCGCTGCGGGCCGCCGAGCGCGGCCGCAAGGTCGTCGTGCTGACGATCGACCCGGCGCGCCGGCTCGCGCAGTCGATGGGCATCGAGGCCCTCGACAACACCCCCCGGCCGGTGCCCGACATCGACGCCACCGCAGGCGGCTCGCTCGACGCGATGATGCTCGACATGAAGCGCACCTTCGACGAGGTGGTGCAGAGCCAGGCCAGCCCCGAGAAGGCGGCCCAGATCCTGGCCAACCCGTTCTACGTCGCGGTGTCGAGCTCGTTCGCCGGGACGCAGGAGTACATGGCGATGGAGAAGCTCGGGCAGCTCGACGCCGAGGCGCGGCGCACGGGCGCGCACGACCTGATCGTCGTCGACACCCCGCCCTCGCGCAGCGCGCTGGACTTCCTCGACGCCCCCGAGCGGCTCTCCAGCTTCCTCGACGGCAAGTTCATGCGGCTGCTCCTGGCGCCGGCCCGCGGCCCGGCCCGCCTGATGACCGCCGGCTTCGGCATGGTCACCAACGCGGTCACCAAGATCATCGGCGCCCAGGTGCTGCAGGACATGAAGGCGTTCGTCGCCGCCTTCGACACCCTCTTCGGCGGGTTCCGGGCGCGGGCGCAGCGCACCTTCGAGCTGCTCCAGGACCGGCGTACGGCGTTCGTGGTGGTCGCCGCCCCGGAGCCGGACGCGCTGCGCGAGGCGGCGTACTTCGTCGAGCGGCTGCGGTCCGAGGACATGCCCCTGGCCGGCCTGGTCGTCAACCGGGCCAGCAGCGCGCCCGCGGACGGCCTCACCGCCCACGCGGCCCTGGCCGCGGTCGAGCGGCTGCGCCCGGCCGGGCGCGACGACAGCGAGGAGCACGACCTGGCCGCCGGGCTGCTGCGGCTGCACGCCGACCGGCTGACGCTGGTCGAGCGGGAGCGGACGCTCACCGCCCGCTTCGCGACCTCGCACCCCGACGTGCCCACGGCGGTGCTGCCGGCGCTGTCGACCGACGTGCACGACCTCGACGGCCTGCGCCGCATCGGCGACCTGCTGGGCGCCCAGCCCGCAGCCCGCCGTGACGCCCCGAGGGGCTGATCACGCCGCGGGTCGCGCCCTCCCCGACCCGACCCGCGGCACGAACCGGTCGCTCAGACCGCCTGCACCCCGCCACCCACGGTGGCCTCGTGCTCGGTCTTGGCCGTCTCGAGCAGCTGCCGCCACGAGGTGACGTTGGGCCGCTTGCGCAGCAACGCCCGACGCTCGCGCTCGGTCAGGCCGCCCCACACGCCCCACTCGATCTCGTTGTCGAGAGCCTCCGCGAGGCACTCGGCGCGCACGGGGCACGCCCCGCACACCACCTTGGCCTTGTGCTGCTCCGCGCCACGCACGAACAGCTCGTCAGGCTTCGACGTCTTGCACAGGGCCACGTTGGCCCACATCTCGTTCCAGGACATAGTTCCCTCCAGAGTCCAAGTCCCGGGCTTTTTAGCGGCTCGCCCCGATACGTCCGTTTTCCACCCAGGAATCAGACTAAAGAGACTGCGAGGATCGAAACAGGCACGGAGAGGGCAGATCTGCATAGTCCGTTCGGACTAGTCGGGCTGCGCCGCTCGGTCGGATCACCACCACGCTCCCGTATCCTTGTGGTATGTCGCGACGCCGTCCCCACGTCTCGTTCGGCACGGTCGTCTCCCACCTCGGAGTCATCGTGGTCGTCTCCGTCGTCCTCGGTGTGCTCACCGCCGGGCTCGCCGTCCCCCTGGTCGGTGCCCTCGGCGCCGGCGCCAAGGCGACCTCGGCCTCGATGCGCAACCTGCCCGAGGAGCTCAAGGCCGAGCCGCTGGCCGAGCGCACCCGCGTGCTCGACGCCGACGGCGACCTCGTCGCGACGTTCTACGACGAGAACCGGGTCAACGTCCCGCTGAGCAAGATCTCCCCGGTGATGCGCAAGGCGATCGTCGCCATCGAGGACTACCGCTTCTTCCAGCACGGCGCGCTCGACCTCAAGGGCACGATGCGCGCCTTCGTCAACAACCAGACGGCCAGCGGCAGCACCCAGGGCGGGTCCTCGATCACCCAGCAGATGGCCAAGATGACGCTCGTGACGCAGGCCGACACCGACGAGGAGCGCGCGGCGGCCACCGAGAACACCTACCAGCGCAAGGTGCAGGAGCTGCGGCACGCGATCGCCTTCGAGGAGAACTACTCCAAGAGCTGGATCCTCGAGCGCTACCTCAACCTCGCCTACTTCGGCGACGGCGCCTACGGCGTGCAGGCCGCCGCCCGCCACTACTTCTCCGTCCCCGCCTCGCAGCTCGACATCAAGCAGGCCGCCACGCTCGCCGGCCTGGTGAAGAACCCCGTCGGCTTCGACCCCACCCGCTTCCCCGACCGCGCCGAGGCCCGCCGCAACGTCGTGCTGGCCCGGATGGCCGAGCTCGGCGTGATCCCCCAGGAGCGGGCCGACACCCTCAGCGACCGCAAGCTCGGGCTCAAGGTCTCCCGCACCCGCAACGGCTGCCTGGGCACCTCGGCGCCGTTCTTCTGCGACTACGTGCGCCGCTACCTCCTCGAGGACCCGGCCCTGGGTCGCACCGAGCAGGACCGCGCCCAGCTGCTGAACGCGGGCGGCCTGACCATCAAGACGACGCTCGACCTCGACTACCAGCGCTCCGCCGACGAGGCGACGAGCGAGGCCGTCGACCCCACCGACACCGCGATCGGCGGCCTGGCGATGGTCCAGCCCGGCACCGGCGAGGTGCGGGCGGTCTCGCAGAGCCGGCCGATGGGACGCGAGAAGAGCAAGGGCCAGACCTACCTCAACTACGTCGTGGACTCCAAGTACGGCGACTCCAACGGCTTCCAGGCCGGGTCGACGTTCAAGGTGTTCGTGCTGGCGGCCGCCCTCGAGCAGGGCCTGCCCCTGTCGACCGGCTTCAACTCGCCGGAGAAGATCTCGATCCCGCAGAGCGACTTCACCTCCTGCGAGGGCGCCTACCCCGTCAGCACCCCGTGGGAGCCGGGCAACAGCACCACGAGCGGCTTCAAGGACATGACCACCGGCACCCGCGAGTCGGTCAACACCTTCTACGCCCAGCTCGAGCGCCGCACCGGGCTCTGCGAGCCCTACGCCCTCGCCAAGGCGATGGGCGTCGACCTCTCCGACCCCGACCGCGAGCGGGTGCCGTCGTTCACGCTCGGCATCGCCGACGTCAGCCCGCTCGAGATGGCCTCGGCGTACGCCACCTTCGGTGCTCGCGGCGTGCACTGCGACGCCCGGCCGGTGACGCAGATCCTCAACGCCGAGGGCAAGGTGTTCAAGAACTACCCGGCCCGCTGCGAGCGCGTGATGAAGGAGTCCACGGCCGACGCGGTCAACCAGATCCTCCGGGGGGTGCTGCAGCCCGGCGGCTTCGGCCAGGCGCTGGCCCTCTCGGTGCCCTCGGCGGGCAAGACCGGCACGATCAACAGCAACATGGCCGTGTGGTTCGCGGGCTACACCCCGACCATGGCGACCGCCGCGATGATCGCCGGCGCCGACCAGAACGGCAACTGGGTCAGCCTCAACGGCCAGGTCGTGGGTGGCAGCTACGTCTACTCCGCCGCCGGCTCGACGCTGGCCGGGCCGATGTGGGCCGATGCCATGCGCGGCATCTCCGACGGGCTCCCCTACGAGGACTTCACCTCACCGTCCTTCGGCGACGCGCCCGTGACCGTGCCGGTCGAGGACGTCGCAGGGATGCGCGCCAAGAGCGCGCTCCAGGCCCTGTCGGGCCAGGGCTTCCAGGTCACCCTGGGCGACGCCCGCAGCAGCGACGGTCGTCGGGGCACCATCGCCGCCACCGAGCCCGCGGCCGGCACCCAGCTCGAGCGCGGCACCACGGTCACGCTCTACCCGTCACGCTGACCCCCGACCCGGCCCGCCGCCACGGCAGGCCGGGCCAGGTCGGGCTGGTGGGGCAGGTCGAGCTGGTCGGGGCGCCGGTCAGCCGGCGGTCAGCTGGGCCTTGACGACGGCTGCCACGGCCCCGCCGTCGGCGCGGCCCTTGGTGCGCGGCGTCAGCACGCCCATGACGCGACCGATGGCCCGCGGGCCGTCGGCGCGCACGCCGAGCTCGTCGATGGTCCGGGTCACCAGCGCCTCGATCTCGGCCTGGTCGAGCTGCTGGGGGAGGTACTCCGCGATCACGGCCGACTCCGCCCGCTCCTTGGCCGCCTGCTCCTCGCGGCCGGCGTCGCCGAACGCCTCGGCGGCCTCGCGCCGCTTCTTGCCCTCCCGGGTGAGCACCGTCAGCACGTCCTCGTCGGTCAGCTCGCGGTGCTCCTTGCCGGCGACCTCCTCGGTGGTGACGGCGGTGAGCACCATCCGCAGCGTCGAGGAACGGAGCTCGTCACGGGCCTTGATGGCGGTGGTGAGGTCGCTGCGCAGTCGCTCCTTGAGGGTCATGGAGACCATTGTGGCAGCCTGGCTCCATGCAGCCGCACCGGATTTCCGGCCCCGTCCAGCCCGCGGCCGCAGCCCGGGCGCTGCGCCTGACCGGCGCCGTCGTCGGCGGCGGGGCGCTCCTCGGCGCCACCACCCTGGCGTACGCCGCCGGCATCGAGGTGCGCAGCTTCGTCGTACGCCGGGTCGAGGTGCCGCTGCTCCCGCCCGGCCACCGGCCGCTGAAGGTCCTGCACCTCAGCGACCTGCACCTCACGCCCTCGCAGGGCCGGAAGCGTCGCTGGCTGGCCTCGCTGGCCGACCTCGAGCCCGACCTCGTCGTCAACACCGGGGACAACCTGGCCCACCGCGACTCCGTCGGGCCGGTGCTGGAGGGACTGGGCCGGCTGCTCGACGTGCCCGGGGTGTTCGTCCCCGGCTCCAACGACTACTTCGCCCCCAAGCCGCGCAACCCGCTGTGGTACCTCCTGCCCGACGACGGCCGCCGCAACACCCGCACCCCGAGGCTCCCGTGGGGCGAGATGCGCGACGCGTTCACCGGCGCCGGCTGGCTGGACCTGACCAACACCTCGGGCCGGCTGCGGGTCGACGACCTCGACCTGGCCTTCGTCGGCGTCGACGACCCGCACCTGGAGTACGACGACCTCACCGCCGTCTCCGGACCCGCCCCGCGGGACGCCGACGTGCGGGTGGCGGTCGCCCACGCGCCGTACCTCCGGGTGCTCGACCAGTACGCCCGCGACGGCTGGGACGTCACCATCGCCGGCCACACCCACGGAGGCCAGGTGTGCCTGCCGTTCAAGGGCGCCCTGGTCACCAACTGCGACCTCGAGCCCGCCCGGGCCAAGGGCCTGCACCGGCACCCCGCCGACTCCCGGCCCGGCCAGGTGGGCACCTCGTGGCTGCACGTCTCGGCGGGCGCGGGCACCTCGCCGTACGCCCCGGTGCGGCTGTGCTGCCGCCCCGAGGCGACGTTGATGACCTGGACGGCGCGGGACCACTGAGCCACCGCCCGCGACCTGCCGGACCCGGTTCGGCGGCACGGGCGGGCTCTGTATAGACTCGCCGGGCCTTCGGGGTGTGGCGCAGCTTGGTAGCGCGCGTCGTTCGGGACGACGAGGCCGCAGGTTCAAATCCTGTCACCCCGACCACCAGGTCCACCTGCGAGCTCCCGGCCACCGAGTGGCCGGGAGCTCGTGGCTTTCCCGGGCCCGCGACGACCGGGTCCGGCCGGTCGAGCCGGCGGCGGGACGAAGCCGCGTAGCCGCCCCGTCCGACGGTGCGGCGTGGCACGATGCGCCCATGGCAGGTGCAGGCGGCGACGAGCCCAACCTCGAGCTCCCCTCGTTCTTCGGCCGACGCCGCAAGCGCCAGCGCGAGGAGCCGTCGGGGCCCGACGCCGCGGCCGCGCCCGCGGAGGCTCCGAGCGCCGGACCGGTCGACCCCGCCCCGACCGACCCCACCCCGACCGACCCCGCCCCGACGTCCGGCGGGTTGCGACCTGCGGCCGGGGCCAAGCGGGTCCCGCCCCCGCGCCGGGCGCCGGCCCCGCCGTCACCGTCTCCGTCGCCCGAGCCGACCCAGCCGGTCGCCCGGCCCCGGCCCACGCCCGCCCCGCCGGAGCCCGTCCGACCCGTCGCAGACCCCGTCGAGGAGCCGGTCGCCCAGCCCGCGGCCCGGACCGTCGCAGAGCCCCCCGCCCAGCCCGTCGAGCGCCCGGCCGAGCCGGTGGCCCAGCCGGTGGCCCAGCCGGTCGTGCAGCCGGTCGCCGAGCCGGTCGCGGCGCCCGAGACCACACCGGCGCCGCGGCGTCGGCCCCGACCGGCCGCCCGCACCGTCCCACCGCCCCCGCCGCGCACCCGTGGCCCCGAGATGGCCTACCCGGAGCAGCCGGCCGAGACGCCGACGAGCGTGCTCACCGCGACCCGACCCGAGGACGACGTCGAGCGCGGTGACGGCGGCGACGCCGCCGACGGCGAGGGGCGCCGCCGACGACGACCCTCGGTGAGCCTCCCGCACGTGTCGCCCTGGCTGGCGGCCGCCCTGAGCGGGGCCGTCGCCGCGCTCGTGGGCGTGGCGCTGGCCTGGGTGGCCCTGCGCGGCTGCGACGCCGTGCGCGGCGTCTCCAGCTGCGGCGGCGGGCCGGGCCTGCTGCTGCTCCTGGGCGTCGTGGTGGCCGAGGTCGCCGTCGGGGCCGCGCTGCTGCGCGCGCTGGGCGCGGTGCAGCCGACGGGCACCAGCCTCGTGGGGGTGGGCCTCGTCGTCGTGCTGGCGATGTTCTTCCCCGCCGCGGCCGTCACCTCGGTGGCGGCGGCCGTCGTGCTGCCGGTGGCGACGGCGCTGACCTTCGTGGTCGCCCACGTCGCCGCCACCACCGTGGTCGACCTCGGCGACTAGCGCGAGGCGAGCAGCTCCGCGATCTGCACGGTGTTGAGCGCCGCGCCCTTGCGCAGGTTGTCGTTGCTGATGAACAGCGCCAGGCCACGCTCGTCGGGCACGCCCGGGTCGTGGCGCAGCCGGCCGACGTACGACGGGTCCTGGCCGGCCGCCTGGAGCGGGTTCGGGACGTCGCTGAGCTCGACGCCCGGAGCGCCGGCGAGGATCTCGCGGGCCCGTGCCACCGGCATCGAGCGCGAGAACTCGGCGTTGATCGCCAGCGAGTGGCCGGTGAAGACCGGCACCCGCACGCAGATGCCGGAGACGAGCAGCTCGGGCAGGCCGAGGATCTTGCGCGACTCGTTGCGCAGCTTCTTCTCCTCGTCGGTCTCGTCGAGACCGTCCTCGACGATCGACCCGGCGAGCGGCACCACGTTGTAGGCGATGGTGCGCTCGTACTTCACCGGGGCCGGGAAGTCGACGGCCGACCCGTCGTAGGACAGCTCGCGGGCCTTGTCCCCCGCCGCCGCGACCTGGCCGGCGAGCTCCTCGACGCCGGCGACGCCGGAGCCCGAGACGGCCTGGTAGGTGGAGGCGATCAGCCGGGTCAGGCCGGCCTCGACGTGCAGCGGCTTGAGGACCGGCATCGCGGCCATCGTGGTGCAGTTGGGGTTGGCGATGATCCGGCGGCCCGAGAGGGCCAGCTCGATCGCCTCGGGGTTGACCTCGCTGACCACCAGCGGGACGTCGTCGTCCATCCGGAAGGCCGAGGAGTTGTCGACCACGACCACGCCGGCCTCGGCGAACCGCGGCGCCTGGGCGCGCGAGGTGGTGGCCCCGGCGGAGAACAGCGCGATGTCGAGCCCGGTGGGGTCGGCGGTGGCGGCGTCCTCGACGGTGACCTCGCGGTCACCGAAGGACAGCACGGTGCCGGCCGAGCGGGCCGAGGCGAAGAAGCGGACCTCGTCGGCGGGGAAGCCCCGCTCGAGGAGGATCTGGCGCATGGCGACGCCGACCTGGCCGGTCGCGCCGACGATCCCGATGCGTGCCACGTCAGCGCCCCGTCCCGCCGTAGACCACGGCCTCGACCTCGTCGGAGTCGAGGTCGAAGGCGGTGTGGGTCGCCGTCACGGCAGCGTCCACGTCGCCCTCGTCCACGATCACCGAGATCCGGATCTCCGAGGTGGAGATCATCCCGATGTTGACCCCGGCCTCGGCCAGGCAGTTGAAGAACTTCGCCGTCACGCCGGGGTGCGAGCGCATCCCCGCGCCGATGAGCGAGACCTTGCCGATGCGGTCGTCGTAGATCAGCGAGTCGAACCCGATCGCGCCCTTGAGCGCGTGCAGCGCCTGCATGGCGGTCTGGCCGTCGGTGCGCGGCAGCGTGAAGGAGATGTCGGTGAGGTTGGTGGAGGCCGCCGAGACGTTCTGCACGATCATGTCGAGGTTGATCTGCGCCTTGGACAGCGCGTCGAAGATGCGCGCGGCCTCGCCGACCTTGTCGGGCACCCCGACGACGGTGATCTTGGCCTCGCTGCGGTCGTGCGCGACGCCGGAGATGATGGCTTGCTCCATGGTGCCCTCCTGGGACTCCTGGTCGTCGATGCTGCCGGAGACCACGGTGCCGTGGAGCTGGCTGAACGACGAGCGGACGTGGATCGGGATGTCGTAGCGGCGGGCGTACTCCACGCACCGCAGGTGCAGGATCTTGGCGCCGCAGGCGGCGAGCTCGAGCATCTCCTCGTAGGTGACGCGCTCGAGCTTGCGCGCGGTGGGGACGATGCGGGGGTCGGCGGTGAAGACGCCGTCGACGTCGGTGTAGATCTCGCACACGTCGGCGTCGAGCGCCGCGGCCAGGGCGACGGCGGTCGTGTCGGTGCCGCCGCGGCCGAGCGTGGTGATCTCCTTGGTGTCCTGGCTGACGCCCTGGAACCCCGCCACGATCACGATGTGGCCCTCGGCGATCGCGTCGGTGATGCGCCCGGGGGTGACGTCGATGATCTTGGCCTTGCCGTGGACCGAGTCGGTGATGACGCCGGCCTGCGAGCCGGTGAAGGACCGCGCGGTGAAGCCGAGGTCGGAGATCGCCATCGCGACCACGGCCATGGAGATCCGCTCACCGGCCGTCAGCAGCATGTCGAGCTCGCGCGCCGGGGGGACCGGGCTGACCTTGCTGGCGAGGTCGAGCAGGTCGTCGGTGCTGTCGCCCATCGCCGAGACGGCGACCACGACGTCGTTGCCCTGCTTCTTGGCCTCGACGATGCGGCGGGCCACGCGCTTGACCGCGGCGGCGTCGGAGAGGGAGGACCCGCCGTACTTCTGCACGACGAGGCCCCGGGTCGCGGCCTGGTCGGCCACCTCAGTGCTCACGGGAATCCCCTGGGCTCGGCTGCTGGGACGTCGGTCCGACAGGCGGACCGTCGTCGATTCTACGGCCGGTCAGGAGCGGGTCGTGCCGGCGTCCACGGCGTCGGCGGCCGGCGGCACGTCACCGAGCTGCTCGGCCGCCTCGATCTGCTCCAGCTCGCCCTCGACGTCGCGGTCGAGCCGGTCGTGCGCCACCACGGAGTGCAGCGCGCTGAGCACGCCGCAGGCGCTGGTGCCCCAGGAGGCGAGGTAGGAGTACTGCCACCACCACAGCGCCTCGCGGGCGTCGCCGTGGCGGAAGTGCCGCAGCCCGTGGGCGACGTCGGTGGCGATGATGGTGAGGTCGTCGGAGAGCTGGCTGGGCAGCGTCGCCGGGTCGTAGGGCTCGAAGTTGTGGGCGTAGGTGTCGATGTCGCCCAGCACGTCGGCGAGCCGCAGCCGCATGGCGTCGAGGTCGGGGTCGGGCCCGACGTCGGGCTGGTAGCGGGTCGGGGTCTCGAAGTCGACCTGGGCGCCGAGCCGGGCGCCGGCGAGCAGCAGCTGGCTGACCTCGAGCAGCAGCAGGGGTACGGCGGCCCCGCCGGCCGCCTCGCCGCGCGAGATCGCCTGCAGGCCGAGCAGGTAGACCTCCACCGCGTCGGCCACCTGCTGGGCGAGCTCGTCGTGCTCCTGGACGGGCACCTCGGCCCCCGGGTCAGTCACCGGCGTTCCTCCTCCCCGCGAAAGCACGTCCGAGGGTGACCTCGTCGGCGTACTCGAGGTCCCCTCCCACCGGCAGTCCACTCGCCAGTCGCGTCACGCGCAAGTCGAGCGTCCGCAGGAAGCGGCTCAAGTAGGCCGCGGTCGCGTCGCCCTCGATGTTGGGGTCGGTCGCGAGGATCACCTCGACGACCGTCCCGTCGGCCAGCCGACCCATCAGCTCACGGATCCGCAGCTGGTCGGGGCCGATGCCCTCCAGCGGCGAGATCGCGCCGCCCAGCACGTGGTAGCGCCCCCGGAACTCCCGGGTGCGCTCGATCGCGACGACGTCCTTGGGCTCCTCGACGACACAGATCAGCGTCGGGTCGCGGCGGGGGTCGGCGCAGATCCGGCACTGCTCGGACTGGGAGACGTTGCCGCAGGTGGAGCAGAACGTCGCCTTGGCCTTCATCTCGAGCATGGTCTCGGCCAGGCGGCGCACGTCGGTCGGCTCGGCCGCCAGCAGGTGGAAGGCGATCCGCTGCGCGCCCTTGGGCCCGACGCCGGGGAGCCGGGCGAGCTCGTCGATGAGGTCCTGCAGGACGCCTTCGTACACCTAGAAGCCCCCGGGGCGACGCGGCTCCTGCGGGTCGGCACCGGGGCCGCCCAGGGAGCCTCCGAGGGCGCCGCCGAGGTCCCCGCCGAGGTCCAGGCCGCCGCCGGCGAGCGGGCCGAGGGCGTCGGCGGCGAGCTCGTCGACGCGGCTCTTGGCGTCGCGGTAGGCCGCGACCACCAGGTCACCCAGGTCGGTGAGGGACTCGGCGTCGGTGCCGGCCACGGCCTCGGGCGAGACGGTGACGCCGGTCAGGTCGCCGGTGCCGCTGAGGGTGACGACCACGCCGCCGACGGAGCCCTCGACGGTGCGTTCGGCGAGCTCGGCCTGCGCCTGCATCAGCTGGGCCTGCATCTGCTGGGCCTGCTCGAGCATGGAGCTGAGGTCGAGGCTGCCGAAGGGGTTGTCGGTCATGTCGTGGCTCCAGGTGGGTGACGAGGTGGGGTGACGGGGTGGGTCGGTGGTGGGGTGGTGCCGGGAACGGTTGGTGCGGGGTCGTGCGGAGGTGGTGCGGCTCGGAGGCTCAGCTGTGCGGGATGTCCTCGATGACCGTGGCACCCAGCTCGCGGGCGAGCAGCTCGGTGGTGTCGATGCCGTTGTCGGCCGCCGACGGGTCGTCGCGGTGGGCGTCGGCGTCGGGGTCCTCGCGGGGCCCCTGCTCCCCCTCGGGGGTGCCGGGGCCTCGGGTGGCCGCGATCCGGGCGCGGGCGGCCTCGCTCGCGCCGGCACGGGGCGCCGCGGGCGGGGCCGTTGCCGCGGGTCCGGGGTCGGGCGGCTCCGGGCCGGAGGGGGGCTCGGGGGCGTCGGGCACGGCCGGCCGGGTGACCCGCATCGCGGTCTGCGCACCCGGGTCGGTCGCGGAGTCGACGACCGTCTCGATCTTCCAGTCGGCGCCGACCATGTCGATGGCGGCCTGGCGCAGGATCTCCTCGCTGCCGCCGCCGAGGAAGGAGTCGCGGGCGCCGGCGGTCTTGAAGCCGACCGTGAGGCTGCGCTGGTCGACCCCGATGACCTGGGCGTTCTGGCTGAGCAGGATCCAGGTGAAGCGCCGCATCCGCTTGACCTGCTCGAGCAGGTCGGGCCAGAGCCGACGGACGTCGGCCAGCGAGAGCTGCCCAGGGGCGGCCTCCTCGGCGACCGCGGCGGGGTCGGAGGCCGGCGCGGGGACCGGCTCGGTGGCCGGCTGGGCGGCGGGCTGGGGCGCGGGCTGGGGCGCGGGCTGGTCGGGGCCGGCCCCGCGCGAGGGGCGCTGCGCGACCTCCTCCGGCATCCGGGGGCCGGCGGGCGCGGCGGGGGCGGCCTGCTCCGCGCGGCGGGAGTCGGGCGCGGGCGGCTCGGACCGGGGGCCCTCGGGCGCAGGGGGCTGGGTCCGGGGTGCGGCCGGCGCGGGCGGCTCGGCCCGGGCGGCCGGGCGGGCGGCGGGCAGGTCGAGGGGGCCGGAGCCGGCGACGTCGAGGCGGCGCTCGAGGCGGTCCATCCGGGCGAGGACGCCGAGCTCGGCGTGGTCGGCGCCGGGCAGCAGCACCTTGGCGCACAGCAGCTCGAGCAGCAGCCGGGGCGTGGTGGCGCCGCGCATCTCGGTCAGCCCCGCCGCGACGAGGTCGGCGGCGCGGACGAGGTCGGCGCGGCCGAACCGCGCGGCCTGGGCGACGAGCCGCTCGGCCTGGTCCTCGGGGGCGTCGAGGAGGCCCGAGGCGTGGGCCTCGGGGACGGCGGCGACGATGACGAGGTCGCGCAGCCGGCGCAGCAGGTCCTCGGTGAAGCGGCGGGGGTCCTGGCCGGTCTCGATCACCTTGTCGACCACCCCGAAGACCCCGGCGCCGTCCTGGGCCGCGAAGGCGTCGACGACCTCGTCGAGCAGGTTGTCGGGGGTGTAGCCGAGCAGCCCGGTGGCGACCTCGTAGGTCACTCCGTCGGGACCGGCGCCGCCGAGCAGCTGGTCGAGCACCGAGAGCGAGTCGCGCGCGGACCCGGCACCCGCCCGCACCACCAGCGGCAGCGCGGCGGCGTCGATGCGCACGCCCTCCTTGGTGCACAGCTCGGCGAGGTAGTCCGAGAGCACCCGCGGCGGGATCAGCCGGAAGGGGTAGTGGTGGGTCCGCGAGCGGATCGTCGCGATGACCTTCTCGGGCTCGGTGGTGGCGAAGATGAACTTGAGGTGCTCCGGCGGCTCCTCGACCAGCTTGAGCAGGGCGTTGAAGCCCTGCGAGGAGACCATGTGGGCCTCGTCGATGATGTAGACCTTGTAGCGGCTGCTGACCGGCGCGAAGAAGGCCCGCTCGCGCAGGTCGCGGGCGTCGTCGACGCCACCGTGGCTGGCCGCGTCGATCTCGATGACGTCCACCGATCCGGGGCCGCCGCGGGCCAGGTCGACGCACGACCGGCACTCGCCGCACGGGTCGGAGATCGGCGCGCGCTCGCAGTTGAGCGCCCGGGCCAGGATGCGGGCGCTCGTGGTCTTGCCGCAGCCACGCGGGCCCGAGAACAGGTAGGCGTGGTTGACCCGGTTGTGGGCCAGAGCCGCACGGAGCGGCTCGGTGACGTGGTCCTGCCCGATGACCTCGGCGAACGTCTCCGGCCGGTAGCGGCGGTAGAGGGCGAGCGAGGACTGCACCCGGTCACCCTAACGACCGGCGCCGACAGGCGTACGACGGCCGCGTCGAGGCGCTCCGGGGAGCGAAAGGCCCCCCGTGCACCCGGCAGAGCCCACCTGCCCTTGCTGCCTTCCGGCCCTGGGGGAGTTCAGTGAGGTACCGCCGCACGGGGGGTTGTCCCGGAGTCTAGGCGAGGGGTCGACCGCTCGCCCAACCGGGCGATTTCCCGCGCGCGAACCGGGGGCGGTAGCCTCTCCGGCGGAGGATTCGCCTAGTGGCCTATGGCGCTCGCTTGGAAAGCGGGTTGGGTTAACGCCCTCAGGGGTTCGAATCCCCTATCCTCCGCCGCTCGTGGGCCCGGGGGTCCGGCTCCGGCCGGGCCGCCGGGCCCACGTCTGCACCCGGGGTGCGAGCGGTCCGGCCCGCAACGGGTACAGCGTCCGGGTCGTGCGCCCACCGATCGACCGCCGACGCCCGCCTGACACCGGACCGCCGAGGAGCACGTCGTGACCGCGCTGGAGCACAAGACCCCCAACCAGGTCCAGCACCTGACCGATGCCGACGTCGAGCGGCTCGGCGAGGAGCTGGACGCCATCCGCCGCGAGGTGCTGGCCTCGCGCGGCGCCGCCGACGCGGCGTACATCCGGCGGGTGATCCTGGTGCAGCGCCTGCTCGAGCTCGGCGGCCGGGCCGCGCTGCTCGGCAGCCGCCGCCGGCCGGTGTGGCTGCTCGGCACCGCCGCGCTGAGCCTGTCCAAGATCCTGGAGAACATGGAGATCGGGCACAACGTGCTGCACGGTCAGTGGGACTGGATGCGCGACCCCAAGATCCACTCCACGACCTGGGAGTGGGACCACGCCACCCCGGCGGCGGAGTGGAAGCGCTCGCACAACGGCTCGCACCACGTGAACACCAACATCCTCGGCATGGACGACGACCTGGGCTACGGGATCATGCGCGTCGACGAGGAGCAGCCGTGGAAGCCGCGCTACCTCGCCCAGCCGGTGTGGAACGCGCTCAACGCGTGCTTCTTCGAGTACGGCATCGCGGCGTACGACCTGCAGCTCGGCGAGAGCTTCCGCTCCGGGTCGGGGCTCACCGACGACCAGCGGGTCCGGCTGCGCGCCACCCTGCGCAAGGTCGGCCGCAACGCCGCCAAGGACTACCTGCTGATGCCGCTGCTCTCGGGCCGCTCGTGGCGCCACACGATGGCCGCCAACGCCACGGCCAACCTGACCCGCAACGTCTGGAGCCACTCGATCATCATGTGCGGCCACTTCCCCGAGGGCGTCGAGACCTTCGCGCAGGAGGCGATCGACCCCGACGAGACGCGCGGACGGTGGTACCTCCGCCAGATGCTCGGCTCGGCCAACATCTCCGGCAGCCCGCTGCTCCACCTGCTCAGCGGCAACCTCTCGCACCAGATCGAGCACCACCTGTTCCCCGACCTGCCGAGCAACCGCTACGCCCGGATCGCGCCGCGGGTGCGTGGGGTCTTCGAGCGGCACGGGCTGCGCTACCACTCGGGCTCCTTCCCCACCCAGCTCGCCTCGGCCTGGCACAAGGTGGCGCGGCTCTCCCTGCCCGACGGCTGGGTGGAGCGCCGGCGGCGCGGCCTGCGCGACGCCCTCCGCTCGTCCGTCTCCGCTCCCGCCCTGCGCGGGGTGGCCGCGTGAGGGTCCTCGTCACCGGCGCCACCGGCTACGTCGGGTCGCGCCTGGTCCCCCGCCTGCTCGAGCGCGGCCACGACGTCCACGCGGCCGTGCGCCGCGAGGGCTCGGCCGACCACTACCCCTGGGTCGACGACGTCGAGCTGACGCGCTTCGACATCACCGACCCCGACCTCGTCCGCGAGGCCGTGCAGGGCATGGACGCCGTGGTCTACCTGATCCACTCGCTGGACTCCGAGGACTTCCTGACCAAGGACCGCGAGGCCGCCGAGCTGGTCGCGGGCGCCTGCGAGCAGGCCGGCGTCGGCCGTGTCGTCTACCTCTCCGGGCTGGTGCCCGACGGCGAGCTGTCGGAGCACCTGCGCTCGCGGCTCCAGGTCGAGGAGGTCTTCCTCGGCTCCTCGGTGCCCGCCACCGTGCTGCGCGCGGCGATGGTCATCGGCGCCGGGTCGACCTCGTTCGAGATCCTGCGCCGCCTCACCACCCGGGTCCCCGTGGCGCCGATCCCGACGTGGATGCGCTCGCGGCTCCAGCCGGTGACGATCGAGGAGGTCACCCTCGCGGTGGCCGGCGCGCTCGACGGCGAGCCCCGCGACCGGCACTACGACGTGGGTGGCGACGACGTGGTCAGCTATCCCGAGCTGCTGCGCGTGATGGCCGACGTGCTCGGCGTACGCCGCCCGCAGGCGACCGTCCCGCTCGTGCCCAAGGGCCTGGCCGGGCGCATCGTCGCCGCGGTCACCCGGATGGACCGCCCCACGGTGGTCTCGTTGGTCGACAGCCTCTCGCACGACCTGGTGTGCGGCGAGGACGACGCCAAGCGCGAGCTGCTGCCCGACGACTACCGCTCGGTGCCGCTGCGCGAGGCGCTGCGTCGCTCCCTCGACGACGACGGCGCGGAGGGCACCTCGACGACCGGCGACAGCCTGTCGGGCGCGGGCACCGACCCGGCCTGAGCCCCCGCGTCCGGGGCCCGCCGTCGTCGGGTCGTGAGGCCGGAGGGGCGCCAGGGCGCCCCGTGGGACTCACGACTCCACCTGGTGCGGTCGCTCAGCGGTTGCGGCGGGCGATCGAGCCGTTGAGCGCGGTCGCGAAGGTGCACCAGGCGGGGTACGGCGCGAGCGCGGCGCCCAACGCGGGGTCGGCCGAGGCCACCCGGCGGACCAGCACCCCGGAGTGAGCGGCCAGGGCGGCGCACCACACGGTCGACAGGACGGGCCGGCGGGACCGCCAGAACAGCACGCTCCAGCCGGTGTTGAGGACGAGGTTGACCGCCAGCGTGCGGCGCAGCATCGCGGCGTCCTCGGTGCGGCCCTGCTCCTCGAGCTCGACGAGGGCGGCGGCGCCGGTGACCGCGATGTCGGCGTAGAGCGGCGTCCAGACCAGCGGGAACGCGATCGGCGGCGGGTCCCACGGGGGCTTGGCCAGGGCGCGGTACCACGGGTCGTCGGGCGTGGTGGCGGCCGCGCCGAGCGCGGCGCTGGTCGCGGCGGCGGCGCCGGTGGCGGCCAGCGTGCGCAGCCCGCGCCGGGTGGCCACCCTGCTCCAGGCGCTCATGCGGACTCCTCCTCGTCGTCGCGGTCGAGGGGGCCGGCCCCCGGGGCGCGATCGGCGAGACCGGCCATCCCCCACCGCACCAGGGCGGTCGACAGGCTGCCCGCACCGGCCGCCACGGTGACCCCGGGACCGAAGACGGGCAGCGCCAGCTGCAGCCGGGCCCAGCGCGGCAGCAGCGCCACGCCCCCGGCCGCGATGAGCGCGTAGCCCGGACGGGCCAGCACCGGCACCGGCGGGTTGAGCAGCATGAAGCGGGTCGCCTCGCGGGCCGCCGCGGTGATGCGCAGCTCGGGACGGAAGGCCTCGAGCACCTCGTCGAGCTCGGCCACCGACTCCGGCAGGTCGCGCGCGCCCAGGCGGGAGGCCGCGACGTTGGTCTGCCGGACGTAGAGGTCGGCCTCGGCGTCGGTCAGCGGCTGCGCGGCGTAGGTCTGGTAGGCCCGCAGGAACGACCACACCTCGGCGACGTGGACCCAGCGCAGCAGGTGGGGGTCGTCGGCGGCGTAGGGCACGCCCTCGTGCTCGCCGCGCACCCGCCGGTGGACCGCACGGACCACGGCGATCGACTGCTCGGCGTCGGCGACGGTGCCGAAGGTCGTCACGGCGAGGTAGTGGCTGGTGCGCTGCAACCGGCCCCACGGGTCGCCCTTGTAGCCGCTGTGGCCGGCGACCCCGGCCATCGCCAGCGGGTGCAGCGACTGCAGCAGCAGCGCGGCGATGCCACCGGGGAACATCGCGGCGTCGGCGTTGACGCGCCACACCGGGTCCTCGGGGGTGAACCATCGCTCGCCCTCGGCGCCCCAGATCCGGGCGGCACGCTCCGGGGCGTCGTCGCCGGCGACCCGGGACCGCAGTGCGAGGCCGAGCCGTCGCTGGGCGGCGCGCGACGCGGCGCGCGGGAGGTCGAGGGGTGAGGTCACCTCACGAACGTACCCAGCACCGCCAGGCGGCACCGGGGTCCCGACGGGCTACCGGCGGCCCGTGCGGAACATCCCGCGCACGATCTCGCGGGCGGCGGTGCGCACCACCTGCTTGAACGCGGTCGAGCCCATCACCTGCTCGGCCATCGACTTCTCCTGGCGGCGGGCGCGGGGACGCGAGCCCGAGCGGGGCCGGGTGGCGCGCTCGCCCTCGCGGCGCAGCCGGTCCTCGGGGGTGTCGGCACGCTCCTGGCCGGCCTGCGCCGCCTCCTGCTCGGCCCGGGCCTTCGCGGCGCCGGCCTCGAGCTTGCCGGCGAGGATCTCGCGGGCCGACTCGCGGTCGACGGCCTCGGCGTACTTGGCGTGCAGGCTCGAGCCGGTCACCGCCGCCTCCATCGCCGCGGGGTCGGCCGGGCCCATCAGCGACTGCGGGGCGCGCAGGCGGGTCCAGGCGACCGGGGTGGGGGCGCCGCGCTCGTTCATCACGGTGACGATCGCCTCGCCGATGCCGAGCGAGAGGATCACCTGGCCCAGGTCGTCGTAGGCGGAGTGGGGGTAGGTCGCGACGGTCTGCTTGAGCGCCTTGGCGTCGTTGGGCGTGGCCGCGCGCAGCTGGTGCTGCACCCGGGACCCGAGCTGGGCCAGCACCGCGTCGGGCACGTCGGTGGGCGACTGGGTCACGAAGAAGACGCCGACGCCCTTGGAGCGGATCAGCCGGACGGTCTGCGCGATGGAGTCGAGGAACGCCTTGGAAGCGTCGTTGAAGAGCAGGTGCGCCTCGTCGAAGAAGAAGACCAGCTTGGGCTGGTCCACGTCGCCGACCTCGGGCAGGTCGTGGAACAGGTCGGCCAGCAGCCACATCAAGAAGGTGGAGAAGATCGCGGGCCGGTCCTGCAGCCGCGGCAGCTCGACGAGCGAGATCAGGCCCCGGCCGTCGGCGGTGGTGCGGAGCAGGTCGGCGGACTCGAACTCCGGCTCGCCGAAGAAGGCGTCGGCGCCCTGGTCGGAGAAGGCGATCAGCTCGCGCAGGATCACGCCCGCGGTCGCCGCGGACAGCCCGCCGAGGTCCTTGAGGTCGGCCTTGCCCTCGTCGCTGGTGAGGTGCTTGACCACCTCGCGGAGGTCGGCGAGGTCGAGCAGCGGCAGCCCCGCCTCGTCGGCGTAGTGGAAGACGAGCCCGAGGGAGGACTCCTGGGTGTCGTTGAGGCCGAGCACCTTGGACAGCAGCGTCGGGCCGAAGGCCGTCATGGACACGCGCAGCGGGATGCCGGTGCCCTCGCCGCCCAGCGCGTAGAACTCGACGGGGTGGCCGGTCGCCTGCCACTCCTGGCCCACCGACGCGGCCCGCTCGACCACCTTGGGGTTCTCGGCGCCCGGGGCCAAGAGCCCGGAGAGGTCGCCCTTGATGTCGGCCGCGAAGACCGGCACGCCCTGGGCCGAGAGCTGCTCGGCGAGCAGCTGGAGGGTCTTGGTCTTGCCGGTGCCGGTGGCCCCGGCGACGAGACCGTGGCGGTTGAGCATGGCGAGCGGGATGCGGACGCGGACGTCGGTCAGGGTGCTCGGGTCGGTCATCAGGCCGCCCAGCTCGAGGGCGGCGCCCTCGAAGGAGTAACCCGCCGCGACGGTGCTGCTGATCGTGTCCGCTGGTCCGGGCGCCTGGCTCATGCGGGCCAGAGTAGACCGGGCCGGGGCCGGCCCGTCCCTATGATGTGGCGGTGATCTTCAAGCGCGTGGGCGAGGGACGGCCCTACCCCGACCACGAGCTGGCCGCCCGCGACTGGGCCGCGCTGCCGCCGCGTCCGGTGCGCCTCGACGAGCTGGTCACCACCAAGGACACGCTGCAGCTGGCCGCCCTGCTGGACGAGGACTCAACCTTCTTCGGCGACCTGTTCGCCCACGTCGTGGAGTGGCGCGACGACCTCTACCTGGAGGACGGCCTGCACCGTGCGCTGCGCGCGGCGCTGCACCAGCGGCACGTGCTGCATGCGAGGGTCCACGTCATCGACGACCTCTCCTGACCGACGCCGACCTGGGGGACCCACCGTGGACCGACGCCACATCACGACCGCCGCCACCCTCGTGGTGCTGCTGCTCGTGCTCGCCGGGATGGCGGTGTTCGGGGTGCGCGCGCTGACGGCCCCCCTGCCCGACCGCAGCGCCGGCGGGCCCGCGTGCAGCTCGGCCGAGCGGCAGGTGCAGGAGTTCGTCACCCGCCGCGACGTGCAGGTCAGCGTCTACAACGCAGGATCCATCTCCGGACGCGCCGGCACCGTGCTCGAGACGCTGGAGGAGGCCGGCTTCCGCGGCGGCAACGCCGGCAACGCCCCGGCCGACGTCCGGGTCCAGCGCGCGGTCGTGTGGACGACCGAGGCCGACGACAGCGCCGCCGAGCTGGTGGCTGCGTCGCTCGGGCCGCGCACGCGGGTGGAGGTGGTGCCCGAGGACCTCGGCCCCGGCGTCGACGTGCTGGTCGGCGACCGGCAGATCTCGGTCTCGCCCGACGCGCCGCGACGGGTCAGGCTCCCGCAGCCCGTCGAGAAGTGCATCGACGTCAGCTGAGCACCCCCCTCGCCCCGCCACCCACCGGGGCTCATGCCGGCGGGCGGGTGCCCAGCCACTGCGCGAGCCGGCCCCCGACCGAGACCGCCCGCAGCCGCTTCTCCGTCGCCTCGCGCAGCGCCCGGGGGGTGACGACGAGGACGTCGTCACCGTGCCGCAGCACGGTGCGGCGCTCGGGCACGATGGTGTGGCCGTCGCGCACCACCAGGGCCACCGAGGAGCCCGGCGGCAGCCGCAGCTCGCCCACCTCGACGCCGTGCATCAACGAGCGCGGCGAGATGGTGATCTGGAGCAGGTCGGCCGCGATCCGCTCCAGCGGGGCCGCCTCGACCTCGAGGTCTCGCGGCTCGCTGCGCCGGGCCAGCCGCAGCGCCCGGGCCACCCACGGCAGCGTCGGACCGGTCACCAGGGTGTCGAGCAGCACCACCACGAAGACGATGTCGAACAGCTGGGTCGAGCCGTCGACGGCGTCGGCGAGCGGGATGGTCGTGAGCACGATCGGGACCGCCCCGCGCAGCCCCGCCCACGACAGGAACGCCCCCTCGCGCAGCCCCACCGGCTGCACCAGGGAGGCCACCCCGACCGAGAGCGGCCGGGCGACCAGGGTCAGGGCCAGCAGCGCCAGCACCGCGATCACCACCGTCTCCAGGGTGATCCGCCCCGGCGCCGCGAGCAGGCCGAGCATCACGAACAACCCGATCTGGGCCAGCCACGCCACGCCCTCGGAGAACGACCGCGTCGCCGCCCGGTGGGGCAGCTCGGCGTTGCCGAGGACGAGCGCCGCGACGTAGACCGCGGCGAAGCCGGAGCCGTGCAGGGTCGCCGTCCCGGCGTACGCCAGGACCGTGAAGGACAGCACCGCGAGCGGGTAGAGGCCCGAGGCGGGGAGCGCCGAGCGGCGCAGCAGCCAGGCCCCGCCGAACCCGACCAGCGCACCGCCGAGGACACCGAGGCCGAGCTCGTAGACGATCTCGAGCGTGAAGCCGAGGACGCCGTGGCCGCCGCCCGCGCTGCCGGCGCTGACCAGGGTGACCAGCACGACCGTCGGGGCGTCGTTGAGGCCCGACTCGGCCTCGAGCGCGCCGGTGAGCCGGCGTGGCAGCGGCAACCGTCGCAGCACCGAGAACACCGCCGCGGCGTCGGTGGGCGCGGTCACCGCCCCCAGCAGCACAGCGAGCTCCCAGGTCAGCCCCAGCAGGAAGTGGCCGACGAGCGCCATCGTGAGCACGCTCACCGCCACCCCGACGGTGGCGAGCGAGACCCCCAGCCGCATCACCGGCCGGATCTCCGGCCAGGGGGTGGTGAGACCACCCTCGGCCAGGATCAGCACCAGCGCGGCGAAGCCCAGCGCGTGCGCGACCTCGGCGTCGTCGAAGCGGATGCCGAGGCCGGACTCGCCCATCACCACGCCCATGGCGAGGTAGACCAGCAGGCTCGGCAGCCCGGCCCGCACGCTCAGCCGCACGGCCAGGATCGCCAGCAGCAGCACGCCCGCCCCGACCAGCAGCAGGCGGTCGAGCTCGTGGACGTCGAGTGTCACGGGGGCACCTCGGCGGTCGTGGGGGCGGAGGCCCAGTCTAGTGCCGCGGGCGCCCCACCCACCGGACACGGCCCTTGGCGTCGGGGCCCGGCACTGCCACGATCCCGCTGTGCCGCAGCCGCTGATGTGGGAGCCCGACGACGGGCCCGCCGCGCGCGCCCTGCGGCGGGCGCTGACGCGCGGCGTCGGTCTGCTGTACGCCGGTGGCACCGTGCTCGCCCTGGTGGGGGCCCGGGTCGCCACGGGCGACGCACGGCTGCTGTACGCCGGGGCCGGGCTGGTCAGCCTGGTGCTGACCGGGCGCTGCGCCCGCGGCCGGCTCGTGCTGCCCGACCTGCTGCTGCTCCTGGCGCCGGTGGTGATGGTCAACGCCGTGCCCGACGTGCTCCCCATCGGGGCGGGCCTGCTGGGCGGGCTGTTCTCCTCGTTCTTCCTGGTCGGCTCGCTCACCGTGCTCACCCGCGCCTGGGGCCTCGCCCTGCTGGGGGTGTGCACGGTGGCGTGGCTGCTGGCCAGCCTGACCGGGCTGTCGGGGCAGGCGGTGGCGGACGCCCTCGACGTCGCCGCCCTCAACACCGGGATGTGCGTGGCCGAGGTGGTGTTCCTGCGCAGCCTGGTCGGCAACGCCCGCGTCCAGGACCGGCTGGCCGCCGAGCAGGAGCGGCTGGAGACCGAGACCAGCCTGCGCGACCTCGAGCACGCCTCGACCGCGGTCGTGCAGCGGGTGCTGCACGACGACGTGCTCAGCGCCCTGCGCGCCGTCGCGGACTCCCCCGCCGGGGTGACGCGCGACCCCGGCCAGGAGGAGGACGTGCGTCGTGCCTGTCGCGACGCGGCCGCCGCCGTACGGCTCCGGACGGGCGCCCCGTGAGCCCCGTGGGGCCCGTGACCCCGGCGAGCGCGGCCGCCGGCTTCGCCCGCGCGGCCACCGAGGGGCTCGGGCTGCGCGTGACGGTCGACGTCGTCGATCGCGCCTGGGAGGTGCCGGACGCCGTGGTGGCCGCCATGACCGGCGCGGTCCGCGAGGCGCTGCGCAACGTCGGTCGCCACGCCGGCACCGACGAGGCGACGGTCACCGTCGTCGCGACGGCCCGGGGCCTCGAGGTCGAGGTGGTCGACCGGGGACGCGGCCTGGGCCCGGACGCGGCCGAGGGGTTCGGGCTGCGCCGCTCGGTGCGCGAGCCCCTCGAGGCCGTCGGCGGCGGAGCCGAGGTGGCCCCGCGCTCGCCGGGTCCCGGCACGACGGTCCGGCTGTGGTGGCACGCACCGCCCCGGGACGGTGACGCCCGGCTGGCGCAGGCCTACGCCACCACGATGCGCTCCTCGGGCGGCTCGGGGATCGCCCGGACGGTGGCGATCCCGCTGCTGCTCGCCAACGCCGCCGTGGGCCTGCACGCGGCCGGGCAGGCGCGCTTCCCGGTCGCCACGGTCCTCGTCGTCGTGGCGCTCGCCCTCGCGACGCTCGTCGCGCTGCGCGACGTCGAGCGCGGCGCCCCCACCGCCCGTCGGCTGTGGGCCTGGGGCACGTGGGTGGCGGCCGCCGGCGGGGCGGGGCTGCTGCTGGCGGGGCCGGGGGCGCTCGCCGGCTTCGACTCCTTCTCCGTCGGGTTCGCCGCGCTGCCCCTGGTGCTGCTGGCGTACGTCGTGCCCGCCCGCGACCTGCCGGTGCTGGTCGTGCCGCCGCTGGCCACCGTGGTCGTGGCTCTGGCGCTCGACCCGGGCGTCGACCTCGTCGGCGGGTTCGGGGCGCTGAACGCGACCGTCACCCCGACCGCGGTCGCCTGCGCGATCGGCACGGCGCTGCGTCGCTCCGTGGCCGACCTCGACCAGCAGCGGCACCGCGTCGTGCGCGCCCGCGCCGACGCCAGCCGCGCCGACTTCCTCGCCCGGGCCGGCCAGCGCCACCTCGACCACACCCGGCGCCGGATCCTGCCGTGGCTGCACCGGGTCGCCTCCGGGGAGCTCGACCTCGACGACCCGGCCGTCCGCACCCGGGCGGCGCTGCTGGCCGCGGAGGCGCGCGACGACCTCTACGTGCCCGAGTTCTTCGACGACGACCTGCGGGAGCTGGTGACCGACTTCCGCCGCGGGGGCGGCACCGTCGTGGTCCGGCCCGGCGCCGACCCGGGGGTCGGTGAGCGCGACGCCGGCCGGGTGCTGCGCTCGCTGCTGACCGGCCTGCCGCCCGGGAGCCGGGTCACCTTCCACCAGCAGCCCGACGGTCGGCGGGTGCGGCTGGCGGTCGTGCCGCCGGCGGCCCCGGACCTGCTCGCCACGCTGCGGGTCCGCCACCCGGGCGTCACCGCCCGGTCCGACGCGTTCGCCACGACGCTGCACCTGGACGACCTCCCCTGAACCGGGGATGGCGAGCCGGTGCGGGAGGGGCGTACGACGTGCACATGCCGGTCCCCGCCACCCCGCCGCGCCCGCTCGAGGTCGTCGTCGTGGAGAACCACGAGAGCACGCTGGCCGGCATCGCCGAGCTGTGCGCCGCGCACCCCGAGGAGCTGCGGCTCGCCGGCGGACACACCTCGCTCGACGCCCTCGACCTCGACGGTCCGGCCCCCGACGTGGTCGTCCTCGACCTGCTCCTCGGCCGCGACGACGTGCTCTCCACCCCGGCCATCCCGCGGCTGCGCGACTGGCCGGCCAAGGTGCTGGTGCACACCTCGGAGGAGAAGCCGGTCGTGCTCCGCGCCGCCGTGCTGGCGGGGGCCAACGGCGTCGCGCTCAAGAACGACGGGCTCGGCGCCCTCCTCGGGGCGCTGCGCGACCTGCGCGAGGGCACCCACACGGTCTCCAGCGCCCTCGCCCTGGCGCTGCTCGAGGACGCCTCCCTGGCGGCGGCGCTCACCGCCCGCGAGGTCGAGGTGCTGCAGGGGGTCGACGACGGCCTGAGCCACAAGCAGATCGCCGCCCGGCTCGGCATCGCCCAGCACACCGTGAAGAGCCACGTCGACAACGCGTGCGCGAAGTACCGCCGCATCGGCCGCCCGGTGACCAACACCGTCTCGGTCGTGCGCCAGGCCCGCTCGGACGGCTGGCTGGACGGCTAGGCCCGTCGGCCCGTCGTGCGCCCACCGAACCCGGTTGGCCGCCCCCGGGGGCGTCCGCTGTGATGGACCCATGAGCCCCGAGCCGACGACCTCCGACGCGCCGCCGCCCGTCGTGCCGCCCGTCCTGCCGCCCGTCCTGCCGCCCGCCCCGCACCTGGCCGAGCCGTCGCTGGAGCAGGTCACCCCCGCGACGTTCGTCGACTGGACCAAGGCGTTCGCGCGCGGGTTCCACGAGGAGCACCACCCGGAGACCGAGGACCTCGACCGCGAGGTGTTCGAGGACGACCGCTCCTTCGGCTTCCGGGTCGGCGACCGCTGGGTCGCCACGTGCGGGGCGCTGACCCGCGAGCTCACCGTGCCGGGCGGCGCGTCGGTGCCGACGGCCGCGGTGACGGTGGTGACCGTGCACCCGCCGTACCGGCGACGGGGCCTGCTGAGCGCGATGATGCGCCACCAGCTCGACGACGTCGCCCGGCGCGGCGAGCCGCTGGCGGCGCTGTGGGCCTCGGAGTCGCTGATCTACGGCCGCTTCGGCTACGGCCCGGCGGTGTCACGGCTGCGGCTGCACGGGCGCACCCGGTCGCTCGACTTCCTCCCGGGCGTGGCGACCGGCGGCTCGGTCGACGAGGTCACCCGCGAGCAGTTCGAGGCGGTGGTCCGGCCGCTGCACGAGCGGCTGCGGCGGACGCGCCCCGGCACGATGGCGCGCCCCGCCGACCACTCCTGGGAGATGGCGCTCCTCGACCGGCCGTTCGTCCGCGACGGTGCCACCGAGCTGCGCCACGTCGTGCACTGGAGCCGGGCGGGCGAGGTCGACGGGTTCGCGACGTACCGCTTCAAGGAGGGCGGCACCGCCACCGAGCCCGACAGCGAGGTGCGGGTGCAGGAGCTGTGGGCCGAGGACCCCGTCGCGCACGCGACGCTGTGGCGCTACCTGCTCGACCTCGACCTCGCGCGTCGTTTCCTCGCCCGCAACGCGGCCTCCGACGAGCCGCTGCGGCTGCTGGTGCGCGACGCCCGTGCCGTGGGCACGGAGGTCCTCGACGCGCTCTACGTGCGCCTGGTCGACGTGCCCGCCGCGCTCCGCGCCCGGTCGTACGCCGCCCCGGTCGACGTCGTGCTCGAGGTCACCGACGAGCTGCTCCCCGCCAACGCCGGCCGCTGGCGGCTGCGCACCGACGGCCCGGCGGCGAGCACCACCGTCGAGCGCACCTCGGACCCGGCCGACGTCTCGCTGGGGGTGCTGGAGCTGGGCACGGCCTACCTCGGCGGCGTACGGCTGACCGACCTGCACCGCGTCGACCGCGTCACCGAGCACACGAGCGGGGCGGTCGCGGCGGCCGGCACCGCGCTGTCGTGGCACCGCGACCCCTGGTGCCCCGACTTCTTCTAGCCGGCGGAGGGCGGTCCCGGCGCGCCCGCGTCAGGTGCCCGTACGCCGGGCCGGCCGGCCGAGCCGCTCCTCGAGCACCTTGACGACGGCGACCGAGTCCTCGGCGCCGTGGCCCGCCTCGACCGCCTGCTCGTGCAGCGCCAGGGCGGCGGCACCGACCGGCAGCTCGACGCCGAGCGAGGCGGCGAGCCCGACAGCGAGCGCGTTGTCCTTGCGCACCAGGTCGAGCGCGAAGATCGGGTCGAAGTCGCCGGCCACGGCCCGGGGCGCGATCGAGCGGAACAGGCCGCTCACGCTGGCGGCGCCCGAGTCGACGACGGTGTCGACGAAGACACCGGGGTCGAGCCCGGCGGCGGTCGCGAGCACCAGCGCCTCGGCGGTGACGGCGTTGATGACGCTGAACATCAGGTTGTTGGCGACCTTGAGCGTCGCCCCCGCCCCCACGTCGCCGACGTGGACCACCCGGGCCGCCACCGGCGCGAGCACCCGGGCGACCTCGGGCTGCGCGGCGGCCGGGCCGCCCATCGGCACCGTCCAGCGGCCGACCATCTCGGGGCGGCCGAGCACCGGGGTGTCGAGGTAGGTCGCCCCGGCGGCGCGTGCCGTGGCGGCGATGCTCCGGGAGTCCTCGGGCCCGATCGTGCTGGTGTCGAGCAGCAGCAGCTCCGGGCCCGCACCGGCCACCTCCGCCACCTGGGCCACCACCTCCGACACCACCTGGGCCACCACCTGGGCCACCACCGCGGCCGACGGGAGCGAGAGCACGACGGCCCCGCACTCCCGGGCCAGGTGCTCCAGCGACGTGGCGAGCGCGACGCCCTCGCCGACCGCCCGGTCGCGGGCGCCGGGGTCGGCGTCCCAGGCGAGCACCGGACCGGCCGACCCGAGCGCGAGCGCCATCGGCCGGCCCATCGCGCCGAGACCGACGACCCCGACGACCCCGACAGGGAGCTCCCCGGCGGGGTCGTCGGCAGCAGGGACGTCGGTCACTGCTTGGCCTTGGCCGCCTCGATGAACAGCGAGGTGTCGAAGAACTCCTGCGGGTCGACGTACTCCGGCACGCCGCCGAGCTCGACGTAGGCCTTCTCGGCCTGGCCGACCCAGTCGAGGACGTCGCCGTCCTCGTAGGCCTCGAGCCACTCCTCGTTGGTGTAGTCCTCCTGGAAGCCCACCTGGTACTGCAGGTCAGAGAGCTCGGCCGCGTCCTGGTAGCCCGCCTCGTGGACCTTCTCCAGCGACGCCTCCGGGTCGGCGCGGAAGGCCTCGTTGACGTCGAGCCAGGCGCCGATCAGCTGCTTCACGGTGTCCTGGTTCTCGGCGTACCACTCGTTGTTGGCGATCCAGCCGTCACCGACGCCGGCGTCGGGGTAGCTGCCCGCGTCGTCGATCTCGCGGGCGTCGATGCCCGACTCCTTGACGCGCAGGTCGAAGGGGACCCAGAGCGCGATGGCGTCGACCTGGCCGCTGATGAAGGCCTGGACGGCGTCGGGCATCTTGGCGTTGACCACCTCGACGTCCTCGCGGGTGAGGTCGGCCTTCTGCAGGGCGCGGTGCAGGAAGATGTCGGCCGTCGTGCCCTCGGTCGTGATGACCTTCTTGCCCTTCAGGTCGGCCGCGCTCTCGATGCCGCTGTCGCCCTGCACCCACAGCCGCGCCGTGGCGGTCTCGCGGGAGTTGAGCATGAAGATCTTGCCCTGGCCCTGGGCCGGGAAGTTGGAGGTGACGCCGCCCATGATGGCGACGTCGACGCTGCCGCCGGTCAGCGCCTGCGCCAGCTCGACGCCGGTGTCGAACTGGGTGGTCTGCAGGTCCAGCCCGGCGTCGGCCCACTGGCCCTCGACCTGGCCGAGCCACAGCTTGTCGTCCACGGCGATGGTGTGCAGGTAGCCGACCTTGACCGGGGTCGCGCCCTCCTTGGGCTCCGCGGCCGCGTCGTCGCCGCCCCCGCCCTCGTCCAGCGCCCCGCACGCCGCCAGCAGCAGCGTGAGCAGGGCGGCCAGCAGCGTCCCGAGCAAACGTCGTGTCCTCATCGGTGTTCCTTCTCTCTGGGCTCTCGCCCCGGGCGGAGGGTCATGGACCTCATGACCTCTTCGAGGTGCTGCCGGAGCTCGACGAACTCCGGGGTGTGGCGTGACTGCGGGGTGCGCGGCCACGCGACGTCGACGTCGACGACCTCGTGGACCCGCGTGGGGCGGTTGGTGAGCACGACGATGCGGCGCGAGAGGAAGATCGCCTCCTCCACCGAGTGGGTGATGAGCATCGCCGCGCGCCGGTCCTGCCGGCTCGTGTCGTGGAGGAGCTCTTGCATGTACTCCCGGGTCTGCGCGTCCAGCGCCGCGAAGGGCTCGTCGAGCAGCATCACGTCGGGGTCCGTGGCGTAGGCCCGCGCCAGCGCGACCCGCTGCCGCATCCCGCCCGAGAGCGTCTTGGGCAGCGCCTTCTCGAACCCCTCCAGGCCCATCAGCCGGACGTAGCGCGCGACCACCTCGCGCACCTCGGCGGTCGGGCGGCGGTTGGCCCGCAGCGTCAGCCCGAAGGCGATGTTCTTCTCCACCGTCAGCCACGGGAAGATGGCGTACTGCTGGAACACCACCCCGCGCCGGGCGTCCAGGCCGCGCACCTCCTCGCCGTCGACGGCGACCGCGCCGGCGTCCGGGCGCAGGAAGCCCGCGGCGAGGTTGAGCAGCGTCGACTTGCCGCACCCGCTGGGGCCCAGCACGCTCACGAACTCGCCCGCGCCGACCGTGAAGCCGACGCCGTCGAGCACCTCCAGGCGCTGCCTGCCCCGGCCGAAGCCCAGGTGCACGTCGTCGAAGCGGATCCGCTCGCTCGTCGGGGCGCCGACCTGGTCGCTCATCGGGCCACCCGCTCCTGCCAGCGCACCGTGCGGGCCATGGCGAGCTGCACCAGCTTGTCCATCACCAGGGCGCTCAGGCCGATCAGGATGATGCCGGCGTAGACCTCGTCCTGGCGGAAGAAGTTCTGCGCGTCCTGCATCATCGCGCCGAGGCCGCGCTGGGCCGCCACGAGCTCGGCTGCGACCACGGTGGCCCAGCAGACGCCGAGCGCGACGCGGACCGCGACGAAGAGCTGCGGAACGGTCAGCGGCACCACCACCCGGCGGAACAGCTCGAGCTGGGTGGCACCCAGCGCCAGCCCGGCACGGACGTAGAGGTCGTCGACGGCGGCCACGCTCTCGTAGATCACGATCACGGCGGAGAAGAAGGCGGCGTAGGTCAGCACCGAGATCCGCGCCGTCTCACCGATGCCGAGGTAGACGATCACCAGGGGGATCAGGGCGAGCGGCGGCAGCGCCCGGAAGAAGCTGACGAGCGGGTTGAACATCGCGCGCACGACCGGGAACCACGCCAGCGCGAAGCCCACCGGGACGGCCGCCGTCGCCCCGAGGGCGACCCCGATGAGCACGCGCAGGACCGAGAGCCGGGTGTCGAGCAGCAGTCCGTCGGGCTCCACCAGGCCCCGGCCGACGACGCCCAGGACCGCGACCGGGCCGGGGGTCCGGTCGTCGAGCTCGCTCGCGAGCCACCAGGCCGCGAGGGCGAGGGCGATGCCCGCGAGCGGCAGCAGCACGCGTCGTACGGTGGCGGTCACCCGAGCTCCCCGAGTCGTCTAAGTCAATGGGTCCGGTGCACAATAAGCGGACCCACGAGAGGAAACGCATGCGACTCGCCCTGGAGCACGGCGACGGTCACGTCGAGGTCGAGCTGCCCGACGACACCACCGTCGTGTCGCCGTCGTACGCCGCGCGGGCCGGGCACCGCGAGCCCGAGCCGCTGCCCGACCCGGTCGCCGCCACCCGGGCCGCGCTCGCCGACCCGCTCGGCTCGGCGCCGCTGCGCGAGCTGGTGGGCCGCGGGAGCAGCGTGACCGTCGCCTTCCCCGACCGGGTCAAGGGCGGCGCCCACGACACCGCCCACCGCAAGGTGGCGCTGCCGCTGGTGCTCGACGAGCTCGAGGCCGGCGGCGTCGACCTGCGCGACGTGCGCCTGGTCTGCGCCATCGGGCTGCACCGCAAGAACCACCGCGACGAGATCGAGGGCTACCTCGGAGCAGAGACGCTCGCGCGGCTGCGGCCCGAGCAGGTCGTCAACCACGACGCCGAGGACCCCGACGGCATGGTCGACCTCGGGTCGTCCGCGCTCGGCGACCCCGTCCAGGTCAACCGCGCCGTCGTCGACTCCGACCTCACGGTGCTGGTCGGGCACGCGGCGGGCAACCCCTACGGCGGCTTCAGCGGCGGCTACAAGATGCCCGCCACCGGGCTCACCTCGTGGCGCTCGATCGCCTCCCACCACGCGCCGCGCTCGCTCTACCGCGACGACTTCGTGCCGGTCTCGGCGCGCAGCCGGTTCCGCGACCAGCTGCGGTCGATCGGCGAGGGCATCGAGGCCGCGATGCCGCAGCCGTTCTTCAGCATCGACGCCGTGCTCGACTCCGGCTCGCGCCAGCTCGGCGTCAGCGCCGGACGCATCCCCGACGTCGAGCAGGCCACCTGGCCGCTGGCCGGGCGGCGTACCGACCTGGAGGTGGTGGGCGAGCCCGCCGACGTCCTGGTCGTCGGGATCCCCCGGAACTTCCACTACGGCCCCGGCATGGGCAGCAACCCGATCCTGATGATGCAGGCGGTCGGCGCCTCGCTGGTGCGGGCCAAGCGGGCGCTGGTCGAGCGGCCGATCGTGATCGCGGCGGCGGTGTGCGACGGGTGGTTCAACGACGACGAGTTCCCGCCCTACCGCGCCGCCTTCGAGCTGCTGCAGACCTGCCAGCACCCGGCCGACATGGTCGACCACCAGGAGCTGCTGGCCACCGACCCGGTGTGGGTGGAGAAGTACCGCCACGGCTACGGCTACCACCCCTTCCACGCGTTCTCGATGGTCTACGTCGGCGGCATCGCCCGCGACCGGTCCAGCGCGGTCTACGTCGCCGGCGCGAAGCGGCCCGACCTCGCCCGTGCCATGGGCGCCCGCACCACGGCCACCGTCGAGGAGGCGCTGCGCGAGGCCACCGCCACCCTCGGCCGGGCGCCGCGGGTGCTGGCCGTCCCCGAGCTGTCCAAGCCGGCCTTCCACCTCGCCACCGCCGGGGGTCGCACGGCCTGAGCGGGCGCTCCCGCGCGGCTCCTACGATGGCTGCGATGACGCAGCTGCCGGACACCCGACTCCAGGTCGCCTCGCGGGCGAACGTGCCGCCCTTCCACGTGATGGACCTGCTGGCCGCCGCGCAGCGGCGCCAGCTCTCGCACGGCGACCTCGTCAACTGCGTGGCGGGGCAGCCCTCGACCGGCGCGCCGCGGGCGGTGCGCGAGGAGGCCAAGCGGCTGCTCGACGCCGAGGTGCTCGGCTACACCGTCTCGACCGGGATCCCCGGGCTGCGCCAGGCCGTGGCCGACCACCACCGCCGCACCAGCGGCATCGACGTCGACCTCGACGACGTGGTGATCACGACCGGGTCCTCGGGCGGCTTCCTGCTGGCGTTCCTGGCGTCCTTCGAGCCCGGCGACCGCGTCGTGATGGCCCGGCCCGGCTACGCCTGCTACCGCAACGTGCTGCGCGCGCTCGGGTGCGAGGTGGTCGAGGTCGAGTGCGGCCCGGAGACCCGCTTCCAGCCGACCGTCGAGCTGCTCGACGCCGTCGAGGGGCCCGTGGCCGGGCTGGTCATCGCCTCCCCGGCCAACCCGACCGGCACGATGATCGAGCCCGACGAGCTCGCCGCCGTCGCCCGGTGGTGCGAGGCGCGCGGCGTACGCCTGGTGAGCGACGAGATCTACCACGGCATCACCTACGACACCGGCGGCCCGACGACCAGCTCGGCCTGGGAGACCTCCCGGACGGGCGTGGTGTTCGGGTCGTTCAGCAAGTACTTCTCGATGACCGGCTGGCGGCTCGGCTGGATGCTCGTGCCCGAGGACCTGCGCCGCCCGGTCGAGGTGCTGACCGGCAACTTCACGATCTGTCCGCCGGCGCTCGGCCAGTACGCCGCCCTCGCGGCCTTCACCCCGGAGTCGTACGCCGAGCTCGACGGCCACGTCGCCCGCTACGCCACCAACCGCGCGCTGCTGCTCGACCGGCTCCCGCGGCTCGGCATCGACCGGCTGGCCCCCGCCGACGGGGCGTTCTACGTCTACGCCGACGTCTCCCACCTCACCGACGACTCCTACGCCTGGTGCCTGCGGCTGCTCGACCAGACCGGCGTGGCCACCGCGCCGGGCCTCGACTTCGACACCGTCCGGGGCCACGAGTTCGTCCGGCTGTCCTTCGCCGGCGGCACCGAGGAGATCGCCACCGGCCTCGACCGGCTGGCCGCCTGGCTCCCCTGACCCACCCGGAGCATCCACTGGGCCAGCCCGAGGTAGACCACTTCGTCATTTCCGCCCGGTTTGTGACGCCGCTGTCTAGCGTCGGGCGTCGTCCGACCTCCCCCCACTCGGACCTCGGGAGCTGTGCTGTGTCCACGTCTGGTCGTGTCCCCCTCGTCCGTCCGTCCGCCGTCGGCGCGCGGCTGGCCGCCCTCGTCGCGGCCCTGCTCGCCGCCTCGGTCGTCGCCCTCGCGCCGTCCGCCGCCCAGGCCGCGTCGAGCAGCGACGCCGACAGCCGGAGCGACGTCGTCGTGCAGGGCGGAGCCGCGCCGGGCCGTGTCGACGCCGGTCGCAGCAACGGCGACGTCACCTCCGTCCGCGTCGTCCACGGCCGCCGGGCCGTCAGCCTCGAGCTGCGCTTCGCCACGCTGCAGGCGACGGGGTCCTGGCACCGCCACTGGTTCCGGATGGTCACCGACGAGGGCGTGCGCCGCGAGCTCGCCGTCACCGCCGGCCCCGGCGCCTGGCAGGGCCGGGCGCAGCTGACCGGCGTCGACCGCAGCCCCGAGGGCTGCGTGCTGCGCAGCACCATCGGCTACGGCGCCGGCGCCACCGTCCGTGTCGTCGTCCCCCGCGCCTGCCTGAGCTCGCCCGCCTGGGTGCGGGTGGCGGCCGGCACCGTCACCGCCTCGGGCACCCGCGTGTGGGCCGACGACGCGCGCACCCGCGGGCAGCTCTGGGACGCCCCGGTCTTCGGCCCCCGGGTCCACCGCGGCTGACCCCGTCGAGGTGGCCCCCCGTGGACGCTGTCGGTGCCAGTGACTAACGTCACAGACCTACTCGGAGGAGGCACCATGACGGACACCCAGACCAGCGCCGCCGCGCTCAGCCGCCGCGCCCTGCTGCTCGGCACCGGCTCGGCCGGCCTGGCGATCGGGCTCTCGGGCCGCGCCGACGCGCTCTACACCGCGATGCCGGACGCCGGCCGCCGCGGTCCCCGCAAGGGCTACGGCCCGCTGGTGCGCGACCCCCGCGGCATCCTCGACCTGCCCCGCGGCTTCTCCTACCGGATCCTGTCCCGCGAGGGCCGGCCGATGCGCTCGGGCGGCGGCGCGGTCCCCAGCAACCACGACGGCATGGGCAGCTTCGCCAACCGCCGCGGCGGCGGCTTCCGGCTGGTGCGCAACCACGAGGTCTACCCCGACGCCGAGTTCCGGGTGCCGACCAGGGGCCTGGCGACGACGTACGACCCGGGCGCCGGCGGCGGCACGACCAACCTCGTGCTCGGCAGCGACCTCAAGCTGCGCGAGGAGTACGTCAGCCTCGGCGGCACGGCCATCAACTGCTCCGGCGGCATCACCCCGTGGGGCACCTGGCTGACCTGCGAGGAGACCGAGGACCGCACCGGCACCAACGGCTACACCAAGGACCACGGCTGGATCTTCGAGGTCGACCCCTACGACAACCGGCGCAACGCCGACCCCGTGCCGTTGACCGACATGGGCCGGTTCATGCACGAGGCCGTGGCCATCGACCCGAGCACCGGCATCGCCTACGAGACCGAGGACGCGTTCTCCGGTGCGCCGCTCGGCAGCTACTACCGCTTCCTGCCCCACAAGCCACGCGGCGGCTACGGCTCGCTGCGGGCCGGCGGCAGGCTCCAGGCGCTCCACGTGCCCGGGCTCGAGGACCTCAGCACCGTCCGCGAGGCCGGCACCACCTTCCGCGGGATCGAGTGGCTCGACGTGCCCGACCCGACCGCCGCGACGACCCCGACGCGCGCCCAGGCCTACAAGAAGCCGATCACCCGCGGGCAGAAGCTCGAGGGCGCGTGGTGGGGGCGGGCCGACAGCTCGTCCTACTTCGTCTCCAGCTTCGCCCGGCCCAAGGACGGCTCCGCGGCCAGCCACGACGGGCAGGTGTGGCGCTACGACACCCGTCGCAACACCCTGACGCTCGAGCTGATCTTCGTCGGCACCGAGGGCGACGACGTCTACGAGTGCCCCGACAACATCTGCGTCTCGCCGTACGGCGGGCTGATGATCTGCGAGGACTCCGACGGCCAGAACTACATGCTCGGCACCACCGCCGCGGGCGAGCCCTTCGTCTTCGCCCGCAACCGCCAGGCCACCACGCCCGGCAACACCGGCGAGCTGTCCGGCGTCTCGTTCTCCCCCGACGGCCGGGTGATGTTCTTCAACGTCTACGACCCCGGCACCACGTTCGCCGTCACCGGCCCCTGGCGCCGCCGGGGCGGCCGTCGTCGCGGCGGCCGCTGAGGGGGTGGGCGGGCGGCCGGCGGCGGACGGGGACGGCCGTCCGCATGTAACGCGGAGTTATTGATTCTGAACAAGGGGCGTACGCCGCACTCGGCAGCAACAGCACCGCACCAGATGGGGCGGCCGGGCTAGCCCTTGCGGCGCTCGAGGAACGCCGCCATCGCCTCCCGGGCGCCTTCCGATCCGAACAGCCGGGCGCTGAGGGTCGCCATCTCCTCGGCCTGGGAGTCGATGCGCCGCAGCAGGTCGCCGGCGAGCAGCGCCTTGGTCTCGCGCAGGCCCTGCGGGTGGGCCTGGCGCAGCTCCTCGCAGGCCTGCTCGACCTCCGTGTCGAGCTGGTCGGCGGGCACCGCGCGGGTCACCAACCCCATCGCGGCCGCCTCGGCGGCGTCGAAGGTGCGCCCGGTCAGGAAGGTGTCGGCGGCCGCCCGGCTGGTCAGCCGCGGCACGACGGTCAGCGAGATCACCGCCGGCGCCAGGCCCAGCCGGCTCTCGGTGAACGCGAACGTCACGTCGTCGCTGCACAACACCACGTCGCTGGCGGCCACGATGCCAAGCCCACCCGCGCGGACCGGACCGGCGAGCCGGGTCACGACCGGCTTGGGGTGCGCCACGATCGTGCGCTGCAGCGCGACCAGCGCCCGAGCGCCCTGCTGCATCCCGCCGGCGCCGGCCTCCTTGAGGTCGGCGCCGCTGCAGAAGACCCGGTCGGCCGAGCGCAGCAGCACGATCCGCGCCGCGTCGTCGTCCGCCGCCCGGTCGAGCGCGTCGAGCAGCTGGGTCACCAGCAGCGCCGAGAGCGCGTTGCGGTTGTGGGGCGAGTCCAGCGTGATGGTCGCGACGGCCTGCTGGACGTCGTACGTCACGAGGGTGGTGGTCTCGGTCATGCGGTCTCCTCGGGGCGGGTCTGTGGCTGCGCACGCGGCGTGCACCGCATCTGACGCGGCGCTGTTGCTGCCGAGTGCGGCGTGTGCGGCTTGTTCAGAATCAATAACTCCGCGTTACATGGGATCCGGCGGGCCGATCCGGCGGGCCGATCCGGCGAGCCGACGCTCAGTACGACTTCGGGAGGCCGAGGGAGTGCATGCCGACGTAGTTGAGGATCATCTCGCGGCTGACCGGGGCGATCCGGCCCGCGCGGGCGGCGACGAGGAGGCCGGCGACGCCGTACTCCTGGGTGATGCCGTTGCCGCCGTGGGCCTGGACGGCGCGGTCGGCCGCGTCGCAGGCGGCCTCGGCCGCGGCGTACTTGGCCATGTTGGCCGCCTCGCCCGCCTCGGAGTCGAGGCCGGCGTCGTAGAGGGCGGCGGCCTTCTGCGTCATCAGCCGGGCCAGCTCGATCTCGATCTTGGACTGCGCCAGCGGGTGGGCGAGGCCCTGGTGGGAGCCGATCGGGACGCCCCAGACCTCCCGCTCCTTGACGTACGCCGTGGCCTTGTCGAGGGCGAAGCGCGCGAGGCCGGTCGAGAACGACGCCGCCATGATGCGCTCGGGGTTGAGCCCGGCGAAGAGCTGCACCAGGCCGCCGTCCTCGTCGCCGACCACCGCGTCGGCGGGGAGCCGGACGTCGTCGAGGAAGACCTGGAACTGCCGCTCGGGGCTGACGATCTCCATCGGGATCGCCCGCGCCTCGAAGCCGGGCGCGTCGGTGGGCACCACGAACAGCACCGGCTTGACCCGGCCGCTGCCGTCGTCGGTCACCCGGGCCACGACGAGCACGTGGTCGGCCTCGTCGATGCCGGAGATCCAGACCTTGCGACCGTTGAGCACCCACTCGTCGCCGTCCTTGCGGCCGGTCGTGGTGATCTTGTGGGTGTTGGTGCCGGCGTCGGGCTCGGTGATGGCGAAGGCCATGGTGCCGGTGCCGTCGCAGATGCCGGGCAGCCACTTCTGCTTCTGGGCCTCGGTGCCGTAGCGACCGATGATCGTGCCGCAGATGGCGGGGCTGACGACCATGAGCAGCAGCGGGCAGCCCTGCGCGGCCAGCTCCTCGCAGACCGCAGCGGTGTCGCCGATGCCGCCGCCTCCGCCGCCGTACTCCTCGGGCAGGTTGGTGCCGAGGAACCCCTGCTTGCCGATCTCGAGCCACAGCTCGGTCGTCTTCTCGCCGGAGCGGGCCTTCTCGGTGAAGTACTCCCGGCCGTACGCCGACGCGAGCGACCTCACCGCCTTGCGCAGCTCCAGCCGCTCGTCGGACTCGGTGTAGGTGCTCATGCGGGTTCTCCTTCGTCGTGGTGGGTCGTGCCGTCATCGCTGGTCGAGCTCGTCGAGACCACCGCGAGCACGTCGCCCGCGGCCACCTGCTGGCCCGCGGCGACGAGGTCGGTGACGACGCCGTCGACGGGGGCCTTGATCGTGTGCTGCATCTTCATGGCCTCGAGGACCACGACGGGGTCGCCGGCGGCGACCTGCGCGCCCTCGGCGACCGGGACGCCCACCACGGTGCCGGGCATGGGCGCCAGCAGCGACCCCTCGGCGAGCACGTCGGCGGGGTCGACGAAGCGCGGGAGCGCGACGAGCGCCAGGTGGCCGGCCGCCGCGTCGACGTCGACCGCGTGGGGGACGAGGTCGCCGTGGAGCGTCACCTCGACCGGGTGGCTCACCCCGCCGTGCTCGACCACGACCTGCCACCGCTCCGGGCCGCCGGTGACCGACACCGCCCGGGCGCCGTGGACCTCGCCGTAGGTGTCGACGAACCGGTAGCCGCCCCGCCCGCCGAGCCAGCCCACGTCGACCCGCGTCCCGCGCACCTCCAGCGGCGTCACCTGCGGGGCCGAGACCACGTTGCGCCACCCCGACGGGATCCCGCGCTGCACCGGGCGCCGAGCGACGTCGCGCTCGGTCAGCGCCACCGCCGCCGCGAAGCAGAGCAGGCCCTGGTCGGTCGCGGTGCCGGGCAGCGCGTCGTCCTCGATGCTGGCGAACGCGTGGTCGTGCAGGAAGTCGGTGGACAGGTCTCCGGCCAGGAACGCCTCGTGGCCGAGCACCTCGACGAGCAGCTCCCGGTTGGTGCGTACGCCGTGCAGCCGGGCGCGGCGCAGCGCCCCGGCCAGCCGCCGGGCGGCCTGCTCGCGGGTCGGCGCCCAGGCGATCACCTTGGCCAGCATCGCGTCGTAGTGGGTGCCGACCTCGTTGCCGCTCTCGAAGCCGGAGTCGAGCCGGATCCCCGGGCCGGCGAGCGGCCCGAACGCGACGTCGACGTCGGGGACCTCGAAGCGACCGAGCCGGCCGCTCTGCGGCTGGTAGTCGGCCGACGGGTCCTCGGCGTACAGGCGGACCTCGATGGCGTGGCCGATCGGGTCGTGAGGCTGGGAGGGCGCTCCAGCGCCCGGTGGGACACACGACTCCCCCTCGGCGACCTGCAGCTGCAGCTCGACCAGGTCGACGCCGAAGACCGCCTCGGTCACGGGGTGCTCGACCTGGAGGCGGGTGTTCATCTCCAGGAAGGCGACCTTCTCGCCGGCCACCATGAACTCCACGGTGCCCGCGCCGACGTAGTCGATCGCGGCGGCCGCGTCGCGGGCGGCGTCGTGCAGCGTGCGGCGCACGTCGTCGGACAGGCCGGGGGCCGGCGACTCCTCGACCACCTTCTGGTGACGGCGCTGGACCGAGCAGTCGCGCTCGCCGAGCACCAGCACCTCGCCGCGGCCGTCGCCGACGACCTGCACCTCGACGTGACGGCCGTGCTCGAGATAGCTCTCGACGAAGACCGTGCCGTCACCGAAGGCCGACTCCGCCTCGGCGCGGGCACTCGTGACCGCGTCGGGGAGCGCGTCCAGGAGGCGCACGACCCGCATGCCGCGCCCGCCGCCACCGGCCGACGCCTTCACCAGCACCGGCAGGTCGGCCTCGGTGACGGCCGCGGGGTCGAGGTCGCGCAGCACCGGCACGCCGGCCGCCTTCATCAGCTTCTTGGCCTCGATCTTGGAGCCCATCGCCTCGATCGAGGCGGGGGCCGGACCGATCCAGGTGAGCCCGGCGTCGAGCACCGCCCGGGCGAAGCCGGCGTTCTCGGACAGGAAGCCGTAGCCGGGGTGGATCGCGTCGGCGCCGGTGCGGCGGGCGGCGTCGAGCACGAGGTCGGCCCGCAGGTAGGTGTCCGCGGGCGCGTCGCCGGGAAGTCGCACCGCGAGGTCGGCCTCGCGGACGAACGGCAGCCCCGCGTCGGCGTCGGAGTGGATCGCCACGGTCTCGATGCCCAGGCGCCGGCAGGTCGCGAAGACGCGGCGCGCGATCTCGCCGCGGTTGGCGACGAGCAGTCGGGTGATGGTCATGTCGTGTCCCCTACATCCGGAAGACGCCGAAGCGGCTGGTGCCCTCGACGGGGCGGTGGGAGGTGATCACGGACAGGCAGATGCCCAGCACCGTCCGGGTGTCGCGGGGGTCGATCACGCCGTCGTCGTAGAGCATCCCGGACAGGAAGTAGGGCAGGCTCTGCTCCTCGATCTGCGCCTCGACGAGCTCCTTGATGCCGGCGAAGCCGTCGGCGTCGAAGGCCTCGCCGCGGGACTCCGCCGACTGCCGGGCGACGATCTCCATCACGCCGGCGAGCTGCGCCGGCCCCATCACCGCCGACTTGGCGCTGGGCCAGGTGAACAGGAACCGCGGGTCGTAGGCGCGGCCGTTCATGCCGTAGTTCCCCGCGCCGTACGACGCCCCGAGGATCACCGTCAGGTGGGGCACCGTGCTGTTGCTGACGGCGTTGAGCATCTGGGCGCCGTGCTTGATGATGCCGCCCTGCTCGTACTCCGCGCCGACCATGTAGCCGGTGGTGTTGTGCAGGAACAGCAGCGGGCAGTCGACCTGGTTGGCGAGCTGGATGAACTGCGTCGCCTTCTGCGCCTCCTCGCTGAACAGCACGCCCTGGGCGTTGGCGAGGATGCCGACCTGACGGCCGTGGATCCGCGCCCACCCGGTCACCAGGGAGGGCCCGTAGAGCGGCTTGAACTCGTCGAGGACCTGGCCGTTGCCGGCCGAGACCCCGTCCGCCAGGTGCGCGATCACCTCGCGCGGGTCGAACGGCTCCTTGAGGTCGGTCGGGACCAGGTCGAGCAGGTCGTCGGGGTCCAGCGCCGGCTCGGCGTACGCCGGGGGCGCGGCCGGCCTCGACCGGTCGGCGTTGAGCCGCGCCACGATCCGCCGCCCGATCCGGATCGCGTCGTGCTCGTCCACCGCGAGGTAGTCCGCGAGCCCGGAGGTGCGGGCGTGCATCTCCGCGCCGCCCAGCGACTCGTCGTCGGACTCCTCGCCGGTGGCCATCTTGACCAGCGGCGGGCCGCCGAGGAACACCTTGGCCTGGCCCTTGACCATCACCGTGTAGTCGCTCATCCCGGGCACGTAGGCGCCGCCCGCGGTGGAGTTGCCGAAGACCAGCGCGATGGTGGGCTGCTTGCGGGCGCTGGAGCGGGTGAGGTCGCGGAAGACCTTGCCGCCGGGGATGAAGATCTCCTTCTGGGTGGGGAGGTCGGCGCCGCCGGACTCCACCAGCGAGATCGTCGGCAGGCCGTTCTCCTCGGCGACCTGCGCGGCCCGGAAGCCCTTCTTGACCGTCCACGGGTTGCTCGCCCCGCCCTTGACCGTCGGGTCGTTGGCGGTGATCAGGCACTCCACGCCCTCGACGACGCCGATGCCGGTCACCAGGCTCGCACCGACGGCGAAGTCGGAGCCCCAGCCCGCGAGCGGGCTGAGCTCGAGGAAGGCGCTGCCGGGGTCGACGAGCAGCTCGATCCGCTCACGGGGCAGGAGCTTGCCGCGGGCGTGGTGGCGGGCGACGTACTTCTCGCCGCCGCCGGCCACGGCCTTGGCCTGCTCGGCCCCGAGGTCGGCGACCTTGGCGAGCATCGAGTCGCGGCGGCTCACGTCGGCGCTCATCCGGCGTACCCCAGCAGTCGGGCGGTCAGGTCGGTCAGCACCTCGGTGGCTCCTCCTCCGATGGCCAGGATCCGGGAGTCGCGGTAGTGCCGCTCCACCTCGGTCCCGTGCATGTAGCCCGCACCGCCGTGCAGCTGCACGGCGCGGTCGACCACGTGGTCGCAGGCCTCGACGGCCGTCTGCTTCGCCAGGCACGCGTCGGCGACCACGTCCTCGCCGGCGACGTGGCGGGCGGCGACGTGGCGGGTGTAGACGCGGGCCGTCTCGACGAGCCGGTGCATCTCGACCAGCTGGTGCTGCACGACCTGGCGCGAGGCGAGCGGGCGGCCGAAGGTGTCGCGCTCCTGGGCGTACGCCGCCGCGAGGGCCAGCGACCGGGCCGCAATGCCGTAGGCGTGCACGGCCAGCGCGATCCGCTCGACGACGAACTGCTCGGCGATCTGGTAGAAGCCGCTGTCCTGCTCGCCGACCAGGTTCGCGACCGGGACCCGCACGTCGACGTAGGACAGCTCGGCGGTATCGGAGCAGTGCCAGCCCATCTTGGTCAGCGCCCGGTCGACGGTGAAGCCGGGCGTGCCCTTCTCGACCACCAGCAGGCTGATGCCGCCGTGGCCGGCGCCGCCGGTGCGCACGGCGGTCGTCACGAAGTCGGCCCGGACCCCGCTGGTGATGTAGGTCTTGGCGCCGTTGACGACGAAGTGGTCGCCGTCGCGGACCGCAGTCGTGCGGAGGCCGGCGACGTCGGAGCCGCCGCCGGGCTCGGTGACCGCCAGCGAGCCGATCTTCTCGCCGGCCAGCGTGGGCCGGACCCAGGCGTCGACCTGGTCGGGGGTGCCGTGGGCGGCGAGGTGGGGCAGCGCGATGCCGCCGGTGAACAGCCCGGCGGCCAGGCCGGACGAGCCGCCGGCGGCGAAGAACGCCTCCTGCAGCGCGACCGAGTCGAGCAGGTCGCCGCCCTGGCCGCCGACGGCCTCGGGGAAGCTCACGCCCAGCAGCCCGGCCTCGGCGGCGGTGAGGTGCAGCTCGCGGGGGATCTCACCGGCGTCCTCCCAGACCTGGAGGTGGGGGGTCACCTCCCGGCGTACGAACTCGGTCGTGGCGTCCTGCAGCGCGCGCTGCTCGGGGGTCCAGCCCCCGGGGGTCGGGCGGCTCACAGCAGCTCCTCGGGGATCTCGACGTGCCGGGAGCGGATCCACTCGCCGACGGCCTTGGCCTGGGGGTCGAACCGGGTGGACGCGGCCACGCCCTCGCCGAGCAGCCCCCGCAGCAGCACGTTGACGCCGTGCAGGTTGGGCAGCGGGTGCACCTCGACGTCGAGGTCGGCCGCCTCGGGCAGCAGCGTGCGCACCAGGTCGGGGGTGACCAGGTCGAGCAGCCATGCGGCCCGCTCGGCCTGCTTCTCGCCGCTCCTCACCCACAGCCCGACGTTGGCGTCGCCGCCCTTGTCGCCGGACCGGGCGTGCACGAAGGTGCCGAGCGGGACGCGGTGGGTGGGGCCGGCAGCGGGAGCGTCCCGGGTGGTCGAGGAAGGACGGAGTCCTGTCACGAGACCCCCCGCACCGGGTGCGTCCGCCACCACCCTTCGAGACGGTCGCTGCGCGACCTCCTCAGGGACCACCTCCACCGACCCGTCGGGCAGGTGGACGCTGTGGGTGACGGCCGCGCGGTCGACGTACGCCGCCCGGTAGACGCCGTAGGGCGAGGCGGGGCCGGGTGGGGCGGTCAGCGTGAAGCCGGGGTACGACGCGAGCGCGAGCTCGACGCCGGGCGCGGTGAACGCCTTGCCGACGACCTCCTGGTCGGGGTCGCGCACGGTGACGCGCAGCCGCAGCGAGGCGGCCTCCTCGGTGTCGGCGTCGGCGACCGGCGAGCCCGAGCGCGACCAGGTGACCGAGTCGGCGCGCAGCGAGGACTCGAGCTGGGCCCGGACCCAGGCCTCCTTCTCCTCGAGGTCGAGCCCGGTGAGCACCAGCTCGAGGGAGTTGCGCCACCCGCCGAGCGCGTTGACGCACACCTTGAGCCGCTCGGGCGGCGGCAGGCCGCGCACGCCGGCGATCCGGACCCGGTCGGGGCCCTCCTGGTCGAGGGCGACCGAGGCGAGGTCGACGGACACGTCGGGGCCGAGGTAGTGCGTCGACTGCACCTCGTAGAGCAGCTGCGCGGTCACGGTGTCGACGGTGACGGCCCCGCCGGTGCCGGCGTGCTTGGTCACCACGGCCGAGCCGTCGGCGGCGACCTCGGCGAGCGGGAAGCCGAGCGGGCGGGCGTCACGGGGCAGGTCCAGGAAGCCGGAGAAGTTGCCGCCGGTGGCCTGGGTGCCGCACTCGAGGACGTGGCCCGCCACCATCGCGCCCGCGAGCGCGTCGAGGTCGGCGGGGGTCCAGCCGTGGTGCCAGGCCGCGGGTCCCACCACCACCGAGGCGTCGGTGACCCGGCCGGTGACCACGACGTCGGCGCCGGCCGCCAGTGCCCGGGCGATGCCCCACCCGCCGAGGTAGGCGTTGGCGGTGAGGGCGTCGTCCCAGCCGTGGCTGGCGGCCTGCGGGGCCAGGTCGTCGCCGTCGACCCACGCGATCCGGGGCGAGAGGCCCTGGGCCTCGGCGACCTCGCGCAGCCGCGCGGCCAGTCCGGCGGGGTTGAGGCCGCCCGCGTTGCTGACGATCCGCACCCCGCGCTCCAGCGCGAGCCCGAGGCAGTCCTCGGCCTGGCGCACGAAGGTGCGGGCGTAGCCCAGGCCCGCGTCCCGCATCCGGTCCCGGCCCAGGATCAGCATCGTCAGCTCGGCCAGGTAGTCGCCGGTGACGACGTCGACCCCCTGCCCGTCCGAGCCGCCCTCCAGCACCTCGCGCATCGCCGAGAGCCGGTCGCCGTAGAACCCGCTGCAGTTCGCGATCCGCAGCACGCCGCTCATGGGTGGTCCTGCAGGCCGGTGTCGCCGGGCGGGCGCCCCGGTCCGGGCGGGCCGGCGAAGGCCTGGGCGAGGTCGAGCCAGCGGTCGGCGTCGGGCCCGACCGCGTGGAGGTCGAGGTCGTCGCGGTGGCGGCGCTGGGTGACCCGCAGGCAGAAGTCGTACGCCGACCCGGTGACCCGCTGCTCGGCGTCCTCGGCCCCCCAGGTCCAGGTCTCCCCCGACGGCGCGACCAGCTCGACGCGCACCTCGGCGGTGGGCGGCTCGAGCCCGTTCGCGGCATACGCGAAGCCGCGGGTGCGCACCCCGAGGTGGGCGACGTGACGGATCCGGTCGGTCGGGAGGGGGACGACACCCAGCGCGTCGGCGACGTCGAGCGCGTGGGCCCAGGTCTCCATGAACCGGGCGGTGGCCATCGAGGTCGGGCTCATCGGCGGGCCGAACCACGGCAGCTTCTGCCCGGCCGGCACGCCACGGAGCGCGGCGGCCAGCGCGTCCCGCCCCGCCCGCCACCGGGCGAGCAGCTCCTCGGCGGGAGAGCGACCACCGGCCAGCGCGACGGTGTCGACGAACCCCTCGGGATCCCCGATCGCGTCCATCACCACGGCGTCCCAGGCGGCCTTGTCCGTCGCGGCGGCCACCGCGACCTCGTCGGTCCAGGCGAGGTGGGCGACCTGGGTGGCGACGTCCCAGCCGGCGGCCGGGGTGGGGGTGCGCCAGCCGGCGTCGTCGAGCGGGGCGACCAGCTCCTCCAGAGCCGCCCCCTCGGCGGCGAGGTCGGCGAGCACCTGGTCGAGCACGTCCTGGCTGGTCACGGGGCCTCCGCTGCGGCGTCGGGGTCCAGTGCGGCGTCGAGGGTGCGCGCCCACCGGTCGAGGATCCGGCGGCGCCGGGCGGCGTCGTCGCTGATGGTGTCGGCCAGGCCGAGGCCGCGCACCAGGTCGAGCGTGGCCTGCACCAGCTCGCGGACCCCCGGGCGCGACTCGTCGGCGCCGAGGGCGTCGAGCGCGATCCGGTGGGCCTCGCGCCCGACCCGCTGCTCGAGCGGCCCGACGGCGGCGCGCAGCTCGGCGTCGGTGCGGGCCGCGACCCACAGCTCGAGCGCGGCGGCGAAGACCGGCGAGGTGAAGTGGTCGGCGAGCATCTCCAGCACCGCGCGCGTACGCCGCTCCCCCTCCGGGAGGCCGGCGGCGGCAACCCGCAGCTCCTGGCCCCGCACCTCGCTGAGGTGGGCGACGGCGGCCAGCACCAGGTCGCTCTTGCTCGGGAAGTGGTGCAGCTGGGCGCCCCGGCTGACCCCGGCCCGCTGCGAGACCAGCGTCGTCGAGGTGCCGCTCCAGCCGTGCTCGACCAGGCACTCCACGGTCGCCTCGAGCAGGCGCTGCCGCATCACGCGGCTCCGCTCGCCCTGGGGCACCCGCGTCGTGGTCACGCGGGGATCCTCGCCCGGCCACCAACAAACAGTCAAGCCTGTCTGTTTTGTCAGCGACCCGCCGCGGCGTAGTGGGCCTGGATCCGGGTCCCGGCCAGGGCCGTGCCGTAGACCGCGACCTCGTCGACCAGGCCGGACAGGGCGCCCGTCCCGGTGGGGGCGTTGGCGTAGCCGGTCAGGCTGCCCCCTCCCACCCGCCAGTAGCCGTTGTTGAGGACGGGCTTGCCCTTGAGGCCCGTCCCCTGGGACTGGCCGTCGACGTAGAGCGTCGCGTCGAGGTTGCCGTTGCCGTCCAGCACGCCCGCGACGTGGTGCCACCTGCCGTCGTTGAGCAGTGCCCTGCTGGAGGCGACGACCTTGCCGTCGACGCCGAGGCGCAGGCGGCCGTCGGGCGAGAGGTAGAGGACGCGGTCGAGGGCCGACGGGTCGGCGGCGCCGCCCGTGCTCCCGAGTCCGACGAGCAGACCCCCGGTGCCGGAGCTCGTTCTGAACCACGCCTCGACGGTGAAGCGGGCCGTCTGGGTCGAGGTCGGGTTGTCCTCCACCAGGGTCGCCGCGGTGAACACGGCCGAGCGCGACGACGGCTCCGAGGGCACGCCGCTCTCGGTCCCGCGGGTCCAGGACCCCCGCAGCGTGCCCGGGTCGGCGGCACCCGTCGCGGAGTCGGCCACGGTGGCGCCGGAGAGCTCGTCGAGCCGCCAGTACAGGAGCGGACCGTCGGCCCGCACCGCGTCGGGGTAGGCACCGCTGTCGAAGAGCGCGGCGGCCGCGAAGCTGTTGGCGGGGTTGGACGTGGTCGCCGACAGGGCGGCGTACGTCGTCTGGGTGGTCAGCGCGGTGGCGACGAGCGCCCCCAGGCCGGCCGCGGCCAGGCCGAGCAGACGGGGCCGACGTGCACCGGACACCTGCGCCGAGCGGGTGACGACACGTCCGCCGTGTCGCGCCGCCCGCGCGCGGAGGTCCGCGCGGCGGCGCTCGGCGTCCGCCCCGAGGACGCCGAGCCCGGCGTCCCGGTCGTCGGGAGCGTCGTCGTCCACATCGTCGTCGGCGTCGGCGTCGACGTCGGGATCGGCGAACCTGAGCGGCGCGGTCGCGGCGAGAGCGAGGAGGAGCAGCATCGTGACGGTGATGCCGACGGGCGCGAGCTGCCCCTGGGCCGTCCAGGTGACCGGGAGCCCGACGAGGGGGACCCGGAGCGCGGCCACGCCCAGGACGTCGTCCGGGTCGACCGGGGTCGAGTCGGGGGCGTCGTTGGCGTCGCCCTGGGTGACGAGCCTCCCGTCCTCGTCGAGGCGCAGGAAGCGGTGGGTGCGGGTCTTCTCGGGGTGGTCGGGGTCGGTGACGGTGACGATCCGCCCCTCGGTGAGGGCGCTCGGGTCGACCGGACGGTCGACGACCACGTCGCCGACGTGGATCCGGGGCATCATCGAGCCGGACATGATCACCCGGGGCGACCACCCCAGGACCGCCGGCAGCAGCGACCAGACCACGAGCGAGAGCACCACCGCGAGGGCGGCCCGCGAGCCGGCGACCAGCATCACCCGTGACCAGGCCGGGTCCCCGGCCGGCGCCGCGTCAGCGGACGCCGGGCCGGGGGCCGGACGCTGGAGAGGGAGGTGGATGGTGCTCATGGCTCGCTTCCTGGGGTCCCGAGACGGAGGGTGCTGTGCGGGTCGGTCAGCTGGTGCTCTGCGTCTCCCAGGTGAGGCCGATCGCCGCGGTCGCGGTCTGGTAGGCGTTGCCCGCGCTGCTGGCGAAGGTGTAGGTGACCTTGTAGGACTTGCTCTCGGTGGCGGGGCTGGTGACACCGGCCGGCGACCAGGTGCCGACGCCGGAGGCGTAGTCGGTCTTGCCCGCGGCGAACGCGGAGAGCGTGCCGTTGAAGACGGTCGCGGCCGGGGCGGTGTCGGCGACGAAGCCGGCGCAGGCGGCGTCGGTGGCACCGGCGCCCTCCTGCACGGTCAGGTTGATGACGTCGCCCAGGCTCTTGGTCGAGGTGAAGCCGGTGCCGTAGAGCTTGACGTTGGAGGCCACCGAGCCGGTCGAGGTGACGGTGATGCAGCGCGAGAGCGTGGCGCCGGGCTTGAGGTTGGTGGCGTTGAACAGCGCCGTGCCGGAGTCGTTGTCGGCGAGCTTGACCGTGCCGGTCGACCAGTTGCTGGTCGGGTTCGCCGTGGTGTCGGAGAACGCGGCGTACGTCGACTGCCAGACCAGCGCGCCGGAGGCGATCACGGCGACCGGGACGGACGCGGCGGCGACGAGGCGCTTGTGGCGGAAAGCGGAGCGAACAGACATTGGGATTCCCCCTCCAGGAAGCGACCCGCGGTGGTGCGGGCCGGTTCGAGAAGGGTGACGCCTCAACCATCGACATCTCTACTCGAAATGGTGCATCGGGCCCATAGCCGCTTGAAGTGTCTATATGGGACTAGACCGGCGGGTGGTTTACGCGGCAACTTCCCGACAGATCTGCACGAATACCTGAACAACGAGCGCAGGCCTGCTTCACTGGTGGGCCGCTCGGCGCCGCGACACCAGCAGCACGGCCGCCGCCCCCGCCCAGGACAGGCCCGCGGAGACCAGGACGGCCACGCTCCAGCCGGCCACCAGCCCGTCCGGGGTCGCAGCACCGCCGGCGTGCTGCGTCAGGACCGTGAACAGCGTGATGCCGGAGGCCGCGCCCAGGTAACGGGCGGTGTTGTTGGTCCCGCTGCCCATCGCCGCCCGGTCACGCGGCACCGACGCCACCGCCTCCCGACCCAGCACCGCGTTGAGCACCCCGCTCGCGAGACCGGCGACGACCATCGAGGGCAGCAGCCGCCACGGTGAGGAGTCGCCCGCCAGCCCGAGACCCAGGAGCTGGCCGGCCCCGACCACGGCCAGACCGGCCGCGATCGTCGGGCCACCCACGAGGGGGCGTCGCCACCGCCGCAGCAGCAGCGAGGAGACGACGCTGGTCGCGGACCAGACGACGACCAGCCAGGTCGCGACCCACAGGCTCCCGCCCAGCCCGACCTGCACCAGCAACGGGACGTTGGAGGTCATGCCGATGATGCCGAGGCCCACCGCGAGCGCCCCCGCGGTGGCCGCGAGGAAGCCGGGCTGCCGCAGCAGCGCGAGCTCGACCATGGGCTCGCGCACCCGAGCCTCCACCAGCGCGAACGACCCGAGGGCCAGGGCCGCCGCGACGAGGAGCCCGACCACGACGCCGGACACGCCCCCACGCACCTGGGTCAGCCCCGCGACGAGCAGGGTGAGGCCCAGCCCGAGCAGGACGGCCCCGGGCAGGTCCAGCCGCCGCGGGTGCGCCGCGGCCGACTCGGTGAGTCCCCGCACGCTCGGCAGCGCCAGGGCCAGGGCCGCCGCGCCCGTGAGGGCGTAGGTCTCGCGCCACCCGGTGCCGACCTCGAGGCCGGCGGCCAGCAGCGCCCCGGCCGTGATGCCGAGCCCGACGCTCGCCCCCCAGACCCCCGTGGCCCGAGCGCGAGCCGCCGGCTCCGGGAAGGCGTGGGCGAGCACCGCGAGGCCGCAGGACAGCACGGCGGCCCCGCCCAGTCCCTGCACCACCCGTGCCGCGACCAGGACCACGCCCGTCGGGGCGGCGGCGCAGGCGAGCGCCCCGAGCCCCAGGGCGACCAGCCCGGCGACGTACACCCGACGCCGTCCGCGGGCGTCGCCCAGCGCCCCGGCGGAGAGCAGGCCGGCCGCGAGACCCACGCTCATCGAGCTCAGCACCCACGCACGGGTGCCCGGTCCCAGGTCGAGGTCGGCCGCCGTCAGCGGCACGGTGGCCATCGGCGTCACGTAGGTGACCAGCACCAGCGCCGTCCCCAGCGCGACGAGCAGCAGGGTGCGGTCGGGGCGGGTGCCGGCGGCCCGGGTCGGCGTCGTCGGTTTGACATTCGAACTCACCGGGCCGAACCTAGCCTCGAACCCCGTCGACCGCCACCCCCGACCCCACCACCCCCCACACGGAGGCACCGTGACCGCCGTCCCGCTCGCGCAGCTGCCCGGTCGCCCCTGCCCGGTGGCCGCCACCCTCGAGCTGGTGGGCGAGCGCTGGTCGCTGCTCGTGGTCCGCGAGGTCGCCCTCGGCGCGCACCGCTTCGGCGAGATCGTCACCGGCACGGGGGCGCCGCGGGACCGGGTCGCTGCTCGGCTGCGCTCGCTGACCGCGGCGGACGTGCTCGAACGACGGCAGTACCAGTCCGCCCCCGACCGGTTCGACTACCACCTCACCGCCTCGGGTCGGGACCTGCTGCCCGTGCTCACGGCGCTGCTCGTGTGGGGCCGTGACCACGCGGTGGACCCCGACGACCCCGACCGGCACCGCTACCGCGACACCCTGCGGCTGCTGCGCGACCGCACCCCGACGCCCGACCCCACCCAGGAGCCCCGATGACCGAGCCGACCTCCACCGACGAGCCCGACCGGGCCTGGGGCGAGCCGCGCTCGCGCACCGTGACCTGGCACGACCCGCTGCGCTCCGCCGCCGCCGGGCTGGCGCTGCCGGGCCTGGACTACCTGCAGGCGATGGTCGAGGGGCGGATCGCGCCGCCGCCGATCTCGAGCCTGGTGCAGATGGAGCTGGTCAGCGCCGAGCACGGCCGGGTCGAGTTCGCGTGCACGCCGGACGAGTCGGCGTACAACCCGATCGGGGCGGTCCACGGCGGCCTGGTCTGCACCCTCCTCGACTCGGTGGCCGGCTGCGCGCTGCACAGCACGCTGCCGGCGGGCAAGGGCTACACCTCGGTCGAGATCAAGGTCAGCTACCTCAAGGCGGTGCGGGCGACCAGCGGTCGGCTGACCGCGGTCGGCACGGTCGTCAAGGCGGGGTCGCGGGTCGGCTTCACCGAGGGCGTGGTCACCGACGCGTCGGGCGCCGTGGTGGCGACCTGCTCGAGCACGCTGCTCGTCTTCGACCTGCCGACCGGCTGAGACGCGCCGACCTGGGCACTGCGCGGGTGTGAGCGACCCCCGCGATCCCGGCGACGCCCGGGCCCACCCCGAGACCTACCGCGTCGCCCGGGGGGAGCAGGGCGTGCTCACGGTGCAGCCCTACAAGTCCGAGCTGCTCCCGCTGTGGCGCTTCGCCACGCCCGACAAGGCCCGGGAGAGCGCGGCCGCGATCACCGAGCGCTTCCACGCCTACCTCGCGGCGGGCGACGTCGTGGGCGCCGACATGGCGCGGAAGTACCTCCAGATGGGCTTCACCCGGTCGCGGCGCTACGCCAACCACCCCGGCGGCAAGAAGTACGACGGCCCGGTGCCCGCCGACAAGCGGGGGCAGAGCGGCTCCCACGGCCGCGCCGAGCTGCCCCGCGGGCCGGAGGACCCCGTCAAGGCCGAGTGCGCCCGCATCTTCAAGGCCGCCTGGGACGCCGTGGAGCGGATCGAGGCCTACACGCAGGCGCGCGAGGAGCACCGCCGCCGATTCGGCTGAGCGCGAACGTCGCCCTCGCCGCCCGCGGGCTGTCGGCCCCCGCCGGTAGATTCGACGAGGTGACGATCCTCGACGACGCCCGCGAGGGCATGGACCCCGACATCCGCCCGCAGGACGACCTGTTCGGCCACGTCAACGGCCGGTGGCTCGACACCGCGACCATCCCCGACGACCGCTCCTCGTGGGGCCCGTTCGTGATGCTCGCCGACCAGGCCGAGGAGCACGTCCGCGAGATCGTCGAGGCCTGCGCCCAGGGCCGCATCGAGGGCGAGGAGGCGCGCAAGATCGGCGACCTCTACGCCAGCTTCATGGACGAGGAGCGCGTCGACGAGCTCGGCTACAGCCCGATCGTGCCGCTGCTCGAGCAGGTCGACGCGATCTCCGACCTGGGGTCGTTGTCCCGCTTCCTCGGCTCCTTCGAGCGGCGCGGCGGCGGCGGGCTGTTCGGCTCCTTCGTCGACACCGACGACCGCGACTCCGACCGCTACCTCGTGCAGGTCGGGCAGGGCGGCATCGGGCTGCCCGACGAGAGCTACTACCGCGAGGACAAGCACGCCGAGGTCCGCGACAAGTACGTCGCCTACCTGCGCCGGCTGCTCACCCTGGCCGAGCGGCCCGACGCCGAGGCCACCGCCGCGCGCGTGCTGGCGCTGGAGACACGCATCGCCGAGGGCCACTGGGAGCGCGCGGCCACCCGCGACGTCATCAAGACCTACAACCTGCGCACCCTGGCCGAGCTCGAGACCACCGTGCCGAGCTTCGACTTCACCGCCTGGATCACCGCGCTCGGCGGCGACCGGTCCACGATCGCGGAGACGATCGTGCGGCAGCCGTCCTTCTTCGAGCACCTCGAGGTGGTGCTCGGCGAGTCCGACATCGAGGACTGGAAGGCGTTCCTGACCGTGCGGGCGCTGCGCACCGCCGCGGCCTACCTCTCGGGCGACTTCGTGGAGACCAACTTCGACTTCTACGGCCGCACCCTGTCCGGCACGCCCGAGCTGCGGGCGCGGTGGAAGCGCGGCGTCGCCCTGGTGCAGGGCGCGCTGGGCGAGGCGGTCGGCCGGGAGTACGTCTCCCGCCACTTCCCGCCGCGCTCCAAGGAGCTCATGGACGGCCTCGTGGCCAACCTGCTCGAGGCCTACCGGCAGTCGATCTCCGGCCTGGACTGGATGACCGAGGAGACCAAGGAGCGGGCCTACGACAAGCTCGACACCTTCGTGCCCAAGATCGGCTACCCCGAGAAGTGGCGCGACTACTCCGACCTGGCGATCTCCGCCGACGACCTGCTCGGCAACGTGCTCGCCTCCACGGCCTACGAGACCGACCGCGAGCTGCGCAAGATCGGCGCCCCGGTCGACCGCGACGAGTGGTTCATGCTCCCGCAGACCGTCAACGCCTACTACAACCCCGGCACCAACGAGATCTGCTTCCCCGCGGGCATCCTGCAGAAGCCGTTCTTCGACGCCGAGGCCGACCCGGCCGAGAACTACGGCGGCATCGGCGCGGTCATCGGTCACGAGATCGGCCACGGCTTCGACGACCAGGGCGCGCAGTACGACGGCCACGGCAACCTGAACGACTGGTGGACCCCGGCCGACAAGGCCGCCTTCGAGGTCAAGTCCAAGGCGCTCGTCAGCCAGTACGACGGCTACGAGCCGCGCGACCTCCCGGGCGAGCACGTCAACGGCGCCCTGACGGTCGGCGAGAACATCGGCGACCTCGGCGGCCTCACCATCGCGCTCAAGGCCTACCGGATCTTCCTGGGCGACGACCCGGTCCCCGAGCGCGACGGCCTCACCGGCGTGCAGCGCCTGTTCCTCAACTGGGCCTACGTCTGGCGCACCAAGCGCCGCCAGGAGCTGGCGACGACCTTCCTCGCCACCGACCCCCACTCGCCGCCGGAGTTCCGCGCCAACATCGCCCGCAACCTCGAGGAGTTCCACGAGGCGTTCGAGGTGCAGCCCGGCGACGGCCTCTGGCTCGACGAGGCCGACCGCGTCCGCATCTGGTAGGCCGGGGCACCGCGCGAGGGGGGCGGCCGCGCGAGCGGGCAGTTGCTGCACGCGTGAGGACGCCGACCGGGCAGGTGCTGCACGCTCAAGGACGCCGACCGGGCAGTTGGCGCACGCGTGGGGACGCTGACCGGGCGGTCCTGCTCAGCACGCCCGGGCCTTGTCAGGTCGGTCGCCCCTCACCTCACAGCTGGCCCTGGTCGCTCTCGACGAGGAAGTACGGCGACTCGTCGGCCACCAGCTCCCGCGTCGGGATGACCGGGCTGACCGGCGTGCAGCCGAGCGTCCGCACCTCGCACCTGACCACCTGGCTGGCCTGGAGCGGGTTGACGTCGTCGCGGGCGTCGATGTCCTCGGCGACCCCGAAGAAGGTGTCGTCGTCGACCCACCCGACGAGGGTGAAGTGCTCCCAGGGGGCGTCGATCGGCCTCTGGCGACCGGTCGTCGCGTCGTACGCCACGGCATCGGTGGGCCACCGCCCCGTGTCGAAGAGGGTGGTGCGGTCGGGCGAGAGCACCCCGACGCCGTACACCGCGGAGCCGGCCACCCGCCGGGTCCGACCCTCGCCCCGGATGCCCACCCGGTAGCCGTCGGCGAACCGGGTCTCGGGGTACCCCTCGAAGACGTCGTTGTCCTCGCTGTCCTTCGTCATCGGCCGGATCGAGCCGTCGCCGAGGTCGATGGTGCTGCTGCCGAAGAAGAGCCGCTCGGTGCTGACGCCCTGGAGCAGCGGCATCGTCTCGCTGTAGAGGTCGGCCAGGTCGTCGCTGCCGTCCGGCTCCTCGTCGGGGGTCCGGTAGAGCTGCTCGCCGGTGCGGGTGTCGAAGGCCGCCGCCTGCAGGACGTGGGTGCCGTAGCGGTCGGTCGGGCCGCGCGACTGGTCGACCGTGGCGAAGACCGACCGGTCGGCCGAGACCGCGAGGTTGCCCCAGCCGACGTCCTCGACCCGCTGGGTCTCACCCTCGGCGGAGGTGAACATCAGCGTCCGGCCGCGCATCCAGTAGACGCCCGTGGCGCCGAGGGCGAACTGGTCCACGTCGTCGCCGAGCTCGACGGTGCGCTCACCGACGTGCAGCGTGCCGTCGAGCAGCCAGGCCGGCGCGGTGGCGTCCCAGCGCGTCGGGCCGACCGGGAGCGTGAAGGGCCGGTCCCCCGACGCGCCGCCGACGTCGCCGCACCCGGTGAGCGCCAGGCAGGCGAGGACGCCCCCGACGAGGACCCCGCGCAGCTTCACCGGCTCATCGTGGCACCCGGACGTGGCAGAAGTGCCCGCTCGACGCTCCTGGGCGCACCACAAGTGCCTGGTCGTCGTCCCCACGGTGACCACAAGTGCCCGGTCGACGTCCCCACGGTGACCACAACTGCCCGGTCGGCGCTCCCCGGCGGGCGCGGACTGCCCGGTCGCGCGCTAGGCGAGCTCGGCGAGGAGCTTCTGGCGCCAGGCCTCGGTCTCCGCGACCTGGTTGAAGGTGAAGACGTGGAGGCCCTCGATGCCGGCGGTGGGCTGGGCGGCCACCACCGCGCAGTCGCGCAGGAAGCGTTCGCCGGTGAAGCCGCCCGGGGCGGCGAGGCGAGCGAAGGTGCCCTTGTGCTTGGCCAGGAAGCGGGTGGACTCCCCCACCCCGATCTTGGTCGCCATGGTCAGCAGCTTGGCCCGGTCGATCGGGCCGGGCATCCCGAGCAGCAGCGGCATCGTGATGCCGCGCAGCCGCATCCGGCCGACCCAGTCGCGGATGGTGGCGGCGTCGAAGGTCAGGTTGCTGACGACGTGGGTGGCGTGGCGCCGCTTGTCCCACATCGCCTGGACGGTCAGGTCGTCGGCGATCGTGGGGTGGCTCTCGGGATAGCCGGCGATGCCGACGTGGGTGAACGGGTCGGCCAGCGTCGCGAGGTCCTCGAGCAGGCTGAAGGCGTCGGTGTAGTCGCCGGCCGGCTCGGCGTCGCCGCCCGGCACGAAGACCGCGGAGATGCCGGCGGCGCGGAGCCGGGCCCGGATGTCGACCAGCTCGGCGTGGTCGCGGACCATGCGGGCGGCGAGGTGGGGCACGACGGCGTACCCGTGGCCGGCGAGGGTCTCGCTCAGCGCCAGCGTCGCCTCGAGCCCCTTGCCCGGCGACGCGGTCACCGTCACCGCGACGTCGGTGGGCACCGCGGCGACCACCTTGTCCTCGGTGGTCGCGGTCGGGAGCACCTCGTAGCGGGCGTGCTCGAGCAGCCGGCGCATGGCCTGCTCCCGGCTCGCCCGGTGGCCGCGCTGGCCGCGCTGGACACGACGTACGCCGGTGGGGATCTTCACGGTGGACACAGGGCCTCCTCGGGGAGCAGCGACCGCAGGGCCAGCATCAGCCCGTCGGTGCCGGTGGTCAGGACCTGCAGCGGCAGCCCGAGGCGGTCCGCGGCATCCAGGGCGAGCGGCCGCAGCTCGGCCAGCTCGGTCGCGTCGTCGCTCTGGGCCAGCCACACGACGCGGGTGTAGTGGCCGAAGTAGGCGTCCAGCAGCTCGGGGTGACGGTCCAGGCCGAGCTCTTGCTCGACGGTCCGCGCGAACGAGCGCACCAGGAAGTCGGTCAGCAGGTAGGTGCCCGGCTGGTCCTCGAGGAGGGTCTCGACGCGGATCGCCCCGGCGAAGACGTCGTAGCAGTGCAGGCCGGCCAGGCGGCGTACGTCGAGCCGCTCGCACACCGCGTCGAGGGCGCCGTAGGTGCCGCAGTCGGCGTACCCCACCACCACCGCGTCGTACGCCGGACGCAGCCGTGCGACGAGGGTCTCCACCTCGCCGGCGATGCGGTCGGGCCGGTTGTGGAGCAGCGGCGGCAGCGGGTGGACGTCGACCGGCCACCCCTGGGCGGAGACGACCCGCGCGGCCGGATGGGCGATCGCCCCGCAGGCGACCAGCGCGGCGCGACCCTCACCCCGGGAAGGAGAGCTGGTCGACGAACCGGTCGTTGAACTCGGGACGGTCCGAGAGCTCGACATACTCCACCTCCTCCAGGAGCGTGGTGGCGCCGACGCGCTCGCGCAGCGACAGCAGCGCCATCTTGGCGCCCTCGCCCGCGACGTTGCCGGCCGAGACGATGCGCAGCACCGGGATCTTGGGCACCAGGCCGATCCGGATCGCGGAGGCGGGCGAGAGGTAGGACCCGAACGACCCGGCGAGCAGCACCTGCTGCACGTCGCCCTGCTCCAGGCCGAGCTGCTCGAGCAGCAGCGCCCAGCCGGTGGCAATGGCGGCCTTGGCGAACTGCAGCTCGCGCACGTCGCGCTGGGAGAGGTAGACGCACTCGGCGACGTCGGTGTCCGGGGCGGGCCGGTGCAGCACGAACACCCGCTCCTCGCCCACCTTGGTCAGCCGGTCGGCGAGCAGCGGCAGCGCGACGGCGGCCTGCTCCTCGGGCACGAACCGGCCCGAGGCGTCGAGCAGACCGACGCGGACCAGCTCGGCGACGGCGTCGACCAGGCCGGAGCCGCACAGGCCGCGGGGCTCGACGTCGCCGATCACCCCGAGCTCCACCGACCCGGCGGCCGGGTCGACCCTGACCACCTCGATCGCCCCGTCGGCGGCGCGCATGCCGCAGCGGATGGCGCCGCCCTCGAAGGCGGGCCCGGCCGGGGCCGCGGTCGAGACGAGGGTGTCGCCGTCGCTGAGCACGATCTCGCAGTTGGTGCCGACGTCGACGAACAGCCGGGTGCGCTTGTCGCGGTCCATGCCCGTGGCGAGCATGCCGGCCACGATGTCGCCGCCGACGTAGGCGCCGAGCGCCGGGAACAGCGCCAGCCGCGCCCGCGGGTGCAGCCGGAGCCCGACCTCGGCCGCCAGCACGACCGGCGGGTGGGCGGTCGGCATCACGAACGGCGCCACCCCGAGCGGCTCGGGGTCGATGCCGAGCAGCAGCGAGGTCATCGTGGCGTTGCCCGCCACGGCGCACTCGTAGACGTGGGTGGGGTCGACGCCGCCCTCGGCGCAGACCTGCTGGGCCAGCTCGTCGAGTGTCGCGGCGGCCAGTCCCTGGAGCCGGTCGAGCGCGTCGGGGTCGAGCATCACCGCGCTGATCCGGGTGATCACGTCACCGCCGAAGGGCTGCTGGGCGTTGAGCCGCGAGGCCACCGCGACCGGGGTGCCGGTGGTGAGGTCGAGCAGCGTCGCCACGACGGTGGTGGTGCCCAGGTCGAAGGCGATGCCGTACGCCGAGCCGGTGGTGTCGCCGGGCTCGACGTCGACCAGCGCCTCGTCGACGACGACGGCGGTGACCGACCAGTCGGCCTCGCGCAGCACCCGACCCAGCCGACGCAGCACCGGCAGGTCGACGGTGACCTCGAGGTCGTCGAGGGCGTCGGTGAGCCGCACCAGGTCGGTGCGCTGGTCGGCCAGTGTGGGCTCGACCAGCTCGACGTGACGCTTCTGCACGGCGGGGCGCAGGATCACCTGGCGCCCGACGCCGACCGTGGCCGCCTTGGGCCGGGTGGTCAGCGGCGGCACCTCGACGGCGAGGTCGCGGGTCGCGGTGGCCAGGCAGGCCAGCCGCCAGCCCTGGTCGAGCTCGCCGTCGGAGAAGGTGCGCCGGTCGTGGCGCGTCACCGGGGTGCCGACGTCGAGCCGCACCTTGCACTTGTGGCAGGTGCCGTGGCCGCCGCAGGTGGAGTCGATCGCGATGCCGTTCCACGACGCCGAGTCGAAGACCGTGACCCCCGTGGGCACGCGGACGGTGCGGTTATGCCCGTCGACGACGGTGAACGCGAGCTGCACCCGCCCGGTGCCGTCGTGGATCGGGGTCGGGGCGCCCGGCGTCTCCATCAGCCCCTCGCGGCCGATGGCGTCGAGGTCGACGTCCGGGCCGGCGCTCACGCCGTCACGGCCGCTTCCCCGGCCGATGCCTGGGCCGACTTCTGGGCCGACTTCGCCGCCGCCTGGGCGGCGCGGGCGCGCGAGATCCACGCCATGCCCCACTCGTCGTGACCCAGGAGCAGGTCGGCGGCGCGGACGGCGGAGACGACGCTCGGCGTGCGGGCGTCCATGATCGCGCTGGAGAGCCCGGCGGTCATGGCCATCGCGAGCCAGGCGCCGTTGAGCTCGTGGCGCCCGGGCATGCCGAAGGAGACGTTGGAGGCGCCACAGGTCATGTTCATGCCCCAGCGCTCGCGGATGCCGCGCATCGTCTCCAGCGTCGAGAGCCCGGTGGCCTGGTCGGCGCCGATCGGCATCGCCAGCGGGTCGATGACGATGTCCTCGATCGCGATGCCGTACTCCTGGGTCGCGACGCGCACGATCTTCTCCACCAGCAGGAGGCGCTTCTCGGCCTCCATCGGGATCTCGTCGACGTCGTTGGGCAGCGCGACGACCGCGGCGTCGTACTTCTTCACCAGCGGCAGCACCTGCTCAAGGCGCTCGTCCTCGGCGGTGATCGAGTTGACCAGCGCCCGGCCCTGGTAGACCGACAGGCCCGCCTCCAGCGCCTCGACGACCGAGGAGTCGATGCAGATCGGCAGGTCGGTCAGGTCCTGGACCATCCGGATGACCTTCGCCAGCAGCTCGGCCTCGTCGACGAGCGGGACGCCCATGTTGATGTCGAGAACGTCGGCGCCGCCCTCGACCTGGGCCTTGACGTCCCGCTCGACCGCGGAGAGGTCGCCGGCCTTGATCTGGTCCTGGAAGATCCGGCGCCCCGTGGGGTTCAGGCGCTCGCCGATGATGCAGAACGGCCGGTCGCTGCCGATCACGAACTCGCGCGTGGCCGAACGGATGGTGGTGTGCAGCGGGGCTGCCAGCTCGCCCGACATCAGGCGAGCACCTTTGAGCGCTTCTCCTGGAGCAGGGACTTGGCCTTGCGCACGCAGCCCGAGGCGTCAGCGGCGTAGCCGTCGGCACCGACCGCGTCGGCGTACTCCTGGGTGACCGGCGCGCCGCCCACCATCACGATCACGTCGTCGCGCATGCCGGCCTTCTGGAGCGCGTTGATGTTGGCCTTGAACATCGGCATCGTCGTGGTGAGGAACGCCGAGAAGCCGACGATGTCGGGCTGGTGCTCCTGGATCTTGGCGATGAAGGTCTCCGGCGCCACCTGCACGCCGAGGTCGATCACCTCGAACCCGGCGCCCTCGAGCATGATGTTGACGAGGTTCTTGCCGATGTCGTGGACGTCGCCCTTGACGGTGCCCATGAGGAACTTGCCCACGGTCTCGACGCCGGTCTCGGCCAGCAGCGGCCGCAGCACCTCCATCGCGCCGGCCATCGCGCGCCCGGCGATGAGCATCTCGGGGACGAAGTAGTCGCCGCGCTCGAAGCGGGCGCCGACCTCCTCCAGGGACGGGATCAGGGCGTCGAAGAGCAGCGACTGGGGCTCCATCTCCATCGCCAGGGCCTCGTGGGTCAGCTCGAGGACCCGCGGGCCGTTGCCGAGCAGGGTCTCGTCGTAGAGCCCCTTGAGGATCTCGTCGGGTGTCATGTCGCGCCTTCCGTGGGGGTGCCGGGCTGGAGCCGCCTCGAGAGCGTCCGGGCGTGGTGGACCAGGAGCTGTCCGACCTCCTCGGCGCGCTGCTCCAGCCGCGCCGTGGGACCGGACACACCGACCGCGGCGACCACGTCGTCGTCGGGGCCGAAGACAGGGGCGGCGACGCCGGAGAGCCCGATCTCGAGCTCGTCGTGGGTGACGGCGTAGCCGTGCTCGCGCACCCACTCCAGGTCCCACTCGAGGTCGGATCGCAGCGTGATGGTCTGGTCGGTCGGGGCGGCCAGACGGCCCTCGGGCAGCTCGACCTGCTTCCAGGCGAGCAGCACCTTGCCGAGCGCCGAGCAGTGGAGCGGCACCTCGACGTCGTTCCAGTTCACCGCGCCCAGCAGGTAGGTGCCGTCGACCTGGGCGACGTGCTCGAGCCGGCCACCGTTGGCCACGGCCAGGTGGGAGGTCTCGCGGGTCTCCTCGCCCAGCTGCTCGAGCATCGGCAGCGCGAGCCGGGCCAGCTGCTGGGTGCGGTCGTGGCGGGCGGCGTAGAGCACGAAGAGCGGGCCGCCGCGGTAGGCCCCGGGACCGGTGCGCTCGACCAGGCGGCCGCGCTCCAGCGCGGCGAGCAGCCGGGAGGTGGTCGAGCGGGCCAGCCCGAACTCCTCGGTGAGCTCACCGAAGGTGACCGGGCCGTCGGCCTCGACGATGCGCGTCAGCAGGGCGGCGGCGCGGTCGACCGCCTGGGTCCCGCTGGTGCCCTCGCCACTCCGGTCGCCCGTCACGCTTGACCGCCCTCCGCGGCTAGGTCCAAGGTTGTCCCACGCGGGATTCCCATGATGTGGATCACGTTGACCACATGGTGAGGCTAGGTTTTCCGTGTCGTCACGGTCAAGCACCCACCCCGCGTCGGTCTCGGCGCCGTCCGCCCGATCCGCCCCCGCCAGTCCTGCCAGCCCCGCCACCGCCTTCGAGGAGCCGCATGTTCCGCAACCGGATGCCCCACTACGAGGTGCTCTCCGCCGACGCCATGGCCACGCTCGACAAGGGCTGGCGCCGGCTGGTCTCGGAGCTGGGCGTGGAGTTCATGAGCCAGCGCGCGCTCGACCTGCTCGCCGCCGAGGGCCAGCAGGTCGAGGGCGACAACGTGAAGTTCGACCCCGACTGGATCCTGGCCCAGGTCGCGAAGGCGCCCCGCGAGTTCGACCTGCAGGCCCGCAACCCCGAGCACACCGTCCACGTCGGCGGCGACGCGATGGCCTTCGGCGCGGTCTACGGCCCGCCGTTCGTCCGGCAGGGCGACGTACGCCGCGACGCGACGATGGAGGACTTCCGCAACTTCACCAAGCTGGCCCAGGTCTTCCCGGTCCTCGACTCCGCGGGCGGCGTGATCTGCGAGCCCAACGACACCCCGCTCGACAGCCGCCACCTCGACATGACCTACGCGCTGGCCACGCTGACCGACAAGCCGTTCATGGGCAACGTCGTCTCGGGCCCCAACGCCCGCGACACCATCGAGCTGACCTCGATCCTGCTCGGCGGGTCGGCGGGCCGCGAGGCCGGCCGGGCCAGCATGGAGCAGACCCCGGCGCTGATCTCGCTGATCAACTGCAACTCCCCGCTGCGGTGGGACGACCGGATGCTCGACTCGCTCTTCGAGTACGCCGAGGCCAACCAGGCCGTCGTGCTCACGCCGTTCATCCTGATGGGCGCGATGTCGCCGGTGACCATCCCGGCGGCGCTGGTGCAGCAGATCGCCGAGGCGCTGACCGGCATCGCGCTGGCGCAGACCATCCGCCCGGGCTGCCCGGTCGTGTTCGGGTCGTTCCTGTCCAACATCGACATGCAGTCGGGATCGCCCACCTTCGGCACGCCCGAGTCGGGCATGGGCCTGCTCTGCACCGGTCAGATCGCACGCCACTTCGGGCTGCCGTTCCGCTCCGGCGGCACGCTGACCTCCTCGCAGGTGCCGGACGCGCAGGCCGGCTACGAGGCGCTGATGACGCTGCTGCCGACCTTCCTGGCCGGCACCAACTGGGTGATGCACTCGGCCGGCTGGCTCGAGGGCGGCCTGGTCGCGGGCTACGAGAAGTTCATCGTCGACGTCGAGCTGCTGCAGATGATGCGCGCCGAGTTCACCCCGCTCGAGATCGACGAGGCCTCGCTGGCGTTCGGCGCCCACGAGGAGGTCGGCGCGGGCGGCCACTTCCTGGGCGCGATGCACACCATGGAGCGGTTCCGCACCTGCTTCTACCGGCCGCTGCTGTCCTCCTCGGAGAACTACGAGAAGTGGTCGCGCAACGGCGGGCTGGACGCCGCGGCCCGCGCCTCGAAGATCTACGCCGACCGGCTGGAGTCCTACGAGCAGCCGCCCCTCGACGAGGCCGTCCGGGAGGAGATGGAAGAGTTCGTCGTACGCCGTCGCAAGGAGCTCGGGGACTGATGGTCACACCTGCGTCCACCAACGCCGGACCACCGTCCGGCGACTTCGTGCTCGCGCTCGACTGCCCCGACCGGCCCGGCATCGTGCACGCGGTCACGGGCTTCCTGGTGCGCCACGGCGGCAACATCGTGGAGAGCCAGCAGTTCGGCGACCGGCTCAACGGGCGCTTCTTCATGCGCATCGACTTCGCGATGACCACGCCGCCCCGGGACCGGCCGACGGTGGAGCAGCTGCGGACGGACTTCGCCGCGGTGGCCGAGACGTTCGAGATGACCTTCGAGCTGTGGGACGCGGTGACGCCGTACCGCACCCTGATCATGGTCAGCAAGCACCTGCACTGCCTCAACGACCTGCTCTTCCGGCACTCGACCGGGTCGCTGCACGTGGACATCCCGGTGGTGGTCTCCAACCACCGCGACGCCGAGCCGCTGGTGCGCTCCCACGGCCTGGAGTTCCGCCACATCCCGGTCACGGCGGCGAGCAAGGCCGACGCCGAGGCCGAGCTGATGGCCCTGCACGAGGAGCTCGACATCCACCTCGTGGTGCTGGCGCGCTACATGCAGGTGCTCTCCGACGACGTCTGCCGCCGACTCTCGGGCCAGGCGATCAACATCCACCACTCGTTCCTGCCGAGCTTCAAGGGCGCCAAGCCCTACCACCAGGCCTTCGACCGCGGCGTGAAGCTCATCGGCGCGACCGCGCACTACGTCACCGCCGACCTCGACGAGGGCCCCATCATCGAGCAGGACGTCATCCGCGTCGACCACAACCACGACCAGGACCAGCTGGTCGCGGCCGGTCGCGACGTCGAGGCCGCGGTGCTCTCGCGGGCCGTGCGCTGGCACAGCGAGTCGCGGGTGCGCCTCGACGGCCACCGCACGGTGGTCTTCCGCTGACGGCCCGGCCGGTGGGCTAGCGCGACTGTCCTATTCAGGGCATTTAAGAGGTTTCATCCGCTTCGGGGTGGGAACGTACCTCCATGCCGTCGCCGCGCCTCCGGGCGTCCCCGGGCCTCGACCGGGCCGTGCTGCGGCTCGGTGCGGCCCTCGTCGGGTCGCTGCTCGTGCTGTCGTGCGTCGTCATCCTCGGTGGGCAGTCGTGGGGCCCGGTGAACAGCGACTCGGTCGGCGTCCTGGCCGCCGCGCTCGCCTCGGTCTGCGCGTCGTACGCCGCCCTGCGCAACACCGGCCCGATGCGACTGTCCTGGCTGCTGTTTGCGCTGATGATCCTGCTCAACACCGTGGCGGCGTCGTACTGGCTCGCCGACGGCGGCTCCGACGGCACCCGCTCGCTGTCCTGGTCCGACGCGCTCTACCTCGCCGCGGTCGTGCCCGCGGGCGTCGCACTGCTGCGCTACCCGATGGCGAGCGGCCTGCGGCGCGCCTGGCGACCGGCGCTGCTCGACGGCCTGGTGGTGGCCTCCTCGACGCTGCTGCTCAGCATGGCGCTCGGCCTGAGCGAGGTGGCGCGGACCCTGACCGGCACCCGCGCCTTCGTGTTCCTGGTCTACCCCGTGATGGACGTCGTCATCATGTCGCTGCTGGTCGTGCTGCTGCTCCGCACGGCCGGACGGCTGCGCGTCGACGTCGTGCTGATCGCCTCCACCTTCGCCGTCTTCGCGGTCGCCGACCTGGGCTTCGCGCTGAGCAGCGTGCGCGACGAGCAGCTGGGCGACGCCTACCTGCTGGGGTACGTCGTGGCCGCGCTCCTGCTCGCCGGCTCCGCGCTGGCCGCCGCGACGCTCGAGACCCGCGTCCGCCGGCTGCTGCCCCACCTCACCGGGCCGGTCGCCCCGCTGCTGCCCGACCTCGCCGCCTTCGCCGCGCTCGGCGTCGCCGTGGTCGCCGGCGTCAGCGACACCGCGCAGGCGGTCCTGGTCGCGCTCGTCCTCGGGATCACCGGCCTGCGCCAGGTGCTGCTGACCACCACCAACCTGCGGCTGCGCGGCGACCTCGAGCGCCGCGTCGCCGACCGCACCCAGGAGCTGGAGCAGCTCACCGCCGAGCACCGGCGCCTGGACGCCATGAAGCAGGAGTTCGTCTCCGCCGTCAGCCACGAGCTGCGCACCCCGCTCACCGCCATCCGCGGCTCGCTCGAGCTGCTGGCCGACGGCGATGCCGGCGAGCTGCCCGCCCCCGCCCGGCCGGTGGTGGAGATGGCCGCGCGAGGCAGCGAACGGCTGTCCCGACTGGTCGACGACATCATCGACCTCGAGCGTCTCGAGAGCGGCGAGTTCGGCGTCCACCCCGCCCCGCACGACCTGCTCCCGCTGCTGGCCGACGCCGTCGGGTCGCTGAGCGTGCTGGCGTGCGACGCCGGCGTCGTGGTCCGGATCGCCGCCTGCCCCGCCCGGGTCGTGTGCGACGGCGACCGGATCACCCAGGCGCTGGTCAACCTGGTCGGCAACGCCCTGAAGTTCACCCCGCCCGGCGGCACCGTCACCGTCGACGCCCGCCGCACGGGCGAGGCCCTGCTGGTCTCGGTCGCCGACACGGGTCGGGGCATCCCCCCGGGCGAGCTCGAGGCCGTCTTCGACCGCTTCCACCAGGTCGAGCCCGACGACGCCCGGCAGCAGTCCGGCACCGGTCTCGGGCTCTCCATCACGCGCCGCATCGTCGAGGCCAACGGCGGCCGCATCTGGGCCGAGAGCGAGCCGGGCGTCGGCTCGAGGTTCTCCTTCACGCTGCCGCTCGCGGACGACGGCGCTGCCGGCGGGTCGGACGTCGGGTCCGTCCCCCACCCCGTCGCCACAGCGGGCCCGGGTCCGCTGCTGCGGGTCGCGGTCGGCCTGGTCGGGCCCTGACCCGCGGCCGCAGGCTGCCTCAGCCCGCCTGGTGGCTCGCCTCGACGGCCAGCCGGTCGACGAGGTCGTTCATCGGGTGTCCGGAGTGGCCCTTGACCCAGCGGAACGACACGTCGCCGCGCTCCTCGACCAGGTCGATCAGCGGCTCCCACAGGTCGCGGTTGGCCACCGGCTTCTTGGCCGAGTTGACCCAGCCGCGCGAGCGCCAGCCGACCCACCACCCGTTCTTGAAGCAGTTCACGACGTACGTCGAGTCGCTAACCACCACCAGCGGCCCCGGCAGCGCCACGATCGCCTCGTAGGCCGCCCGCACCTCCATCCGCTGGTTGGTGGTCGCCGGGTCGTGGCCCGATCCCTGCGGCCCGTCCTGCACCGCCCACGCCCAGCCGCCGGGGCCGGGATTGCCCCGGCACGCGCCGTCGGTGAACGCGACCGTGGTGCCGGCCGGCACCGGCTCGTCGGCCGTCTGCACCATCGGGACGCGCTTCGCGGTCCGCTTCGCGGCCTTCGCGGCCGGGGCCTTGGCGGGGGCCTTGGCCAGGGCCTTCGCAGGCGCGTCGCTGTCGGTCGGGGCCGCGCCCGCACAGGCGGCGTGGACCCAGGCGGAGCCGTCGGCGGAGCGCACGATCTCCTCGCCGGGCGCGATCCGGGTCGGGCAGGCGGCGCACCGGGTGGCGTACTTGGCGAGCATGGGCGCCATTGTGTCGCCCCGCCCCACCACCCACGCACCCACCTGGCGGAGTTGCGCGATGAGGTCTAGGTTCGCGCCATGAGCAACACGGCATCGGACGAGGAGCTGCTGCCGGCCGCCCCGGGGGGCGTGCAGTCCGTCGACCGGGCACTGCGGATCCTCGAGATCCTGGCACGCTCGGGCGAGTCGGGGGTGACCGAGGTCGCCGCGGCCCTCGCGGTGCACAAGAGCACCGCCTTCCGGCTGGTGGCCACGCTGGAGCAGCACGGGCTGGTCGAGCAGGTCGAGGGCCGGGGCAAGTACCGCCTCGGGGTCGGCCTGCTCCGTCTCGCCGGGGCCACCAGCGCCCGGCTCGACGTGGTGCAGGAGGCCCGGCCGCTGTGCAAGCAGCTGGCCACCGCGACCGGGGAGACGGTCAACCTGGCCACGCTCAGCGGCGGGTCGGCGCTCTACCTCGACCAGGTGGCCGGACCGAGCGCGCTGCAGCCGCACAACTGGGTGGGGCAGCACATCCCGCTGCACGCCACCAGCAACGGCAAGGTGCTGATGGCCTGGCTCGAGGACGACGAGCTCAAGCAGCTGCTGGGCCGGCTGCCGTCGTACACCGGGCTGACCATCACCTCGCGGGCCGCGCTGCGCAAGGAGCTGGAGCTGGTCCGCGAGCAGGGCTACGCCCTCGCCGTCGACGAGCTCGAGGTCGGCCTGGCCGCGGCCGCGGCGCCGGTGCGCAACGCCCACGGTGACGTCGTCTGCTCGGTGAGCGTCTCGGGACCGACCTTCCGGCTGACCGACGAGCGGATGCCACACGTGCTCCCGCTGCTGGTCGAGGCGGCCGACGAGCTCTCCCACCGCCTCGGCTGGGGCGCCCGGTGAAGCGCCCGGCGAGACGCCCGGTGGGGCGCCGGGGCCGGGGGCGGCTCGGTCTGCACCGCGACCACCCCGCACCTTGACGGGGACCCTCCCCGACCCGATGGTGTCCACGACGACGCCGCTCGGTCGCCCCGCAGGCGCCGACGGCCAGGACGGATGAGCAGATGCCCGAGAACTTCATCGCCGGAGCCTGGACCTCGGCGCGCGCCGGCGGTCGTCGCGAGATCCGCTGCCCCGCCGACGGCGCGCTGGTGGCTGAGGTCGACGAGTCGACGCAGGTCGACACCGAGGCGGCCGTGGCCGCGGCCCGTGCCGCGTTCGACGAGGGCACCTGGCCCGGCACCAGCGCCCGCGAGCGCGGCGACCTGCTGCTCCGCGTGGCCGACCTGCTCCAGCGCGACCGGGCCGAGCTCGCGCGCGCGGAATCCCTCGACACCGGCAAGCGGCTCGCCGAGAGCGAGCTCGACATCGACGACGTCACCAGCGTCTTCCGCCACTTCGGCCACGTCGCCGACGCGGGCGCCGGGCGGGTCGTCGACACCGGCAACCCCGGCGTCGTCAGCCGCGTCGTCACCGAGCCGGTCGGGGTCTGCGGCCTGATCACGCCGTGGAACTACCCGCTGCTCCAGGTCTCGTGGAAGGTCGCACCCGCGCTCGCCGCCGGCTGCACCTTCGTGATCAAGCCCAGCGAGCTCTCGCCCAGCACGGCGATCCACCTGCTGCGCCTGCTCGACGAGGCCGGGCTGCCCCCGGGCGTCGGCAACCTCGTCCTCGGCGACGGGCCCCACGCCGGCGCGCTGCTGAGCGAGGACCCCCGCGTCGACCTCGTCTCCTTCACCGGCGGCCTGGAGACCGGCAAGCGCATCATGGCCGCGGCCTCGCGCACGGTGAAGAAGGTCGCCCTCGAGCTCGGCGGCAAGAACCCCAACATCGTCTTCGCCGACGCCGACCTCGAGGTCGCGCTCGACATGGCGCTGACCGCGGTGTTCCTGCACTCCGGCCAGGTCTGCTCCGCCGGCGCCCGGCTGCTCGTCGAGGACGCGGTCGCCCAGGACTTCACCGCCGAGCTCGTGCGCCGCGCCGCCGCCATCCGGCTCGGCGGCCCCTTCGACGAGCACGCCGAGACCGGGGCCCTGATCTCGCAGGCGCACCTCGACAAGGTCACGGCCTACGTCGAGGCCGGGGTGGCCGAGGGCGCCACCGTCCTCGTCGGCGGCCACCGGGTGACCGACGGCGACCTGGCCCAGGGGTTCTTCTTCGCCCCGACCGTGCTGGGGGACGTGCACTCCTCGATGAGCGTGGCCCAGGACGAGTCGTTCGGGCCGGTGCTGACCGTGGAGACCTTCAGCGGCGAGGACGAGGCGGTCCGCATCGCCAACGACTCGATCTACGGCCTGGCCGGCGCGGTGTGGACCCGCGACGCGGGCCGGGGCCAGCGGGTGGCGGCCCGGCTGCGGATGGGCACGGTGTGGATCAACGACTACCACCCCTACGTCGCCCAGGCCGAGTGGGGCGGCTACAAGCAGTCGGGCATCGGACGCGAGCTCGGCGAGCACGGCCTGGCGGAGTACCAGGAGGTCAAGCACGTCTGGCACAACATCGCGCCGGCGCGATCGGACTGGTTCGCCGACGGGAGCGCGTCGTGAGCCGCCGCGACCGCTACGACTTCGTCATCGTCGGGGGCGGCTCGGCGGGGTGCGCCCTGGCCAACCGGCTCAGCGCCGACCCCTCCACCACCGTGCTCGTGCTGGAGGCGGGCCGCACCGACCGGTTCGACCCGCTGATCCACGCGCCGGCGGCGCTGCCGTTCCCGATCGGCAACCCGCTCTACGACTGGCGCTACGAGTCCGAGCCGGAGCCGGGCATGGGCGGCCGCCGGGTCTACCACGCCCGCGGCAAGGTGCTCGGGGGCTCGAGCTCGATCAACGGGATGATCTTCCAGCGCGGCAACCCGATGGACTACGAGCGCTGGGCCGCTGACCCCGGCCTGGAGCGCTGGGACTACCGCCACTGCCTGCCCTACTTCCGACGCATGGAGTCGCTCGTGCTGCCCGACGGACAGGTCGGCGCCGACGCCTGGCGCGGCGGGTCCGGCCCGCTCGTCCTCGAGCGCAGCCCGGCGACCAACCCGCTGTTCAGCGCCTTCTTCGAGGCTGCCCAGCAGGCGGGCTACCCGCGCTCGGACGACGTCAACGGCTACCGCCAGGAGGGGTTCGGGCGCTTCGACCGCAACATCGTCCGGGGCGTGCGGATGTCGGCCGCCCGGGCCTACCTCCACCCCGTGATGCACCGGCCCAACCTCACCGTCGAGACCTTCGCCCAGGCGACCCGGGTGCGCTTCGAGGGCACGCGGGCCGTCGGCGTCGACTACCTGCGCGGCGGCCGCGCCCGGCGCCACGCCGCCGCGGGCGAGGTGCTGCTGTGCGGCGGCGCCATCGGCACGCCCCAGCTGCTCCAGCTCTCCGGCGTGGGCGACCCCGACCACCTGCGGCCCCTGGGCGTCGAGGTGGTCCACGACCTGCCCGGCGTGGGCGAGAACCTCCAGGACCACCTCGAGGTCTACGTCCAGCACGCCTCGCTCCAGCCGGTCTCCATCGTGGAGGGACTGAAGTGGCGCAACCGGCCGCTGGTCGGGCTGGAGTGGCTGGTCCGGCGCACCGGCACCGCCGCGTCCAACCACTTCGAGGGCGGGGGCTTCGCCCGCAGCAACGACGACGTCGACTGGCCCAACCTGATGTTCCACTTCCTGCCCATCGCGATCCGCTACGACGGGTCGCCCCCGGCCGGGCAGGACCGCTACGCCCACGGCTACCAGGTCCACGTGGGCCCGATGTATGCCGACACCCGCGGCTGGGTCCGCATCGACAGCACCGACCCGCGGCGCAAGCCGAGGATGCAGTTCAACTACCTCACCACGCCCAACGACCGCCGGGAGTGGGTCGAGGCCGTCCGGGTCGCCCGCGAGATCCTGGGCCAGCCGGCGTTCGCGCCGTTCGACGGCGGTGAGCTGTCGCCCGGGGCGGATGTGGAGACCGACGAGGAGATCCTCGACTGGGTGCGTCGGGACGCCGAGACCGCGCTGCACCCGTCCTGCACGGCCAAGATGGGTCTCGACGCGGGCTCGGTCACCCACCCCGACTCGCTGCGGGTCCACGGGGTCGAGGGGCTCCGGGTGGTGGACGCCAGCGTGTTCCCCTACGTCACCAACGGCAACATCTACGCCCCGGTGATGATGGTCGCCGAGAAGGCGGCCGACCTGGTCCTGGGCAACACCCCGCTCGCGCCGACGGACACGCCGTACTACCGCCACCGCGGCGGCTCCCCGCTCCACCCTCCCGGTGACCCCCGCAACGACAGCGAGCCGGTGCCGCCGCGCGTCGCCGCGGCGTACGGCCGCTCGATCCACCCGCACCAGCACCCCGGCGCCGCCCGCCAGGACGACCTGGCGCCCATCCCCGCGACAGCTGAGGACACGCCATGACCGCCACCGACGCCCGGCCCACCCCCGACGCCACCGGCCGCACCGGCGGGGCCGGCCTCGAGGTCCGTGACCTGTGGAAGATCTTCGGCCCCAAGGCCGACAGGATCATCGGCACGCCGGACGCCGAGCTCTCGCGCGCCGACCTCAAGGCCAAGACCGGCTGCGTGGTGGGCGTCAAGGACGTCTCCTTCGACGTCGCGCCGGGCGAGGTGTTCGTGGTGATGGGCCTCTCCGGCTCGGGCAAGTCCACGTTGGTGCGCTGCCTGACCCGGCTGATCGAGCCCACCCACGGCACCGTGCGGATCGGCGACGACGAGGTGACCAGCTGCTCGGAGTCCCAGCTGCGCGAGCTGCGCCGCCACCAGGTCTCGATGGTGTTCCAGCACTTCGGGCTGCTGCCCCACAAGCAGGTCATCGACAACGTCGCCTACGGCCTCGAGGTCCGCGGGATGAGCAAGAAGGAGCGGCGCGCCAAGGCCGGCGAGGTCGTCGACCTAGTGGGTCTCTCGGGCTACGAGACCAGCTACCCCGACCAGCTCTCCGGCGGCATGCAGCAGCGCGTCGGCCTGGCGCGGGCGCTGGCCGGCGACCCGTCGATGCTGCTCTTCGACGAGCCGTTCTCCGCGCTCGACCCGCTGATCCGTCGTGACATGCAGAACGAGGTCATCCGGCTGCACCGCGAGGTCGGCAAGACGATGGTCTTCATCACCCACGACCTCGCCGAGGCGCTCAAGCTCGGCGACCGGATCATGATCCTGCGCGACGGCGAGGTGGTGCAGGTCGGCACGCCCGACGAGGTGGTGGGCGCCCCGGCCGACGACTACGTCGCCGACTTCACCTCCGACGTCCCCCGCTCCCACGTGCTGACGCTGAAGTGGGTGATGCGGCCCCCGCGCCCCGACGACTCCTCCGAGGGCCCGGTGATGAGCTCCTCGACCATCGTGCGCGAGGCCGCCCAGGCGGCGCTGGCCTCCGACCACCCGGTGCGCGTCGTCGACGACGGCGAGCTGGTGGGCATCGTCGACGACGACGCCATCCTGCGGGTCGTGGTCGCCGAGCAGGCCCCGCCCTCGGCCCGACAGGGGTCGGGCGAGCGCCGATGAGCACGGCCACCGACACCACGACCCCGGCGGTCGACACGACCCCCGCGGCGTCTCCCGAGCCGGAGGCGCGCAGCGGTCCGTCGCGCTGGGTGCTGGTCGTCGCGGTCGTCGTCGGCTGGGTGCTGCTGTGGCTCGTCGTGCGCGGGCAGGACACGCTCCAGCTCGCGGGCCGCGAGCGCACCGACGTGATGCGCTGGCTGGGCGAGTTCCGCGACGGCGTCATCGCGAGCCGCGACACCAACGCGCTCGTCGCCTTCACCGGAGCCGTCGGCGAGGGGATCCGCACGCTGTTCGGCGAGCTCCAGCAGGTGTTCTCGCTCCCGGCCTTCCCGCGTCCGGTGCCCCAGATCGGCTGGCTCGGCGTGGTCGCCCTCGCGACCTGGGCCGGGACGGCCGTGGCCAACCTGCGCATCGCGGTGCTGGTCGCGGTCACCTTCGTGTCCTACGGCGTCCTCGGCTACTGGGAGCAGGGCATCGACCTGCTGCTCGTCACCGGCCTGTCCGTCGCCGCGGTCGTCGTGATCGGGATGCCGCTCGCCGTCGCCGTCGGCACCAGCCGACGCGCCCGGGCCGTGATCACGCCGGTCCTCGACGCGATGCAGACCATGCCGACCTTCGTCTACCTGCTGCCGGTGGTGCTCTTCTTCGGCATCGGCGTCTCGAGCGCGATCGTGTGCACCCTGGTCTACGCGCTGCCGCCGCTCATCCGCATCGGCGGCTACGGCATCAGCGCCGTCTCGACCTCGGCCATCGAGGCCACCGACTCGACCGGGCAGACGAGCTGGCAGCGACTCCGCAAGGTGCAGCTGCCCCTGGCCCGCACGACCATCGTGGTCGGCCTCAACCAGAGCACGATGGCGGCCCTGTCGATGGCCATCATCGCGTCGTACGTCGACGGGCCGGGGCTCGGCGAGCCGGTGCTGTCGGCGCTGATCCGCAACGACGTGGGCGCCTCCCTGGTGCCCGGGCTGCTGATCGTGCTGACCGCGATCATGCTCGACCGCGCCACCACGGCCGCCAGCGAGCGGGCCGAGCTGGCCGCGCGGGGCCGGGGGCTGCGCGGACGCGCCCGCACGGTGGTGCTCGGCGTCGGCGGCGTCGTCGTCCTGGTCTGCGTCTACCTCTCCCGCACCTACCTCCCGCTCGCGGCCTGGCCCGAGACCTCCCTGGGCCGCGACCTGGCCGACACCCTCGACTCGGCCACGGACGCGGTCGTGGGGGTGCTGGGCGGCGCCGGCGAGGCGCTGCGCAACGCGATCTCCTACGGCCTGCTCAACCCGATGCAGTCGCTGCTCGCCGAGTCGCCGTGGTGGCTCGCGGCGAGCGCCCTCGTGCTGGTCTCCGCCGCGCTGGGCGGCCTGCGGGCCGTCGTGCCCACGGTGGTCTTCGGCACCGGCATCCTGCTCCTCGGCCTGTGGCACAGCACCATGCTGACCCTGACGATGGTGCTGGTCGCGACCGTCCTGGTCATGGTGATCGCCCTGGTCCTCGGCGTGTGGATGGCCCGCAGCCGCCGGGTCGACCTGCTGCTGCGGCCGCTGCTCGACGCCGGCCAGACCATCCCGGCCTTCTGCTACCTGATCCCGGTCCTGGCGCTCTTCGGCTTCGGGCGGTTCGCGGCCATCGCGGCCGCCATCGTCTACGCCGCACCCGCGGCCATCAAGCTCGTCGCCGACGGCGTCCGCGCCGTGCCCGAGACGACACTGGAGGCCTCGCGCTCGACCGGCACCACGTCGTGGCAGGAGATCACCCAGGTGCAGCTGCCCATGGCCCGCGGCTCGCTCGCCCTGGCCGCCAACCAGGGGCTGCTCTACGTGCTGGCCATGATCGTGATCGGTGGCCTGGTCGGCGCCCAGGCGCTGGGCTACGACGTCGTGCTCGGCTTCTCGCGCAGCGAGGAGTGGGGGCTCGGCGCGGCCGCGGGCATCACCATCGTGCTGCTCGGGCTGATGCTCGACCGGGTGGCCCGGGCGGCCGCCGACCGCACCGGCGGCCGCGTCGACGCACGGAGCCGCTTCACGCTGCCGCGCCGGCTCTCACCGACCCGGACCTGACCGACCCCCGACCCCCGACCCGGCGCGGCGCCGTACGCCGCAGCACCATCCCCGCTCCAACCCCAGCTCCACCCCGGCACCACCGGAACCACCCCCATCCACCGCACCACCGCACACACCTGGAGACCACGATGAGGACGAGCCTGAAGCGGTCCGGGAGGCTCGCCGCCGCAGCGGCGTGCGCCACCCTGGCCCTCTCCGCCTGCGGCAGCAGCTCGATCGACGAGCAGACCAGCGAGAACAAGGAGAACGCCGCCGCCTCGGGCGACTGCGGCGAGCTCAACATGGCCGTCAACCCGTGGGTCGGCTACCAGGCCGACGCCTACGTCGTCGGCACGCTGGCCAAGGAGAAGTTCGGCTGCACCGTGAACTACAAGGACCTCAAGGAGGACGTCTCCTGGCAGGGCTTCGGCACCGGGGAGGTCGACCTCGTCATCGAGGACTGGGGCCACCCCGACCTGGAGAAGAAGTTCTTCGAGGGCGAGGGCGACGGCAGCGCCCAGGACCTCGGCCCGACCGGCAACGAGGGGATCATCGGCTGGTACGTCCCGCCGTGGCTCGCCGAGAAGTACCCCGACATCCTCGACCACGAGAACCTCGACAAGTACGCCCAGCAGTTCAAGACCTCCGAGTCCGGCGGCAAGGGCCAGTTCCTCGGCGCCGACCCGTCCTACGTCCAGTTCGACGAGGCCATCGTCAGCAACCTGGACCTGGACTTCAAGGTCGTCTTCTCCGGCTCCGAGGCCGCCAGCATCGAGGCGTTCGAGAAGGCCGAGAAGGACAAGGAGTTCCTGATCGGCTACTTCTACGAGCCGCAGTGGCTCTTCGCCGAGGTACCGCTGAAGAAGGTCGAGCTGCCCGACTACGAGGACGGGTGCCAGGACGACCCCGCCGAGGTCGCCTGCGACTACCCCGTGACCACGCTCAAGAAGGTCGCCTCCACCTCGTGGGTGGAGGAGGGCGGCCCCGCCGTCGACCTGGTGAAGAACTTCGAGTGGACCAACGACGACCAGAACGAGGTCGCGAAGTACATCGCCAAGGACAAGATGGAGCCCGAGGCGGCGGCCCAGAAGTGGATCGAGGAGAACCCCGACAAGGTCGAGGCCTGGCTCGGCTGACGCCGGGCGGGTCCGGGTGAGCATCACCTCCGAGCCGTGGCCGCACCCGGACCCGACCCGGTCGCGGCTGCGGCTGGTGCAGGTGCCGGCGCCGCTCCTGCACGCGCTCGCCCGGGGCGCGGCGGGAGCGGCGGACCCCGTCGTGGGCGGCTACGTCGCCGACCCCGGGCTGCGGCCCCTGTGGGGACTGCGCAGCCGTCAGGTGACGGCCCGGCCCGACGACGCGGCGTGGGTGACCCGGCTTGTCGTGGTGCCGGGCGTCGCGGTGCCGGTCGGCGTGGCCGGCTTCCACGGCCCGCCCGACGACGCCGGGATGGTCGAGGTGGGCTACCGCACCGACCCCGCGCACCGCCGCCGGGGGCACGCCCGGCACGCGCTGCAGACCCTCCTCGCCGTGGCCGCCGCCCACCCGGACGTGCGGGTGGTGCGCGCCACCGTCAGCCCCGACAACCACGTCTCGCGCGCCCTCGTCGAGGCCCACGGCTTCGTCGAGACCGGTGAGCAGTGGGACGAGGAGGACGGGCTCGAGATCGTGCTCGAGCGGCCCGCCGCGGTGCTTGACACCCCCGAACCACCGGGGTGACGATGGAGTCGCGTTCCGCATAGCGCACCGCGTTGCACATGACGCAACTCAGACTCGAACTCCGGGAGGGCCCGTGGCCACCGTCCCCAGCACCGCCAACGTCGTCGTGATCGGCGCCGGCATCGTCGGCAACAGCCTGGTCCACCACCTCACCCGCCTGGGGTGGAAGGACGTCGTCCAGCTCGACAAGGGAGCCCTGCCCAACCCGGGCGGCTCGACCGGTCACGCGTCCAACTTCATCTTCCCGGTGGACCACTCCCGGGAGATCACGGACCTGACCATGGACTCGGTCCGGCAGTACCAGGAGATGGGCGTCTTCACCCAGTCCGGCGGCTTCGAGGTCGCTCGCACCGAGGAGCGCATGGAGGAGCTGCGGCGCCGGATGTCCAGCGCCAAGGCGTGGGGCATCGACTCCGAGCTGGTCACCCCGGCGCAGGTCGTCGAGAAGGTGCCGTTCCTCGACCCCGACCAGATCATCGGCGCGTTCTGGACGCCCACCGTCGGCGTCGTCGACAGCCTCCGCGCCGGCACGATCATGCGCGAGCAGGCGCTGGCCACCGGCGAGCTCACCGTCGTCGCGGGGGCCGAGGTCGAGGACCTGGTCGTCGAGGACGGCGAGCACGGACGGCGCATCCGGAGCGTCGTCACCGACCAGGGCACCATCGAGGCGTCGTACGTCGTGATCGCCGCCGGCGTCTGGAGCCCCAAGCTCGGCGACATGGCCGGCGTGCGGATCGCGCTGACCCCGGCGGTGCACCAGATGATCTCGGTCGGCCCGTGCCCGCAGCTGGCGGAGACCGACGGCGAGATCTCGTTCCCGATCATCCGGGACATGGACACCTTCTGCTACGAGCGCCAGCACGGTGCCGACATGGAGGTCGGCTCCTACGCCCATCGGCCGATCCTGCACGAGCCCGAGGAGATCCCCTCGATCGAGCAGGCCCGGCTCAGCCCGACCGAGATGCCGTTCACCGAGGACGACTTCGACCAGCAGCTCGAGGAGGCCCTGGAGCTGATGCCGGAGCTGCTCGGCGCCGAGGGCGCGGAGATCCGCTACGCCATCAACGGCCTGCTCTCGCTGACCGCCGACGGCAACCCCATCCTGGGCGAGAGCGAGGTCAAGGGCCTGTGGGTCTCGGCCGCGGTCTGGATCAAGGAGGGTCCGGGCGTCGGACGCGCGGTGGCGGAGTGGATGACCCACGGCCACTCCGAGATCGACCTGCACCACAGCGACATCGCCCGCTTCCACCCCCACGAGACCACCCGCGAGCACGTCCGGGCGCGCACCAGCGAGGCGTTCAACAAGACCTACGGGATCGTCCACCCCGGCGAGCAGTGGGGCTCGGACCGCGAGGTCCGCTACTCCCCGATGGCCGACTCGCAGAAGGCGCTCGGCGCCGTCTTCCACGAGACCGTCGGCTGGGAGCGGCCGTTCTGGTACGACTCCAACGCCGACCTGCTGGAGACGTACGGCGACCGGGTGATGCCCCGCGAGCACGAGTGGGACAGCCGCTGGTGGAGCCCGATCATCAACGCCGAGCACCTCGCGATGCGCGAGCACGCCGGCGTCGTCGACCTGACCGCGTTCTCGATCTTCGACATCACCGGTCCGGGCGCGCTCGCCTCGGTGCAGCGCACCTGCGTCGCCCAGTGCGACGTCGCGGTCGGCAAGGTCGTCTACACGCCGGTGCTCGACGCCAAGGGCGGGTTCCTCTCCGACCTGACCGTGATGCGTCTCGGCGAGGACCGCTTCCGCGTCGTCACCGGTGGCGCCCACGGCATGGCCGACCGCAAGCACTTCACCGACCGCCTCGTCGACGGCGCCGAGCTGGCCGACGTCACCGAGGAGGTCTCCACGATCGGCATCTGGGGCCCGAAGGCCCGCGAGGTGCTCGCCTCGCTCTCCTCCGACGACCTCAGCGACGGCGGCTTCGGCTTCCTGACCTCGCGCGAGATCGACGTCAAGGGCGTCGACGCCCCGGTCCTGGCCTCGCGGATCTCCTACGTCGGCGACCTCGGCTGGGAGCTCTACGTGCCGTTCTCGGCGGCGGCCTCGCTGTGGGACGCGCTGCTCACGGCCGGACGTGAGCACGGCGTGCGGCCGGTGGGGATCGGCGTCTACGGCACCACCGGCCGCCTCGAGAAGGGCTACCGCGCCTTCGGCGCCGAGCTCGACGCGGAGCGGACCATCGTGGAGACCGGGATGCAGCGGCCCAAGGTCAAGGCGGCCGACTTCCTCGGCCGGGAGGCCTACCTCGCCCAGCGGGAGGCGGCGCCGGCCGCGGTGCTGTGCACGCTGACCGTCGACGACCACACCTCGGCCAGCGGCGTGAAGCGCTACATGCTCGGCGGCGAGCCGATCCTGACCACCGACGGGCAGCTGCTCACCGACGGCCACGGCCACCACTCCTACGTCACCAGCGCCGGGTCGGCCCCCTCCCTGGGCAAGCACGTGCTGCTGGCGTTCCTGCCGCCCGAGGAGGCCACGATCGGCAACCGGCTCGCCGTGTCCTACATGGAGGAGCTCTACCCGGTCACGGTCGGCTCGGTGGACGCGACGCCGCTGCTCGACCCCGACAACGAGCGGCTGCGCTGATGGCCGACGTGCTGGTCTGCGTCAAGCGCGTCCCGGACTTCTCCGGCGAGGTGCTGCTCAGCGACGACGCACAGTCCGCCGACGCCCGCTACGTCGGCCACACCCTGTCCAACCACGACCTGTGCGCGGTCGAGACGGCCGTGCAGCTCGCGGCCGCGACCGGCGGGTCGGCGACGGTGCTGACGGTCGGCTCGGCCGACGCGGTCGAGCAGCTGCGCACGGCGCTGGGCGTCGGCTGCGCGGCGGCGGTGCTCGTCGAGGCCGACCCGGTCACCCTCGGTCCGGCCGACGTGGCACGGGAGGTCGCCGCGGTGGTGGCCGACCACGAGGCGTCGCGCGGAGCGTCGTACGACCTGGTGCTGCTGGGCAACGACGCCGCCGACTCCGGCGACTTCCAGGTCGGCATCCGGCTGGCCCGGCTGCTCGACCGGCCCGTCGTCACCGGGGTGCAGACCGTCACCCTCGACGGCGACCGGGCGACGCTGGTCAGCGACGTGGCCGAGGGGCGCGAGACCTACCGGGTGCCCACGCCCGCGGTGGTGACGGTCCTGGAGGGCGGCGTCGAGCCGCGCTACCCCACCATCACCGGCCGGATGAAGGCCAAGAAGATCCCCGTCGAGGAGCGTGCCCTCAGCGCCGAGCCCGTGGGCAGCGGCCGGGTGCGGCTGCGCGTGCCCGCCCCGCAGTCGTCGACCTCGACCCTGCTCGGCGAGGGACCCGAGGCGGCGCCCGCCGTCGTCGACCTGCTGCAGCAGCTGGGGGTGGCCCGATGATCGTGGTCTACGTCGAGACGGTGCGCGGCGTCGTCGCGGAGGTCTCCCTGGAGGCCGTCGCCTTCGCCCGCACCCTGGCCGCCGCCGGCGGGGGCATCCCCGTCGACGCCGTGGTCTGCGGACCGCTGGGCGACGCCGGGCCCAAGGAGCTCGCCGAGGCCGGGGTGCGCACGGTGCTGCACGCCGACACGGGCGAGTTCGACGTCTTCTCCGGTGCCGCCCACGCCCGGGCGGTGCTCGCGGCGCGCGAGCAGACCCGGGCGGTCGTGCTGATGGGCGGCGGAACCAACCGCGGCAACGACGTGATGGCGCGCGTGGCCACCGAGCTCGACGTCGCGATGGCCGCCAACGTCGTCGCCTTCGAGGGCCTCTCCCCCTTCACCGTCACCCGCCAGGTCGTCGGCGGCGCGGCGCTGGAGGAGGTGCGGCTCGGCTCGCGCCCGGCCGTCTTCAGCGTCGCCGGCCACGCGGTCGAGGCCACGCCCGCCGAGACCGCCGGACCGGCCACGCTCACCCCGCTCGCCGTCGCCCTCGAGCCCGGCGACCTGACCGTCCAGGCGGTCTCGGTCCAGCCCGTCGACACCGAGGCGGCCGGCAACCTGAAGTCGGCCCGCGTCGTCGTCGGCGCCGGGCGCGGCGCCGGCGGGCCGGAGGGCTTCGGCGACGCGCTCGAGCTCGCCGAGCTGCTCGGCGGCCAGCTCGGGGTCTCCCGCGTGGTCACCTCGCTCGGCTGGCGGCCCCACCACGAGCAGGTCGGCCAGACCGGCAGCCGGATCTCCCCGGAGGTCTACATCCCCTGCGGCATCTCCGGCGCGATCCAGCACTGGGCCGGCTGCGCCAGCTCCAAGGTGATCCTCGCCGTCAACACCGACGCCGACGCGCCGATGATGACCAAGGCGACGTACGCCGTGGTGGGCGACATGCACGAGGTCGTCCCCGCCGTCAACGAGGAGATCCGGCGGCGCCGGGGGTGAGCCCGCGCCTACGCTGACCGGCGTGCGCGGGAGATGGCTGGTGGTGGCGCTGGTCGTCGCGGTCGTCGCGGCGGGGGTCGGCACCTGGCTGACCCGGCGCGAGGCCGCTCCCGGGTGCGGCGCCGAGGTCACGTCGTACGCCGCGGCCGACTCCGCCAGCCCCTTCCTCGACGCCGAGGCCCGCGCGGCCGACCCCGACGAGCGGCGCGACCGGCTGGTCGAGGTGCTCCAGGAGGACGGCGGGCCCGTCGGGGAGGTGCTCGGCGCGGTCGGCTACGACTACCAGCAGTGGGCGCAGGTCGGCGGCTACGGCCAGGGCATCGGCGTCCGCACCCGCGACGACCCCGACTTCACGATGCTCGACGACCGGACGCTCGAGCCGCGGTGGAGCGTGGCGGTCAGCACCCAGCGGTCGACGTACGACGCCGACGACTCCCGCTACGTCGTCCTCACCCTGCCGACGCAGCACGCCCCCGACGTCGTGGTGCTCGACGCCGACAGCGGCGAGCGGCGCTGGTGCGCCCGTCTCGGCGGCGAGGCGCTGTCGCGGGAGGCGGCGGTCTCCACGCAGCTGCTCGACGACGGGGTGGCGGTGCTGGCCGGCGACCTGCTGACCCGGCTCGGCCCCGACGGACCCGGCTGGGAGCGGGAGACCACGCTGACCGGCACCGACTTCCTGGGCTCCCTCGACGGCGGCCTGCTGGTCGGTGGCAGCCCGCTGACCGACCTGCTCGACCCGGCGGCACTGGAGCGCCGCGAGGCCGGGCCCGCGCTGGCGCTGCTCGACGCCGACACCGGTCAGGCCCGGTGGACCGACGACCTGCCCGCCGGCGCCGGGGTCTCGGTGGTGGGCACCACGCAGGACCGGGCGGTGCTGACACGGTGGGACGCCGGGGACGCCGAGGGGCGGCTCGTGGCCCTCGACACCGACGGACGGGAGGCCTGGTCGGTCGTGCCCGCCCGCGGGACGGCGTACGACGCGACGGTGCGCGCGGGGCGGGTGCTGGTGCGCGCGGGCACCCGCTGGTCGGCGTACGACACGACGGACGGACGGCGGCTCTGGGCCTTCAGCGTGCCCGCGACCCCGCAGTTCCTGCCCTACGGCTCCGAGCTGGCCGCGGTGCCGCTGCTCGACGACGACCACGTCCTGGTCGCGGGCACCGACGCGCTGCACGTGCTCGACCTGCGCACCGGACGGCGCACGTCTACCCCGCTGCCCACCGACGGCGTCAGCACCACCTTCTGGCCGTACGCCGTGGCGCTCTCCCCCTCGCTGGTCGCGCTGGCCACCAACACCGGGGCCGTCGTGGCCCGCCGGGCGGACCGGGCCGACGCCTCCTGAGAGGGCTCGCGGGCGCCCCTGTGGACGCCGCCGGGCGGCTGTCGGACCCGGTTGACACACTCAGGGGCATGGACACCCGCGACGAGGCCGAACGTCACCTGCGCGCCCTCGTCGGCTCCGACGACGCGACCCTCCACGACGACCAGTGGGCGGCGATCGAGGCGCTCGTGGTCCACCAGCGGCGCTCCCTGGTGGTGCAGCGCACCGGCTGGGGCAAGTCGGCGGTCTACTTCGTGGCCACCGCCCTGCTGCGCGAGCTCGGCGCCGGCCCGACGGTGATCATCTCGCCCCTGCTGGCCCTGATGCGCAACCAGATCGAGGCCGCCCAGCGCGCCGGCATCCGCGCGGCGACCATCAACTCCACCAACCTCGAGGACTGGGAGTCGGTGCGGGCCCGCGTCGACGCGGGCGAGGTCGACGTGCTGCTGGTCAGCCCCGAGCGGCTCAACAACCCCTCCTTCCGCGAGCAGGTGCTGCCCCAGCTGACCGAGACCGTCGGGCTGCTGGTGGTCGACGAGGCCCACTGCATCTCCGACTGGGGCCACGACTTCCGGCCCGACTACCGCCGGATCCGCCAGATGCTGGCCACGCTGCCCGAGGGCATCCCGGTGCTGGCCACCACCGCGACCGCCAACAGCCGGGTCACCCACGACGTCGCCGAGCAGCTCGGCCACGACGTGCTCGTGCTCCGCGGCACGCTCGACCGGGAGTCGCTGCACCTCGGCGTCGTCGAGCTCGAGCGTCCCGAGCACCGGCTGGCGTGGCTGGCCGACCACCTCGACGAGCTGCCCGGGTCGGGGATCGTCTACACGCTCACGGTCGCCGCCACCCAGGAGATCGCCGAGCACCTCCGCTCGCGCGGCCACGCCGTCGCGGCGTACTCCGGGCAGACCGAGGCCACCGAGCGCCTCGCGCTCGAGCAGGACCTGCTGGCCGGCCGGCTCAAGTGCCTGGTCGCCACCAGCGCGCTCGGGATGGGCTTCGACGCCCGCCTCGGGTTCGTGGTCAACGTCGGCGCGCCGTCGTCCCCGGTGGCCTACTACCAGCAGGTGGGCCGTGCCGGTCGCGGCACCGACGACGCGACCGTGGTGCTGCTGCCCGCCTTCGAGGACCGCGAGATCTGGCGCTACTTCGCGTCGCTGGCGTTCCCGCCCGAGCAGCACGTCCGCAGCACGCTGCGCGCGCTCACCGACGCCGGCACGCCGCTGTCGACCGCCGCTCTCGAGACCCACGTCGACCTCAGCCGCACCCGCCTGGAGACGATGCTCAAGGTGCTCGACGTCGACGGTGCCGTTGACCGGGTCCGCGGCGGCTGGACCGCGACCGGGCAGGAGTGGGCCTACGACCAGGAGCGCTTCGACCGCGTCGCCGAGGCGCGACGCCAGGAGCAGGACGCGATGCTGGCCTACGTCGCGACCACCGGCTGCCGGATGCGCTACCTGCGCGAGCAGCTCGACGACCCCGACGCCGCCGACTGCGGCCGCTGCGACAACTGCGGAGGGCTCAGCCTGGCCGGCTCGGTCAGCGACGCCGCCGTCGAGGCCGCGGGCGAGCAGTTGCGCCGACCCGGCGTCACGGTCGCCCCGCGCAAGATGTGGCCGACCGCGCTGGCCGGCATGGGCATCGACCTGACCGGCAAGCTCAAGGAGCCCGCCGAGCCCGGCCGGGCCGTGGCCCGGCTGACCGACCTCGGCTACGGCCAGCAGCTCCGCGGCCTGCTCGCCGAGGGCGCGCCCGACGGGCCCGTGCCCCCGCAGCTGGTCGAGGCCGTGATGGCCGTGATGCGCGAGTGGGCGCCCGACTGGCCCGCCCGACCGACGGGCGTGGTCCAGGTCGGCTCGGCCCGGCGACCCCAGCTCGTCGCCGACCTGACCCAGGGGATCGCCCGCACCATGCGGATCCCCGTGGTCGCCACCTGGGCGGTGGCCGACGACTCCGTCCCGCCGCTGGCCGGGTCGTCCAACTCGGCGCAGCGCGTGGCCGCCGTACGCCGCCGCCACGCCCTCCAGGTCACCGGCGACCTCGACGGCGGGCCGGTGCTGCTGGTCGACGACCTCGTCGCGACCGGTTGGTCGCTCACGCTGGCCGCCCAGGCGCTCCGGGCCGCCGGCTCGGGCCCCGTCCTGCCGCTGGCGCTCGCCACCCAGTCGTGAGCCCGTGGTGAGACGGCCCGTCCCGGCCGGGCTCGTGGTGGCCGCGGTCGCGGGCACCCTGCACGCCGCCGTGAGCGCCTACTGGGGCCTGGGCGGCGACGCGCTGCTCGAGACCCTCGGCCGGCGCGTCGTCGAGCAGTTCGCCGACGCCCGTTGGGTGCTGCTCGTCGTCGCGGCGGTCAAGCTCGCCGGCGCGCTGGTGCCGCCGCTCCTCGCCCGTCGTGGCCGCCTCGGGCGGGGGTGGCGGGTGCTGTGCTGGCTGGGGGCCGCGGTCCTGGTGCTCTGGGGCGGGCTCAACACCGTCGTCGGCGGACTGGTGCTCTCCGGGGTGATCGACCCCGACGGCGGCTACGACCGCCCGGCGATGGTCGGGCACGCCCTGCTGTGGGACCCGCTGTTCCTCGTCTGGGGCATCGCCCTGGCGCTCGGCCTGCGGGCCCACGCGCGGTCTGCCCGCTGACCGTGTCGCCCGGTCGGCGCCGGGCCCGGCGTACGCACCACCGGACGTCATCACGATCGTGGCCTGGAACCCACGCTCCCGATGACGTCCCGACACCCCCTCAGGACGTCATGCGAACCGGTCGCCCGGACGACCACCACGTATGACGTCCGGGGCCCGAGGACGGTCCCCGCGGCGCTCAGTGGCCGACGAGGACCGGGGCCTGCTCGCCTGCGGGGTGCTCGATCTTGCGCCGGGGCAGGAACGCAGCCGGCACCAGGCAGAGCGCGACCAGGCCGGTGGCGACCCAGAAGACGAAACCGAAGGTGTCGGCCATCTCCGCGATCACGCGGCCCTGGAGGCCGGCGAGGTCGGAGGGGGCGAGGCCCTGCTGCTCCAGGAACGCGGCCAGCCGCTGCGGGGAGTCCTGCAGCGCGGCGACCGCGGTGCCCAGCGTGACGGTCGGGCTGTCCTTGAAGCCGTTGGTCAGCAGCACCGAGAACAGCGCCGTGCCCATCGAGGCGGCGACCTGCTGGGTGATGTTGAGGAAGGTCGAGCCGCGGGCGACGTTGCGCGGCGACAGGGTCGCGAGCGCGGCGGTCATGATCGGCATCATCGTGCCGCCCATGCCGAGGCCCATCACGAACAGGGCGACGATCAGGGCGAGGTAGCCCGAGCCCTGGCCTACGAACATCGCGAACATGCCCATGCCGGCGGTGATGACGGCGATGCCGACGAGCACGATCTTGCCGGGCCCGATCTTGTCCGCGAGCATGCCGGCGATGGGCATCGTGATCATGGCGCCGATCCCCTGCGGGGCCAGCAGCAGGCCGGAGCTGAGCGCCGACTCGCCGCGCACCTGCTGGAAGTAGAGCGGGAACAGCAGGCTCGCCCCGAAGAACGCGATCGCGAAGAGCATCATCGCCAGCACGGCGACGGTCATGTTCTTGTTCTTCAGCAGCCGCAGCTCGATCAACGGGTGCACGTTGGCCTTGCGCAGCGCCCACGGCACGAACGCCGCGATCAGCGCCAGGCCGAGCAGCGTCCACACCATCACGCGGGCGGAGAAGAAGGTGCCGGTCTCGGGGATCGAGGAGACGCCGTACAGGAACGCCGCGAGGCCGGGCGAGAGCAGCAGCATGCCGACGAAGTCGAAGGACTCCGAGGGCTCGACGGAGTCGCGCGGCAGCACGATCCAGGCGTACGCCAGGGCGGCGGCGCCGATCGGCAGGTTGATCAGGAAGATCCAGTGCCACGAGAACGCGTCGATCATCCAGCCGCCGAGGATGGGGCCGAAGATCGGCCCGAGCAGCATCGGCACGCCGAGGACGGCCATCACGCGACCGATCCGCTCCGGGCCCGCCGCCCGGGTCAGGATGGTCATGCCGAGCGGCATCAGCATGCCCCCGCCGAGGCCCTGGAGCACCCGGAAGGCGACCAGCGTCTCGAGCGTGTTCGCCGCCGCGCAAAGCACCGAGCCGGCGGTGAACAGCGTGACCGCGAGCAGGTAGAGCCGCTTCGTGCCGAAGCGGTCGGCGGCCCAGCCGGTCAGCGGGATGACGCTGGCCAGGGCGAGGGTGTAGCCGGTCATCGTCCAGGCGACCTGCGCCGCGGTGGCGTCGAACTCCTCCTGGAAGGTGCGCAGCGCGACCGAGACCACGGTGATGTCCAGGATCGACATGATCGCGCCGAGCACGACCACCCCGGCGACCATCAGCACGTCGCGGTCGAGCTTGTCGGTGCTGGAGGGTCCGGTCGGGCCGGTGGGCTGCGGGGGTGTGTCGAGGTCCTGGCTCACCGCACAAGGTTAGTTGCCTACGGCACCTGTGTCGCACCGGTTTCCTGGTGGTCTGGGTCACCGTCATGATCTCTCGGGTGACCTCCCGCCGACCGCTGCTCACCCGCGTCGAGGACGACCGGATGCACCTGGTGCTGATGCTCGTCCTCACCTTCGGCACCGGCCTGGTCGACGCCGTGGGCTACCTCGGCCTCGACCGCGTCTTCACCGGCAACATGACCGGCAACGTCGTCATCCTCGGCATGGCGCTCGTCGGCGGCAACGGGCTGCCCGTGCTCGGTCCCGTCCTCGCGCTCGGGGGCTTCCTGCTGGGCGCCGCCCTGGGCGGGCGGGTGCTCAGGGGCGCCGAGCACGCCTGGACCGGCCGTACGACGCTCCTGCTGGCCCTCGTCGGCCTCCTGGTGCTCGGCCCGGCGGTGCTGCTGCTGGTGCTGCCCGACCCGGGCGAGCCGGTGCTGCTGGGCGTGACCGGCGTGCTGGGCGGGGCGATGGGCCTGCAGGCGGCCACCGCCCGGTTCGTGGCCGTCAAGGACGTCACCACCGTCGTGGTCACCTCGACCCTGACCGGCCTCGCGGCCGATTCCGTGCTGGGCAGCGGCAAGGGCGGCGGCACCGGTCGCCGGCTGGCCGCCGTCGTCCTGATCCTGCTCGGCGCGACCGCCGGGGCGGCGCTGCTGCGCTGGGACGGCGGCCTGGGCCTGGCACCGGGCCTGGTCGTCGAGGCCGGCCTGGTGCTGCTCGTGACGCTGATCGGTGCGCTGCACGCCCGCGCCCGTGGCGCCACGGGCTGAGGCCCGTCGCGCCACGGGCCGAGCCTCAGGTGGAGGTCCCGGACGCGAGGACCCGCGCCGCCTCCCGGTCCGCGTTGGTGTTGGCCACGCCCGCGCGCGAGCCGGCCAGCTTGGCCCGCAGGTGCTCCTGCACGGTGATCGGCTCGTACGGCGATCCCGACCCCACGCAGGTCGGCAGCGTCGAGATCACGGCGTCGATGTTGCCGTCGTGGAAGTACGCCGCGCTCCGCCGACGCCGGATCGAGCCGTCGACGATGGGCGGCTTGACCCGGTGCACCGTCGAGCGCCACGCGTCGTTGGTCCAGCGCGCCATCAGGTCGCCGAGGTTGACCAGCAACGCGCCGTCGGCCGGCTGCACGTCGTTCCAGGCCCCGTCGTGGCCCAGGACCTGCAGCCCGGCGACCTGGTCGGCCCACAGCACGGTGACGATGCCGTAGTCGGTGTGTGCGCCCATCCCGGTCAGCTCCCCGTCGAGGACGACCGCACCCGGCTCGAGGGCGTAGTTGTTCATCCGCAGCACGTCGACGCTGTGGTCGGTGAAGCGGTCGAACCAGCCCGGGGACAGGCCGAGGGCGGCCTCGAAGACCGAGGTGAGGGTGGACGCGACCCGCCCGGCCTCCTCGAAGTACGCCGAGACGCTCGCCCGGAAGCCGGGCACCTCGGGCCACACGTTCTCGGGGTAGTCCTCGACCGGGAGGTCGAGGCCGGGGAAGTCCGAGACCGCCAGACCGACGTTGAACGCCTCGAAGAAGTCGTGCATCCGGTTGGACGGCGACACCCCGAGCGAGAGCGACAGCGACTCGGTCTTGGGCGGGCTGTAGCCGCGGTTGACCTCGGGCGGCGTCCGGTAGGCCTGCTTGTCCTCGAGCGGCTGGCCGAAGAACCCGTCGAGCGCGGCGGCGAAGTCGGCGAGCACCTCGTCGGGCACGCCGTGGCCGACGACCTGCACGAAGCCGACCGTGCGCGCCGCCTCGTCGAACGCCGCTGCGGCGGCGGCGCGGGAGGCCGGGTCGCCGTCCCCGACCCAGGCGGCGATGTCGACGGTGGGGACGTGGAAGCCGGGCGTGCTCATGGGTTCTCCTCGGGGTGCGGTGGGTCGGTGGGTGGGGGCGAGATCTCGGTCAGCCGCGCCTGGACGCGGTCTCGCAGCGCGGCCTTGTCGGTGTCGTCGAGCCACGTGGCCTCGACCCCGTCGAGCGCCAGCCGGCCGAGCTCGGCGTGGCCCCACCCCAGCGCGTGCGCGAGCACGCGGTGGTCGTGGGTGGGGTCGGTGCCGAACATGGGCGGGTCGTCGGAGTCGATCGTCACCAGCAGCCCGGCGTCGACCATCTCGGCGATCCGGCGGTGGCTGCCGTCGCCGGAGCCGGAGTAGCGGCCGATGTCGGAGCTGACCGGGGTGCAGGTGAACGGCACCCGCTCCTCGACGCAGCGCGCGGTGATCTCGGGGTCGTCGACGACGTGGTAGCCGTGGTCGACCCGGTCGCAGCCGAGCTCGTTGAGCAGGGTCAGGACGTGGGCGGGCGGGCCGGACTCGGAGTGCGCCGTGCGTCGCAGCTTGGCGCGACCGGCCGCGGCGAAGGCCTCGACGAACCGGCCCGGCGGGCCCTTGACCTCCTCGTAGTCGAGCCCGACGCCCCAGACCTCGTCGCGGCGGTGACGCACCACCTCCTCGACCAGGGAGAGTGCCTCGGCCCCGCTGCGCTCCCGGCACAGCCCGATGACCAGGCCGCTGCTGATGCCCGTGTCGGCCCGCGCGTCGCGCATGCCGGCCACGACCCCGTCGAGGATCGTCGGGTAGGCGACGCCCGGGTGGCCCGGCGGGCTGAGGTGGAGCTCGCGGTGCAGCACGCCGTGGGCGGCGCCGCCGTCGGTCAGCGACTCGTAGGTGATCCGGTGGAAGTCGTCGGCGTCGCGCACCACGGAGCCGACCAGGTCGAGCACGCGCAGGAACTCGCCGAGGTCCTCGTAGCTGTCGTGGTCGTAGAGGTCGTCCGCGGTCCGGCCCTCCAGGCCCACGCCGTGCTTGCGGGCCAGGTCGACCACGGTCGTGGCCGCCACGGACCCGATCAGGTGGCAGTGCAGGCTGATCTTGGGCAGCGCGGCCACCAGCCGCTCCACCTCGGGGTCGTGCCCCGTGGGGCGGGAGTACGCCGGTGCGCTGGTCGGGACCGTCATCGCGCCGCCCCCAGCACGCGCTCGCGCTCGGAGCCCGCGGCCGTGTTGAGCCGGCCCAGGTTGGAGCCCTCGACCTTGGCCCGGACGTGCTCGTCCACGCTCACCTCGGTGTAGCGCGCGGGGTGGTCGGCGTCGACGAAGCCGGGCAGCGGCGCGACGCGGGCGTCGGCGTTGCCGTCGTGGAAGTACGCCGCGGACCGACGCCGCAGCACCCTCCCGTCGAGCACGGGCGGGACCACGCGGTGCAGCGTCGAGGACCACTGGTCGTTGGTCAGCCGTGCGGTCAGGTCGCCGAGGTTGACCAGGAGCGCGCCCTCGTCGGGCATCACGTCGTGCCACGACCCGTCGCGTCCCAGCACCTGCAGCCCCGCCACCCGGTCGGCCCACAGCACGGTCAGCAGGCCGTAGTCGGTGTGCTCGCCCATCCCCCGCAGGTCGCCGTCCAGGGCGACGTCGGTGCCGGCCGGCAGGGCGTAGTTGATCAGCCGCATCGCGCCGATGGTGTGGTCGCTCAGCCCCTGCAGCGCGCCGGGCGCCAGGCCGAGGGCGTCCTCGGCCACGGTGACCAGGGTGGTGGCGACCCGCTCGGCCTCGGACAGGTAGGCCTCGACCCGGTCGCGGAAGCCGGTGAGGTGGCGCTCCTCAGGCCACACGTTGGCGGCGTAGTGGCCGGCGTACGCCTCGAGGCCGGGGACGTCCGGGTGGTCGTCCAGGCCGCGTCCGACGCCGAAGGCCTCGAAGAAGTCGTTCATGCGGTTGGCCGGCTGCACCCCGAGGCTGAGGCTCTGGCTCTCCGAGCGCGGCGGGGTGTAGCCCCGGTTGAGCGCCGGGTCGACGCGCACCGCCAGCTTCGCGGCCTCGTCGAGGGCGAAGAAGTCGTCGATCGCCGAGGCCAGACCGGCGAGGACCTCGGGCCGGACGCCGTGGCCCTGCACCTGGACGAAGCCGACCTCGCGGCAGGCCCGGTCGAGGTCGGCGGCGACCTGCGCCCGGGCTGCGGCCGTGCCGCGTGCGACGTAGGGCGCCAGGTCGACGGTGGGGACGACGAAGGGGGACATGGTTCTCCTCGGGGACGTGCTCCCGGAGGTGTCCGTGTCCCGGCGCCGGTCGACGCCTTCGTGTCCGTTGGAACTGTGGGGCGTGAGCGAGCCTAGGACCGCGGTGTTACGGCCGCGTGACGTCACCGTCACCGCTTCAGGCACGTCCGCCCGCGTCGCCGAAGCGGCTCAGCACGACCGCCTCGACCAGCTGCGCGACGAGGTAGAGCAGCAGCGCGGTCAGCGTGACCACGACGACCAGCGCCCAGGTGCGGCCGTTCTGCGACCGGCTGGCGGCCGAGACCACGGCGTACCCGATGCCGTTGCCGGTGGCGAGCCACTCGGCCAGCAGGGCGCCCGTCATGGCCCCGGGGATCGCGATCCGGACCGAGGCGAAGAACGCGGGCAGCGCCGAGGGGAAGCCCACCTTGCGCATCACCGTCATCGGGGAACCGCCGTAGACGAGCACCAGGTCGCGCATCTGCGGGGTGACCGAGCGCAGCCCGAGCACGATGTTCACCAGCGCGGGGAACAGCACCACGATCGTGCTCATCATCGCCACGATGGCGTAGCCGCGTCCCACCAGCAGGATCAGCAGCGGCGCCAGCGCGATCAGCGGCACCGTCTGCAGGACCAGCGCGACCGGCATCACCGCGCTCTCCAGGGTGCGGTAGCGGACCACGGTCACGGCGAGGACCACCGCCGAGACCATGCCGGCCACGAAGCCGATCCCGGCGTCGACGAGGGTCTCGCGGAGCAGCACCGCGATCTCGCCACGCAGCTCGGCCGAGTCGTCCTCGCCGAACAGGATGGTCCAGACCTCGCCCGGCCCCTTCCCGACGTACGTCGACACGTCGAACAGGCGCAGCGCCGCGACCCACAGCAGCACGACGATGCCGAGCACCAGCGCCATCGTCGCGACCGCGGTGACGACCGAGCGCAGCAGCGCCCGACCCGCCGAGCCGCGCGGCCCGCCGGCCGCCCCCGACGCCCCCGGGTCGGGCGCGCCGGGCAGGAACGCGGTGCTCACGAGACGGCCCCGCGGGACCAGGGCGTCACGACGCGTGCCAGCAGCCCGAAGAACGCGAAGGCGACCCCGGCGACGATCGCGCACCCGATGCCGACGGCCCAGGCGCGCTCGACGTCGACGTTCTGCTGCGCGATCTTCAGCACGAGGGCGACGCCACGCTCCACGCCGCCGACGTACTCGCCGAGGATCGCGCCCAGGAACGCTGCCGGCGCGGCGATCCGCAGCGCCGCGATGATCGAGGGCAGCGCCGAGACCAGCTGCACGGTGGTGAGCTGGCGGAGCCGTCCACCCCCGTAGACCGAGACGACGTCGAGGCTGGCCCGGTCGGCCGAGCGCAGCCCCAGGACGGTGCCGACGACGGTGGTGAAGAAGACCGACATCGCGGCCAGGGCGGTGGCCGTGCCCGAGCGGGCGCCCTCGTCGGGGTTGCCGATCACGATGAAGAGCACCGGCGCGATAGCCACGAGCGGGATGCAGTAGCTGATCACGGCCACCTGCATGATCACCGGTTCGAGCACCGGGAGCAGCAGCACCACCGAGGAGAGCACCACCGCTGCGAGCGTGCCGTAGGCGAAGCCCACCGCCGCCTCCTGCAGCGTCATCGAGAAGTGCAGGGCGTAGAACGACCAGCCGTCGTCGACCGCCGAGCCGACGACCGCGCCCGGCGAGGGGATCCGCAGCCCCGAGAGCACGGTGAGCGTCCCGAGCCACCACAGCGCCACCAGGACGACCAGGCCGGCGAGGCTGGTGCCGAGCGAGCGCAGCGCCTCGCGACCGGGCAGCACCCCGCTCACGTGGTCGCCGCCGACGCGGTGCCGGCCTGCGCCTCGGCCTCCGCCTTGCCGAACAGCAGCTCCGAGGCCCGGTCGTGCAGCGCGTGGAACTCCGGCGTCCGCATCATCTCGGGCAGCCGGGGTCGGGGCAGGTCGACGTCGATCACCTCGATCACCCGGCCTGGCCTCGCGCTCATCACCGCCACGCGGTCGGAGAGGAAGATCGCCTCCGAGATGCCGTGGGTGACCATGAGGGTGGTCGCGGGCTTCGCGGTCCAGATGCGGAGCAGCTCGACGTTGAGGCGCTGACGCGTCATGTCGTCGAGTGCCCCGAAGGGCTCGTCCAGCAGCAGCACCGAGGGCTGCACGACGAGCGCCCGCGCGATCGACACGCGCTGGCGCATGCCGCCGGAGAGCTGCGCCGGCTTGGCCTTCTCGAACCCCTCCAGGCCGACCAGCCGCACCAGCTCGGCGACCAGGCCGTCGTCCGGCTTGGTCCCCGACACCTGGAACGGCAGCCGGATGTTGGACAGCACCGAGCGCCAGGGCAGCAGCGCGGAGTCCTGGAAGGCGATCCCGAGGCTGTGGTCGCGCCGGAGCTCCAGCGGGGTGCGTCCCTCGACGAGGGCCGATCCCGAGGTGGGCTTCTCGAGCCCGGCGAGGATCCGCAGGATCGTGGACTTCCCGCAGCCCGAGGGCCCGAGCAGGGACAAGAAGCTGCCCTTGTCGGTGAACAGGGTGGTGTCCTGCAGCGCGGTCACGCGGGAGCGACCGACCGTGAAGGTCTTGGTCAGGTTCTCGATGCGCACCCCGGTGCCGCGGGAGCCGGTGGCTCCCGCGGCACCAGCGGCCGCGACGGGGTGGTGCAGGGTCTCGGGCACGGGGGTCTCCGGTCGGACGGACGGGTGGACGGTCGGGTCAGGGGACCTCGGTCAGCTCGGGCTTGTCCTCGAGCAGCTCGGTGAGGAGCGAGAGGTCGAACAGCTGGTCGGCCTCCACGTCGATGCCGGCCGCCTCGAGCGTCGTCATGTTGGCCGCGACCAGGTCGTCGGAGATCGTGAACAGCCCGTTGTCCTCGACCTCGGGGGTCACGATCAGGCCGCTCTGCACCTCGGCCTGCTCGGTCTCCTTCTCCATGTCGAGGTCGAGGTCCTTGCCGTAGTCCTCGACGGCCAGCTTCGCGCCCGCGTCGGGGTCGGCCAGCGCGTCCTGCCAGCCGCGGATCTCGGCCTCTAGGAAGGCCTTCACCTTCTCCGGCTCCTCGGCGATCATCTGGTCGGTGGTGATCACGCTCTCGGCGACGAACGGCAGGCCGTTGTCGGCGAAGGGCAGGTTGGAGACCTCGTTGCCGTCCATCGAGACCGTGATCGACTCGTTGGTCAGGTAGGCGAGGAACCCGTCGACCTCGCCGTCGACGAGCGGCGACGGGTCGTACTCGACCGGCACCTTGGTGACGTCGTCGGGATCGATGTCGTTCACCTCCAGCAGCGCGTCGAAGAGCGTCTCGTTGCCACCGGCCTGGACGCCGATCTTCTTGCCCACCAGGTCCTGCGGCGAGCTGATGTCGGCGCCGTCCTTGAGCGAGAGGATGGTGAAGGGGTTCTTCTGGAACTTGGTGCCCACGATCTTCAGCGGCGCCTCCTCCTCGGCGACCACCTGCGCGGTGGCGACCGCGTTGCTCAGGCCGAAGTCGGCGTCGCCGGTGGCGACGAGGGTCTCGATCGGGCCCGGGCCGGGGTCGAGCGACACCTCCGAGAACCCGGCGTCGGCGTAGTAGCCCTTGCTGTCGGCGAAGAACTCGCCGGCGAACTCGGCGTTCTTGATCCACGACAGCTGCACGGTGAGGTCGCCCAGGTCCGCGTCGCCCCCGCTGCCGGACGCGCTCGCCTCGCCGGAGTCGCTGGACCCGCAGGCGGACAGCACGAGCGCGCCGGCGGCGAGGAGGCCGGTGGCCGCCCGGCGACGTCCGCGGCCGCTGCGGGGGGAGGGGCGGAGGGACGGGCGCAATGACGGGCGCAGTGACGGGCGCAGGGAGGGGGTGGTGCGAGACAAGAGGCGCTCCTCGACGTGGGCATGGACGGGTGACCCGAGTGCGAGGAACCTAGGTCGGTCGCGTTTCCACCCCGGATGCCCGAGGTTTCGCCCGCGTTACGCCCCCGGGTGGTCTGGTCCAGCGGGCTCGGCGGGCGGAACCGCGGCCGCCGGTGGAGGCGGAGTTAGGGGAACCTAACCTGGTCACCGTGACCGCCCTCGCCGCTCCACCGATGTCCCCGCTGCGCGAGCTCTCCCGGAGGTACGCCGGCTACCGCGCCCGCCTGGTCGCCGCGGTCGTCCTCTCCACCGTCAACAAGGTCGCCGACGTGGTGCCCGAGCTGCTCATCGGCGCCGCCGTCGACGTGGTGGTGCGCGGCGACCGCTCCTTCGTGGCCGACGTCGTCGGTGCGGACTCGCGCTACGAGCAGCTGGTCTGGCTGGCCGTCGTCAACGCCCTGGTGTGGGTCGTGGAGTCGGTCAGCGAGTACCTCGCCGCGCTGACCTGGCGTCGGCTCGCCCAGTCCGTCGAGCACGACCTGCGCGTCGAGGCCTACGCCCACGTGCAGCAGCTCGACGTCGCCTGGCACGAGACCCGTCCGGCCGGGACGACGCTGGCCACCCTCAACGACGACGTCAACCAGCTCGAGCGGTTCCTCGACGTCGGCGCCGCCGCGATCCTGCAGACGGTGCTCAACGTGGTGCTCGTCGGCCTGGTGTTCGCGGCCGCCTCCCCGACCCTGCTGGTGCTGGCCTTCGCCCCGATCCCGGTCATCGTGGCCGGCAGCCTGGTCTTCCAGCGACGCCTCGACCCGCTCTACGCCCGGGTGCGCGAGACCGTGGCCGACCTCTCGGGGACGCTGTCGGCCAACCTCGGGGGCATCACCACCATCAAGGCCTTCACCGCCGAGGGCCGCGAGCGCGACCGCGTGGCGACGGCCTCGCTGGCCTACCGCGAGGCCAACGAGGCGGCGATCCGCAGCTCCGCGGCGTTCGTGCCGCTGGTGCGGATCGCGATCCTCGTCGGCTTCACCTGCACCCTGCTCATCGGCGGCTTCCAAGTGCTCGACGGCACCCTCGAGGTCGGCCTCTACTCGGTGCTGGTGTTCATGACGCAGCGGCTGCTGTGGCCGCTGACCGCGGTCGCCGAGGTGCTCGACCTCTACCAGCGCGGACGCGCCTCGGCCGGCCGCATCCTCGGCCTCCTGGCGGTGCCCGTCACGGTCCAGCCGGGCGAGGTGCTGCTGGCCGAGCCCGCCGGGCGCATCGAGCTGCGGGGGGTGAGGGCCGGGTACGCCGACGGCCCCGACGTCATCCACGACCTCGACCTCGTCGTCCCGGCGGGCGAGACCCACGCCGTGGTCGGGCCGACCGGTTCGGGCAAGTCGACGCTGCTGCGGCTGGTGCTGCGCTTCGAGGACCCGCGGTCGGGACAGGTGCTGCTCGACGACGTCGACGCCCGCGACCTGGAGTGGGCGACGCTGCGCGGCGCGATGGGCTACGTCTCCCAGGACGTCTACCTCTTCTCCGGCACCGTCGCCGACAACATCGCCTACGGCCGGCCCGAGGCCAGCCGCGCGGAGGTCGAGGCCGCAGCCCGGGCCGCCGAGGCGTCGGGCTTCGTCGAGGCGATGCCGCAGGGCTACGACACCCCGGTCGGCGAGCGCGGCGTGACCCTGTCGGGGGGCCAGCGGCAGCGGCTCGCGCTGGCCCGCGCCCTGCTGCGCGACCCCGCGGTGCTGGTGCTCGACGAGGCCACCTCGGCGGTCGACAACGAGACCGAGGCCGCGATCCAGCGCTCGCTGGGCCTGGTCACCGCCGAGCGGACCGCGCTCGTCGTCGCCCACCGCCTGTCCACGGTGCGGCACGCCGACCGGATCTGGGTGCTCGACGCCGGCCGGATCGCCGAGTCCGGCACCCACGACGAGCTGGTCGCGGCCGGCGGCGCCTACGCCCAGCTGTGGGCCGTGCAGACCGGCGACCTCGCCGTGGGGCGGGGCTGAGCCCGGGTCGGCACAGGGCTCAGCAGCGGGCCAGCAGCAGGCTCAGTAGTGGGTGCGGGCGGTGTCGGCCAGCCAGGCCTCGAACGGCGCGACCGCGCTGTCCAGGCGCAGCTCCTGGATCGGCAGCGGCCAGGCGTCGCGCTCCTGGCCGAACAGGTCGTAGAACGCGCGGTCGTCGAAGCCACCCCGGGCGGCGTCGTCGCGGTCGGCGGCGTACACCACCCGGTCCAGGCGCGCCCACAGCGCCGAGGACAGGCACAGCGGGCAGGGCTCGCACGAGGTGAACAGCACGCACCCCGACAGCGCGAAGTCGCCCCGGACCCGGCAGGCGTCGCGGATCGCGACCACCTCGGCGTGGGCGGTCGGGTCGTTGTCGCGGGTCACCCGGTTGACCCCGGTGGCGACCACCTCCTCCCCGCAGACCACCAGCGCCCCGAAGGGGCCGCCGCCGTCCTCGACGTTCGCCACCGCGAGCGCCACCGCCCGGTCCAGCCAGCCCTGGTCGCTCATGACCTCTCCTCCTGCATCAGCCGCCAGAGGCGGTCCCGGCTCATCGGCAGCTCGTGCGGCCGCACGCCCAGCGCGTCGCGGACGGCGTTGGCCAGCGCCGGCGCCACCGGGTTGTACGGCGCCTCGCTCATCGACTTGGCGCCGCGGACCCCGAGCTCGTCGTAGGTGTCGGCGAGCAGCACCTCGGTCGCCGGCACGTCGCCGATCTGGGGGAGCCGGTAGTCACGCAGCACCCGGCTGGTGACGTGGCCGTCGCCGCCGGGACCGTCGTCGACCACGACCTCCTCGTAGAGCGCCGACCCGATCCCCTGGGCCACCCCGCCCTCGACCTGGCCGCGCAGCTGCTCGGGGTTGATCACCACGCCCGCGTCGGCGGCCTGCACGGAGTGCAGCACCCGGACCTCGCCCGTGCCCGGGTCGACCGCGACCACGAACCCGTGCACGTTGAAGGCCACCGAGCGCGGCGAGCCGTGGTGCCGGCCGGTGGCCGAGACCGGCCCGACCAGGGGGCCCTCCATCGGGTCGAGCAGGGAGCGCAGCGACCGCGCCGCGTGGGCCACCGCCCGACCGGCGACCACCGAGCCGGTCGAGCCGTAGGCGCCGGTGTCGTAGCCGGTCCTGGCGGTGTCGGAGGTGACCAGCGAGACCGCCGAGACCGGCACGTCGAGCTCGGCGGCCGCGATCTGGGTGTGCACGGTCGCGGTCCCGTTGCCGAACTCTGCGCTGCCGACGGCCACGACCACGCTGCGGTCGGGGTGCATCGTGACCGTGGCCTCGGCGTGGTGGCCCCGGGGCGGGATGGTGGCGATCATCGAGGCCGCCATCCCCCGGCCGACCGCCCAGCCGGGCGGCGGCGGGGGCAGGTCGTCGCGCTCGAGCGAGGCCTCCACCAGGTCGAGGCACTCGTCGAGACCGTAGCTGCCGAAGACGAGGTCGGTGTCGGGCGGACCGTTGACCACGAAGTGGTCCTCGGGCACCACGACGTTGCGGCGGCGTACGTCGAAGGGGCTGATGCCGACCTCGCGGGCCAGCTCGTCGAGCGCGGACTCGATCGCGAAGACCACCTGCCCCAGCCCGTAGCCGCGGAAGGCGCCGGAGGGCACGTGGTTGGTGTAGACGGCCTCGGCGTCGAGGCGCTTGTTGGCGCAGCGGTAGAGCGCGATCGACTCGTGGCAGCCGTGGAACATCACGCCGGGGGCGTGGTTGCCGTAGGCGCCGGTGTCGGTGAGCACGTCGACCCGCATCGCGCTCAGCACGCCGTCGGCGTCGGCGCCGAGCTCGACCGAGACCCGCATCGGGTGCCGTCCCGGCACCAGGGTGAACTGCTGCTCCCGGGTGAGCTCGAGCTGGACCGGGGCGCCGAGCCGCAGCACTGCGAGGCCGACCAGGTCCTCGACCAGCATCTCCTGCTTGCCGCCGAAGCCGCCGCCCACCCGCGCGGCGACCACCCGGACCAGCTCGGGCCGGATGCCGAAGACGTGGGCCAGCTCGTCGCGGACCAGGAACGGCACCTGGGTGCTGCTGCGGACCACGAGCACGCCACGCTCGTCGAGCCACCCCCGGGCGCCGTGCGTCTCCAGGGCGGCCTGGTTGACCCGCCCGGTGCGCCAGGTGCCGCCCACCCGCACCGCGGACGCGGCCAGGGCGCCGGCCACGTCGCCGACCTCGCCGTGGGTCTGGGCCACGACGTTGCGGCCGGGATCGGAGACCCGCGAGGTCACCGGGTCGAGGTCGGGGTGGAGCAGGGGCGCACCCGGGAGGCGCGCCTGCTCGGGGTCGAGCACCACGGGCAGGTCGGCGTACTCCACCACCAGGAGGTCCAGGGCACGGGACGCGGTGACGAGGTCGTCGGCCACGACGGCCGCGACCCGCTGCCCGCGGAAGCGGACGACGTCGTCGAGCATCCGGGTGTCGTCGGGGTCGTCGGTGCGCGACTCGTGGCGGGCGGTGGAGTAGCGCACGTCGGGGACGTCGCGGTGGGTGAGGACGAGGTGGACGCCGGGCAGCGCCTCGGCGGCGGCCGTGTCGAGCCGCGTGATCCGGGCGTGGGCACGGGGGCTCTGCAGCAGCGCCATGTGCAGCACCCCGGTGCCGGGCTGGTCGAGGGTGAAGGCCTCCCGACCGGTGGCGAGTCGCGGTCCCGCAGGAGCGCCCACCGAGCAGCCGAAGCCGCCGACCGCGGGGGCGGCCTCGACGTTGGTGCGGCCCGCCAGGGCGTCGCGGATCGAGCGGTAGCCGGTGCAGCGGCACAGGTTGCCCTTGAAGTCGCGGGCCAGCCGCTCGGGGTCCTCGCCCACCCGGCCCTCGGCGTCGGCCAGCGCCGCGGCGGTGGTCACGAAGCCCGCCGTGCAGAAGCCGCACTGGAAGCCCTGCGCGTCCACGAAGCGGCGCTGCACCGGGTGGAGGTCCTCGGGGGTGCCCAGGCCGGCGGCGGTGGTGACCTCGCGGCCAACGGCCCGCACCGCGGGGACCACGCACGAGTGCACCGGACGGCCGTCGAGCAGCACGGTGCAGGCGCCGCAGTCCCCCGCGTCGCAGCCCTTCTTGACCTCGAGGTGGTCGTGCTGGCGCAGCCAGGTGCGCAGGCACTGCCCGGCGGCGGGCTCGCCCGCGAGCTCGGCACCGTTGACGCGCGTGGCGGCCGCGACCGGGGTCCCTCCGGGCGGGCGCTGGTCGAGGTCGGTCATCGCGCGAGCACCTCCGCCACGGCTTCCCCGGCCAGGCGCAGGGCCATGGCGGCCCGCCAGTCGGTCGCACCGTGGGCGTCGTCGTACCAGCAGTCCAGGGCCGCCAGGTCCGTCGCCAGACGGTCCCGCCACCCCTCGACGGGCAGGGCCAGCACCACCGGTCGGGTGGTCGCGGCGCTCACCACGAGCCGCACGGCGTCGGCGGTCGGACGTGAGGCGGTGACCACGACGCCCGAGCGGCCGTGCGGGGCCAGCGACTGCCGTCGGAAGGCGTACGCCGCGGCCAGCGACGCCGCGGGCACCTCGAAGGCCCGGAGCACCTCGTCCGCCGCGAGGGTCGTCGCGCGAGCGCCGGTGACGAGGTCGGCGACCGGCTGCCGGCGAACGTCACCGCCGGGGCCCCAGACGACGGCCGTGGCACCCAGGGCCACCAGCAGCGAGGTCATCGCCCCCGCGGGCAGGGCCAGCGCCACGTTGCCGCCGAGGGTGGCGGTGTGCGCGATCTTGAACGACATCACGAACGCGTCGGCACACGCCCTGGCCAGGGCGGCCGCCCCACCCAGGACGTCCTCGGGCATCGCGAGCAGCTGCTCCACCGTGCAGGTGGCCCCGAGCTCCAGGCCGGTGCCGGTCCGCTGCCAGGGGTCCCAGCCCAGGGTGGTCAGGTCGACCAGGCCGGTGGTGCCCGGCTGCGGCTCGGAGAACAGCCAGGTCCCCCCGGCCACGACCCGCTCGCCCGCGGCCAGAACCAGGTCGGAGCGCTGCGACGCGGAGCGCCACGAGGCCACCTCGACGAGGTCCATCACGCCTCCTCGAGGCGGCGGGCCACGGCCAGCACGGTGTGCTCGAGGGCGTCGAGGCCACGGGAGACGTCGACCTCCCGGACGTCCTCGCCCGGGTGGTGGCTGATCCCGTCGAGGCAGCGCACGAACAGCATCCCGACGTCGGCGACCGACGCCATCGCCATCGCGTCGTGACCGGCGCGGCTCCACAACGCCATCGGGTCGGCGTCGCCCGTGCTGCGGATGCCCTCGACCACCGCCTCCTGGAGCCAGGGCGCGCACGGGGTCGCGGCCGCCTCGTGGTGCTCGACGTGCTCGAAGCGCAGCCCGCGTGCGGCGCAGGCCCCGCCGATCTCGGCCTGGATCCGCAGCCACATCGCGTCGCGCTCCTCGTCGGTCTCGGCCCGCAGGTCGAGGCTGAAGTCGGCCCGCCCCGGGATCACGTTGACCGCGCCCGGCCACACCTCGATCCGGCCGACGGTGGCGATGCCGTCGCCGCTGCGCCCGATCCGCTCGATCGCCGCGATCGCCTCGCTGGCCCCGACGAGCGCGTCCCGGCGACGGGGGTACGGCGTGCCGCCGGCGTGGCGGGCCTCCCCGACGACCGAGAGCCGGAACCGTCGGGCCCCGGCGATCGTGGTGACGTAGCCGAGGGAGGCGTCGGCCGCCTCGAGGTAGGGGCCCTGCTCGATGTGGGCCTCGAGGTAGCCCACGATCCCCGCCGGCGGCCTGGCCGCGTCGCCGACGCGGGCGGGGTCGAGACCGAACTCGCGGAACGCGTGGTGCAGCGTGGTGCCGGTGCGGTCGCGCAGGTCCCAGTCGCCCTCGTCCCACAGCCCCGCCACGGCCTTGCTGCCCAGCAGCGCGGTGCCGAACCGGGCCCCCTCCTCGTCGCTGAAGCCGACCACCTCGAGGGCGAAGGGCAGCTCGGCGACCCGGTCGTCGTCGCCCCGGGCGAGGCGCTCGACGACGGCGATCGCCATCACGACGCCGAGCATCCCGTCGTAGCTGCCCGCGTCGGGGACGGTGTCGAGGTGGGAGCCCAGCACGAGGGCCGGCAGCCCGGGCTCGCGGCCCTCCCGGCGGCCCCACACGTTGCCGGCCGCGTCCTGCCAGGTCCGCAGCCCGGCCTCGCGCATCCAGTGGGCCGTGCGGGCGTTGGCCGCGGCGTGCTCGGGGGTGAGGTGGACCCGCTCCAGCCCGCGGCTGGAGGAGGAGAACGCGTCGAGCTCGGCGCAGCGGGCCAGGACGGCTGCGGCGGTGGTGCCGTCGCGGGCGGGGGCGTCGTGGGCGGTGCGGGCGAGCGTCATGCGGCGGTCCCGCCGTCAACGTACGCCTCGAGGGCGGCGCCGACCCCGCCCCCGGCCGTGACCGGGACGCCCCCGGCGCGCAGCACCTGCTCCAGCGCCGCGAGGGTCGTCAGCACGGCGTCGCGACGGGCGTTGTGGCCCATCGTGCCGATCCGCCAGACCTTGCCGTGGAGCGGACCGAACGACGTGCCGATCTCGATGCCGTAGTCGTGCAGCACCGCCGCGCGCGCCGCGTCGCCATCGATGCCGTCGGGGACGTGGACCGCGACGACGTTGGTCATCTTGTGGGCGACGTCGCCGAAGACCTGCAGGCCCAGGCCGCGCACGCCGGCGAGCATCGCGCCGCCGTGGAGCCGGTGCCGCGCGACGGCCGCGTCCACGCCCTCCTCGAGCAGGATCCGGGCGCACTCGCGGGCGCCGTACAGCATGGTCGTGGCCTCGGTGTGGTGGTTGAGCCGCCGCGGGCCCCAGTAGTCCATGACCATGGCGAGGTCGAGGTAGTTCGAGGCGATCCGCACCCCGCGCCCGACGTCGCCGGCCTCGCGGACGCCCGCCTCGACGTGCCGGCGCCCCTCGACCACCTCGACCGCGCGGGATCCGATCGTGATCGGGGCGCTGCCCGAGGGTCCGCCCAGGCACTTCTGCAGCCCGGCCGTGACGACGTCGACGCCCCAGGCGTCGGTCTCGAAGGGGTTGCCGCCGAGGCTGGCGGTGGCGTCGCAGTAGAGCAGCACGTCGTGGCGCCGGCAGATCTCGCCGAGGTCCTCCAGCGGCTGGCACATCGTGGTCGAGGTGTCGCCCTGGACGACGGCGAGCACCTTCGGGCGCACCTCGCGCACGGCCCGCTCGACGGCCTCGGGGGTGAACACCTCGCCCCACGGCACCTCGATGGTGTGCACCTGCGCCCCGCAGCGCTCGGCGATCTCGGTCAGCAGGTGGCCGAAGCGGCCGAAGACGGGGACCAGCACCACGTCGTTCGGCTCGAGCAGGCTCACCAGGGCCGCCTCGATGCCGGCCCGCGAGGTGCCGTCGACGACGAAGGTGTGCTCGTTGCCGGTGCGGAAGACGTCGCGGTAGAGCTGCATCGTCTCGGTCATGGTCGCGGTCATCCACGGGTCGTACTGCCCGACCAGCGGGCTCGACATCGCCCGCAGCACGCGGGGGTCGGCGTTGACCGGTCCCGGCCCCATCAGCAGCCGCGGCGGCGGGTCGACCGGGCGCGTGATCGACCCGGGGCGCAGGGCTCCGAGGCCGGGGAGGCCGGGGAGGACGGGTGAGGACGTCACCCGGCGGACGCTAGGTCGCGGTCGTTTCACCGGCGTTTCCACGCGGCACCACCTCGGTTTCCGGTCCGACGGGGCCTCACGGACGCCGCAGCTGCCGGCCCCAGGCGTGGTCGGGGCGCTCCACGTCGACGGCGTTGCCGCGGACGACCGTGCGGGTGACGCGCCCGCCGTAGCGCAGCCCGTCGTACGCCGAGATCGGGTTGCGGTGGGCCAGCCGGGTCGCCTCGATCCGGAAGTCGACCCCGGTGTCGTAGACCGCCAGGTCGGCGTCCGCGCCGGGCTCGATCCGGCCCTTGTGGGTCAACCCGACGAGGTCGGCGGTGTTGCGTGACATCCAGCGCGAGACCGCGGCCAGGCCGATGCCGCGGCGGCGGGCCTCCTGGGCCACGGCGCTGAACCCGACCTGGAGCCCGGACACCCCGCCCCACGCCAGCTGCAGGTCGCCGCCGCCGCGCTGCTTCTCCTCCGCCGTGGCCGGGGAGTGGTCGCTGACCACGGCGTCGATGACGCCGGCCCGCAGCGCCGACCAGAGCTCCTCGCGGTTGCCGCTGTCGCGGATGGGCGGGCAGCACTTGAACTGCGGCGCGGCGTCGGGGATGGTCTCGGCCGCGAAGCACAGGTAGTGCGGGCAGGTCTCGACCGTGACCGGCAGCCCCTCGTCGCGGGCCGCGGCGATGGCGTCCAGCGCCCGGGCCGAGGACAGGTGCAGCACGTGGACCCGGGCGCCGGTCTCCCGGGCCCCGTCGAGCACCTGGGTGATGGCCGCGACCTCCGCGTGGTCGGGGCGGGAGCGGACGAACGCCCGGTAGGACCGGCTCGGCGCCGAGGGTGCCGCGGCCAGCACGGCCGCGTCCTCGGCGTGCACGATCATCAGCGCGTCGAGCCGGGCCACCTCCGCCAGCGCGAGCCGGAACTGGGTGGGGTCCAGCGGTGGGAACTCCTCGACGCCCGAGGGCGACAGGAAGCACTTGAACCCGAAGACCCCGGCCTCCCAGAGCGGTTCGAGGTCGGGGAGGTTGCCGGGCACCGCACCGCCCCAGAAGCCCACGTCGACCATCAGCTCGCCGGCCGCCGCCTCCTGCTTGGCGCGCAGCCCCGCGAGCGTCGTGGTGGGCGGCACCGCGTTGAGCGGCATGTCGACCAGGGTCGTGGCGCCCCCGAGGGCGGCCGCCTCGGTGGCCGAGACAAAGCCCTCCCACTCGGTGCGACCGGGCTCGTTGACGTGCACGTGGGTGTCCACGACCCCCGGCACGACGTACGCCGAGTCGGGCACCTGCAGGACCAGGCCGTCGGCCTCGTGCTCGAACGGCTCGACCGCCGCGATGCGGCCGTGGTGCAGGGTCAGCGTGGCCGCCACGAGCTCGTCACCGACCAGCACCCGCCGGCCTCGGACCGCGTCGACCCTCACCCGTCGCCGGGCTTCCCGCCGCGGAACGTCCCGCCCTGCTCGAGGACCTCCACCTCGTCGGGGCGCACCTCCAGCGCCGGCGCGGCGGTGAGGCCCGACGGCTCCTCGGGGACCCCGGGCAGCAGCACGTTGAAGAACAGGTTGAGGGTGAACGCCACGATGGCGGCGGCGCTGATCTCGGAGTCGAAGATCGTCTGCCACCACTGCGGGAAGGCGCCCCAGAACTCCGGCCAGGCGATGGGGATGACCCCGAAGGCGACGGCCGCCGCCACAATGACGATGTTGTTGGTGCCGTCGTAGGTCGCCTTGCCCAGCGTGCGCACCCCGCTGGCCGCCACCGACCCGAAGAGCACCACGCCCGCTCCGGCGAGGACCGGGAGCGGCAGCAGGCCGACCACGGCGGCCAGCACCGGCGAGAGCCCGAGCACGAACAGCACCCCGCCGCCGACGGCGACCGCGAAGCGGCTGCGGATGCCGGTGAGCGCGACCAGGCCGACGTTCTGCGCGAAGGCGGTGGCCGGGAAGGAGTTGAAGACCGGCGCGATCGCCGAGGACACCATGTCGGCGCGCAGGCCGTTGCTGATCCGCTTGTTGTCGACGTCGGTGCCCACCACCTCGGCGACCGCGAGGATGTCGGCGGTGGTCTCGACCATGATCACGAGGATCACGATCGTCATCGACACGATGGCTCCGACCTCGAAGATCGGCGCCCCGAACTCGAACGGCGTCGGCACCGCCACCAGGTCGGCGTCCTGGCCGTTCCAGGTGGTCAGGCCGAAGATCGCGGCCACGACGGTGCCGGCCACCAGCGAGAGCAGCACCGCCAGCCGCGACAGCATCGGCACCTTGCTCAGCACCAGCACGAAGGCCAGCGACACGGCGGCGAGCGCCACCGAGCTGCCGGACGCCGTCTCCTCCTGGCCGGTGATCCAGCCCCCGGCGACCGGGAGCAGCGAGAGGCCGATGACCAGGATCACCGACCCGGTCACCACGGCCGGGAAGAACCGCACCACCCGGGAGAAGACCGGGGCGAGCAGCAGGCCGACCACCGCCGCCACGATGACGGCACCGAAGACGACCCGCAGGCCGCGCTCGCCGTTGCCCTCCCCCTCGGCGAGGATGATCGTCACCATCGTCGAGACGCTCGCGAACGAGATGCCCTGCACGAGCGGCAGCTGCGAGCCGAAGAAGGGGATCCCGACGGTCTGCAGCACGGTGGCCAGGCCGCTGACGAACAGCGCGGCCGAGACGAGCAGACCGGTCTGGGCCGGTTCGAGGCCCGCGACGCCGCCGATGATGAACGGCACGGCGATCACGCCGCCGAACATCGCCAGGATGTGCTGGACGCCGTAGCCGACCAGCTGCGGGGCCGGCAGGTGCTCGTCCTCGGGACGGGCCGGGCGGGGGGTGCGGGGGGTGTCGCTCATGGCGGACCTCCGGGTCCTGGGTGCTGCTGCGGGAGTGGTGCCGGTCAGCAGAAGCCGGGCAGCGTCGCCCAGGCCTCCTCGACGACCGGCACGCCCTCGCGCTGCACGGTCGCCTCGATGAGTCCGTAGGGCCGGTCGGCGGCGAGGAAGACCTCGCCGGGGTTGTCCTGGCCGAAGGGCGCCAGGTCGACCAGGAAGTGGTGCTTGTTGGGGCAGCTGAGCTTGATCTCGCCGACCTCGGGGTGCGCCTCCAGGACGGCCCGGCCGGCCTCGAAGACGGTCTGCTGCAGCGCCAGGGAGTGCAGCTCGGCGAAGGTGCCGAGCAGCAGCGCCCTGACCTCGGCGTACGCCGTGCCGAAGTCGAGCCCCCCGGCGACCGCGTCCGCGGTGTAGCACCACCAGGCGGTGATCGACGTCGCGAGGATCCGGTCGTCGGTCTCGGCCAGGGTCGTCCACCGGTCGCGGGGGAAGCCGTGGAACTCCGAGCCGGTCGACTTCAGCACCACGCAGTCCTCGAACCCCGCCAGCACGTGGGCCCGGTCGCCCACGAGCTGCACCAGGGCCGTGCGCGTCTCCTGGCCGGAGCGGACGAACGCGTGGTCGTGGGGCACGCCGCCGACGCCGATCCGGTCCCAGGCGAAGGACTGGGCGTGCCAGCGCCCGCCCTCCACCCAGGGGTACTCCGCGACGAAGTGGCGCCCCAGCGTCAGCAGGAACTGCTCGGGGCTGTGGACGCCGTGCTCGCGCGCCAGCGAGTAGACCGTGTTCTTCTGCGTGTCGGTGGCCACCACCCGGCTGTTGTCGCCCTCGGTGTGGCACGCCGTGAAGTCGCCGCGGAGCTGCGAGGTGACGTTGAGGTCCTCGATCTCGTGCCGCGGACCGTCGCGGGTGATCCTCACCAGCCGGCACTCGGCCTTGCCGTACTGGTTGGCGCCCAGGATGACGTCGCCGGTCGCCATGGTCAGCTCCCTCGGTAGGTGGTGTAGGACCACGGCCCCAGCAGCAGGGCGACGTGGAGGTGCGGCCGGTCGGCGACGGTGACCGCCACCACGACCTCGGGGTGGAGGTGGTCGCGGCCGGCGGCGTCGAACCAGGCGCCGGTCTCCAGCAGCAGCCGGTGGGTGCCCGGTGACAGCGGCTCCTCGAACCGCAGCCGGCCGTCGGCGTCGGTGGTCCCGCCGGCCACGCGGTGGCCGTCCGGGCCGCTCAGGGTGACCGCGACGCCCGCCGCGGGGGCGCCGAGGCCGGCGTCGAGGACGTGGGTGCTCAGCGTGGTCACGAGACCAGTCCCCGCACCCGGCGCACGGCGATCTCGCGCAGCTGTCCGGCGGTGACCGCCAGCTCGGTCAGAGGGTCGTGGGTCAGGCGCTGCTCGAGCAGGTCGAGCACCTCCTCCGCGCTGCGGCCGGCGGCCCGGACCAGGAAGATGCGGTCGAAGCGCTCCTCGTAGGCCCGGTTGCCCGCGGCCAGCCGTGCCGCCACGTCGGAGTCCCCCGCCGCGATGCCCGCCTGCTCCCCGGCGGAGTGCCGCGCCGCGTCGCCCGTGCCGGGGTGGCGCTCACCGATGCGCGGGTGGTCGGCCAGCGCCTGCACCACCTCGGCCCCGGTCCAGCCGGCGGCGAGCTCCTCGGCACGCGCGACCAGGGCGGCCGGGTCGGCGTACGGGCGGGCGGCGACGAGGGCCGCGGCCCAGCGCGGCACCGCGGCGCACCCCAGCAGCAGCTGCTGCGCCGTCGCCTCGTCGAGCTCGTCGAACGCCTGCATCTCCACGGTCACCGTCCCCTGCCGCCCGCCGTCCCCGGGGACGCTAGGACGCGGGCTTTACGGGCGTGGACCAGCGGTGTTTCGGGGCTGTGACAGCGCCTCGGCCAGGCGCAGCAGCGACAGGTCGCGGCCCCGGCCCGCCACCAGGCACGCGCCGGCGGGCAGCCCGGTGGCCGTGGGCACCGGGACGCCCAGGGCCGGCATCCCGCCGATCCCCGCGAGGCAGGTCAGCCGCATGGTCGCGTCGCGGGTCTGCTGCAGGCGCTCGGCCAGACCCGGCCCGAGGCGGGGCGCGACCGACGACGCCGAGGGCAGCAGCAGCACCCGGTCGCCCACCAGCGCGTCGACCTGCTCACGGGCCTCGACGAGCACCGCCCGCGCGTCGTCGGCCTCGGCGGCCGTGGTGCGCGAGCCCCGCTCGAACCGGCCCCGCACGTCGGCCCCCAGGGTGTCGAGCCGGCCCCGCAGCCAGCCGCCGTGGGACTGCCAGGCCTGCCACGCCTGCAGCGTCTGGAAGGCGGGCAGCCAGCGCGCCAGGGCCTCGGGGCTCCAGTCGCGCGTCTCCGCCCCGTGCTGCTCGGCCAGGCCCGTGACCGCCGCGCGCACGTCCGGCTCGGCCAGCTCCAGCAGCGCGGGGACGACGACCAGCGCCTCCGGGCCGAGCCCCGGGCCGTCGTACGCCGGAAGCAGCGCCTCGCCCACCCGGCGCAGGGTCGTCGCGTCGCGGGTGAGCCAGCCGACGGCGTCGAAGTCCGTCGCCAGCGGCAGCAGCCCCTCACGTGGCACCGCGCCGTGGGTGGTGCGCAGCCCGAACAGCCCCTGGTAGGCCGCCGGCACCCGGACCGAGCCGCCCGTGTCGGTGCCCAGGCCGACGGTCGCCTGGCCGAGTGCGACCGCGCTCGCCGAGCCCGACGACGAGCCGCCCGGGATCCGACCCGGCGCACGCGGGTTGGGCGGGGTCCCGTGGTGGGCGTTGGTGCCGGCCAGGCTGTAGGCGAGCTCGTCGGTCCGCGCGATGCCGGTGACCTCCGCCCCCTCCTCCAGCAGCCGGGCCACCGCCCAGGCGTGCTCGGTCTCGACCGGCGCCGCCTCCAGCCACGCGGGGTTGCCCGCGCCGACGGGGTGCCCGGCGACGGCGTACAGGTCCTTGACGGCGACGCGCTCCCCGGCCAGGGCACCGTCGGCGGTCGTGGCCGGGACCAGCGGGGTGCCCACGACCCGCCACACCCGCGGGTCGAGGGCCGGGGCCGCCTGGGTCACGTGGGCCGCGGTGACGACCCAGCCGTCGGGCTGCCGCTCCCAGACCTGGGTCTGCAGGCCGCGCCCGCCGTGCGCCGGCTCGGTCACCGCGACCACGACCGCGTGGTCGGCGTCGACCACCTGCAGGTGGGTCTCGACCAGGGTCCGCACCGGGGCGCCGCCCCGCCCGCTGCGGAACGCGGAGATGGCGTCGTGGCCGACCAGCAGTCCGGAGGCGTCGCCACGCAGCGTGGCGGGCCCGGGCGCGAAGAGCCGGTCGAGGACCACCAGGTCGTCGTCGGCCAGGGCGCGCTCGTAGGTCGCGAACGCCTCCTCCAGCCCGTCGGGCCAGACCGGAGCGCCCACCGGGTCGCTCACCGGGTCGCTCATCGGGTCGCTCACCGGTCGACCCGTGCGAAGTCCGCCTTGCGGATCCGGGCGTGCACGCCCTTGACCACGTCGACCACCTGGGAGATGTCGAAGTCGGTGGCCGCCGAGAGGTAGGCCAGGGCGAGCCCCGGGTCCATCCCCCACCTCGCCTGCAGCAGCCCGATCGCGGCCCGCACGCAGTCGGCCACGGCGAGGTCGAGGTCCTCGTCCATGCCGGTCGGCACCAGGTGCTCGGCGGTCTCGGCGAGCGGTCCGGCCAGCTCGCCGAAGCGGCGTACGGCGTCCTCGTGGGGCACCACGTCGAGCCGCAGCGTCGCCCGCAGCGAGGCCTCCATCGCGGTCAGCGCCACCTCGCCGTCGCCCTGCGCGAAGTGGGGGTCGCCGACGTAGAAGCCCGCCCCCGGCACCTGGACCGGCAGGTAGAGCGTCGCGCCGACGGTCAGCAGGTTGATGTCGATGTTGCCGCCGTGGGGGCCGGGCGGCACGGAGTGCGGCCGGTCGTCGCTGGCGACCGCGACGCCCATGATGCCCAGGAACGGGTGCAGCGGGAACTCCACGAGCCGCTCGCCGCCCGGCACCAGCGGCAGCTGCCCCCGCGTGCCGGTCTCGTCGACCGAGGCGAAGGCGCTGACGACCGGCTGCCCGTCGCGGGGGAACTCCCCGGGCAGGGCGCCCTTGCCGTGGCGGTTGGAGACCACGCCGTACGGCACCCGCGGCAGCGTCTCCAGCACGGTCACCGCCAGCAGGTCACCCGGCCGGGCCCCCTCGACGTGGACCGGCCGCGAGACGACGTGGGGGCCGTCGACACCGAAGGTGCGGGGGTGGGTGCGCTCGTCGGTGGCGCACAGGGCCACCGCGTCGGCGAGCACGTGCGCGACGTCGTGGGCGCCGAAGAAGGCGCGCGGGTCCCGGCCCTGGTCCTCCAGGATCCCCTCGTGGCTCAGCGTGTCGAAGGTGACCTCGGCGCCCGGCCCGACGCGGGCGACCGCGTCGTCGGCCTGGCACGGGAGCCGGCCCCAGAGGACGTGGCCGGGCGTCGAGGGCACGTACGTCGACCCGCGCAGCGGACCTTCACCGGTGGGCAGCGGGGCGGTGACCGGGCTCATGCCCGGCGACCCTAGGCCCGCCGTGTTTCACCGGTGTTCCGCGCGACCCCGCCGGTCCGACCTGCTGCGCCTCCCGCCGGTCGAGACCGTCGGGACCCCGGCCCGCCCGCCGGTCGAGCCCGTCGAGACCCTTGTGTTCGTAATGTTCTCGGCGTGACGGACCTCACGACTCGCGGGTAACCACCCCCGACGGGCAGGATGCGACCCATGGCTGACAAGAAGCGCAGAGCGGCGACGAGCGGGTCCTACAGCATCACGGTGCGGCTGTTCACCGAGGTCGACCCGGCGATCGTGGGCCAGGTCGCCACCGCCATCGCCGCCGAGGGCGGCATCGTCACCGCGCTCGACGTCGCCGAGTCGCGCCACGACCGGATCGTCTACGACGTGACCTGCTCGGCCACCGACTCCGAGCACGCCGCCGAGATCGTGGACCACCTGCGCAACCTGCAGGGCATCACCGTCCACAAGGTCTCCGACCGCACCTTCCTGCTCCACATTGGCGGCAAGATCGAGGTCTCCTCCAAGGTCCCGCTGCGCACCCGCGACGACCTGTCCATGGCCTACACCCCGGGCGTCGGCCGGGTCAGCCTGGCGCTGGCCGAGAACCCCGGCGACGTGCCCCGGCTGACCATCAAGGGCAACAGCGTCGCCGTGGTGACCGACGGCTCGGCCGTCCTCGGCCTGGGCAACATCGGGCCGGGCGCCGCTTTGCCGGTGATGGAGGGCAAGGCCGCGCTGTTCAAGCGGTTCGCCAACATCGACGCCTGGCCGATCTGCCTGGACACCCAGGACACCGACCGCATCGTCGACGTCGTGGCCGCGATCGCGCCGGGCTTCGGCGGCATCAACCTCGAGGACATCGCCGCGCCGCGCTGCTTCGAGATCGAGCGCCGGCTGCGCGAGCGCCTCGACATCCCCGTCTTCCACGACGACCAGCACGGCACCGCGATCGTGGTGCTCGCCGCGCTCACCAACGCGCTGCGGTGCGTCGAGAAGGACCTCGCCTCGATCCGCGTGGTCGTGGCGGGCGCCGGCGCGGCCGGCACCGCGATCGTCACGCTGCTGCTCGCCGCGGGTGCCGCCGACGTCGTGGTCTGCGACAAGGACGGCGCGCTGGCCGAGGGCGACGAGTCGCTGTCGCCGGCCATGGCCGACCTGGCCTCGCGCACCAACCCGCGCCGCGTCCGGGGCGACCTCAGGACGGCGCTCGAGGGCGCCGACGTGTTCATCGGCGTCAGCGCGCCGGGCGTGCTCCAGGCCGAGTGGATCCCCGGCATGGCCGAGAAGCCGATCGTGTTCGCCCTGGCCAACCCCGACCCCGAGATCGACCCCGCCGAGGCCGCGCCGTACGCCGCCGTGGTCGCCAGCGGCCGCAGCGACTACCCCAACCAGATCAACAACGTGCTGGCCTTCCCCGGCGTCTTCCGCGGCCTGCTCGACGCCCGCGCCAGCGACGTCACCATCGAGATGCTGCTCAGCGCCGCCACCGCGATCGCCGACTGCGTCAGCGCCGAGGAGCTCAACGCCAGCTACATCATCCCCAGCGTCTTCGACTCCAAGGTGCCCAAGGCCGTCGCCCGGGCGATCCAGGGCCTCGACTGACCCTCGCCCCCGCCCGCCCGCACCCCCCTTTCCGGGTACTCCGAGACGAAACGCACCACGTCGGCCCTCCCGGTGGTGCCGATCGTCTCGGACTACCGGACCACCAGCCACACGTCCCGGCGCTGTCGGTGAGCCGGGCTAGGTTCCTCCGGTGAGCTTCGTGCCGTTGCAGGGTCAGGCGACCTGGGTGCCGCAGCAGCCGGCGCGGCTGAGCGAGGTCGAGTTCTCCGGGCCGCGGCGTACCGTCCGGATGCCGCTCAAGGGCGCCATCCCGGTGCTCACCCGGGCCGTCCGCGTCGAGGACGCCCATCCCTCGGTCGGCCTGCTCAGCGGGGCGACGCTGCTGGCGATGCGGCTGGTCGCCGCCGGTCGCGTACGCCGCACCGAGGCCGGCGACGCGTGGCGCATCGGCCCGCTCCAGCCCGACGACGACGACCGGGTCCGGGCGCTGGCCGGCTCCCGCGCCCACGCCGGCACCTCGGTCGACGACGCCGAGCAGCTGATCCGCGAGCTGCTCGACGCCGTGGCCGACACCATGGTCAAGCCGCCGGGCACCGCCGTCGCGCCGACCGAGGACGACACCGGCGGCACCCGCCGGGTGCACTGGTCCGAGCGGCTGGCCGCCCGCGAGGCCCCGACCGAGCCGGAGCCCGACGGCCTGCCCGACCGGGTGCGCATCACGCTGCGGGTCGAGGCGCCCGAGGAGGTGCTCGCAGGCGGCGGGGTCGTGCTGGTGCCGCAGGCCCACGACCTCGACGACGAGACCGTCTTCGTCGACGTCGCCCGGCTGTGGCACGAGGGTCCCGAGGAGCACGGCTTCTCCGCCCGGGCGCGGCTCTCGGCCAGCGTGGCGCTCGGGGAGGCCGCGTCGGCGTGGGAGCCGCTGGGCCGGCTGCTGCGCGAGCGGGTGCCCGAGCAGCTGGTGCTCGACGGCGAGGAGCTGACCGGGCTGCTCGACCACGGCCTCGAGGCGCTCGACGCGGTCGGCATCGACGTGTTCTGGCCCCGCGGGCTGCGCGGCGAGCTGGTCCCGCAGGGCCGCGTCGAGGTCTCCGGGCCCCGCGAGGGGCCCCTGAACGAGGGCCTGTTCGGCCCCGACTCGCTGTTCGGCTTCGACTGGCGGCTCGCGATGGCCGGGCAGCAGCTCAGCGACGAGGAGATGGTCGCGCTCGCCGAGGCCACCACCCCGGTGATCCGGCTGCGCGACAACTGGGTCGTCATCGACCCCCGCGTCGCCCGACGTGCCCGCAAGCGGGTCAAGGCCGGGCTCGACCAGGCCGACCGGGCGATCGCGCCGGCCGCCGCGCTCCAGGCCGCGCTGACCGGCACGCTCTACCTCGACGGCGGGGCGATGCAGGTGCACCCCGGCGCCACGCTGGAGCAGGCCCGGAGGCGCATCGTCGACGCCGCGACCGTGGCCCCGCTGCCCGACCCGCCCGGGCTGCACGCGACGCTGCGCGACTACCAGCGCCACGGCGTGACCTGGCTGGCCGAGCTGACCGGCGCCGGGCTGGGCGCGTGCCTGGCCGACGACATGGGGCTGGGCAAGACCGTCACGCTGATCGCGCTCCACCTCCACCGCCGCGCGCGCGGGCTGCTGGTCGGGCCCACGCTGGTGGTCTGCCCGGCCAGCCTGATGGGCAACTGGGAGACCGAGGTCCGGCGGTTCGCCCCCGGGGTCGACGTACGCCGCTTCCACGGCAGCTCGCGCTCGCTGGCCGACCTCGGCGAGGGGTTCGTGCTCACGACGTACGGCACCATGCGCGCCGACACCTCGGCCGAGACCGGCGGCGACCTGGCCGCCGTGTCCTGGGACCTCGTGGTCGCCGACGAGGCGCAGCACATCAAGAACGCCCGCTCGACCACGGCCAAGAACCTCCGCACGCTGCGCTCGCGCTGCCGGGTCGCGCTGACCGGCACGCCGGTCGAGAACGACCTGACCGAGCTGTGGGCGATCCTCGACTGGGCCACGCCGGGCCTGCTGGGCTCGCGCAACGCCTTCCGCAAGGTGTGGGCCGCGCCCATCGAGAGCGGCGTCGACCCGTCGGTGGCGCGCCGGTTCGCCCAGCTGGTCGAGCCGTTCCTGCTGCGCCGCCGCAAGACCGACCCCGGCATCGCGCCCGAGCTGCCCGCCAAGACCGAGACCGACCACGTCGTCGGGCTGACCCGTGAACAGGTGGTGCTCTACGAGACGCTCGTGCGCGAGTCGATGCGCCGCATCGAGGAGGCCGACGAGGACACCCGCCGCGGCCTGGTGCTGGCGCTGCTGACCGGGCTGAAGCAGATCTGCAACCACCCCGCCCACTACCTGCGCCAGCCCGGCGGCCGGCTGCGCGGGCGCTCCCGCAAGCTCGAGCTGCTCGACGAGCTGCTGGCCACGATCCTGGCCGAGGGCGGGCAGGTGCTGCTGTTCACGCAGTACGTCGAGATGGCCCGCCTCCTCGAGCGCCACCTCGCCGCCGCCGGCACCCCGTCGCTGTTCCTCCACGGCGGCACCCCCGTCGCCGCCCGCGAGCGGATGGTGCGCGACTTCCAGGACGGCCAGGCGCCGGTGTTCCTGCTCTCGCTCAAGGCCGGCGGCACCGGCCTCAACCTGACCCGCGCCGACCACGTCGTCCACGTCGACCGCTGGTGGAACCCCGCCGTCGAGGACCAGGCCACCGACCGCGCCCACCGGATCGGTCAGACCCGGCCCGTCCAGGTGCACCGGCTGGTCACCGAGGGCACCATCGAGGAGCGCATCGCCGAGCTGCTGCAGCGCAAGCGCAGCCTCGCCGACGCCGTGCTCGGCCGCGGCGAGGCGGCGCTCACCGAACTCTCGGACGCCGAGCTGCACGACCTCGTCGGGCTGCGCCGCACCCGTCAGTACCCCGATGCCTGACCCCCTCGTCCTGCCCCGCAGCCCCCGCCGCCGCGGCGCCGTGGCGCGGAGCGACACCTGGTGGGGCCGGGCGTTCGTGCGGTCGTTCGAGGAGCTGGCCCTCGACGTCGGCGACCTCGTCGCCGCCCGGTCGCTGGCCCGGTCGGGCCGGTTCGGCGCGATCGTGGTGCTGGAGGCGATGGCCTCGGCCGTGGTCGACCCCGGCAGCGAACAACCGCTGATGAGCCAGCTCAAGGTGGAGCGGCTCGACGCGCCCGACTGGACGACCTTCGCCCGCGAGGCCGCCCGCGAGAGCGGCTTCACCGCCGCGCTCGAGGTGGGCACGCTGCCCGTCGACCTGGTCGAGCACGCCGACGAGGCCGGCGTCGAGGTGCTGCCCGGCGCCCCCGACCTCGACAGCGCCTGCGAGTGCGACGCCTGGGCGCAGCCGTGCGTCCACGCCCTCGCGCTGCTCTACCTCCTCGCCTGGCACGTCGACCGCGACCCCTACGTGCTGCTCCTGCTGCGTGGCCGCACCCGCGAGGCGCTGCTCACCGAGGTCCACGCCCTCACCGCCGCCGAGGCCGACGACACCGGCGCGGCCGAGCGCGAGGCCGCCCGGGTCCGCGCCGCCCAGGTCCTGGCCCTGGCGCAGGACGCGCCGGGCGGCCACGGCCTCGCCGACGCGGCCGTGGCGGCGTACGACGAAGCGGTCACCCGCCTCCTCTAGCGCGAGCGGGCACTTCTGCACACCCAGGAGATCCCGAGCGGGCACTTCTGCTCACGCAGGGAGCGCCGAGCGGGCACGTCTGCGGGCGCGCATCGGCACGACTGCCCGCTCGGCGTCCGTCCGGTGCGCAGAACTGCCCGGTCGCGGTCAGGCGGGCAGGAGGGCCCTCGCGGCCATGTCCGAGAGCAGGCGGTGCATCTCGGCGCGGTCGAGGAAGGCGCTGTGGGGGGTGGAGTTCAGCAGCCCGAAGCCGGCATGGACCTGGGCCCGGGCCTGCTGGCGCGTCAGGCCGGCGTCGAGGGCGAGGAGCTGGTCGGCCCAGACGTCGACGTAGGCCCGCTGGGTCTCGCGGACCTTCTCGCGGGCCTCGAGCGGGAGCGCCGACCAGTCGCGGTCCTGCACCACGATCAGCGCCTTGTGCTCCAGCGCGAAGGCGACGTGCCAGTCGATCAGCCCCTCCAGGGCCTGCTGCGGGGAGGAGGCGGCGGCGACGCGGCGACGCCCCTCGGCGAGCAGCTCGTCGCTGATGTTGACCAGCATCGCGGCCAGGACGGCGTCCTTGGAGCGGAAGTGGCGGTAGAGCGCCGGGCCCGAGAAGCCGCACGCGGCACCGAGCTCGGCGATGGACACGCCGTGGAAGCCCTTCTCGGCGAACAGCTCCGCCGCGACGGCCAGGATCTGCTGCCGGCGCTCGCTCACCCGGCCGAGGTTATCGCCCGCTCACGGTCCAGCGACGCGCGGACCAGCTCGTGGTAGCCCGGGGGCGCGAGCAGGAACGAGTCGTGCCCGTACGCCGAGGCGAGGTCGGTGTGCTCGCTGGCGACCCCGGCGGCCACCAGGTGGGCGTGGATCCGGGCGGAGTGGGCCGTCGGGAACCGCCGGTCGGAGTCGAAGGAGACCACCTCGAACCGGGTGCCGCCCGCGCGCAGCCGCTCCGCCGCGGCCGGGTCGGCGAACGGGTCGAAGTAGTCCATCACCCGCGTCAGGTGGAGGTACGTCAGGGCGTCGAACCGCTCCAGGAACACCGCCGCCTGGTGGTCGAGGTAGGACTCGACCTGGAAGTCAGTGCCGAGCCGCGGCGGCCCGTCGTCGAGCCGGCGTCGGCCGAACTTGTCCTCCAGCAGCTGCTCGGAGACGTAGCCGACGTGCGCCAGCCGCCGGGCCACGGCCAGGCCGTGGTCGGGGCGCCGGCCGTGCTCGGCGTACCGCCCGCCGCAGAAGTCGGCGTCTCCCGTGATCGCGTGCCGCGCGACCGCCGAGAGCGCGATGTTCTCGGCCGAGAGCAGCGAGGAGGCGGCGACGACCACCGCGCGCTCGAGCTGGCCGGGCGCGTCGATCGCCCACTGCAGCACCTGCATCCCGCCGAGCGAGCCCCCGACCGCGGCGTGCACGCGGCCGAGGCCGAGCCGCTCCAGCAGCCGCCGCTGCACCAGCACGAGGTCGGAGACGGTGAGCAGCGGGAAGTCCGGGCCGTACGCCGCCCCGGTGGCCGGGTCGATCGACTGCGGCCCCGTGGTGCCCTGGCAGCCGCCGAGCAGGTTGCTGCTGACCACGAAGAAGCGGTCGGTGTCGACGGCCCGGCCGGGACCCACGAGGTTGTCCCACCACCCGCGCCGCGCCGGGTCGCCGTGGTGGCCCGCGGCGTGCGCGTCCCCGGTCAGCGCGTGGCAGAGCACCACGACGTTGTCGCGGGCCGCCGACAGCCGGCCGTAGGTCTGGTAGGCGACCTCGACGTCGCGCAGCACCGCGCCCCCGGCGAGGCGCAGCGGGCCGTCCAGGACGACCCGCTGCGTCTCAATCAGCCCGAGACCGAGACCGGGCCCGGGAGTGGGCCCGGGCGTGGGCCCGGTGCTCACTTCGCGGCGGTCAGCGCCTGGTCGAGGTCGCTCAGCAGGTCCTCGACGTTCTCGATGCCCACCGAGAGCCGCACGAGGTCCTCGGGCACGCCGGCCGCCTTGAGCTCCTCGGCGGTCAGCTGCGAGTGGGTGGTGGTGGCGTTGTGGATGGCCAGCGACTTGGCGTCGCCGATGTTGGCGAGGTGGCTGAACAGCTCCAGCGCCTCCACGAACCGCCGGCCCCCGTCGCGCCCCGACCGCAGCCCGAAGCTGACCAGGCCGCCGTACCCACGCCCGGTGAAGACGCGGTCGGCCACCTCCTTCTGCGGGTCGCCCTCCAGGCCCGGATAGCTGACCCAGGCGACCGCGTCGTGCTGCTGCAGGTGCTGCGCCACGGCCAGCGCGTTGCTGCTGTGCCGCTCCAGCCGCAGGTGCAGCGTCTCCAGGCCCTGCAGGAACAGCCACGAGTTGAACGGCGTGATCGCGGCGCCGGTGTTGCGCAGCAGCACGGTGCGCGCCCGCACGATGTAGGCCAGCTCGGCGACGGCGTCGGTCCACACCACCCCGTGGTACGCCGCGTCGGGCTGGGTCAGCCCGGGGAACCGCTCGACGTGCGCCGCCCAGTCGAAGCGGCCGGCGTCGACGATGACGCCGCCGATCGAGGTGCCGTGGCCGCCGATGTACTTCGTCGCGGAGTGCACCACCACGTCGACACCGTGGTCGAAGGGTTTGACCAGGTAGGGCGTCGGGGTGGTGTTGTCGACGACGAACGGCAGCCCCTGGGCATGGGCGGCGTCGGACCACGCCTGCAGGTCGACCACGTTGAGGCGCGGGTTGCCGATGGTCTCGCCGAAGACCAGCTTGGTGCGCTCGTCCACGGCGGCGGCGAGTGCGGCCGGGTCGCCCGGGTCGACGAAGCGGACCTCTATGCCGAACTGCGGGAGCGTGTGGGCGAACAGCGCGTAGGTGCCGCCGTACAGCGTCGAGAGCGCGACGATGTTGTCGCCGGCGTAGGTCAGGTTGAGCACGGAGTACGTCACGGCCGAGGACCCCGAGGCCACCGCCAGCGCACCGACCCCGCCCTCGAGCTGGTTGATGCGGTCCTCGAAGACCGACTGGGTCGGGTTCATGATCCGCGTGTAGATGTTGCCGGGCACGGCCAGCGAGAACAGGTCGGCCGCGTGCTCGGTGTCGTCGAAGACGTAGGACGTCGTCTGGTAGATCGGCACCGCGCGGGCGTTGGTGGCGGGGTCGTGCTCCTCCTGGCCGGCGTGCACGGCAAGGGTCTCGGGGCGGTAGGGCATCGGCTCACTCTCGACGGGGCTGGGCGGAACACCACCATAAAGTCAATCGAGTTACTCCACAATGGGCTGGGTAGTCCCTGACGAACTCGCCCCGGATCGACCCGGACGGGGCCAGAACGTCAGGGACTATCCCCTCGCCCCGCCCCGGTGGCGCCGGGTGTTAACGATCGCTAACCTGACCCGGTGATGTCCTCCCCCGGTGACCTGCGGTCCCTCGTCGACGACCTGCGGGAGCGCACCGAGGCCGTGCGCCGCGGCGGCTCCGAGGCCGCGCGGCGCAAGCACACCGACCGCGGCAAGCTGCTCGTCCGTGACCGGGTCGACGCGCTGCTCGACCCGGGCAGCCCGTTCCTGGAGCTGAGCGCGCTGGCGGCGTACGGCATGTACGGCACCGGCGAGGACGACCTCCTCGCCGTCCCCAGCGCCAGCATCGTCACCGGCATCGGCACCATCGAGGGCAGGCTGTGCGTGGTGGTGGCCAACGACGCCACCGTCAAGGGCGGCACCTACTACCCGATGACGGTCAAGAAGCACCTGCGTGCCCAGGAGGTCGCCCGGGCCAACCGGCTGCCCTGCGTCTACCTCGTCGACTCCGGCGGCGCGTTCCTGCCGATGCAGGACGACGTCTTCCCCGACCGCGAGCACTTCGGCCGGATCTTCTTCAACCAGGCCAACCTCTCGCGCGAAGGCGTTGCCCAGATCGCCTCGGTGATGGGCTCGTGCACCGCCGGCGGCGCCTACGTGCCGGCCATGTCCGACGAGTCGGTGATCGTGCGCGACCAGGGCACGATCTTCCTCGGCGGCCCGCCGCTGGTGAAGGCCGCGACCGGCGAGGAGGTCACCGCCGAGGAGCTCGGCGGCGGCGAGGTCCACGCCCGGCTCTCCGGCGTCGTCGACCACCTCGCCGAGGACGACGCCCACGCGCTCGCGATCGTGCGCTCGATCGTGGCGACGCTGCCCGCGCCCGAGCTGCCGACGACCGCCCCCGTCGAGGAGCCCACCGTCGACCCCGAGGGCCTCTACGACGTGGTGCCGACCGACACCCGCACGCCGTACGACGTCCGCGAGGTCATCACCCGGATCGTCGACGGCAGCCGGTTCGCGGAGTTCAAGCAGCTGTACGCCGAGACCCTGGTCTGCGGCTTCGCGAAGATCTGGGGCCACGACGTCGGCATCGTGGCCAACAACGGCATCCTGTTCGCCGAGTCGGCCCGCAAGGGCGCCCACTTCATCGAGCTGTGCAACCAGCGCCGGATCCCGCTGGTGTTCCTGCAGAACATCAGCGGGTTCATGGTGGGCAAGGAGTACGAGAACGGCGGCATCGCCCGCGACGGCGCCAAGCTCGTCACCGCGGTCGCCTGCTCGGTCGTCCCGAAGTTCACCGTCGTCATCGGCGGCTCGTTCGGCGCCGGCAACTACGGCATGTGCGGCCGCGCCTACGACCCCCGCTTCCTGTGGATGTGGCCCAACGCCCGGATCTCGGTGATGGGCGGCGAGCAGGCCGCGAGCGTGCTGGCGACCGTCCGGCGCGACGGCCTCGAGCGCCGCGGCGAGGAGTGGTCGGCGCAGGACGAGGAGGAGTTCAAGGCGCCGGTGCGCGACCAGTACGAGCACCAGGGCTCGCCCTACTACTCCACCGCCCGGCTCTGGGACGACGGCGTCATCGACCCCGTCGACACCCGCCGGGTCCTCGGCATGGGCCTCGAGGCGGCGGCGCACGCGCCCGTGCCCGACCCCTCCTATGGCATCTTCCGGATGTGAGCCCGAGATGACCCGCATGTTCGACACCGTCCTCGTCGCCAACCGCGGCGAGATCGCGCTGCGCGTGATCCGCACCTGCGACCGGCTGGGCGTCCGCTCGGTCGCGATCCACACCGACCTCGACGCCACCGCGCCCCACGTGCGCGCCGCCACCGAGGCCGTCCGGGTGGGGTCCTACCTCGACGTCGACGAGGTGGTCGCCGCGGCGCAGTCCTCCGGTGCCCAGGCCGTCCACCCCGGCTACGGCTTCCTCTCCGAGCGCGCGGCCTTCGCCCAGGCCCTCGAGGACGCCGGCATCGCCCTGGTCGGCCCCACCGCCGCGGTGATGGAGCAGATGGGACGCAAGGACCACGCCCGCGAGGTGGCGGTCGCGGCCGGCGTGCCGGTCGTCCCGTCGTACGCCGTGACCGACGACCCCGCGACCTTCGCCCTGCCCGTGCTCGTCAAGGCCGCGGCCGGCGGCGGCGGCAAGGGGATGCGCGTGGTCCGCACCGTCGGGGAGTACGCCGACGCCGTGGCCGCCGCCCGCCGCGAGGCGCAGTCGTCCTTCGGCGACGACACCCTCCTGGTCGAGAAGTACGTCGAGCGCGGCCGCCACGTCGAGGTGCAGGTGCTGGCCGACCACCACGGCCACGTCGTCCACCTCTTCGAGCGCGACTGCTCCACCCAGCGCCGCCACCAGAAGGTGCTCGAGGAGGCCCCCGCGCCGACCATCGACGAGGCGGTCCGCGAGCGGATCACCAGCGCGGCCGTCGACCTGGCCCGCGAGGTGGGCTACCGCAACGCCGGCACGGTGGAGTTCCTGCTCGACGTCGACACCGACGAGGCCTACTTCCTGGAGATGAACACCCGGCTCCAGGTCGAGCACCCGGTGACCGAGGCGGTGGTCTCGACGGGCTCGACCGGCGAGGGCGGGTCGACCGGCGGGTCCATCGACCTCGTCGAGCACATGCTGCGGGTCGCGGCGGGCGAGGAGCTGGCGCTGCGCCAGGAGGACCTCCAGCTGCGCGGGCACGCCATCGAGGCCCGGGTGTACGCCGAGGACTCCTTCCACGGCTTCCTGCCGCAGGCCGGCCGGGCGACCCTGGTCCGCTGGCCCACCACGCCGCGCACGCGGGTCGACCACGCCCTGGAGAGCGGCCAGCAGGTCAGCACCTCCTACGACCCGATGCTGGGCAAGGTCGTCGCGCACGGCCCGACCCGCGAGGCCGCCCGGCAGGCGCTGCTCGCCGCGCTCGACGACACCGCGATCCTCGGGCTGACCACCAACGCCGGCTTCCTCCGGGCCCTGGTGGCGAGCGGGGAGTTCCGCGACACCACCATCGACACCGCCTGGCTCGACACCGCCGTCGTGCCCGAGCCTGAGCCGGACGTCGCCCGGGTGTTCGCCGCCTGGACCGACGCGATGCTCGCCGCCGACCACGGCCGCCCCGGGCCCTTCCGCGCCGACGGGTTCCGGCTGGCCGGGGAGAGGGCGCCGTTCCTGGTCCACCTCGACCGCACCGTCCGGGTGCACCGCGACGCCGACGGCCTGGGCGGGACGGTGGACGGCGTGACGGTGCGCCAGCTGCTGGCCGAGCGGCACGTCGTACGCCTCGACCTCGACGGCCGTCGTCACCAGGCCGTGGTGCACGCCGACCGCCACGCCGTCGAGGTGGTCCACCAGGGCCAGCGCTTCGTCTTCGAGCGTCCCGACGTCGCGCTGCAGCACGGGCCCGCCGCGGGCGCCGGCACGCTCACCGCGCCGATGCCCGGCACGGTGCTGGCCGTCGACGTCGCCGAGGGCGACCGGGTCGCCGAGGGCGCGCGCCTCGGCGTGCTGGAGGCGATGAAGATGGAGGTGGCGCTGACCGCGCCCTTCGCCGGCACGGTGACGACCGTCGGCGCCCCGGTCGGCGGCCGGGTCGCGCTGGGCGAGGTGCTCTTCGAGGTGGAGGCCGACGATGACTGACCCCCTGCCCGCGCGGGTGACGATCTACGAGGTCGGGCCGCGCGACGGGCTGCAGAACGAGTCGGCGCTGGTGCCGACGTCCACCAAGGCGGAGTTCGTACGCCGCCTGCTCGCCGCCGGCCTGCCCGTCGTCGAGGCCACCAGCTTCGTCCACCCCCGGTGGGTGCCGCAGCTGGCCGACGCCGCCGAGCTCATGGGCGAGCTCGGGGAGGCCGGGCGCGACCTGCCGGTGCTGGTGCCCAACGAGCGCGGCCTCGACCGCGCCCTGGAGCTCGGCTGCCGCCACGTCGCGATCTTCGGCAGCGCCACGGAGACCTTCGCGCAGCGCAACCTCAACCGCAGCCTCGACGAGCAGTTCGCGATGTTCGAGCCGACCGTGGCCCGGGCCCGCGAGCACGGCCTCGACGTCCGGGCCTACGTCAGCATGTGCTTCGGCGACCCCTGGGAGGGCGACGTCGCGATCGAGCAGGTCGTCGACGTCGGACGGCGGCTCCTCGACCTCGGTGCCAGCCAGCTGTCGCTGGGCGACACCATCGGCGTCGGCACCGCCGGGCACGTACGCCGCCTGCTCACCGCCTTCAACGACGCGGGCGTGCCCGACGACGTGCTCGCGGTCCACTTCCACGACACCTACGGCCAGGCGCTCACCAACGCCCACGCCGCGCTCGAGCACGGCGTCACCACCTTCGACGCCAGCGCCGGCGGGCTGGGGGGCTGCCCCTACGCCGAGAGCGCCACCGGCAACCTCGCCACCGAGGACCTCGTCTGGCTGCTCCAGGGCCTCGGCGTGGAGACCGGCGTCGACCTCGGGGCGCTCGTCGGGACCAGTCGCTGGATGGCGGGCGTGCTCGGTCGGCCCAGCCCCTCGCGCGTCGTGCAGGCCCTCTCCCCTGCCTGATCGCGCCCCCGGCATGATGACCCCCATGTCGCGCCGCCGGGTCCTCGTCCACGTGGGGACGCCCAAGAGCGGCACCAGCTATCTCCAGGACCGGCTGGCGCGCAACCGCGAGCGGCTCGAGGCCGACGGGATCGACTACGTCACGACCCGGTCCGGCGACCACTTCGAGGCGGCCCTCGACGTGCTCGGCCGCCGCTGGGCCGGCGCCGAGGAGGAGGCGCGCGGGCAGTGGGACGAGCTGGTCGCCACCGCCCGCACCAGCCGCGGCGACGTGCTGGTCACCCACGAGATCCTGGCCGGCGCGGGTCCCGAGGTGGTCGAGCGGGTGCGCGGCTCCTTCCCCGACCACGAGGTCCACGTCGTGCTGACCGCGCGCGACCTGGGTCGCCAGATCCCCGCGGAGTGGCAGGAGCGCGTCAAGCACCGCGCCCGCAAGGACTACGCGTCGTACCTCCGGACGCTGCAGCGCAACTACGGCGACCAGCCGACGCCGTTCTGGCGGGTGCAGCACCTGCCGCGCATCCTGGCCACCTGGGGCGCGGGCCTCCCGCCGGAGCAGGTCCACCTCGTCACCGTGCCGCCCGCCGACGCACCGCGCGACCTGCTGTGGCGCCGGTTCAGCGAGGTGCTCGGCCTGACCGACCCCGCGTCGTACGCCGAGAGCGACCGCACCAACGCCTCGCTGGGCGGCGTCGAGGTGACCGCGCTGCGACTGATCAACCTGGCCACGAAGGAGCGCGAGCTGCCGCGCGACCCCTACGTGCGCTGGGTCCGCGAGGGCCTGGTCAAGGAGGTCCTCGCCGTGCGGTCGACCTCGCCGCCGGCGACGGTGCCGCCCGCCGCCCGCGCCCGGGTCGACGCCGTCGTCGAGGACTGGCTCGCCGAGCTGCGCACCGCCCGCGTCCACGTCGTGGGCGACCTCGAGGACCTCCGCCCGGTCTGGCCCGACGAGTCGACCACCCCGTGGTCCGACCCCGACTCCGCCGACCCGCAGCTGGTCGCCCAGCGGGTGGCCGAGGCCGCGGCCTGGCTGGCCGAGCAGGCCGGCCGACCTCCCGCCGAGCCCGCCCCGGCGATGCCCGTGCCCCCGCGGATGTCGCGGCTCGCACGTCGGTGGCTCGGATGAGCTACGACGCCGCGGTGCACGCCTGGGTGGAGCACCTCCGCGCCGGCGGCACCACCCCGTGGGACGCCCGCCGCTGGTCCCTCGCCGCCGACCCCGCCGACCCCGCCGACCCCGCGGCCCCGGCGCCCCCCAGCGCGGTCCACCTCGCGCTGCTGCACCGCCTCAACCTGGCCGGGCACGGTCCCGCACCCGCGGGGCTGGCCGAGGTGCTCCTCGGCACGCCCCGCCCCGGCCGCGGCCCCGTCGACCCGCCGCTGCCGTGGACCGACCCGCCGCGCTTCGGGTCGCCGCCGCGGTCACCCGCCGACCTCGACCCCGACCTGTTGCTGGTCCTCGCCTCGGCCGTCCTCGTCCGCCTGCTCGCCGGCACCGGCGGCGGCCGGGCCACCGACGCGCCCGCACCAGGGCCTGCGTCGCGGGGAACGGCACGACCCGCGCGACGACCGGCCCGGCGACTGGCCCGACGACTGGCCCGACGGCCGCTCGGGCGCCGCGGCTTCCGGCTCCACGGCACCCACCTCGCCGTGCGCGCGGTGCGGGAGCAGCTGCTCGACGCGGGTGCCGTCGAGGGCGGCCGGCGACCGGTGCACCTGGTGCTGGGGCAGCCCCTCGAGACGGCGCTGGCCGAGCACTGGGCGGGCCGCATCGGCCGCGGCGCCACCCTGGGCTGGGGCGCCCTGTGGCGGCGTACGACGACGGCGGACCGGCTGCCGCACCCCGTCGACGTCGACCGGCTGGCCGAGCAGGTCGCCGCCGACGAGCGGGGCCGGGTGCTGCTCGTGCTCGGCGCCGACCACGCCGCCCTGGCCGCCGCGTGCCTGGACGCGCTGGGCCGTGCGGCAGCCCCCGGGGTGGCGGCCACCGCGCCGGTCCTCCTCGCCCGCTGGGACCTGCAGCGACGGGTCAACCGGCTCGCCCCGCTCGCGCGCGGACCCGTCAGCGGCACCGACCTGGTCGCGCGCCTGCTGCCGGTGCTGCGCCGGCTGGCCCGCGAGCACGACCGGTCGACCGCGCCGGCGCCCGCGGTGCCCGAGGCCCACGCGGCGGCCGCCGCCCGGGTCGCCGACGACCTCGCCACGCGGGTCCGCGACGGCGGCTACCGTGTCCTGGGCGATCCCGGGATCCTCGCGAGGACGACCCCCGGAGGCGCCCCCGGACGCGACGGCCCCGTCGACCCGGACGCGACCCTCGACCTCGCGCTCGCCGCGTGCGTGCAGCTGTGGAGCACCCAGGAAGGACCCCGCCCGTGACCCCCGCCCCGTGCCGGCCCGACACCGCGGTCGTGCTCCCGTGAGCCGGCGGGTGCTGCTCCACGTCGGCACGCCCAAGACCGGCACGTCCTTCGTCCAGGACATCCTGTTCACCCACCAGGACGTGCTGCGCGAGCGCGGCATCCTCTACGCCGCCGAGCGGCCCGACGCGCACTTCCTGGCCGCCCTCGACCTGATGCAGCTGCCGTGGGGCGGCCTCGAGCGCGAGGCGGCCGGCACCTGGGACGCCCTGGCCGCCGAGGTGCGGGCCTACCCCGGCGACGCCGTGGTGAGCCACGAGATCCTCGCCACCGCCTCCCGGGGCCAGGCCGAGCGCGCGGTCACCGACCTCGACGGACCCGGCACCGAGGTGCACCTGGTCCTCTCGGCCCGCGACCTGGTGCGCCAGCTCCCCGCCGAGTGGCAGGAGAACGTCAAGCACCGGCGCCGCAAGACCTACGCCGCCTTCCTCGCCGACCTGCAGGACCCCGCGCGTGCCACCGAGGTGGCGCAGTGGTTCTGGGGCGTGCAGGAGCTGCCTGACATCCTCGACCGGTGGGGCTCGACGCTGCCCGCCGACCGGGTCCACGTCGTCACCGTGCCGCGTCCCGGCGCCGCCCCGACCCTGCTCTGGGAGCGGTTCGCGGGCCTGTTCGGCATCGACCCGGACGAGTTCACGCCCGGCGCTCGCGCCAACGCCTCGCTCGGGGTGCCCGAGTCGGAGATGCTGCGCCGCCTCAACGAGCGGCTGCGCCACGTGCTGCCCAACCACCACTACCGCTCGCTGGTGCGCGAGATGGTGGTGCACCGCAACCTCGCCGGCCGACCCGGCAGCTCGCGCCTGGGCCTGCCCCCCGACGCGCACGCCTGGGCCGCGCAGCTGGCGCTCGACTGGGCCGAGGAGCTCGGCCGCCGGGGCTACGACGTCGTGGGCGACCTCGCCGAGCTGCGGCCCGACGGACCCCGCCCGTTCGTCGACCCCGACGCTCCCGACGAGCACGCGGTGGCCGCCGCGGCGCTCGACGCGCTCGCGATCATGACCGGCGAGGCGGCCAAGCTGCGCGACGTCGAGGTCGAGCTCCACGAGGTGATCCAGGACCTCATGGGCCAGATCGACGCGCTCCACGCCACGCCCGGCTACCAGGCCAAGGAACGGCTGGTCGCGCTCGCGCGCCGCAACCCCGTGGCCCGGGTGGGGTACGCCGGCTACCGGCGCCTGCGCGGCAGCAGCTCGCGGTCGACGTAGCGCCCGATCCGCCAGGTGGCGTAGCCGTCGGTGCCGGCCCCCACGAGACCACCGACGACCGGCACCCGGCGGCCGACGGTGCTGGCCAGCCGCTTGCCGGCGACGCGCGTCATCAGCTCCGCCGCGACCTCGTTGGCGACCACGACGTCGAGCCGGGGGTCGTGGACGGGTGCCGTGGCCAGCGCCATCGGGGTGCCGGGGAGCTTGTGCTGGGTGACCAACGAGAGCAGCTTCTCCTCGCCCACGAGGGTGGCGAGCACCGCGTTGCGGGTGCGCGGGTCGGCGAGGTCGTAGCCGCGCAGGTGCGCGACCGCCGCGACCAGCCGGCACTGCACCATCGCGAGCCCGGCGATGTTGGCCGGCACCGCGACCGTCATGGTCACCAGCCCGCCGAGGTTGGTCACGAACCCCTGGGCCCCGGCCAGCCGCACGTGGTCCTCGATCAGCCTCGACACGGCCGCGTCCGGGTCGTCGCGGTGGGCGTCGAGCGCCTTCTCGGCTGCCATCGCGGCCCCGTCGAGCGGGCCCGCACCACGGATCGCCCGGTCCAGCGCCTGCTGCACGAAGCCCGACGCCAGCTGCGGCGCCCGCTCGGCCAGGCGCGGGCCGAGCTGCTGGTCGAGCTGGCGACCGAGGCGACTGGCGAGGCTCATGCCCGTCAGCGTACGGCGGCCCGCGCAGCCGTTTGCGACGATGGGGCCGTGCCCCTCGAACCCCCCAGCACCCCGTGGGCGTTCCCCTCGCCGGTCTCGGCGGAGAGCGACCTGGTCGCGGTCGGGGCCGACCTGGAGCCGGGCACGCTGCTCAGCGCCTACCGTCGCGGGCTGTTCCCCATGGCCGTCGACGAGCTGCCCGACCAGATGGCCTGGTGGTCGCCCGTCGACCGCGGGGTGCTGCCGCTCGACGGGCTGCGCGTCAGCCGCTCGCTGCGGCAGTCGGCCGCCCACCTGGAGGTGCGGGTCGACACCAGCTTCGCCGAGGTGCTCGCGGGCTGCGCCGACCCGTCACGACCGGGTGGCTGGATCGACGAGGCCATCGCCTCGGCGTACACCCGGCTGTTCGAGCTGGGCTGGGCCCACTCGGTCGAGACGTGGCGCGACGGCGAGCTGGTGGGCGGGCTGTACGGCGTCGCCGTCGGCGGCCTGTTCGCCGGGGAGTCGATGTTCTCCCGCGCCCGCGACGCCTCCAAGGTGGCGCTGATGGGCCTCGTCGACCTGCTCCGCGACGAGTACGCCGACCGCCGGCTGCTCGACACGCAGTGGCAGACCGACCACCTGGCCACGCTCGGCGTGGTCGAGGTCGACCGGCGGGTCTACCTCAAGCGGCTCGAGCGCGCCCTGGCGCTGCCGCTCCCCGCCGCGTTCGCGGGCTGAGGCCCGGGGTCAGACGACCGCCGGGTCCTGCCCGGTCTCGGCGACCATCGGGCGGTCGGCGTCGGCCCAGTCGATCATGCCGCCGGCGAGGTTGACCGCCTCGAAGCCCTTCTCGCGCAGGAACGCCGTGGCCTGCGCCGAGCGGCCGCCGACCTTGCACACCACGAGCAGCTGCTGGTCCTGGGGCAGCTCCTCGAGCCGGTCCGGCACCTGGGTGAGCGGCACGTGGAGCGCGCCGTCGATGTGGCCGTGCTGCCACTCGACGGGCTCGCGGACGTCGAGCACGGTGACCCCCGCGGGCAGCGGGTCGGGCACCTGGGCGACCTCGATGGTCGGGACCTCGATCATCAGCTGGCCCTCTCTGGTCGTGGGCGCCGGCTGCGCCGCGGGCCAGCCTAGGGGGTGGGGGTCTGCGGGGCGGTGGGCGGTTTCCCAGGTGATGAACCCAGACCGCCTCTGCGCACAGGTACCTGCCCCGGCGTACGTCGGGCGCGGGGTCTCCTCGCACGGCAACCCGCCTCCTCGCACACGGTGCGACGTGTGTGCAGAGGCAGGACGGGTTCATCACCTGGGAAACCGGCTCCAGCATCACGGGATACACCCCCCGGGGGTATCGTTGGCGTCCACATGAGCGCCTCCCGCACCACCCACACCCACGGGGGCGGCCGCGCGATGGCCGCCAGCGCGACGCTGCACTGCCTGACCGGCTGCGCGATCGGCGAGGTCACCGGGCTGCTGGTCGGCACCGCCCTCGGGCTCGGGACCGGCCCGACGGTGCTGCTCGCGGTGGCGCTCGCCTTCCTGTTCGGCTACACCCTCTCGACGCTGCCGCTGCTGCGCGCCGGGCTGGGCCTCGGCGCCGCGCTGTCGGTCGTGCTGGCGGCCGACACGCTGTCGATCGCGGTGATGGAGGTCGTGGACAACCTGGTGATGGCGCTCGTCCCGGGGGCGATGGACGCCGGTCTGGTCAACGTCGTCTTCTGGGTCTCGATGCCGCTCGCCCTGGCCGTCGCGTTCGCCGCGGCGTACCCCGTGAACGCGTGGCTGCTCGCGCGCGGCCGCGGCCACGCCCTGACCCACCGCTTCCACGACGCCCCGGCCCCGACGGGCTGGCGCCGCCTGGTCCCGGCCCCCGCCACCGGCACCCTGGTCGCGGTCGTCGTCGCCTTCATGCTCGGCGGCCTGGTCGTCTCCGCGGCCGCGTCGCTGGGCTGAGGTCGCGGAGGACCGAACGGACGATCAGTTCGCGTGGCTCGTGCCCCTCGTCCCGCGTGGACCGCGGGTCCGCCCGACGAGCTGATCGTCGGTTCGGCGTACGACGCACCAGGCCGGCGGCCCCTACTTCAGCAGCCGCGACATCCGGCGGTCGGCGAGCGGCTTGCCGCCGGTCTGGCAGGTGGCGCAGTACTCCAGGCTGGAGTCGGCGAAGCTGACCGAGCGGACGGTGTCGCCGCAGACCGGGCACGCCTGACCGGCGCGGCCGTGGACCCGCAGGTTGGTCTTCTTCTCGCCCTTGAGCTTGCTGGCCTCCAGGCCGGTGGACCGCTCGACCGCCTCGCCCAGCGAGGACCGGATGGCGGCGAAGAGCACCTCGAGCTCCTCGTCGTCGAGGCTGCTGGCGGGCTTGAACGGCGACATCCTGGCGACGTGGAGGATCTCGTCGGAGTAGGCGTTGCCGATCCCGGCGATGTTGCTCTGCTGGCGCAGCACGCCCTTGATCTGGGCGCGGCCGGCCCGCTGCAGGATCTCGCGCAGGGTGTCGGGGCCGAAGTCGCCGACCAGCGGGTCGGGCCCGAGGCGGGCGATCCCCTCGACCTCGGCGGGGTCGCGGACGACGTAGAGCGCCAGGCTCTTGCGGGTGCCGGCCTCGGTCAGGTCGAGCGCGGCCTCCTCGCCCCCGTCGGGGCCGGGGCTGAGCACCACGCGCGCGGCGAGGGTGGACTTGCTGCTGGGGCGCGGCGGGGTGGCCGGCACCTCGTCGCGCCAGCGCACCCAGCCGGCCTTGGCGAGGTGGAGCACCAGGTGGGTGCCGGAGACGTCGAGGTCGAGGAACTTGCCGTAGCGGCGCACCCCGTCGACCATCCCGCCCGCCAGCGCCGTCACCGGCGGGTCGTAGGTCTTCAGGCAGCTGAAGGCGACGATGTCGACCCGGACCACGGCGCGGCCCGCCAGGCGACGCGACAGGTCACCGGCGAGGGCTTCGACCTCGGGCAGCTCGGGCACGTGTCAACCCTACTCAGCACCACCGACGTGCGTGAGGTCATCGCGCGCACGAAAGGGCTGGTCAACGCCGCTCCCGGGCGCGAGGATGAGCCATGAGCTCCGTCGTCCACCTCCCCTACGGAGCGGAGACGTACGCCGACACCCGCGGTGACGGCCGCTCGATGCGGGTCCGGTGGCACACCGAGGACGACCTGGTGGTGCTCTCGCTGTGGCGCGGCCGGGAGTGCACCGCCACCTTCCGGCTCGACGCCCACCAGGTGCCCGCGCTCATCGCCACGCTGCAGGCCGGCCTCGACGCGTCGTACGACGTGCCGCGGCGCGCCTGAGCCCGACACGCCTACCGTCCGCTAGCCACATCTACGGAAATCGCTAGACGCACCGATACCGTCGCAGCATGGACCCCGTGCGCAACCCCTACGCCCCCGGCGCCGGTCAGCGGCCTCCCGAGCTGGCCGGTCGCGACCGCGAGCTGCGGCAGTTCGAGGTGGTGCTCGAGCGGGTGGCCGCCGGCCGTCCCGACCGCAGCCTGGTGCTCTCGGGCCTGCGCGGCGTCGGCAAGACGGTGCTGCTCAACGCGCTGCGCAGCCTGGCCGTCAAGCGGGCCTGGGGCACCGGCAAGATCGAGGCCCGGCCCGACCAGTCGCTGCGGCTGCCGCTGGCCCAGGCCGTCCACGCCGCGGTCCGCGAGGTCGCCCACCGCCACCGCGACCCCGAGCGGGTCGAGGAGATCGCCGGGGTGCTCAAGGCGTTCGCGCTGCGCACCGACCTCAAGGACCGCAAGGCCGCCGGCGCCGGTCGCTGGCAGCCGCCGACCGACGTCGTCGCCGCCCGCGGCCGCGCCGACTCCGGCGACCTCGAGCTCGACCTGGTCGAGCTGTTCACCGACGTCGCCTCGCTGGCCCGCGACCTCGGCGTCGGCATCGCGCTGTTCGTCGACGAGATGCAGGACATCGCCGTGCCCGAGCTCGCCGCGCTGTGCGGCGCGTGCCACGAGATCAGCCAGCAGGGCGCCCCGCTCGTCGTGGTCGGCGCCGGCCTGCCGCACCTGCCGGCCGCGCTGGCCGCGTCCAAGTCGTACGCCGAGCGGCTGTTCCGCTACGTCGCCGTCGACCGGCTCCCGCGCGACATGGCCGAGCGGGCCTGGACGCTGCCCGCGGCGACCGAGGACGCGACGTACGAGCCGCAGGCCCTGGCCGAGCTCTACCGCCTCACCGACGGCTACCCCTACTTCGTGCAGGCCTACGGCAAGGTCACCTGGGACGTCGCGGTGGACACCCCGATCACCTGGAGCGACGTGATGCAGGCCGCCCCGGAGGCCGAGGCCGAGCTGGCCGTGGGGTTCTTCGGGGCCCGCTACGACCGCGCCACCCCCGCCGAGCGCGACTACATGGTGGCCATGGCCGACCTCGGGGAGGGCACCGGCGACGCGGCCGTGACCACCGCCGACGTGGCCCGGCTGCTCGAGCGCAAGCCGCAGTCGCTCTCCCCCGCCCGCGACGGCCTGATCAAGAAGGGCTTGGTGTTCAGCGCCGAACGGGGCACCGTGGCCTTCACCGTGCCGCACTTCGGCAAGTTCCTGCGCGCCCAGCGCTGAGTCGTCCCGGAGGGCCCCGATGTCGCTGACCTGGGACGAGCTGGCCGGCCGGGCGCTGGCCCGGCAATTCCCGGCGGCGCCGGCACGCGACCCCGCCGCGGTGGCCGACGCCCTGGCCCGGGTCGGGCCGGTGCAGTCGCAGACGGCCCGGTCGCCCTTCCTCGGCCTGGCCGCCCGGCTGCCCGGAGTCGAGCACAGCGCGATCACCGCGGCGTACGACGCCCACCTGGTCGTCCGCGGCTCCAACCTGCGCGGCACCGTGCACACCTCGACCGCCGCCGACCACGCGCTGCTCGAGGTCGCCACCCGCACCGGCCAGCGGGCGCTTTGGGCCCGCTACCTCCGGCTGGAGGACACGACGCTGGAGCAGGTGTGGGCGGCGCTGGAGGACCACGCCCGCGAGGAGTGGCGGACCCCGGCCGAGCTCGGGGCCCACCTCCGCGCCTGGGTCGCCGAGCACGACCCCGGCGCCGCGCCCCGGCTCGACGACACCCAGGGCCGCTACCTCGCCTTCGGCCACGGCGGGCTCGTGCGCCGCCCGCTCACCGGCGGCTGGGAGGGCCAGGGCAAGCCCGTCTACCGCACCGCGACGGCGCTGCTGGGCCCCCGCGACGACGTGCTGGACGATCCCGCCGCCGCCCTGGACGCGCTGGTGCGCCGCCACCTGTCGTGCCACGGCCCGGCGAGCCGCCAGGACCTCGCCTGGTGGGCCGGGCTCGGGCTACGGGTGGTCGACGCCACCCTCGCCCGTCTCGCCGAGGACGGCGCGACCGAGCAGGAGGAGGGACCGGACGGCCGGACCCACCACGACCTGACCGACGCCCCGGGGCCGGTCGACCTGCCCGGCGTACGCCTGCTGCCGGAGTTCGACGCCCTGATGTGCGCCTACGAGCCGTCGGCCCGGGTCAGGTTCGCCACCCCCGAGCACCTCGCGCGGCTCTGGCACTCCGAGAACGGTCTCGTCGACGCCCCGCTGCTCGTCGACGGTCGGCTCACGGGCGTGTGGCGGCTCGCGGGCAGCGGTCGGGCGCGGCGGTGCGAGGTGCGGTGGTTCGCGGGCACCCGCCGGCCGCGTCGCGCCGAGGTGGAGGAGCAGCTGGAGCACCTGCAGCGGGCCTACCCCGTCGAGGTCACCGCCCTCGACGTGGCCCGGGAACAGGGCTGAGGCTTCGGGGTCGTCGGTGGTCGGTCGCAGGATGGGGCGACCGAGACCCCGAGCCGAGGAGGCCCCCGTGTTCCCACCCGACGAGCACAGCGAGAGCGAGACGCTGCTCGGCTACCTCGCCTCCCAGCTCGAGGCGCTGCGCACCAGCGCCCACGGCCTCACCGACGCGCAGGCGCGCGCGACGCCGACGCGCAGCACGCTGTCGGTCGGCGGGATGCTCAAGCACGCGACCTACGTGCTGAGCGGCAGCGCCCAGGTGGTGGAGGGCGTCGAGATCACCGAGGAGGCCCAGGCCGACTTCGCGGGCAGCTTCACCCTGACCGACGACGAGACGCTCGAGGAGGTCCGCGGTCGCTTCGACGAGACGGTCGCGGCCTACCTCGAGCGGGTGCGCTCGATCGACCCCGACGCCCCGACCGTCGAGCCGCCCGCGCCGTGGGACGGCGTGCTGCAGGCGACGCCGGTGCGCCACCGCTACCAGCTGGTCCACCACGTCGAGGAGCTCGCGCGGCACGCCGGCCACGCCGACATCCTGCGCGAGCAGCTCGACGGCGCCACCGCGCTCTCGCTGCGCCTCGCCGTGCTCGGGCTCCCCGGCAACGACTTCGTGCAGCCGTGGCGACCCGAGGACGGCGCGTCCGGGTCCCCCTGACCGACAGCCGCCCCCGCGCAGGTGCAGGATGGAGGCATGCCTCGCTCCCGGCCGCAGGTGGTCGCGCACCGCGGCGCCAGCGACGTCAAGGCCGAGCACACCCTGGGGGCCTACGTCGCGGCGCTCGACGCCGGCGCGGAGGCGCTGGAGTGCGACGTCCGGCTCACGGCCGACGGTCACCTCGTCTGCGTCCACGACCGCGACCTGCGCCGCATCGGCAGCAACCCCTCGGTCGTCTCCGCCACCGAGCTGGCCGACCTCGAGGCGCTCGACGTGGCGTCGTGGAAGGAGCCGTGGGCCGACCTCGACGACGAGGCCCCGATGGGCGATCCCGCGCTGGGCAAGGTGCTGACCCTGCGCCGGCTGCTGGAGACCGTGGCCGACTACGACCGCCCGGTCTCGCTGGCGATCGAGACCAAGCACCCCACCCGCTACGCCGGCCTGGTCGAGCAGCGGCTGGTGGAGCTGCTCGACGAGTTCGGCTGGACCGGCGCCGACGCCCCGGTGCGGGTGATGTCGTTCTCCTGGCTGGCGCTGCGCCGCGTGCGCCGCCTCGCGCCCGACCTCGACGTGGTGATGCTCGTGGAGAACCGTCAGCAGTGGTACCGCGTCAAGCCCTTCCTCGACGCCGACTGGATCGCCGGCCCGGGGATGGACATGGTGCGCGACCACCCCGACGTCGTACGCCGCATGATCGAGGTCCACGGCCGCCGCGTCCACGTGTGGGTCGTCAACGACCTCGTCGACGTCGACCGGTGCGCGGGCCTCGGCATCGAGGCCGTGATCACCGACCGCCCCGGGGCCGTCGTGACCCACCTGACACGGGGGTGAGTTTCGCACCGCTCCCGCGGGGGCACGATCGGACCCGAGACGCGTCCGCGACGCGCCCATCCCCGACGCGGAGGACGACATGACCACCCTCTCCCCCCAGCCCCCGGCCTCCGAGCCGGTGACGCTGGCGCTCCCCTTCAGCGCCGAGAGCGCCGCCGTCGCCCGACACCAGCTGCGCGACTGGCTGGCCGGTCACGGCGCCGGTGGCGAGCGCCTCGACGACGCCCGGCTGGTGGTGAGCGAGCTCGTCGGCAACGCCGTGCGCCACGCCCGGCCGCTGTCCGACGACACCCTGCGGGTGGAGTGGGACCGCCACGACGCCGGCCTCGACATCGCCGTCACCGACGGCGGTTCGGTGAGCAGCCCTGAGCGCCTCGACGCCGCGGTCTCCGACCTCGCCGGCCGCGGCCTGGCCATCGTCGACACCCTGGCCTCGCGCTGGTGGGTCGAGGCCACCCGGTCACGCACCACCGTGCACGCCCTCCTGACCCTGCCCTGACCCCGGCGTCCCGGACCCGTCCCGACGACTTCCGTCCACGGCGGTCTCCGGCCCGGCGCAGCCGTCGTCGCGACCGCCTAGGCTGCGGGGATGGGCAAGAAGTCACGTCAACGTCAGCGCTCCGAGGACCCGGGTCCCGCCGCTGACGGACCGGGCGCCCGGCAGCCGTGTCCCTGCGGTTCCGGTCGTCGCTACAAGGCCTGCCACGGCAGCAAGGACTCGTCCTCGCCCTACGTCGCCCGGCCCTTCGAGGGTCTGTCCGCCGAGGCCGACCTGGTGGCGCTGCGCGAGTTCGTCCCGGCCGCCACGGCACCGGTCGAGCTCGCCCCCGCGGTGGAGAACCCCGAGGGCCGCAGCGTGCAGCTGTGCTCGCTGCTGCCCGGCGCCACCCCGGCGATGGTCCGCCAGGACGGCAGCATCTGGCTCGGCCTGCAGGTGCAGCACGGCTACGGCGACCCCAGCCGCGACCTCGGTGCCGTGCTCGAGGAGGCGCTGCAGGCCGACCCGGGCAGCCTCGTCGGACTGTCGGCCCCTCCCGGGGACGGCGCCCGGCTGCAGGACCTGCTGGCCGACGCCCCGATCACGGTGACGGTGCACGAGGGCTTCGACTACTGGGTGGCCGACGTCGACGACGCGGACGGCAGCATGGCGAGCGCCCTGGAGGCGGCCAACGAGGCGGCCGCCCCGACGGTGCGCCTCACCACGGTGCCAGCGGCGTACTGGACCTCGATGGGCGACCGCGAGTACCTCCGCTGGGTGCTGCCCCACTCCGAGGACCGCGTGCTCGACGCGCTCGCGCGGCTGCGCGTGCTCGGCGACGTCTCGCTCGTCGAGGGCGACCGGCTGATCGGGATGTTCCGCACCCACGGCCTCGTCGTCCCCGTCTGGGACCTTCCCGTGGGCACGGGCGCCGAGGCGCTGGAGGAGCCCCTCGACGCCTTCTCGGCCCGGTTCGAGGAGGCCCTGGGCCGCGAGGACGCCCTGACCGGCGAGGAACGCGCCTCCCGCGCCGGTCTGGCCAGCCGTCAGCTGACGATCCGTTAGACCACGATCGCGACCGCCTCCTAGACCAATGCGGCGAAGGAGCGCGGGATCGCGGGTCCTTGTTGTGGGCACCCACCCCATGCCGTACATTCGACGTGCCCGGCCGATGTTGTCCCCCCCGTCAACACCGGCCGGGTTCTTCATGCCCAGCGGCCGACGACGCGCTCACTGGGGCGTGGGCGGCTCCGAGGCCCGGCCGATGCCGGCGATGGCCAGCACGACCAGCAGCGAGCCGACGACCCCGGCCGGCGTCAGGTGCTCGCCGAGCAGCAGCACCGCGATCAGCACGGCGGTCACGGGCTCCAGCAGCGTGGCGACGACGGCTGCCCCGCTCGGCGTGGTCCGCAGGCCGGTGAACAGCAGGGCGTAGGCGATCGCCAGCGTGAACACCCCGAGGTAGGCGATCAGCGCCCACGAGGTCGCGTCCGTCGTCACGAACGGGTCACCGCGCACGGCCGTCACCACGAGCCCGAGCGGGACCAGCACCAGGGCCGCCACCCCGACCGTCGCCGCGGTGATGGTCAGGGTGTCCAGGTCCTGCGACAGCGGTGCCGCGACGTCCGCCGAGAGGGCGTACGCCGCTCCCGACGCGAGCGCGAGCAGGATCCCCAGCGCGGGGTGGGGCGCGTTCTCCCCCGCCCCTCCGGCGAAGGTGACCAGCAGCAGGCCTGCGACCGCGACCACCACGGACACGGCCCGGCCCCCGCTGGGCGGGCGACGGTCACGGACGCCGTCGACGGCCAGCAGCAGCACCGGCGCGAAGCCGAGGCACACCACCGTGACGACGCTGACGCCGGCGAGCACCACCGAGACGAAGAACAGCGCCTGGAAGGCAGCCGTGAGCACCCCGACCGCGACCACGCGGCGCCACTCCGCCCGCGCCGCCCGCCCCACCGCCGCCAGTCGCCCGGTCAGCCCGACGACCAGGGCGAGCACCGCGACGGCGGCGATCGCCCGGTAGGCGGTGACCGTCAGCGAGCCGAGCCCGGAGCGGTCGTGGAGCACCTGGGCGCCGGGCCCGATGGTGCCCCAGACGATCCCCGCCAGGGAGACGAGCAGGAGACCGCGCCAGAGGGACCCCGACCCCGCGGCGGGTGTCAGTTCATCATCTCCTGGTCGACCTCGGCGTCGAAGTTGACCTGGCCGTCGTCGTCGACCGACGTGGTCGTCACCGTCACACCGAGCTTGTCGGACCCGGCCGTGAGCACGCAGCGCACCTCCGCGCCCTTCTCGGCCGGCAGGTCGTCGGGGCAGGACACGTCGTCAGGGGTCTGGCCGGCCTGCTCGGCCAGGAGGGCGGAGACCTTCTTCGCCAGGGCGTCACCGCTGATCGCCTCGGGCTTGGTCCCGGCCGAGCAACCGGACCCGAGCAACAGGGCCGTGCCGACCAGGGCGGCGAGCGCGTGACGCATGGTTCCTCCACGAGATGTCGGGCCTGGGCGTTTGCCCGCGGCACACGGAGGGGAGACCTTAACCTGACGGAGCGGCTCGGGGCCGCGGAACCGTGCCACACCTGGGGGGTGTCCATGTCAGGGCAGTTCGACGTCGTCACCGCTGAGCTGACAGCGGCCGCCGACAGGATCCGGAGCGCGGTCGCGCCGGTCGCCTGCTACACCCTGCCGAGCACCGGAGCCAGCGCCACCGCCGTCGGTCACGACCAGCTCGGCGAGGTGGTCACGGCGTTCTGCGAGAAGGTCGGCCAGGTGGTGTCCGCGACCGCCCTCGGTGACGAGGCGGCCGCGGGCGAGCTCGACGCCAGCGCGGCGGCGTACGACGCCACCGACGCTGCCAACCAGGCCGTGTACACCGCCATGAACCCCTTCGGCCTCCCGGTCGCGAGCCCGCGGTGAGCCTCCCCGCCGGCGCCGCGCTCGGGAGCACGTCGGACCCCAAGGCCCTCGTCATCGGCACCGCGTCGACGCTGGACCACCAGGCGCGCGCCCTGCGCACGGCCGCCTCCACCATGGAGACGGTGGGCGACGACCTCCGCGCGGTGAGGACACCGTCGTGGGAGGGGCCGGCGAGCAGCGCCTTCTGGGTGGGTTTCGCGACCGAGCCGCGCACCTGGTTCCGACTGCAGACCGTGCTGACCGACGCGGCCGCGGCGTTGTCCGACCAGGCCGCGGCGTTGCGCACGGCGCAGGACAGGGCCCAGGACGCCATCGACAGGTGGGAGAAGGGCGAGCAGGCGACCAAGAGCGCCGTCGCCGCCTACAACACCGAGGCCCGACGCCGCGCCGAGAACGCCCCCGTCCCCGGTCTGTCCCTCCCGATGGCGCCGTTCCGCGACCCGGGGGAAGCGCTGCGCGAGGAGGCCGAGGAGATCCTCAAGGACGCGCGCGACGCCCTCGACAAGGCCGGGCTGGAGGCCGCCGGCACGCTGTGCGAGCTCGGCGGCATCAGCTGGAGCGATGCGAGCGGTGAGGTCAGCGGCCCCGGGGCCGATGCCTCCGCGAAGGGCCCGAAGTTCAAGTACGGCAGGGACAACCTGTTCGGCGGCGGCAATCCGCCCTGGCAGCGACCCAACGACGGGAAGTCCAAGGCCGAGGTGACGCTGGCGAAGGTGGCCGCGGACGCCTACGTCGCCAAGCTCGAGGGCAAGGTCGAGGGCAACTACCACGGCGTCGACTACAAGGCCGGGGGCAACGTCAAGGTCCTCGACGTCGGCGCCCAGGCCAGCGCGGGCCTGACCGACGACGGCGCGAAGGCGTCCGCAGGGGTGCACGCCGACCTCGTCAACGCCCACGGGGAGACCAGCGCCGAGTACGGCATCGCGAGCGTCCAGGCGGAGGTCGATGCGTCGGTCGGAGCGAGCGCCAAGGTCGACGCCGAGGTCACGAAGACCAGCGTCCACGCCGGTGGCGAGGCGTTCGTCGGCGGCAAGATCTCCGGCTCGGCCGGAGGTGACGTCGGCGGTGTCGGCGGCCAGTTCACCGCCGAGGGGTGGGCAGGCGCCGGGATCGGAGGCGACATCGACGTCGGCTACCACGACGGCGAGTTCACCTTCGGCGGCTACGGCGGGGTGGGCCTGGGGTTCGGCGGCAAGCTGGGCGGCGAGTTCACCGTCGACCCCGGTGAGGTGCTGGAGACCGGCCAGGACCTCGTCAGCGGCATCGGCGGGCTCCTCGACTAGCCGTCGCGGTCCCGACCTCCCCTCTGAACCCAGGAGCAACCATGTCCGAGACCCTGCCGGTCCCCATCAGCTTCCGGCTTCCCAACGAGCACTGGCGCCCGGCAGATCCCGAGGCCCTCGGGGTGACCAACGCCTTCTTCCTCGCCGTGCGGCAGGAGCACGAGGGCGACGACTACGCCCCGACGCTCACCGTCAGCGGTGGCCTGCGCGAGGACGCGGCGACCATGGACGAGATCGGCGACGAGGCCGTCGACGTCTTCGCCTCGCAGGCCACCGACGTGGAGCTGGTCAAGCGCCGTGAGTACGGCTCCGTCGCGGCACCCGGCCTGCTCCAGGTGGTCGGGGGGACCCTCACGGACCGGGAGCGCCGCTACGACCTGCGGCAGGCGCACGTGCTGCTCGGCATGGCCGACGTCGCGGACCCGCGACGACGCGTCGTGGTCAAGGTGGTCCTGAGCACGACCTATCGGCAGTTCGAGACCTACCTGCCGGAGCTCCAGGACTTCGTGGCCTCGATCCACCCCGGGCAGCCGACGCCGGACGGCGGTCCGGCCGCGGAGGCGTGAGCGCCGCCAGGCTCCTCAGAAGCCCCCGGCCAAGGCCACGACCGCGACGATGATGCCGGCGAGGACCAGGAGCGCGACCGTGCCGACGGCCACGGCCAGACCGATGCGCTCGGCACCACCGCGCTTCTCGGTCCAGCCGAGCTCGCGGGCCGGTCCTCGGATGAGGTCGCGACCCTCGGAGCTCGAGAACGAGTAGTCCACGACCTTGCCCGGCTGACCCGAGCTGTCGATGCCGAAGGTCTTCTGGAAGCTCTTCTGCTCGATCCGCCCGAGGTCCCGCGAGAGCGACGCCCCGAGGACGGGCACCGGGATCCCGTCGCGCATCTCCGCCCCACGCCGCCACGTGACCTCTCGGAGGTCGTCGGTGATGGCGATCGTGTGGTTCGCCTCGTCCACGACCACGTGGTAGGTGAACGACTTGGACAGGTGCTTCTGGTGCATCAGCGCGAACCAGGTGGCATCCGCGACGTCGATCGTCACGTCGAAGCCCTTCGCCGTCTCGGTGACGGCGTAGGGCGTGTCCTCGGTGTTCGCCCGCACGGCGGCCAGGAGCTTCTCGGCATCGGTCATGGGACTCAACCTAGACGCGGACGGGCACCGGGTCGCGCTGCACCGGGCACGACATGCAGCGCGGACCACCCCGTCCCGATCCCAGCTCGGAGCCGGAGATCGCGATGACCTCGATGCCGGCCTCCTCGAGGCGGGCGTTGGTCTCGACGTTGCGCTCGTAGGCCACGGCCACCCGGGGTGCGACGGCGAGGGTGTTGTTGCCGTCGTCCCACTGCTCGCGCTCGGCGGTGACGGCGTCGAGACCGGTGTCGATCTGGTGCAGCGTGTCGATCTGCATCGCCTTGGCCGCGGCCACCAGGAACGGCTCGGACTCGCTGACCTCGAGGGGTCCCTCCTGACCGGCGGTGACGGTGTGGGCGGTGAGGTGGTCGGCGACGTTGGGGTACATCACGATCTTGTCGACGTCGACCATCGTGCAGACGGTGTCGAGGTGCATCGTGGCCCGCTCCTGGGCGATCGGGACCGCCAGCACGGTGTGGGCGCCCCCGTCGGCGAACAGCTGGCGGGCCAGGCGCTCGACCCCGGCCGGGGTGGTGCGCTCGCCCACGCCGACGGCGACCACGCCCGGCGAGAGCAGCAGCACGTCGCCGCCCTCGACGTGCTCGCGGTGCCAGCCGTGGATGGTCTCGATGCCCTCGAAGCGCGGGTGCAGCGTGTAGATGAGCTCGGTCAGCTGGGTCTCGCGGTCACGCGCCGGCATCGCCAGGGAGGTCACCGCCACCTTGTCGCGGATCCAGACGCTGGAGTCACGGGTGAACAGCAGGTTGGGCAGGGGGTCGATGAGGAAGTCGTCGTGGGCGAGCAGGCTGGTCACCAGCCCGAACCCACCCCGCACCTCGTCGTTGCGCAGCCCGGCGGTCAGCACGTCCTTGAGCTCCTCGGGCGCGAGCCCGGCCAGCCAGCCCCGGAGGTGGTCCCGAAGGGTGTCGCCGAGCCGCAGCGACCGGGTCACGCCCTCGACGGCGCGTGCCCGCGCCTCCTCGCTGGCGAGCGTCTCGACCAGCAGCTCGGTGAGGTAGAGCACCTCGACGTCGCGCGCGCGCAGGGCGTCGGCGAACGCGTCGTGCTCCTCCTGCGCCCGGCTGACCCACGGGATGCCGTCGAAGAGCAGCTGGTCGTTGTTGCGCGGCGTCAGCCGCTGCAGCTCGGGCCCGGGGCGGTGCAGCATCACCGTGCGGAGCCGTCCGACCTCGGTGGAGACGCCCGGGGTCCGGGTCGCGGTCGAGGTCGGCGTGGAGGAGTCGCTCATGGCGGCAGCCTAGGACGTGACGGGGCCACCCGGCTCGGTCGCGAGCGCGACGGCCGCGGCCATCACCTGCGTGGCGGGCCGGCCCAGCGCGCGGGCGGCCGCGGCGACGTCCTCGAACTCGGGCTGGGCGTTGAGCACCTCGCCGTCGAGGCGGGCCGTCTTGACCGCGATCCGCTGGCCGTCGACGACGACCTCGCCCATCGACCGGTCCAGCGCGTGCTTGCCGACCCGCTGCTGGCGCAGCCCGATCGTCGAGGTGTGGCGGTAGACCTCGCGCCGCACGCCCTCCAGCAGCGGCGCCGGCACCAGCACCGCGAGCGTGTGGGCGGGGCGGCCCTTCTTCATCAGGATCGGGGTCAGCCATGCGTCGCTCGCCCCGGCGTCGAGCAGCGCGCTGATCACGCCCGGCCACAGCCGGGGATCGAGGTCGTCGACGTTGGTCTCGAGGAGGTACGGCGCGGCGGCCTCGGCGCCCGTGGTCCCGACGGGCTCGACCGACGGGGACTGCTCGACCCCGTGGCCGGTCAGCACCCGCAGCACGTTGGCGTGGCCGTCAGGGTCGCGACCGCCGGCCCCGACGCCGACCCGGTCGACGGCCATCGCGGGCTGCGGGCCCCAGGCGTCGGCCAGCGTGGTGAGCAGGGCGGCGCCGGTCGGGGTGCACAGCTCGAGGTCGACCGGCCCGCCGTACGACGGGACGCCGCGGAGCAGCTCGATGACCGCCGGCGGCGGGACGCCGAGCGTGCCGTGGGCGCTGCGGACCGTGCCGCCGCCGAGCGCGACCGCCGAGACGACCACTCGCGGCAGGCCGTCGTGGCCGCCGAGGTGGACGACGCCGGCGCACACCCCGACGACGTCGGCGATGGCGTCGAGCGCCCCGACCTCGTGGAAGTGGACGTCGGCGGGGTCGCAGCCGTGGACGGCACCCTCGGCCTCGGCGAGCCGGGAGAACACGTCGTGGGCGAGCGCCCGGACGTCCTCGTGCAGGCCCGCCCCGGCGAGCAGGAGCTCGACGTCGCGCCAGGTCCGGTGCGGCTGGTCGTCGGCGACCCCGACGTGGCATCGGGTGGCGGCGAAGCCGGCGCGGCGCACGTCCTCGGCGTGCAGCTCGACCTGCCCCGGCGCGACCTTGTCGACGGCCTCGGCCATCACCCCGACGGGGACGCCGAGCCCGGCCAGGGCGCCGAGCAGCATGTCGCCGCTCGCGCCCGAGGAGGCGTCGACCCAGAGCACCGGTGCCCGGCTCATCGGTCGCGCCCGCGGGCCACGCGGGCGGCGAAGACGCCGGCGCCGTACCCGTTGTCGATGTTGACCACCGTCACCCCCGGCGCGCAGGAGTTGAGCATGCCGAGCAGCGCGGCCAGGCCGCCGAACGAGGCGCCGTAGCCGACGCTGGTCGGCACCGCCACGAGAGGCACTCCGGTCAGACCGCCGACGACGCTCGGCAGGGCGCCCTCCATGCCGGCCACCACGACCAGGCAGTCGGCCTCCTCGAGCCGGTCACGGACCGCCAGCAGCCGGTGCAATCCGGCGACGCCGACGTCCTCGACCCGCTCGACGCCGGCACCGTGGACCCGCGCGGTGGTGACGACCTCGGCGGCGACGGGGGCGTCGGAGGTGCCCGCGCTGAGCACCAGCACCCGGCCGCGGGGCTCGGGGAGCGGCCCCAGCACGGCGGTGCGGGCGACGGGGTCGAGCACGGCGTCGGGCAGCTCGCGCCCGAGCAGCGCCGTGGCCGCCTCGGTGAGCCGGGTCGCGAGCACGGCCCGGTCGGGGTGCCGCTCGTGCAGCGTCCGCAGGATGCCGAGCACCTGCTCGGGCGTCTTGCCGGCGCCGTAGACGACCTCGGGGTCACCGGTGCGCGCCGCCCGGTCGAGGTCGACCCGGGCGTAGCCGAGGTCGGCCACGCTCGCGGGACGCTCGGGCTCCGGGCGCTCGGGGTCGGTCACGCGGGCCACGCTATCGCCGCCGGCCGCGCCGGAGCCGTCGCGCCTACTCGGGCACGTTGCCGCTGTCCTCGCCCAGCCGGAACGGGGTGCTGACGCCGTCGTACATCAGGTGGGTGACCAGGCCCTCGCGGGCGTGCTGCAGGTTGTGGCAGTGGTCCATCCACAGGCCCGGGTTGTCGGCGACGAAGCCGACCTCGAACCGCTCGCCGTCGGCCACGTCGAGGGAGTCGAACCACCACGGGCTCCCGGTCGCCCGCACGCCGTCGCGCGACAGCACCACGGCGTGGTGGCCGTGCAGGTGCATCGGGTGCACCTGGCCGCTGTGGTTCTCCACGGTGAGCCGGACGACGTCGCCCTCGGTGACCATGAACATCGGCAGGTCGGGCACCAGCTCGCCGTTGACGCTCCACCACAGGCCCGGCCGGCCGTCGAGGAAGCCGGGTCGCCGGCCGATGGAGTACTCGAACCGCCGGTCGGGGCGGCCCGCGGCCGGGCCGGGGTCGGTCGGCGCGCCGTAGGACAGCAGGTCGACGCGCGCCTCGGGCTGCGGCGGGTCCGGCGCCCGCGCCCCCGGCGGGCCGAGCTCGATCCCCACGCCGCCGATGAGGCTGACGCGCAGCGCGGTCCCGTCGGTGGGCACCTGCAGCTCGAGGTCGGCGCGCCCGCCCGCGGGCAGGCCGACGGCACGGTCCTCGACGAGCCCGGGCTCGTGGACGTCGACGCCGTCCACCGCGACGAGCCGGTACGCCGCGCTCGCCCAGACCGCGCTCGGCCCGTTGTCGGTGTTGACGACCCGCACCCGGACCCGCTCCCCCGGCCGTGCCTCGACCCGGTCGGTGCCGGCGACCCCGTTGACGGTCGGCGTCCCGGCGTACAGGTGGGCCAGCGCGAGCACGTCGCGCGCCCCGCCGCGCTCCCGCGGGTGGACCACCAGCGGGCCGAGCAGCCCGCCGGTGACCTGGGCGTGGGAGAGCTGGTGGGAGTGGTACCAGTAGGTGCCGGCGTCCGGCGCCACCCAGCGGTAGGTGTGCGACCGCCCGGGCATCACGGCGTCCTGGGTGACGCCGGCGACGCCGTCCTGGGCGTTGGGCACGTCGACGCCGTGCCAGTGCAGCGCGATGCCGCCCGCGACGTCGGCGTTGCGCACCCGCACCTCGACGAGCTGCCCGACCGTCGCCTCGACCAGCGGCCCCGGCGAGCGGCCGTTCAGCGTGTAGCCGTCGGCCTCCTCCCCCGAGGCGAGCCTGACCCGGCCCTGCCGGGCGACGAGGTCGACCCGGACGTCGGCGCGGCCGCCGGGGGTGGGGTCGAGGTCGAGCAGGCTCGTCGCCGCGGCCCCGTGTCCGGCCCCGTGTCCGGCCACGTGTCCGGTCCCGTGTCCGGCCGCGTGCGCGCGACCGTGCGGCCCGCCGCCCCAGTCGGGCTCGCCCATCTCCGTCGCGGAGTACGACGAGGGCAGCAGGCTCGACCACCACAGCCACCCGACCGGACCCACCAGGGCGAGGGTCAGCGCGACCGCCAGCACCAGCCGCAGCCGCCCCCTCACCAGGCCGTCACCGGGACCTCACCGGGACCTCACCGGGCCGCGACGGCCTCGGCGGCGACCGCGTCCGGGGTGGTCGTGTCGGCCTGGCGGGCGGCCCGAAACGCCACGGCGAAGATCAGCAGCGCCCAGAAGCCGTGCACGAAGCCGAGGAACGGCAGCCCGTGGGCGAAGATCCCCAGGGCCACCTGCACGACCACGCCGCCGAAGACCATGCCGGCGTACGCCACGCCCTTGGGCACGTGGGCGAGGAACGACACGACGAGCAGCACCAGCGCGACGAGCGGGACCACCAGCGTGCCGCTGATGCCGTGGACGATGAAGCCGGCGACCTCCGGGAACGGCGTCTCGTCGCTCTCCATGGTCGAGGTCGACAGGCTGTTGCCGTCCTCGATCCAGGCGGTCAGGCCGAACACCGCCCAGGCGATCGCGGCCGCCTGCAGCAGGATCAGCGCGTCGACGGCGTACGCGAGGAACTTGTAGGCAGAGCGCATCTCGGGTCCTCCCCAGGACTACGGGCCCGCCGCCCCCGGCGTGCCGGACTCCCAGGTCACTCCCGTGGCCGCCCGGTGGGCAAGTGACTTTCCGAGGAGGACCCGCCCAGGACTAGTCCAGCCCGGGGGGCGAACCGGGACGGATCAGCCCGATCGGAACGCGTCGGCGGGGTAGACGCCGAGCACCTTCACCTCGGTGGTGAAGAACGCCAGCTCCTCGAGCGCGCGGGCCACGGGCAGGTCGAGCGGGTGGCCGTCGACCTCGGCGAGGAACTGGGTGGCGGTGAAGTGGCCGCCCACCATGTAGCTCTCGAGCTTGGTCATGTTCACGCCGTTGGTCGCGAAGCCGCCCAGTGCCTTGTAGAGCGCGGCGGGCAGGTTGCGGACGTTGAAGATGAAGCTCGTCACGACCGGCCCCGACCCGCGCTCGGCCTCGACGTAGTCACGGGACAGCACCACGAAGCGGGTCGTGTTGTGGTCCTCGTCCTCGACGTCGGCCGCCAGCACCTCCAGGCCGTAGGTCTCCGCCGCCAGCGGCGGTGAGATCGCGGCCATCGTCAGGTCGCCCGACTCCGCCACCTCGCGGGCCGCCCCCGCCGTGTCGCCGGAGATGACCGGGGTGAGGCCCAGCCGCCGGATCACCTTGCGGCACTGACCGAGCGCGTGGACGTGGCTGTGAACGGTGCGCAGCGACTCGGGGGTGGCACCGGGCAGCGCCATCAGTGAGAACTGGATGCGCAGGAAGTGCTCGGCCACGATGTGCAGCGAGGAGCCGGGCAGGAAGTGGTGGATGTCGGCGACCCGGCCCGCGAGCGAGTTGTCGATGGGGATCATCGCCAGGTCGGCGTCCCCGCCCTCGACCGCCGCGAAGACGTCCTCGAACGACGCGCACGGCACCGACTCCCACGCGGGGTAGTGCTGTCGGCAGACGATGTGGGAGTTGGCCCCGGGCTCGCCCTGGTAGGCGATCCGGCCGCGCGTGGGGAGGCTCACGCGGCGTAGTTTCCCACGGCGGGGCGACGGGCCAGCGCGTCGTCCCCGGGGCCCCGCGGCGGGCTGCCTAGGCTTCGGGCGTGCCCACCGCCCTCGCCGTGCTCGCCCTGCTCGTCGCCCTCGCCGCCCTGGCCGTGGCGGTGTCGGGGCGTCGTACGTCGCCGGGCCGCACCCGCGACACCGACCCCGGCGAGCTCCCCCAGGACGCCCGGGCGCTGCGCCACGAGGTCGCCGCCCTCAAGGCCGAGAGCAGCCAGGCGCTGCGCCACCTGGCGGTCGTGCGCTACGACGCGTTCACCGACACCGGCGGCCAGCTCTCCTGGTCCCTCGCCCTCCTCGACGACAGCGGCAGCGGCGTCGTCGTCACCTCCATCCAGGGCCGCACCGAGTCCCGCACCTACGCCAAGTCCGTCACCGACTGGACCTCCGACGCCCAGCTCTCCCCCGAGGAGGAGGACGCGGTCTCGCACGCGCGGGGGTGACGGGGGCAGTTTCACCGGCTAGCCGGTGAAACTGCCCACGGAACCGGACATACCCGGCGCGCGCGGGCAGTTTTGCCCGCCCAACCGCCCGAGTTGTCCCGGATGGCGCCCACGGAGGCCGTACGCCGCGGCGTGCGGTCGTACGGTCGCCCGGTTCCCGGCTCGCCTGGGCACACCGCGAACACCGAACACCCGGACCCTGTCGTACGGCGTGTCGCGGGCCGCTCGTCCGGGAGCCGCAGTTTCACGGGGGACCCTGTGAAACCGCAGCCGGCCGACCGACCGACCCCCTACCGCGGCACCCGCACCAGCAACCGCCCGTGCACGCACCGGGCGCGGATCTCCTTGCCGGGGGCGATGAGATCCCCGTCGAGCTGGCGGGGCGCGTCGCTGCTGGCCCGTACGACGACCTCGGTGCCCGTCATCCGGGTGATCAGCTCGTCGGTGCGGCCGCTCTTGGTCAGCACCCGGGCCGCGAGCGGGACCCACGAGAGGAACCGGCGGGGGTAGAGGAGCACCACGTCGAGCCGGCCGTCGTCGATGGCGGCGTCGGGGATGAGCGGCATGCCGCCCTGGAGCTGGCCGACGTTGCCGATCACCAGGGTGCGCGCGCGGTGCTTGGTGAACTCACCGCCGTCGACGGAGACCTCGACCCGGATGGCGGGGAACATCAGCGACTTCAGCGCCGACCAGACGTAGGCCAGCCAGCCCACCTTGGCCTTGATGTCCTCGTTGACGCCCTCCATGATCGCGGCGTCGAAGCCCATGCCGGCCATGACCAGGAAGGTCGCGTCCTCCATCTTGTCGCCGCTGACCTCGACCATGTCGACGGCGCGGTCCTGGCCGTTGAGACCGACGTCGACGGCCGAGCGCAGGTAGAGCGGGATGTCGAGGTTGCGGGCCAGCAGGTTGCCGGTGCCGGCGGGCACGATCCCGACGGGGATGCCGGTGCCGGCCAGCTCCTCGCACACCGCACGGATGGTGCCGTCGCCGCCGACGGCGAGCACGACGTCGCTGCCGCTGACGGCCGCCTCGTGCGCCATGCCGTAGCCGGTGTCCTCGACCGTGGTCTGCCACCACCGCACCGCGGAGAACCCGGAACCCTCGGCGAGCGACTCCACCAGCGCCTCGAAGGCCCCCACGTCGTCGACCTTGACCGGGTTGAGGATGACCGCGAGGCGGCGCCTCTCCACCGGCACGGCGTCGGGCAGCACCGTCACCGAGGTGCCCTGGTGGATCATCCGCGGCGCGGGGTCGAAGGCCGCGAGCCAGGCCAGCACGATGCCGGCGGAGAGCAGGCAGCCGGCCAGCACGTCGGAGAGGTTGTGGACGCCGAGGAAGATCCGGTCGGCGCAGACCAGCAGGGTCACGCCGACGGCGAGGACGGTGGCGATCCGGCGTACGCCGCCCCGGCGCACCAGCAGGTGCACGAGCACGATCGCCACCCCGGCCGCTCCGGCCGTGCCCGTGGCGTGGCCCGAGGGGAAGGAGTAGCTCGACAACGACAGGATCGGCTCGTCCCACACCGGGCGCTCCCGGCCGATGAGGTTCTTCAGCAGCCAGGTCGCGAGCGAGACCGTGCCCATCACCCCGAGGGTCCACAACGCGGCACGGTGGTAGGACTTCCAGGCCAGCAGCGCGGCCGTCACCAGCGTGGCCACCGTCAGCGGCAGCGTGGCGAAGGCGGCGCTCACCGCCTTCCAGAACGCCTCGACCGAGGCGTGCTCCCGGGTGAACGACTCGGGCCAGCGACCGAAGTCGGTGTCCAGCCCGGGCAGCGGCGACCAGGGGGTGGAGACCAGCACGGCCAGCACGGCGAAGAGGGCGAAGCAGCCCGCGGCGTACAGGATCCGGCTGCGGCGCAGCTGGGCGTGCTCGGTCACGTGGTGGTCGTCCGTCCGTCGTCTCCGGGACCTGGCGGGCCCCTCGTGGCAGCCGCCAGTATGACGTCCCCGGTGCCCACGACCGGGGCCGCTACGCGCCTACGTCGCGTCCGGGTGCCGCTCGAGCCGGACGAGGGCGGTCGCCCCCGACCCCTCGCCCAGGAGTCCCGCCACCACGTCGGCCAGGGCGACCACGCCGCCGCGCGACAGCGCCGTGTCGACCACCTGGAGGTCGTCCACGCGCGCCGAGCCGTCCACGGCGACCACGTCGAGCACCTCCTCCTCGGCGATGCCGAGCGTCTCCCGGTCGACGCCCTCGACCAGCAGCACCCGTCGGCCCGGACCCCGCGGGGTGAGGCGTCCGCGCACGTCGTGGCGAGCCGCACGACGCAGGGCTCGGTGGCTCCGCAGCCCGCGCAGCACCAGGGTGCCGACCGGCGGCACGTCGAGGTCGACCGGTCGCTCCGGGAAGGCGTACGCCGGCGCCGGGTGGCCGCGCAGCAGCAGCAGCCCGGTCAGCTCCTCCACGGCCGCCGCCGGGTCGGGCTGGCCGGTCAGGCCGCGGCCCCAGTGGGCGTGCACCAGCCGGGCCCCCCGGTAGCGCCGCGCCAGGCGCTCGACCTGCTCGCGCCCCACCCCGGCCCGGCGCAGCAGCGCCGCGGGGTCCAGGGCCTCCAGCCGGCGCCGGAACCCCTCCGCGCCCGTCGTGCGCCGCGCCACGAACAGCTCGTCCACCGCACCGGCCTCCACCACCCGCCGCGACAGCAGCGCGAGCAGCGCCTGGTCGCCCCCGGGCGCGACCTGCACCAGCTCGTCGGCCCAGTGCGGGGGCCGCGGCCGCAGCGACCCGGGCGCCGCCAGCGGGTCGAGGGCCACCACGTGGGCACCCGCCCGCCGTGCCTCGCGCAGCTCCGCACGCAGCCCGCGACGCGCGTCGACCTCCACCCCGGCGACCAGCACCAGGTCGGGCCGGTCCGGCAGGTCCGGCCGGTCGGACGGCTCGCCGGCGGGCGCGGGGGTGGGGGGCACCGCCCCATCCAACCCGATCACCGGCCCGTACGCCGCTCCCGCCACCTGCTCCACAGCCCGGCCGCCGCGCCGGGCCCGGCGTCGTGCCCGGCCGATATCGTGCACCACGTGATCGACCCACGCCTGCTCCGCGACCACCCCGACCGGATCCGAGCCGCCCAGGACAAGCGCGGCCTGTCCGGCGACGTCGTCGACCGGGCGCTGGCCGCCGACGCCGCGCGCCGCGCCGCGATCGCCGACTTCGAGCAGCTCCGCGCCGAGCAGAAGCAGCTCGGCAAGCTGATCCCGAAGGCGCAGGGCGAGGAGAAGGCCGAGCTGCTGGCCCGCACCAAGCGGCTGGCCGTCGACGTCAAGAGCGCCGAGGCCGACCAGGCCAGCGCCGAGGAGGAGTGGCGCGAGTCGCTGCTCGCGATCCCCAACCCGGCGGCCGACGCCGCTCCCGCCGGCGGCGAGGACGACTTCGTGCTGCTCAGCGAGCACGGCACCAAGCGCGACTTCGAGGCCGAGGGCTTCACCCCGCGCGACCACGTCGAGCTCGGCAAGATCCTGGGCGCCATCGACATCGAGCGCGGCGCCAAGGTCTCCGGCTCGCGCTTCTACTACCTCACCGGCGTCGGCGCCGACCTCGAGTTCGCGCTGGTCAACATGGCGATGGACCAGGCCCGCGCGGCCGGCTTCACCCCGATGATCCCGCCCGCGCTGGTGCGCCCGCGCGCCATGGAGGGCACCGGCTTCCTCGGCCAGGCCGCCGACGACGTCTACCGCATCGAGGGCCAGGACACCTACCTCGTCGGCACCTCCGAGGTGCCGCTCGCGGCCTACCACTCCGACGAGATCCTCGACGCCGAGTCGCTGCCCCGCCGCTACGTCGCCTTCAGCCCCTGCTTCCGCAAGGAGGCCGGCTCCCACGGCAAGGACACCCGCGGCATCTTCCGGGTGCACTGGTTCGACAAGGTCGAGATGTTCACCTACACCACGCTGGAGGAGTCCGAGGCCGAGCACGAGCGGCTGCTCGGCTGGGAGAAGGAGTGGCTCGACAAGCTCGAGCTGGCCTACCGCGTCATCGACGTCGCGGCCGGCGACCTCGGCCTGTCGGCGCAGCGCAAGTTCGACTGCGAGGCGTGGATCCCCACCCAGGGCCGCTACCGCGAGCTGACCTCGACCTCCAACTGCACCGACTTCCAGACCCGGCGCCTCGACATCCGCGGCCGGTTCCCGTCGGGCGACGGCGAGGGCGGCACCCAGGTCGCGCCGATCGCCACCCTCAACGGCACCCTGACCGCGATCCCGCGCACCATCGTGGCGCTGCTCGAGACCCACCAGGAGGCCGACGGCTCGGTCCGCGTGCCGGCCGCGCTGCAGCCCTACCTCCAGGGCCGTGAGGTGCTCACGCCCGTGCGCCCGGTCGACGCGTGAGCGCCACCCTCGGGCCGCCCGCCGACGACTGGGTCCCCGGGCTGGTTGCGCTCGACATCGACGGCACGCTGCTGAAGTGGGTCGAGGGCACCGGACAGCACTACGAGCAGGTCTCCTCCGAGGTCTACGACGCCGTCGCCGCCGTCCTCGCCGCCGGCTCCCACGTCGTGCTCGCCTCCGGCCGCTCGCCCCACGGCATGACGCTGATCGCCGACCTGCTCGACCTGCCCCGCGAGGGCGCCGACCGCGCCTGGGTGGTGGCCTCCAACGGCGCCGTCATCTTCCGCTACCCGCCGCTCGAGATCGTGCACGAGGAGACCTTCGACGCCAGCGACGCCGTCGCCGCGGTGCTGCGCGAGCACCCCGAGGCGCTGGTCGCCGTGGAGGAGCGCGGCGTCGGCTACAAGGTCAACCGGCCCTTCCCCGACGGCGAGCTGTCGGGCGAGATGATCCAGGCCCCGATCGACGACATCGTGGGCGAGCCGGTCAGCCGCGTCATCATCCGCGACCCCTCCGCCTCGGTCGAGGACTTCGTCGCGCTCGGCGCCCGGCTGGGCCTGCACGGCACCGACTACGTCGTCGGCTGGACCGCCTGGCTCGACCTGTGCCCGGTCGGTGTCTCCAAGGCCTCGGGCCTCGACCACGTCTGCCGCCACCTCGGGCTCACCGCCGACGACGTGCTGGCCATCGGCGACGGCCGCAACGACCTCGAGATGCTGCGCTGGGCGCGCCGCGGCGTGGCCATGGGCCAGGCCGTCGACGAGGTCCACGAGGCGGCCGACGCCACCACCGACTCGGTCTACGACGAGGGCGCGGCCGCCGAGATCCGCCGCTGGTTCCCTCGATGAGCGAGCCGCTCGGCGCGCTCCCCGAGACCCTCACCACCGCCCGGCTGCGGCTCCCGCTCATCTCCGCGGAGGACGCCGCCGGGATGCTCGCCGGCAAGCGGCGGCTGTCGTGGCACCGCGACTACCCCACCCCCCGCGACCAGGACGCCGTCGCGATGGTGAAGGCCGACGACCCCGACGCCTCGTGGGGCCCGCGGCACCTGGTCCGGGCCGGCGACGGCACCACCATCGGCTCGGTCGGCTTCTACGGCGCTCCCGGCCCGGCCGACGACGACGTGCTCGAGGCCGAGGTCGGCTTCGGGCTGGTGGCCGACGCCCGCGGGTTCGGGGCCGCCTCGGAGGCCCTGGTCGTGGTGCTGGCCGAGACCGACCGGCTCGGCGTCCGGGTGCGGGCCGGCGTACGCCCGGAGAACTCCGCCGCCCTCAAGGTCCTCGCCCGCTGCGGCTTCACCCAGCTGCGCGGCGCCGGCGAGGACGGCACCCTCGTCATGGTCAGGCCGCTGGCGTGACCGACCCCGCTCCCGGTGGCGTCCGGCTGGTCGCCACCGACCTCGACGGCACCCTGCTGCGCAGCGACGGCACCCTCTCGCCACGCACCGTCGCCGCCCTGGCCGACGCCCGCACGGCCGGCCTCGACGTCGTCTTCGTCACCGGACGGCCGCTGCGGTGGGCCACGCAGGTCTTCGACCACGTCGGCGGCCACGGCCTGGCGATCGCCGCCAACGGCGCCCTGCTCTGGGACGTCGACGCCGACCGCGCCCGGCTGGTCCGCGCCCTGGAGCGCGACGCCGCGCTCCGGGTCGGCCGGTCGGTCCGCGCCGCCGTGCCCGGCACGATGCTCGCGGTCGAGACCGTCGACGGGTTCGGCCTCGAGCCCGACTACCTGCCCGGCCACCCGCTGACCGAGGGCGCCCGCCGCGGGCCTTTCGAGGAGCTGGTCGACGCCCCCGTGCTCAAGCTGCTCGTACGCCGCGAGGGCGCCGTCGCCGACGACTACGCCGCCGACGTCGTGGCCGCCGCCGAGGGCCTGGCCACCGTCACCTGGTCGAGCAGCGGCTCGCTGCTCGAGCTCAGCGCCCCCGGCGTCACCAAGGCCTCCACCCTCGAGCTGCTGTGCGCCGACCTGGGCGTCGAGCGCCGCGAGGTCGTGGCCTTCGGCGACATGCCCAACGACCTCGCGATGCTGCGGTGGGCCGGCACGTCGTACGCCATGGCCAACGCCCACGAGGCCGCGCTCGAGGCGGCCGACCGGGTCGCGCTGAGCAACGACGAGGACGGCGTCGCCGCCGTCATCGAGCAGCTGCTGGCCGGCGACGTCGCGGTCGGGTGACCTAGAGGTACATCCCCCCGCGGCCGTGCTCCTCGTCCGGACCACCCTGCGGACCCTGCTGGCCTGGCTGCCCGGGCTGCCCCGGCTGCCCGGGCATGCCCTGCGCGACCGAGCCGGGCGGCAGCTGGCGACGCATCTGCTCCAGCTGGCCGCGCGCGGCCATCTGCTGGGCGTAGATCGCGGTCTGGATGCCGTGGAAGAGCCCCTCGAGCCAGCCCACCAGCTGCGCCTGCGCGATGCGCAGCTCGGACTCGCTGGGGGTGTCGCCCTCGAAGGGCTGGATCAGCCGGTCGAGCTCGGCATCGAGCTCGGGCGCCAGGCCGTCCTTGAGCTCGGCGATCGAGGTGTGCACGACCTGGGCGAGGCGCTTGCGGCCGGGCTCGTCGACCGGCGCGGCCTTCACCTCCTCGAGCAGCTGCTGCACCATGCGACCGATCCGCATCACCTTGGCGGGCTGCTCGACCAGGTCGGTCAGGTTGCGCTCCCCGGCGTCGTCGCGGTCGTCGCCGTCGGCGTGCCCCGGCTCGTCGAGCTCGGTCAGCGCGGAGGCCGGCACCGCGACCGGTTGCCCGTCCGGACCGATGACCATCACGTGCTCGGAGTCCTGTGTCGACATGCGATCGAGCCTACCGAGGGGGTCCGACAGGCCGACCGGGTGCGCCGGAGCCGCTCCTCACGAACCGATCTGCAGCACGATCTTGCCGGTGTGGGAGCCCGAGCCCATCAGCTCGTGGGCGCGGGCGACCTCGTCGAGGGGGACGGTCTCGTGGACGGTGGTGCGCACCCTGCCCTCGCTGACGAGCGGCCAGACGTGCTCGACGACGGCGGCGCAGATGGCGGCCTTCTCCTCGGTCGGGCGGGCCCGCAGCGAGGTGGCGATGACCGCGCCGCGCTTGGACAGCAGCTTGCCGAGGTCGAGCTCGCCCTTGCTGCCGCCCTGCATGCCGATCACCACGAGCCGGCCCTCGGTGGCCAGCGCGGAGACGTTGCGGTCGAGGTAGGAGGCGCCCATGTTGTCGAGGATGACGTCGACGCCGCCCTCCTCCTTGGCGACCGCCACGAAGTCCTCCTCGTGGTAGTCGATCGCCCGGTCGGCGCCGATCGACTCGCAGAACGCCCGCTTCTCGGCCGTGCCCGCGGTGGTGAGCACCCGGGCGCCGAGCGCCTTGGCCAGCTGGATCGCGACGTTGCCGATGCCGCCGGCGCCGCCGTGGACGAGCAGCGTCTCGTCGGGGCCCAGGTGGGCGACCATGAACACGTTGGACCACACCGTGCACGCCACCTCGGGGATGGCGGCGGCGACCACGAGGTCGATCCCGGTCGGCACGGGCATCACCTGGCCGGCGGGGACGGCGACCTTCTCGGCGTACCCCCCGCCCGCGAGCAGCGCGCACACCTCGTCGCCGACGGCGAACCCCTCGACCCCGGCGCCGACCTCGCTGATCCGGCCCGAGCACTCCAGGCCCAGCACGTCGGAGGCGCCCTTCGGCGGCGGGTAGAAGCCCTGCCGCTGCAGCGTGTCCGCACGGTTGACCGCGCTCGCGACGACGTCGATGACGACCTCGCCGGGACCGGCCGTGGGGTCGGGGTGCTCGGAGACGACGAGGGCGTCGGGCCCTCCGGGCTCGGGGGCGGTGACAGCGCGCATGCGGTCAGCCTAGGGGCGCCCCACCGGACCGACGCTCAGACGTCGAGCCCGTCGAGCCCGTCGAGGTCGTCGAGCCCGTCGAGGTCGGGCCACTCGTCGACGTCGTGCGCCTCCCCGCCCTCGGCCGGCAGCTCGACCAGCGCCAGGGGGGCCAGCAGGCGGCGTACGGGGAGGCCGTGCCGCTCGTCCGGCGGCGGCGCGGCGGCGCGCAGCGCGGCGACGCGGTAGACGCCGCACAGGTACTGCGCCCGGCCCCCTGCGTCGACCAGCAGCGCCCCGTCCCCGCCCTCCCGCTGGTGCGCCGCCCGCAGCCGCGCCACCGTCGCGGCCGTCACCAGCGGCATGTCCACGGCGAGCACCACCACCGAGGCCACGTCCGGGTCGAGCGCGTCGAGCCCCGCCAGCAGCCCGGCGGCCGGTCCACCGCTGGCCGGTGATTCGCGGACGGTCCGGACGCCGTCGACCGGGTCGCCCACGACCACGACGTCCAGCCCCGCGACCGCGGCCAGCGCGCGCTCCAGGAAGCTGCTCCCGCCCAGGGCCAGGGCCGCCTTGTCGGCCCCGCCGAGGCGGCCGCCCGTGCCGCCGGTCAGGACCACCGCAGCGGTGGCGGGAGGTCGGGACGCGGGCACCCGCGCAGTCTGCCTCGCCCGCGGCGACCCGGGCTGGCAGGGTGGGAGCCATGAGCACCGGAGAGACGCTGCGGGTCCGGCTGGTGCAGCGCGCCTCGGCCCTGGAGCCGGCCGACAACTTGGCCACCCTCCACGACGTCGTACGCCGCGCCGCCGACGCCGAACCCCGGCCCGACCTGGTCGTGCTGCCCGAGGCCTTCGCCCGCGACTTCGGCGAGGCCGGCTCCCCGCTGGGCCCGTACGCCGAGCCGCTGACCGGCCCCTTCGCGAGCGCGGTCGCCGACCTGGCCGGCTCGGGCACCGCCGTGCTGGCCGGGATGTTCGAGGCCGCGGACGACCCGGAGCGTCCGCTCAACACGCTGGTGCTCAGTGGCGCCGTCGCGGACGCCGAGGTGACGGCGTACCGCAAGATCCACCTTTACGACTCCTTCGGCTACACCGAGTCGAGCACCATCTCGCCGGGCCCCGTCGAGCCGGCGGTGACCGACGTCGCGGGGTTCCCGGTCGGGCTGATGACCTGCTACGACCTGCGGTTCCCCGAGCTGGCCCGCACCCTGGCCCAGCGCGGCGCCGAGGCGCTGCTCGTGCCCGCCGCCTGGGTCGCGGGCGAGCGCAAGGTGGAGCACTGGCGCACCCTGCTGCGCGCCCGCGCGATCGAGAACACCGTCTGGGTCGTCGGCGTCGGCCAGCCCGGGCCCCGCTACTCCGGTCACTCCCTGGTCGTCGCACCGACCGGCGACGTCGTCGTCGAGGCGGGCGAGGAGGAGCACACCGAGCTCGACGCGGAGCTCACCCGCGAGGCGGTCGCCGACGTACGCCGGACCAACCCCTCGCTCGCCAACCGCCGGATGTGACGGGGCCCCGGGCCGCATAGGATCACCGCGCGGTCCCCCGGGACCGCGGAGGGGTGCCGGAGTGGCCTATCGGAACCGCCTTGAAAGCGGTCGTAGGGAGACCTACCGCGGGTTCGAATCCCGCCCCCTCTGCCAGGGACCGGCCCGCTGCCCAACCTGCTCTCGGACCCTCTACTCGGACCCGCCCAGGTCGAGCGAGACCGAGTCGTAGGTCACGTCGTGGTCGCGCTGCAGCAGGTGCTCGAGGTCGCGGAGCAGGCGGCGCAGCTCCCGGTCGATGGTGGGGGCGTCGAGCCGGTCGAGCACGCCGGAGGCGACCACGGCGACCCGGGCGCGCAGCTGCACGGCGCGACGGTCGGTGCCCTCGACGCGCGGCGAGAGCCAGGCGTCGGAGTCGGCGCCCGCGGCCGGCGGCGACGGGGTCGACGGGGACGGGGGTGCGGGCGGCACGAGCGGCGCCAGCGCCTGCTCCACCGCCTGCAGCCGCACCCGCACGTGCCAGCGCCACTCGGGCGAGGAGGGGTCGGCGGCGAGGATCTGCCTCAGCTCTCGCACCGCGTTGTCCAGGGGGGCCATCGCGCACGTCCTTCCGCGAGCCGGGCCCCGTGGGCGGTGGGGCCGGGAGCCGAGTGTCCCTCCGCGGCGCGGGCCACGACAAGGGTGGATTCGACGTGGGCACCGGTGCCGGGTTCAATCATCGGGTGTCGTCCGACCAGCCCGCTCCCGTCACCGCCCCCGACCACCCCGTGACCCGCGCCCTCGCGCCGGCGCTGCGCGCCCGGCTGCTCGGGTCGGGGCTGCTGGCCACGGGCCTGGCCGTCGTGGTGCTGCTGGTCGTGGCCGGGGTGGTCGGTCTCCCGGCCGCGGTGGTCACCGGGGTCGTGGCGCTGGCCACGATCGGCGTCGTGGTGCTGCTGCTCCTGCTCGGCCCTCGTCACTGGGTGGTGCGGCTCGACGCCGACGGCTACCGCGTCCGCGCGCTGCGCAGCGCCCGCACCCGCTCGGCCCGCTGGACCGACGTCCTCGACCTGCGCACCACCACGCTCGACGGGGTGCGCTGCCTCGTCGTACGCCTGCGCGACGGGGGTACGACGACCCTCCCGGTCGACGTCGTCGAGGGCGACCCCGAGGAGCTGACCGCGCTGTTCTCGGCCTGCCTGGACCGCAGCCACGGCTACCGCCGGCTGCGCTGAGCGCCCCCGGCAGCCCGCCGCCGGCCCGTCGTCCGGCCCGATTCGCCGCGCGCCCGCGCGCATGGGTAGCCTGTCCCCTGCTGTCGGGAGGTGTCGCCTAGTGGCCTATGGCGCCCGCCTGCTAAGCGGGTTGAGGGTTGAACCCTCTCGCGGGTTCAAATCCCGCCACCTCCGCCGGCTCACCGCCCCGGACCCTTGCGGGTCCGGGGCGGTCCTGCTTCGGTGGGTGCCTCGATCGGGCCGCAGCCGCGGGACCGCGCCGCTCGCAGGGGCGCGAACTTCTGCATGATCGTGCAATGCACACTCCTGCGCCCGTGATGTCTGGTTCGTGAGGCCTTCGCCGGGGCAGGCTGCACCTGCCCCCGAGACGAAGGAAGATTCTCGTGAACCTCTCCAAGATCGCCAAGCCCCTCGCCGCCGCCGTGCTCGCCCTCGGTGTCGTCACCGTGGGCGTTGCCCCTGCGCAGGCCGCACCGCAGGCCGGTGCCTCGCAGCTCTCCGACACCGCCTGGGAGTGACCCTCCCCTGACACGTCCCGCCGGCCCTCGGGGGCCGGCGGGNCACGCCTCGGGGGCCGACTCCGGATCCTGCTCTCGTCCCATCGCCAAGCCGAGCTGGAAGCGGGTCTGCACCCCGTACTCCTGCTTGAGCGCGGCGACGTACGACGCATAGGTGCGCGTGCTGACCCCCACCCGCTTGGCGCTGGCCGAGTCGGAGTGCCCCTCGGTCAGCATGCGCACCGTCATCTGTCGCACCTCCGAGGCGATCTGCGTCTCGGTGACGCTGCTGGTCACGACGTAGTCGCGGCCCCGCTCCCAGGAGCGCTCGAAGATGTCGGCCAGGTAGGACACCAGGTGCGGGTCGTGGACCACCACGGCCGAGTCCGACGTCGCGCCCGGCACCATCGCCATCCGGCGGTCGATGACGATCAACCGGTTGAAGAACTCGTCGAGGGTGCGGATCTCGGCGCCGTTGGCGCGCATCACGTCGACGTACTCCCGCGTGATGTTGGAGCGCCGCGCCGTGTGCTGGTAGAGCGTGCGCATCGTGACGCCCCGGCGCAGCGCCCGCATGTCGCGGTCGTGGGCCTTCTCCAGCGCCCGGGCCCGCCGGGGGCCGGCCGGCTGCGCCGTCAGCAGCTCGGCCTCGGCGTCGTCGACGACCGACTCCAGGAAGCGGTTGATGCTCGGCAGTCCGCGGATCTCGGTCAGCGCGTCGGACCGGTGCGGCGTACGTCGGAACGACTGGGCCAGCGACGCGAAGCTCTCGGCCCAGGCAGCCGACTCGTGCAGCAGCTCGACCGCCTCGCGCCCCAGCGGCGCCACCACGCCCGGCTGCACGCTGGTCGGGTCGACGGCCACCCAGCCACCGGCGGCGTCGTCGTGGCGCAGCAGGCCGAGGTCCTGCAGCAGGGCGACCGAGGCCGACCGCGGGTGGCCGGCACCCAGGCGTGGGTCGTCGAGGGGCAGCACGCCCTCGCCGAGCACCTGGCGGAAGACCTCACCCGCCTCGCCGTCGAGGAGCTCGCGACGGCGGGCGCCGTCCTCGTCGGTCATGGGCACATCATCGCGGGACGACCAAGGACCCGCACCCGGAACGGGCGCGGGTCCTCGCGGTCGTGAGCGATCCGTGACTCAGACGCCGAGCCGGGCCTTGAGGCCGTCGAGCTCGGTCCACAGCACCGTCGGGAGGTCGTCGCCGAACTTCTCGAACCACTCGGTGATCTGCGGGATCTCGGCCTTCCACTCCTCGACGTCGACGTCGAGCGCCTGCTGCAGCGCGGCCTCGTCGACGTCGAGCCCGTCGACGTCGAGCGCGCCGGGGGCCGGCACGTGGCCGATGGGGGTCTCGACCGCGGCGGCCTGGCCGTCGATGCGCTCGATGACCCACTTCAGCACGCGGCTGTTCTCGCCGAACCCGGGCCACAGGAAGCCGCCCTCGTCGTCGCGACGGAACCAGTTGACGTAGAAGATCTTCGGCATCTTGGCCGCGTCGTTCTCCTTGCCCATGTTGATCCAGTGGCTGAAGTAGTCACCGGCGTTGTAGCCGATGAACGGCAGCATCGCCATGGGGTCGCGGCGCACCACGCCGACCGCGCCGGTGGCGGCCGCGGTGGTCTCGCTCGAGAGGGTGGCGCCCATGAAGGTGCCGTGCGCCCAGTCGCGGGCCTCGGTCACCAGCGGGATCGTGGTCTTGCGACGGCCGCCGAAGAGGATCGCGTCGATCGGGACGCCGCGCGGGTCGTCGTACTCGGGGGCGAGCATGTCGCACTGCTTGATCGGGGTGCAGTAGCGGCTGTTCGGGTGGCTGGAGAGCTCCTCGGACTCGGGGGTCCAGGGCTCGCCCTTCCACGAGGTCGCCTGGGCCGGCGGGTTCTCCAGGCCCTCCCACCACACGTCGCCGTCCGCGGTGAGGGCGACGTTGGTGAACACCGAGTTGCCCTTGTTGATGGTCTTCATCGCGTTGGGGTTGGTGTGCTCGTTGGTGCCGGGCGCGACCCCGAAGAAGCCGTACTCCGGGTTGACGGCCCACAGCCGGCCGTCGTCGCCGACGCGCATCCAGGCGATGTCGTCGCCGATGGCCTCGACCTTCCAGCCGGGGATGGTCGGCTCGAGCATCGCGAGGTTGGTCTTGCCGCAGGCGCTGGGGAAGGCCGCGGCGACGTACTTGGTGACCTTCTGCGGGCTGGTGAGCTTGAGGATGAGCATGTGCTCGGCCATCCAGCCCTCGTCACGGGCGATGGCCGAGGCGATGCGCAGGGCGTAGCACTTCTTGCCGAGCAGGGCGTTGCCGCCGTAGCCGGAGCCGAAGGACCAGATCGTGCGCTCCTCGGGGAACTGCACGATGTACTTGGTGTCGTTGCAGGGCCAGGCGACGTCGTCCTGGCCGTCCTCGAGCGGCATGCCCACGGAGTGCAGCGCGGGCACGAAGTCGGCGTCGAGCTCCTCCATCTTCTCCAGCACGTGGCTGCCCATGCGGGCCATCACGCGCATCGAGGCGGTGACGTAGGCCGAGTCGGTGACCTCGACGCCGAACATCGGGTGCTCCGCCTCGAGGTGGCCCATCACGAACGGGATGACGTACATCGTCCGGCCCTTCATGCAGCCCGCGTAGAGCTTGCGCATCAGGGCCTTCATCTCCGAGGGGTCCATCCAGTTGTTGGTGGGCCCGCAGTCCTTCTCGTCCACCGAGCAGATGTAGGTGCGGTCCTCGACGCGCGCCACGTCGGTCGGGTCGGAGGCGGCGTGGAAGGAGTTGGGCTTCTTCGCCGGGTCGAGGCGGGTGAAGGTGCCGGTCGCGACGAGCGCGTCGGTCAGCTCGGTCCACTCCTCGTCGGACCCGGTGCACCAGTGGATCCGGTCGGGCGTCGTCATCGCGGCGACCTCGGCCACGAAGTCGAGGATGCCCTGGTGCGTCGTGGGCGCGGCGGCAGAAACTTCGGTGGTCACTTCGGCGGTCATGCTGGTCCCTCTCGATGGCCACCCGGCCCCGAGGGACGGGCGGTTGAACGACTGGCTGGGTGCCGCTCCGTTGCATCACCCGACGTGCTGTAGCGCGAAACGGTAGTCCGCCGTCGACCAAGGTGGTATTGGATCGATCCAGCCACGCCGCAGAGCGAGATAGGCCTCTCCCCCAACAAATGCGGGTGGCTCAATCCTGCTCTGGCTCGGGGGGTACGCACCGGTAACCGCGGTGCCCCCAACAAACGACGGACCCACCCGCGCGCGTCCCGGCGGGCCCTCGCGACGGGAGCTCCGCCGGAGCCCCCGCGGACGACGACGTGCCCAGGGCGTCGTCGGCGGTCGGGGGTCCGAGCAGGATCACCGCCCGATCCTCGCCCCGGAGCCGACCCGGCCGTTGCGCGCTGCGCGACGAGGTGTGCGCCGAGCGTGCCGGATCGACGCTGCACAGGGGGCCGGACTCCTGGTGGGACGGGCCGTGCCGCCATACCCTCGTGCGGGTCAGGAGGACGCCATGAGCAGCCAGCCCGAGCGCGAGAGCGTGCAGGACCAGCGCAGCTGGGCCGACCTGCTGCGCGAGCGCTTCGTCTCCCTCGACCTGCACGACCCGGCCTCCGACGTGCCCCGCGGCTTCCGGGGCGACGTGTCCTCCTGGGCGCTGGGCCACCTGATGCTGGCCCAGGTCAGCTCGCTGCCGCAGGTGCTGGAGCGCAGCAGCCCACTGGTGCGCGCCGACAGCCGCGCCTACCTCCAGGTGGGCCGGATGCGGGCCGGGCGGGCCGTGGTGCAGCAGGACGGCCGGGAGACGGTGCTGGGTCCCGGCGACTTCGTGGTCTACGAGACGACCCGGCCGTTCACCTGGGCGCTCCAGGCGGGGCGCGGGGCCGGCGCCTGGCAGCTCGACGTGCTCACCTGGCCGCGCGAGAGCATCGGCATCCCCGAGTCGGAGTCCGCGCTGGTGACGGCGACCGCGATGCGCGGTGGGTCCGGGCTGAGCGGCATCGTCTCGCGGATGCTGGGCGACCTGGTCGTCGAGCACCCCGACCTCGAGGCCTCGCGGTCCGCCGCGCTGGCCGACGAGGTCGGCGACCTGCTCGGCGTGCTGACGAGCACGGTCACGGCCGACGTACGCCCTCCGGACGCGGCGCTGGTCGCCCGCATCGACCACTTCATCGACGACCACCTCGACGACCCCGACCTCTCGCCCGAGTCGATCGCCCGTGCCCACGCGGTCTCGCTGCGCCAGCTGCACCGGCTCTTCGCCGGCCGGCAGCACACCGTGGCCCGCACCATCCGCGCCCGCCGCCTCGAGCGCTGCCGTCGCGACCTGGTCTCGCCGCGCAGCGCCCACTGCTCGGTGACCGAGATCGCGCGCCGCTGGGGCTTCTGGGACCTCGGCGTCTTCGGCCGCGCGTTCCGGGAGACCTACGGCGTCAGCCCCAGCGCCTACCGGTCGGGCGGGGCCTGAGCGCTCCTCCCGCTCAGGCCTCGCGGGCGTCGGCCACCGTCTCGACCTCGACGAGGGTGTCGGAGAAGGTCGGCGCGTTGCCGAGGTCGGCGAACGCGGTCGGGTTGAGCGACGCGGGCGTGGCCAGGTCGATCGAGTGCTTGCGCCAGTGGCCGAGCGAGCTGACCGTGACGCCCGGCATCACCGAGGCGTCGACCTTGGCGCGCACCGTGAAGGCGCCGCGGTCGTTGAAGACCCGCACCGTCGCGCCGTCCTCGATGTCGCGCTCCCCCGCGTCCTCGGGGTTGATGAGCAGCACCGGCTCCTTCTGCACCCGGCGGTGCCGCGCGAGGTTGCCGTAGCTGGAGTTGATGAAGGCGTGCGCCTTGGGGCTGAGCAGGTTGAGCGGGAACCGGGCCGCGAGCTCGCTGTCCCGTCCCTCGTTGGGCCCGATGTAGTGCGGCAGCGGATCGACGGGTGCGCCCGACTGGTGGTCGTTGGAGCCCTGCCGGAACAGCGGCACCACGAAGTTGCCGCCGGCCGCGACCGAGGAGACGAACTCGACCTTGCCCGAGGGCGTGGGGAAGCCGCCCTCGGCGTGGGGTGCGTACTCGTCGGCCGGCGGCACGTTGAGCCGCTGCCAGCCGCGCTCCTGCAGCGACTCGATGGTGATGCCCGCCATGGCCGGTGCGCTCCAGTCGAAGGCCTCGGCCACCATCTCCTCGTCCGTACGCCGGAAGCACGGCTCCTCGAACCCCATCGCCGCCGCCAGCCGGCGGAACAGCTCGGTGTTGGGCACCGCCTCGCCCAGCGCCTCGATCGCCTGGTGGTTGTAGGTGACGTAGAGGTGGCCCCACGAGAAGTTGACGTCGGTCTGCTCGAGCTGGGTCGTCGCCGGCAGCACGATGTCGGCGTAGTCGGCCGTGTCGGTCATGAACTGCTCGCTGACCACGGTGAAGAGGTCCTCGCGCATCAGCCCGGCGATCATCCGGTCCTGGTCGGGGCAGACCACGACCGGGTTGGAGTTGTAGACGAACAGCGACTTCAGCGGCGGGTCGAGCTCCAGCCCCCCGGTCAGCGCCTCGCCGAGCTGGAACAGGTTGACCACGCGGGTGCCCGGCGTCTGCAGCTCGGGGTGCATGAAGGCCGGCCAGTTGACCGGGAACGCCCACAGCGGCAGCTGCAGGATGCCGCCGCCGGGGTTGCGCCAGGCGCCGACCAGCGCCGGCAGGCAGGCCAGCGCCCGGACGGTCTGGCCGCCGCCGGCGTGCCGCTCCACCGCGACCCCGATCCGGATCACCGACGGCTGGCTGGTGGCGTACTCCCGGGCCAGGGTGCGGATCACCTCGACGGGCACGCCGGTCTCCTCCGAGGCCCACTCGGGGGTGTACTGCTGCACCCGCTCGCTGAGCTCCTCGAAGCCGACGGTGTGCTCGGCGACGTACGCCTCGTCGGTCAGGCCCTCGGTGATGATCACGTGCATGAGCGCCATCGCCAGCGCGCCGTCGGTGCCGGGCCGGATCGCGATGTGCTGGTCGGCGGCGTTGGCGGTGCGGGTGCGTACCGGGTCGACCACCACGACCTTGGCGCCGCGCTTGCGGGCCTCGGCGACGTAGGGCCACAGGTGCAGGTTCGTGCTCATGATGTTGGCGGCCCAGATCAGGATGAACCGCGAGTGCACGAACGACTCCGGGTCGACGCCGGCGGTGTCCCCCATCGTCATGACGTACGCCGTGCACGCGCCGGAGTCGCAGTAGGTCCGCTCGGCCACCGTCGCACCGAGCTTGTTGAAGAACGGGTCGCCCACGTTGAGGCCCTGCAGGATGCCCTGGGTGCCGAGGTAGTTGCACGGCATGATCGCCTCGGGCCCGTCCTCGGCGATGATCGTGCGGTAGCGGTCGGCGATCTCGGCGATCGCGTCCTCCCAGCTGATTCGCTCGAACTGCCCGCTGCCCTTGGGGCCCACCCGCCGCATCGGGTGGAGCACCCGCTCGGGGCTGTAGACGCGGTCGAGGTAGTTGTCGACCTTCACGCACAGGCCACCGTCGGTGTAGGGCATCTCCCTGTTGCCCCGCACCTCGGTGGCCACCCCGTCCTCGACCGTCACGACCATCGCGCAGGTGTCGGGACAGTCGTGGGGACAGGCCGCCAGCACCGTGAGGCTGGTCTGCTCGCTCGTGGGCTCGACGGTCGCGGTCATCGGCGTCTCCTCGGCTGGGGGCTGCTTCCCACCCTCACCCCAGCGGGTGGGAGCGGGTAGGCGGTGCGTGCCCAGCAGTGGTCGCTGCGCGACGCCTCGCCGGTCGAGCCCGCCCGCGACCCCTCGATTACCGCCGTCGTCCGGCTTCCGTTAGAGTTGCGGGGTCCTCGCGCGAGCAGGACGGGCGCCTGTAGCTCAACGGATAGAGCATCTGACTACGGATCAGAAGGTTTGGGGTTCGAATCCCTACAGGCGCGCAGGACACGGAGCCGCTGACCCACTCGGGTCGGCGGCTCTCGTCTTTCCGCAACTCGGCCTCACCCGGCCTCGCGAAGCCGGTCGACCTCGGCCAGGTGCTGGAGGCGGCTCCGGGCGGGCTCCGGCACCAGCGTCGCCCAGGCCCGCCAGGTGTCGGGGTGGCACGTGAGCGACCTCTGCGCCTCGTCCCACGCGTGCGGCTGGAGCACCGCCGCGGCCACGACCGGCGGCGTGATGCGCGGGTCGGTGCGGCCCTCGGCCACCCCGCGCAGGATCTTGTACGCCGCCCGCCCGACCTCGTCGCTGCCGCGGGCCAGCTTGTCGAGGGTCGCCGGGAGCGCTTGCCTCGGTGTCGCCAGGTGCACCAGGGACAGGCTCGGCACGTCGGTCACCAGCTCACGGTCCTCGGGCTCGAAGTCCTCCGGCCGCACCCGCCCGGCCCGGACCGCCCGGTGGACCGCGCCGAGCCACTCCACGTTCTCGCCGGCGGCGACCTCCCGGGCCGTCTGCTCGTCGACGGCGACGGGCCGGGTGTCGAACATCCAGGCCGGGTCGGTGCCGCTCGGGACCAGGCGGCCGATCACCCACCGGGGGGTCGGCTCGGTTGGTGACCCGATCGAGTCACCAACGCCGGCGGCCACCCCGGCGCCCAGGTCGAGCAGCCGCCGCTCCTCTCCCGACGCCAGGTCCTCGACCACCAGGCCGTCGGCGGCGTCGAGCCGGTAGCCGCCCATGGTGGCGTCGCTCCAGGCCCGCGCCAGGTCGGAGTGCTCGAGCAGCTCGTCGGTCGCCAGCACCTCCAGGAACCCGGACAGGCCCTCCAGTTCGTAGGCGCACAGCTGGTGGAAGAGCCAGCTGTCGCCGAGCACCCCTGCGACCACCGGCATCCAGTCGCGGCCCGTCGCGTGGGCCTCGGCGAGCCGCTCGGCGTAGAAGACGTCGAGGACGACCTGCACCGCGGAGCGGACCACCAGCCCCAGCTCGTGCGTCGTCTCCTCGGCCCGCGTGCACTGGTAGGCCGCCCACCGCGCCCACAGCCACGGAGTCATCTCGTCGGCCGACAGCCCGGCGAGCTGACGCAGCATCACCGTGTGGGCGCCGCGCGTGAACATCGGGACGCCGACGTGGAACTCCAGGGCCGTCGCGGCGTCGCCGGCCCGCTCGGCGGCGCGCGAGCTCTCCACGAAGCGCTCGTGGTCGGGTTTCATCAGGTCGGCGATACGGGGCTCGCGCACGAGGCCGTGGTTGTCGTCGCGCGCTGGGCGGGGGCGTCGGGAGCGTCGGGTCATGGGGTGACGGTGCTCGCTCCCGCTCCTCGGATCCAGGGGGTGCCGACGATCTGTGGACGACCCGCGAGCGACAATGGACGACGTGACCGCCGAACCCGCTCCTGCCCCCCGTGACGTCTCGGAGGTCGGCCACGCGGCCGCCCGCACCGCCTGGGCGGAGGCGGCGCGACCGGTGCTGGAGGAGGCGGCCGGGCGCTACCGGTCGCTGGTCCGCTTCAAGCAGCTCTCCGACCGGATCCAGGCGACCACCGGCATCACGACCACGCGTCCCGTGGCGACCTGGATCGGCGGCGTCCTGGGCGACGTGGCCGACGGCTGCGTGCAGCGGGGCGAGCCGCTGCTGTCGGCGTTGTGCGTGAGCGCGCAGGGCGGGGTGTCGGACGGGTACGCCGCGTCGGTCGAGCGGGCGAGCGGCGTACGGCCCGAGGACCCGGACGAGCACGCCGCCGAGGAGCGCCTGGCCTGCTACCGCCACTGGGAGGCCGCGGGCCTTCCGGGCGACGGGGGCACCGCGCTGCGCACCGCCCACTTCACGCCGGCCCGCAAGGCCGCGCCGCGCACGCCCGCGGCGGCGCGCACCCCCGGCAGCTCGACGACGCGCGCCTCGACGCCCCGCAAGGCCGCTGCCCCCAAGAAGGTCGCGCCGCCCAAGCCGGAGGAGAAGCCGGTGCGGCTGTGCCCCACCTGCTTCACCGCGGTGCCCGCGTCCGGGATCTGCGACTACTGCGACTGACCGCGCCGGTCCCCGGCTGGTCGAGGAGGTCGCGCAGCGACCGTCACGAGACCCGCCTCACCCCGCCGGCGGCTTGAGCACCGCGAACGGGTCGGTGACCTCGAGCTCGCGGCTGCAGAACCGGTAGAGCGCGGCCGGGCGCCCGCCCACGGCTCCGGCCACGGCTCGTTCGCCGGTCGGCTCGATGACCCGGCGGCGGGTCATCACGCGGTGCAGGTTGGTCGCGCTGACGTCGTACCCGAGCGCCGCGGTGACCACCTCGCGCAGCCGCGCGATCGTGAACACCTCGGGCGCCAGCGCGAACCCGACGTTGGTGTAGCTCAGCTTGGCGCGCAGCCGGTCGACGGCCGCGTCGATGAACCACTGGTGGTCGAACGCCGTGGCGGGCAGGTCCGCGACGGGCCACCACCGCGTGTCCTCCGGCAGCGCTGGCCGGGCGTCGGGCGGGACGAGGGCGAGGTAGCCCGTCGCCAGCACCCGCGCGCGGGGGTCGCGGTCGACGCGGCTGTGGGTGGCGACCTGCTCGAGCCACGCGATCTCGCGCACGTCGACCTTGGCCGCGAGGTGGCCCGACAGCGCCTCGCGCAGCCGCTCGTCCGGCCCCAGGCCCCCGCCCGGCAGCGACCAGCGACCGGCGTCGGGCTCCTCGCCGCGCCGCCAGAGCAGCGCCGAGAGCGCGTGCGCACCGGTCTGCTCGTCGGTCCGCACCGACAGCACCACGGCCAGCACCTCGTGGGGGTAGCTGGGGAACGGGACCGTCGGCACCGCCTCATGCTACCGTCGGCGACACGTTATCGACTGACAGTCGAAAACCTGACGAGAGGCCCTCCCGTGACCGCTGTCGAGACGACCTGGCAGGACGACGTACGCCGCCTGGCCCGCGAGCGCGACGCCGTGGTGCTCGCCCACAACTACATGCCGGCCGAGATCCAGGACGTGGCCGACCACGTCGGCGACTCCCTCGCGCTGTCGCGGATCGCGGCCTCGACCGACGCCTCGACGATCGTGTTCTGCGGGGTCCACTTCATGGCCGAGACGGCCAAGATCCTCAGCCCCGACAAGACGGTGCTCGTCCCGACCGCCGAGGCGGGCTGCTCGCTGGCCGACACCATCGACGCCGACGCGCTGCGCGCCTGGAAGGCCGAGCACCCGGGCGCGGTGGTGGTGGCCTACGTCAACACCAGCGCCGAGGTGAAGGCCGAGTCCGACGTCTGCTGCACCTCCTCCAACGCCGTCCAGGTCGTCGAGTCGATCCCTACGGATGTGCCGGTGCTGTTCCTGCCCGACCAGTTCCTCGGCGCCCACGTGCGTCGCGAGACCGGCCGCGACAACCTCCACGTGTGGCTGGGTGAGTGCCACGTCCACGCGGGCATCACGCCGGCCGACGTACGCCGCCAGGTCGCCGAGCACCCCGACGCCTCCCTGCTCGTGCACCCCGAGTGCGGCTGCGCCACGTCGGCGCTGTGGCTGGTCGGCCAGGGCGACCTGCCCGCCGACCGCACCCACGTGCTGTCGACCGGCGGCATGGTCGACGCGGCGCGTGGGATGAGAGGAGGTACGACGCTCGTCGCCACCGAGGTCGGCATGCTGCACCAGCTGCGCAAGGTCAACTCGACGACGGACTTCCGGCCGATGAACGACCGGGCGTCGTGCCGCTACATGAAGATGACCACCCCCGAGCTGCTGCTCCGCGCGCTGCGCGAGGGCCGCGACGAGGTGACGGTGCCGGCCGAGATCGCGGCCCGCGCCCGGCGGGCGGTCGAGCGGATGGTGGCGATCGGCGACTCCGGGAGCGGGGAGTGAGCACCCGCGACCTCGAGGTCGACGTGGTCGTCGTGGGCGCCGGCGTGGCCGGGCTCTCGACCGCGCTGGGCCTGGCCCGCACCCGCGACGTGCTGGTCGTCAGCGACGGCGAGGGCTCGACCGGCTGGGCGCAGGGCGGCATCGCGGCGGCCTCGACCCCCGACGACTCCCCCGCGCTCCACGCCGCCGACACCCGGGCGGCCGGGGACGACTGGTGCGACCCGCGTGCGGTCGACCGGCTCGTCGAGGAGGGACCGCTGCGGCTCGCCGAGCTGGTCGCCGCCGGCGCCCGGCTCGACCGGGAGCCCGACGGCCGGCTGTCGCGGTCGCTGGAGGGCGGCCACCACCGGCGCCGGGTCGTGCACGCGTCGGGCGACGCGACCGGGGCGGAGGTGGCGCGGGCGCTGTCGGCCGCCACCGCGGAGGTGCCTCGGCTCTCGGCCCGGGTGGTCGGGCTGCTGCAGTCCGCTTCCGGGGCCGTGGCCGGGCTAATCTGCCGGTCGTCCGACGGGCTGGTCCGGGTGCGCGCACGGGCGGTGGTGCTGGCGACCGGCGGGCTGGGTCACGTGTACGGCGCGACGACCAACCCTGCCGGCGTACGCGGGGAGGGGCTGGCGCTCGCCCTGCTCGCCGGCGCGACGCTGAGCGACCTCGAGCTGGTGCAGTTCCACCCGACCGCGCTGCACACCGGGGCTGCGGGCGGCCAGCTGCCGCTGGTGACCGAGGCGCTGCGGGGCGAGGGCGCGCGGTTGCTCGACCTGTCCGGGGCGCCGCTGATGGCGGGTCGGCACCGACTGGGCGACCTCGCCCCGCGCGACGTGGTGGCGCGGGAGGTGCACCGCGCGGCGCGTCGTACGGGATCGGGACACGTGTGGCTCGACGCCCGCGCCGTGCCCGACGTCGTACGCCGCTTTCCCACCGTCGCGGCGTCCTGCGCCACCCACGGCCTCGACCTCGCCGCCGACCTGCTCCCCGTGACGCCCGCCCAGCACTTCCTGTGCGGCGGCGTCACGACCGACGGGTGGGGCGCGACCGACGTGCCGGGCCTGTACGCCGTCGGCGAGGTCGCCGCCACCGGCGTGCACGGCGGCAACCGGCTGGCGTCGAACAGCCTGCTGGAGGGGCTGGTGTACGGCGCCCGCGTGGCGGCGGGTCTCGTGCTCGAGCTGCCGCCTGCCGACTCCTCCGACGGGTCGACCCCCCTGCTGGTCGACTCGCCCTCCGTCGCCGAGACCGTGCGTGGGGTCATGGACGCCCACGTCGGGATCGTGCGCTCCGGCGGCGGGCTCGCGGAGGCCGCGTCGGTGCTGCGACCGCTGGTGGGCCGGGACCCGGTCGCGCTTGTCGGCGCCGCGGTGGTCGCGGCGGCGGCGGCCCGGCCGGAGTCGCTGGGGTGCCACTTCCGCTCCGACTCGCCGGCCGCGGCCGGTCGGACGCCGCGGGTGCGGGTGCGGCTGGACGACTCCGGGGAGCCGTCCGTCCTGGCGCCCCCGGCTTCGGCCTCGGCAGCGGCTCAGGCGTCGACTTCGCCCTCGGTGAGCGCGGCGTGAGCGCGCTCGTGGACGCCGGCCTCGATCCGGCTGAGCTGCTGCCCCTCCTGCGGGCGACGCTGGCCGAGGACCTGGGGTCGCGCGGCGACGTGACCTCGGCGGCGGTGGTGCCCGCGGGCACCCGGCTCGACGTCGCCTTCACCAGCCGCCAGGACGGGGTCGTGGCCGGGCTGCCGGTCCTGGCCGCACTGGTCGAGGAGGTCTGCGGCTCCGACGCTCGGCTCGCACTGCTGCTCAACGACGGCGCCCGGGTCGCGCCCGGCACCCGGCTGGCGACGCTGTCCGCCCCGGCCCACGACGTGCTGGCGCTCGAGCGCACCGCGCTCAACCTGCTCGGCCACCTCTCCGGCGTCGCCACCGCGACCCGGGCGTGGGTCGACGCGGTCGAGGGCACCGGCGCGCGGGTCCGCGACACCCGCAAGACGATGCCGCTGCTGCGGGCGCTGGAGAAGTACGCCGTCCGCTGCGGCGGCGGCACCAACCACCGCACCGGCCTGCACGACGCGATCCTCATCAAGGACAACCACGTCGTCGCGGCCGGCGGGGTCGGAGCGGCCCTCGACGCGGCGTACGCCACCCATCCGCGCGGCTCGATCGTCGTCCAGGTCGAGGTCGACTCGCTCGCACAGCTGGAGGAGGCGCTGGCCCACGGGGCGGAGCAGGTCCTGCTCGACAACTTCACTCCTGCGTTGCTGGCGCGAGCGGTCGCGCTGGTGCGTCGTACGGCGGAGGGGGTGGTGCTCGAGGCCAGCGGCGGCCTCACCCTCGCCAGTGCCCGGGAGGTGGCGGAGACGGGCGTCGACTATGTCGCCGTGGGCGCCCTCACCCACTCCGCCCCGTCCCTCGACATCGGTCTCGACTCGGTCTGACCCCTCGTCGGTCGAGCCCGCCGAGACCCGGCCACCCGCACCGAGCCGGCTGGTCGAGGAGGTCGCTCTGCAAGGCCGGTCCGGGTGGTCGAGAAGGTCGCTCTGCAAAGCCGGTCCGGGTGGTCGAGAAGGTCGCTCTGCAAGGCCGGCCGGCTGGTCGAGGAGGTCGCTCCGCGACCGTCACGAGACCCGCCGCCCCGGGTCCACCAGTCGCCCGGAAAAAGCCCGCCGAGGGCGTCCGCATCCCGGACGAAACCCCAGGTCAGAGCCGGTTTCTGTCGGTGCTCGATGCTTGGATGAAGGCATGGAAGAACAGGTCCAGACCCCCGCCGGCGGGCACCCGCTGGCGGAGTTCACGACCCGCCTCCGCACCCGACTCGACCAGCTCACGACCCCGGCTGCTCGACCCGTGTGGGCGATGGACGCCGCGGAGCAGCGGCAGGTGCTGACCGACCTCGCCACCGCCACCGCGCAGCTCGACGCGCTGCGGCTGCAGGTCCTCGCCGAGNNNNGGCGGCCGAATGGGTGGCCCACCACACCCGTCAGCGCCGGATCCACGCGCGCTCCGACCTCCGCCTGGCCCAGGTCCTGGAGCACCACCCCGCCACCGCGACCGCGATGGCCACCGGGGTCGTGAACGCCGACCAGGCCCGGGTGATCGTCCGGTCCGTCGACCGGCTCCCCACCCGCGGTGAGTTCGCCGTCGAAGACGAGCAGCGGACCGCAGCCGAGCAGCACCTCGTCGCCCTTGCACGGCACCACGACGCCAAGGAGCTCGAGCTCCTGGGAGCCCGGTTGTTCGAGGTCATCGCCCCCGACCTGGCCGAGGCCTACGAAGGACGACTGCTCGAGGCCCAGGAAGCAGCCGCAGCCCGCAAGACGTCGCTGACGATGGCCCAGACCTCCGACGGCCTGTGTCGCGGCCGGTTCACGGTCCCGGCGTTGCACGGCGCGATCCTGTCCAAGGCGATCCTCGGGCTCGCCTCGCCCACGCGGTCGGACGATGTGGTCATCGACCCGGACCTGCCTACCCCGGTCCGTCACGGTGTCGCGTTCACGCAGCTCCTCGAAGCGCTCCCGGCCGAGGCCCTGCCGACGGTCGGGGGCGGTGACATCACGGTGGTGGTCACGATGCGGCTCGACCAGCTGCTCGCCGACCTGGCCACCGGCGGCGTCGCAACCCTCGACACCGGCACCCGCATCTCCGCCGGCGAGGCCCGACGGCTGGCGTGCGCCCATCGACTGATCCCCGCCGTGCTCGGCGGTGCGTCGGTCCCGCTCGACCTCGGCCGGTCACGTCGGCTCCACAGCAAGGCCCAGCGCCTGGCGCTCGCCCAGCGGGACGGTGGGTGCACCGCTGTGGGGTGTGACCGGCCGCCGGCGTTGTGTCACGCCCACCACGACGTCGCCTGGTCCGACGGCGGCGCCACGTCGGTCGAGAACGGTCGGCTGCTGTGCGGCCACCACCACCGCCGCGTCCACGACCCGGCGTACCACCACCGCGTCAGACCCGACGGCGAGATCGACTTCCACCGACGCGAGTGAGGCGGGCTACTCGACCTCACCCACGAGCAACGCATCCCGGCACGAGACGAGCGCGTCCCGCAGCTGCTCGGCCTGCGCGGGTTCGAGGTAGGCCGTCATCGCGGTCGCGACGCCCGCGACCCTTCCGTGCGCCTCACCGACCAGCGCATGCGCCTCCTCGGTCAGCTGCACCGCGAGCTCGCGCCGCGGGCCGGGGTGCTCGGACCGGACCACCAGGCCGCGCTCGACGAGCCCCTTCATCAGCACGCTCAGCGTCTGCCGGGTGACGTAGCCGCGCCGGGCGAGCTCGGAGCTCGTGGCGCCGGGGTGCTCGAGCAGGGTGGCGAGGCAGACGTACTGCGGCATGGTCAACCCGAGCGGCCGCAGCGCCTCGTCCATGCGGCCGCGCAGCACCGACTGCGTCTCCTTGACCAGCTGACCGATCTCGAAGGACACCTGGTAGCGGACTGCCATCAGTCGTGCACCGTGATCAAGTAGCCGTCGGGGTCGAGGAAGCCGAACGTCCGACCGAACGGGCCGTCGAACGGCTCGACCGCGATCGGTACGCCGCCCCCTTCCAGCCGGTCGTGCAGCGCCTGCGCGTCGTCGGCCTTCAGCCACAGGGCTACCCCGGCACCGGGTCGCGGGCTGATCTGGTCGAGGTCGACCCCGGGCAGCGGCTCGCGCACCGCGAACGGGATGGGGTTCGTCGCGAACACGACGGCGCCGGGCGGTGAGGCTCTTACACGCGATAGCCCGCAGCGGGACTCGTAGAAAGCCGCGGACGCCTCGACGTCGCGGACCTGGAGGGCGAGGAAGCTGGGGCCTTCGATGGTGGGGTTGCTGGTCGTCGTCATGTCACAACACTGACACTGGTCCGAGTCAGTGTCAACACATTGACAACCGCGTTCACATCAACGACGCCAGGTCGTCGACCTTCGCGCCACGTCGTAGATGGCGTCGACCTGCTCCTCATCCAACGTGGGACCCAGGCGCAGCAGCCACTTCGCGACCTGCATGCGGAGCACGACGTGGACGCCGGTCGGCTGCGCCTTGACGACGAAGTCGCCCGCGTTGACCGTGACCAGCAAGCCGCCCACCGGCACCGCGAACCCGACGCACTCGCTCAGCAGCTCCGCGGCTCGTGAGGCCTCGAACCGGGCGTTGCGCACGCAGGGCTGCTTGTGACCGTCGACGAGGAAGGTGTTGCCACCCACCCAGATCTTGGCCCCGGGGTGGTGCTTGGTGTTGATGGTGAAGACGCCGCCCGGACCGACGGCCAGGTGGTCGATGTCGGAGCCACGTGTGCCCACCGGGATCGAGTGCAGGAAGCGCCAGCGAGGGTCCCGGGCGGCCACCTTTGCCAGCTTGGCCGCCACCTTCTCCTCGCCGTCGGCCCCGATGCGCCACCCACGCTCCTCGGTGTGCACCCCGAGCACCCGAGCCAGGACGCTCTTCACCGGCGCGGCCTGGTGCGCCGCGACGGCGATCTCCCGGATGCCCTCGGCCGGCTGGTTGGTGGCGAGGTCCACCCACGGACGCTCGGGTACGACAGGTGCGGGTGCCTCGGGGATGATGGCGGGAGGCGGCGGCGCTACAGCTGCAGGCGGCGACACCCTCGGGGTCGGCCCGGTCAGCTTCCAGGTCGCGGCAGCGTCGGCGACGGTGGAGAGCCACTCGGGACTCGCGGGGTGCGGCTCGTCGGTCTTCAGGTCCCAGTAGCCGAGGTCGAGCTCGTCGGCTCCCTTGACGTACAGGCGGTCGTGCCCGAACCGCTTCCAGCGCACGACCTGGGCGGGTCCGTCACGCAGGGCATCGGCCCCCAGCTCGGCTTCGGCAGTCATGACGTTCCCCCAACATGCTCAAATCGGACACCCACAGGATGCCGACGAGCGGGACTGCGCGGGGCCGTTCTGGTCAAACTGGCGGACTCACACCACCAACCGCAGCACCCGCTCCGCCACCCCAACGGTGACCTGCTGGCCCCACCGCAGCGTGAGGTGGTCGGCCTCCATCCCGTCACCGAAGGCCACCAGGCCGTCGGTCTCGACGGTGACCACCAGAGGCTCGGAGAGGACGACGCCCTCGGTCGACGAGACCCCCGTCGCCGGCGAGGGCCAGGCCTCCCGGACGAACCACGCCAGCCGCGCCTCGGTCGGCGCCGGCAGGGCGAGCTGTGAACGGCGCTCGAGCCAGGCCGACCGGCACCAGCCGGTCGCACCCGTGCCCGTCGCCACAAGCAGCCCCGACGACGCCTGCCGCTCGGGCGCTCCCCCGGGCGCGGTCAGCGTGTAGCGCGCGGTCTGGTGGCTGGGGTGGCCGACGTACACCTCGTTGAGCGCGACCAGCACCTGCCCGTCGTCGGTGCGCGCCTCGACCATGGTGCGCGGCTCGATCCGCCCCTTCCCGTGGAGCAGCGCGGCGGTCGCCGAGGACCGGTGTCGCACCAGCACGCCGGGGTTGCGGCCAGGCTCGGGGTCGATGCCGATGACCGGCTGGCCGCTGAGGTACTTCGCGACGTTGGCCACCAGCCCGTCCTGCCCCACCACGACCACCAGGTCGTCCGGCTCGAACAGGAACCGGTCGAGGTCGCCCCGTTCGACGCTCCCCCGGCGCCAGTCGAGCGGGATCGCCGCGCCCACCTCGGCCAGCGCCGATCGCTGCGCCTCGTCGCGGGCGTCCAGCTCGTCGAGGTCGCGGCCGCGGGTGGAGAGGAAGAACGCCGCCTGCCCGCGGGTGCCGTGGCGGGCGAGGAGCTCGGCGAGCTCGGTACGCCGGTGCACCACGACCACCCGCGGGGCGAGGCCGGTCACGACGCCTCCTTCGCGGCACCCAGCTTGGCGAGGACCGGCGCGAGCAGGTCAGGCGTCAGCACCAGGCTCTCGATGCGGGGCAGGTTGCCGGCCAGCTCCTTGACGGCCAGGCCGAGCAGCACGGCCTCGCTGAGATCGGCGTACGCCGCGACCCGCGCCGCCTCCGCCTCGCCCTCGGCCACACCGGCCGAGCGAGTCGCCTCGGCCTTCGCGACCGCCAGTCGTTCGGTACGCCGCGCCTCGGCGTCGGTGGCGATCTCGCCGGCCGCCGCGGCCTCCTCGGCCTGACGGCGGGCGTTGGCGCCGCGCTGGCTGACCAGCTCCTCCTCGCGCCGGGCGAGCTCGATCTGGGTCTGCAGCTCGTTCTGCCCGATCGCACGCTCGCGCTCGACGGCCATCGCGCGCCGCTCGTACGTCGCCCGGTCGGCGTCCTGCTGCACCTGCTCTCGCGTCGGGGTGCGCAGCGCCTTCTCGACCTCCGGCTCGGGCCGGACCGCGACGACGCGGACCCCGATGACGGCGATGCCGGTCTCGCTGAGGCGGCCGTCGGCGGCCAGGCCCTCCGCGATCGCGGCGCGGATCGGCCGCACCCCGCCGGCCAGCACGGTGGTCAGCTCGGCCCCGGCGATGAGGTCGACGGCGTGCTGCTGGGCGCTCTCGGTGAGCAGCCCCGCGACCTGGTCGAGCGGCGTACCCCTCCAGCGGCCGTGCTCGGGGTCGATCGAGAAGTCGATGCGGCCCGCGGCGACCGTCGGATCGACGACACGGAAGGTGACCGTGGCCTGCACGCTCACGTCCTGGAAGTCGGCGGTGCGGGCGTGCAGCAGCAGCGCCAGGTCGCGGTCGTCGACCGGCACCTCGGTGAGGACCGCGCTGAGCGGGCGGTACCAGAAGGCCGCCCCGACCCCGGCGTGGACGGTCCTCCCGTTGCGCACGTGGGCGACGTGGGTGGTGGCGTTGCCGCGCAGGTGGCGGACCAACGGGTAGCGGGCGATGTCAGCCATGGTGACCTCCGGTGGATTGTTTTCGTCGTAATGACGATAAGCCTCCTGATCCGTTCTCGTCAACTCGACGATTAGTCGGTAGGGTCACACCATGGCCTACGACCCGAGCGCCTTCGAGCCCTTCGCCGTCACCGTCGACCTCGTCGTCCTGACCATCCGAGACGACGAGCTGTGCGTGTTGACGGTGGAGCGGGGCGAGGAGCCGTACGCCGGCCGGCGCGCCCTCCCCGGCGGGTTCGTCCTGCCGGACGAGGACCTGGAGACCGCCGCGCTGCGCGAGCTCGCCGAGGAGACCGGGCTGACCGCCACGGACGTCCACCTCGAGCAGCTCCGCACGTACGGCGCCCCCGCCCGCGACCCCCGGATGCGCGTCGTCAGCGTCGCCCACCTGGCGCTCGCCCCCGACCTCCCGACGCCGCAGGCCGGCACCGACGCAGCGGCGGCCTCGTGGGTGCCGGTGTCATCGGTCGGGCCCCTCGCCTTCGACCACGACGAGGTCCTGCGCGACGGTCTCGAGCGCGCCCGCGCCAAGCTGGAGTACTCCCCCCTCGCCACCGCCTTCTGCCCGCCGGAGTTCACGATCGGCGAGCTGCGGCGGGTCTACGAGGTCGTCTGGGGCGTATCGCTCGACCCGCGCAACTTCCATCGGAAGGCGACGGCGACGCCGGGGTTTCTCGTGGCTACCGGCGAGCGGACGAACCGGCAGGGTGGGCGGCCGGCGGAGCTGTTTCGGCGGGGGGAGGCCATCGCGCTTCTTCCCCCGATGAACCGACCGGCACCTCACAGCTAGAACGCGCGTTCGCATCGACACCCCACCGAACTATCGTTAAGGCGCTCAGACCATCCCCTGGAACTTGACGACCATCTCGCACTCGGCAGAAGGCACACGTCGTGGGTTCCACAACCGGCGGTGGTCTCAAACATCGCCGCGCCGCGCCCAACGTCAGAGGTACCTAATATCCAACGAGAAGCACTCCGTCGAAAGGCAACTTCAGACGCCGGCTGGCATACACCGCCTCAAGCAGGCTTACAGTGCTTAGGTAGGCATGCTCGGTGCCTTGTCGAGCGCCGGATTTGAAACGGTAGGCGAGGGGTTGGGCTAGCACAAGGAACGCGGCGTCGAGGATCAGGCTGGTCCGCACGAGATCTCGATACTCAGCATTGCCTCGCGCCCCTCTGCCGGCCTCCACCTCAACAACGACGCCGTACCCCGAGTGGGCGGCGTCGACTTCGTAGGTCAGCGTGGGCACCCCACGTTCTCCGAAAAGGACCGGGCGCCGAACTCGCCCAACATGGCCTTTGCCGTCCTCAACCTGGAATCCTAGCTTTATAAGCCCCGGCGAAAGCACGGCCAGTACAGCGTCGCTGCTAAGACCCGTCCTCGAATTTTCCGTCGAGATCGTCGCTTCGACGGAAGCAAAAACTCCTACCACCGATTCGACCCACGCTGGGGGTGCGGCGTTTGCGGGAAAGTACCTCCAGTTTGGATACATAGGTCGCAGCTTGTCAGATCGCTGTCCCAAAGTGCCTGCTGCACGGACAGGTGCCATCTGATGCGGCCACTCACCTGTCATTCCAAGTTGCCAGTCCGAGCGGGTACGGGCAGTCCACTTCGAGGGGCAGACCGGCCCAACGCCCCACTAGAAGACCGGCATCACAATCAGACGCGCGTCTACAGTTCAGGCGGCCCGGTTGCGTTGCGGAGACTCGACGAGGCTCAGGCTAGGTGCGACCGCCCTAGGCGGACGAGCGTGAACCTCGTCCACAGACGACGCTGGCGCCTCGGCGGGCCGAGCCCGAGGCGTGTACTCCACGGTCGGCACGCCGCAGCTAGCCGGGGGCGTGTCCAGCGGGCTAAGTTGCGCATTACTCTGGGTCCCACCGTTGTCGCTGGGGACTGCCATGAGGGACGTGTGTAGTGGGTCTTGTGTTGTCGTGCTTCAGCGGCGCCGGCGGCATGGACCTCGGCCTCGAAAGCGCCGGATTCGAGTCTGCAGGCTGCATCGAACTCGACCAGGTTGCGCGTGACACCGTGCATAAGAACCGCGCAAATGACGTATGGCCAGTTCTTGACATCACCGATGTTGTCGAGGCCGGAAAGTCGCTAACTCCTTCACACCTGGGAATTGCGCCGGGGGAGCTGACGTTGATCGCTGGAGGGCCTCCGTGCCAGTCCTTCAGCATGGCCGCGCAATGGAACCGGCCAAAGACGGGCATGAATGACGACCGAGGGCAAACAATCCATGGACTGCTCGACCTTACCGAGCGCATGCTCCCGCAAGCCATCCTGATTGAGAACGTTGCAGGTTTTCTTCGCGGACAAAATTCTGCCGAAGCGGCGATCGGACACCGGCTTCGAGACATCAACTTCAAGCATAAAACAAAGTATCGCCTACACCACTGGGTTTTGAACGCCGCTGATTATGGCGTACCCCAAAATCGGCGACGCGTAATTGCTGTAGCTTTCCGGGATTTGCCACACGACGTATTGCTACCCAAACCGCCGGCACCGTATAGCGATGAACATCTGACGGCCTGGGACGCGCTTGGTGGCCTGACACCGACTGTGGTGCCGGAGGCGGAGGGGCGCTACGCGGAGTTGCTGGCGTGCATCCCCGAGGGCGGAAACTATCAGCACCTGACAGCTAGAGGTGGCGGGAGGGATGTGGAGCTGTTTGGTTACCGCACCCGCTACTGGTCCTTCCTCTTGAAGTTGCGTCGAGATGCTCCAGCTTGGACCCTTCCGGCGAGCCCGGGGCCCTCGACGGGCCCCTTCCACTGGGAGAACCGTCCGCTGGCAATCGAGGAGCGGCTTGCCCTGCAGGGCTTTCCGGCGGGATGGCAGCTCGCCGGGAACAAGCGTGACGGAGTACGCCTCGTCGGCAACGCGACGCCACCCCCCCTTGCTGAATCGATGGGGTTGTACATTCGATCCGTCATCGCGGACGGGGGACAAATGCTGTCCGTCGACGATCTTCGGCCGCGGCTGGCCGTTCCGCGTCGAGGCGCGCCTCCCAAGCCAACACCTCCCGCTGAGCTGCCTAATGCCTGGCGACCCAAGGTCGGACCCAAGGAAGCGCATCCCGGCAAAGGCGAAGGGCCCGCAGGCCACGGCAGGAGTGTCGATGTTTGATCAAAGGCCGAAGGCGAGCATGAAGAGGCGGTTCTCGTGGAGACCTTAAGAGATAAGATCGAAGTGGGGTCACTACTTCTCGATCCAAAGAATCCTCGGCTGCCTGAGGATCTCCAAGGAGCGCAACAAGCAGTCATCCTGGCATATCTCTTTGAGCACGACGTCCTAGTGGAACTTGTCGACAGTTACGTCAGCAACGGGTTCTTCCCGAACGAGCAGCTGCTCGTTTTACCGCCTGATGGCAACGGCAAACGGATCGTCGTAGAAGGCAACAGGCGACTTGGTGCACTCAAGTACTTGTTGCGCGACAAAACGGCGGTTGCCGCCGATCTTCCTGCGCACGTCACCGACCCCCCGCTTGCTGAAGAGGTTCTTAACAGCCTCCGATCTGTACCGGCGGTCGAACTTCGTGACCGAGACGAACTGTCGTCGTACCTTGGCTTTCGACACATCAACGGGCCAAAGACCTGGGCTCCCGAGGCAAAAGCGCGATATCAATACGGTGAAGTGGAGAAAGAGCACGACTCGGGCGACCAGAATCCGTTCTACACCGTCGGACGTAAGGTCGGTAGTAACGCACTAGGGGTGCGAAACGCCTACCACGCGTACAACACGTTGCGATTTGCCCGGGACGAGCTGGACCTCCGCTCACTGGCTTCGGCAGTACTGAGTAAGCGATTCGGCGTCTGGACTCGCCTGCTAGGAACGGCGAACGCGGCGGACTTTATTGGCTTGGCACCAATAAAACAGGATTATGACTCAGTGGTCGCCAGCACGAGCACGATCAAACGGGACAAAATGGAGTCCGTTCTTCGAGATCTAACGCCACAAGACGGTCGTCTGCGTCCACTCCTGAACGACAGCCGCGACGTGACCGGCTATTCCGACGTCCTTGGTGACGCGGCGGCGATGGAGGTACTGCGACGATATAACCGCCTAGACTTGGCGATCGAGATCGCAAACGGTTCGGACTTCGACAACCGCTTAACGCGGCTCAGTGAGTCGCTCAAGGTAGCGACCGGCGAAGTGCTGGAAGGGATTTCGATCACTGAGAACTCACTCACGCTGACCCAGGCAATATTGCGTGAAGCTCGAAATCTCGATAGCCTGATTAGGACGAACTTTGCAGACGTCGGTGACCTTGAGAGATGACCGGAACCTCCAGCCCACTCATTGATCCTCGTATTGACGTCTACGGCAAAGACGGACGAACCGGCGCCCTCGCCGACCTCATCGAATTTCGGGCCATCAAAGGGCACGGAATGGCCGTCGCCGACCTGGTTGACCTGATATCGAACATGGGCTGGACGTCCAAACCGACGCGCCAGATCATCACTGGTCACCCCGAGGACGAAAATCCAGATTCTCTAGCAGAACAGACTTTCTCGCTGCTCGACGAGCGCCGCGAGGTACTGGGGGATCGATACCCTTTTAGGATTGCATTCGGCCAACTGCGCGTCAAGGACGGTTTCGAACTTGCGGCCAGCCCCTACATCGCGATGCTTGCCATCACGATCGCCCACGCTTGGGACGTCGACTGCGGGGCGGTGAAGCCTGAAGCAGCACTCGAGGCCCTAGTTGAGGCGGCGTTGCAAACTAGGATGCCGTCCGCTGGCCTGGGCACTGCCGACCGCAACGGGACATCGTTCGTGGACAATCTGCGCGCCGGCGCGGCTCGTGTCGGCCTAACCGCTTCCCCCAACCCGGTACCCCGACGAGTCCGTGCAAAAGACGGCGGGGTTGACACTTTAGCCGGCCACGTCTGGGCGGACCGGAGGGCGGGGCACTGGGTATTCATTGGCCAGGTGACGTGCGGACAGACAAGCACGTGGTCGGGCAAACTCAACGAACCGAAGCCCGCACTGTGGAAAGACTACCTGCAGGAGCTCTTGCCTCCCTTACGTTTTCTTGCCGTACCGCATCACGTCGACAGCGGCTTCTTTCACATGCTACAAAAGCAGGACGAAGGGCTGGTGATCGATCGGCTGCGGTTAGTGCTTGTGCTCGACACGGTTGTCGGATCGGTTGCCCCCATAATTGATGCAGTGCTTGCCTCAGCTTCCTGAAAGGTGTGCGCCGTTGAACGAAGGCTTTCGTAGGCATTGTCTACTCGTCAATCAGTGCGACGCGCGGCCAGATTAGGCGGCGAATAGCTTGCCAAGCCGGGCGGCATGTTGCGGTCAGAAGAGACCGGCTAACCGTTTGTAAAGGCAGGCGATGGACCACGAGAAAATCGAGATCAACTATGTCCAGCCCGTGTTGATCAGGCGGCCCTCTCGTGGCAACGGGAGGTCGGCCAATATTTCGATCGAATCGTACGTGAGGACGCGGGTCCCAACATCTACCCGCCGGGAGTGCATCCTGAAGTCTCTTCCTTCATGCGGAAGAGGGAAGTTCGTAACTCTATCGATCAGCGCATCGAGATCATCTGCCGGCAAAAGCGACTCCACCAGACGCAAGCTAGTTGTTGTGATGTCGTCGCCGCCGGCGTCGGGTCGGCTGTCGAGTTGCTGAGCCGAGGCGACCCACCAGTCCACAGTCGTCTGGCGGGTGGGGGAATGCCAGCCGGGCGGCCAGTCCACTAGAATCTCGCCGCTCTCTAACCTGCTGCGTATGCGTCGGATTTGGCCCTTGCCTTTATCGAAGGTGGCATCAACTTTGTAGCTCTCGGCGAGGGTCGCCGCATCTACCGGCCATTTTGCCTCCACGATGAGCATTCGCTTGCTTCGACGATCAAGCGCGACAACATCGAGGTCACCTGCCTTGCGGCGTTGCCTGTCACGAATGGGAACTTCTGTAATGACTTCGCATCCCGGTATAGAAGAAAGTCGTCGCTCCCAACGCGTCGCGCGGTCGCCAAGCACGTTCCCAAGATTCCCGGATGCTGCCGGGTTGGCGGTCGCTGCGCGCAAGAGTGTCCTCTCAACGGCAATAGGCGAGACCAGTTCTTGCGGGATTAAGAGTTGATCGTCATGCTCGAGTAACGGCGATGCGATCGCGCTGCGGTCCGAACTGTAAGTGAAAAGAGCAACAAACGCCTCGGCTTCCTTCTGAGTGACCCGACGACTCAATGCGCCGACTAGATTGTGGGGCCGGATGGCCCACAAGAAGAGCTCGGGCGTTCCGAGCAGCACGCCAGCGACGAAATTAATTCGAAGTTGACATATCAGGTAGGCGTAACACGTTCGGGCCGCGTCCAGGGACAATCCACCTAGGTCCGTGCCAGGCGGAACGGTGGTGTCCTGAAACTCAAGTTCGTCGACGACTTCTCCCCAAGCCTCATCAAGGAGGGACAAGGGAATCGTGTTCACCACGCGCCCGGCATTGGGGTGCCTGGGGCCCATACCCGTTCCGCCTCTAGCGGTCTGCAGCGGGGCCACAGGAGGCTGAGCAAACCCCTGTAGCCATTCTCGTTAGCTTGTCGACCGGGTCTACCCCGAATCCCGGCGCGGGAGGGACCAACCTGTCAGTTCTTGTCACGCGGGGTCGAAGAGCAGTGACCTGGGCCAGACGTAAGTCAAGAACCTCTATCTCGGGCCGACGTTTGTTGGACAAGCGTGAATGTCGACCCTGAGTTGATTCGACAACCATGTCGCCTGCGCGCAGGCCAACCGAGATGGGGTTCAATTCCCACCAGTTGCTGGCCAGACGAACGGCGTCAGAATAGTCGCGCATTGTCACCTGCTCCGGTCGCGTGGGACGCCGCCGCGCCCGTCGCGCCGCTGACTTGTTTCGGGGAGTCGCAGGCTGGACATAGGGGGGAATCGGCGTCTCCGACAACATCCCGTAATCGGCGCTCCATTTGACTAGTGCACTGGCGGCGTGCCGCCACCGGTCCACGTGGTCGGTCTGGAGGCGCTGATTCAGCCGTTCGCCCTCTGCGGCGCGTATGGATGCTCGTAAGCGGTCTGAATCTTTGAGCCGCTCGAGGACCACCATCGCCATAAGCCTAGGTAAGGCCGCCGGCCCGTCGTGCCAGACCGCTAGGTTGGCGGGTAAGCCTTCGATGATCGACGCAAGAGTCCGCTCATTCATACCGGCCCTCTCCCATGAATGTTGAGCTCATAAGACCAAAGCTAAGCAGATGCCGCTGACCGTTTGAGTCGTCCGTGACGTTGGCCCGTAGGTCCACAACAGCACGACGGACGCTGCGTGCAGGCACGCAACTTCACGTGGGGTATTGCCAAGCGTCTGCCGCGCCACATCGAAAGGGGAAGTGTCTGGCGTGCACAAGGTGGGGTGCGACGTGGATGTTCGGGCCATTACCTAATCCCCGACCGCGAGAACCCATCAACAAAGAACCGCTGCAGCGCCACGAACACCACGAGCAGCGGCACGCACGACAGCAGCGCCATCGCCATGAGCCCGCCGTAGTCGGCGTCGAACTGGCCCTGCAGGAACCGCAGCGCGACGGGGAGTGTGTAGAGGTCGGGGTCGCGAAGCGTGATCAGCGGCCAGAGGAAGTCGTTCCACTGGGTCATGAAGGCCAGCAGCACCATGACGGCGATCAGAGGCTTCGCCATCGGGAGTACGACGTACCGCAGCGTCGCGACCGTGCCACAACCGTCGAGCCGGGCGGCGTCGAGCAGCTCGTCGGGCACCGACACGAAGAACTGCCGCGCCAGGAACACCCCCAGCGCCGTCGACGCCGAGGGCAGGATCACCGCCCAGAACAGGCCGATCAGGCCCATCCGGGCGACCAGCTCGAACTGCGGGATCATCACGGCCTGCGCCGGCACCATCAGCGTGCTCAGCACCACGACCAGCACGAACGTGCGGCCGGCGAACTGCAGCTTCGCCAGCGCGAACCCGGCCGCCAGGTTGACCGCGACCGACAGCGCCGTGGTGAGCGTGGCGACGATCATCGCGTTGGAGAACCACCGCCAGACCGGGAAGCTGGCGAAGAGGTTCGAGAAGTTCGCTGTCGTGAAGCGCGAGGGCCAGAGGCTGGCGCCGCCGTCGAAGACCAGCTCGCGGGGGGTGAAGGCGACCACCACCATCGCGAACAGCGGCAGCACGAACACCGCCGAGACGAGCAGGCAGACGGCGAAGCGGAGCGGGCGGCTCATCACGCCTCCTGACGGCGGTTGACCCGCAGCTGCACGGCGGTGATGGCCAGGGTGATGACGAGCAGCACGAGGCCGACGGTGGCGCCGTACCCGAAGTTGCGCGACGGCCCGAAGCCCTCGTCGTAGGCGTAGGTGACCAGCATCGTCGTGGAGTAGCCGGGCCCGCCGTTGGTCATCACGTAGACGACGTCGAAGACCTGGAACGACCAGATCATGTTGATCACGACCAGGAAGAACGTCGTGGGCCGCAGCCACGGCACGATCACGTGGCGCACCCGGTTGAACCCGCCGGCGCCGTCCATCGTGGCCGCCTCGAGGACCTCCTTGTCGACGTCCTGCAGCGCCGCGAGGTAGACGAGCATCCCGAAGCCGACCCGCGTCCACAGCGTCATCACGACCACCGACAGCATCGCCAGCGCGCCGTTGCTCTGCCACGACACCGGCCCGACGCCGAGGTCCCGCAGCACGCCGTTGACGATGCCGACCGACTCGTCGAACAACAGCAGCCCGACCAGCGACACCACCAGCGAGCTGACCGCTATCGGCAGGTAGACGATCGTGCGGAACACCCCGCGCCCGGGCAGCGCCTTGTCCATCAGCATCGCCAGGCCCAGGCCGAGCCCGACGCTGAGCGGCACCGTGGCGACGGTGAAGATCGCGGTGTTGAGCAGCGCCCGCCAGAACACGTCGTCGCTCAGCAGCCGGGAGAGGTTGGTCAGGCCCGACCACTCGCCCGGACCGAACGACCGCTTCGCCTGGAACGACATCAGCAGCGACCACACCAGCGGGACGAGCAGGAACAGCCCGATCAGCAGCAGGTTGGGCCCCAGCAGGGCGTACGCCGCCCGGTTGTCGCGCAGCCGGGACCTGGGCGCCTTGCCGGTCGGCGTGGCGTCCTGCCTCGGCGCCTCCTGGCCCGGTGCGAGGGCCGTCTTCTCGATCGTCATGAGACGTCCTGACGGTTGAGGTACGCCGACTCGTCGACCTGTTCGGCCAGCGCCTGCAGCGTGTCGGCGGTATTGCGTCCCGAGAGGAAGCAGGTCTCCAGCTCGTTGGCCAGCGACAGGTTGACCTCGGCGAAGGTGGCGGTCGTGACGTCGGCGACGTCGCGGGGCTCGATGGTGGTCACCTGGTCGGCGTACACCGGCATCAGGTCGGCCGCGACGGCGAAGTCGAGCTCTCGGCTGAGCAGCGAGTCGCGGGTCGGCAGCAGCACCGAGGCCTCGCAGAAGTCCTTCATCTGCGCGGGCGCCGCCATGAAGGTCAGGAACTCCGAGGCCAGCTCGGGGTTGGTGGCGCCCTTGGTCGCGACGAGCGCGTTGCCGCCGAGCTCGCTGGCCCGGCGCCGGTCGCGCGGCAGGTAGGTCACGGCGTACTCGAAGCGGTCCTTGATGGTGTCCGCGAAGCTCGGCAGCAGGAAGTTGCCGGCGTACAGCATCGCCAGGCTGCCCGAGGTGAACAGCGCGTCGGGGTACGTCGCCGCCTTGGTCGAGCTGGTCTGCGGCACCAGGCCCTCGTCGAAGAAGGACTTGGTGAAGTCCAGCGCGCGGGCGGCGGCGTCGGAGGTCAGCAGCGAGCGGGTGCGGTCCTCGTCGTACACGTGACCGCCGGCCTGGAACAGGAAGTTGAGCCACCGGAAGGCGCCGAGCGCCTGCCAGTTGACCGCGAACGCCGAGCTGCCGGCCGGCGCCGCGTCACGGAGCGTGGCGGCGACATCCGCGAACTCCTCCCAGCTCCACGCGTCCTCGGGCCGGTCGGGCACGGACGTGATGCCGGCGTCGCGTAGCACGTCGGGCCGGTAGACCAGCGCGCTGGTGTCGACGTGCTGCGGGATGCCGAAGACGCGGCCGCGGTCGGTGACGGCGTCCATGAACGCCTTCGAGGAGTCACCGGCGAGCTCGTCGAGGGAGTCCTCGAGGTCGAGCAGCTGGCCGGTGCTGGCGTAGACCCCCATCGTCGGGTAGTCCACGCGGAAGATGTCGGGCGCGGTGCCCGAGACCAGCCCGGCGTCGATGCCGGTCGAGGCCTCGGCGAACGGCACCACGGTCACGTCGACGGTGACGCCGCGGTGCTGCTCCTCGAACCGGCGGGCCAGGACGTCGTAGATCTTGCCCTCGACGTCGGTGCCGTAGGTCTGGAAGGTGAGCGTGTCGCGACTGCCGCGGCTGGTGGAGGAGACGCGCTCGGTCAGGCCGGCGCAGCCCGAGAGGCCGAACGCACCGAGCCCGAGCGCGCTGCCGAACAGGGCGCGACGGCTGAGGGACGGGGGTGGTGGCACGGGGTGGAAGTACCCCTGGCCCCGGCGTTCGGGCCCGTCGACGGTGGCGGGCCCCCGACACTCACGTCACTGGCCCGCGGACGGTCAGGCGCCGATGTCGTCCCCACCGGTGGGCTCGTTGGCCTCGGCGTGGTCGTCGTCCACTGCCTCGGCGCGGTCCTCGGGACGCTCGACGCCGTCCGGCACGGCCGAGCGCTCCGCCCGGTCGTCGGAGGTGCGGACCGGCGGTCCGGCGGGGTCGGGGCGGGGCTGGTCGTCGCTCATCCCCCGGACGCTACCCCCGCCCCACGACCTCAGCGCTCCGGAGTCGGCGGCTCCGTCGGGAGCCCGCGCACGGCGTCGAGCACGACCTTGACGCGCGGCACCTCGTGGGTGCGGTAGATGCCGGTCTGGCCGAGCGAGGCGAGCACCGCGAAGAACCCCTCGGCGGTGCGGACCTCCTCGCCGAACAGGTCGATCGCGCTCGGCAGCGCGTGGCACACCGGCGCGCCCAGACGGCGCAGCCGGAACGTCTGCAGCAGCACCGCCGCCTGGTAGCGCGCCCGATCGACCGGGTCGGGCAGCCAGGAGAAGCCGAAGCCGATGCCGGGGTCGACGGCCACGCTGTGCACCCCGAGCTCGTGCGCGTGGGCCAAGCGGCGCTCGAACTGCTCGAGCATCGCGGGGAACGGGTCGGCGTCGACGGCCCGCGCGGGGTCGGCGAGGTCGCGGGCGTGGCTGCCGACGATGTGGCACAGCACCACCGAGGCGCCGTACGCCGCGGCGAGGCCGAACATCTCCTCGTCGTCGGCCGACCCGCTGAGGTTGACCACGGCCGCGCCGGCCTTGAGGCACGCCTCGACGGTGGTGGGGTGGTAGCTCTCGACGCTGGTCGCGACGCCCGCGGCGGCGAGCTCCTCGATCACCGGGACCAGCTGGTCGGTCTGCCGCTGGGCGGTGACGCGCTCGGTCGCGGCGTCGCTGGACTCCGCGCCGACGTCGATGAAGTCGGCGCCCTGGGCGGCGAGGGTCCGGCCGCGGCGTACGGCGTGGGCGTGGGAGGTGGCGACGCTCTCGCGGTACCACGAGTCGTGCGACAGGTTGACGATCCCCATCAGGGCGGGGGTGGTGTCCGTGTCGAGGCTGCGGTCGCCCACGAGGAACGGCGCGACGGGGTGGTCGAGCTCGTCGCCGTGCTCCTCGACCAGCGCGGCCAGGGCGCGGAGGCTGATCACGCGTCGTCCCGGCGGGTGTAGCGGGCCATCAGGAACTCCTCGGCCGCGATCACCTGGGTCAGCGCGAAGGAGCGCGGATCGCCGAGCAGCTCGGTGTCGGGCGTCGAGGAGGTGCCGACGAGCATCGGCGAGAACGTCAGGTCGGCCTCGTCGAGACGACCCTGGTCGGCGGCGTCGCGCAGCAGCGTGGGCCCGCCCTCGCAGACGATCCGCCACAGTCCGCGCTCGACCAGTCGGTCGATCACCCACGACACCTCGACGCTGTCGCCGTCGGCCTGCACCACCTCGCAGCGCTCCCGCACCGCGGCCAGCCGCTCGGGGTCGGGGTCGGCGGTGGTGAACACCAGCGGGCGCTGCGTGGAGCCGGTGAAGCCGTCCTCGCCGAGCGGCAGGTCGAGCGAGCCGGACACGACGGCGATCACGGGGGCGGGGGCCTGCCCGGCAGCCTGGCGGGCGGCGGCGTCCTCGTCGGTGGCGTGCAACGGGCCGTACTCCTCGGACTTCAGCGTCCCGCCGCCGACGAGCACGGCGTCGGCGAAGCGGCGTACGGCGACGAACACCTCGCCGTCGGCGTCACCCGAGATCGAGCCGCTCAGCCCGTCGGCGCCGGCGGCGGCACCGTCGAGGGTGCAGACCATCATCGCCCGGACGTACGCCGCCCCGTCGCGCTCGGGCCACGGGTAGTGCCGCGGCAGGTCGTCGACGGCCACCGGGCCGCGCTCGGGGCCCCAGATGATCTCCACGCCGCACAACATAGGTCGGCAGTGGCTACACCCCGGCGGGTGACCGGGGTCGTCGACCGTCCCCGTGCCCCGGTGGCGGTGCGGCCGGCGAGTTGGTAGGCACGTCCCGTGGACGTGAGCGTGGACGACCAGGCGGTCAGCGAGATCTTCCGCGTGCTCGACCTCACCGGCGTCCTGGCCAACGCCGTGCTCGGCGGGGTGATCGCCCGGCGCGAGCGGCTCGACCCGATCGGGTTCGTGGTGCTGGCGACGCTGACCGGGCTGGGTGGCGGGCTGATCCGCGACACCCTGCTCCAGGCCGGCCCCCCGGTGGCGCTGACCGACCCGACGTACCTCCTGACGGCGCTGGCCGGCGCCGCCATCGCCTACGTCGTGCGCGTCGAGGGCCGCGCCTGGGACGGCACCTGGCCGGTCGTCGACGCGGTGGCGCTCGGCTGCTGGGCCTCGGTGGGCGCGCAGAAGACGCTCGACGTCGGCCTCGGCTGGCTGCCCGCGATCCTGCTCGGCACCATCACCGCGACCGGTGGCGGGGTGGTCCGCGACGTGGTGCTCCGGCGCGTGCCGGGGATCCTGGGCGGCGGCACGCTGTACGCCACCTCCGCGATCGCCGCGGCCGGGACGCAGGTCGCCGCCACCGCGCTCGGCTACCCGGTGGCGGGCTCGCTGGTCGCCCTGGCCGTCGGCGCGGGACTGGTGCTGCTCGCCCGCCGGCGCGGCTGGATGCTGCCCGACGCGGACGCCTGGTCGCGGACGGTGGCCGCCCGCACGCGCTACCGGCGGCTGGCCGACCGGGCCCGGCCCGTGCGCCGGCTCCGGGACCGCCGCCACCCGAAGGATCCTCACGAGCAACCCTGATCGCCCGGGTCGTGTGCCTCAGCACGCGCCCTGGCGCGTCGTCAGGCTTACGACTCGGCGTGGAAGGCGACCTCGGTGGTCGGCACCACGGCGGTGGTGCGGCCCGGCGCCCCGGTGTGGGCCCAGTAGAGGTTGGTGAAGGTGATGATGTCGGCCGGCGCGATGTTGCCCCACCCGGTGGTGTCCTGGGTGGTGTGGGCGTCGGCGACCAGCGTCACGTCGTACCCCCGCGCGAGGGCGCCGTGGAGGGTCGAGCGGATGCAGGCGTCGCTCGCGGCGCCGGTGACCACGAGTCGGCCCACCCCGCGCGCGGCCAGGACGTCCTCGAGGTCGGTGTCCTCGAAGGAGTCGCCCCAGCTCTTGTGCACGAGCGGCTCGGCGTCGCGGCGCTGCACCTCGGGGACGTACTGCCACGGCTCGCTGTCGCGCGGCATCCCCTCGTCGGCGTGGGCGACGAACACGACGGGCACGTCCTCGGCGCGGGCGCGGTCGACGAGCCCGGCGATGTTGGCGACGACGGCGTCGCGGTCCTGGGCCCCCTCGACGACGTCCTGCTGGACGTCGACGACGAGCAGGGCGGTGGCGGGGCGGTCGGCCAGCGTGGTCATGGGGCCACCGTAGGACGGGCTGCGGACAGGACGGGTCCGCTCGTGGTGGGGTGTCCGCGTGGACTCCCCTCGCGTCTCGTGGGCGCTCGCGACCTGGGTCGTGCCGGCGGTGCCGGTGGTGTGGTTCCTGGGCTTCGGGCTGCTCGGCAGCACGACCACGCTGACCGACCGCGAGGCCGGCGGCTACGCGACGGCGCTCGGTCTCGCGCTGGGGATCGCCGTGGTCGGCGCGGCGCTCACCCGCCTTCGCGCGCCGAGCCTCGGATTGGGCCTCGTGGCGGGCGGGCTCGCCTGCTCCGTGCCGAGCCTGTGGGTGCTGCTCGCGTGAGCGCGTTCCACGGGCCGATGAGCCCTCTGGGCGCCGGGCTCGGGGTGGTGGCCGCGTCGGCGCCGTACGCCCTCGGGGTGCAGGAGCCGCTCGCCTGGGTGCTCGTCGGCTCGGCGCCGCTCGTGGGCGTCCTGCTGGTGCTCCTGCCCGGTCGGGCCCGCCACCTCGGCACCGGCCTGGTCGCCTCGGCGCTCACGCTGCCGCTGCTGCTCCTCGCCCTGCTGGTGGTCGGCGCGGTCGCCTGACGTACGCCGCCCGGCCGCCGGGACTCAGCGCGCGGCGACCGGCACGGGGTCGGCCGCCGGGACCGCCTCGTCGAGGTCGGCGTCGGCGGTCGTGCGCGTGGCGACGCGCACCACCGGGACGAACACCGCGACGAGCGCGGCGAGGGCCGAGGTGACGACCAGCACCGAGAAGCCGTGGGTGTAGCCGGCCTCGACGGGCAGCCCGTCGGGCCGGGCGCCGGCCGTGACGACGCTGGCCAGGACGGCGCTGCCGAGGGCACCGCCGACGGTGCGGATGTTGGCGTTCATGCCGCTGGCGACACCGGTCTGCGACTGCGGGACGGCGTCGACGATCAGGTTGGACAGCGCCGCGAAGGCCAGTCCGAAGCCGAGGCCCAGGACGGTCGACTCGGCGACGAGCTGCCACACGTGGTCGTGGAACAGCACGATGCCGAGCATGCCCATCGAGGTGATGGTGGCGCCGGCGACCAGGACGGCCTTGGAGCCGAACCGGGCGGCGAGGCGGCCCGACCACAGGCCGACCAGGAAGGTCGCCATGGTCTGCGGCAGCAGCATCAGGCCCGACTGGGTGACGCTCGCGCCGAAGCCGTAGCCGGTGAGCTCGCCCGGGGTCTGCAGGAACTGCGGGACGAAGGCGAACATCGAGTACATCCCCATCCCGAAGAGCAGCGCGACGAGGTTGACCGTCCAGACGGTGGGGATGCGCATCATCGTCATGTCGACGAGGGGCGAGTCGCTGTGCGCCTCGGCGTACACCCAGGTGGGCAGGACGATCACGGTGGCGACGAACAGGCCGACCGTGATCGGCGAGCCCCAGCCCCACGAGCTGCCCTGGCTGACGGCGAGCAGCAGCGTGACCAGCCAGGTCGACATCAGCAGCGCGCTGGTGACGTTGATGCGGCCGGGCTGGCGCTCGGGCGACTCGGGCACGAACAGGTGCGCGGCCGCGGCGGCCAGCAGGGTCATGATCATGGGCAGCCAGAACAGCCAGTGGTAGCTCAGCGCCTCCACGATCGGCCCGGCCAGCACGAGGCCGAACCCGCCGCCGACGGCGAGCAGCGCGGCCGACGTGCCGACGGCCCCGGCGACCTTGTCGCGCGGGAACTCGTCGCGGATGATCCCGAAGGTCAGCGGCAGCACGCCGCCGCCGACGCCCTGGATGGCGCGGGCGGCGATCAGCACGCCCACGCTCGGCGCGACCGCGGCGAGCAGCGAGCCGACGGCCAGCGCGAGCAGCGCGACGACGAGCATCCGCTCCTTGCCGACCTTGTCGCCGATGCGGCCGATGATCGGGGTGAAGACCGAGGCGGAGAGCAGGTACGCCGTCAGCACCCACGTCACCGTCGCCTGGTCGGTGTCGAGCGCGGCCTCGATGGTCGGCAGGACGGGCGTGACCATCGACTGCAGCAGCGAGAAGGAGCTGACACCCGCGCACAGCACCACGAAGGTGACGCGGTAGTCGGTGCGGCGGCCGTTGCGAGGGGCCGGGCGTCGGGCGGTGCGTGCCATGAACAAGGGGGTGCTCTTCCGTCGGGTCGTCTGGTCGTGCTGAGGCGGCCGCGGCGTTGCGACAGTTGCACAAGGTCAACCAACGGCGATTTGTTCCCGGCGGCCCGACGTACGTGGACGCGCGGACACAAGTTTCCGCCCGGTGCCCGACCTGTCCGGGTCGGTCCGGGTTCTCGGAGGCGTCGGCAGGACTTGTGTCCGCGCGTCTGCGAGATCTCGGGGTGGGCGGACCGGTGGGGCGGGGGGTCAGCGGGGGCGGCGGCCGGGGAGGGTGAGGGCGGCGAGGACCGCGGGGAGGGCGAGCAGGGCGAGGACGAGGAGCGCGACGCGGGGGTGGCCGAGCGCGGGCTGGACGGCGAGCACCAGCAGCACGCCGCCGAGGTTGCCGGCGAGCAGCAGGGCGCTGGTGGTGCGGGCGGCGTACGACGGGCCGCACCGCTCCTGCGCCCAGTCGAGCGCGACGGGCAGGCCGGGCAGCAGCACCGCGCCGACGACCACGAGGGCGACCGCCAGGGTGCCGGCGCTCCCGGTCAGCGCGGCCAGGCCGAGTCCGACCACGACGACGGCGGCCGCCAGGGCGAGGTACTCCCGGCGGCGGTCCCACCGCGCCACCAGCACCGGCACCACGGCCGAGGCCACCAGGCCGACCGCCGTCATCAGCGCGATCACGCCCCCGGCCACCCCCGGGTGCCCCATCCGATCGAGGAGCGCGTCGAGCCAGGTCGCCACGGCGTTGAAGGTGCCGACCCCGACCAGCACCACGACCGCCAGCGCCGCCACCGCGCGGTCGCGCCACACCCGGCCGCCGCGAGCCGCGGGGATCTCCGCCGCGGCCGGCCACGGCAGGGACCGGAGCAGCCCGACGAGCACGAGCGCGACGATGACCGCCACCACGGCCTGCGCCCGCAGCGCGCCGCCGAACCCCGCCCCCGCCACGAGCGGACCGACGCCCAGCGCGGCGACCAGGATGCCGACGAACTGCGACGCGCTCGCGGCCGCGACCACCCCGGTGCGCAGCCGCGCCGGGGCGTACGCCGCGGCCATCGCCGTCGTCGCCCCCACCACCAGCGGCTGGCCGACCGACAGCAGCACCTGTCCCGCGAGGACCACGCCGTAGGAGTCCGGGGCCACGGCCCGCACGACCGCCCCCAGCGCGGTGGCCGCCGCCCCGGCGGTGAGCGCTGGGACCAGGGCGCGGTCGAGCCAGCGCCCCGCCGGGGTCGCGAGCACCACGAAGACCAGCGGCGTGACCACGGTGAGGTCGCCGACCGCACCGGCCCCCACCCCGAGCGCCGTCGCCGCCTCGGCCATCACCGGGGAGAAGCTCAGCCACAGCAGCTGGGTCACCACCACGAGCGCGCAGTACGCCGCGAGCAGCGCGCCCCGCACCGCCCCCGCGCCGCGTGCGGCGAGGTCGCGGTGGGCCAGCCCGGAGGTCATGCCTCCAGCATCCGTCGCCGGGGTGCCCGACGGGCGCACGGCTCGCGACGTCCTGGGTACGCGACCTCACGACCCCACCCACCACCAGAGGAGACCCCGTGCGCGCCATCGGTTACCGGTCCGTCGGAGACGCCAGCCAGCTCGAGGACGTCGAGCTGCCCGACCCCAGCCCGTCGGGGCGCGACCTGCTCGTCGAGGTGCAGGCCACCTCGGTCAACCCGGTCGACACCAAGGTGCGTCGGCGGCAGGGCCCCGACGAGGGCGAGGAGGTCAAGGTGCTCGGCTACGACGTCGCCGGCGTCGTGCGCGAGGTCGGCAGCGACGTCACGTCGTTCTCGGTCGGCGACGAGGTCTGGTACGCCGGCTCCATCGTGCGGCCCGGCGCCAACAGCGAGCTCCACCTCGTCGACGAGCGGATCGTCTCGCGTCGCCCGAGCAGCCTCTCGGTCGCCGAGGCGGCCGCGCTGCCGCTGACCGCGATCACGGCGTGGGAGCTGCTCTTCGACCGGCTCGGTGTCGAGCGCGGCGGTGGCGAGGGCCGGACGCTGCTCGTGGTCGGGGCGGGCGGCGGCGTCGGCTCCGTGCTCGTCCAGCTCGCGGCCACCCAGACGCAGCTGCGCGTGGTCGGCACCGCGTCCCGTCCCGAGACCCAGGAGTGGGTGCGCTCGCTCGGCGCCCACGACGTCGTGGACCACAGCCGGCCGCTGGCCGAGGAGCTGCGCGCGCTCGGCGTCGACGGCGTCGAGCTGGTCGCGGCGCTGACGCACACCGACGAGCACCTCGAGCAGCTCGTCGAGGTGCTCGCGCCGCAGGGCCGGATCGGCGTCATCGACGACCCGGTCGGCGGCCTCGACGTGATGCCGCTCAAGGGCAAGTCGGGCTCGCTGGTGTGGGAGTCGATGTTCACCCGCTCGACCTTCCAGACCGACGACATGGGCGAGCAGGGAGCCCTGCTCGCCGAGGTCGCGCGGCTGGTCGACGAGGGCGTGCTGCGCACCACCACCGCGGTCACCGACCCGGGCGTGATCAGCGCGGCCACCCTCCGCGAGGCCCACGAGTTCATCGAGTCCGGCCGGGCGGTCGGCAAGGTCGTGCTCGCGGGGTGGCCGGCCTGACCGAGCGTCGGGCCCGCCCCGGGACGCGTCGGCTCACCGTCGCGTCGCTGGGCGCCTGGCTGCTCAAGGGCGACCCACGGCACGACGAGATCGCGACGCTGCTGGGCACCGGGTTCGCCGGCCTGGGGACCCGGTGCGTGCGGCCGTCGTACCGCACCGAGCTGGTGGCCGCCGGCCAGCCCGTCCTGTACTGGGTCAGCGGCCGCGACCCGCTCCACCCGGCCGGCCTGCACGGCCAGGGCACGGTCACCGGGCCGGTGCACGTCGACCCCGACCTCGGTCCCGTGCTGCCGCTCCACCTGGCGCCCGTCGCCCCGCCCGTGCTGCGCGCCGAGCTGCTCGCCCACCCGGTGCTGGCCGACCTCGAGGTGCTGCGGATGCCGGCCGGCAGCAACCCGTCGTACGTCACGGGTGAGCAGCTCGCCGCGCTGCGGGCCGGGTGGCCGCAGGTGGACTGAACCCACCGCCCGCGGGGCACGGTGGGGGGCATGGCTGACGAGGAGCTGGTGCCGTTCACGGTCGAGGTGCCGGAGGCGGAGGTGGAGGACCTGCGGGAGCGCGTACGCCGCACCCGCTGGCCCGCGCCCGCGCCGGGCGAGACCGTCGCCGGGCAGGAGTGGAGCCGCGGGGTGCCGGTCGGCTACCTGCGCGAGCTGGCGGCGTACTGGTCCGAGGAGTTCGACTGGCGCACCCACGAGGCGCAGCTCAACGCCCTCCCGCAGCTCACCACCACCATCGACGGGGCGCGCGTCCACCTGGTGCACGAGCGGTCGCCCGAGCCGGACGCGCTGCCGCTGGTGATGACGCACGGCTGGCCGGGGTCGGTGCTAGAGTTCCTCGACGTGGTCGGGCCGCTGACCGACCCGGTCGCCCACGGCGGCGACGCGCGGGACGCCTTCCACGTGGTGGCGCCGTCGATCCCGGGCTACACCTGGTCGGGGCCGCTGACCGAGCCCGGCTGGGACCCCGCGCGGGTGGGGCGGGCGTTCGCGACGCTGATGGCGCGCCTGGGCTACGACCGGTACGCCGCGCAGGGCGGCGACTGGGGCTCCACGATCACCCGTGAGATCGGGATCGCCGACCCCGAGCACGTCGTCGGCGTGCACCTCAACATGCTGATCCAGCGCCCGCAGGACCTCGACGCGCTCGAGGGCGAGGAGCGGGAGCGGGCCGCGGAGGTGCACCGCTACCTCTCCGACGGGTCGGGCTACCGCAAGATCCAGGCCACCCGGCCGCAGACGTTGGCCTACGCGCTGACCGACTCCCCGGTCGGGCAGCTGGCGTGGATCGTGGAGAAGTTCCGGGAGTGGACCGACCCGGGGACCGGCTCCGGGCTGCCCGAGGACGCCGTCGACCGCGACCGGGTGCTGGCCGACGTGTCGGCGTACTGGTTCACCCGGACCGCCGGCTCGTCGGCCCAGCTCTACCTCGAGGCGGCGGCGGCCAGGCGGGGCGTGGTGCGCTCGGAGGTCCCGACCGGCGTCGCGGTGTTCCCCCGCGACATCGCCCGGCCGATCCGCCGGCTGGCCGAGGAGCACGACCGGATCGTGCGGTGGACCGAGATGGACCGCGGCGGCCACTTCGCCGCGCTGGAGGAGCCCGACCTGCTGGTCGAGGACGTGCGGGCGATGTTCCGGGGGCTGCGGTAGGTCTCGACGGGCCCGACCGGCGAGGCGGCCATCTCGACCCACAGTTCACGCCTTCTGCGTGATCCTGAGCCCGGATCGGGCCGAACTGTAGGTGCAGATGGCCGGGGCACCGCGACCAGCGATCCACCCGAACGACGATCAGTTGGGCGGACAGCCGGGCACGCCAGGCGGGGACGACGTCGGACCGCTCGCGAACTGATCGTCGTTCGGGCGGCGGGTGGTCGAGGAGGTCGCCCCGCGACCGTCACGAGACCCGGTGCCCGGGTGGCGGCGGGTCTCGTGACAGGACTTCGTCCTTCCTCGACCAGCCGGGGCGGCGCGACCAGCGACCCACCCGAACGACGATCAGTTGGGCGGAGACCCGGGCACCCCAGGCTGGGACGACGTCGGACCGCTCGCGAACTGATCGTCGTTAGGGCGGCGGGTGACCGGGGCCACGCCCACCTCACCCTTTCGGTGGTGGTGGAAGTTCAACAGCATGTTGAAGTATGTTCTGGGTAACCACTGATTACTTCAACAAGCTGGTCGCACGGGCGGTCGGCACCCACCACGAGGAGCACCCCCATGGCCGCCATCCTGTTCGGTTCGATCAGCAGTGTCGCCGACACCTCCGAGCTGCAGCGCGAGTCCTTCAACGAGGCGTTCGCCCAGCACGGTCTCGACTGGCGCTGGGAGCACGACGACTACGTCGCGATGCTCGAGTCCAGCGGCGGGGCCGACCGCGTCGCGGCGTACGCGAAGGAGCGCGGCGAGGAGGTCGACGCCCAGGCCGTGCACGCCACCAAGTCCTCGATCTTCCAGGACAAGCTGATCAGCGAAGGCGTGGAGCCCCGCCCCGGCGTCGTGGAGACCATCGAGGCCGCGCACCGCGAGGGCCTCAAGGTCGGCCTGGTCACCACCACCAGCCCCGACAACATCGACGCCCTGGTCACCGCGCTGCGTCCCCACGTCGACCTGCGCGGCTTCGACGTCGTCGTCGACGTCACCCAGGTCGAGCAGCCCAAGCCCGACCGCGACGCCTATGCCTTCGCCCTCGACCGGCTCGACGAGCAGGCCGGTGCCTGCGTCGCGATCGAGGACAACCTCGGCGGCGTCCAGGCGGCCACCGCCGCCGGCGTGACCGTCATCGCCTTCCCCAACACCAACACCGCGGGCCACGACTTCGCCGGCGCGCACTCCCGCGTGGACAAGCTCGACGCCGCCGCCCTCGTCGGCCTGGCACAGAGCGCCTGACCCACCCGGACCTCGATCCCAGACCCGAGAAGAGGAACCCCATGTCCAGCGTGCACGCGACCCTCGAGGCCACCGACTCGGCCTTCCACGTCTCCGGCCGGGAGTCGATCGACTTCAGCCTGGTCTACAGCCGTGGCGTCTTCGACCTCGACAACCCCGAGCTGGCCGACACCTACCGTGACTACGGCCGCTGCCTGGCCGTCGTCGACGAGCAGGTGAATGCGCTCCACGGCGAGCGGCTGACGGCGTACTTCGCCCATCACGGCATCGACCTCACCGTGTTCGCGATCAAGATCGGAGAGCAGCGCAAGACGCTCGCCACGGTCGAGAAGATCGTCGACGCCTTCGCCGACTTCGGACTGCTGCGCAAGGAGCCGGTGCTGGTGATCGGCGGCGGGCTCACCACCGACGTCGCCGGGTTCGCCTGCGCGTCGTACCGCCGGAGCACCAACTACATCCGCATCCCCACCACCCTGATCGGGCTCATCGACGCCAGCGTCTCGATCAAGGTCGCGGTCAACCACGGCAAGCACAAGAACCGGCTCGGCGCCTACCACGCGTCGCAGAAGGTGCTGCTCGACTTCAGCCTGCTGGAGACCCTGCCCGAGGACCAGGTCCGCAACGGGATGGCCGAGCTCATCAAGATCGCGGTCGTGGCCAACGCCGACATCTTCGACCTGCTGGAGAAGTACGGCGAGGAGCTGCTGCGCACCCGCTTCGGCCACCTCGACGGCAACGACCAGCTGCGCGAGGTCGCCGACACGATCACCTACGAGGCGATCAGGACGATGCTCACCCTCGAGGTGCCCAACCTGCACGAGCTCGACCTTGACCGGGTGATCGCCTACGGCCACACCTGGAGCCCGACGCTCGAGCTCACGCCCGAGGTGCCCTACTTCCACGGCCACGCCATCAACGTCGACATGGCGTTCTCGGCCTCGGTGGCCCACGAGCTGGGCTACGTCTCGGAGATCGAGCGCGACCGCATCCTCGGCGTGATGAGCAGCATCGGGCTCGCGCTCGACAGCCCGCACCTCACGCCCGAGCTGCTGCGCAAGGGCACCGAGTCGATCATGCAGACCCGCGACGGCCTGCTGCGCGCCGCGCTGCCGCAGCCGATCGGCACCTGCGTGTTCGCCAACGACCTCGATGCCGACCAGCTCGACGGCATGCTGACGCGTCACAAGGAGCTGGTGCGGGGCTACCCGCGCCAGGGCGAGGGCCAGGACATGTTCACCTCGCCGGCGGCATGACCACGACCCGCACCACCCCACGACCGGTCACGCCGCTGGCCATCCTCGCGGCGAGCCTCGACGACGTCGTGGCCCGTCTCGACGAGGCCGGGGCCGGTCCCGACGGCGTCGCGCTGGATCCCGCCCTGGGCTCGGAGATCCGGCGCGCCGCCGCCCTGGCCGCGGGCCTCGACCCCTACACCGCCGCCCTGTCCACTCCCGAGTCGCCCGCCCTCCGCGCATTGTCGGAGCGCACCGCGGCCGAGGACTGGGCGGGCGACGGCTCCGGGCTCGAGCAGGAGATGCTGTCGGGCCACCTGGAGGGCCAGCTGCTCAAGATGCTGGTGCACGTCACCCGCGCCCGGCAGGTGCTGGAGATCGGGATGTTCACCGGCTACTCCGCGCTGGCCATGGCCGAGGCCGTCCAGGAGGTCGCGGGCGAGGAGGGCGTGGTCGTCGCGTGCGAGATCGACGAACGCGTCGCGGCGCTGGCGCAGGAGTGCTTCGAGGCCTCCCCGGCCGGCGACCGGATCGACGTCCACGTCGGGCCGGCAATGGACACGCTCCACGCCCTCGCCGACGCGGGCGCGCGCTTCGACCTGGTGTTCCTCGACGCCGACAAGGCGGGGTACGCCGACTACCTCCGCGCGCTGCTCGACACCGGCCTGCTCGCCCGCCGCGGGCTGCTGGTCGTCGACAACACGCTGATGCAGGGCCAGCCCTGGACCGGCGAGGCGACGCCCAACGGCGAGGCCATCGCGGCGTTCAACCAGGTCCTCGCCGACGACCCCCGGGTGGAGCAGGTCGTGCTGCCGGTCCGCGACGGCGTCACCCTCGTGCGCCGCACCGCCGGATGACCCGCCTCGCCCACTCCGCCCGCACGCTCGGCGCGATGGGCCTGCTCGGTCTGGCGCTGCCGGTCAACGCCGCGCTGACCACGACCGCGCTGGTGCGCGGATGGGCTCGACCGGCGGCCTCCGCGGACCCCCGCCGGTCGAGCCCGTCGCGACCCCGCACCGTGATGGTGAGCGGCGGCAAGATGACCAAGGCGCTGGCGCTGTGCCGCGCCTTCCACGCCGCCGGTCACCGGGTCGTGCTGGTGGAGTCCGCGCGCTACCGGCTCACCGGGCACCGGTTCTCGCGCGCGGTCGACGCCTTCCACACCATCCCCGACGCCGGGTCACCCGACTACGCCGACGCCCTCGAGGCGATCGTCCGTGCCGAGGGCGTCGACGTCTACGTGCCCGTCTGCAGCCCCGCCTCGAGCATCGCCGACGCCCGGGCCAAGAAGCAGCTGGAGCAGGTCTGCGAGGTCGTGCACCTCGACCCCGACCGGCTGGAGCTGGTCGACGACAAGTTCCGCTTCGCCCGGGCCGCGGCCGCGGCCGGGCTGGGGGTGCCGGACACGCACCTGGTCACCGACGCCCAGCAGGTCCTCGACCACGACTTCTCCGGCGCCACCCGGCCCTACATCCTCAAGTCCATCGCCTACGACCCCGTGCACCGGCTCGACCTGACCCGGCTGCCTCATCGCGACATGGAGGCCTTCGTGCGCTCGCTGCCCATCAGCGAGGCCAACCCGTGGATCCTCCAGGAGTTCGTCGAGGGCACGGAGTACTGCACCCACTCCACCGTCCGCGACGGCCGCCTCACCGTCTACTGCTGCTGCGAGTCCTCGGCCTTCCAGGTCAACTACGACCACGTCGAGCACCCCGGCATCCGCGCGTGGGTCGACACCTTCGTCGGCGAGGCGGGCCTGACCGGCCAGGTCTCGCTCGACTTCATCGTCGACGAGCACGACGAGGTGTTCGCGATCGAGTGCAACCCGCGCACCCACTCCGCCATCACGCTGCTCCACGACCACCCCGGCGTCGCCGCGGCCTACCTCGAGGACGACCCGGACGCCGAGGTCGTGGTGCCGACGGCGGCCGGCCGGCCGACGTACTGGACCTACCACGAGCTCTGGCGGCTGCTGGCCGAGCGCGGTCGCCGGGAGCGGCTGCGGGTGCTGCGCGAGGGCACCGACGCGATCTTCGACTGGGACGACCCGCTGCCGTTCCTCGTGGAGCACCACGTGCAGGTGCCGTGGCTGCTGCTGCGCAGCCTGGTCGAGGGCCGGCCGTGGCTGCGCGTGGACTTCAACATCGGCAAGCTCGTGGAGGCCGGGGGTGACTGAGCGGACCGGACGCCTGCGCGTGCTCCACCTCGTCGGCTCCCCCACGTCCCCGCAGATGGCCGAGCTCTCGCTGTTGTACGCCGCGGACTGCCTCGCCGCCACCCACGACCCCGAGCACCACGAGGTGCTCGTCGCCCACGTCTCGCCGGACGGCTCCTGGCGCTTCCCGGCCGACCTCGCGCCGGCCACCGTCGCCGCCGCCCCGGCGCTCGGCCTCGACGAGGCGCTGTCCCGGCTGCGCACGGAGGCCCCCGACGTCGCCGTGCCCCAGATGTTCTGCTTCGCCGGCATGACGACCTACCGTGCGCTGCTCGACCTGCTCGGCATCCCCTTCGTCGGCAACGCCCCCGACGTGATGGCCCTGACCGCCCACAAGGCCCGCGCCAAGGCCGTCGTCGCGGCCGCCGGCGTGCGGGTGCCGGCGGGCGAGGTGCTCGCGCCCGCGGAGCGGCCCACGGTCGGCCTCCCGGCGGTCGTGAAGCCGGTCGACGCCGACAACTCCTCGGGCGTCACGCTGGTGCGCGAGGCGTCGGAGTGGGACGTCGCGCTCGCGGCCGCCCGCGAGCACGGGCGCGACGTGCTGCTCGAGGAGTACGTCGAGCTCGGCCGCGAGGTCCGCTGCGGCGTCCTCGAGGTCGACGGCGAGCTGGTCGGCCTGCCCCTGGAGGAGTACGCCGTGGACCGCGACACCAAGCCGGTCCGCGACGCCTCCGACAAGCTGCGCCGCGACCCGACCGAGGACGGCGAGGGCAGCCTCGCCCTGGTGGCCAAGACCGAGGAGCACGCCTGGATCGTGGACCCGGCCGACCCGCTCACCGCGCGCGTCCACCGGGCGGCGTACGCCGCTCACCGTGCCCTGGGCTGTCGCGACTACAGCCTGTTCGACTTCCGGGTCGACGCCCACGGGGAGCCGTGGTTCCTCGAGGCCGGGCTCTACTGCTCCTACGCCACCACCAGCGTCGTCGCCGTGATGGCCGCCGCCGCCGGTACCCCCCTGCCCGACCTGTTCCGCGCCGGCCTCGACCAGGCCCTGGCGCGGGGCGCCCACCGATGAGGAGCACCCCATGAGGACCACCGCCACCGAGCCCGTCGGCGTCGAGGTCACCGACCTCGACCTGCGCGAGGTCAGCGACGCCGAGGTCGAGCAGCTCCGGCTGCTGCTGGCCGAGCGCGGCGTCGCCGTCTTCCCCGGCCAGGACGTCGACGACGAGTCGTTCGTGGCGTTCCTGCGCCGCTTCGGCGACCTCGCCTTCACGGTCGGCGAGACCCCGGTGGAGGGCTGCCCGGACCTCAACCTGATCAGCAACGTCGGGCGCACCACCCCGCCGCGCAGCCAGTTCCACGTCGACTCCAGCTACCTGCGCGTGCCGCCGGCGTACACCGCCCTGCGCACCGTCACCATCCCCGACGAGGGCGGCGAGACCCTGTTCACCAACCAGTACGTCGCCCACGACACGCTGCCCGCGGACCTGCGCGAGCAGCTCGAGGGCCGACGCATCACCCACGTCGTGACCGGGCTCGACCTCGACGACGACGAGGAGACCCAGGCCCAGCACCCGGTGTTCCGGCCGCACCCGGTGACCGGGCGTCCCGCGCTCTACCTCTCCACCGCCGCCCGCTGCGCCTCGATCAGCGGCATGGACGAGGCGGAGACGCAGGCGGTGGTGGCGCGGCTGCTCGAGCACTCCACCCGCCCGGAGAACACGTTGCGCCACGCCTGGTCGCCCGGCGACGTGGTGATGTGGGACAACGCCGTGGTGATGCACAAGGCCGACCACTCCGGCGTCGTGGGCGACCGCGTGATGCACCGCGGCATGGTCGCGGGGCACGGGTCGGAGGCCGGCTCCGGCGAGGACCACCCGGGCTGGTGAGCGCGCCCGACCCGGTGGCGCTCACCCCTACAGGTGGTTCTGCGCCCCAGGATTGCGCACCGCCCCCCTCCCAGGGTTACGTTGTAAGCCGGGCACCAGCCTGGAACCACAGGAATCGCTGTAGACACCGGCGACGTCTGAGACCGACACCCCTAAGCGGTGAGCTCATGACCTCGCTCCTCCCCCAGCCCTCCACCTCGCCGGACGTCGCGGCAATCGCGACCACGACGCCGGACGACGTCCCCGTCGGTGCCGTCGCGCCCCCGCGCAACCGCCGCTCGCTGCGCACCTCCGAGCTCTTCGCCGAGCTCGCGGGCACCGACGACGAGGCCGAGCGCGCCCGGATCCTCGAGGCGGTCCTCGTCCTCAACATCCCGGTCGCCGAGTCCATCGCGTCGCGCTACCGCGGCCGCGGCGTCGGCGACGACGACCTCGAGGGCGTGGCCCGGCTCGCGCTCGTCAAGGCCGTACGCCGCTACGACACCGGCTCGGGCCACGACTTCCTCTCCTTCGCGGTGCCGACCATCCGCGGCGAGATCAAGCGCTACTTCCGCGACTCCGGCTGGATGATCCGGCCGCCGCGCCGGATCCAGGAGGTCCAGGCCGGCATCGCCGCGGTCGAGAGCGAGCTGGGCGCCCGGCTCGGCACCTCGCCCCGGCCCAGCGAGCTGGCTGCGGCCCTCGAGGTCGACCTGAGCGACGTCGAGGAGGCGCTGGCCGCCCGCGGCTGCTTCGTCCCGGCGTCGCTGGACCGACCCGTCGGCGAGGCCGGCGAGATGCCGCTGGCCGACCTGCTGGGCGACGTCGACCCCGCGCAGGGCGCCGCCGAGGCGCGCGCGGTGCTGGGACCGCTGGTGAGCCGGCTCTCCGAGCGCGACCGGCGCGTCATCGAGCTGCGCTTCTTCTCCGGGCTCACCCAGCGCGAGATCGCCGAGGACATCGGGGTGACGCAGATGCAGGTCTCCCGCCTGCTGAGCCGGATCCTGCGCGACCTGCGCCGTGGTCTGGAGAGCGTCCCCGAGACCCTGGTCGAGGCCCGCTAGCGTCGGAGGGCACGACACCGGGCGCACCGCGCCCCCACCACCGAGGAGCGACATGGCAGCCGAGCCCGGACCCGACCTCGCGCGTCTGCTGGCCCGCGTCAGCCGCGAGCTGATGGAGGGCCCCGAGGACGAGTCCGCCGCCTCCCGGGCCGCGCGCCGGGCGCTCGACGTCGTGCCCGCCGCCGAGCACTGCAGCATCACGCTGCGCCGTCGCGGCGACCGTGTCGAGACGGTGGCGGCGACCTCGGTGCTGGCCGAGACCTGCGACGGCTTCCAGTACGACCTGGGCGAGGGGCCGTGCCTGGAGTCGGTCTGGGGGGACGAGGTGCACGTCAGCGACGACCTGCGCCGCGACGAGCGCTGGCCCCGGTGGTGCGCCCGGGTGGCCGAGTCGGGCGTCGGGTCGGTGCTCGCCGTACGCCTGGCCACCGAGCGCCGCACCATCGGCGCGCTCAACCTGTACGCCGAGCCGACCCACGCCTTCCGCGACCAGGACCGCGACGTCGCGCTGCTCTACGCCGTCCACGCCGCCAACGCCATCAGCTCCGCCGACGCCGTCGAGGGGCTCACCACCGCCATGGCCAGCCGCCACCTCATCGGCGTGGCCCAGGGCATCCTGATGCACCGCTACGACCTCGGGCTGGAGCAAGCCTTCGAGGTGCTGCGCCGCTACTCCAGCCACGAGAACCTCAAGCTGCGCGACCTCGCCCGCACCGTGGTCGAGCGCGGCGACCTGCCGGCCCCCGACGCCGCCGGTCCGCACTAGCCCCGTCGCTGCAGGGGCTTGGTCGCCGGCCCCTCCAGCACCTCGCCGTCGGGCGAGAACCGCGACCCGTGCAGCGGGCAGTCCCAGCTGCGCTCGGCGTCGTTCCACTTCAGCACGCCGCCGAGGTGGGTGCACAGGCCGACCACGGCGCAGCGCTCGCCGTCGGGCGCCGTGGAGCGGGCGGTGGGCAGGCCCGTCTCGCGGCCGACGACGCCCATGCCCTCCGGCGGCGCCTCGGGCACCCGTCGGGCGAGGCCGCGCACCGCCCCGGTGGCCACCGACAGGCCCACGCCGAGGTTGAGCCGCACCAGCTCGCCGACGTCGGAGGGGCTCAGGCGCGCGCCCCCCAGCCGCTGGGCCCACGAGGGCTCGGCGCCCAGGATGTCGCCGGTCAGCGTCAGGGCGGCGGCCACCGCGTTGGTCATGCCCCACTTCTCGAAGCCGGTGGCGAAGCGCAGGTGGCCGCCGCCGCGGGGCACCCGGCCGACGAAGGGCAGCGCGTCGTGCGGGGCGTAGTCCTGCGCGGACCAGCGGTGCGTCTCGACCGCACCGGGGAAGTGCTCGTGGGTCCAGTGGCGCAGCCGCTCGACGTGCTCGAGCTCGGAGCGGGTGCGTCCGACGGTGTGGCCGGCGCCGCCGACCAGCAGCAGCCGCTCGTCGCCGCGGGGCACGTCACGGATGGAGCGCGAGTCCGAGCCCGCCGAGAGGAACATCCCGTCGGGCGCGGGCACCGACCCGGCGCGGAAGGTGAGGGAGTAGGACCGCTGCGGCTCCACCCGGGCGAAGTGCAGCCCGCGGTCGAGCAGCGGCGCACCGGTGGCCAGCACGACCTCGCGGGCCCGCAGCTCGGTGGCGTCCTGCAGCCGCAGCACGGGGCCGTCGTCGACCCCACCGGCGGCCGAGGCGCCGACCACGCGCTGGCCCTGGTGCAGCGTGCCGCCGTGCGACCGCAGCTGCTGCACGAGCGCCTCGAGCACGTCCATCGGGTCGAACTGCGCCTGGTCGTCCAGCGCGGTGGCGCGGTGCACCGGGAAGGGCGCGTCGACCTCGCCGAGCAGCCGCACGGGCAGTCCCAGCGCGCTGGCGACGGCGTGCTCCTGCTCCACGGTCGAGACCTCGCTCTCGTCGGCCGCGTAGGTGTACGTCGTACGCCGCTGCACCGGCACGCCGTGCTCCTCGCAGAACCGCAGCAGCCAGGCGAATCCCTCGCGCTGCGACTCGACGTAGGCCATCGCCACCTGCTGCCCCTGGTGGCGGCGCACCCGCGAGAGGTGGGTGCCCTGGAGCAGCGACAGCTTGGCGGTGGTGTGGCCGGTGGTCACCGCTCCGACGTGGCGCGCCTCGACCAGCGTCACCCCGCGGCCGGCGCGGGCCAGCAGCAGCGCCGTGGTGAGGCCGGTCAGTCCGGCGCCGACCACGACGACGTCGTGGTCGCCCGGGGCCAGCGGGTCGGAGGCGATCGGGGCGGAGGTGTCGAGCCAGAGCGAAGCCATGTCGCCCGGTGCCCGTTCGCGGGCGGCCCACGCCCACCCGCGGGGGTGGAGTCCGACCCGCACCCACGGGTACCGGGGGACCCACGGCCACCGGCTCGGCGGTCGCCCCACGAGAGGAGCACCCGATGAAGGCAGTCACCTGGCAGGGCAAGCGCGACGTCCGCGTCGAGGAGGTCCCCGACCCCCGGATCGAGAAGCCCAACGACGCGATCGTGCGGGTCACCTCCAGCGGCTTGTGCGGCTCCGACCTGCACCTCTACGAGACGCTCGGCCCGTTCATGGGGCAGGGCGACGTCCTCGGCCACGAGCCGATGGGGATCGTGGAGGAGGTCGGCCCCGAGGCCGGCGACCTCGCGGTCGGCGACCGGGTGGTGATGCCGTTCCAGATCTGCTGCGGCCACTGCTGGATGTGCCAGCGGGGCCTGTTCACGCAGTGCGAGACCACCCAGGTCCGCGACCAGGGCATGGGCGCGGCGCTGTTCGGCTTCAGCAAGCTCTACGGCGAGGTCCCCGGTGGCCAGGCCGAGCTGCTGCGCGTCCCCGAGGCGCAGTTCATGCCGATCAAGGTGCCCCACGGCCCGCCCGACGAGCGGTTCCTGTTCCTCTCCGACGTGCTGCCCACCGCCTGGCAGTCCGTGGAGTACGCCGACACCCCCGAGGGCGGCACCCTGCTCGTCCTGGGCCTCGGCCCGATCGGCGACATGGCCTGCCGGATCGCGCTGCACCGCGGCCTGCGGGTGATCGGCGTCGACCGCGTCACCGAGCGCCTCGAGCGGGTCCGGCTGCGCGGCGCCGAGGTGCTCGACCTGCGCGAGGTCGACGACCTGGGCGAGGAGATCCGCTCCCGGACCGCCGGTCGCGGCGCCGACTCGGTCATCGACGCCGTCGGCATGGAGGCCCACGGGTCGCCCGTCGCCGAGCTGGGGCAGAAGCTGTTCAACGCCCTGCCCAAGCGACTCAGCGCCAGCATCATGGCCAAGGCCGGACTCGACCGGATGGCCGCGATCTACAGCGCCATCGACAGCGTCCGCCGCGGCGGCACCGTCTCGCTGATCGGCGTGTACGGCGGCCAGAGCGACCCGATGCCGCTGCTGACGATGTTCGACAAGCAGCTGCAGCTCCGGATGGGCCAGGCCAACGTGCGCCGGTGGAGCGACGACATCATGCCGCTGCTGACCGACGACTCCGACCCGCTCGGCACCGAGGACTTCGCGACCCACCGGGTGGCGCTGGCCGACGCCCCGGCGGCGTACGAGAAGTTCCAGAAGAAGCAGGACGGCGTCGTCAAGGTCGTCTTCGCGCCCTGATCGCGCCCGTCCCTCACCAGGCCGTGGCGGGTCGGGGCCACCTCGACCCGCTACGGTCCGCACGTGAACTCGCCCACGACGATCGTCTGGAGCAGCTTCGACGGCCGCTTCAGCGACAGCCCCCGCGCCCTCTACGAGCGCCTCCGCGCCGAGCGCGACGACCTCCACCACGTCTGGCTGGTCCGCGACGAGCTGCGCCACACCTTCCCCACCGACGTCACCCTGGTCACCAGCCGGACCCCCGAGGCGGCGCGGGCGCTGGAGTCGGCCGACCTCGTCTTCGCGAGCAGCCACATCGAGGTCGAGTGGGAGAAGAAGCCCGGGGCGACGTACGTCCAGACCTGGCACGGCACACCGCTGAAGACCGTGCACTGGGACGTGCTGTGGGCGCCCGAGGGCAAGCTCGAGCAGCTCGACCGCGACGTGCAGCGCTGGGACCTGCTGCTCGCCCCCAACCCGCACGCCACCCACTTCCTCTCCCAGGCCTTCCGGTGGGAGGGCGAGCTGCTGGAGTCGGGCTACCCCCGCAACGACGTGCTCGCCGCCCCCCGCCACGACGCGCGCCGCGCCGAGGTCCGCGAGGCGCTCGGCATCGACCCGGGGACCACCGTGGTGCTCTACGCCCCCACCTGGCGCGACGCGGAGGGCTACGACACCTCGCTCGACGTGCCCGTCCGGCTCGAGCTGGAGCAGTTCGGGGAGGCGCTCGGCGAGGACCACGTGCTGCTGCTGCGCGCCCACAACATGGTGGCCGGCCGCTGGCACGTCGACTCCCACGAGTGGCTGCGCGACGTCTCGCTGACCCCGCCCGACGTCGCCGACCTCTACTGCGCCGCCGACGTGATGGTCACCGACTACTCCTCGACGATGTTCGACTGGGCCGTCACCGGCCGGCCGCTGCTCTACCTCGCCTCCGACCTCGAGCAGTACGGCTCGGTCACCCGCGGCTTCTACCTCGACCTGTGGCCCGAGGCCCCCGGCCCGGTGCTGCGCTCCACCGAGGAGCTCCTCGCCGCGCTGGGCGACCTCCCGGCCGTCGAGCAGGAGTACGCCGCCCGCTACGCCGCCTTCCGCGAGCGCTTCACCCCGCACGAGGACGGCCACGCCACCGAGCGGGTCCTGCGCCACCTGGGGCTGATCGGCTGAGCCCACTCGTCCACCAGGTAAGGGTTACCTTGGTCGCCATGCACGCTCTCGTGGTCTCGACGACCCAGCTCACCCCCGGCATGGTCCGCGTCGTGCTCGGCGGGGAGGGTCTCGCCGGGTTCACGATGCCCGACGCGACCGATGCCTACGTCAACCTGGCGCTGCGGCCGGCCGGGGCGCCGTACGACGAGGTGTTCGACCCCAAGGCGGTCCGCGACGAGCACCCGAAGGACGTCTGGCCCGCGCGCCGCCGCTACACCGTGCGCGCCTGGGACGACGCCCGCCGGGAGCTCACGCTCGACTTCGTCGTCCACGGCGACCGCGGCGCGGCGGGACCGTGGGCCGCGCGGGCCGAGCCGGGTGACGTGCTGGTCCTCGAAGGTCCGGGCGGCGGCTACCGGCCCGATCCCGAGGTCGACTGGCACCTCATGATCGGCGACGAGTCGGCGCTGCCGGCGATCGCGGCCTCGCTGGAGGCGCTGCCGCCCGGCTCTCGGGCGGTGGTGCGGCTGGTCTGCGACTCGACGGCGCACCAGCTCCCGCTGTCCACCGACGCCGACCTCGACCTGCTCTGGGTGCACCGCGACCGGCCCGACGCGCTGCTCGAGTCCGTGCGCGCCATCGCGGCGCCGGAGGGACGGGTGCACGCCTTCGTGCACGGCGAGGCCGACGAGATCCGGGCGATCCGGGCCCACCTCCTCGGCGAGCGGGGCCTGACCCGGCAGGACATGTCGTGCTCGCCCTACTGGCGCCACGACATGGACGACGAGGCGTGGCGCCGCGTGAAGAAGGAGTTCGTGGCGGCCATGGAGGCCGACGCCCCCTGACGCCCACCGGTCCGGTGTGGCGTGCATCACTCCTCGGCGAGGTGGGTATAGGGCTGGCAGGGGGAGCTGGAAGGGAGGCCAGCGCGTGCACCTGCGCGCGCCCACGTCATGAGGACCACGAACAGCACGACCACCGGGGGCACCGTCCCGGAGCTGACCACCGACACCACCTCAGGGGCCGGGACCGACGGGTCCCCCACCCTCGAGCAGCTCGAGCGCGACGTCCGCGCGCTCGTGCCCGACCTGGTCGGGCTGAGCCTGTGCCGCAGCGGGCCCGACGGTCCGGTCACGCTCGAGGCGACCACCCGCCGGGTGCGCCTGCTCGACGCGCTGCAGCACCTCGACGGCGGACCCGCACCGACCCGTGACCGCGACGTCACGATCAGCCGCGCCCGCTGGCCGCACCTGGCCCGCGGCGCCGCCGAGGCCGGGGTGGGGAGCACCCGCGCGGCCACGGTCTGCGAGGGCGAGGTGGTCGTCGGCGAGGTCCACCTGTACGCCGCCGGCGACGACCCGTTCGCCGGCGTGGCCGACGACCTCGAGGCGCTGTTCGACGAGGCCCGGCTCTGCACCCGGGTGAGCGCGGCCCCGCCGTCGGAGGACACCCCGACCCAGGCCGCGCCGCGCTCGCTGCGGGGGGACGGCAAGGTGCACCGGGTCATCGGGCAGCTGTCGGTGCGGCTCGGGACCGACCCGATCGCGGCCTACGACCGGCTCGAGGCCTCGGCCCGCCGGGCCGGTGTCGGCTGCGAGGACCTCGCGGCCGTGCTGGTCGACCTGCGGCCCTAGGCCCGGCTCCTAGGACCGGCCCCGGCGCAGTCGCACGCCGGCCCCCTGCGCCACGGCCGTCAGCTCCGAGAGGTCGGCGACCACGAGGTCGGTGCCGGGGGCGCCCTCGGGCAGCGACACCCCGACCACGCGGGCCCCGGCGGCGACGCCGGCCTCGACGCCGGCCGGGCTGTCCTCGAGCACGACGCAGTCGGCCGGGTCGAGACCCAGCCGGGTGGCCGCCTCGACGTAGGGGTCCGGCGCCGGCTTGCCGTGGGCCACGTCGTCGGCGGTGACCAGCACGTCGGGCACCGGCAGCCCGGCCGCGCCCAGCCGGGCGAGCGCGAGCCGGCGCGTCGCCGAGGTGGCGACCGCCCACGGCAGCCCGGCCTCGGTGAGCGAGGTGAGCAGGGCGAGCGCGCCGGGCAACGCCACGGTCGCGCCCGAGGTGGAGAGCTCGAGCTCGTCGATCCGCTCGGTCGCCCGCACCACCTGGTCGGCGGGCAGCAGCGTGGCGACGGTGTCGGCCGCGCGCCGGCCGTGGATCAGTTCGAGCACGTGGGCGGCGTCGAGGTCGTGCTCCCCCGCCCACTGCGTCCACGCCTCGTTGCCGCTGGCGACCGAGTCGACCAGCACCCCGTCGTTGTCGAAGAGGAGTCCGGCGACGTCGAGGTGGGTCACGGGGAGGACGCTACGGGGCTCAGCCGAGCACCAGCACGACGCCCACGATCACCGGCACCGAGGCGAGCGTGGTCAGCAGCACCGAGTCCCGGGCCAGCGTCTCGGCCCGGCGGTAGCGGCTGGCGATGATGAAGATGTTCTGCGCGGTCGGCAGCGCGGCGGTCACGACCACCGCGACGAGGGCGGGCCCGTCGATGCCGAGCAGCACCGCCACGGCGTACGCCGTCAGCGGCTGCAGCAGCAGCTTGCAGGCCACGATCACGCCGAGCTCGGCGCGGGCGCCCGCCTGGGCCAGGCCGGGCCCCAGCCGCAGCGCGATGCCGTAGGCGAGCAGCATCATCGGGATCGCCATCGCGCCGACGAGCTCGACGGGCGCCTGCACCGCGGTGGGCAGCTGCCACCCGGTCGCGGCGAGCACCAGCCCGGCGACCGAGGCCAGCGTCAGCGGCGTGCGCAGCGGCTGGCTGGCCACCTGCAGCAGCCCGGTGCGCCCTCGGGTGCGGCTCTCCAGCACGGCGAGCGACAGCGGCTGCAGGAGCAGCAGCTGCACCAGCAGTGCGGGCACGACGGCGGCGGCGTTGCCGAGCACGTAGCCCGCGATCGCCAGCCCGAGGTTGCCGGCGTTGACGTAGGTCGAGCACAGCACCCCCACGAGCAGGCCGTCGAGGTCGCGGCGCAGCCACCACCCGGCGTACGCCGCGTAGGCGCCGCCGGCGACCACGACCGAGGCCAGCGCCGCGACGGTGCCGCCGACCAGGGCCGCGTCGAGGTCGGTGCCGGCCATCGTGGTGAGGATCAGCGCGGGCGAGGCCACCCAGAACGCCAGCCGGCTGAGCTCGCGCTGCGTGACCTCGGTGACCACGCCCAGGTGGGCGAGCAGCGCCCCCAGCCCGATGACGAGCGCCAGGGTGACGAAGCCGTTGAGCAGCGCCACCTCAGCCGCCGGTCGCGCGGCGCGACCGCGCGGCCGGCACGACGAGCGCCGAGGGCACCAGCACGACCGCCACCACCAGCAGCGCGTCGAGGGTGCCGACGCGGTCGGCGACGAACCCGATGAGCGGCGGACCGGAGAGGAACGCGGCGTACCCGATGGTGGAGACCACGCTCACCCGCGCGGCCGCCCGACGGGGGTCGTCGGCCGCGGCGCTCATCCCGACCGGGAAGCCCAGCGACGCCCCGAGGCCCCACAGCACGACCCCGACGACCACGAGCACGAGGCTCTGGCCGAGCACGATCAGCAGCACGCCGCCGCCCGCGGCCGCCATCGTGGCCCACAGCACCGGCACCCGGCCGAACCGGTCGAGCAGCACCGGGCCGCCCAGCCGACCAGCCGTCATCGCGGTCACGAACACCGCGAAGCCGGCGACGCCGACCCAGTCGGCCACGTCGTACCCGTCGACCAGCGCCAGCGCCAGCCAGTCGTTGGCCGTGCCCTCGGTCAGCGCCAGCGCCAGCACCATCAGGCCGATCAGCAGCGTGCGCGGCTCGGTCCAGGCCGACCACGACGACGGCGCCGGTCCCTCGTCGCCGCCCTGCGCCGCGACCTCGTCGGGCAGGAACCTGCGGGTGCAGACCAGCAGCACGGTCACCGCCAGGACGGCCAGCACGGGCAGGTGGCCCGCGGTGGGCACCCCCAGCCCGACGGCGGCCGCACCGACGGCCGAGCCCAGCACGGTGCCGAAGCTGAACGCGGCGTGGAAGCGCGGCATCACGGTGCGGCCCAGGTGCTGCTCGACGGCGGCGCCCTCGACGTTCATCCCGACGTCCCACACGCCGGTGCCGACGCCGTAGAGGAACAGTCCCACCGCCGCGACCGGCACCGAGGACACCCCGATCGCCACGGCGGTGAGCACGAGGCCGACGAGCGCGCTCAACCCGGCCACGCGCACGACGAGCGTGGTGCCCAGCCGCGAGATCAGCGCCCCCGACGTCGGCATCGACAGCAGCGACCCGGCGGCGATGGCCAGCAGCAGCAGGCCGAGCTGGCCGTTGTCGAGCCCCAGCGACCGCCGCGCCTCCGGGATCCGGGACACCCAGGTCGCGAACAGCAGCCCGTTGAGGAAGAAGGTCAGCGCCACCGCGTTGCGCGCCGCGAGGGTGCTCGCGCCGCCCGGGCCCGTCGGGCTCGTCGGGCTCGTGGAGGAGGGCCTGCTGGCGGTCGGTCCGGACACCGCACGAGCCTAGGTGGCCCACGGCGGGCGGCGGCACCGGGCGGGCCGCCGCCAGAAACCGGATTCCGTGCCGCGCCGACCAGGACAGGTGTTCACTGTCCCCAGCAGTCCCGCGCAGATCCCAGGAGCTCCTCCAAGTGCCAGCACCCGTGGTCGAGGCCCTCGTCCTGGGCCGCCCGTGCGCCGTCGCAGCGGCCCTGGTGACGTCCGTGCAGGTCCACGGCGGCTCGCTGACGGGGGTGGGTGGCTTCGGCAGCGTGGTGACCTGGCGGGTGCTCGACGCCCGGCTCGACCTGGTCGAGCTGCAGGCCGAGGTGGTCGACGCGCCCGGGCAACCGGGCGTGACACGGGTGCGGGTCACCCGGGTCGACGCGGCCATCGCCTCGACCGAGCGGTTCGTCAGCCCGCCCCTCGGCGCCCGCGACGACGACCGCGGCACCGGCTGAGCGACGCCGTGGAGCCGGTGGGCCGGGTCGCGCAGCTGTGGCGCCACCCCGTGAAGTCGATGGGCGGCCACCGGGTGCCCGAGGCGACGGTGGGGCGGCGCGGCGTACGCGCCGACCGGTTGTGGGCCGTCCGCGACCTGGAGACCGACGTGCTCGCGACCGCCCGTCGGCTGCCCGGGCTGCTGACCTGTGAGGCCCGCTTCGACGGCGAGCCACCCGCCGACGTCGGTCCGGGACGGTCGTGGCCCGTGGTGGTGACCTTCCCCGACGGGGAGGAGCTCGGCAGCGGCGACCCGCGCGTGCACGAACGGCTGGGCGAGCTGCTCGGGCGGCGGGTCCGGCTCCAGCCGCTGCCGCCGGTGGGCGACCGGCGGGCGCACCGGGCGGGCCTGCAGACCCCCGCGTCCGTACGCCGCGACCTCGGCCTCGACCGCGACGACCGGCTCCCCTCCCGCCCGGCCGTCCCGCTGCGGACGCTGCTGCGGCTGGCGCGCTACGCCACCCCGCCGGGCAGCCACGTCGACGTCTTCCCGGTCCACCTGCTGTCCACGACCACCCTCGCCACGCTCGCGGCCGAGGCGCCGGGGTCCGTGGTCGACGTACGCCGCTTCCGGCCCGACGTGGTGCTCGAGCTGGACCAGACGGCGGTGGCCGGGGCGGCCGACCCCGGCCTGCCCGAGCACGGCTGGTCGGGCGGCACGCTCCGGCTCGGCGGCGCCCGGCTCGCCGTCGTGACGCCGACGGTGCGGTGCGTCGTACCCACCCGGCCGCAGGCCGGCCTCGACCGCGACCGGGAGGTGATGCGCGCGGTGGCACGGCGCGCCGACCGCTTCGCCGGGGCCTACGCCGAGGTGGCCGCCGAGGGGCTGGTGAGGGAGGGCGACGAGGTCCTGCTCGCGCCGGGGCGTCCCCCGGGCGTCGTGCGCCGCGCCGCCGACCGCGCCCTGGCCGCCGCCCTCCAGCGGGCCGTCCGGCTGGGCGCCCGGACCACCTGAGTCCCACAGCCGATCCACAGCCAGCACCCACCCGGGCGCCAGGAACCGGTCGCAGGATCGTCCCCGTGACCGCCACCCACCCGCACCCCCCGGCCCGTCGTGCCCCCCGTGACGGGTCGCCGCCGGGTCGGGTGGCGGCACCCCCGTCGGACCCCGCGGCCCCGCGGCTGCACCCCGCCCGCCCGGCGGCCCACCCCGGCCGCCGGGCGAGGCAGGACGCCGTGGCCCGCACGGGCGCCGGGGCCGCGCTGTGGCTCTCGCTGCTGCTGGTGACCTCCTGGTGGGTGGCCGGGCGCGGCGTCCAAGACCTCGGCGGCTGGGCGACCGGGCTGACCTCGGTCGGCCGGCTCAGCGGGCTGGTCGCCTCCGTGCTCCTGCTCGCCCAGGTGGTGCTGATGGCCCGGCTGCCGGTGCTCGAGCACGCCTTCGGCCAGGACCGGCTGGCCCGGATCCACCGCGTCGTGGGGTTCTGGTCCTTCGACCTGATGGTGCTGCACGTGGTCACCATCACCTGGGGGTACGCCGGTGGCGCCCTCCCCGACGTGCCGAGCACCCTGTGGGACCTCGTCACGACCTACCCCGGCATGCTGCTGGCCACCGCGGGTGCCCTCTGCCTGGTCATGGTCGTGGTGAGCAGCGTGAAGGCGGCCCGGCGGCGCCTGCGCTACGAGTCGTGGCACCTGCTGCACCTCTACGCCTACCTCGGCGTCGGCCTCGCGCTGCCCCACCAGCTCTGGACCGGCACCGAGCTCACCGGCTCGACCGCGCGCACCGTGTTCTGGTGGACGGCCTGGGGCCTGGCCGCCGCCGCGGTCCTGGGGTGGCGGGTCGGCCGACCGGTCGCGCTCAACCTGCGCCACCGGCTCCGCGTGGCCGCCGTCGTCGACGAGGGCGAGGGCACCTGGTCGGTCCACGTCGAGGGTCACCACCTCGACCGGCTCCCCGTCGAGGCCGGCCAGTTCTTCAGCTGGCGGTTCCTGGGCCGCCAGGGCTGGACCCGCGCCAACCCGTACTCGCTCTCCGCCGCCCCCGACGGCCGCACCCTGCGCATCACCGTCCAGGGCGTCGGCGACGGCAGCACCGCCTCGCGGGCGCTGCGACCCGGCGCCCGGGCGCTGGTCGAGGGGCCGTTCGGCCGGCTCGGCGAGCGGGCCCGCACCCGGTCCAAGGTCGCCTTCATCGGCGCCGGCGTCGGCATCACCCCGCTGCGCGCCCTGGCCGAGGAGCTCGCCTACCCGCCCGGCGGAGCGGCGTACGTCGAGCGCTTCACCGGCGCCCCGCTCTTCGCCGCCGAGGTCGACGCCCTGGCCCGCGACCGTGGCCTGCAGGTGCTGCGGTTGCCCGGCCACCGCCGCGACCCCGGCTCCTGGCTCGGCGACGGCATGGCCCCGCGGGACGACCTCGCCCACCTCCTCCACTGGGTCCCCGACATCGCCGAGCGCGACGTCTACGTCTGTGGGCCCGCCCCCTGGACCGACCTCGTGCGCCGCACCCTCGAGGCCGCCGGCCTCCCCCCTGCCCACCTCCACGTCGAGACCTTTGCCTGGTGACCCCATGAGACGCATCTCCGCCTTCGTGCTCAGCACGATCTCCGTCGTCGTCCTGCTGTTCGGCTACAGCACCTCCACGGCCGGACCGCTCGCGGCCACCACCCCGCCGGCCGCCGAGTCCGGCACCACCGCTGGGTCCACCGGGTCCGCCGGGTCCACCGGGTCCGCCGGGTCCACCTCGACCTCCGGCGGCACCTCGTCCGGCAGCACCGTCACCGGCCAGGTCGTCTCGACCCGCTGGGGACCGGTCCAGGTCGAGATCACCGTCGCCGACGGCCGGCTCACCGGCGTCCAGGTGCTGCAGCAGCCGACGGGCAACCCCAAGGACGAGGAGATCAACGCCTACGCGCTGCCGATCCTCACCCAGGAGTCCGTCGACGCCCAGAGCGCCGACATCGACATGGTCAGCGGGGCGACCGTCACCAGCGAGGGCTACGTCTCCTCGCTGCAGAGCGCGCTCGACCAGGCCGGGCTGTGACCACCGACCTGCGGGCGCTGCCGTCCCTGCCCGTCATGCCCGTCCACCGCCGGGTCGAGCACGTGATGGGGATGCCCGTCAGCCTGGCGCTGCGCGGCCGCCACGCGGTCGACCACGAGGCGGACGCCGCGTGGGCGGAGGTGCTGGCCGCCCTCCGCGACGTCGACCGGGTCTTCAGCACCTACCGTCCCGACTCGGTGGTCTCCCGGCTCGACCGCGGCGAGCTCGCCCTCGCGGACTGCCCGACCGAGGTCCACGAGGTGCTGGCGCTGGGCGAGCAGGCGCGGCAGGAGTCCCGCGGCGCCTTCGACGTACGCCGCCCCGGGCCCTCGGGGCGGAGGGTGCTCGACCCCAGCGGGGTCGTCAAGGGATGGGCCGTCGAGCGGGCTGCGCGGGTGCTGGAGCGGCTGCGGGCCACCGACTCGTGCCTCTCGGCCGGTGGCGACCTCGTCTGCCGCACCGCCCTGCCGGGCTCGCCGGGCTGGCGGATCGGGGTCGAGGACCCGGCCGACCCGTCGCGCGTCCTGGCGGTGGTGCCGGTCCGCGACGGCGCGGTCGCGACCTCGGGGCTGGCCCACCGCGGCGACCACGTCGTCGACGCCCGCAGCGGCGAGGTGCCGCGGGCGCTCGCCTCGGTCACCGTCGTCGCACCCGACCTGACCTGGGCCGACCTCGACGCCACCGCGGCCTTCGCGCTGGGCGCCGACGGGCCCGCCTGGTTGCGCGCCCGCCCGGGCCGCACCGGCGTCGTGGTCCACGCCGACGGCCGGGCCGAGAGGTTCAGTGGTCCGAGCAGGTCCCCACGAGCTCGACGGTGTGGCTGATGTCGCGGAAGCCGTGCGCCTCGGCCGTCCTGGCCGCCCACGTCTCGACCGCGGGGCCCCGGACCTCCAGCGCCTTGCCGCAGACGCGGCAGACCAGGTGGTGGTGGTGGCTCCCCGAGCACAGCCGGTAGGTGACCTCGCCGGTCTCGGAGCGCAGCGAGTCGAGCTCGCCGCCCTCGACCATCGCCTGGAGCGTGCGGTAGACCGTGGCCAGGCCGACGCGCCGGTCGGCACGACGCATCGCCTCGTGCACGTCCTGGGCGCTGCGGAAGTCCTCGAAGCCCGCCAGCGTCTCGGCGATCGCCGCGCGCTTGGTCGACGTGCGTCCGCGCGGCGGGGGCGTCGGGTCGCTCACGCGGGCCACCCTAGCCAGGGCGGAGGGGCCCCGGAGGACGGCACGGCATGGCGCGGAGGCACCGGTGGTCTACTCCCACCGGTGACCTCGTCCACATCGATGCCACGGCCGACCGGCATCGCCCCTACGCTTCTCGGGTGCTCCATGACTCAACTACCCCGGTCGACTGGTCCGACTACGCCGCCGTGCTGTTCGACCTCGACGGCGTGGTGACCCCGACCGCCGAGGTGCACATGCGCGCCTGGGCCGAGATGTTCAACGCCTTCCTCTCCGAGGGCGACGCCGGCGGCGGTGACCGGGCGGCGTACACCGACGCGGACTACTTCGCCCACGTCGACGGCAAGCCCCGCTTCGACGGGGTCCGTGACTTCCTGTCCTCGCGCGGCATCGAGCTGCCCGAGGGCGAGGACGACGACCCGGCCGACCGCGAGACGGTCAAGGGCCTGGGCAACCGCAAGAACGACGCCTTCAACGCGGTGCTCGCGCGCGACGGCGTCGAGGGCTACCCCGGCTCGGTGCGCCTGCTCGACCACCTGCGCTCGCTCGGCCTGCCGCTGGCCGTGGTCTCCTCCTCGGCCAACGCCCCGGCCGTGCTCGAGACCGCCGGCCTGCGCGACCGCTTCGCCGAGGTCGTCGACGGCGCCGTGGCCAAGGCCGAGGGCCTGCCCGGCAAGCCCGCGCCCGACACCTTCGTCCGCGCCGCCGAGCTCCTCGGCACCGACGCCGCGCACTCCGTCGTGCTCGAGGACGCCGTCTCCGGCGTCCGCGCGGGGGCGGCCGGCGACTTCGCGCTCGTCATCGGCGTCGACCGCGGCGCCGGCGTGCAGACCCTCACCGACGCCGGGGCACACCTCGTGGTCGCCGACCTCGACGAGCTGGTGCCGACCACGCAGGACGCGCCGTGAACCGCCGCCAGAAGGTCGCCCACCCGATGGACCGCGGCCGCTTCCCGGCCGACCCGTGGCGGCTCGTGGAGACCACCCACCGCTACGAGGACCTCGGCACCACCGAGACCCTGTTCGCGGTCGGCAACGGCTACCTCGGCATGCGCGGCAACCCCGAGGAGGGCCGCGACGCCGTGGCCCACGGCACCTTCGTCAACGGCTTCCACGAGACCTGGCCGATCCGTCACGCCGAGGCCGCCTTCGGCTTCGCGCGCACCGGGCAGACGATCGTCAACGTCCCCGACGCCAAGCTGATGAAGCTCTACGTCGACGACGAGCCCCTCATCCTCGGCACCGCCGACCTCGAGCACTACGAGCGCAGCCTCGACTTCCGCGACGGCATCCTGCGGCGCAGCCTGGTCTGGCGCACCCCCTCGGGCAAGCGGGTCCTGGTCGAGTCGACCCGGATGGTCTCCATGACCCAGCGCCACCTCGCCGTGATGACGCTCGAGGTCACCATGCTCACCGGCGACGCCCCGATCGTGATCTCCTCGCAGCTGCTCAACCGTCAGGACGGGCAGGACGAGTACCACACGCCGTACGAGGCGATGGGCGAGGGCACGGACCCCCGCAAGGCCGCCGCCTTCGACCAGCGGGTGCTGCTGCCGCGGATGCACTACGCGACCGAGGACCGGATGATGCTGGGCTACCAGTGCGCCCGGTCGCAGATGACCATCGCCGTCGCCGCCGACCACCAGCTGCAGACCGAGAACGAGCACGAGGTGCTGGTCCGCGGCAGCGAGGACCTCGGCAAGACGGTCTTCCGCGTCGAGGCCCGCGAGGGCCGGTCGATCCGGCTGGAGAAGGTCGTGAGCTACCACACCTCGCGCGGCGTGCCCGTGCGCGAGCTCTCCGACCGGTGCGACCGCACCCTCGACCGCGCGCTGCGCCACTCGGTGGCGCACTACGAGGAGGAGCAGCGCGGCTGGTACGACCGCTTCTGGGCCACCAGCGACGTCGAGCTCGACGGCGACGCCGAGCTGCAGCAGGGCGTGCGCTTCAACCTGTTCACCCTCGCGCAGGCCAGCGCCCGCGCCGACCGCCAGGGCGTGCCGGCCAAGGGCGTCACCGGCTCGGGCTACGAGGGCCACTACTTCTGGGACACCGAGATCTACGTGGTCCCGTTCCTGTCGTTCACCCAGCCCCACGTCGCGCGCAACCTGCTCCACTTCCGCAACCGGATGCTCCCGGCCGCACGGCAGCGCGCCCGCGAGATGGCGCAGAGCGGGGCGCTGTTCCCGTGGCGCACCATCAACGGCGAGGAGGCCTCGGCCTACTACGCGGCCGGCAGCGCCCAGATGCACATCGACGCCGACATCGCCTACGCGCTGATGCAGTACGTCGGCGCCACCAACGACGTCGGCTTCCTCGTCCGCGACGGCGTCGACCTGCTCGTCGAGACCGCCCGGATGTGGTCCGAGCTGGGGTTCTGGCGCACCAACGGCAAGCCCAGCTTCCACATCCACGGCGTCACCGGGCCCGACGAGTACACCACCGTGGTGAACAACAACCTGTTCACCAACGTGATGGCCCGCTACAACCTCGAGAAGGCCGCGCTGGTCGTCGAGCGGATCGCCGAGCACTACCCGATCGACCACCAGAAGCTGGTGCACCGGCTCGGCCTCGGCGCCGACGAGGTCGAGACCTGGAAGCGCTGCGCCGAGGGGATGGCCATCCCCTTCGACGAGGGCCTGGGCATCCACCCGCAGGACGACTTCTTCCTCGACCGCGAGGTGTGGGACCTCTCCCGCACGCCGATGGAGAACCGGCCGCTGATGCTGCACTACCACCCGCTGGTGATCTACCGGTTCCAGGTGCTCAAGCAGGCCGACGTGGTGCTGGCGATGTTCTTGCACGGCGACCGGTTCACCGACGAGCAGAAGCGCGCCAACTTCGAGTACTACGACCCGATCACCACCGGCGACTCCACCCTGTCGGCGGTCGTGCAGTCGATCATGGCGGCCGAGGTCGGCTACCACGAGGTCGCGATGGACTACTTCCGCCAGGCGGTCTACGTCGACCTCGGCGACCTGCACGAGAACACCGTCGACGGCATCCACGTCGCCTCGGCCGGTGGCGTGTGGAGCGCGATCGTCTTCGGCTTCGCCGGCATGGGCGACCGGGAGGGCCGGCTGAGCTTCGACCCGCGCCTGCCCGCGGGCTGGGACGCGCTGCGCTTCCCGCTCGCGTGGCGCGGCTCCCAGCTGCGCGTGGAGATCACCCAGGACTCGCTCGCGGTCACCTGCGTGTCCATGGGCGAGGAGAAGGTGCACGTGCGCGTCGGCGGCGAGCTGCACAAGGTCTGTGTCGAGGAGCCGCTCGTGGTGGCCCTCGCCGGCCAGGGCCCGCGCATCGACGGCCTGCTCGGCGACAAGCCCCAGGTCGGCGGCACCCGCGCCGACGGCACCAAGATCACCGCGGGCGTGCCCGAGCCGATGATGTTCGTCGAGGACGTCGCCCCCGAGATGGACAGCCCGATCGAGCTGCTCGTCGGCGACGGCGACAACGCCTTCGGCCGCGGCTGACGTCCGAGGCCCGGGGCCTCCTGCTGGTCGGGGGGTCGGATGGCGCCCCGCCGGCGTCGTGGACGACGCGGCGGGGCGCCACCCTCGGCACCACCGTGGCTCGCTGCTTGACCAACGTGAGATGCCGCGGACGATCACCTCGGGCCTGGGCTGCGCACCCGAGGTGGCATCCGCTCCTCACGTACCCAGCGCGCGTGGTCTGACCCTCGCCCCCCCGCCCGACCGGTGGGACGGCCCCGCCACAGGTGCCCCGCCGGCCTGCCGCGGGAGCGGCTCCTGTGACGCTACGGAGACCGTGGCACGTGCCACCCTCTCCGTAGTCCTCGCCTAGGTGTGCGAGCGGCGCTGCGAGGCGCCGGCCAGGGTGCCCATGACGGCGAAGGTGGCCGTGGTGCCCAGCACGATCAGCACCGGGGCGGTCCAGGCGTCGGTCGCGTCGTGGGCCAGGCCGAGCACCGCCGGGCCGGTCGCCGCCACGACGTAGCCCACGCCCTGGACGAACGCCGAGAGCTGGGCGCTCTCCCGGTCGGTGCGCGAGACCTGCACGACGATGGTGAAGATGGCCGCGAAGCCGCCGCCCTGCGCGACGCCGCCCAGGACGCTGCCGAGCAGGTAGAGCTCGGGGGCGAGCAGCAGCTGCAGCGGGAAGCAGACCCACAGCAGGCCCACGACCGCGATGGTGGGGGCGGGCGAGAGCCGCGTGGCGAGCAGGGGCACGCCGAACGCCCCGACGACCGCGCACACCTGGAACACCGACGACGCGGTGCCCGCGCCCGTCGCCCCCAGCCCGATCTCGTCGGCCAGGAGCGAGGGCAGCCAGGCGGTCAGGGCGTAGTAGGAGCTCGCCTGCCCGGCGAAGGCCAGGCCCAGCAGCCACGCGATCGGGGTGCGCCACACGATCCTGACGTCCGACGGGGACGTCGCCGGCTCCGCCCCGGCCGACGTCGGTCGACCCCCGCCCGTCGGTCGACCCCCGCCCGTCGGTCGACCTTTGCCCGCTGGTCGAGCCCGTCGAGACCCCGACCGGCCGCGCCACCACCGCCACGCCCCGAGGGCCAGCACGGCGGGCAGGGCCCACACGGCCAGGGCGAGGCGCCAGCCGAACGCCTGGGCGACCGGGGCGGTGGCCAGGGTGACCACCATCGAGCCGAGGTTCATCGCGGTGACGTAGACCCCGGTCACCACGCCCGCCTGCGGGAGCGGGGTCTCGCGCCGGATCACCACGGGCACGACGACGTTGCCGACGGTGATGGCGGCGCCGATCACCACCGTGCCGAGCACCGCGAGCGGGTAGCCGCCCAGGCTCCGGACCACCGAGCCGACCACCACCAGGCCGAGGCAGATCGAGACCGCCTGCTCGATCCCGGAGCGCCGGATCACGGCCAGGGCGACCGGCGCGAGCAGGCCGAAGCAGAGCACGGGCAGGCTGGTCAGCAGCCCGACCGCCGCGCTGCCGACCCCGAGGTCGGTGCGCAGCTCGCCGGTGATCGGCGCCACCGCGACGAACGGCGAGCGCAGGTTGAGCGAGACCAGCACCAGGACGGCCACGAAGACCCACGGCAGCGCCCCGGGACGCACGCCAGGGCGCGGACGGGGAGGTGTCATCCGGTGTTGCGCATCCCCGCCGCGATGCCGTTGATGGTCAGCAGCAGCGCCCGCTCGAGGTCGGGGCTCTCCTCACCGGCCCGCAGCCGCGAGAGCAGCTGCACCTGGAGCAGGTGGAGCGGCTCGAGGTAGTTCTCGCGCACCTCCAGCGTCTGCCGCAGCACCGGCTCCCGCTCGAGCAGCCGCTCGTCGCCGGTGACGGCCAGGACCCGGGCGCAGGTGAGGTCGTACTCCTCGCGGATCACGGCCAGGATGCCGTGGGTGTGCTCGGGGGCCAGCGTCGTGACGTAGCGCTCCGCGACCTCGAGGTCGGCCTTGAACAGCGTCATCGCGACGTTGTCGAGGAAGGTGCGGAAGAACGGCCACGCGGCGTACATCTCGCGCAGGTCCTCCTCGCTCCCGTCGACCGCGGCGAGGCCGGTGCCGACGCCGAACCAGCCCGGCACGATCTGGCGCGACTGCGTCCAGCCGAAGACCCACGGGATGGCGCGCAGGCCGTCGAGGCCGGCGTCCTGCTGCGGGCGCTTGGAGGGCCGCGAGCCGATGTGCATCGAGCCGAGCAGGTCGACGGGGGTGCAGGCCAGGAAGTACTCCGCGAGGTCGTCGCGCTCGACGAGGTCGCAGTAGCGGCGGTGCGCGTGGGCGGAGACCTGGTCCATCAGGTCGTCCCAGCGCTTCGCCTGCTCCGGCGTACGACGGTCCTGGCGGTGCAGCAGCGAGGCCTCCAGCGTGGCCGCGACCAGCAGCTCGAGGTTCTCCCGGGCCAGCACGGGCAGGGCGTACTTGTCGCTGATCACCTCGCCCTGCTCGGTCAGCTTGACCTCGCCGTCGACGGTGCCGAAGGGCAGCGCCATGATCGCGTCGTACGTCGGGCCGCCGCCGCGTCCGACGGAGCCGCCGCGGCCGTGGAAGAACCGCAGCCGTACGCCGTGGCGCCGCGCGACGTCGCGGGCCAGCCGCTGCGCCCGCTGGATCTGCCACTGCGAGGTGGCGATGCCGCCGGACTTGTTGGAGTCGGAGTAGCCGAGCATGACCTCCTGCACGTCGCCGCGCAGCCGCAGCAGCTCGCGGTAGGACGGCTCGGAGAGCAGTCCCTCGAGGATCGGTTCGGCGCGCTCGAGCTCCTCGACGGTCTCCAGCAGCGGCACGAAGCCGATCCGGGCGACGCCGCCGGCGAGGTCGACCAGGCCGGCCTCGCGCGCCATCACCACGGCGGCGAGGACGTCGTCGACGTCGCGGGTCATGGAGATGATGTAGCTCTCGATCGCCCGGCTCCCGAGGCTGTCGAGCGCCTCGCGGACCACGCCGAACACCTCGACGGTGCGGCGGCCGTCGTCGTCGATCGGCGGCGGCTGCTGCGAGAGCGGCCGGTGCACGGCCAGCTCGCGGGCGAGGACCTCGGTGCGCTCGGGCTGGGTGAGGTCGGCGTACGGCTTCTCGAGGGTGCCGAGGCGGTCGAGCAGCTGGCCGAGGGCGTGGTGGTGCTTCTCGGCGTGCTCGCGGACGTCGAGCGTGGCCAGCGTCAGGCCGGACGCGGCGACGGTGCGGACCAGGCGCTGCAGGTCGCCGCCGGCCAGCAGCGGCCCCTGGTGCTCCAGCACCGAGGCGTGCAGCAGCGCGAGGTCGGCGAGCAGCTCGGCGTCGTCGCGGTAGTCGCGTCCGGGCTCGTGGGGCGCACCGGCGCGGATCCGGCGCTCGGTGACCTGCAGCCGCAGGTCGACGCAGGTCAGGAACAGCCGGTAGGGCTCCTCGACGTTGAGCCGGCGGTAGCGCGGCTCGACCTCGGGCAGCCCGTCGAGCATCTCCTCGGTGCGGGCCACGAGGTCCTCCGAGACCGTGGAGAGGCGCACGCTGACCGAGAGGGTGCGGCGCAGCTCGTTGACCTTGCGGCGGATCACCGCGATGCCGTGGGTGGCCTGGAGCCGCAGCACCTCGCGGGTGGTGTCGGGCGTGACGTTGGGGTTGCCGTCGCGGTCGCCGCCCATCCAGGTGCCGAACCGCAGCGGGGTGGTCTCCAGCGGCAGCGCGACACCCCACTCGGCCAGCTGCTCCTCGAGCTCCTCGAGCACGTCGAGCACCGCGGCCGAGGTGAGGCCCTCGAGGTAGTAGATGCCGTTGCGCGCCTCGTCGACGACCTCGGGCCGGTCGATGCGCAGCTCGTCGGTCTGCCAGAGCAGGTCGACGGCGCCCTCGAGCTGGCGGGTCCGGCGCGGGGTGTCGGGCTCCTCGAGCAGCGCCGCGACCGAGCGCAGCTTGTCGAGGGTCGTGCGCCGCGCGACCTCGGTCGGGTGGGCGGTGAAGACCGAGCGCACCGCGACCTGGGCGACGGTGGCGGCGACGTCCTCGGCGTCGGTGCCGGCCTCGCGGACCCGGCGCATCGCGCCCGCCAGCGGCCCGCCGTGCTCGCCGCGCTGCTCCAGCAGCGACCGACCGCGGTGCTCCTGCTCGGTGACGTTGGCGAGGTGGAAGTAGGCCGTGAACGCCCGCGCCAGCGTCATCGCGGTCGGCAGGTCGAGCTCGGGCAGGTCGAGCGAGTCGTCCTTGGCGGCGTGGCGGACGCTCTCGACGAGGTCGAGCAGCTCCTGGCCGTGGGTACGCGTCAGCGTCTCCCCGAGCATCGAGGTGACGAGCCGGATGTCGCGGCGCAACGGCGCCTCGGCGGCGGGGGGCAGGTGCTCGGACATGGGTGCTCCCGGTGGTGTGGAGATCGGTCCGGTCAGAGGGCCGGCGACGTCGGCGGCACCCGCAGGGCAGCACGAACCTAGTGGATCGGAGGGTTCCCTCGCATCCGGAGGTCGTGGGGTGGGACGCCGCTCAGGCGCGCACCGGCAGGGTGCGCCAGCCGCGGATGACGGTGGTGCCGCGGGGCTCCGGCCGGGCGGCGCGGCGTACGCCGGGCCAGCGCTCGAGCAGCAGCCGCAGCGCCACCTCGCCCTCGAGCCGGGCGAGCGGGGCGCCGACGCAGTAGTGCGCGCCCCCGGAGAAGGCCAGGGTGTCGCGACCCTCGGGCCGGGTCAGGTCGAAGACGTCGGCGTCCTCGTGGACCGCCTCGTCGCGCCCGGTCGAGCCGAGCAGCACCAGCACGACCCGGTCGCGGCGCACCTCGACCGGCCCGACCCGCACCGGCTCGTGGGCCACCCGCGCGGTGAGCTGCACCGGCGGGTCCCAGCGCAGCGTCTCGGTCACGACGCGCCCGGCGAGCGTGGGGTCCTCGGTCGCCATCGCCAGCTGGTCGGGGTGCTGCAGCAGCGCCTGCACCGCGTTGCCGATCAGGTTGGTGGTGGTCTCGAACCCGGCGAGCAGCAGCAGCTGCGCCAGCGCGACCACCTCGTCGGCCGTGACCGCGTCGGGCCCGTCGGCGGCGGTCGCGAGCCGGCTCAGCAGGTCGTCGCCGGGGTCCGCGCGGCGCTCGGCGACCAGCCGCTCGAAGAGCGCCCGCAGGTCGGCCTGCGCCCGGAGCAGCCGCTTGTGGTGCAGCACCGAGGTGACGCCGTCGAGCGAGGCGCCCAGCGTGCTCCCCCAGGCGGCGAACTGCCGGGCGTGCTGCGGTGGGATCGCGAGCAGGTCGCTGATCACCGCGACCGGCAGCGGGCTGGCGTACGACGCGACCAGGTCGACCGGCCCCCGGGCGGGGTCGAGGGCGTCGAGCAGCCGCGTGGCGGTCGCCTCGACCTGCGGCCGCACCGCCTCGATCCGCCGCGCCGAGAACGCCGGCGTCGCCAGTCGTCGCAGCCGGCCGTGGTCGGGCGGGTCGAGCCCGAGCAGCGACATCTCCAGCACGTCGGGCTCGGTGCCCTCGTGGACCGGGCCCCCGGTCACGTCGAAGGGCTGCTGCCCGTTGGCGAGGCGTACGCCGAACCGCCGGTCGCGCAGCACGGCGTGGGCGTCGTCGTAGGTGCTGGCCACCCAGATCCCCGACCGGCTCCACATCAGCCGGCGGTCGCAGCGCAGCCGCTCGTGAACGGCGTACGGGTCGTGCTTCCACGGCGCCTGGAACAGCCGCGCCACCGGGTCGCCCACTGCGGCCAGCCCGAGCGTCCCGGCGCGCAGCGTCGCCAGCCGCCGGCCCAGCCGCAGGTCGGCCCGCGCGGTGTCCAGCAGGCTCATGCCTCCATGGTGCGCCCCCGGTGGGCGGTGCGCCACGGGGCGGGGTGGGGTGGTGGTGGGTCGCGGTGAGCGGGTCGCGGTGGGTGGGTCCGGTTTCCCAGGTGATGAACCCGAACTGCCTCTCTGCACACCACGCGTGGTGTGCGAGGACCCGGTCTGGGTTCATCACCCGGGAAACTGCCGGGTCGGCGGCCGGCGTACGACCTCGATCGGACATCTCGGGCGGCTCGGCAGCCTTTCCAGGTGCTTGGCGGGCATCGCGACGCCTGCCGAGCACCACATTCCCCGGACGTCCGGGGAACCAGCAGCGGCGGCCCCTAGGTCAGCCAGCGGGTGAGCGGCGAGTCGGGCGGGAGGTGCTCGATGCGGGAGGGCGAGGCGGACATCCGCTCGAGCAGCCCGGCCAGGTCGCCCGCGTCGCCGAGCTCGACGCCGACCAGCGCCGGGCCGGTCTCGCGGTTGTTGCGCTTGACGTACTCGAAGAGCGTGATGTCGTCGTCGGGGCCGAGCGTCTCGTCGAGGAAGGCCCGCAGCGCGCCGGGCTCCTGCGGGAAGTCGACGAGGAAGTAGTGCTTCAGGCCGGTGTGGACGAGCGAGCGCTCGAGGATCTCGGCGTAGCGGCTGACGTCGTTGTTGCCGCCCGAGAGCACGCACAGCACCACGGCGTCCGGGCCGAGGCCGAGGGTGGGGAGCAGCGCCGGCAGCGCGGCCGTGGCGAGCGCGCCGGCGGGCTCGGCGATGATCCCGTCGGACTGGTAGAGCGAGAGCATCTCGGTGCAGACCTGGCCCTCGGGCACGGCCACGACGGTGGCCCCGGAGGCGCTGACCTGCCGGTAGGTCACGTCGCCGACCCGGCGTACGGCGGCACCGTCGACGAACGGGTCGACCTCGGGCAGCTCGACCGGCTCACCGGCGGCGAGCGCCGCGGTGAGGGACGCGGCCCCGGAGGGCTCCACCCCGACCACGCGTACGCCGGGATGCCGCTCGCCCAGCCACGCGACCGTCCCGGCCAGCAGCCCGCCACCGCCGACGGGCACGACCACGAGGTCGGGCACGACGCCGAGCTGCGTGACCGCCTCGCGCACCACGGTGCCCTGGCCGGCGACGGTGGCCGGGTGGTCGAAGGGCGGCACCAGCACCCGCTGGGTCGCCTCGGCGTGCCGGCGGGCGGCCCGGGCGGCGTCGTCGAAGGAGTCGCCCTCGACGACCACGGTGACGTGCTCGCCGCCGAGCCCGGCGACGCGGTCGCGCTTCTGCCGGGGGGTGGTGCGCGGCAGGTAGACCCGCGCCGAGACCCCCAGCGCGGCGCACGCGAAGGCGACGCCCTGGGCGTGGTTGCCGGCGCTCGCGCAGACCACGCCGCGCGCCCGCTCCTCCGGCGTCAGCCGGGCCAGGAAGTGGTAGCCGCCGCGCGACTTGTAGGACCGCACCGGCTGCAGGTCCTCGCGCTTGAGCACCACCCGCACCCCGTGGCGGGCCGAGAGCCGGAGGCTGTCCTCCAGCGGCGTCACCGGGACGGTGCCGGCCAGGACGTCGGCGGCGGCGTCCACGTCGGCGGCGCTCACGAGGGTGACGGGTGCGGGACTCACCCCCCGATCATCGCGCGGCCGGGGTCACGGGCCCCCCGGGGGGTCAGGGGGGGCCGAGCGGGTACACGGCCCCCGTCCTGTCCCCCGTCCTGCCCCACGACCCCGGAGGTGAGCTGCCCGTGCCGACCCCCGATGACGTTCCCGTCCACGTCGTCCCCGGTCCCCGCGGCCACGGGGTCGACCTGTGCGCGCGCCAGCTCGCCGCCGCCGTCGGCGCCACGGTGGTGGCCGAGGTCCCGGAGGGCGGCTCCGGGCCGCTGCACCTCCACGTCACCGACCGGGTCTGGGGCGCGACGCCCGAGGCGGCCGCCGCCGCGGTGGTCGCCGTGTGCCGCAGCCGCCCGACCACGCTCACGCTCCACGACGTGCCGCAGCCCCACGACGGGCGGGCGCTGTTCCCCCGTCGCCGCGCGGCGTACGCCGCCATGGCCCGCGCCGCCACCGGCGTCGTCGTCTCCTCGTCCCACGAGCGCGGCCTGCTCGCCCGGGTGCTCGGGGACGAGCCGGGACCCCGCACCCCGGTCGAGGTCGTCCCGCTGCCCACGGTCACCCGCCAGGACCCCACCAGCACCACCGCCGCGGGAGCCGCCCACCGCCTCGCCGACGACGGCGGGCGCTGGCGCCGCCCGGGCCGCGGCACGCTGGGCGTGGCCGGCTGGGTCTACCCCGGCAAGGGCCACCTGCAGGCGCTCGGCGCCGCCGCCGCGCTCGCCCGCCGCGGCCTGGTCGTCGACGTGCTCGCGCTGGGCGCCGTCGCCCGCGGCCACGACGCCGACGCCGAGGAGCTCGTGCGCCGCGGCGCCCGGATCGGCGTCGAGGTGCAGATCAGCGGCTGGCTGGCCGACCACGAGCTCGACGAGGCGCTGAGGTGCGTCGACGTGCCGTACGCCGGGCACCGCAACGTCTCGGCCTCCGGCTCGGTCAACTCCTGGCTCTCGGCCGGCAGGCGGCCCCTGGTGCGGCGCGGGCCCTACTTCGAGGAGATGGCCCGGCTCCGCCCCGGCACCCTGCGCCTCGTCGACGTCGCCGGGCTGCCCGACGCCGTCGCGGCCGCCCTCGCCGACCCCGCGAGCACCCGGCTGCGACCGGGCGCGGGCCTCGCCCACGACCTCGACGACGCCGCCCGCGGCTACGAGCGGTTCTGGGGGCGGGTGCTGCTCCAGGGCAGCGGCCGGGTCGCGTGACCCCTCCCTGGGGCCGACCGCCCGCCGACGACGAGGAGTGGACCGACGAGGAGCCGCCGCACCGCACCGTCGGCGTCGTGGTCACCCACTTCGAGCAGCCGGCCGAGCTGGCCCGCACGTTGCACGCCCTTGCGCGCCAGACGCTGCCGCCCGACGAGGTCGTGGTCTCCGACGACGGGTCGGCCGTGCCACCCACCGTCCCGCGCGGCACCCGGCTCGTGACGCAGGAGGACCGCGGCTTCCGGGCCGCCGCCGCCCGCAACCACGGCGCGGCCCAGCTGGGCACCGACGTCGTGGTCTTCCTCGACGCCGACACCGCGCCGGAGCCCGGGCTGCTCGCGGCGCTCACCCGGCTGCCACGGCGGCAGCCCGACGTCCTCGTGGTCGGTCGTCGGCGCCACGCCGACCTCGCCGGGCTGCCGGTCGACGCACCGGTCGAGGTGGCCGGGCCGGCGCACGAGCTCGCCGAGCCGGCGTGGCTGCGCTCGGCGTACGCCGCCTCGCGCGACCTGCGCGACGCCGACGACCTGTCGTGCCGGTTCGTGATCAGCGCCGTGATGGCCTGCTCGAGGTGGTGGTTCGAGGAGCTGGGCGGGTTCGACGAGGGGTTCACGGCGTACGGCGGGGAGGACTGGGAGCTCGCGCACCGCAGCCGCCTCGCCGGCGGCCTGCTCGCCCACGAGCCGACGGCGGTCGCCTGGCACGACGGACCCGACGCCGGGGAGCGTCCGCGCGGCGTGAAGACCGCCGAGACCGCCGCGATCGCCTCCCGGGTCGGTGTGCCCGGGCTCTCACCGCGCGGCCTGCTCGGTCTCGCCGGTCGGGCCACCCCGGTCGACCGGCTGCTGGCGCCGGACGCCTCCCTCGACGACCGCACGCTGCTGCTGGTCTGCGACGCCGCGCTGGCCGCCGACCCCACCGCCCACCTGCTGCTCGACGACCGGCAGGCCGAGGTGCTGGCCGGCGAGCCACGCGTGCTGCGCCACCACGGCGACCCGCTCACGGTGGCCACGGCCTCGCCCGCGCGGCTGCTGGTCGAGCTGCACCGGGCGCGGCAGCTCGACGCCGAGGCCTGGCGCGGGCTGCTCGCCGGTCGTCACCCCGGCGTGGCGACCGACCACGACGCGCCGGTCGCGACCACCACCGAGCTCCGGCTCGTGCGCCGCGCCCGTCGCTGGGGCACCACCCCGCCCGCGCCCCCGCTCGCGCCCGCACCGGGGCGACCGCTGCCCGACGACCTCTCCCTGGAGGCGTGGCTCGGCGGCTGGTGACATGCTCTGCTGATGTGAGCGCACCCACCCCCGACGAGCTGGTCAACTGGGCCGGCAACCACCCCTACTCCGCGGGCCGCTACCTGCGGGCCGGGTCGGTCGAGGAGGCGCAGCAGGCGGTCGCCGACGCCGACCACGTCCGGCTCGTCGGCACCCGCCACTCCTTCAACGACCTGTGCGACACCCCGGGGACGCTGCTCGACCTCACCGCCCTCACGGCCGAGCCCGAGCTCGACGAGGCCGAGGGCACCGTCCGGGTGGCCAGCGGGACGCCGTACCGCGTGGTCGCGTCATTCCTGCAGGAGCGGGGCCTGGCGCTCGCCAACCTCGGCTCGCTGCCCCACATCTCCGTCGGCGGCGCCTGCGCGACCGGCACCCACGGGTCGGGGGCCGGCAACCGGGTGCTGGCGGCCGGCGTACGACGCCTGGAGCTGATCGACCCCTCCGGCGAGCTGCGCACCATCGCCGACAACCACGTCGACTTCGACGGCTCGGTCGTCGCGCTCGGGGCGCTCGGGGCGGTCACCCGGCTGGACCTCGAGGTCGAGCCGACCTACCTCGTGCGCCAGGACCTCTACGACCACCTGCGCTGGTCGGAGTCGATCGAGCAGGTCACCGAGCTGCTGGGGTCGGCGTACAGCGTGAGCGTGTTCGGCCGCTGGAACGACACCGACCCGACCGAGGTGCTGGTCAAGCACCGCGTCGAGACCGACGAGGCGCCCCTGGACTGGACGGGCGGGGTGCCGCCGATGGCCGCCGACGCGGCGTTCCGGCTGCTGCCCGGCGAGGACCACCTGACGCTGCGTGGCGAGCCCGGGCCGTGGGCCGAGCGGCTGCCGCACTTCCGCGGCGACCGGCAGCCCAGCTTCGGCGACGAGATCCAGACCGAGTGGTTCGTCGACGCCGACGACGCCGTGCCCGCGCTGCGGGCGGTCACCGACCTGGCCGCCTCGCTCGGCGGCGAGCTCGAGGCGCTGCTCGCCGTCACCGAGATCCGCGCGGTCCGCGGCGACGACCTGTGGCTCTCCCCGGCACAGGGTCGGGAGACCGTGGCCCTGCACTTCACCTGGAAGCGCGACCCGATGGCCGTGCTGTCGATGGCGCTGCGCATCGAGGACGCCCTGGCGTCGTACGCCGCCCGACCGCACTGGGGCAAGGTCCACGGCGCCGTCGACCCCGAGCTCTACCCGCGCCTGCCCGACTTCCGCGACCTGCTCGCCCGCACCGACCCGGCGGGGAAGTTCACCAACGACCACGTCCGGCAGGCGCTCGGCCTGGGGTGAGGGGCGGGGCGGGGCGCCCCGGGTCCGCCATGTAACGCGGAGTTGTTGATTCTGAACAAGGGGCGTACGCCGCACTCGGGCACCACAACCCCGCACCAGAGGTACGCCGCGCGACCGGCTGGTCAGCTGCCGGTCGACAGGTGGTGGAGCACCTCGGCCGGGGTCGCCAGCACGGTGACCGCCCGCTCGGCGTCGAACAGGTGTCCCCAGCCGGCGGCCAGCGGCACGGCGCCTGCGTCGCGGGCGGCGCCGACGTCGAGGGGCGAGTCGCCGACATACACGCACCCCGCCGGGTCCACCCCGAGCTCCTGCGCCACCCGCAGCACGCCGTCGGGCGCGGGCTTGGGCCGCTCGACCTGGTCGCCACCGACGACCACTTCGAACCAGCCACGCAGCCCGGCCGCCTCCAGCAGGATCGCCGCGGCCCGCGCGCTGTTGCCGGTGAACACGCCCATCGGCACGCCGCGCCCGTGCAGCTCGGCCAGCACCTCGGCCACCCCGTCGTGCACGCGTACGCCGCTCCCGACCTCGGCCAGCGTCGCGTGGTAGCGCTCGCCCAGCGCCGGGTCGGGCTCCCGGTCGAGCATCATCCCCAGCATCACGTGGGGCGCGCCGGCGTCGTAGTAGGCCACCACCTCGTCGCGCGTCATCCGCGGCCCGCCGAGCGCCAGCACCGTCGCGACGAACGCGTCCGGCACGATCGCCGACGAGTCGACCAGGGTGCCGTCCATGTCCCACAGCACGGCTCGTACGTCGCGTCCGCTCACGCCGGTCAGCGTCCCAGACGGGTGGTCGGCGCCGCCGTACGGCCCGCGCATCGCGGCGGCGCCCATCTGGTGCGGTGCTGTGGTGCCCGAGTGCGCCGTACGACCCTTGTTCAGAATCATTAACTCCGCGTTACATGGAACTCGGGCCACGCCAGGCGACGCCGGGCGACGCCGGGCGACGCCGCCGACCTACCCCCGCTCGGCCGCCTGCTTGCCGAGCCGGAGCCAGGTGTCGACGACGGTGTCGGGGTTGAGGCTCATCGACTCGATGCCCTGCTCGACCAGCCAGTCGGCGAGGTCGGGGTGGTCCGAGGGGCCCTGGCCGCAGATGCCGACGTACTTGTCGAGGTCGCGGCAGGCCTTGATCGCCTTCTCGAGCAGGACCTTGACGGCCGGGTCGCGCTCGTCGAAGGAGCTCGCCACCAGCGAGGAGTCGCGGTCGACGCCCAGGGTGAGCTGGGTGAGGTCGTTGGAGCCGATCGAGAAGCCGTCGAAGTGCTCGAGGAACGCCTCGGGGATGACCGCGTTGGAGGGCACCTCGCACATCATCACGACCTGCAGGTCGTTCTCGCCGCGCACCAGCCCGTGGGTGCCGAGCAGGTCGATGACGCCCTTGGCCTCGGCCACGGTGCGCACGAACGGGATCATGATCTTGACGTTGGTCAGGCCCATCTCGTCGCGCACGTGCTTGAGCGCCGCGCACTCCATCTCGAAGCAGTCGGCGAACTCCTCGGAGAGGTACCGCGAGGCGCCGCGGTAGCCGATCATCGGGTTCTCCTCGTCGGGTTCGTAGCGGGTGCCGCCGACGAGGTTGGCGTACTCGTTGGACTTGAAGTCGCTCATCCGCACGATCACCGGCTCGGGCGCGAAGGCCGCGGCCAGCATCGAGACGCCCTCGGCGACCCGCTGCACGAAGAAGTCGCGGGGCGAGGGGTACGCCGCGATGATCTCCTCGACCTCCGAGCGCAGCTCGGCCGGCAGGTCCTCGCCCCCGGCCTCGAGCTCGAGCAGCGCCTTGGGGTGGATGCCGATCTGGCGGTTGATGATGAACTCCAACCGGGCCAGGCCCACGCCGCGGTTCGGCAGCTGCGCGAACGAGAACGCCTGGTCGGGGGTGCCGACGTTCATCATGATCTTGACCGGCACGTCCGGCATCGAGTCGAGCTCGGTGCGCTCGACGTCGAAGTCGAGCAGGCCGTCGTAGACCATGCCGGTGTCGCCCTCGGCGCAGGAGACGGTGACCTCGCGGCCGTCGGCCATGTCCTTGGTGCCGCTGCGGGTGCCGACGACGGCGGGGATGCCGAGCTCGCGGGCGATGATGGCGGCGTGGCAGGTGCGGCCGCCGCGGTTGGTGACGATGGCCGAGGCGCGCTTCATGATCGGCTCCCAGTCGGGGTCGGTCATGTCGGCGACGAGCACCTCGCCCTCGACGAACTCGTGCATCTGGTCGATCGAGGACATCACCCGCACCGCACCGGCGCCGATCTTCTGGCCGATGGCGCGGCCCTCGACGACGACCTCGGCGCCCTGGGTGACCTGGCGGGAGATCTTGAAGCGCTCCAGCGTGCCGGTCGAGCGCGACTGCACCGTCTCGGGTCGCGCCTGGAGGATGTAGAGCCCGCCCTCGACGCCGTCCTTGGCCCACTCGATGTCCATCGGCCGGCCGTAGTGGTCCTCGATGGTGAGCGCGTGCCGGGCCAGCTCCTCGACCTCGGCGTCGGTGAGGCTGAGCAGGCGGGAGTCGGCCGGGTCGACGTCGACGAACTCCGTCGTACGGCCCACGGCGGGGTCCTCGGTGTAGACCATCTTGGTCGCCTTGCCGCCCACCCCGCGCTTGAGCACGGCCGGCCGGCCCTCGCGCAGCGCGGGCTTGTAGACGTACCACTCGTCGGGGTTGACCGCGCCCTGCACGACGCCCTCGCCCAGGCCGAAGGCCGAGGTCACGAAGACCGCGTCGCGGAAGCCCGACTCGGTGTCCATGGTGAACATGACGCCCGAGGAGCCGACGTCGGAGCGCACCATCTTCTGCACGCCGGCGGAGATGCCGACGTCGGCGTGGGCGAAGCCGTGGTGGACGCGGTAGCTGATGGCGCGGTCGTTGTAGAGCGAGGCGTAGACCTCGCGCACCGACTGCAGGATCGCCTCGATGCCCTTGACGTTGAGGAAGGTCTCCTGCTGGCCGGCGAAGGAGGCGTCGGGCAGGTCCTCCGCGGTGGCCGAGGAGCGTACGGCGAACGACGGCTCGGCCGATCCGGCGGACTCCTCCACCAGCACGTCGTAGGCCTCGCGCACCTGGCTCTCGAGGTCCTCGGGGAAGGGGTGCTCGTTGATCCAGCCGCGGACCTCGCGACCGGCCTCGGCCAGCGCCCGGGTGTCGTCGGTGTCGAGGTCCTTGATCCGCTCCTCGATGCGCTTGGCGAGCCCGTCGACCTCGAGGAAGCGCACGAACGCGTCGGCGGTGGTGGCGAAGCCGTTGGGCACCGCGACGCCGAGGTCGGTCAGGTGGGAGACCATCTCGCCGAGCGAGGCGTTCTTGCCGCCCACCTGGTCGAGGTCGTCCATGCCGAGGTCGGAGAACCAGCGGACGTTGGGGGCCGGGGTCTGGTCGGACATGGGGGTGCTCCTCGGGTGGGGCGTCAGCGGTTCGACGCGGGACGGGTGCGGCCGCGCGTGCGGACCAGCTGCTGGATGATGACGGTGGAGATCTCCTCGACCGAGCGGGCCGAGGAGTCGACGGTGGGCACGCGGTGCGCGTCGAAGAGCTGCTGCGCGCGGCGCAGCTCCCAGCGGCACTGCTCGGGCGAGGAGTAGCGCGAGCCCGGGCGACGCTCGCCGCGCACCCGGCTGAGGCGGTCGACGTTGGTGACCAGCCCGAAGCAGCGCTCGACGTGCTCGCGGACCGGGTCGGGCAGGTCGCTGCTCTCGAGGTCCTCGTCGACCAGGGGGTAGTTGGCCACGAACAGGCCGTGCTGGAGGGCGAGGTACATGCTCGTGGGCGTCTTGCCGCACCGCGAGGGCGCCAGCAGGATCACGTCGGCCTTCTCCAGCATCCGCACGCTCTGGCCGTCGTCGTGCTCGATGGTGAACTCGATGGCCGCCATCCGGTTGTTGTAGCGCTTGATGTCGCCGACGCCGTGCAGCCGGGCGGGCTGGCGTACGCCGCGCTGGCCGAGCACCTCCTCGACGCGACCCATGTGCAGCTCGAAGAAGTCGATGAGGGGCGCGCGGGTGCGCTGCAGCTCCTGGCGCACGGCGTCCTCGGCGGCGGTGCTGAACACCAGGGGGGTCACCGGCCCGTCCATGGCCTCGTCGAGCTGGGCCACCACGCGGCGGGCGTCCTCGACCGAGGAGATGAAGGGGATCAGCGTCCGGTCGAAGAGCAGGTCGGGGAACTGGATGAGCAGGGCGTTGCCCATCGTCTCCGCGCTGATGCCGGTGCTGTCGGAGAGGAAGAAGACGGGGACGACCGTCTCGTCCTGCTCGGGTGTGGCCACGTCACCGTCCCTGGTCATGGTCGCCGCGCTCGCGCACGGCTCACGTGTCCCGGGAACCTACCCCGTCGGGGTCGGGGCGGACCACCGCCCCGGCTCCCGGGGCGCCTCGACCACCTCGGTGAGCGGTGCCGCGGGCAGCCGGACCTCGAAGACGCTGCCGCCGCCGGGGTTCTCGCGCACCGACACCGTGCCCCCGCAGCGCTCCACCGCGCGCCGCACGATGGCCAGGCCCAGACCGGTGCCGCGGTAGGCGTCGCCGTGGGCGCGGTGGAAGGTCTCGAAGACCTGCTCGCGCTGCTCGGCGGGGATGCCGATGCCGTTGTCGGTGACGGTCAGGACGGTCCAGTCGACGTCCTCGCGGCCGCGCACCTGCACGCGGGGGCGCACCCCCGGGGCGACGTACTTGGTGGCGTTGCCGATCAGGTTGTCGAGGATCTGCCGCACCATCACCGGGTCCGCGAGGGCGTGCAGCCCGGTCTGGACGTAGACCTGGGGCCGGTTCTCGCGCTCGCGGAAGGCGGTGGCGGCCTCGTCGGCCGCGCGCGAGAGGTCGACGTCGACCTGCTGCACGGGGGCGTCGCGCACCACGGTGTAGCTGAGCAGGTCGTCGATGAAGCGACCCATCTGCAGCGCCGCGCCGCTGACCCGGTCGAGCATCCGCAGCCCGTCCTCGGGCGCCACCGCACCGTCGCGGAACTCCTCGGCCAGGGCCTCGGACCAGCCGTTGATCACGGTGAGGGGCCGCTTGAGGTCGTGGGCCACCACGCCGCTGAAGGCCGCGAGGGCGTCGCGGTCGTGGCGCAGCGCGGTGACGTCGCGGTAGGTGATGATCGCCCGGCGCTGCGGGTCGGCCGGGTCGGCCGGCGGCAGCGGTGAGGCCGCCACCTCCAGCACGAGCGGCTCGCGCCCGTCGCGGGGACGCAGCAGGTAGTCGGCCAGGACCTGGTGGCCCTGCACGGCGAGCCGGAACGGGCGCTCGTCGTCGAGCACCGGTCGGCCGTCGGCGTGGCGCAGGTCGTAGAACGCCGGGTCCTGGACCCGCGTCGAGTCGCCGTCGGCCTCGCCCAGCAGCACCCGGCCCGCCGGGTTGCGCAGCAGGAACTCCCCGTCGGCGTCGGTCACCACGACGCCCTCGCGCATGTGCTCGAGCACCGCGCCGAAGAGCTGGGCCCGGTCGGCCGTCTCGGCCTGCAGCGCCCGCAGGTCGGCCAGCGCCCGGTTGCGCTCGGCCCGGCTGAAGGCGAGCACCAGCCCGGTCAGGACGGTCATGGAGACGAACACCTGGGCGTAGAGCGCCCGCTCGGCCAGGTCGAGGACCCCGGCGAAGGGGCCGCGGCCGGCCAGGGTGAAGGCGATCGCCGCGCCGCCGGTGCCCAGCCCGTGGAGCACCACGCCGACCGGGCCCAGCCGGACGCCGGCCAGCACGGTCGCGAACAGCAGCAGGAAGCCGACCGGCGGGGCCTCGACCCGGCCGAAGACGAGCAGCACGAGGGCCACCGACATCGCCGTCAGCGCGACCGCGTCCACCGTCGTACGCCGGGACGGGGGCCGCCTCCCCGCGACGTCGTCGGCCCGCGCGAGGACCAGCAGTCCCAGCACGCCGACGGTGAGGATGCCGGCCAGGTTGCGGCCCCACCACACCGAGAAGCTCATCCAGCCGAGGTCCTGGTCGAGCAGCCCCAGCCCGACGTGGCCCAGCCCCGCGGCGACCAGGCACGCCAGCGCGGCGCTGCCCGTGATCGCGCCGAGGTCGGCGAGGTTGCCCGGCGTCCGGGTGCCACCGAAGGAGTGGAGGTCGGGGCGCAGCCGCCGGACCACCAGGACGAAGAGCGCCGCCTGGAGCAGGTTGGTCGCCACGAACACCGTCGCCAGCGCCGGCGGGGCACCCGTGGCGGCGTTGACGCCGAAGACCGCGGCGCCGAGCACGGCGAGGTCGACGGGCAGCCGTCGCCGGGTGCTGGTGGCCAGCCACAGCGCCCCGACACCGGCCGCCGGCCAGACGAGGCTGAGGGCGTGGCCGTCGATGATGGTCAGGCGCCCGAGCACGCCGGCGGCGACGTAGAGCGCCAGCCAGACCAGCAGGCGCGACACCTCGCGCGACGGGGACCTCACCCGAGGATTATGTGGTCCGCGCGGCGGTTTCCGGACCGGTTTGTCCGGAAATTCGGGCGAGACCACCCGATGAGGTGGCGCGGTCTAGTGCCGACGCACCAGCAGGGCGGGGACCCGGCCGACCTCGCGGCCGACGTCACGCAGGCCGTCGCCGATCAGGCGGGCCACGGCCACGAGGCCGGCGGCGTCGACGTGGAGCACGAGGCCGTTCACGGGTGGGTCACGGGACGACACGGTCCAGTGCTCACGGAGCACCTCCTGGTAGGAAGAACGTCCAACACGGCCGGTGGTTGAAACCACGACCATGACGTGACGTACCCAACAACCGGACTTTCACCCCGAAGAGGACAGCCGTGGATCAGCCCAGCGCCTTCTACACCCAGGTCGACGAGCACGAGTTCGAGTCCACGACGGCGACCTCGAGCCCCTGGGACGAGTCGCTGCAGCACGGCGGGCCGCCCGCCGCGCTGCTGGCCCACGTGATCGAGCAGACCCCCGGTGGCGGGTCCGGCACGGGCATCGCCCGGATCACCGTCGACATGCTGGGCGGCATCCCCCAGGGTCGGATGCGGGCGGCCTCGCGCGTCGTACGGCCGGGGCGACGGGTGGAGCTGGTCGAGGCCAGCCTGACCGTCGGCGACCGGGTGGCGGTCTCGGCCACGGCCTGGCGCATCGTCACCTCCCCCGACGCCACCCGCGAGCAGGCCGCCCCGGCGCCGGAGCTGCCGCCCCTGCCCGACGAGCAGCCGCAGGAGTTCTTCCCCGGCACCTCGCCGGAGTGGGGCTACGGCCGGGCCGTCGACTGGCGCTTCGTCGAGGGCGGGTACGCCGCTCCCGGCCCGGCCGCGCTCTGGGCCCGCGTCCGGATCCCGCTCGTCGAGGGCCTCGAGACCTCCCCGGTGAGCCGGCTGCTCGTCGTCGCCGACTCCGCCAACGGCCTGTCGGGCGAGCTCCCGCTGGCCGAGTGGCTCTTCATCCCGCCGACGCTGTCGGTCACGGTGCTCCGCGAGCCGGCCGAGGAGTGGCTGTGGTTCGACGCCCGCAGCACCATCGGCCCGCACGGCCGCGGCCTCGCCCAGGCCACCCTCGCCGACCGCCAGGGCCTCGTCGCCGCCGTCGCCCAGCCCCTCCTGGTCGCCCCCCGCTAGCCCCCCGGCCCCGTCAGGGGCGCAGGACGGTGATGCCGACGGCCGCCGACGGGTCGTCCAGGGCGGCGAGCGCGGCCGGTCCCTCGGCGAGGTCGACGACGCGAGTGACGAGGCGGCGGGGGTCCAGGGTGCCCGCGGCGACGAGGTCGAGCAGCTCGGCGTACCCGCCCGAGGGCATGCCGTGCGAGCCGTGGACGCTCAGCTCGCGGGCGACGACGAGGCCCATCGGGATCGCGTCGCGCGCGGCGTCGCCGAGCAGCAGCCCGACCTGGACGTGCCGCCCGCGTGGCCGCAGCCCCGCCACGGAGGCGCGGGCGGTCGCGGCCGCGCCGACGCAGTCGAGCGAGACGTCGGCGCCCCCCGCCACGTCCTGGACGTAGGCCGCGGCGTCGGTCTCCGCCGGGTCGACGACCACGTGCGCGCCGAGCTCGACGGCGAGACGCCGCGCGTCGGCCGACGGGTCGATCGCGACCACGTGGGCGCCCAGCGCCCGCGCGATCTGCACCGCCGAGAGCCCCACCCCGCCGCAGCCGTGGACGGCGACCCACTGACCGGCCGTCACCTGGCCATGCACGCGCAGCGCGCGGAACGCCGTGGCGTAGCGGCAGCCGAGCGTCGCGGCGGTGACGGTGTCGACGCCGTCGGGCAGCCGGACCAGGTTGGCCGCCGCGGCGGGCACGGCGACCAGCTCGGCCCAGGAGCCGGCGTAGGTGAAGCCGGGCTGCTGCTGGTCGGGGCAGACCTGCTGCTCGCCCGCGCGGCACCACCGGCACCGGCCGCAGCCGACCACGAACGGCACCGTCACCCGGTCGCCGACCTCGAAGCAGGCCCCCGCGGCCCCGACGGACCCGACCGAGGAGAAGGCGTCCGGACCCACCTCGGCGACGACGCCGGCCAGCTCGTGGCCGGGCACCATCGGCAGCGGCACAGGGTCGTGGCCGCGCCAGGCGTGCCAGTCCGAACGGCACACCCCGGTCGCCTCGACCCGCACCAGCACGCCGTCGGCGGGGCAGTCGGGGGCGGGCAGGTCGACCAGCTCGGGCGTCGCGCCGTAGGCGCCGTAGCGGACCGCGCGCATCAGCGGCCCCGCCCGCGTCGCCGGGGCCGGGCCTCGCCCCGCACGACCTCGCGGTCGAAGACCTCGGCGACCCGGTCGGACATCACCAGCTCGAAGGTGCTGACCAGGGCCTCGGTCGCCAGGGCGCGCACGTCGAGCAGCGCCGCCTCGACCTCGCTCCACTGCTCCGCGGGCCGGCCGGCCTCCACGAACGGCGACCAGACCCGCTCGATGAACAGGTCGAGGTAGGTGTCGGCGACGGCGTCGGCCTGCCTACGCAGCGTCTCCAGGACGCGCAGTGCGCCGGCGGCGTCGAGCCGCAGCACCCGCACCGCCCGCTCGCCGGCGCTCAGCAGCTCCGGGGAGAGCTCCTCGAAGGTGCCGTCGCCGACGTCCTGCACCAGCCCGAGCTCCATCGCCTTGACGATGATCGTAGGCGCGTCGTCCTCGGTGACCTGGAAGCGCTCCATCAGCTCCTCGGCGGAGGTGAAGGCGCCGCGCCGCTCGCCGAACAGGTTGGTGACGGTGCGGGTGAACCGCAGCAGGTCGGCCTCGGAGCCGGACTGGCCGTCGACCATGCGAGCGATGCTGCTGAGCTTGAGGCCCTGGCTCTGCAGGTCCTTGATCAGCTCGATCCGGGCGACGTGCTGCTCGCCGTAGAAGCCGGTGCGGCCGCGCACCGAGGGCGGCGGCAGCAGCTTCTGGGTCTGGTAGCTGCGCAGCGAGCGGACGGTCAGCCCGGTGCGGCGGGAGAGCTCCTCGATCACGAAGCCGTCCTCGGACCCCTCGGACCCGCTCGCCTCCTCGGTGTCGCCCACGGCACGCAGCCTAGCCCTTGCGCATGTGCCATCCGTTGGTGTTACATCGAAATATGTCATGGTTGAGCACGGCCCTCCCCCTCGCTGCCGGCGAGACTCGCCCCGCCGGCGCCGCCCCGCTCGACCAGGTGGTGCTCGCCACGGGCGTGGTCGTGGTGCTGAGCGCCCTCCTGGGCTGGGCCCTGGTCGGCCACCGCACCGGCCGCAACCGGTTCTTCGCCCGCCTCGTGGCGTGGTTCGAGCGGCTGCCCGCGTTCCGCGGCGTGGCCGGTTGGTCGACCCTGCCGCTGATGCTGGCGATGGTCTCGCTCATCACCGCGCTGCTGGGGATGTACTGGGACATCGCCCTGCACATCGGGGTGGGGCGCGACGAGGGGCCGCTGGCCAACCCGGCGCACTACCCGATCCTGCTGGGCCTGTTCGGCCTCAGCGCCTCCGGCGCGATCGCCTGCGCCCTGCCCACCGCCGAGCAGGCCGGCCCCGCCGCGCTGCGCGTCTCGCGCCGCTGGCGGATGCCGGTCGGCGGCGTGCTGCTCACCGGTGCCGGCGCCTACGCCCTGCTCGGCTTCCCGCTCGACGACGTCTGGCACCGGCTCTTCGGCCAGGACGTCACGCTCTGGGGCCCGACCCACCTGATGCTCATCGGCGGCGCCGGGCTGTCCCTGGTGGCCATGGCGGTGCTGCTCGAGGAGGGCACCGACCGCGCCGCGGTGCCGGACGGCTCGCTGCGTCGCCGCCGCTACCTGATGCGGGTCGGCGTCACCGGCGGCATGCTCATCGGGCTCTCGGTCTTCCAGGCCGAGTGGGACTTCGGCGTCCCGCAGTTCCGGCTCGTGCTGCACCCGCTGCTGATCGCGGTCGCCGCCGGTCTCACGCTGGTGACCGCCCGGCTGTGGCTGGGCCGCGGTGGCGCGCTGGCCGCGGTCGGCTTCTACGTGCTCGTGCGCGGCGGCGTCAGCGTCGTCGTCGGCCCGTGGGTGATCGGCGAGCTGTGGTCGGCGATCCCGCTCTACGTCGTCGAGGCGCTGTGCGTCGAGGCCGCCGCCCTGGTGGTGGCCCGTCGCCCGCTGCGGCTCGGCGTCGTCTCGGGACTGCTCATCGGCACGGTCGGGTTCGCCGGCGAGCTCGCCTGGACCCAGCTGGTGTTCCCGCTGCCGTGGACCAGCGACATCATCCTCGAGGGCGTGCTGCTCGCGGTCGTCGGCGGCGTGGCCGGCGGCGTGCTCGGCGCCCTGCTGGTGATGGGCCTGGAGGGCACGCTGCCGCGTCGTACGCTCGTGCGGGTGCTGTTCGCGGCCGCCGTGCTGGCGATCGCCGCCGGCGTGGTCGACGGCCTGCGCACCACCCGGCCCGACGACCTCACCGCCTCGCTGGACCTCTCCGCTGCGTCACGTGGCGAGGCCGCCACCACCGACGCGACCGTCCGCTTCGACCGCCCTCCCGTCACCGGCGAGGAGCCCGCCTGGCTGACCATCACCGCCTGGCAGGGCGGCGGCTCGGAGGGCCTGCACGTCGCGCCGCTGCGCGAGGTCTCGCCCACGGTCTGGGAGACCACCGAGCCGATGCCCGTGGGCGGCACCTGGAAGACGATGGTGCGGCTGCAGGACGGGCGCGACATCTCGGCGCTGCCGGTCTTCCTGCCCTCCGACGAGGCGCTGGGCGAGGACGTCGTCGCCGCTCGCGACGCCACCCGCTCCTTCACCGACGAGAAGTCGATCCTGCAGCGCGAGCTCGACGACGACATCCCGGCCTGGCTGTGGACCGTCGCCGGTCTCGTGGTGCTGCTCTGCTCCGCGGTGCTCGTGCTGGCGCTGGGCTGGGGCGTCTCGCGCTACCACCGGCTCGCGTCCTCCCGTCACCGCGACGCGACCCGCGCCCGGACCGCCGCGTGACCCCGCTCCACCTCGGGGCGCTGCACGCCGTCGAGTGGGTGATGTTCCTGGCGCTGCTGCTGGGACCGGTCGCCGCGCTCGCCGCCACCGTCGTGGTCGTACGCCGCCGCGACGAGCGTGAGGCCGCGCTCGAGGAGCAGCACGTCCCCGTCCCCCGCACCCCCACCGAAGGAAGCTGACATGCTCAACGCCCTCTCCGGCATCGGAGCCCTCCAGGACCAGCTGGTCCGCACCAACGAGCTGCTCGAGCAGGTGCTGGGCGAGCTCACCCGCGTCAACGACGAGGGCCTGCGCCAGGTCGTCGAGGAGCTGCGCAAGCAGAACCCCTGAGTCCTGCCGAGTCGTGTGCCTGACGACGCGCTCCGGCGCGTGCTCAGGCACACGNGGGCGCCCCACGGGCCGAGCGGGTCGCTCGCCCCGGCGTCCGGCTCGTTGCTGAGCACGACCTCGGCACCGTCGGGCACGGGCACGCCCTCGGTCACCGGGTCGAGCGGCCCGTCGCTCGAGAGGTTGGCCACGACGGTCAGCGTCACGCCGTCGTGCTCGCGGGTGAAGGCGTAGAGCCGCTCGTGGTCGGGCACCAGCATGGTGAAGTCACCCCGGGCCACCACCGGCTCGTCGTGGCGCAGCGCGATCAGGCGGCGGTAGTGCGCCAGCACCGAGGTCGGGTCGTCCTCCTGCGCGGCGACGTTGACCTCGACGTGGTCGGGGTTGACCGGCAGCCACGGCTCGCCGGTGGTGAACCCGGCGTGCGCCGAGGCGTCCCACTGGACCGGCGTACGAGCGTTGTCGCGGCTCTTGCGCCGCAGTGCCGCCATCACCTGCTCGGCGTCCTCGCCCGCGGCGACCGCCTGGTGGAAGTGGTTGACCGACTCCAGGTCGCGGAAGTGCTCGACGCCCGCCCACGCGGAGTCGGCCATGCCGATCTCCTCGCCCTGGTAGACGAAGGCCGTGCCGCGGTGCAGCTGCAGGACGGTCGCCAGCGCGGTGGCGGAGGCGGTGCGGTGCTCCGGGGAGTCGTCGCCGAAGCGGCTCACCGGGCGGGGCTGGTCGTGGTTGCTCCAGTAGAGGCTGTTCCAGCCCGCGTCGGCCAGGCCGCGCTGCCAGTCGTCGAGCACGGCCTTCAGGCGCGGGAGCGGCAGGGGCACGACGTCCCACTTGCCGCCCGGCCCGGAGTCGAGGTCGACGTGCTCGAAGGTGAAGACCATGTCGAGCTCGCCGCGCGCGGGATCGGTGTAGAGCCGGCCGTGCTCCACGGTCGTCACCGGCGTCTCCCCGATCGTCACGGGGGTCTCGCCGAAGGCGGTCAGCCGGCCCTCGAACACCTCGCGCCGCATCTCGGCGAGGAACTCGTGGATGCGGGGCCCGTTCATCACGTGCGGGGCCGGGTCGCCGTACGCCGACACGTCGATGCCGCCGGGCGTGCCGGGGTGCTCCTTCCCCAGCGGGGAGTCGTGCAGCTCGCCGTCGACGAGCCGCTTGGAGATCATGTTGATGACGTCCATCCGGAAGCCGTCGACCCCGCGGTCGAGCCACCAGCGCATCATCGCGTGGACCGCCTCGCGGACCTCGGGGTTCTCCCAGTTGAGGTCGGGCTGCTCGGGCGCGAACAGGTGCAGGTAGTGCTGGCCGGTGGTCTCGTCGAGGGTCCACGCCGGGCCGGAGAAGGCCGAGCCCCAGTTGGTGGGCCGGTCGCGCCACCAGTACCAGTCGCGCTTGGGGTTGTCCGTGCTCGAGCGGCTCTCGACGAACCACGGGTGCTGGTCGCTGGTGTGGTTGACCACGAGGTCCATCACGATCCGGATGCCGCGGGCGTGCGCCTGCGCGACCAGGTCGTCCATCTGCTCCAGGGTCCCGAGCTCGGGGGCGATGTCCTGGTAGTCGCTGATGTCGTAGCCCATGTCCACCATCGGCGAGGCGTAGACCGGGCTCAGCCAGATCGCGTCGACCCCCAGCCGCTCGAGGTGGTCCAGGTGCTGGATCACCCCGCCCAGGTCACCGACGCCGTCGCCGTCGCTGTCGGCGAAGCTGCGGGGATAGACCTGGTAGACCACCCCCGCGTGCCACCACGGGATCTCGGTCGGGGCGGGGCTCGTCTCGCTCACGCGGCCAGAGCCTAGGGGCGGCGGCCCGTGGTCGCGCCGACCGACCCGGCGCCGACCGACCTTGGGCCGACCGTGTGGACTCCTGGTCACCTGGTGGCGAGGAGTCCACACGGTCACGGACAGTCGGGGCAACGTACCGGTTCGCCGTCCCACCCACGCGCCTGCAGCACCCGGGCAACCCGGACGGCGGTGCGGCAGGGACGGCCGACCGTCTGGCCCCAGCCGAGCCGGAGGGTGACCGCGGTCTCGCCGTACGCCACGGCGTCCAGGTCGCGGTCGAGGTCGGTGTCGCGGTCCTCGACGTCGGTGTGGTCGGCCCGGCCGTCGAGCTCGACGGTGACGCCGAAGCGGCGGTGGTGCACGTCGCGGAAGACCGGCCCTCGCGAGGAGCCCCGCACCTGGCGGTCGCCCCGCGGCAGACCGTGGGCCCGCTCGACGTCGCGGAGGTAGGCCCGCTCGATCACCGAGCACGCCCCCTCGACGAGGTCGTCGAGGGCCGCGACGAGGAACGCCCGCCGCGGGATCCGCCCGCGAGCCACGATCGCTCGCTGCAGTCGCAGCGGTGTCGTCAGCCGGGCCCCGACAGCGCGGGCGAGCACGGCGTACGCCGCGAAGTCGTCGCGTGCGACCGACGCGACGTCGAGCACGGCATCCTCGACCCGGCACCTGGGCGGGGAGACGTGCCACCGCGCCACCTCCTCGAGCCGCCGGGTCCGGTGGACGCGGACGCCCGGCTGATCGCGCACGGTGCGGCCGGCGCCGACCAGGACCTGCACCGGGCCCGCGTCGTCGTGGTCGCGCCGTCCCGGCCCGGACTCGGCCCGCAGCGCCGACGGGCCCTGCAGCACCGCCGGGGCGGCGTACAGCACCGCGCCCCACGCACGCTGCCGCCACGACGGTGGGCCGGTGTGGTCGACGTACACCCCGGGCAGCAGCGAGCAGAGCTCCTTGCGGCGCAGCCACGTGCGCATGCATGGATCGCCCACGCCGAGACCCAGCAGCTGGCGCCGCGACACCACGCCGTCCTGCTGGCGGAGCAGCGCGACGACCTCGGGCGGGAGCGGGTGGGGCACCGGTCGAGGATCGGGGCCGCCGAGGGCGCGGGCCAGGGGGACGACGGATCTGTGGACGACCGCGGCGGACAGGGTCCGTGTGGACTCCTCGTCACCGGGGGACCAGGAGTCCACACGGTCGTGCCGCGGACCAGCCTCAGAAGTTGCCGCGCTTCTCCTGCTCGCGCTCGATGGCCTCGAAGAGCGCCTTGAAGTTGCCCTTGCCGAACCCGAGCGAGCCGTGGCGCTCGATCAGCTCGAAGAACACCGTGGGGCGGTCGCCGATCGGCCTGGTGAAGATCTGGAGCAGGTAGCCGTCCTCGTCGCGGTCGACCAGGATGCCGCGGCGCTGCAGCTCCTCGATCGGCACCCGGACCTCGCCGATCCGCCTCCGCAGCTCGGGGTCCTCGTAGTAGCTGTCGGGCGTGGCCAGGAACTCGATCCCCTCCTCGCGCAGCGCGTCGACGGTGCGCAGGATGTCGTTGGTGGCGAGCGCCAGGTGCTGGGCGCCGGGGCCGTCGTAGAACTCGAGGTACTCGTCGATCTGGCTCTTCCGCGCCGCCACCGCGGGCTCGTTGAGCGGGAACTTCACCCGGTGGTTGCCGTTGGCGACGACCTTGCTCATCAGCGCGGAGTAGTCGGTGGCGATGTCGTCGCCGATGAACTCCGCCATGTTGGTGAAGCCCATGACGCGGCGGTAGAAGTCGACCCACTCGTCCATGTGGCCGAGCTCGACGTTGCCGACCACGTGGTCGAGCGCCTGGAACAGCCGCTTCGGGGCCCCCTCGCGCTGGACGTAGGTGGAGGTGCGCTCGACGTACCCCGGGAGGTAGGGGCCGGTGTAGCGGCTGCGGTCGACGAGCGTGTGCCGCGTCTCGCCGTACGTCGCGACGGCGGCCCGGCGGACCGTGCCGTGCTCGTCGGTCAGGTCGTGCGGCTCCTCGAGGATCACGGCGCCCTGCGCCCGGGCGTGCGCCACGCAGCGGTCGACGTCGACCACCTCGAGGGCAATGTCGGTGACGCCGTCGCCGTGGCGGGCGTGGTGGGCGACCACCGGGGAGCCGGGTGCGACGCCGCCGTTGACGACGAACCGCACCGCGCCACTCTCCAGCACGAACGAGTGGTGGTCGCGGTTGCCGGTCTCGGGGCCGGAGTAGGCGACCAGCCGCATCCCGAAGGCGGAGGTGAAGAAGTGGGCGGTCTGGGTGGCGTTGCCGACCGCCCACACCACGGCGTCCCAGCCCACGACGGGGAAGGGGTCGGCGGCGGCGTCGTGCTCCACGAGACCGACGAGCTGCTGCAGCGTGCCCAGGTCGAGGTCGGCGAGGCGCTCTGCGTCGGTGAGGGTCTGCTCCAGGGTCATGGGGCCGATGCTGGACCCCGGTCGCCTGCTCCTCAACCTGCGCGTGCCGGGCTGAGCAGGTTGCCGGTTCTGGCCGGACGGCTGACGGTGCGACTGGTCAGGTTGACCAGTCGGACGCGTCTAGGCTGCACGCATGACCCACCCGCTCGACGCCCTCGACCTCGCCCTGCTGGAGGCGCTGCGGGACCACCCCCGCGCCGGTGACCTCGAGCTGTCGCGGCTGCTCTCGGTCGCCCGCGCCACGGTGCAGAGCCGGTTGGCCCGGCTGGCCGAGGTGGGCGTGGTCCGCGGGTGGAGCCCGCAGGTGTCGCTGGAGGCGGCGGGGTTCGGCGTCGCGGCGTACGTCTCCCTCGAGATCGCCCAGGGCGCGCTCGACTCCGTGCGCGAGGAGCTGCTGGCCATCCCCGGGGTGGTCGAGGCGTTCGTGACGACCGGCACCTCCGACGTGCTGTGCCGCGTCGCGGCCGCCAGCCACGCGGGCCTGCAGGACGTGCTGCTCGACCTCAACCGCAGCGGCTCGGTGGTCCGCTCGACGAGCGTGATGGTGCTCTCGACGCTGATCGAGCCCCGGGTGCTGCCGCTCCTCGCCACCACCGCGGCCGACCGACCACCCCGCGCCCCGGCGTACCGCCGGTGAGGGGCCGGGGCCCGCAGCCCGCCCACCCGCGGGATTGAGAACCGCCGGGCGTGGAAACATCAACGTCATGGCCGACGACCTCCCCCAGACCAGTCCTGCGACCAGTCCCGAGACCGACGGCACCGACCCCACGGAGTCGACCGAGCACGAGCCCTCGGAGATCACCTACTCCGAGCAGTTCTTCCCCGCGCGACCCCGCTCGCTCAAGCCGCGGGCGCGGCTGCGCCCGCAGGGCAGCCCGACCCACGGTGAGGACCGGACCGGCGAGGCGACGGGCACCAACCCGTTCTACGTCGCGTGGCTGCAGCGCGGCTCGATGCTGCGCGACGCCAACACCATCGCCGGGCAGTTCAGCGGCCGCGGCAGCATGTGGCAGCGACCGTTCGCGACGCCCGACCCCCGCGCCGCGATCCGCACCGCCGGCGTGTGGTTCACCGCCTACCCGCTGTCGATGCTGACCAAGCCCGGCCACTCCTTCCTCGGCACGCTCGCCGACGACGACCTGTGGCAGGTGTTCGAGGAGATCGGCATCAACGCGCTGCACACCGGGCCGGTCAAGCGCGCCGGCGGGCTGACCGGCTGGCAGCCCACCCCGAGCGTCGACGGTCACTTCGACCGGATCAGCACCGAGATCGACTCGGCCTTCGGCACCGAGGACGACTTCCGCACGATGTGCGAGGTCGCGGGCGAGCACGGCGGCACGATCATCGACGACATCGTGCCGGGCCACACCGGCAAGGGCGCCGACTTCCGGCTGGCCGAGATGGCGGTCGAGGACTACCCCGGGATCTACCACATGGTGCAGATCGAGCCCGAGGACTGGCACCTGCTGCCCGACGTCGAGCCCGGCCGCGACTCGCAGAACCTCGACGCCGAGGCCGAGGAGCGCCTGGCCAAGGCGGGCTACATCATCGGCCAGCTGCAGCGCGTGATCTTCCACGACCCCGGGGTCAAGGACACCAACTGGTCGGTGACCTCCGCGGTGGTCGGTCCCGACGGCGTGGAGCGGCGCTGGGTCTACCTGCACTACTTCAAGGAGGGCCAGCCCTCGATCAACTGGCTCGACCCGTCCTTCGCCGGCATGCGGCTGGTGTTCGGCGACGCGCTGCACTCCCTGGGCGACCTCGGCTCGGGGGCGCTGCGGCTGGACGCCAACGGCTTCCTCGGCGTGGAGATCGGCGCCGAGGGGCTGCCCGCGTGGTCCGAGGGGCACCCGCTCTCGGAGGCGGCGAACCACCTGATCGCGAGCATGGTCCGCAAGGTCGGCGGTTTCACCTTCCAGGAGCTCAACCTCACCATCGACGACATCCGCGAGACCTCGCGCGCGGGGGCGGACCTTTCCTACGACTTCGTCAACCGTCCGGCCTACCACCACGCCCTGGCCTGCGCCGACACCGAGTTCCTGCGGCTCACGCTCAACCTCTCCCTCGAGCACGACGTGCCGCCGATCGGGCTGGTGCACGCGCTGCAGAACCACGACGAGCTGACCTACGAGCTGGTGCACTTCGCCACCCGGCACAAGGACGACGAGTACACCTTCCGCGGCGACACGATCCTCGGCGGCGACCTCGCCGAGACGGTGCGAGCCGACCTGCTGGAACGGCTGACGGGCGAGGCGGCGCCGTACAACGCGGTGTTCACCACCAACGGCATCGCCTCCACGACGGCCAGCATCATCGCCGCCTCGCTCGGCATCACCGACCTCGACGACATCGACGCGGCGTGCGTGGAGGAGATCCAGCAGGCCCACCTGCTGCTGGCGATGTTCAACGCCTGGCAGCCGGGCGTCTTCGCGCTCTCGGGCTGGGACCTGTGCGGCATGCTCCCGCTGCCGCGGGAGCAGGTGCGGGGGCTGCTGCGCGGCGGTGACACGCGGTGGATCCACCGGGCGGCGTACGACCTGATGGCGTACGGCGAGAACGACCGCTTCACCGGCATGCCGCAGGGCACCAGCCTCTACGGCCCGCTCCCCGAGCAGCTCGAGCGGCCGGGGTCGTTCGCCCGCGAGCTCAAGACGGTGCTGGCCGTGCGCGACTCCTCGGGCGTGGCGACCGCCACCCAGGTCGACGTGCCGCCGGTCTCCCACCGCGGGATGCTCGTGATGGTGCACCTGCTGGCCGACGGCAGCCACGAGGTGACGGTGCTCAACTTCTCGACCGAGGAGGTCCAGGGCACGGTGCGCTCCAAGCACCTCGTGCCGGGCTCACTGGTCACGGACCTCGCCGACGGCGTGGAGATGGGCACGGTCGACGACCTGATGGCCTTCAGCGTCACCCTCGCCCCGCACGAGGGGCTCGCGCTCCACGTCGAGCCGCCGACGCCGGAGGGCGACGAGGCGGACGCGTGAGCCTCGCCGACCTCTCCGCCCTCGACCTCTCCGGTGCCGTCGGGCGCCGGGAGGCCTCCTGCGTGGAGGTGATGACCGACCACCTCGACCGGATCGAGGCGCTGGACCCGGTGGTCAACGCGGTCGTCGCCCGACGTCCCCGCGAGGAGCTGCTCGCCGAGGCCGCCGCGGCCGACGCCGAGCTGGCGGCGGGTCGGCCCCGGGGCTGGCTCCACGGGCTGCCGGTCGCGGTCAAGGACCTCAACGACGTCGCGGGGCTCCCGACCAGCCGCGGCTTCGTCGCCGACGCGCCTCCTGCGACCAGCGACTCGCTCGTCGCCTCCCGGCTGCGGGCCGCCGGCGCCATCGTGGTCGGCAAGACCAACACCCCGGAGTTCGGGCTCGGCTCGCACACCCACAACGCCGTGCACGGGACCACGCTCAACGCCTGGGACCAGTCCCGCACCGCCGGCGGCAGCAGCGGCGGGGCGGCGGTCGCCGTGGCGCTGCGGATGCTGCCGGTCGCCGACGGCAGCGACTTCTTCGGCTCGCTGCGCAACCCGACCGGGTGGAACGACGTCTACGGCCTGCGTCCCTCGCTCGGCCGGGTGCCGCAGGTCGACGGCGAGAGCTGGCTCTCCCGCGGCGGGGTCGACGGGCCGGTCGCCCGCACCGCGGCCGACCTCGCCGCGCTGCACCGCACCCTCGCCGGGCCGGACGCGCGGGACCCGCTGGGTCTCGACGGGCTCGGCCGACCCGAGCGACTGCTCGACCGGCGAGGGTCGGCGGGGCGGCCGGTGCGGGTGGGGTGGCTGGGCGACCTCGGTGGCCACCTGCCGATGGAGCCCGAGGTGCTCGAGATCTGCGGCCGCGCGCTGCCGTCGTTCACCGCGCTGGGGATGGAGGTCGTCGAGGCCGCGCTGCCGGCCCACGGCCGGTTCGGCGGGCCCGAGGACCTCTGGCGCACCTGGCTGCCGTGGCGGCACTGGCTCGCCGGGGCCGCCCTCGCCCCGACGTACGCCGACCCGGTGCTGCGCGCCCGGATGAAGCCCGAGGCCCGCTTCGAGGTGGAGGGCCTGCTCGGCGACGGCGACCGGCCCCCGCTCTCCGCCCACGACGTGATGGTGGCCTCCGAGCTGCGCACCGACCTCTACCGCGGGGTGCTGGGGCTCTTCGAGGACGTCGACCTGCTGGTGCTGCCCACCGCCCAGGTGCTGCCGTTCGACGCGCGCCTCGACTGGCCGCGCGAGGTGGCCGGGGTGGCGATGTCGTCCTACCACCGCTGGATGGAGGTCAGCGCCCTGGGCACCCTCCTGGGCACGCCGGTGCTCGCGATGCCCGCGGGCTTCTCGGGCGACGGCCTGCCGATGGGGCTGCAGGTCATCGGGCGGCCGCGCGCCGACGACGACCTGCTCGCGCTCGCCGCGGCGTGGGAGACCGTCACCGACCACCACCTCCGGCGACCGCCGCTGCTCGGCGCCTAGAGGACCGGCGACCCGGCCGGGGCCGGCGCCGGCGCCGCGGTGGGGCCGGGAGCGAGGAGTCCCACCACCTCGACGTCGACGCGCGCGACGTGCAGCCCCGTCATCGCGGCGGTCACCCGCACCACCTCGCGCCGCAGCCGCGAGGCCGCCCGGGGCAGCGAGGTGCCCCAGTGGCCGTGGACGCGCAGCCGGACCCGCAGCGAGCCGTCCGCGTCCACCTCGACCACGGCGGCGCCGTCGCCGCGAGGGCCGTCCGCCGGGTCGTCGACCGGGTCCAGCCCGTCGGTCTGCGCGACGGCCAGCGCCGCGATGCGGGCCAGCGACCCCAGGTCGATCGAGGTCCGGCTCTCGGCCTCCATGCGGCGGTCCTCCTGCTCGTGCGCGCCAGCCTTACGTTGTAAGTGCGACCGAGCGTACGCCACGCCCGGGAGCCAGGGCCCTCCCGGCTACGCTCACCGTGACGGAAGAGGTGCGATGGACGCGACACCAGGCACGACCCCGGTGCCGGACGCCGTGCCGGACCCCGCGCCCGACCCCGTGCCCGACGCCGACGCGGCCGTCGTGGCCGGGGAGGCCGTCCCGTCGGACCGCGTCGCCCTCGACCGCGACCGCATCCTCGCCGCCGCGCTCGCGCACATCGACGAGCAGGGCCTGGCCGGCCTGACGATGCGCCGGCTCGGCCACCGCGTGGGGGTCGAGGCGATGTCGCTCTACCGCTACGTGCCGGGCAAGGAGGAGCTCCTCGACGGCGTCGTGGAGCTGCTGATCGGCGACCTCCGCATGGACCCCGACGTGCTCCACAGCCCGACCCACGGCTGGCAGGACTTCCTGCAGCGCCTCGCCCACGGCGTACGCCGGGTGGCGCTCGCCCACCCCAAGGCGTTCCCGCTCGTCGCCTCCCGTCCCCCCGAGGCGCCCTGGCTCCGACCGCCGCTGCGCAGCCTGGAGTGGGTCGACGCCTTCCTCTCGGGCCTGCTCGAGGAGGGGTTCAGCGACGAGGCGGCCGTGGCGGCGTACCGCTCCTTCACCAGCTTCCTGCTCGGCACCCTGCTGCTCGAGGTCTCCGCCCACGGCGCCGACGTCGGGCCGCTCGACGTGGTCGACGACCACCTGGCCGACGACGTCGAGGCGTCCCGGCACGCCACGGTGTGGCGGCTACGGCACGACCTGGCCCACGACGCCGCGGCGACCGAGTTCGAGGTCGCCCTCGAGTCGCTGCTCGAGCGGCTCACCCTGGTGCGCTCCGAGCTCGGCTGACCCACCTCGGGACACCAGCGCTCCCCGGGCCGGCTCCGCACGACGCTCACGTCCCGAGGTCGACCCGGGTCGCGCCCGGGGGTCACGCTCCCCGGGCGGCGAGCAGCCGGTCGACGGCGGTGGAGTCGAGCACCTCGCGCAGCGCCAGCGCGGCGCAGCCGACCACGCCCGAGCGCTCGCCGTGGGTGAGCGCGACGATGACGAGGTCGCGGGTGGCCAGCGCGGTGGCCAGCGAGTAGAGCGACTCGCGCAGCCCCGCGACGAACGGGTCGTAGGCCCCGGCCAGGTCGCCGCCCACCACCACCGCCTCGGGGTTGAGCAGGTTGACGGCCGCGGCCAGCACCTCGCCGATGCGGCGGCCGGCCTCGCGCACGAGGTGGCGGGCCTCGGGGTCGCCACGACCGGCGAGCGCCACCAGGTCCCGGACGTGGGAGACCTCGTGGCCCGCCTCGCGGGCGGCCTGCACCAGCGCCCAGCCCGAGGCCAGCGCCTCCAGGCAGCCGGACTCGCCGCAGCGGCACGCCATCCCGGACGCGGCCGGCACCTTGGTGTGGCCGATCTCGCCGCCGGCGCCGAGCCCGCCGCGGGCCAGCCGGCCGCCGGTGACCACGCCGACGCCGATGCCGGTGGAGGCCTTGAGGAAGAGCAGGTCGCGGTGGGCCTCGAGGTGGCCGCGGCGCTCGGAGAGCGCCATCACGTTGGCGTCGTTGTCGACGAAGACCGGCGCGGCGGTGAGCTCCGCGACGTACGGCGCCAGCGCGACGCCGTCCCAGCCGGTCATGATCGGCGAGTCGAGGCTGGCGCCGGTGGCGGTGTCGACCGTGCCGGGGATGCTGAGCCCCACGGCCCGCACCTGGGCGGCGTCGCGGCCGAGCTCGCCGAGCAGGTCGCCGAGCGCCGCCACCACCCGGGGCATCAGCACGTCGGGGGTCAGGCCGACCTCCTGGTCGACGTCGCGGGCCAGCAGCACCTGCCCGTCGAGGTCGCACACGCCGAGCTGGGTGCGGCTGCGCCCGATCGCCGCGGCCAGCACCACCCCGGCGGTCCGGTCGAGCCGCAGCACGACGGGCGGACGTCCCGAGGCCGGCGGCCGGTCGGGGTCGGTGCCCTCGGCCACGAGACCGACGTCGATCAGCGCCTGCACCCGCGCGGCGACGGCGGTGCGGGAGAGGCCGGTCAGCCGGGCGATGTCGCTGCGGGTGGCCACGACCCCGTCGCGCACCAGCGAGAACACCTCGCCGGCGGTCGCGGTGTCGCCGGGGACGACGACGATCGCGGACAGGGTCACGACCCGCATTCAACCATCGGACCGACCCGGGGACGTCTCCACTGGTCTATTTCTGCCGCCAAAGTACTTAACTGTGCTTGCAGTCGTGCACAACCCTCCCTACGGTGGTGACTCGACCCAGCGATCCCAGAGAGACCCTGATGTCCCCCTCGCACGGCCCTTCCCCCGTCCCCGCAGCCGACATCGTCGTCTTCGGTGGCACCGGCGACCTCGCCGTCCGCAAGCTGCTCCCCGCCCTCTACCTGCGCGACCGCGACGGCCAGCTCCCCCCGACCACCCGCATCGTGGCCACCTCCCGCGCCGGCCTCGACGAGGACGGCTACCGCGACAAGATCCGCGGTGACCTGCCCTCCTTCGTCCGGCCCGAGGAGCTCGACGCGGCCGTCCTCGACCGCTTCGTCGACCGGCTGACCCACGTCAGCCTCGACATCGCCGACGACGGCAGCTGGCCCGCCCTGGCCCGTCAGCTTCCCGACGCCGAGAAGGTCCGCGTCTTCTACCTCGCCATCGCCCCCTCGCTGTTCGGCACCGTGAGCGAGCAGCTGGACCGCCACGGCATGGTCACCCCGCAGTCGCGGCTGGTGCTGGAGAAGCCGCTCGGCCACGACCTGGCCTCGGCGCTGGCCATCAACGACGCCGTCGGCGCGGTGTTCGAGGAGCAGCAGATCTTCCGCATCGACCACTACCTCGGCAAGGAGAGCGTCCAGAACCTGCTGGTCACGCGCTTCGCCAACACCTTCCTCGAGCCGCTGTGGAACGCCACCTCGGTCGACCACGTGCAGATCACGGCCGCCGAGTCGCTCGGCGTCGGGTCGCGCGGCGGCTACTACGACGGCTCGGGCGCGCTGCGCGACATGGTGCAGAACCACCTGCTCCAGCTGCTGTGCCTGGTGGCGATGGAGCCCCCGACGTACGTCGGCCGCGAGACCGTGCGCGACGAGAAGCTGAAGGTCCTGATGGCGCTCAGGCCCATCACGGGCACGGCTGTCGACGAGCACGTCGTCGCCGGGCAGTACCAGGCCGGGCTGGCCGACGGCGGCGCCGTCGGCTCCTACCGCGATGACGCCGAGCGCCCCGGGTCGGTCACCGAGACCTTTGTCGCGATCAAGGCCGAGGTGCAGAACTGGCGCTGGGCCGGCGTGCCGTTCTACCTGCGCACCGGCAAGCGGATGGAGAGCCGCTACAGCGAGATCGTGATCCAGTTCCGCGCCGTCCCGCACCCGATGTTCCCCGACGCCGAGGGCACCAGCGAGCCCAACCGCCTGGTGATCCAGCTCCAGCCCGAGGAGGGGATGAAGCTGCACCTCACCGCCAAGGAGCCCGGTCCCGGCGGGATCCGGCTGCGGCCGGTCTCGCTCGACCTCAACTACGCGCAGACCTTCCAGAAGCACTCGCCCGAGGCCTACGAGCGGCTGCTCATGGACGTGGTCCGGGGCAACCCGACGCTGTTCATGCGCCGCGACGAGGTCGAGGCCGCCTGGCGGTGGATCGAGCCGATCCACGAGCGCTGGGCCCGTCCTGAGCACGCCCCCCGCCGCTACCCGGCCGGCACGTCCGGCCCCTTCGCCGCCACGACGCTCATCGAGCGCGACGGCCGCTCCTGGCACGAGTGAGCCCGTTCCGACTGACCCGTCCGAGGAGACCCCTGACATGACCGCACGCACCCTGCACCCCGTCCTGGCCGCGGTGACCGAGCGCATCACCGAGCGCAGCCGCGCCGACCGGGCGGCGTACCTCCGCCGGCTCGAGCAGTCCGCCACCCGCGGCCCGATGCGCACCAAGCTCGCCTGCGCCAACCTCGCCCACGGCTTCGCCGCCTCCGGCGAGGTCGACAAGGCCGCGCTGCGCGGCAAGGTCAAGCCCAACGTCGCCATCGTGTCGGCCTACAACGACATGCTCTCGGCGCACCAGCCCTTCGAGAGCTTCCCGGCCCAGATGAAGCAGGCCGTGCTGCGCTCGGGCGGCATCGCCCAGTTCGCCGGCGGCGTGCCCGCCATGTGCGACGGCATCACCCAGGGCCGTGACGGCATGCAGCTCTCGCTGTTCAGCCGTGACGTGATCGCGATGTCGACGGCGATCGCGCTGTCCCACGACATGTTCGACGCCGGCCTGATGCTCGGTGTCTGCGACAAGATCGTGCCGGGCATGCTGATCGGCGCGCTGTCCTTCGGCCACCTGCCGGCGATCTTCGTGCCCGCCGGCCCGATGACCTCGGGCCTGCCCAACGGCGAGAAGGCCCGGATCCGGCAGGCGTACGCCGCCGGCGAGGTCGACCGCGACGCGCTGCTCGAGGCCGAGTCCGCGTCGTACCACTCGGCGGGCACGTGCACCTTCTACGGCACCGCCAACAGCAACCAGATGCTGATGGAGGTGATGGGCCTGCACCTGCCGGGCGCGTCCTTCGTCAACCCCGGTACGCCGCTGCGCGCGGCGCTGACCGACGCGGCCGCCGCCCGTGCCGTCGACCTGACCTCGTGGGGCGAGGAGTTCACCCCCGTCGGCAAGATCGTCGACGAGAAGGCGATCGTCAACGGCTGCGTCGCGCTGCTGGCCACCGGTGGCTCGACCAACCACACGCTGCACCTCGTCGCCATCGCCCGTGCGGCCGGCATCACGCTGACCTGGGACGACCTGGCCGAGCTCTCCGCGGTGGTCCCGCTGATGGCGCGGGTCTACCCCAACGGCAAGGCCGACATCAACCACTTCCACGCCGCCGGCGGGCTGGCCTTCACCGTCCACTCGCTGCTGAAGAACGGGCTGCTGCACGACGACGTCCACACCGTGGCCGGCCACGGCCTGTGGCGCTACACCACCGAGGCGCGGCTCGACCGCGGCACGCTGACCTGGGAGGAGGGCCCCAAGGCCTCCCTCGACCTTGAGGTGCTGCGGCCCGCCGACGACCCGTTCAGCCGCGACGGCGGCCTGCGGATGCTCGAGGGCAACCTCGGCCGCTCGGTCATCAAGACCTCCGCGGTCGCGCCCGAGCACCGCCAGGTCAAGGCCCCGGCGCGGGTCTTCGACGACCAGCTCGACTTCCTGCAGGCCTTCGAGGACGGCACCCTCACCGGTGACTTCGTCGCGGTGATCCGCTTCCAGGGCCCGGCCGCCAACGGCATGCCCGAGCTGCACAAGCTGACCCCCGCGCTCGGCGTGCTGCAGGACCGCGGCCAACGGGTCGCGATCGCCACCGACGGGCGGATGTCCGGCGCGTCGGGCAAGGTGCCCGCCGCGATCCACCTCACCCCCGAGGCCTCGGTGGGCGGCCCGATCGCCCGCGTCCGCGACGGCGACCTCGTCACCCTCGACGCCGACGCGGGCATCCTCGAGCTGCACGTCCCGGCCTACGAGCTGGAGCAGCGCGCGGCGGCCCGGGCCGACGACAGCCGCGTCTGGGGCACCGGCCGCGAGCTGTTCCACGCCTTCCGCACCAGCGTCGGTCCCGCCGACGAGGGCGCCAGCATCTTCCCGGCCCACGAGGCCGCCCTGACCACCACCGTCGCCCCGGAGACCACCGATGACTGAGACCCTCGCCCGCCCCGCCGCCGCCCCCGCCTGGGGCGGCCTGCTCGACACCGTCCCGGTCGTCCCCGTGGTGGTGCTCCACGACGTCGAGCACGCCGTGCCCGTGGCCGAGGCGCTGCTCGCGGGCGGCGTCCCCGTCATCGAGCTGACCCTGCGCACCCCCGCCGCGCTGGCCTGCGTGGAGCGGATCGCCGCCGAGGTGCCCGACATCCTGCTCGGCGTCGGCACCGTCGTCACCCCGGCCAACGCCCGCGACGCCGCGGCCGCCGGCGCGCAGTTCCTGGTCTCGCCCGGCACCACCGACACCCTGGCCGCCGCGATGCAGGCCACCGGCCTGCCCCACCTGCCGGGTGCCGCCACCGTCAGCGAGGTGCTGCGGCTGCTCGAGCTCGGCTACACCGAGTGCAAGCTCTTCCCGGCCGAGCAGTCCGGCGGCGCGGCGTTCCTGAAGTCGCTCGGCGCCCCGGTGCCGCAGGCCCGCTTCTGCCCCACCGGCGGCATCACGGCGGCCAGCGCCCCGGCATACCTCGCCTTGGACAACGTCGGCTGCGTCGGCGGCTCCTGGCTCACCCCCGCCGACGCCGTCGCCTCGGCCGACTGGTCCCGCATCACCGACCTTGCTGCGGAGACGACCTACCTGCGGGGGTGAGGGGGGCAGGGGCAGTTTCACCGGCCAACCGGTGAAACTGCCCGCCGGTGTCCGGTTGGTCCGCTTCCACGGGCAGTTTCCCCCGCTCGGCGCCCGATTCGTCCACCCGGCTCGACTCAGCCGCCTCTCAGTCGGGCCCTCTACGGTTGACGATTCAAACATCCCCGACGACAAGGATCCCTCCCGTGGCCACCCGCTCGCTGCTCCGCACCACCGGGGCGACCGGGGCACCCGCCCCCGCCCGTGACCTCGCCCTCCTCCTCGCCCGCGTCGCCCTCGGGGCGGTGCTGGTCGCCCACGGCTGGCAGAAGGCCGGCGGCGGCCTCGGCGCCACCGCCGACGGGTTCGCCCAGATGGAGATCCCGCTGCCCCAAGCCGCTGCTGCGTTCGCGATCGGCGTCGAGCTGGTCGGCGGGGCGATGCTCGTGCTCGGGCTGCTGACGCCGGTCGTCGGGCTGCTCGTGCTCGTCGACATGGCCGGGGCCTTGTGGTTCGCGCACCGCGACGCCGGGCTGTTCGTCACCGAGGGCGGCGGCGAGCTGGTGCTCGTCATCGGCGTGCTCGGCCTGGCGCTCGCCGCGGTCGGGGCCGGACGACTCTCGCTCGACCACGCCCTGACGCGCGCCCGCGCCTAGACCGGGTCGCGAGAGGATCGGGGCATGGACGCGCGACCCGACACCTCCCTGACCCGCCGCCTCGCCGAGGGCGGGGTGGTGGTCCTCGACGGGGGGCTCTCCAACGCGCTCGAGGACGACGGCGCCGACCTGTCGTCGTCGCTGTGGACGGCGCGGCTGCTGCTCGACGAGCCGGAGCGGGTCGCGGCCGTCCACGAGGCCTACTTCCGGGCCGGCGCCGAGGTCGCGACGACCGCGTCCTACCAGGCCAGCGTGCCGAGCCTGGTCGACGCCGGCCTGTCCCGCGCGGAGGCCGAGGCGCTGCTCACCGCGAGCGTCACGGTCGCCCGCGAGGTCCGCGACCGGGTCGCCGCCGACACCGGCCGCGCGCTGTGGGTGGCCGCCTCGGTGGGGCCGTACGGCGCGGTGCTGGCCGACGGCTCGGAGTACACCGGCCGCTACGGCCTCACCCCCGCCCAGCTGCGCGACTTCCACGCGCCCCGCATCGAGCTGCTCGCCGCCGCCGGACCCGACCTCCTGGCCGTCGAGACGGTGCCGGACCTCGAGGAGGCGGCCGTGCTGGTCGACCTGCTCGACGAGGTCGGCCTGCCCGCCTGGCTGTCCTACAGCGTCGAGGGCGACCGCACCCGCGCCGGACAACCCCTCCCCGAGGCGTACGCCGTCGCCGCCGGCCGGCGCATCCTCGTCGCCGCCGGCGTCAACTGCTCCGCGCCGGCCGACGTCCTCGGGGCGGTCCGCACCGCCACGGGCGTGACCGGCCTGCCCGCGGTCGCCTACCCCAACCGCGGCGAGGAGTGGGACGGCGAGCGCAAGGCCTGGAGCGGGGGCGGGGCGTTCGACCCCGCGCTGGTGCCGACCTGGGTCGACGCCGGCGCGCGCCTGGTCGGCGGCTGCTGCCGGGTGGGGCCGCACGACATCGGGGCGGTCGCCCGGGCCGCCAGCGGGACGACCACCGGGACGCTCGGGGGCTGACGACCGTCGGTGGTCGCGTCTAGGTTCGGGCGATGGACGACCCGCCGCAGCTGACCCGGGAGCAGGCCCGGCGGATCGCGGTGCGGGCACAGCTGCTCGACCTCCCCCGGCCGACCGACCTGCTCGCCGTCGTACGCCGCCTCACCGTGCTGCAGCACGACCAGACCGCGGCCGTCGCCCCCCACGCCGACCTGGTGCTGTGGAGCCGCCTGGGGGCGGCGTACTCCCACGACGACCTCGAGCACGCCCTGGCCCGGCAGGACCTGCTCGAGCTCGACGGCATGCTCCGCCCCGCCGAGGACCTCGCCCTGTTCCGGGCCGACATGTCCGCGTGGCCCGGCACCGGCGAGGTGCCGGACTGGCGACGGGCCACCGCCGACTGGGTCGAGGCCAACACCGCCTGCCGGCTCGACCTGCTGGAGCGGCTGCGCGGCGACGGACCGCTGACCTCGCGCCAGCTGCCCGACAGCTGCGTGGTGCCGTGGCGGTCCTCGGGGTGGAACGACGACCGCAACGTCGTCCGGCTGCTCGACCTGATGGAGGTGCGCGGCGAGGTGGCGGTCGTCGGCCGCGAGGGCCGCGACAGGCTCTGGGACCTCGCCGAGCGGGTGCACCCCGACGACGCCGTCGTCCCGGCCGACGAGGCCGACCGCACCCGTCGCGAGCGACGACTCGCCGCGCTGGGGCTGGCCCGGGAGCGGGCCGCGCAGACCCCGGGCGAGCCCGACGACGTCGGTCCCACCGGGGTCGAGGTCCGCGTGGAGGGCGTGCGCGGCCGCTGGCGGGCCGATGCCGACCTGCTGGCCGCGGTCGACCGGCCGTTCGAGGGCCGCACGGCCCTGCTGTCCCCGCTCGACCGGTTGGTGATGGACCGCAAGCGGATGCGGGAGCTGTTCGAGTTCGACTACCAGCTGGAGATGTACAAGCCCGCCGCCCAGCGGCGCTGGGGCTACTTCGCCCTGCCGGTCCTCCACGGCGACCGGCTCGTCGGCAAGGTCGACGCCACCTCCGACCACACCGCCGGGGTGCTCCACGTCGACGCGGTGCACGAGGACGAGCCGTTCGACGAGGCGACCGCCCAGGGGGTCCGGGAGGAGCTCGCGAGCCTGGCGCGGTTCCTCCGGCTGCAGCTGCCCGACCCGGCATGATCGCCGGTGTGAGCCAGCCGCCCGTCACCGCCTTCGTCCACGCGCGCGTCTTCGACGGCCACCACCACCGCGGCGAGGTCGGCGCGGTGCTGGTGCAGGAGGGCCGCGTCGTGGCCGTCGGCGAGGACGTGCCCGCGGGCGCGCGGGTCGTCGACTGTGCCGGGGGCCTGCTCCTCCCCGGCTTCGTCGACGCCCACGTCCACACCGTGCAGGGCGGGCTCGAGCGGATCCGATGCGACCTGTCCGGGGGCAGCACCCGCGAGGACTACCTCACGCTCGTCGGCGCCCACGCCGCGGCGCACCCCGACGACCCCTGGGTGCTCGGCGGCGGGTGGGGCATGTCGGCCTTCCCCGGCGGCACCCCGACCGCGGCCGACCTCGACACCGTCGTCGCCGACCGACCGGCCTTCCTGCCCAACCGCGACCACCACGGCGCCTGGGTCAACACCCGCGCGCTCGAGCTGGCCGGCATCACCGCGGCCACGCCCGACCCACCCGGAGGCCGGATCGAGCGCGACGCCGCGGGCTTCCCGACCGGCACGCTCCACGAGGGGGCGATGGCGCTGGCCTCGGCGCTGCTGCCCCGCACCCTCGACGCCGACTACGACCGGGCGCTGCTCGAGGGCCAGCGCCACCTCCACTCGCTCGGCGTCGTGGGCTGGCAGGACGCGATCGTGGGGTCCTACGCCGGGATGGACGACCCGGGCCCGGCGTACGTCCGCGCGGCCGAGCGCGGCGACCTCACCGGCCACGTCGTCGGCGCGCTGTGGTGGGACCGCGAGCGCGGGGGCGAGCAGGTCGCCTCGCTGGTGGAGCGGCGGGCGGCGTACACCCACGGGCGGTTCCGCGCCACGAGCGTGAAGATCATGCAGGACGGCGTGGCGGAGAACTTCACGGCCGCGATGAACGCGCCCTACCTCGACCGCTGCGGTCACGCCACCGCCAACCGCGGCCACTCCTTCGTCGACGCCGCGGCGCTGCGGCACCACGTCGCCCTGCTGGCCGCGAGTGCCTTCCAGGTCCACGTCCACGCCATCGGCGACCGCGGCGTGCGCGAGGCGCTGGACGCCTTCGACGGGCTGCCGACCGGCTCCGACCTGCGCCACCACGTCGCGCACCTGCAGGTGGTCGACCCCGCCGACGTCCCCCGCTTCGCCGCGCTCGGGGTGGCCGCCAACGCGCAGGCGCTGTGGGCCTGCCACGACGACCAGATGGACGAGCTGACGCTGCCGTTCCTGGGGCCCGAGCGCAGCGCGTGGCAGTACCCCTTCGGGTCGCTGCACGCCTCCGGCGCCCGGCTGGTGATGGGCAGCGACTGGCCGGTCTCCTCCCCCGACCCGCTCGCCGCGATCCACGTCGCGGTCAACCGCTGGGACCCCGACGGCGGCGATCCCGAGCGGCCGTTCCTGCCGGAGCAGTCGCTCCCGCTCGAGACCGCGTTCGCGGCGTACACGAGCGGGTCGGCCTGGGTGAACCACCGCGACGACGCGGGCGCGATCACGCCCGGGGCGGTCGCCGACCTGGTGCTGCTCGACCGCGACCCGTTCGCCGGTGAGGCCGCCGCGGTGTCCGACGCCCGGGTGGTCTCGACGTGGGTCGACGGGGCAGCGGTATACGAGACGTAGTCGCCCTCACTGGTCCACACCAGTGACGCCCGACCCGCCTCCGGTCCTGGTCGTCGGACTGCCGCTGCTGGTAGTCCTGCTCCACCGGAGAGGGGACCGCACCATGGCACAGGAGCACGTCAAGCACGGCTCGGAGACGTTCTTCATCGCAGGCGAGGGGGTGCTCACGACCCAGGTCGGGGGGCGCACCGGCGAGGAGGGCGACCCGCTCACCGAAGCCGAGAGCCCGCGCCCGGTCGCGGCCGCGCCCCTCGCCGCGGGGGCCGCCCCGCCGTTCCGCTTCTCCCGCCTCGGCCCCAAGGGCCCGCCGCTGCCGCTGCCGGTGGCCCGCAAGCTCGCCCGCGGCATGACCGTCGGGGGCGGTGGCACGGCCGGCAACGTACCGGCGGGG
>NZ_LMRF01000005.1:299442-410210 GCF_001424755.1 Marmoricola sp. Leaf446
GCGGCGAGGTCGACCCCGCCACGATGCTGAGCGGCCGCTCCCCCTCGCTCGACCTCGACAGCCTGTACGGCGCGGGGCCGGCCAGCGAGGGGTCCGTCGGCTTCTTCGCCCCCGACCGCGTGCACCTGCGCACCGGCGACACCCAGCGCGAGGGCGGTCTGAGCGTCAAGGCCGGCCGCGACCTGCCGCGGGTCGGCACCGGCGCGCTCAGCAAGGCGCGCCGGGCCAACATCCCCGACCTGCGCAACGACGAGAACCTCGCCGTCGGGCAGACCCACCTGGCCTTCATCCACTTCCACAACCGCGTCGTCGACACCCTGCCCACGGGCACCCCCGAGGCCGAGCGGTTCCGTCGGGCCCGCCGGCGCGTGACGCTGCACTACCAGTGGATCGTGCGCCACGACTACCTGCCGCGCATCTGCGACGCCGCCGTGCTCGACGACGTGTTCACCCGCGGTCGCCGGGTGTTCGAGCCCGACGCGACCGCGATGACGATGCCGACGATGCCGGTGGAGTTCTCCGTCGCGGCGTTCCGGATGGGCCACAGCATGATCCGCGACGCCTACAACTGGAACTCCGTCTTCTCCGACGGCGGCGGGTCGCTCGACCTGCTGTTCTTCTTCTCCGGCACCGGCGGCGACCTGGGCGGCAACAAGAAGCTGGTCAGCAGCTGGATCGCCGACTGGCGACGCCTCTACGACTTCCCCGCCGGCGGCCGCCCGGCCCTGTCCGCGCCCGACAGCGGCGTCAACCGCGCGATGCGGATCGACACCCGTCTGACCGACCCCTTGTCGTTCCTCCCGGCCGGCAGCTTCGGCGGCGACGACTCCACCCCGCCGATGCAGCACAACCTCGCCTTCCGCAACTTGGTCCGGGGCTCGCTGGTCCGCCTCGCCACCGGCCAGCAGATGGTGGCGCGCCTGCGCAGCGCCGGCGTCACCGTCGCCCCGCTCACCCGGGCGCAGATCATCAACGGCAAGGGCGGCGCCAAGCTCGACCACCTCACCGACGCCGAGCGCGACGTCGTCGCGGCCCGCACGCCGCTGTGGTTCTACGTGCTGCGCGAGGCCGAGCTCAACAATGGAAGGATGACCGGGGTCGGCGCCCGCATCCTCGCCGAGACCTTCCACCGCGTCATCGAGGGCAGCCGCACCAGCATCGTCCGCGAACCGGACTGGCGTCCCTCGATCAGCAGCACCAGCAAGGGCGACTTCACGATGACCGACCTGCTGTTCTTCGCCTTCGGCGGCACCAAGGCGGGCCTCGCGCCGGTCGGCTGAGCGGCAGCGTCCGGCGTACGACGGGATGAAACGGGCGCCGAGCGGGGGAAACTGCCCGCAGGATCGGACATCCCGGACGTCGACGGGCAGTTTCACCGGCTGGCCGGTGAAAATGCCCCCCGCGTCACAGCAGCTTGGCGACGTCCTCGCGCCCACCCCGGTCGTCGATGTGCTGGGCGAGGGTGTGGCGGGTCTCCTCGCTGACGTCGATGCCGGCCTCGGCGATGGCCTCGTCGAGCTCCTTGCGGATCATCTCGGGGGTGGCGGACTCCTCGTAGGAGTTCACCCGGTCGTAGACGGCCTGGAGGACCTCCACGCGGGGGTCGTCGGAGGAGGGGACGGACTGCGTCATGACGATGCCTTTCTGAGCTTCTCGAGCAGGGGCTGGGCCACCTCGGCGAGGAAGGCCTCCTGGGTGTCGCCGCCGATCTGGACGAGGGCGACGTCGGTGAAGCCGTTCTCCCAGAACGGCCTCACCGCCTCCACGATCGCGTCGAGGTCGGGCCCGCAGGGGATCGACGCAGCGACGTCCTCGGGGCGGACGTACTGGGTGGCGCCGGCGAACCCGGCGGTGGTGGGCAGGTCGGCGTTGACCGACCAGCCGCCGGCGAACCAGCGGAACTGCTCGTGGGCGCGCTCGACCGCCTTCTCCTGGGAGGGGTCCCAGCAGATCGGGATCTGGCCCACCGCCCGGGCCCGCTCGCCCACGCGCGGGGCGCCGTCGACGGCGTTCCAGGCGGTGACCAGCTCGCCGTCGGGCTCGGTCGCTACCAGGTGGTCGGCCAGCGGCGCGAGCGCCTCGATGGCGCGCTTGCCGCCGGCGGCGACGCCGATGTCCACGCCGCCGTCAGGCAGGTCCCAGATGCGGGCGGAGTCGACCTGGAAGTACTCCCCGCGGTAGTCGGTGAGCTCGCCGGTGTGCAGCTCGCGGATGATCTCGATCGCCTCGCGCAGCATCGCCTGGCGGTCCTGCACGGCCGGCCAGCCGGTGCCGACGACGTGCTCGTTGAGGTTCTCGCCAGTGCCCAGGCCGAGGGTGAAGCGGCCCTCGGCCAGCAGCTGCACGGTCGCGGCCTTCTGCGCCACGACGGCCGGGTGGTAGCGCACGGTCGGGCAGGTCACGTAGGTCATCAGCCCCACCCGCGAGGTCGCGTGGGCGACGGCGCCGAGCACCGACCAGGCGTACGGCGCGTGCCCCTGCGCCGAGAGCCACGGCGAGTAGTGGTCGCTCATCACCTCGAAGTCGAAGCCGGCGTCCTCGGCGCGCACGGCGTGCTCGACGAGGGCGCGGGGCCCAGCCTGCTCGGTCATCAGGGTGTAGCCGAAGGACGTCATCGTGGTCTCCTCATGGGGTTCGGGGTCAGGACGTGGCGACCGGGCGCAGGTGCTGCTCCCAGTCGAGGTCGAGCAGGTCGGCGGGCGTCCCGGCCACGTGCACGGCACCGGCCTCGGTCAGCTCGGCCTCGCCGAAGCCGCCCGAGCGCAGCGCGACGCAGGCCAGCCCGGCGGCGGTGGCCGCCTGCACGTCGTACGGCGTGTCTCCCACCATCACCGCGCGGGAGACGCCGAGCCGCTCCAGCGTCACCCGGAGCAGGTCGGGCTCGGGCTTGGAGGCCTCGACGTCGTCGTTGGTGACCAGCACGGCGACGTCGTCGCGCACACCGAGGGAGTCCAGCGCCTTCTCGGCGAACTGCGGCTCGCCCGAGCTCGCCAGCGCCACGTGCCAGCCGTCGGCGGCCAGCGCCCGGACCAGGTCGCGGGCCCCGGGCAGCGGGTCGACCTCGGCCTCGAGCTCGGCGTACTCCTCCTGCCACGCGTCGCGCAGGTCGTCGCCGAGCCGCTCCTCGACCTCGTCGCCCGCGACCTCGCCGACCAGCTTGTCGCCGCCCATGCCGACGGTGCGGTGGATCCGCCACAGCGGGAAGTGCAGCTCGTGGCGGTCGAAGGCACGCTGCCAGGCCACCGCGTGGTGGTAGGTCGAGTCGACGAGGGTGCCGTCGACGTCGAACAGGACGGCGGCGTCTCGCTGCGGGGAAGTGATCGCGGGCTCCTACGGCGGGGGGTCGGGGCCCCGACCGAGTACCCACCCGGGCCCGGCCTGCGCAGGCGGGTTCGACGCGGCTCGCACGCGCCGCCGCGGTCAGTGCAGGTCGGACTCGCCGCTCTCGATCGCGGCGAACTCCTCCTCGGGCGCGGAGGCGACGAGGTGGTGGCGGCTGTAGAACCAGAAGTACGCCAGGGCCAGCACGAACACCCCGGCGGTGATGCCGGCCGCGCGCTCGTCGACGAAGAACGTCGCGACCACGGCCACCACGCTCAGCACCAGGGCGACGCCGGTCGTCACGACCCCACCGGGCGTGCGGTAGGGCCGCTCGAGGTCGGGCTCGCGGCGACGCAGCATGATGTGGCTGAGGTTGAGCAGCACGTAGGAGACCGTGGCGCCGAAGACCGCGATGTTGATGAGCAGCGCGCCCGCGTCGGCGCCCATGTTGGCCTCCAGGACGCCCGCCAGCACGAAGCCGATGGTGCCCGGCACCAGCAGCGCCACCCACGGGGTCTTGCGCGACGACGTCAGCGACATCACCCGCGGCAGGTAGCCGGCCCGGGAGAGCGCGAACAGCTGCCGGGAGTAGGCGTAGATGATCGAGAAGAAGCTCGCCACCAGGCCCGCCAGACCGGCCCAGTTGACGAAGTCGGCCAGCAGCGAGCCCTCCCCGCGCACCGCGCGGATCGCCTCCGGCAGCGGGTTGTCGCTCGCCCGGATGGTCTCCGAGCCCGCCGATCCGGGGAGGATGAAGAGGATCAGTGCCGCGAACAGCAGCAGCGTCAGCATCGCCGCGATGATGCCGCGGGGCATGTCGCGGGCCGGGTTGTCGGTCTCCTCGGCAGCCAGCGGGACGCCCTCGACGGCGAGGAAGAACCAGATGCCGTAGACCAGCGCCGCCACCACGCCCGCGAAGCCCATCGGCAGGAAGTCGCTGGCCCCGGCCGCGCCGGTCGGGGCGATGTCGAGCATCTTGGAGGTCGAGAACGACGGCAGCAGCCCGATCAGCGCGGCCACCAGCGCCACGACGGCGACCGCGGTGATGGCGAACATCAGCTTGAGCGCCTCACCGACGCCGTAGAGGTGGATGCCGATGAAGACCAGGTAGGCGATCGCGAACACCAGCCAGCCGCTGGTCAGCCCGAACAGGCCGAGCGCCTCGACGTAGCCACCGATGAAGACCGCGATGGCGGCGGGAGCCACGGCGTACTCGATGAGGACGGCCATGCCGGTCGCGAAGCCGCCGAGCGGACCCATCGCGCGCCGGGCGAAGCCGTAGCCGGCGCCGGCGACCGGGAGCGCGGAGGACATCTCGGCGAGGCCGAAGACCATGCAGGTGTACATCAGCCCCATCAGCAGCGTGGCGATCAGCAGACCGCCCCAGCCGCCCTCGTCGAGGCCGAAGTTCCACCCCGCGAAGTCACCGGAGATGACGTAGCTGACGCCGAGGCCGGCCAGCAGCACCCATCCCGCGGCGCCGCGCTTGAGCTTGCGGTGCTCGAGGTAGCTGTCGTCGACCCCGCGCTCGTCGTACGTGGACGCCATCGTCGCCTCCTGGGCAGGGATCGGTACCGGGTCCCGAGCCTGCGCTGAGTCTGGGCCCGGGGGGTGGCCCGGTCAAGGACCCGACGCGGCCGGGTGCGGCTAGAAGGTGACGACCGACTTGCCGAGCGTGCGTCGCTCGGCGAGGTCGGTGAGCGCGCGGCCGAACTCGGTCACGTCGTACGTCGCCCCGATCGGCGGGTCGATGACGCCGGACTCCATCATCGGGAGCAGCTCGTCCCACTGCCAGCGCATGTAGCCGGGGCGGGCCATCGCGTAGGCGCCCCAGCCGACGCCGCGGACGTCGACGTTGTTGAGCAGCAGCCGGTTGACCTTGACCTGCGGGATGGTGCCGCCGGTGAAGCCGACCACCAGCAGCCGGCCCTCGGGGGCGAGCGAGCGCAGCGAGTCGGTCATCAGGTCGCCACCGACGACGTCCATCACCACGTCGACGCCGCGGCCCTCGGTGAGCTCCTTGACCGACTCGCGGAAGCCGTCGACGAGCACGACCTCGTCGGCCCCGGCGCGACGGGCGACCTCGGCCTTCTCCTCGGTGGAGACCACGGCGATGGTGCGGGCGGCGTACCCCTTCGCGACCTGGATCGTCGCGGTGCCGACGCCGCCGGCGGCGCCGTGGACCAGCACGGTCTGGCCCTCGCGCAGGTCGCCGCGCACGGCGAGCGCGAAGTGGGCGGTGAGGTAGTTCATCGGCAGCGCCGCGCCCTGCTCGAAGCTGAGCGAGTCGGGCAGCGGGAAGACGCTCTCGGCGCCGCAGGCGACCACCTCGGCGGCACCGCCCTGGCCCAGCACGGCCGCGACCCGGTCGCCGGCGGACAGGCCCGAGCCCTCGGGGGCCGAGCGCACCACACCGGCGAAGTCGACGCCGAGGGTGAAGGGGAGGTCGGGCTTGAGCTGGTACTCGCCCTTGCTCAGCAGCAGGTCGGGGAAGGAGATGCCCACGGCGTGGGTCTCGACCAGTACCTGGGGGCCGAAGGGCCCGTCGGCCTGCGGCTCCTCGACCTCCTCCACGGTGATGGCGTCGGGTCCGTCGAGGCTGGTGACTCTCACTGCGCGCATGCAGGGGAGGCTAGCGGTGGGCGGGGACGGCCGGTGGCCGGTGGGTCAGGCCTTGCGCAGCTTGGCCAGCTCGAAGTGCATCGGGTCGGTGTAGTTCCAGTCGCCGCCCCAGGCGAAGCCCCAGCGCTTGAAGATGGCCACCACCTGACGGTCCATCGCCCCGGCGATGCCGCGGTAGTTGTCGGCGGCGTTGAGGTCGATCGCGGTGCCGTAGGTGTGGAAGCTCAGGCCCCGGGAGGGGTCACGGCCGATGAACCGCGGCACGTAGCAGCCGTCGTAGGTGTAGATCTTGCTCGACAGGCCCTGCGTGACGACCTCCTCGAGCGCACCCTTGAGCTGCGGCAGCATCACCCGGTGGCCGGTCACGTCGCCGATGATCGGCATCTGCATCGAGCGGATGTTGGCCGAGACCCACCCGGGGTCGGGCGCCACCGAGCCGTCGGGGTTGGCGCGGTAGGAGAAGGACCCGACCGCCTGGGCGACCGAGCCGCCGGAGAGCACGACCGTCTGCTTGGCGTCGATGTCGAAGTTGGGTCCGAGGATCAGGATGCTCGCCCCGTCGCCGGCCGCGGCCTGCAGCTTCTTGCGGACCTTCTGGGGCGAGGTGGAGCCCAGGCCGACGAGCGCGGCGTTGCCGAGCTTCATGCCGAGCTCCTCGCCCCACCGCACGTTGACGACGGCGTCGATGCGACGGGCCACGGTCTCGGGCAGCAGGCCGGCGTAGGCGCCGACGTGGATCCGCTTGGAGTCGGAGTCGTTGCCGATCTCGAGGTAGCCGTCCTTGCTCTGCAGCTTGCGGCCGATCTTGGGCTCGACGGCGATCTCGCCGCCGGCGACGCGGTTCCAGACCTCCGGGGTCTGCGCGGTGCCGGCCATCGTGAAGCGGCGGAACGTGGCGGGGTCGACGGCGGCGCACGTCACCTGGGTGTCGTCGACGTAGAAGGACGCGAGCGCGATCGGCTCGACCTGCTGGACGCCCTCGATGTCGAGCATCTTCTCCACGGCGCCCTTCTCCAGCGGGCCCTCGCCGTAGACGAGGAAGTCCGAGGAGCGCAGCGCGCCCGTGAGCTTGCCGGGCGGGTCGACCGCCATGTCGGGCTCGGCGACCGGGGCGGCGTCCTTGCCGCTCCCGCCGCCGTCGCCACCGGCGGCGTCGGGGGTGGTCGGCGCCGACGCGCGGCGCTGGTCGTCACCGGCCGAGCTGCCGCAGGCCGTGGTGACCGCGCCCAGGCCGAGCATCGCGAGCAGCGGGCGGCGTCCCACACCGGCCCCGCTCTGGTGCTCCTCGCACATGTGCTCCGACCCTCCCCAGGGCACCCCTCACCGGCAACGGGGGCGTCGTCGGGCGAGCCTAACTCGCGAGTAGCAAGCCGGTCAGGCGATCTCGCCGCGGGCTGGGACGCCGGCCCCGACGAGGTCAGGCCGCGAGGACGCGCTCGGCGATCCAGGCGATGGTGGCCGCGGTCTCGCGGGGCTCGCCGGCGGGCTGCATCACGTGGCTGAGGACCAGCCGGATCACCATGTCGACCATGACCTGCATCCGCTCGCGGTCGAGCGGCACGTCGTAGCGGCGTACGTGCTCACCGATCACGGCGCCGGCCGCGTCGAGCAGCGCCTCGGAGTGCGTGGTGAGCAGCGGCAGCAGGTCGGACTCGGCGCCCTGGCTGCTGCGGACCACCATGTGCAGCAACGGGTCGGTGCGGGCCAGCTCGAGCACGTTGACCGCGGCCGCCTCGATCGCGCGGACCAGGTCGGTGGGGTTGTCGGAGAACGCGGCGTCCACGCGCGCCAGGAAGGTCTCCAGCTCGCGCAGGATCATCGCCTCGGCGAGCTGCGGCTTGCCGCCGATCTCGTTGTAGACCGTCTGCCGGCTCACCCCGACGAGCTCGGCCAGCTTGGCCATCGTCAGCGCGCTCCAGCCGTGCTCGGCCGTGAACTGCGCCGCCGCGCCGAGCAGCCGCTCCCGGTGGGAGACGGGGGCGACGAAGGGGCGCATGCCCCTCAGCCTAGGTGCCCGCTGCGCGAGCCCCGTCCTCACGACCCCGTCAGGCGCCCGGCGTCGACGGGCACGAAGTCGACCTTCTCGCGCACGCCGCAGTCGGGGCAGCACCAGGAGTCGGGCACGTCGGCCCACGCGGTGCCGGCGGCGAAGCCCTCGTGCTCGTCGCCGCGCTCGACCTCGTAGGTGTAGCCGCAGCCGGGGCACTCCGCGGCCAGGACCTCCTCGGCCGCGGCCAGCGCGGCCGCGTCGGCGGCGTCGCGGGCGGCCTTGTCCTGCGCCGCCCGGGTGTCCGCGGCGTAGCGGGCCAGGATGCGCTCGCGCTTGCGTGGCTGCAGGTTGGCGCGGGTGATGTCGCCGTCGAAGTGCGCCAGCACGCGGGGGTCCATCACGCGGCGCCACAGCGGGGGCACGATGGCGAGCACGATCATCCCGGCGTACCCCGTGGGCAGGACCGGGGACTCCTCGAAGTCGCGCAGCGTCTGGTAGCGACGGGTGGGGTTGGCGTGGTGGTCGCTGTGGCGCTGCAGGTGGTAGAGCAGCACGTTGGTGGCGATGTTGTTGCTGTTCCAGCTGTGGCTGGGGTCGACGCGCTCGTAGCGCTCGCGGTGGCCGACGCCGACCTTCTGGCGCAGCATCCCGTAGTGCTCCATGTAGTTCACGACCTCGAGCAGCGAGAAGCCGACGACGGCCTGCACCACGAGCAGCGGCAGGACCTGCCAACCGAGCACGGCGACCATCGCGCCCCAGAGCACCGCCGACATCAGCCAGGCGTTGAGCACGTCGTTGCCCAGCCGGAACGGGTGCTGGTGCTTGCGGGCGTACCGCCGCTTCTCCAGGCGCCACGCGCTCTTCAGCGACCCCACGACGGTGCGCGGCCAGAAGGCGTAGAACGTCTCGCCGAAGCGGCTGCTCGCGGGGTCCTCGGGGGTGGCGACGCGGACGTGGTGGCCGCGGTTGTGCTCGATGTAGAAGTGGCCGTAGAAGCTCTGCGCGAGCGCGATCTTGGACAGCCAGCGCTCGTGGCTCTCCTTCTTGTGGCCGAGCTCGTGGGCGGTGTTGATGCCGATGCCGCCGATGCAGCCGATGGAGACGGCGACGCCGATCTTCTCCCAGGTGCTCAACGCCTCCACGCCCAGCCACTCGGGGTGGGAGACCCAGACGAAGGCCATCACGAACCCGGCGTACTGGATGGGGAGGTAGGCGTAGGTGATCCACCGGTAGTAGCGGTCGGCCTCGAGCCGCTCGATGACGTCGTCGGGCGGGTTGGTGCGGTCGAGCCCGGCGATCAGGTCGATGGCCGGCACGACCACCAGGATCACGATCGGCCCGATCCACACCCACACCGGCCAGCCGGTCAGCTGGTGCATCACGAACGCGACCAGCGCCAGCGACGGCACCACCAGCCCGATCAGCCACAGCCGGCGCTTGCCGTCCTGCCACTCCTCGGTCGACCCCTGCGGGACCGTCGCACTGCTCGCCATCGCCTGCTCCTCTCGCTTGACATCTGGGGCTCAGATGTCAAAGGAATGGACAGGAACGTAGCGTTTGTACAGAAGTTCGACAAGGGATTCTCGAATGTAAAGCGGGGGCAGTTTCACCGGCTGGCCGGTGAAACTGCTCGCCAAAAGCGGCGCATCGGACATCAGCGGGCAGTTTCGCCTGTCCGACCGCCCGATCTGTCCGCTCAGGCGGCCACCGGACCACCCGCCAGCGCGGCGGCGATGCGAGCCACCACCCGGTCCGGGTCAGCCAGGTCGCGCCAGGTGACGCGGATGCAACGCCAGCCCGTACGCCGCGCGATGTCCTCCTCGCGCCGCTTCTCGCGAAGCACCACGTCCACCACCGACTCCCCGGGACGCAGGTAGCTGACGTACTTGTCGCGGCCGTCGAACTCCAGCCACACCCCGAGCTCGGGCCACGCGAGGTCCAACCGGTAGAGCACCCGACCGCCGGCCGTGACCGCGAGCTGCGGCACGGGGGAAGGCAGCCCACCTCGCCACAGCAGGTAGCGCAGGCGCGTCTCGCCGACGGACTCCGAGCGGCCGTCGGCCAGCGACAGCGTCAGACCGGTCGTCAGGGAGCCCGGGCCGTACGGCATGTCACGGCTCCGTCGGAGGAGGTCCTGCCTGCTGACCTCGCCCCGGTGCAGCAGGTGGTCGACGACGACGAGCGAGGGTTCGACACCGGTGATGGTCGTGAGGTCGAGACAGGTGCGGGCTGGGGCCGTCACCACGAGGCCGTCACGCATGACGAGGTCCTCCTGGGCGTAGGACTGGTGGTGCTGGCAGACACCGGCCTCCCGCCGGCCGCCTCGACCGTCGAGTCGCAGGAGGTGGACGTCGTCGAGCGCGATCCCCCACACAGGGCACCCCATCGCGAGCGCGGCGGAGGTGTGCGAGAGCGCCACGTCGGCGCGTGCCGCCCGGACGGCGCACCTGGCGCGGAGGAGGTGTCGCCCAGCGCGGTCCAAGGAGCGCCAGTGCGAGCGCCGCGTGTAGGCGCCGTGGCGGACACGGTGGAGGACCCCCTCGCGGCGCAGCCTCGCCAACGCCTTGTCGCCCAGGCCGCGGGCCAGCGCGTCACGACGGAGGAAGAACAGGTCGTCCCCGAGCAGCTCGCAGATGAGATCGTCCACACCAGAAGCGTGGTCGACCTACCGCGCCTCGACAGTCATCACCGGCGGCCTGTGGACGAGCAGCGGGCCAGAGGAGGGTGTGGACGCCGAGCGGCAGTTCGCACCGGGCGGCGTACGACTGGGCCCAACTGCTCGAAACGGACGGGCAGGCAGCCAAAACTGCCCGCATCCGTCCGATTCACCCCTTTCTCCGGGCAGTTTCACCGGCTAACCGGTGAAACTGCCCTCCCCCAACCCGTGCTCCCGCAACCACCGCCCCACCCGGTCGTACGCCGCGGCGCGGGGGGTGGGGAGGGACAGGAAGACGTCGTGGCGGGCGTCGTCGAGGACGGCGACCTCGACCTCGCCGCCGAGGCAGCCGGCCCAGCGGGACATGTGCTCGACGTCGAGGACGATGTCGGCGCGGTCGCTGGCCTCGGAGTACGACGAGGAGAAGTCGCTGCGCCGGGAGCGGAGCACCAGGGAGGGGACGCCGACGTCGAGGCCGCGGTGCAGCCGGGCCTGGCCGCGGCGTACGGCGTTGAGCCAGCCCCAGGTGACCGGGCAGCCCTCGAGCGGCTTCATCGCCGGGTCGAAGTCCCACTCGCCGGTGCCGCTGGTGTGCAGCGAGGGGCCGTAGATGCTCAGCCCCGCGGTCAGCTCCTGCAGCGGCCGCACCTTGCTGAGCAGCCGCAACGCCTGCGTGACCGGGCCGCGCTGCAGGTCGGTGCCCTGGAGGTCGAACCACGGGCTGTTGAGCACCAGGCCCGCGACGGGGCCGACGTCGCCGAGGCGGCGGCGTCGTCGGTCGAGCCACAGCGGGGTGACGAGCCCACCGGTGGAGTGCGCGAGGACGACGACCGGGAGGCCGGGGTGCTGCTCGGCGACGACGGCCAGCGCCGCGTCGAGCTCCTCGTCGTGGCGGGCGAGGTCGGTCGTGTAGTGCGCGGTCTGGCCCTCGCGCCGCGCCCGCCCGGACTTGCGCAGGTCGACGGCGAGGAACGCCAGCCCGTGGCCGGCGAAGAAGTCGGCCAGGTCGGTCTGGAAGAAGTAGTCGGTGAAGCCGTGGACGTAGAGCACGGCGCCGCGGACGTCCTCGCCCTCCCGCGGCGTACGACGCACCACGACCGCGGCGACCTCGCCCTCCCCGTCGGGGTCGGGACCGAGCTCCAGGACCTGCTGCTCGTAGCCCTCCCCGAGGACGTCGGGGACCCAACCGCTCACGCCACCGACTCCGACGCCGACGAGGTGGCGGACGTGGAGGCGGGCGAGGCGGCGGACGACAGCGACGCCCGCGGCACCACGCGGAGCTCCCGGTCGAGCTCGCCGTGCAGCGTCTGCCGCCGGTCGATCGGGTAGCTCTGGGTGATCAGCCACGGCCGCCGGTGCCCCTGCTGCGGCAGCTGGTGCGCGGAGCGCTTGATGTAGCCCGAGGCGAGGTCGAGCAGCGGCTGCGGGCGCAGCTCGCCGTCGGGCTCCGGGACGACGTACGCCGCCTCCCGCTCGCGCATCAGGTTGAGCACCCGCGTCGCCAGCACCCCGGTGACGTCGGCCCGCAGCGTCCACGAGGCGTTGGTGTAGCCGATGACGCGGACGTAGTTGGGCACGCCGGTCACCATCGCGCCGCGCCACATGAACTCCCGCCCCAGGTCGACCTCCGCGCCGTCGACGGTGAGGGCGATGCCGGCGCTGACGTCGAGGCTGAGCCCGGTCGCGGTGACGATCACGTCGGCCTCGAGCAGGCGCCCCGACGCGAGCCGGATGCCCTCGGGCACGACCGCGTCGATGGTGTCGGTGACGACCTCCGCGTCGCCCCGCTTGATGGCCTTGAACAGGTCGCCGTCGGGGACCACGCACAGCCGCTGGTCCCAGGGGTCGTACGGCGGGGCGAAGCTGTCGGCCGCCGCCTCGGCGCTGAGGTGACGCGCCACCCCGCTGGCCAGGATCTTCTTGCCCAGCTCGGGGAAGCGCCGGAAGAAGGCGTAGGTGCCCGCCTGGTAGGCGATGTTCTTGACCCGGATCGCGCGGTAGGCCGCCATCTCGGGCAGGAACCGCTGCGCCAGCCCGGCGAGCTTGTCGCGCCGGGGCAGCGCCGCGATGTAGGTCGGGGTGCGCTGCAGCATCGTCACGTGCTCGGCCTCGTCCGCGACCGAGGGCACGATCGTCACCGCGGTCGCGCCGGAGCCGACGACGACGACCAACTTGTCGGCCAGCGAGAGGTCCTCGGGCCAGAACTGCGGGTGCACGACCTCGCCGGCGAAGTCGTCGAGGCCGGTCAGCTGCGCGTCGTACGGCGCGTCGTAGCTGTAGTAGCCGTGGGAGCCGATGACGAAGTCGCAGGTCAGCTCGGCAGGACCCGACGGCGTCTCGACGGTGAGCGTCCACCGGCCGGTGCCGGTGTCGAACGCGGCGCCGACGACCTTGGTGGAGTAGCGGATCTTCTCCTCGATGCCGAACTCCGCGGCGGTGTCCTTGACGTACTGCAGGATCCCGGGGCCGTCGGCCAGCGCCTGGTCGCCCTCCCACGGGCGGAAGGTGAACCCGAAGGTGAAGATGTCGGAGTCCGACCGGACGCCGGGGTAGCGGAACAGGTCCCAGGTGCCGCCCATCGACTCCCGGCCCTCGAGGATCAGGTAGTCGCGGTCGGGGCACTCGGTCTGCAGCCGGTAGCCCGCCCCGATGCCCGACAGGCCGGCGCCGATGACGACGACGCCGACGTGGTCGGGCAGGGGGCGGGACGCGCCGGTGTCGGCGGGTGAGGTCGTCATGCCCCCATGATGCCCGGCGCTGCTACCGGTCGGTAGGTGCGTCCGGTCACCGTCGCACTACCGACCCGCGCCCACGCCCGGTCGCGGGTCCAGCCCCACGACGAGGGGGTCGTGGTCGGAGGACCGGTAGGGGTCCGGGGCGAAGAAGTCGGTCGCGTTGTAGTTGTAGCGGCTGTACTCCAGGGCCACCGACTCGACGGCGTTGAGGTTCCACACGTGGGCACCGGTCACGGTCCGCATCGCCGCGGCGTTGCCGAGCACGTGGTCCAGCGAGCCCACCCGGCCGCCGAAGAGGTAGGTGAACTCCCCGGGCGCCCGGTCCGCGCCGATGTCGGTGTAGCCGGCGTCGTACAGCACCTGGAGCGGGTCCTCCTGCGTGTAGGCGTTGAGGTCGCCGGCCAGGAAGACGCGGCCGGTCGCGACGGTGTCCTCCAGCCCGTCGGCGAAGCGCACCAGCTCCCGGGCCTGGGCGACGCGGGCCTGGTTGGACGCGCCCTGGCCGGTGTCGCCGTCGCCGGGGGCTCCCGAGCCCTTGGACTTGAAGTGGTTGACGACCAGCACGAACCGGCTCTGCGGCCCGCCGCTGCGGCGCGGCTCGAAGACCTGGGCCAGCGGGTCCCGGGCGTTGTCGAACGTGGGCACGTCGTCGATCACCGACTCCCCGACCGGGCGCACGGCGTCGGGCCGGTAGACGAAGCCGGTGCGGATGACGTCCTCGTCCTCCTGCGCGGCTCGCGAGTTCGCCGAGGCGGGCGAGCGGACGTAGTCCCACGTGCCGGCACCGGCGGCGTCGTTGAGCGCGGCGGTGAGGGTGGCCAGGGCGGCGTCGCGGTCGAGGCCGAACTTCGCGGAGTTCTCCAGCTCCTCCAGCGAGACCACGTCGGCGTCGAGCCCGTTGAGCGCGGCCACCAGCTTGGCCTGCTGGCGGGCGAGGTCGTCGGCCTGCGCGGCGCCGCGCGGACCGTCGCCGCCGTCCGCGGTCTCGCAGCTGTCCACGGTGTCGGGGTTGCCGGCCCGGTCGGTGAAGTAGTCGCAGTCACCGCCGGCGGCCTCGACGTCCTCACCGGTGGTGGTGAAGTAGTTGAGGACGTTGAACGACGCGATCCGCATCCGGCCGCCCACCGGCTCCGGCGCGGCGGTGCGGGTGTCGGTCACGCTCACCGGCAGCGGGTCGGTCGCGGTGAGCTGGTCGGTGGGCTGGAACCGCCAGGCGTTGAAGCGGTAGTCCAGGACGACGGGCTGCTCGAACGACACCGGTGCCCCGACCCGGAGCTCGCGGTCCTGGGTCAGGTAGGGCAGCGGGGTGTCCTTCGCGGTGAAGAAGTTGGTCGTCGCGCCGTCGTCGAGCGTGACCGCGCGGGCGGCGTTGTCCTCGACCACCGCGCGGATCGCCGCGGCGTCGGCCGGGTCGGCCACCTCGGTCGGCTGGAAGAGCGGGGTCGTGCCCGAGGCGAGCCCGAGCTCGGCGTACTGGTTGAGGGCGTAGTTGTCGGCGACCGTGAACGGGCCCTGCGGGGCCAGCAGCATGCCCTCCAGCCGCTCGCGCTCGGCGTCGGTGCGGGGCCAGCCGGTGGCGGTCGGGGTGACGGTCGCCGCGCCGGGGAGGTCGGCGACGTCGGCGGCCGAGCCGGGGGTCAGCTGGGTCATGCCCTGGTACTCCGAGACCCGCCCGGTCACCTGCACGTGGTCGCCCACCGCCACCTCGCGCGTCGCGGCGGAGCCGTAGACGAACAGCGCGTCGGAGGCCGTCCGCGCACCGGCGGTTCCGCCCGTGCCGGCGGTCTGGAGGAAGAAGCCGTTGAAGCCCCCCGTGGGGTACGCCGCGGTGACGACGCCGCTGGTCCGGACCTGCCGGCCGGCCAGCGGGCTGGTCGTGCCGGTGCCCTGGACCTCGGCGACGGTCGCGTCGGTGGCCGGGGCGGGCGGCTCGGGCGTCGACCCGGCGGGCGCCGCGTCGGGGGTGGGGGCACCGGCGACCAGGTCCGCGGCGTTGTCGTCGGTGTCCTTCCCGGCGGCGTCACGAGCGAGCGCGGTGGACGCCGAGCCGGCCGGGGCGGGCGCCTTCTCGAAGGTGTTGCTCGTGCCGTAGCCCACCAGGTCGACCACCCGCGGGTCGGCGGTCAGCGACCCGGTGGGCGGCGCGGTGAGCGCCGTCGTGCCGCGGGCCAGGAACACGGTGCCGGAGCCGGCGGCCAGGGCCGTGGTGCCGCTGGCGTCCGGGGTGGGCAGCGGCGCGGCGGAGGTGCCGCTGCCGCTGCTGCTCAGCCCGACGAGGTAGCGACCGCCGGCCGGCACGGTGCCGGTGAGCGCCGTGACGCCCGAGGGGTTGGCCGTCCCGGTCGCCGAGCGGTACTGCACCGACAGCCCGTCGACCGACAGCGGCGCCGTGGTCGGGTTGTGCAGCTCCACGAAGTCGCTGGCCACGGTCGAGGACGGCGAGCCGCCCCCGCCGTACACCTCGGAGATGACGAGCTGGTCGCCGGCGGGCGCGGCGCTGGCGGGCGCCGCCACGAGCGGGGCGACGCCGACGGCGAGCGCGGCCAGGGTCGGCAGGACGAACGGGCGCAGGGCAGGGCGCAGGGATGGGCGCAGGGTGGGGCGCATGGCGGACTCCTCGAGAACGTGACGCCGCCCGAGGTGGGGCGCCACAGCCGTCGTCCTTCCTATCCCGATCCGCCGGGTTCGGGGAGGTCTGGGCGGTTAACGTTTCGGCAACCATGGGCATCACGGCGGCGCCCGGCTAGGTTGTCGCGCATGGCAGACCCCATCGGCATCGACTTCGGCGGCAGCGGCATCAAGGCGGCTCCCGTCGACCTGGCCACCGGGGAGTTCTCCGCCGAGCGCGAGCGGATCGACACCCCCGAGAAGTCCACCCCCAAGGCGGTGGCCAAGGTGATGGCCGAGCTGCTGGAGCGCTTCGAGGACACCACCAGCCCGGTCGGGGTCACCATCCCGGGCGTGGTCCGGACCAACGGCGTGGTGGCCTCGGCCGCCAACATCGACTCCGACTGGATCGGCACCGACGCCGACGACCTGCTCGCCAACGAGCTCGGCCGTGAGGTGCACGCGATCAACGACGCCGACGCCGCCGGCCTCGCCGAGGCCCGCTACGGCGTGGCCCACCACCGCCCCGGCCTGGTCATCGTCACCACGCTCGGCACCGGCATCGGCTCGGCCCTGCTGTACGACGGCGTGCTGATCCCCAACTCCGAGCTCGGCCACCTCGAGATCGAGGGCCACGACGCCGAGAAGCGCGCCGCCAACTCGGCCCGCAAGGGCGAGGACCTCTCGTGGGAGAAGTGGGCCGGCCGGCTCACCACCTACTACCGCACCCTGGAGCGCCTGTTCTCCCCCCAGCTGTTCGTGGTGGGCGGCGGCGTGAGCAAGCACGCGGCCGAGTTCATGCACCTCATCGACGTCGAGACCGAGATCATCTCGGCCACGCTGCGCAACACCGCGGGCATCGTCGGGGCCGCCGCGCTGGCCTCGGAGCGCTGAGCCCACCGGCTGGATTCCCGGGCTAGGTTCGGTGTCATGCCGGCGACCCGCGTGCTCCCCACCGAGGAGGCCACCGCGCTCCTCGGTCTGACCCGCGACCTGTGCGAGGGCGAGCTGCTGCCCCGGGTGGCCGAGGCGGAGGCGACCGAGACCTTCCCGCGCGAGGTGTTCCGCACCCTCGGGCGAGCCGGCCTGCTCGGGCTGCCGTACGACGAGGAGCTGGGCGGCGGCGGCCAGCCCTACGAGGTCTACCTGCAGGTCGTCGAGGAGATCGCGAGCGTCTGGGCGAGCGTCGGCGTGGGCGTCAGCGTCCACGCGCTGTCGTGCTTCGGCCTCGCCACGGCCGGCACCGAGGAGCAGCAGCAGCGCTGGCTGCCCGACATGCTCGGCGGCGAGCTGCTCGGCGCCTACTGCCTCTCCGAGGCCCACGCCGGCTCCGACCCGAGCGCGATGCGCACCCGCGCCCGGCGCGAGGGCGACGACTACGTGGTCGACGGCGCCAAGGCGTGGACCACCCACGGCGGCCAGGCCGACTTCTACAAGCTGATGGCCCGCACCTCGGACGAGCGCAACGGCATCTCGTGCTTCCTGGTGCCTGCCGACACCGCGGGCCTCGAGGCCGACCCGCCGGAGAAGAAGATGGGCCTGACCGGCTCGGCCACCGCCACGATGCGCTTCGAGGGCGCCCGGGTGCCGGCGGACCGGCTGCTCGGGGCCGAGGGCGACGGGCTCAGGATCGCGCTGTCCGGGCTCGACGCCGGCCGGCTCGGCATCGCCGCGGTGGCGGTCGGGCTGGCCCAGGGGGCGCTCGACCACGCCGTGGCCTACGCGAAGGAGCGCCAGCAGTTCGGCCGGCGGATCATCGACTTCCAGGGTCTCGGCTTCCTGCTGGCCGACATGGAGGCCGCGGTGGCGAGCAGCCGGGCGACCTACCTCCACGCGGCGCGGCTCAAGGACCGGGGCCTGCCCTTCTCGCGCGAGGCCTCGGTGGCCAAGCTCGTCGCCACGGACGCCGCGATGAAGGTGACCACCGACGCGGTGCAGGTGCTCGGTGGCTACGGCTACACCCGCGACTTCCCGGTCGAGCGCTTCATGCGCGAGGCCAAGGTGACCCAGATCTTCGAGGGCACCAACCAGATCCAGCGCATGGTCATCGCCCGGTCGCTCGCGCAGGGCGGCACCGGTGCGCTGCTGACCGACCCCACCCCTCCGAGAGGCACCGCATGAGCACCCCCACCCGCACGCCCGACCTCGCCCGGTTCGGCCCCGACGACCTGCCCGACCTGACCGGCAGGCGGGTCGTGGTGACCGGCGCCAACTCCGGCATCGGGTTCCACGCCGCGAAGGCGTACGCCGCCCACGGCGCCCACGTCACGCTGGCCTGCCGCAACCTCGACTCCGCCCGCGAGGCGCAGGGCCGGGTCACCGGCGACACCGCCGTGGCCGAGCTCGACCTCGCGTCGCAGGCCTCGGTCGAGGCGTTCGCCGACGCCTGGCAGGGCCCGCTCGACCTGCTCGTGGCCAACGCCGGCGTGATGACGCCGCCGCGCTACCGCGAGACCGCCGACGGCCACGAGCTGCAGTTCGGCACCAACCACCTCGGTCATTTCGCGCTGACCGGCCGGCTGCTGCCGCGGCTGCTCGAGGCCGACGCCCCGCGCGTGGTCGCGGTGTCCTCGATCGCCCACCACCGCGGCGACGACTCCGTGCTCGAGGGCAACCCGCGGGCGACGTACAGCTCCAACAAGGCCTACGGCAACTCCAAGCTGGCCAACCTGCTCTTCGCCCACGAGCTGCAGCGTCGCGCCACCGCGGCGGGCAGCCGGCTCACCGTCACCGCCTGCCACCCCGGCGTCTCCAACACCGGCCTGGTGACCAGCCCCGACGGGCTCGGCTCGCTGCCCGGCGTCAAGCAGCTCGCCCCGCTCGTGATGCCGCTGGTCGTGCAGTCCTCGAAGGCCGGCGCCAACCCGACGCTGTGGGCGGCGACGTACGCCGCTCCCGGCTCCTACACCGGTCCCACCGGGCTGATGGAGAGCCGCGGTCGGCTGGGCGAGGCCAAGCAGAGCCGGTGGGCCCGCGACGAGGCGCTGGCCGCCCGGCTGTGGGACGTCTCGGTCGAGCTGACCGGGGTCTCGCCCGAGCTCGGCTGAGCCCGCTGCCGGGGCCGTCGAGGTCCCGGCAGCCCGGGCGAATGGTGCGAAAACCGTGCACCGGCGTCCCGCGCGGCGCACGCTGGAGCGCATGACCTCTCGTGGACGCTCCCCCCGCGCCGCCCGCTGGGCCGCCGTCGCGGCGACGGCCGCCCTGGCCCTGCTGGGCTCGCTCGTCGCCCCGCCGATCGCGGGCGCCGAGGCCCGACCCACCGCCGGCGCCGCCGCGCTGACCGCCGCCGACGGTGCGACGAACCCGTTGGCGGGCCGCCGGTGGGGTGTCTACAAGGGCAACGGCGACCAGTCCTGGGCGCCGTACGTCAAGGCGACGGGCACCGAGAAGGCGCTGCTCGGCAAGATCGCGCTGCGCCCGAAAGCCAAGTGGTTCGGGGCGTGGATCCCCAGCTCCGACATCGGCCGCACCGTCGACGCCTACATCGCCAACGCCACCGGCGGCGACCCCGAGGTGCTGGTGCAGATGACGGTGTTCCGGATGACGCCGTGGGAGCACGAGGCGTGCCGGCGGCTGCCCACCGCGGCCGAGCAGGCGTCGTACAAGCAGTGGGTCGACCGGTTCGCCGCCGCCGTCGGCGACGCCCACGTCGCGCTGGTGCTGCAGCCCGACGGCCCCTTCGCGCAGTGCGTCCCGGGACGGTCGCTCGTCCCCTCGCGGCTGATCGCCTACTCCGCCAGGAAGTTCTCGGCGCTCCCGAACACCGCGGTCTACATCGACGGCGGTGCCTCGGACTGGCCCGAGGACGACCCCGCCGCGGCGGTGGACTTCCTCGTCCCGGCCGGCATCGCCCACACCCGCGGCTTCGCGCTCAACTCCACGCACTACACCTCGGTGGGCAGCGACATCGCCTACGGCGCCGCCATGGTCGAGGAGCTGGCCCGCCGCGGCATCCCGGGCAAGCACTTCGTGGTCGACACCGCCAAGAACGGCAAGCCCTTCACCTGGAAGCAGCGGCGCAGCAGCAACTTCGACAACTCCCCGGTCTGCCGCTCACGCACCGACACCCGCTGCGTCACGCTCGGCATCCCCCCGACCGTCGACGTCACCAACGCCAGGTGGGGGCTGTCCGCGACCAACCGCGCCTCGGCCGGCAGGCTCGTCGACGGCTTCCTCTGGTTCGGCCGGCCCTGGCTCTACATGCAGGCCGACCCGTTCGTGAAGAGCCGCGCGCTCCAGCTCGTGCGCACCTCGCCCTGGCACTGAGGCCGCACCCCCGACCCCCTGGAAACAGTGGAGCCCCCGACCGGTGACCCGGTCGGGGGCTCTGCTGGTGCTGCAGACGGTGCGCGAGGGGGGAGTTGAACCCCCACGCCCTTTCGGGCACACGGACCTGAACCGTGCGCGTCTGCCTATTCCGCCACTCGCGCGTGAAGCAGGCGTCAGGTTATCCCACGCCCGGCCCGCCGCCCAAACCGGCCCCGGGCGGGCCCACCCCGACCGCTACGATCACCATTCCGCGTCCCGAGCATGGTGGAGAGGAGTCGGCATGAGTGCGTTGCAGCGCTTCGAGAACAAGCTCGAGCAGCTGGTCTCCGGCGTCTTCGCCCGCACCTTCCGCAGCGCGGTGCAGCCGGTCGAGATCGCCTCCGCGCTCGCGCGCGAGGTCGACAACTCCGCCCAGATCCTCAGCCGCGACCGCCGCCTGGTGCCCAACGACTTCCACGTCGAGCTGGCCGACACCGACCACGAGCGGCTCGACGCGCTCGGCCCGCAGCTGACCCGCGAGCTGACCGAGATGCTGCGCGAGCACGCGGCCGACCAGTCCTACGTCTTCACCGGCCCGGTCTCGATCACCCTGGAGCAGGCCGACGACCTCACCACGGGCCGGTTCCGGGTCCGCAGCGCCTCCCACTCCAGCTCCCGGCTGGCCGGCGGCGACCCCACCCCCACCGCCGTGCGCCGCGCCACGGCCGCGCTGGTGCTCAACGGCGAGGCGGTGCCGCTGTCCCCGCCCGGGCTGGTGCTGGGCCGGGGCAACGACGCCGACCTGCGCATCGACGACCCGGGCGTCTCGCGGCGCCACGCCGAGATCCGGGTGGAGGCGCCGCAGGAGCCCGACGGCGAGCCGCGCGTCTCGGTCATCGACCTGGGCAGCACCAACGGAGTGTCGGTCAACGGCAAGCGCGTCGAGCAGGCGAGGCTCACCGACGGTGCCACCATCAGGATCGGCACCACGACCATGTCCCTGCGGCTGCGACAAGGATGAGCCCTAGTTGTCCGAGCTGACTCTCGTCCTGATCCGCTTCGCCTACCTCGCGATCCTGTGGATCCTGGTGCTCTCGTGCATCTCGGTGATCCGCTCCGACATGTTCGGGGCCCGGGTCGCCCGCGAGGGCGCGCGTGGCGGCGGCCGGCAGCGTCCGGACCGCGGCGAGAAGCGGGCCCGGTCCAAGCCGGCCAAGCCGCGGCGCGGGGCCCCGACCCAGGTCGTCATCGTCGAGGGCGGCAACCAGGGCGAGACCGTGTCGCTCCAGGACGCCCCGCTGCTGATCGGCCGGGGCAACGACGCCGCCATCCGGCTCGACGACGACTACGCCTCGACCCGTCACGCACGCATCGCCAGCTCCGGCGAGCAGTGGTACGTCGAGGACCTCGGCTCGACCAACGGCACCTACGTCGGCACCAGCCGCATCACCCAGCCCACCGCGATCCAGCTCGGCACCCGGGTCCGCATCGGCAAGACCGTGCTGGAGCTGCGCAAGTGAGTCGTCGATGAGGCTGCGCTACGCCGCGTTCTCCGACGTCGGGAGGGTGCGCAAGGACAACCAGGACTCCGGGTACGCCGGCCCCCACCTGCTCGTCGTGGCCGACGGGGTGGGCGGCTCGGCGCGCGGCGACGTGGCCAGCGCCGAGACCGTCGAGGTGCTGCGCCGCCTCGACACCCCGCCGGGCGACGACGTCCTCGGGGCGCTGGCCGGTGCCATCCACCTCAGCCACGACCGGATCGCCGAGCTGGTGGCCGCCGACCCGTCGCTGGAGGGCACCAGCACCACCGTGACCGCGCTGGTCCTCGACGGCGACCGGATCGCGGTCGGCCACGTCGGCGACAGCCGCGGCTACCTGCTCCGCGACGGCACCCTGGCGCAGCTGACCACCGACCACACCTTCGTGCAGAGCCTGGTCGACGAGGGCCGCATCACCGAGGACGAGGCGCGCGTCCACCCGCACCGTAACCTGATCCTGCGGGCGGTCGACGGCGTCCACGAGCCCGAGCCCGACGTCTTCACCCTCGAGGTCGCCCCCGGCGACCGCATCCTGCTGTGCTCCGACGGGGCGTCGGGGGTGCTCACCGACGAGCAGCTGAGCCGCCTCCTGGCCGAGGGCACGCCCGACAGCGCGGCGTACTCCCTCGTCGACCGCTCGCTGGACGCCGGCAGCTCCGACAACGTCACCGTCGTCGTGGCCGACCTCGTCGAGGACGACGCGGTCGACGACCCCGAGACCCACGCGGCGGCCACCACCGGCCCGATGCTGGTAGGCGCCGCGGCCGAGGGGGCCCGCAGCCGCGGCCCCGGCGGCCCGGTCCCCGGCGCCCGCGACACCGGCGAGCTGGAGCCGGTCGGCGACACCGCGCCGATGGCCGTCGAGGCGCGCCGCGGGTCGGACCGGTCCGCCGGGCACCACGACGACGACCTCGATCCCGAGGAGGCCCGCTACGCCCCGCGTCCGCCCAAGCGGTTCGCCTGGGCCCGCCGTGCCGTCCTCGGGCTGGTGCTCCTGCTCGCCCTGGCGCTGATCGCGGTCGCGGCCTACCGCTGGACCCAGGACCAGTACTACGTCGGCGAGGACGCCCAGACCGTCGCGATCTACCGCGGCATCGAGGCCGACGTCCCCGGGCTGTCCACGCACCGGGTCCAGGAGCCCAGCGAGCTGCGCCTGGACGACCTGCCCGACGCCTACGCCCGCGAGGTCAGCGAGGGGATCAGCGCGAGCAGCCTGGCCGACGCCCGCGACATCGTGCAGCGGCTCGAGCGCCGGGTCACCTGCCCCGACCCCGCGCCCAGCCCCAGCCCGTCGGCGAGCCCGAGCGGGACCGCGTCACCGCGCCCGTCGGCCCGCCCCAGCCCGTCGCGCACGCCCTCGACCAGCGCCTCGGCGAGCCCGTCGGCCGGCGCCACCACCCCGGCGCTGTGCACCGAGGCCGATGAGTAGCCCCGGCCCCTCCACCGCGTCCCGCGGCTCCGGCTTCGTGCACCGCCGCCGCCGCGGTGCCGAGCTGGTGCTGCTCCTGCTCAGCCTGGTCGTCGGCGTCGGGGCGTACGCCGCGGTGGGGCTCGGCGTCGACGGCACGCTGCCCGTCGACCTGCTGACCCACGGGCTGTGGCTGACGGTGCTGCTGCTGGGCTGCCACGTCGTGCTGCGCCGGTTCGCGGCGTACGCCGACCCGGTGCTGCTGCCGATCGTCGGGGCCCTCAACGGGCTCGGCCTGGCGATGATCCACCGCATCGACCTCGGCCGGCAGGCCCGCAACCCGGACGCTGCCGCCTTCGCCTCCACCCAGCTGATCTGGATGACGCTCGGCGCGATCCTGTTCGCCACCGTGCTCGTCGTGCTGCGCGACCACCGCCGGCTGCAGGCCTTCACCTACACCGCCGGGCTGGCCGCGATCGTGCTGCTGCTGCTCCCGCTGGTGCCGGGCCTGGGCCGCACCATCAACGGTTCGCGCATCTGGATCGGCATCGGCCCGCTGAGCTTCCAGCCCGGTGAGGTGGCCAAGGTGCTGCTGGTCGTGGCGTTCGCCGGCTACCTCGTGCTGCACCGCGACGCGCTCGCGCTGGCCGGGCGCCGGCTGCTCTTCGTCGACCTGCCGCGCGGCCGCGACCTCGGCCCGATCCTCGGCATGTGGCTGGTCTCGCTGGGCATCCTGGTCTTCCAGCGCGACCTCGGCTCCTCGCTGCTCTTCTTCGGCCTGTTCCTGGTGATGCTCTACGTCGCCACCGAGCGACCGGGCTGGCTGGTGGTCGGCGGCTCGATGTTCGCGGTCGGCGCCTACCTCGGCTACCTGTCGCTGGGCCACGTGCAGACCCGCGTCGCGGCCTGGCTGGACCCCTTCGACCCCGACGTCAACGCCTACCAGCTGGTGCAGGGCCTCTACGGCATGGGCTGGGGCGGCCTCGTGGGCCGCGGGCTCGGCCAGGGCCAGCCGCAGATCACGCCGCTGGGCTTCTCGGACTTCATCATCGCCTCGATGGGCGAGGAGCTCGGGCTGACCGGCGTGATGGCGATCATCCTGCTCTACGGCATCTTGGTGGAGCGCGCGCTGCGCACCGCCCTGATCTGCCGCGACAACTTCGGCAAGCTGATGGCCACCGGCCTCGGCGTGGTCTTCGCGCTCCAGGTCTTCGTCGTGATCGGCGGGGTGACCCGGCTGATCCCGCTGACCGGCCTGACCACGCCGTTCCTGTCCCAGGGCGGCTCCAGCCTGGTCGCCAACTGGGCGATCGTGGCGCTGCTGCTGCGCATCTCCGACCAGGCCCGTCGTCCCCCGCCCGAGCTGGTGGCCGGCGACGACGAGCTCGACTCCGACGCGACCCAGGTGGTGAACCTGCGGTGAACCGCCCCATCCGCGCGATGTCCGTGGGCTGCCTGCTGCTCTTCGCGGCGCTGCTGCTCAACGCCACCTACGTGCAGTACTGGCAGGCCGACGACCTGACCTCGCTGTCCGAGCACCCCGACAACATCCGGGTGCGCGACGCCGAGTTCGCCCGCGAGCGCGGCTCGATCCTGGTCCGCGGCCGGGCCGTCGCCGAGAGCAACCCCTCCGACGACGCCTACGAGTTCCAGCGCACCTACCCCCGCGCCCTGCAGTACGCCCACCTCACCGGCTACTTCACCCGCGACAACGGCCTCGGCGGCGTCGAGGCGACGCGCAACTCGATCCTGTCGGGCAGCGACTCCGCCCTCTTCGTCAACCGGGTGGTCGACCTCGCCGACAACGAGGACCCCAAGGGCGGCAGCGTCAGCCTCACCATCGACCCGCAGGCCCAGCAGGCGGCGTACGACGGGCTGCAGGCGCTCGGCGACGACGTACAGGGCTCCGTGGTGGCGATCGAGCCCAGCACCGGCAAGATCCTCGCGATGGTCTCCAACCCGACCTTCGACCCCAACCGCCTCGCGACCCACGACTTCAGCGCGGCGGGCGCGTACAAGACCCGGCTGCTCGAGGGCGGTGGCGCCTCGCCGCTGAACAACAAGGCGATCGAGGGCGTGCTGCCCCCCGGCTCGACCTTCAAGCTGGTCACGGCGGCTGCGGCGCTGGAGTCCGGCGACTACGACCCGGAGAGCTCGGTGCCCGGCGGCGCCCGGCTCGACCTGCCCCAGACCAGCACCGACCTGATCAACGACGGTGGCGGCTCCTGCGGGGGCGAGGAGATCACGCTGACCCGCGCCCTCGAGGTCTCCTGCAACGTCTCCTTCGGCTCGGTCGGCCTCGACCTCGGCGCGGACGCCCTGCGCGAGCAGGCCGAGAAGTTCGGCTTCGGCACCCGCACCTTCTCCGACCTCGACGACGCGCTCACCCGCCAGGCGGTCAGCCGCTTCCCCGAGGACCCCGACGACCCGCAGACCGCGCTCTCGGCCATCGGTCAGTACGACGTCGCGGCCACCCCGCTGCAGATGGCGATGGTCGCGGCCGGGATCGCCAACGACGGCACCGTGATGCGGCCCTACCTCGTCGACGAGACCCTCTCGCCCAAGCTGGAGACCATCGAGCGCACCGAGCCGGAGGAGATGCCCGACCAGCCCGCGATGGACGCGGCGTCGGCCCGCGACCTGCGCCAGATGATGGTCTCGGTGGTGGAGAACGGCACCGCCCGCACCGCCGCGATCCCCGGCGTCGAGGTCGGCGGCAAGACCGGCACCGCCCAGAGCGCGCCCGACCGGCCGCCGTACGCCTGGTTCGTCTCGCTCGCCCCGGCCCAGACCCCGTCGGTCGCCGTCGCCGTGCTGGTGCAGGACGCCGGCGTGGAGCGCAACGAGATCTCCGGCTCCGGCCTGGCCGCCCCCGTGGCGCGCGCGGTGATGGAGGCGGTGGTCGGCCGGTGAGCGAGCAGGCCGAGCGCTACGAGCGACGCCACCGGATCGCCACCGGCGGCATGGGCGAGGTGTGGGCCGCCCACGACACCCTGCTGGGTCGCGACGTGGCGCTGAAGGTCCTCAAGGCCGAGTACGCCGCGGACCCCGGCTTCCGCTCCCGCTTCTCCACCGAAGCCCGCAACGCCGCCGCGCTGCACCACCCCGGCATCGCCTCGGTCTTCGACTTCGCGACCGAGGGGGCCGACGGCTCGCCGTACCTCGTGATGGAGCTGGTCGACGGCAAGCCGCTCTCCGAGCTCCTCTCCGGGGGGCGCGCGCTCGACCCCGAGCGGGTGCGCGAGCTGGCGCTCCAGGTCGCCGAGGCGCTGTCGGTGGCCCACGCCGCGGGCGTGGTGCACCGCGACGTCAAGCCCGCCAACCTCCTGGTCACGCCGCAGGGCCGGGTCAAGATCACCGACTTCGGCATCGCCCGCGCCACGGGCGACGCGGCGATCACCCGCACCGGCGAGATCATCGGCACCCCCCACTACCTCTCCCCCGAGCAGGCCTCCGGCAGGCCGGCGACCGCGGCCAGCGACGTCTACGCCCTCGGCGTGGTGCTCTTCGAGTGCCTGGCCGGCAGTCGGCCCTTCCGGGCCGACACCGCGGTCGGCCTGGCCATGGCTCACCTGCGCGACGACGTGCCCGAGCTGCCGGCGGGGGTGCCGGCCGGACTCGCCGCGGTCACCTACCGCGCCCTGGCCAAGGACCCCGCCGAGCGCTACGCCGACGGTGGCGAGATCGCGCGGGCGCTGCGGGAGGCCGCCCACGGTGGCGTGCCCGCCGGCCCCGAGCCCACCCGGGTGATGACCGCGGTCGCCCCCGCCGGTCCCGCGACGCGCCCGACCCGGGTCGCGCCCGCCGCCGCGGCCGTCCCGCCCGGGCGCGACCGGGACCGGGATCGCGACCGACGCGGCACCCCCTGGGCGGCGTACGCCGTGGCGGGGCTGCTCGCGCTGCTGCTGGTCGTGCTGCTCCTCACCCGCCCCTGGGCCGATGACCCCGGCACGACCGCCGCGAGCGAGCCGACGCCGACCCCGTCGCCGTCGGCGACGCCCAGCGAGACCGCCGAGGAGCCGACCACGATCGAGCTCGACCCCGACGACTACGTCGGCCGCCCGGTCGGCGAGGTCGAGGCGGCGCTGGCCGACCTCGGCCTGGAGACCACGACGCGCCCGGTGACCAACGACGGCAGCGGCGACCAGGGCGACGAGGGCGACGTCACCTCCCTCTCGCCGACCGGCGACGTCGAGGAGGGCGAGAGCATCACCCTCGACGTCCTCGGCGCCGCGCCCGCGCCCAGCCCCACCCCGACGCCGTCGGAGACCGCCACCGAGGAGCCGGTCGACCCCGGCAACAGCGGCAGCGGCAACAGCAGCAGCGACGGGGCACCGGGCAAGCCCGACGACAAGGCGAAGCCCGACAAGAAGGGGGACTGAGCCCGGATGACGCAACCGCACCGCATCGGTGGCCGCTACGAGGTCGGGGAGCTCCTCGGCCGGGGCGGCATGGCCGAGGTCCGCAAGGGCACCGACGTGCGCCTGGGCCGCACGGTCGCGATCAAGCGGCTGCGCACCGACCTGGCCAGCGACTCCACCTTCCAGGCCCGGTTCCGGCGCGAGGCGCAGTCGGCGGCCTCGCTCAACGACCCCTCGATCGTGTCGGTCTACGACACCGGCGAGGAGATGGCCACCGACGGCAGCAACGTCGCCCAGCCCTACATCGTCATGGAGTACGTCGCCGGACGCACCCTGCGCGACGTGGTGCGCGACGGCCGCAAGATCCTGCCCGAGCGGGCCCTGGAGATCACCTCCGGCGTGCTCCGCGCGCTCGACTACAGCCACCGCGCCGGCATCATCCACCGCGACATCAAGCCCGGCAACGTGATGCTGACCCCGGCCGGCAACGTCAAGGTGATGGACTTCGGCATCGCCCGGGCCGTCAGCGACGCCTCCTCGACGATGACGCAGACCGCCGCCGTCGTGGGCACCGCCCAGTACCTCTCCCCCGAGCAGGCCCGCGGCGAGAGCGTGGACTCCCGCTCCGACGTCTACTCCACCGGCTGCCTGCTCTACGAGCTGCTGACCGGTCGACCCCCCTTCGTGGGCGACAGCCCGGTCTCGGTGGCCTACCAGCACGTCCGCGAGCAGGCCCAGCCGCCGTCGGCGCTCGACGAGGACCTCACGCCCGAGATCGACGCCATCGTGATGAAGGCGCTGGCCAAGGACCTCGACGAGCGCTACCCCAGCGCGGCCGCGATGAAGGACGACATCGACCGCTACCTCGCCGGCCAGCCCGTCGAGGCGCCGGCGGTGGCGGCCGCCGCGACGACGTACCTCCCCACGGCCGGTCCGGCCACCCGCGTCACCACCCGCCAGCAGGACGACGACGAGGAGCCCGAGCGCAAGCGCCGCTGGCCCCTGGTGCTCGGGCTGCTGGCGCTGCTCGCGGCCATCGTGGCCGGCGTGCTGCTGCTGCCCCGCCTCGCCGACACCGGCCCCGAGCAGGTGCCGGTGCCGAGCGTGACCGGCATGACGCAGCAGCAGGCCGAGCGCACCATCACCCAGGCCGGCCTCGAGGTCGGCGAGGTGACCCGCTCCGAGAGCGAGCAGGTGGTCCGCGGCCGCGTCATCTCCCAGGACCCCCAGGCCAGCGACCAGCGCGACGCCGGCTCCGCGGTCGACTTCGAGGTCTCCCTCGGCCCGCCCCAGATCACGCTGCCCGACGTCGTGGGCGACGACAAGAACGAGGCGGCCGACGCGCTGCGTGCGGAGGGGGTGCGCGTGGTGCTGAGCGAGCGCGGCTCCGACGAGCCCGCCGACCGCGTCGTGGAGATGCAGCCCCCCGCCGGCACCGACGTCGCCCAGGACTCCCGGGTCACCCTGTTCTGGTCCGACGGCCCCGAGCAGGTGCCCGAGGTGGTCGGGCTCAGCGAGGCCGACGCCCGCCGCCGCATCGAGGCGGCCGGGTTCGAGGTCTCGGTGGTCACCGACTCCACGACCGAGGCCGAGCGCGGCACCGTGCTGCAGCAGGCGCCGCCCGCGGGGCAGAACGCCTCGGCGGGCAGCACCGTGACCATCGTGGTCTCGGCCTTCGAGCGCCCGACGCCGACACCGACGCCGACCCCGACCGAGTCACCGTCGCCGACCGAGGAGCCGAGCCCGACGGAGGCCCCGGTGCCGACGCCCTAGGGGCCTAGGGTCGCCCGCGGGTCTCGTCGTCGGGCGCGTCGCGCACGGCGGTGGCGTGGCGCAGCTCCGAGGCCCCGTCGTACGCCGGCAGCGTGACCTCCGGGTCGGTGCGCACCGCGAAGCCGAGGTCGTAGGCCACGGCGTAGTCGCGGTAGTCCGCGATCCGCTCGGAGGTGTCGAGCGCCCGGCGCATCTCGGTCACGCCGCCCACGGCGGTGATGACGTAGGGCGGGGCGTAGGGCACCCCGTGCAGCACCACCGTGTTGCCCACGCACTTGATGCCGGTCGTGCTGACCACCCGCTGGCCCTGGAGCGTCATCGCCTCCGCGCCCCCGATCCACAGGGCGTTGACGACGGCCTGGATGTCCTGCTGGTGCACCACGAGGTTCTCGGCCTCGACCTCGCCCTGCTCGGTGGCCTGCTCGATCACCTCGGCGGGAGCGTCCTCGAGGGTGACGGTGAGGGCCGGCCCGCGGACCGCCTCGAATCCGGCCGGCTCGGACAGCTGGCGCACCTGCGCCTGCAGCTCGCGGACCTCGGCGTCGCCCACCGACCGGCCCAGGGTGTCGACCTCGTCGGTGAGGTCGGCGACCCGCTGCTGCAGCTGGTCGGTCCGCTCGCGCTCCTGGCGGACCACGGTGTCGAGGTCGGTGACGCTCGAGGAGCGGAGGTCCAGGCCCCCGGCGTTGAGCGAGCTGGTCACGAACAGCGCCCCTGCCACCACGAAGCCGCCCACGGCGGCGGCGCGCCACGGGGGCACCGGGGTGGCCCGGGGACGGCGGCGGTGACGGCTGGGCACGGGGAGCTCCGTCCTGGACATCGGCGCGGCGGGTGGCCCGACTACGCTAGCCCACCAGGTCACACCCCCCATGCCACCGAGGAGCCCCGTGTCCAAGCGAACCGCGCGTCAGCCGAAGGTCACGGTCAGTAGTGGCTACGAGACCTCGGTCGTGCGCACCGCCCTCGCCGTGCTGCTCGTCGTCGCCGGCATCGCCTGGATCGCGGTCTACGTCAACGTGGCCAAGGACGCCGCCGTGTTCGTCGACTTCCCCGGTGCCAAGGCACCCAAGGACCCGCTGCCCTGGATGTCCGACCTCGGGCGCTACAACTTTCTGATCGGCTTCCTGGCCGTCTTCCTCGGCCTGACCGTCGCAGCGCACCCCACGACCCCCCTCGGCCGCGCGCGCGGCGTGGTGGTGGGCATGCTCGGCTGCTTCCTGCTCGGGCTGGTCTGGATCGTCACGTTCTACTTCGTCGGCCAGGACGGCGCGATCCCGGTGATGAAGGACCTCGACCAGTACAACCTGCTCGTCGGCATCGGCTTCATGGCCGTCGGCTTCACCTTCGCCACCAAGTGGGAGTGAGCCCCACGACGGAATGACACCGGTGTAGTTGTCCACAGGGTTCTCCCCAGGTGTGGACAACTACACCGGTGTGATTCGCTCGTGTCCTTCGACGGCGCAGGGTCAGGCGAGCGTCAGGGCCCGGATCGCGATGGCGACCACGGCCAGCAGGGCGACCGCCGCGACGGCGCCCCACTGCACCAGCGAGCGCCGCTGCTTGGGCGCGTAGACCATCGCCGCGCCGATCGCCGCGCCTGCGGCCAGGCCGCCGAGGTGCCCCTCCCAGGAGATGCTCGGGAGGGTGAAGGTGATGACCAGGTTGATCGCGATCCACACCAGCACCTGCTGGGCCTCGCCCCGCACCTTCAGCGCCACCACCGCCAGCGCGCCCATCAGCCCGAAGATCGCGCCCGAGGCGCCCAGCGTCTGGGTGTTCTCCGGCGACAGCAGCATCACCACCGCCGAGCCCGAGAGTGCCGAGACCAGGTAGAGCGCGAGGTAGCGCGCCCGGCCGAGCACGCTCTCCAACGTGGGCCCGAGGAAGTAGAGCGCCAGCATGTTGAAGGCGATGTGCAGGGGCTGCACGTGGGTGAAGGCCGAGGTCACCAGCTCCCACACCGCGCCGTCGGAGACGCCGCGGACCAGCTCGACCGAGCCGTCGCCGTAGCGCTTGACCGCCGACTGCGGCAGCAGGGCGAGGTAGTCGGTCAGCCGGCTCGAGCGCCCGCCGGTGGCCAGCACGGCCAGCCAGACCAGGACGTTGAGCCCGATCAGCACGAAGCTGGTCAGCCGGGGGTCGGAGACCCGCTTCCCGCCGTACGGCGTGAGCAGCTGGCGCGTCGACCGGGCTCCCTCCGCCACGCACTCGGGGCACTGGAAGCCCACCGCCGCCGAGCGCATGCAGTCCGGGCAGATCGGCCGGTCACAGCGCTGGCACCGGATCCAGGTCTCGCGGTCCGGGTGGCGGTAGCAGGTCGGCGGCGCCTCGGGGCCGCCCTGGGTCACGGGCGCTCGATCTCCACCGACTCGATGACCACGGCGTCGACCGGGCGGTCCATGGCGCCGGTGCGGGTGGTGGCGATCGCGTCGACGACGTCGCGGCTCTCCTGGTCGGCGACCTCACCGAAGATGGTGTGGCGACGGTTCAGGTGCGGCGTCGGGGTGACGGTGACGAAGAACTGCGAGCCGTTGGTGCCCGGGCCGGCGTTGGCCATGGCGAGCAGGTAGGGGCGGTCGAACTGCAGCTCGGGGTGGAACTCGTCCTTGAACTTGTAGCCCGGGCCGCCGGTGCCGGTGCCGAGCGGGCAGCCGCCCTGGATCATGAAGTTGGGGATGACCCGGTGGAAGCCGAGGCCGTCGTAGAACTTCACCCCGGACCGGCCGGCGTCGTCCTGGTAGTCCTTGGTCCCCTCGGCGAGGCCGGTGAAGTTCTCCACCGTGGCCGGCGCGTGGTCGGGGAAGAGGTTGATGACGATGTCGCCACGGTTGGTCTTGAGCGTGGCCTTGAGGTCGGACATGTCTGCCTTTCGGAGGCGGGTGCGTGAGTCGGCACCGATCCTCCCACGCGGCACCTACCCATCTCCCCTCGCGTGACACGGGTTTAAAACTCCCCACCACCCAGGCATGATCAGGGCTGACGCCCGCGCCCACGCGCGTGGGCCACACCTGCAGAGAGGGACCTCGCACACATGTTTCGCAAGAGCCGCAAGGACAAGCTCGTCGACCAGGCCCAGAGCCTGGCCCACGACCTGACCGAGGCCATCGTCCCCCGCGTCGAGAAGGCGCGCGAGGACCTCAAGCCCGTCCTCAGCGACGTCCGCGACGCCGGGGCCGCCCGCCTCGCCGACGCCCGTGACGCCGTCGCCCCCAAGCTGGCCGACGCCCGCGACGCGGTCGCCCCCAGGCTGGCCGACGTCCGTGACGCCGGGGCCTCGCGCCTCGCCGACGCACGCGACAACGCGGCGCCCTACGTCGAGACCGCGCGCGACCGCACGATCCTCGGCGTGCAGCAGGTCGTCCACGACGTGCGCGACCAGGCCCACCAGGCAGCCGCGGAGGCCGACCGCCGCCGCGTGCTGGCGACCGCCGCGCTCAAGGGCGAGGACGTCAAGAAGGGCGGCAAGGGCAAGAAGGTGCTGCTCGTCGTCGCGCTCGGCGTCGTCGGCGCCGTCGTGGGCAAGAAGCTCGCCGGCGGCGACCAGAGCGACAACTGGCAGTCCTCCTACACCCCGTCGCCCGCCCCGGCCGCTCCCGCGGCACCGGCGACCCACCCGGTCACCACGCCGGAGGACCCGGCCGAGCAGGTCGACGTGACCGACACCCCGGACCCCAAGGTCTGAGCTCCGCACCACCCCGCACCACCCGCACGTCCCGGCCTGCCCCGTCCGCTCAGCGGCGGGGCAGGTCGACCGGTCGGTGCTCCTGCACCCAGTCGTCGACCCGGTCCCACCAGTCGAAGAGCCACTCGATGCGCTCCTCACGCCCCTCGGGGATCTCCTCGCGCGGGATCCGCCACCAGCCCATGCTGATCCGCTTGTCCATGGGCAGCGCGTGCCACACGTCGCGGACGCTGACCACGTGGTCGAGCCCCGTGTGCGCCACCAGCAGCACGTCGGTCCCCGGCGACGCGTCGAGCGCCGCCAGCACGCCGCCCGGACGGGGTGCCAGCACGTGGACCATCTCCTCGGCCCGCCGTGCCATGCCGTGCAGCCCCAGCCGGTGCAGCCGGGCGATCGAGCGCTCCCGGCGCTCCGGGGTGAAGTTGCCACCCTCGGGGAAGATCACGAACGCGTCGTTCTCGTCGAGGCCGCGAGCGAGCTCACCGACCTCGGTCTCCCGGTCCTGACCCGGGCGCGGGGCGGAGACGAACCGGCTCGGCAGCCGGTGCAGCAGCACCCCGAGCGCGGGGTCCCACGCGAGCGCCGCCTTGAGCACGACGCGCGGCTCGCGGCCGTACCAGTGCATCAGGGTGTACATCAGCGTGAACGAGTCGCCCGGGCCCGCGTGGCGGCAGAACACCAGCAGTGGCTCCCCCGGGTGGGCGTCCGGGGTCGGGCCGACGGTCTCGATCTGCAGCCGCAGCACCCGCCGTGCCTCGTGGAAGAAGATCCACAGGTAGGCCTGGACGATGTCGTAGTGGATGCGCTCGAAGAACGGCCGGCGCAGCCACAGCCCGAACCCCGAGGCGATCCACAGCCCGAACAGCTCCACCAGCGCGAGGCTCTCCAGGGTCAGGTGCACCACCAGCAGCCACAGCAGCCGGACCGGCCGCAGCCAGCCGGGGGCGAACGGCGAGAGCAGCCCGGCCGCCACGAGCCACAGCGGCAGGCCGACCCACATCGCGACCGTCAGCGCGACCGTGGCCGGGGCGACCACGACCCGCTGCGCGACGCGGGTCAGCACCCGTGCTCCTCGAGGTAGGCGCTGCTCTGCTCGTACGCCGCCTCGATCCGCCGCGCGACCCGCCGGGTGTCGCGGTAGGCCAGCGGGGAGTCGTCGGCCGCGGTGCTGCCCGAGGGCAGCACGTGGGCGGTGACGTGGTCGGGCAGCTCGGCCAGCTCACGAACGAACCGGTGGCGCCGGGCGATCTCGAAGGACACCCGGGCCACCTCCCACGGCCGCCGCGGGACCGTCAGTGGCCGCTCCACCCGGCCCACCTGGAGCACGAAGACCCGCTCCGCGCCCAGCTCCACGGCCTTGCCGAGCGGCACCGAGTTGACCACGCCGCCGTCGAGGAAGTGCTCGCCGTCGACCTCGGCCGGGGGCAGCAGCCCGGGGACGGCCGCGCTGGCCATGACCGCGGGCACGACCGGTCCGGAGTCGAACCAGTGCTCGGCCGAGCGCTCGATGCAGGCGGCCACGCAGCGGAACTCCACGGCGAGGTCCTCGAAGCGGGTGTCCCCGAGCTCGGCCTCGAGCCGGCGGCGCAGCGGCAGCGCCGACTGCAGGTGGGTGCCGGTGCGCACGGCCCGCCCGACCTGGCGCAGCGGCCCGTCGGCGTACACCGGGTCCTCGCCGGAGACCGAGCGCCACAGCTCGAGCAGCCGGTCGACCGCGGTCGGGGTGGGGTCGGCCGCGACGACGAGGCCGTTGAGGGCGCCGACCGAGGTGCCCAGCACCAGGTCGGGGCGTACGCCGCGCTCCAGCAGCGCCCGGAGCATGCCGACCTCGACCGCGCCCAGCAGCCCGCCGCCGCCGAGGACGAAGGCGGTCCGGGGCGCGCCGCTCACGAGCGGACCGGGGCGGCCTCGGTGGTCGCGAGCGTGCGGGCGGTGGCGCGACGCTCAGCCCAGAAGCTCAGCAACGGGACGGTGCCGCACAGCAGCGTCACCAGGGTGAAGCCGATCGGCCAGCGCGCCCTGCGGGAGAGCAGGAAGGCGGCGACCAGGAAGATCATGTAGAGCCAGCCGTGGGCGACGCCCAGCACCGAGGTGATGAACTCGCCGATGGCGTGCGGCCGGCTGCCGACCGTGGTCCACACGGGCGTGCTGGGGAAGACCCCCCACATCTCGGTGCCGTCGAAGTTGGCGAGCGGCACCCCGACGAGCACCAGCACCACCAGCAGCACGCCGACGATGGTGGCCATCACCTGGTAGAACCGCAGGTTCGCGCTGGTCGTCACACCGGCGAACCTACCTGCTCGACCTCGGCCTCCTGCTCCCGCTCCAGGGCCTCGACGGTGTCCCGGCACCACCGCCACCAGACGTAGACCGCGAAGCCGCCGAAGACCCACCACTGCACGGCGTAGAGCAGGTTGCGCAGCGACGTGACGGCCGAGACCTCGGGGATGCTCTCCGGGCTGACGGCGGCCAGGCCGCTGGTGCCCGAGGAGGCGTCCCGGGCGACCACGAACCCGCTGTAGAGGTCGGCCTCGACCCGCTGGGTGATGCTCGCGACCCGCATCTCGGGGATCACGTCGTCCGCTGCGTCGGTGTCGGGCAGGCCGCTGCCCTCCGAGGGCTGCAGCCACCCGGTCAGGTCGACCTCGCCGCGCACCGGGGCCGCGTCCGGGGTGGGCGACCAGCCGCGCACGACGGGCAGGGCGCTGCCGTCGCCGCCGTCCACGAGCACGGGCGTCACCACCCAGTAGCCGCGCTGCCCGCCCCGCTGCCCGTCCCGCAGCCGGTCGGCCACGAAGAGGGTGCTGGCGGGGACCCAGGTGCCGCGCAGCGCGACCGGCTGGCCGACGTACTGCCCGGGGAAGGGGTCGTCGGGCCCCATCGCGTCGGTGAGCGCGACCGGCGCCGCCGAGCTGAGGTCACGGGCCTCGGCCTCGCGCCCGTGCTGCCACGCCGAGAGCTGCCAGAACCCCAGCCACGTCGTGGCCACGAGGGCCACGACGAGCAGCAGGTGCCCGCCCCAGTGGCGGGGGCGGAGCATCTCGGTCACCGGTCCAGGCTACGTTCCCGCGCCTGGTGCCCTAGACTCGTGGCCGCCGAGAGGGAGTAGTCCCCAACAGCCGTGTCGACACACTGGTCCCCCCACGGGGATCCGGTACGGCGGGCCACCGCGAGGTGGCGGACGAGACTCTCGACCAGTCCGACGCACCCCAGAGATGCGCGTCCTGGTCGAGACGTGCCTCCCCAGGGCCCGCTTCGTCCCGGGCGCCGAGAGGAACCCCTCCGATGTACGCCTTCCTGCTGTCCACCGCGGTGATCTTCGTCGCCGAGCTGGGCGACAAGTCCCAGCTGATGGCGATGACCTTCGCGACGCGCTACCGCGTCCGCGACGTGCTCATCGGCATCACCGCCGCCACCGCCCTGGTCCACCTCGCCTCGGTCGGCATCGGCTACTGGGTCGGCGACGCGTTCGCCGAGTCCCAGGACACCATCGCGATCGTCGCCGGCGTCGCGTTCCTCGCCTTCGCGGCCTGGACGCTGCGCGGCGACGAGCTCACCGAGGCCGAGGCCAACAAGGCCAAGAGCGCCACCGGGGCGGCGATCCTCGCCGTCGGCGTCGCGTTCTTCCTCGCCGAGCTCGGCGACAAGACCATGCTCGCCACGATCACCCTGGCCACCCAGGAGGGCTGGCTCGGCACCTGGATCGGCAGCACCGTCGGCATGGTCGCGGCCGACGCGCTCGCCATCGTCGTCGGCGCGGTGCTCGGCAAGCACCTGCCCGAGCGGGTCATCAAGTACGGCGCCGCCGCCCTGTTCGCGATCTTCGGGCTGGTGCTGATCGCCGAGGGGCTGGGCTGGTTCTAGTCGCGGTCGCCGGCCTGGTCCGGAGCCGGGCGACGCATCCACACGTGGGGGATCCCGTCCTCGACGTAGCGCTCGCCCGGCACGAACCCCAGGCTCGCGTAGAACGCCTCCAGGTGGGCCTGGCCGCCCAGCTCGACCGGCAGGCCCGGGTGCTCGGTGGCGCACACCTCCAGCGCCCGCTCCACCAGCGCCCGGCCCAGCTGGCGACCCCGGCCGCGGCCGGCCACGATCACCCGGCCGATCCGCGGTGCGTCGTACGACGCGTCGGGCGCCAGCACCCGGGCGTAGGCCACCAGGTCGCCCCCCAGGTGGCCCAGCAGGTGGCGGGTGCCCGGCTCCAGGTCCTGGCCGTCGGGGTCGAGGTAGGCGCACTCCTGCTCGACGACGAACACCTCGGCGCGCAGCACCAGGACGTCGTACAGGGTGCGGACGTCGAGGTCGGCCGCGGGGACGACGGTCCAGGTGGGCGGCTCGGGCAGGTCGGTCATCGCCCGCCGAGCCTAGGCGACGGTGCGGCTCCAGCGCCGGACGCCGGCCTTGAGGGCGGCCAGCCGGCTCTCCTCGAGCTCGGCGACCACCCGGGCGGCCAACGCGTCCAGCGCGTCGACCTGGGCGGGGGCGAGCTCGCGGGGGTGGTCGTCGAGCACGCACAGCGTCCCGACGACGAGGCCCGAGGGGCTGACCAGCGGGTGCGAGCCGTAGAAGCGGACCCGCCCCCACCGCCCGTCGACGAACGGGTTCGCCGCCCAGCGCGGGTCGGCCGAGGCGTCGGCGACGTGGACGGTGCGGCCCTCGTCGATGATCGCGTGGCACAGCGTGTGCTGACGGGCCTGCAGGGTGACCTCGACCCCGACGGCCGCGACGGTGCGCTGCGTCGTGGACTTCATCAGGTTGATGGCCACGATCGGGACCTCGGCCACCCGGGCCGCCTCGAGCGCCAGGTCACGGAGCCAGGGTGCGCCCTGCTGCACGTGGTCGTAGCGCCCGACCTCGAGGTCGCGGTGCACCGAGGTGGCCAGCGGGACGGCCACCGACTCGGGGCGGGGCGGGGACTGGACGTGGGTCACGGCGACTCCCGACGGGTCGGGGACCTCGGGAAGTCCGGGTCCGGAGGCGTCGATAATGCCACTAAACCGGACAAACTGTCTCGGTCTGAGCCGTGTGGGCTAGCGGGTGGTCTACCCGCACGGGGTGGTGGAGCCTAGGGGACTCGAACCCCTAACCCCCTGCTTGCAAAGCAGGTGCGCTACCAATTGCGCCAAGGCCCCCGGTGGAGCGGCTCAGGCCTTGCGGACCGGGTCCGTGGCCTCGCGCCAGAGGTCCTGCTCGTTCTTGCCGTCGTCGAGCTTGCGCTTGGCGAACAGGGCTGCGGCGCCGGTGAGCGCGAGCACGAGGATCTTCTTCATTTCCGTGACCTCCTGGGACGACCGGGTCAGCCTAGACGACCCGAGACCCGCGCCAGCACCTTGGTGGTGACGCGGTCGAGCACCGCGAGCTCGTCGACGGTGAGGTCCTCGAAGACCAGCTCGCGCACCTCGCGCACGTGGTCCGGGGCGGCGGCCACGATGGCGTCGCGGCCGGCGTCGGTGAGCTGCACGAACCAGCCGCGGCCGTCGTCGTCGCACTCCTCGCGGCGCACCAGGCCGCGGGACTCCATCCGCTTGACGTGGTGGGAGAGACGGCTGCGCTCCCACTGCAGCTCCGCGGCGAGCACCGAGACTCGCACCCGGCCGTCGACCTGGTCGGTGAGCTGCACCAGCACGTCGAAGTCGGGCAGCGAGAGCCCGGAGTCCTGCTGCAGCTGGCGGTGCAGCGCGGCGGGCAGGGCCGCCTGGACGGCGAGCCACCGGCGCCATACCCGCTGCTGGTCGCCGGTCAGCCACGGGGCCTCGGAGGTGATGGACACCGGCGGATCGTACGTCGGTGGATGACACATCAACTAATCGTGTAGCGTGACGTCTCGCCCACCACCCGAAGGACGACCATGACCTCGGCGCCCGCACCGTCCCCCGACGACCTCGCCGAGCGCCGCGCCCGGCTCCGCGAGACCCACCTGCGCCCCCCGGGCGAGCGGCCGGCGTCCACCGCCCGCGGCCTGCACCACACCGCGCTGGTGAGCAGTGACGTGGAGCGGACCATCCGCTTCTACCAGGACGTGCTGGGCTTCCCGCTCACCGAGCTGATCGAGAACCGCGACTACCCCGGGTCCTCGCACTTCTTCTTCGACCTCGGTCACGACAACCTGCTGGCGTTCTTCGACTTCCCCGGCCTCGACGTCGGCCCCTACGCCGAGGTGCTCGGCGGCCTGCACCACTGCGCCATCTCCGTCGACCCCGACACCTGGGGCGCGCTCGTCGAGCGGCTCACCGAGGCCGGCGTGCCCCACGAGGTGCACAGCGGCGTCTCGGTCTACTTCACCGACCCCGATGGCGCCCGGATCGAGCTGATCGCGGACCCGCTCGGCGAGATGTACGGCGAGCAGGTGCTCTGATGGCCACCACCGTCACCCGCAACGAGGACGGGTCCCGCTGGGAGATCCGCGTCGACGACCAGCTGGTCGGGTTCGCGGCCTACCAGCGCACGCCCGACGAGATCGTCTTCACCCACACCGAGATCGACGACGGCCACGAGGGCGAGGGCCTCGGCGGTCAGCTCGTCCGCGCGGCCCTGGACGACGTCCGCGCGGAGGGGCTCAAGGCCCTGCCCATCTGTCCCTTCGTCCAGGCCTTCCTCAACCGCCACGAGGACTACCAGGACCTCGACTCCCGCCGCTGACCCGCACCACCGCGCCCAGCCGGCGCGGCCCACGTCATCAGCCGACCGGTGTGGGCGATGCCGTCGACCACGGCACGGGCCGAGCACCCAGTCCGAGAGAGCGCCCGATTCGGCTTGTCCAACGCGGCCGGGTGAACGCGGCTGCACCGCGCCGGGGGGACGGCCGTGGTCGGACCAGGTGGGAGACCACGCGGCCCCGCACGCTCGATCGGCTGGGGCAGGAGCCCGTCGCGGCGACCGATCGAGCTCCCGCGCATCCACAGATCGAGATCGACCCTGGTGTTCGAACACACGTTCGATATAGGTTCAGGGCATGCGATGGCAGCCGCGACCCCCCACCCCCGGGACCGCCGCCATCCTCACCCTCGCCGCTCACAACACCCGCGCCCACCGGCTCCTCGACGCCGAACGCGGCCGCATCGCCCTGGACTGGGCCCGCGCCCACGCCCTCGACCCCAACGACCCCGACACCAGGACGCTGATGAGCGACCCCCGGCTCGGGGTGATCACCCTGGGCGCGGCCGGGCTGGTCGTCGAACCGTGCTGCGACGCCGAGCTCGCCGTGGTGCTGCGCGTCCACCCCCTCGCCGCACGCGCCCTGATGGCCGACGCCGTCGACCTCGAGGCCCGCCTCCCCCAGACCTGGAACACCCTGCAGGCCGGGGAGGTCGAGCTGTGGGTCGCCCGCAAGGTCGCCACCGCCACCCGCGACCTCGCCCCCGACGCCGCTATGCACGTCGACGACGCCATCGCGCCCCTGCTCCCCACCCTGCCCACCGGACGCCTCCTCGACGTCCTCGCCGCCCGCGTCGTCGAGGCCGACCACGCCCTGGCCGAGGCCAAGGCCGGCGCCACCCGACAACGCCGCGGCGCCTGGCTCGGCCGACCCGACCCCGACACCGGCCTGCAGACCCTGATCGCCCGCGGCGACACCCACACCCTCACCCAGGTCTGGACCCGCCTGGACCAGGTTGCCCACCTCCTGGCCGAACACCGCCCCGCGACCCCAGCCAGCGGCGACGCCCCACCCACCCTCGAGGAGCTCCGCGACGACGCCCTCGGCCTGCTCGCCAACCCCCTGGCCGCCCTGAAGCTCCTCGTCGGCGCCGAGCACCACGACCTCCCCGAGCCCATCGCCGACGCGGTCCGTGACGCGTCCCCCGCCATGACCCGCCCCCGGGCGGTGGCCTACCTCCATCTCACCCCCGGACTCCTCCACGGCCACGGCGTCGCCCGCGCCGAACAGCTCGGGGCCCTGACCACGACGCAGCTCATCGACCTCCTCGGCCACCACCACGTCACGCTGAAGCCCGTGATCGACCTCGCCGAGGACATCGCCGCCGACTCCTACGAGATCCCCGCCGCGATCGCCGAACGCGTCCACCTGATCCGACCCGCCGACACCTTCCCCCACGGCACCAGCACCACCAGAAGCACCGACCTGGACCACGCCCAGCCGTACCAACACCCCTACGACGACACCGGCCCACCCGGCCAGACCCGCGTGTCCAACCTCGCCACCTCTCCCGCACCGGCCACCGCACCAAGACCCACCACCCCGGCTGGCACCTCACCCTGCACGACGGCAGATCCGTGTGGACCACACCCCACGGCTACGTCCTCGTCACCGACAAGCACGGCACCCGCCACCTCACCGACCACCCCACACACCACGCCACCGAACGCCCACGGCTCCGGGTCGACGTCATCCGCACCCCCCTGCAGCTCGCGTGGGCACCCGCGGCCTGACCCGTCAGGCGCCGAGCTCGGCTGGGCTCGTGCCGTGGCCTGCACCTACGGCGCGGTCACCCGAGTAGTGGTGAGGCGGGGCCTGTTCCACGCTCAGCCCGGCTGGGCGAACCCGCCGGGTGGGGGTGGGGTCAGACCAGCGACCGGTCCCCCGTCAGGAGCCCGGTGGCGCCATGGGCGAGGAATGATCTGCGACGTTCGAGGGTGCTGGCGGCTAGCTCACGGCACAGCACCATCACCGCACCGGGGGCGTCCAGGGCGACCACGGGGACGGCGAGCGTCGCGCGCGTCGGTCGGGGCTCGGTCGGCCAGATGATGCGGATGCGGTGGTGGCGCCACGAGGGAGCGTCGTCGCGCCCGTGCACGAGAACCGCCGGGCGGCGGCCTCGGGTCTCGAGGTCGACGCTGGTGACGTCGTCCCACGCGAGCGCAGCGGAGACGCCCCACCCTTCGAGGCGTGCTCCCTGGGGGTCGATGAGCAGCGCCCGCCGGCGCAGCAGGGTCATCACCGCATCCGGGACGAGCGAGGCGAACAGCAGCACGAACGGCAACAGGAACAACCCCCCGCCGTCCAGCCCCATGCCCAGCGCGGCCGTGACGAAGAAGACGGTGAACCCGACCCCGACCAACGCCACTGACCACGGCACCGAGGTTCGCATCCGGACACGCAGCACGGGCCCGCCGGCACCGGCCACACCGACAGGGCTGGCCGCACTGGCGGGGCTGTCCTCGGTGGAGACGGCCTTCGCGGGCCGTGGCAGCGCCAGGGCCCCGATCTCCATCGCGGCCGCGGCCGCGAGCATCGCGACACCGAGCGCGGGCAGCAGCAGCGGGTCACCGGCGTCGGGAGCCAGGAACGGTACGACGACGAGCAGCACGCCGATGGCGCCGATGACGGCACCGATCATCGCCGCACCCCACCGGCGGCGCTGCGGGGTGTGGTGGGTGGGGGGTCGCTGGTCAGAAGAGGGCATCCCGAGCACTGTCCCTACTGGAAAGCAAGAAGCCCAGGTCGATTGGTGCTTCGAACTGGGCTTTCTCGGGTGGGCCTAAGAGGACTTGAACCTCTGACCTCTTCCTTATCAGGGAAGCGCTCTAACCGTCTGAGCTATAGGCCCGTGAACCGCAGGAAGGCTATCCCATCGACCGGGAGCCCTACAAAACGGGTCAGCTGTCCTCGGCGAGGGTGACCTCGATGCCGCCGAGCAGGGCGGCGGAGAGGTTGTAGAGGAACGCGCCGAGGGTCGCGATCGCGGTGATCAGGATGACGTCGACCACCGCCACGATCATGGTGAAGCCCATCACCCGCGAGGTGCCGACGTAGTCGGTCACGTCGAACTGCGGGCCCGAGGCGTTGCCGACGGACTGCTGCACGATCGAGTTGATGGAGTCCCACACCCCGGCCGCACCGAGCACGGCCCAGACGATGGCCACGGCCACCACGAGCACGATGCCGAGGGCGATCGAGAGCAGGAACGACGTCTTCATGACCGACCAGGCGTCGATCTGCGTCAGCCGCAGCCGGGCGCGGCGTGTGCGGGGCTTGGCGCCCGCCTTCGCAGCACCGGCCCTCCCAGCACCCTTGGCGGACCCAGCGGGACGCCGGGCCGGGGCGGACGAGCCGGAGGAGGAGGTGGAGCCGGACGCAGCCGGCGCCGCAGCAGCTGCCGCCTTCTCCCGGTCGGCCTGCTCGCGGGCAGCCCGGTCCTGGGCGGCCTTCTCGGCCCGGTCGTCCTTGGCCGCCTGCTTGGCCTCGCGGCGCTCCTGGGACCTGGCCTCCCGCTCGCGGCGGGCGGCCTCCCTCTCGGCGCGGCGCTGCTCCTCGCGGGCCTCCTTGGCGGCCTGGGCCTCGGCGGCCCTGCGCTTCTCCTCGTCCTGCTGCGGCGAGGGCGGGGGCAGCACCGGGCCGCCACCACCCTGCAGCGTGCGGCGCGGAGCGAGCGGGCCGTCGTCACGACGCTCGGACATCAGTCCTCCCCGGATCCGTCGGTGTCGGTCTCGTCGTCGGTCGACGAGTCCTCGACCTCGGCGATTGTGTCATCCGGGTCAGGCGTCCCGGCGTCGGGCGCACCGGCGACGGCCTGCTCGACCGCCTCCTCGACGGCCTCCTCGACCTCGGCGTCGCGCTCGACGCTGCGGGCCACGACGGCGACCTCGTCGCCGTTCTTCGGGGTCACGAACCGCACGCCCATGGTCGAGCGGCCGGTGGGCCGGAACTGGTCGTCGATGGGGCTGCGGACGACCTGGCCGCCCGAGGTGATGGCCAGGATCTCGTCGCCCTCGACCACGATGAAGGCGCCGACGAGCACGCCGCGCTCCTCGTTGGCCAGCGACATCGCCTTGATGCCGAGGCCGCCGCGGGACTGGGTGCGGTAGTCGGTGATCGGGGTCCGCTTGGCGAAGCCGCCGTCGGTGATGGTGAAGACGTACTGCGGCTTGGCCGCGGTGTGCTCGGCCTCGGCCTGCACCTGGTCGGCACGGATCACCGACATCGACAGCACCGCGTCGCCCTCGCGGAACTTCATGCCCTGCACGCCCGACGTGGCCCGGCCCATCGGCCGCAGCTGGCTGTCGTCGGCGGGGAAGCGGATCGCCTGCCCCTTGCGGGAGACCAGCAGGATGTCGTCGCCGGCGTCGACCAGCTCCGCGCCGATCAGCTCGTCGTCGGCCTCGCGGAAGTTGATCGCGATGACGCCGGCCTGCCGGGGGCTGTTGTAGTCGCCGAGGCGGGTCTTCTTCACCAGGCCCGCGCGGGTGGCCAGGACGAGGTACGGCGCCTGGTCGTAGTCGCGGATCGCCAGGACCTGCGCGATCTCCTCGTCGGGCTGGAAGGACAGCAGCCCGGCCACGTGACCGCCCTTGGCGTCACGGGAGGCCTCGGGGAGGTTGTAGGCCTTGGTCCGGTAGACCCGTCCGGCCGTGGTGAAGAACAGCAGCCAGTGGTGGTTGGAGGTCGCCATGAAGTGCTCGACGACGTCGTCGCCACGCAGCGCCGCCCCGCGCACGCCCTTGCCGCCCCGCCGCTGGGTCCGGTAGTTCGAGGCCAGGGTGCGCTTGGCGTAGCCGCCCCGGGTGATCGTCACGACGAGGTCCTCGTCGGGGATCAGGTCCTCCATGGAGAGGTCGCCGTCGGCCGCGATGATCTGCGTACGCCGCTCGTCGCCGTACTTCTCCACGATCGCGGTGAGCTCCTCGCCCACGATCGAGCGCTGCCGCGACTCGTTGGCCAGGATGTCCTCGAGGTCGGCGATCTCGAGCTCGATCTCGGCCAGCTGGTCGATGATCTTCTGGCGCTCCAGGGCGGCCAGGCGACGCAGCTGCATGTCGAGGATGGCGTTGGCCTGGAGCTCGTCGATCTCGAGCAGCTCGATCAGGCCGGTGCGGGCGTCGTCGACCTCGGGCGAGCGCCGGATCAGCGCGATCACCTCGTCGAGCATGTCGAGCGCCTTGACCAGGCCGCGCAGGATGTGGGCCCGCTCCTCGGCCTTGCGGAGCCGGTAGCGCGTTCGCCGCTGGATGACCTCGATCTGGTGCGCCACCCAGTTGGTGACGAACTGGTCGATGGTCAGGGTGCGCGGCACCCCGTCGACCAGGGCCAGCATGTTGGCGCTGAAGTTGGTCTGCAGCTCGGTGTGCTTGAGCAGGTTGTTCAGCACCACCCGGGCGACGGCGTCACGGCGGAGCACGACGACGAGGCGCTGACCGGTGCGGCCCGAGGAGTCGTCGCGCACGTCGGCGATGCCCTGCACCTTGCCGCTGCGGACCAGGTCGGCGATCTTCTCGGCGAGGTTGTCCGGGTTGACCATGTAGGGCAGCTCGGTGATGGCCAGGCAGGTGCGGCCGCGGCTGTCCTCGTCGACCTCGATCACCGCGCGCTGGGTGATCGAGCCGCGACCGGTGCGGTAGGCCTGCTCGATGCCGTCGCGACCGACGATCAGCGCGCCGTTGGGGAAGTCGGGGCCCTTGACGCGCTCGATCAGCGCGTCCTGGAGCTCCTCGCGACTGGCGTCGGGGTGCTCCAGCGCCCACAGCGCGCCCTCGGCGACCTCGCGCAGGTTGTGCGGCGGGATGCTGGTGGCCATGCCGACCGCGATGCCGGCCGAGCCGTTGACCAGCAGGTTGGGGTAGCGCGACGGGAGCACCGTCGGCTCCTGCGAGCGCCCGTCGTAGTTGGGCTGGAAGTCGACGGTCTCCTCGTCGATGTCGCGCACCATCTCGAGCGCGAGCGGGTCCATCCGGCACTCGGTGTAGCGCATCGCGGCGGCGGCGTCGTTGCCCGGCGAGCCGAAGTTGCCCTGGCCCTGGATCAGCGGCGCGCGCATCACCCAGGGCTGCGCGAGGCGCACCAGGGTGTCGTAGATCGCGGTGTCGCCGTGCGGGTGGTACTGACCCATCACGTCGCCGACCACGCGGGAGCACTTGGAGAAGCCGCGGTCGGGGCGGTAGCCGCCGTCGTACATGGCGTAGAGCACCCGGCGGTGCACCGGCTTCAGCCCGTCGCGCACGTCCGGGAGCGCGCGGCCGACGATGACCGCCATCGCGTAGTCGATGTAGGCCCGCTGCATGGAGGTCTGCAGCTCGATCGGCTCGATGCGGCCGCCGCCTCCGCCGTCGCCGGACCCGAGGTTGTCGGTGGTCTCAGTCATGGGGTTCGTGTCCTAGATGTCGAGGAAGCGGACGTCTTTGGCGTTGCGCTGGATGAAGGAGCGTCGCTGCTCGACGTCCTCGCCCATCAGCACTGAGAACACCTCGTCGGCCTGCGCCGCGTCGTCGAGGGTGACCTGCAGCATCAGCCGCTGGTCGGGGTTCATGGTGGTCTCCCACAGCTCGTCGGCGTTCATCTCGCCGAGCCCCTTGTAGCGCTGGACGGGGTTCTCCTTGGGCAGCTTGCGGCCCTGGGCGAGCCCGTCGCGCATCAGCAGGTCGCGCTCGGAGTCGGAGTAGACGAACTCGTGCTCGTGGGGCTTGTTCCACCGCAGTCGGTAGAGCGGCGGCTGCGCCATGTAGACGAAGCCCCCCTCGATCAACGGCTTCATGAAGCGGAACAGCAGCGTCAGCAGGAGCGTGTTGATGTGGTGGCCGTCGACGTCGGCGTCGGCCATCAGCACGACCTTGTGGTAGCGCAGCTTGTCGATGTCGAACTCCTCGTGCACGCCCGTGCCGAGCGCCGAGATGATCGCTTGGACCTCGGTGTTGGCGAGCACCTTGTCGAGCCGCGCCTTCTCGACGTTGAGGATCTTGCCGCGGATCGGGAGGATCGCCTGCACCCGCGGGTCGCGGCCCTGGCGGGCCGAGCCGCCGGCCGAGTCGCCCTCGACGATGAAGACCTCGCACTCCTCGGGCACGTTGGACTGGCAGTCCGAGAGCTTGCCGGGCAGGCCACCGCCGCCGAAGAGGTCCTTGCGCGAGCGGGCCAGGTCGCGCGCCTTGCGGGCCGCGATCCGCGCCTGCGCGGCCGACTGCGCCTTGCGGACGATGTCCTTGCCCTCGGCGGGGTTCTTCTCCAGCCAGTCGCCCAGCTGCTCGTTGACCAGCCGCTGCACGAAGCCCTTGGCCTCGGTGTTGCCGAGCTTGGTCTTGGTCTGGCCCTCGAACTGCGGCTCGCCGAGCTTGATCGAGATGATCGCGGTCAGGCCCTCGCGGATGTCGTCGCCCTTGACGCGGTCCTCGGGCTTCTTCATCAGGCCCCACTCCTCGCCCCAGCTGTTGACCAGCGTGGTGAGCGCGGTGCGGAAGCCCTCCTCGTGGGTGCCGCCCTCGTGGGTGTTGATGGTGTTGGCGAAGCTGTGGACCGACTCGTTGTAGGAGGTGTTCCACTGCATCGCGAGCTCGAGGCTCATGTGGGCGTCGTGGCTCTCCGGCGTCTCGGCCTCGAAGCTGATGATGCTCGGGTTGGCCACCGTCTTGCTGCGGTTGAGGTGCTCGACGTAGTCGACGAGGCCGCGGTCGTAGCGGAACCGGCGCTCGACCGCCCCGGTGGCGGTGCCGCGGGCCAGGTCGGCGCGGTCGGCGTGCGTCCCGTCCTCGGCCTCGCCGGCGTCCTCGGCGTCGGTCACCGTCTCGTCGTTGACCGCCTCGGCGATCTGCGCGGCGGCGGGCCGCTCGTCGCGTACGACGATCTCGAGGCCCTTGTTGAGGAAGGCCATCTCTCGGAACCGGTTGGTGATGGTCTCGAAGGAGTACTCGGTGGTCTCGAAGATGTCCGAGCTCGCCCAGAAGCGGGTGGTCGTGCCGGTCTCCTCGGTCGCCTCGTGGCGCTCCAGCGGACCGGTCGGGACCCCGAGCTCGAAGGCCTGGGTCCACCGGTAGCCGTCGCGCTTGATGTCGACCTCGACGCGACGCGAGAGCGCGTTGACCACCGAGACGCCCACGCCGTGCAGGCCGCCGGACACCTTGTAGCCGCCGCCGCCGAACTTGCCGCCGGCGTGCAGCACGGTCAGCACGACCGTGACGGCGGGCAGCTCCTGGCCGGGGGGCACGTCGACGGGGATGCCGCGCCCGTTGTCGGAGACCTGGACCCCGCCGTCGGGCAGCACCGTGACCTCGACCCGGTCGCAGTAGCCGGCCAGCGCCTCGTCGACGGAGTTGTCGACGACCTCCCACACCAGGTGGTGCAGGCCACGCTCGCCGGTGGAGCCGATGTACATGCCGGGGCGCTTGCGGACCGCCTCGAGCCCCTCCAGCACCTGGATCGCGCTGGCGTCGTAGTTGCCCGCCTCGACGGCGTGGCCCTCCACGATGCTGGCGGGCACCACGGCGGGCACCTCGGGGTGGTCGGCCGGAAGATCGGCGGGAAGGTCGGCAGGGGTGGTGGGCTCGTCGGCCACGGACACGTCCTCAGGTCCTAGACATCACAGCGGCCGCCACGCACGAGGGCCGGCGACCTGGGGCAAGTCTACCCGCCCGGAGCCCTCACACCATGCCTCGCGGGCGCTAGTTGGGGACGACCGTGACCCGAACGTGCCCCTCAGAGGCCCGTGAGCGCCTCCGCTGGCCCGTGGGAGGGGGTCGGCTTAGTCCCCGTACGCCCCTCGACCTCCCAGCGGGCCCTGGGCTCAGCCGTAGGTGTCTCGCGGCCCGCGACCCTTGACACGCAGCCGACCACGGGTCCAGCTCGGTGCGCGGGGGCCCACGGGGTCGATGACGCGCACGGTCTCCTCGCCCAGCACCTCGTTGAGGCGGCGTACGACGTCGGGCGCCAGCAGCTTCATCTGGGTGGCCCACGCCGTGGAGTCGGTGCGTACGACGAGCCGGCCGTCGGCCAACGACTCGGGACGCACGTGCTGGCCGACCTCGCGGCCCACGATCGCCTCCCACCGGGCGAAGACCCCGTGCACGCGCAGCTCCGAGGCCCAGCCCTGGTCGGCGACGAACCGCGTCATCGAGGTGTCGAGGGTCTGCGGGTCGCGGTCGTCGGGACGCGCGCCGCTGACGCGGGGCTCGACCACCGGCCGCCGCCGGCCCCGGCCCGGCGCCCGGCCCAGCCCGCGGCCACCGGCAGCAGGGGTGCGACCGGCCAGGCCGCGCGCGACCGACCGGGCCAGGTCGAGCCCGGTCTCGTCGTGGGTCTCCCCGGGGGACTCCTCTTGGGACTTTGCGTGGGACTCCTCGTCACCCATGCGGCACCACCGCACCGTCGGCGACGTCGAACCGTCGACCGCGTAGCGCCTCGGGCACGTCACCGGCCACGGCCGCGGTGACCAGCACCTGCTCGGCGCCGGCCACCAGCTCGGCGAGCTGCTCGCGGCGGCCGGTGTCGAGCTCGGCGAAGACGTCGTCGAGCACCAGGATCGGGTCGTCGCCGGCGCTCCGGAGCAGGTCGTACGACGCCAGCCGCATCGCCAGCGCGAAGGACCAGCCCTCCCCGTGGCTGGCGTAGCCCTTCACCGGCAGCCCGCCGAGCTCGCAGAGCAGGTCGTCGCGGTGCGGTCCCACCAGAGTGACCCCGCGGTCGAGCTCGTCGCGTCGGCGCCGGGCCAGTTCCACGTGGAACAACGCCTCCAGGTCGACCGGCCCCTCGCCCTCGGTCACCTCGAAGCTGGGCCGGTAGGAGATCACCGCGTCGTCGCGGTGCGCGCCGCGGGCGACCGCCTCGTAGGCCTTGCCGAGCAGGGGGACCAGGTCCTCGACCAGCGCGGCCCGGGTCGTCATCACCTCGGCACCGAGCCGGGCCAGCCGCTCGTCCCAGACCTCCAGGGTGCTGAGCATCGACTCGCCCGCCGCACCACCTCGGGCGCGGGCGGTCTTGAGCAGCGAGTTGCGCTGCTTGAGCACGCGGTCGTAGTCGGCCCGCACCCCGGCGTACCGCGGGGCCCGGAGCACGAGCAGGTCGTCGGCGAAGCGGCGCCGCTCGGTCGGGTCGCCCTTGACCAGGGCCAGGTCGTCGGGCGCGAACACGACCGTGCGGACCAGTCCGACGAGGTCGCGCGCCTTGGGCAGCGGACCGCGGTTGACCCGGGCCCGGTTGGACCTGCCAGGGTTGATCTCGACCTCGAGGACGGCCCGACGCTCGTCGCGGACCACCGCGGCCCGGACGACCGCGCGCTCGGCACCGCGGCGCACGAGCGGCAGGTCGGCGGCGACCCGGTGGGAGCTGAGCCGGGAGAGGTAGTCGATCGCCTCGACGATGTTGGTCTTGCCCTGCCCGTTGCGGCCCACGAAGGAGCTGACCCCGGGGTCGAGGTCGATCTCCAGCGTCTCGTAGGAGCGGAAGTCGTGGAGCGAGAGGTGGGCGACGTACACCGGGAGGGCCGAGCTGCCCGGCTACTTCTCGGGCGGCGCGGCCGAGTCGCCGCCGGCCGGGCTGCCGGCCTGGGTGGCGTGGCCGCCGAACTGGTTGCGCATCGCCGCGACCGCCTTCATCGCCGGGCTGTCGTCCTGGCGCGAGGTGAAGCGGGCGAACAGCGACGCGGCGATGACGTGCATCGGGACGGCGTTGTCGATGCCGGCCTCGACGGTCCACCGACCCTCGCCGGAGTCCTCGGCGTAGCCGCGGATCTGGTCGAGGTGGGCGTCGTCCTTGAGGGCCACGACCAGCAGGTCGAGCAGCCAGGACCGGATCACGGTGCCCTCGCGCCAGGAGTCGAAGACCTCGGTGACGTTGTCGACGACGTCGACCTTCTCGAGCAGCTCCCAGCCCTCGGCGTAGGCCTGCATCATGGCGTACTCGATGCCGTTGTGAACCATCTTGGCGAAGTGGCCGGCGCCCGGCTTCTGGCCCGCGTGCACCATGCCGGACTCGCCCTCGGGCTTGAGCGTCTCGAAGGCGGGGAGCACCTTGGCGACCTCGTCGTCGGCCCCGCCGTACATCAGCGCGTAGCCGTTCTCCAGGCCCCAGATGCCGCCCGAGACGCCGCAGTCGACGAAGCCGATGCCCTTGCCGCGCAGCATCTCGGCGTTGGCCTGGTCGTCGGTCCAGCGCGAGTTGCCGCCGTCGACGATCACGTCGCCCTCGGAGAGCAGCTCGCCCAGCTCGGCGACCGTGCTGCGGGTGGCGTCGCCCGCGGGCACCATCACCCAGACCACCTTGGGCGAGGGCAGCGCCTCGACCAGCTCGGCCAGGCTGCCCACGTCGCTCACGTCGGGGTTGCGGTCGAAGCCGGTGACGGTGTGGCCGCCGTTGCGCAGCCGGGTGCGCATGTTGCCACCCATCTTGCCCAGGCCGATCAGTCCGAGGTGCATGGCGGTGCTCCTGTGTGCAGTGGTGGGTGAAGCGGGTGGGTCAGGAGAGCAGGCGGCGCGGCATCAGCAGGTAGCGGAACGCGACGTCCGCCTCCCCGTCGAGGCTGTCGACACCCGAGAGTACGACGGGCTTGCTGGCCTGGGTGAAGGCCAGCTCGACCACCGGGGCCTCGAGCGCGGTGAGGCCGTCGAGCAGGTAGGCGGGGTTGAAGCCGGTGGTGATGTCCTCGCCGGTGACGTTGGCCTCGATCGACTCGCTGGCCATCGCCTCCTCGCCGGAGCCGGCGTCCAGGGTCAGCACGCCCTCGGAGAAGGCCAGCTGCACCGCGGTGTTGCGCTCGGCGACGAGCGAGACGCGCTTGACCGAGTCGACCAGCGCGGCGCGGTCGACCCGGGCGACGGTGAGGTGCTCGGAGGGGAACAGCGAGCGGACCTTGGGGAACTCACCGTCCAGGAGCCGCGTCGTGGTGCGTCGTACGCCGCCCCCGGCGGAGCCCTCGAAGCCGATGATGCCCTCGCCGGCGCCCCCGCCGGAGGCCGAGGACAGCGCGATCCGGATCTCCGAGCCGCCGGTCAGCGCCTTGGCTGTGTCGGCCAGCACCTTGGCCGGCACCAGCGCGGCGGCGTCGATGTCGGGGGCGGAGGGGTCCCAGCCGAGCTCGCGCTGCGAGAGCCGGAACCGGTCGGTGGCGAGCATCGCGATCGAGCCGCCGTCGAGCTCGATCCGCACGCCGGTCAGCACCGGGAGCATGTCGTCGCGGCCGGCGGCGGTGACGGCCTGGGCGACGGCCTGCGAGAAGACGCCGCTCGGGACGGTGCCGCGGGCCTCCGGCATGGTCGGCAGGGTGGGGTAGTCCTCGACCGGCATCGTCTGCAGGCTGAACCGCGCCGAGCCGCAGACGAGCGTCACCTTGGCGCCGTCGATGTCGACGTCGACCGGCTTGTTGGGCAGGCTGCGGCAGATGTCGGCGAGCAGCCGGCCCGACACCAGCGCCCGGCCCTCCTCGCTGACCTCGGCGTTGAGGGTGGCGCGCGCCGAGGTCTCGTAGTCGAAGGTCGAGAGCCGCAGTCCCTCCCCGTCGTCCTCGAAGGAGCCGGCCTCGATCAGCAGGCCGGCCAGCACGGGGGCGCTCGGGCGTACGGGCAGCGCGCGGGCCGTCCAGGCGACAGCGTCGGCCAGGACGTCACGTTCGACGCGGAACTTCACGGCGATGGGTTCCTCTCCATCAGGTCCATCAGGTCGGGGTGAGCATCCTGCCACGGCCCGGCAGTCCACAGGCCGGGGCTCGTTCGGTGGTTGCTCGACGAGAGTCCATGGATAGATCTCGTCGTAGTAGTAGGTGGTGGGGATTCTGTGGACGACGGGCTCCGTCGCAGGTCAGCAGCGAGAAGTTGTGAGTCGGCGCCTGTGGACGGCGCCGGGGTGAACCACATCTTCCTGTGGTCCGCCGATCGGCCTGTGCAGCACGGGCAGGGCTCGTCCACAGGTCCCTCCCCACCCCGTCCACGGACTCGCCGAGCGGGAACCACATCTTGCACGCGTGTAGTTCAAGCCTGCTTGGCCTGCTGCTTGATCCGGGTCGTCAGCTCGGTCACCTGGTGGAAGACGTTGCGCCGCTCGGCGAGGTCCTTGCGGATCCGCCGGTCGGCGTTCATCACCGTGGTGTGGTCGCGGCCGCCGAACTGCTGTCCGATCTTGGGCAGCGAGAGCTCGGTCAGCTCGCGGCAGAGGTACATCGAGATCTGGCGGGCGGTCACCAGCGCACGGGTGCGGCTGGGGCCGGTGAGGTCCTCGATGGAGAAGCCGAAGTACGACGCGGTCTGGGCGATGATCAGCCCGGCCGTGACCTCGGGCTCGCCGCCCTCGGGGATGAGGTCGCGCAGCACGATCTCGGCCAAGGTCATGTCGACCTCCTGCTGGTTGATGCTGGCGAAGGCCGTGACCCGGATCAGCGCGCCCTCGAGCTCGCGGATGTTGGTCTGGATGCGCGAGGCGATGAACTCGAGCACGTCGGCGGGCGCGGAGAGGCGGTCGGCCGCGGCCTTCTTGCGCAGGATCGCGATCCGGGTCTCCAGGTCGGGCGGCTGCACGTCGGTGAGCAGGCCCCACTCGAAGCGGTTGCGCAGCCGGTCCTCGAGCTGGGTGAGGCGCTTCGGCGAGCGGTCGGAGGAGATGACGATCTGCTTGTTGGCGTTGTGCAGCGTGTTGAAGGTGTGGAAGAACTCCTCCTGCGTCTGCTGCTTGCCCTCGAGGAACTGGATGTCGTCGACCAGCAGCACGTCGACGTCGCGGTAGCGCCGCTGCAGCGCGGCGGTGTTGGCGTCCTTGATGGCGTTGATGACGTCGTTGGTGAAGGCCTCGGAGGAGACGTAGCGGATCTTCGCGCCGGTCCACAGGTTGCGGACGTAGTGGCCGATGGCATGGAGCAGGTGCGTCTTGCCGAGCCCGGAGTCGCCGTACACCATCAGCGGGTTGTAGGCCTTGCCCGGCGCCTCGGCGACCGCGACCGCCGCCGCGTGGGCGAACCGGTTGGAGGAGCCGATGACGAAGGTCTCGAAGGAGTAGCGCGGGTTGAGCGGGCTGTCGGGGATGCCGGTGGTCAGCGACGAGCTCGCCTTTGTCGACATGTCCCTGTGTCGATGAAGCGGCGAGTCGTCCTGTCGATCCCGGCGCTCGTCGCGATCCCGCTCCCGGTCGTGCTGCTCGCGGCGGCGGTCACGGGCCTCGCGGTCGTCGCGGTCGTCGTGCCCGTCGCGGTCCTCCCGCGGCAGGTCGCGGGGCTGCAGCGGCGTCACCGTGGCCGGCGAGGCGGCCTCGTCCGGCGCGACGGTGCGCTCCAGGGAGGTGTCGACGCTCACGACCAGGCGGACCGGCTTGCCGATCTGGTCCGACAGCGCGTCCTCGATGCGCGTGCGCAGCCGGCCCTCGAGCTGGGTGCGGGTGAACTCGTTGGGCACCGCCACGACGGCGGTGTTCTCGGCGAGCATGAGCGGCTGGCTGGTGGTGAGCCACATCCGCTGGTTGGGCGGGAGGTTCTCCACGATGCCGGGCCAGAGGACCTGGAGCCTGCCGGTGTGCGATCCGTCGTTGCTGCTGTCGTTCGCGTCCACGCCTGGTGGTGCTCCGTCCTGGGTCCGCTCGGCCGATCGGCCACCCGTGTCCACAGCTTTGTCCACAGGTTGTGCAATGTCGAAGGATGTCCGGGTCTGCGCCGATAGCGGCGGACCTCCGGAGGTCCAGGACGGGGACGCTAACAACCTCGTCCACAGGGCGGCAACCGGTCATCCACAGGCATCGGCGCCGTGATCCACAGGCCGCCGACGGCCGGTTTGACCCTGTCGCCGCGCGGCGCGTACCGTTGGGCGGTCGACCGGGTGTCGATGGCTTCGGCCTGTCCGCCTGGTCCCCCAGACTTCTGTCCAGCAACACCTCGAGTGGAGTGACGTTAAGTTGAGCAAGCGCACGTTCCAGCCCAACAACCGCCGTCGGCACAAGACCCACGGCTTCCGTCTGCGCATGCGGACCCGCGCCGGCCGGGCGATCCTGTCGGCCCGTCGGCGCAAGGGCCGCGGCCGCCTCGCCGCCTGAGGCGTCGGCCGCGCTCGCGTGCTGCCCTCGTCCCACCGCCTGACCGCCCCCCAGCAGTTCCGGGCGGTGGTCCGTCGCGGTCGCCGCAGCGGCGGTCCCGTCGTCGTCGTGCACCTGCTGGTGCCCGACTCCGGCGAGGTGGTCGCGACCCCGCGTGCGGGGTTCGTGGTCTCCAAGGCCGTCGGCAACGCGGTGACCCGCAACCTGGTCAAGCGCCGGTTGCGCCACCTCGTGGCCGACCGGGTCGACTGGTTGCCGGACCACTCGCTGCTGGTCGTGCGGGCGCTGCCCGCCGCGGCCGAGGCGTCGTACGACGACCTGGGGCGCGAGCTCGACCGTGGCCTGCAGCGCTGCCTGCCCCGCACCGACCCGGCGCCGGTGGGACCACCGGCGTGAAGCACGTCCTGATCGTGCTGCTGCGGGGGTATCGCTACGCGATCAGCCCGCTCTACGGTCAGGTCTGCCGCTACCACCCCACCTGCTCGGCGTACGCCTTGGAAGCCGTGACCCAGCACGGCAGTGTGAGGGGCAGCTGGCTCGCCGTACGCCGGCTGCTGCGCTGCCACCCGTGGGCCCTGGGCGGCTACGACCCGGTTCCTCCCCCAACTCGATGACTCGAGGAGTCTGAGTGGAATTCTTCAAGTCCATCGGCGGCTTCATCATGACGCCGCTGTACCTCGCCATCAGCGCCATCCTGCTCGGCTGGCACAAGCTGTGGGGCGGGCTCTTCGGGGACACCACGGGCGTGGCCTGGGTGCTCTCCATCATCGGGCTGACCCTGGTCATCCGGGCGCTGCTGATCCCGCTGTTCGTCAAGCAGATCAAGTCCAGCCGCAACATGCAGCTGCTCCAGCCCAAGGTCAAGGAGCTGCGCGAGAAGTACGGCCACGACCGGGAGCGGTTCGCCCAGGAGCAGATGAAGCTGTTCCGGGAGACCAAGACCAACCCGTTCTCCTCCTGCCTGCCGCTCATCATCCAGATGCCGGTCTTCCTGGCGCTGTTCCGGCTGATCGACCAGGCGGCCAAGGACCCGACGGTCGAGCGCGGCCTGATGACCGAGACGCTCAATCGGCAGTTCGGCGACGCCGTGTTCCTCGGCGCGAAGATCTCCGACACCTTCCTCACCACCGACAACGTGGGTGTGCGCGTGCTGGCGGCGGTGCTGGTGCTCGGCATGACGGCCACCACCTTCCTCACGCAGCGACAGCTGATGAGCAAGAACATGCCGGCCGACGCGCTGACCGGGCCCTACGCCCAGCAGCAGAAGCTGCTGCTCTACGTGCTGCCGCTCGTCTTCGCCGTCGGTGGCATCGCCTTCCCCATCGGCGTCCTCTTCTACTGGACCACCTCCAACCTGTGGACGATGGGCCAGCAGTTCTACGTGATCCGCAACAACCCGGCACCCAACACCGAGGCGTTCCGGGCCAAGCAGGAGCGCGACGCCGAGAAGCGCCGCCGCAAGGGACTCGCCGACCCCGAGGCCCCCGACGCCGCGGCGTCGCCCACCCCCCTCGCCACCGAGCAGACCCGCACCCCGCCGCGGCAGCAGCCCCGCAACCAGACGCGCTCGCAGCGCAAGAAGGGCGGCAGCAAGCCCGGAGCGCCCCGCGTCCACCCGACCACGCCAGACCAGGGAGACAACTCGTGACCGACCAGGCCCAGGAAGAGATCCAGACCCCCGACGCGCAGGCGGCCGAGCCGACCGACGCGCCGGTGCAGGGCAAGCGTGCCCGCCTCGAGCAGGAGGGCGAGATCGCCGCTGACTATCTCGAGGAGCTGCTCGAGATCGCCGACCTCGACGGCGACCTCGACATGGACGTCGAGGGCGACCGCGCCACCGTCTCCATCGTCGGGGCCGAGCTGCCCGAGCTGGTGGGGCGTGACGGCGAGGTGCTCGAGGCGCTGCAGGAGCTGACCCGGCTGGCGGTCTACCGTGAGACCGGCGAGCGCTCCCGGCTGATGCTCGACGTCAGCGGCCACCGGGCCGACCGTCGTGCCGAGCTGGAGAAGCGCGCGGCCGAGCTGGTGGCGCAGGTGCGCGACTCCGGCGAGCGGGCCGAGCTCGAGCCGATGTCGCCGTTCGAGCGCAAGGTCGTGCACGACGTCGTCGCCGACGCCGGGCTGCAGTCGGAGTCCGAGGGTGCCGAGCCGCGCCGCTACGTCGTGGTGCTTCCCCCGGCATGAGCCCCGACCCACGCGACCCCGGTTCACGTGGCCCCGGTTCACGTGGCTCCGTTTCACGTGAAACTGCACCCCCTGCGCCCGAGCTGGCGCGGGGGGTGTTCGGTTCCCGGCTGCCGCTCGCCGAGACGTACGCCGACCTGCTGGCCGGAGAGGCGACCGTGCGCGGCCTGATCGGCCCGCGCGAGGTGCCCCGCCTCTGGGAGCGCCACCTGCTCAACTGTGCGCTGCTCGCCGACCTCGTGCCCCCGGGTGCCCGCGTGGTCGACATCGGGGCGGGCGCCGGGCTGCCCGGTCTCGTGCTCGCGCTGCGTCGACCCGACGTGCACGTCACGTTGTTGGAGCCGCTGCTGCGTCGCACCACGTTTCTCGAGCTCGCGACGTCCACAATGGAGCTCGACAACGTGGCCGTCCACCGAGGACGCGCAGAGGAGGTGCACGGCCAGATGTGGTTCGACGTCGTGACCTCCCGGGCCGTGGCTCCGCTGGACCGGCTGGGCCGGTGGTCACTGCCGTTGGTCGAGCGCGGCGGGGCGATGCTGGCCATGAAGGGCTCGTCGGCGGACGCCGAGCTGGCCGAGGCGGAGAAGGGGCTGCGCAAGCTCGGTGCCCGGCGGTTCCAGGTGCACCGGCTGGGGGCCGACCTGCTCGACCCGCCGGTGACCGTCGTCGAGGCTCGGTTGCCGGCATGACAGGGTTATCCACCGGTCGCGAGGACGCGCTGAGCGTGAGCGTCCACAGGGCCGGCCTACTTATCCACAGGCACAGCCAGTTTCACGTGAAACAGGGAGTGACATGACACCCTCCGTGCGGACAGCCGGGGACCTCGCGGCCGACCGGCCGCGCTTCGACGAGTCCACGCCGATGGCGCGGGCGATCGAGCGCCAGATGCTGGTGCGACAGGGCCGTCGGTACGGCGATCCCATGCCGCGCCCGGGCTCGACGCGGGTGATGGTGGTGGCGAACCAGAAGGGCGGCGTCGGCAAGACCACGACGACGGTGAACCTGGGGGTGGCGCTGGCCCAGCACGGCCTGCGCGTGCTGCTCATCGACCTCGACCCGCAGGGCAACGCGTCGACCGCGATGTCGGTCGAGCACCACCGCGGTGTCGCGTCGTCGTACGACGTGCTGGTGGACGAGGTGCCGCTCGCCGACGTGGTGCAGGCCCACCACGAGATCCCTGGTCTCTACGTCGTCCCGGCGACCATCGACCTCGCGGGTGCCGAGATCGAGCTGGTCAGCCTGCCGGCCCGCGAGCAGCGACTCCGCCAGGCGCTCGCCGCCCACCCGCTCGTCGACGGTGACGGTGAGGACCGCTACGACTACGTGCTGGTCGACTGCCCGCCCTCGCTGGGACTGCTGACCCTGAACGCGCTCGTCGCCGGGGCCGAGATGCTGATCCCGATCCAGGCGGAGTACTACGCCCTCGAGGGCCTCGGCCAGCTGCTCGAGACCGTCGAGATGGTGCGCGCCCACCTCAACGACCGGCTCGTGGTGAGCACCATCCTGCTGACGATGTTCGACGCGCGCACCAACCTGGCCGCCGGCGTCGCCTCGGAGGTGCGCGAGCACTTCGGCGACCAGGTGCTGCGCACGGCGATCCCGCGCTCGGTCCGTGTCTCGGAGGCGCCGAGCTACGGCCAGAGCGTGATGGCCTACGACCCCGGCTCCCCGGGTGCCTTGTCCTACCTCGAGGCCGCGCGCGAGGTCGCGCTGCGCGGCGCACCCACCGGAGGAGCCCGATGAGCGGTCACCAGCCCGTACGCCGCGGACTGGGGCGCGGTCTCGGCTCGCTGATCCCCACGGCACCCCCGGAGGCGGCGCCGGCTCCCCCCGTCGAGGCGACCGAGTCGGTCAGCGACTCCTCGGTCCCCGGTGATCCGATCGTCGAGACCGCAGGTCAGGCGGCTGAGGAGGTCACCACGCCGGCTGGGGCCTACTTCGCCGAGATCGACGTCGACGCGATCGTGCCCAACCCGCGCCAGCCCCGCCAGGTCTTCGAGGAGGAGGCGATGGCCGAGCTGGTGCACTCGGTCAGCGAGGTCGGGCTGCTCCAGCCCGTCGTCGTGCGCCGCACCGGCGACGCGTCGTACGAGCTGATCATGGGGGAGCGCCGCTGGCGTGCCACCCGCGAGGCCGGCCACGCCACCATCCCGGCAATCGTGCGGCAGACCGAGGACGACGACCTGCTGCGCGACGCGCTGCTGGAGAACCTCCACCGCTCGCAGCTCAACCCGCTCGAGGAGGCTGCGGCGTACCGCCAGCTGCTCGACGACTTCGGCTGCACCCATGACGAGCTGGCCACGCGCCTGGGTCGCAGCCGCCCGCAGGTCAGCAACACGCTGCGGCTGCTCAACCTCTCGCCCGCGGTGCAGCGCCGCGTCGGCGCCGGCGTGCTCAGCGCCGGCCACGCCCGCGCCCTGCTCGGCGTCACCGACGCTGGCGTCCAGGACCGGCTCGCCGGCCGGGTCGTCGCCGAGGGCATCTCGGTCCGCGGTCTGGAGGAGATCGTCGCGGTCGGCGACCACGGCTCCGACGACTCCTCACCCACGGTGCGCCCATCGCGTCCGTCGGCCCCCGGTCTCAGCGAGCTCGGCGACCGCCTCGGCGACCGTCTCGAGACCCGCGTCAAGGTGGCGCTGGGTCGCTCCAAGGGTCGGATCACCATCGAGTTCGCCTCCCTGGCCGACCTCGAGCGCATCGTCTCGGTCATCGACCCACGCAACCGGGACGACCGCCCCATCTGAGCCGTCGGCCCCTCCGAGTCGTCGACCGCCCGTGCGTCATACGAGGTGGTCGCTAGGACGACCGGTCCGTATGACGTCCGCGGGTCCGTCATGCCTGGTGGCTGTCTCAGCGACCGCGGCGTATGACGTCCGACCCGCCCGTGAGCGGGACGTCATCGCAAGTGTGGCCTGGAGGCCACGATCGTGATGACGTACGCCTCCCGAGTCGTTGACCGGCCGGTGCGTCATACGAGGTGGTCGCTGGGACGACCGGTCCGTATGACGCCCGGGGGTCCGTCATGCGTGGTGGCGGTCCCGGCGACCGCGGCGTATGACGTCCCACCTCCCCAGGGGCGGGACGTCATGCGAAGTGTGGTCTGGAGGCCACGATCCTGATGACGTACGGCCCCTCGACAGCGGCGGAACCACGAGAGCCGCTCACCCGCAGCCACCCAGCCTCGCTCAGATCGCCGCTCCCAGAACGACATGTCGACAAAGCGACGAGTCGGTCAATCTCTGAAGTGACATGTCGCCGGTTCCCCGTGAAACATCACGCCTCCCGCGCCGCCTTCCGAGCCGCGCGAGCCGCCTTCTCCTCGGCCTCGAGACGCAGCGCCTCCTCCGGCGTGGGGGCGGAGCCGCCGCGCGAGGCGGGGAGCCACCACGAGCCCGGGGGCTGCTCGGCGGCGGGGTAGGCGTCGACGGCCTCGCCGACCAGACGCGAGAGCCGTGCGTGCAGCTCGAGGGTGTCGGCGGCGGGGTCGGTGCCGGTGGGGTGCATCGGCTCGCCCACCCGGATGCCGATGGTCTTGCCGCGGGAGAAGTCGCGCGGGTGGTCCTTGGTCATCAGACGCTGGGTGCCCCACAGCGCCACTGGGACGAGCGGTACGCCGGCCTCGGCCGCGATCCGAGCCGCGCCGGTCTTGAGCTCCTTGACCTCGAAGGAGCGCGAGATGGTCGCCTCCGGGAAGATCCCGACGACCTCGCCCGCCTCGAGGTAGCGCAGCGCCTCCTCCAGCGATCCGGCGCCGTCGCCGCGGTCGACGGGGATGTGGTGCATCGAGCGCATCACCGGGCCGCCGAGGGGGTGGTCGAAGACCTCCTTCTTGGCCATGAACCGCACCAGCCGGCCGGAGTCCTGCGCCGCCAGCCCGCCCAGCACGAAGTCGATGTAGCCGACGTGGTTGAAGGCCAGTAGCGCGCCCCCGGTGCGCGGGACGTGGTGCGTGCCCTCCATCTGGAACGACAGGCCGAGCACCCGGAACAGGGTCTTGGCGGTGAGGACGATGGGCGGGTAGGTGAGGTCGCGCACCGGGGCATCGTGCCACGCGTCGGATCCGGGCGGGCGACCTGCGAGACTCCGGTCATGCGCCCGATCGTCCAGAGCCGAAAGCTGCAGCACGTCCGGTACGACGTACGCGGACCCATCCTGGTGGAGGCCCAGCGCCTCGAGGCCGAGGGTCACAAGATCCTCAAGCTCAACATCGGCAACCCGGCCCCGTTCGGCTTCGAGGCCCCCGAGGCGATCGTGGCCGACATGGTGCACAACCTGCCCGAGGCCCAGGGCTACTCCGACTCGCGCGGCATCTACTCCGCCCGCACGGCCGTCTCGCAGTACTACCAGTCCCGGGGCCTGCGCGAGACCGGCGTCGACGACGTCTTCATCGGCAACGGCGTCTCCGAGCTGATCTCGCTGGTGCTCCAGGCCTTCCTCGACGACGGCAACGAGGTGCTGGTGCCGGCGCCGGACTACCCGCTGTGGACGGGCGCGGTCTCGCTGTGCGGGGGCACGCCGGTCCACTACCGCTGCGACGAGGAGAACGGCTGGGACCCCGACCTGGCCGACATCGAGGCCAAGATCACCGAGAACACGCAGGCGCTGGTGATCATCAACCCCAACAACCCGACGGGGGCGGTCTACAGCGAGGAGACCGTCAAGGGACTCGTCGACATCGCCCGGCGCCACCAGCTCGTCGTCTTCTCCGACGAGATCTACGAGAAGATCCTCTTCGACGACGCGGTCCACCACCACACCGCGGCGTACGCCGGTGACGACGTGCTCTGCCTGACCTTCTCGGGGCTCTCCAAGGCCTACCGGGTCTGCGGCTACCGCGCCGGCTGGGTGATGATCTCGGGCCCCAAGCACGTGGCCGAGAGCTTCCTGGAGGGCCTGACGCTGCTGGCCAACATGCGCATGTGCGCCAACGTGCCGGCACAGCACGCCATCCAGACGGCGCTGGGCGGCTACCAGTCGATCAACGAGTACATCGGCCCCGGCGGCCGCTTCTACGAGCAGTCCAAGACTGCGTCGCGACTGCTCAACGAGATCGAGGGCGTCAGCTGCGTGGAGCCACGGGGGGCGCTGTACTGCTTCCCCCGTCTCGACCCCGAGGTCTACCCGATCGTCGACGACGAGCAGTTCGTGATCGACCTGCTGCGCGCCAAGAAGATCCTGGTCACCCACGGCACCGGCTTCAACTGGTTCGCCCCCGACCACTTCCGGCTGGTGACGCTGCCCGACCTCGACACCCTCACCGAGGCGATCGGCCGGATCTCGGAGTTCCTGGCCACCCAGCGGGCCTGAGCCCGGCCTAGGGTGGCCCCATGGGCCGCAAGACCGAGCGCCTCACCCTCGACCACCTGCCGCTGCTCCCCGGCGGGTCGGGCACCTGCCTGGCGTGGGAGCTCGATCCCGTACGCCGCCGCGCGGCCCGGGGGCACGAGGCCGAGGAGAAGGCGGCCTGGGTGACGACCGTGCTCCGCGAGTGGGGCTCGTGCGGACGGGTGGTGCTGGTCGACGGCGAGGTGGTCGGTCACGTGCTGTGGGCGCCGCCGGCGTACGTCCCGGGCACCGCGGGGTTCGCCACCGCGCCCGTCAGCAGCGACGCGGTGGTGCTGACCGAGCTGCACGTCGACCCCGCCCACCGCGGCGGCGGGCTGGGCCGGATGCTCGTGCAGGGCGTGGCCAAGGACCTGGTGCGCGGGCGGCTGGGCTCGGGCGGGCGCTCGGCGGTGCGCGCGGTGGAGACCTTCGGCGACAGCAGCAGCCACGGCGGCGACCGGGGCGCCGACCGGGGTGACGGGCACGACTGCCTGGTGCCGACGGCGTTCTGGTTGGCCGTGGGGTTCTCCACGCAGCGCGCGCACGCGCTGCACCCGCGGATGCGGATGGACCTGCGCACCACGCTGAGCCTGCGCGAGGAGCTCGAGAAGGGCCTCGAGCGACTGCTCGGGCCCGTCGGCTCGCAGCCTCAGACGGCGTCGAGGACGACCGGGTCCTCGCACGCGCGGGCGAAGGCCGCGATGCGGGCCCGGATCTCGCGGCCCAGGAGCCACTGACCGATCGGCTCGGCGACGGGCCGCAGCACCTCGGGCTGGACGGCGTAGGTGTACTTCCACACCGCCCGGGTGCCGGCCACGCCGTGGCGGGTCTCGGGCACGAACCGCCAACCGCCGCCGAAGGAGGCGAAGAACCACGGGCCGCGCACCATCGTCATGCCGACCGACGTCGGCGGGCGGTAGGACACGTAGCGGCTGACCATCGTCGGCCCCACGCGCGCCTTGGTCACCGTCTCGACGCCCTTGGCCGGGCGGTCGGCGCCGACGAGGTGCTGGTGGCGGATGAAGGGGTCCCAGCGCAGCCGGACCTCACCGGTGGTCTGGCTGACGGCGAAGGCCAGCTCGGGCGGCACCGGCACCCACGCCTCGGCGGTCACCTGGGGCATCAGGCCCGACCCGCGCCCTGCTCGAAGCTGTCGCGCAGCTCGCGCACGTCGAGCACGCCGGTCGCGGCGTCGACGTCGGGGGAGAGGTAGAACCGCTGCACCGCCACCACCACCGCCGCGGCCAGCACGTCGCGGTGGGCGGGGTCCTCCAGCCGGGCCAGGTCGCCGGCGTGGGTGCGGTAGCCCGCGTCGAGGTGCACCGCGGGCATCCGGGTGCGGCGCAGCAGGTCCCAGGTCTTGGGGTGGCAGCGCAGGTCGACGGCGCCGGTGCGGGCGACGACCTCGCGCTGCACCAGGCCGGCCAGGCGCTCCCCGGCCGAGGACCAGGTCTGCGGGTCGGCGTCGCCGAAGAAGTACGCCGCGACGCCGCACGCGTCCGGGTTGTCCGAGGAGTCCAGCGCCAGCGAGACCACCAGGTCGGCACCGGCCCGGTTGGCGAACGCCGCGCGCTCGGCCTCGTCGCGCGGGTGCGCCGCCCAGCGCGGGGTGGTGAGGTAGGCCTGGACGCCGATCGCGACCAGCCGGCCCTCGATGCGGGCGGCGAGGTCGTGCAGGATCGGCTCGCCCGAGGTCACGTCGACCACGACGGTCTTGCCGCCGAGGTGGGGACCGGACTCGCGGATCCACTCCTCGGCGCGCATCGCGTTGGGGGCACCGCCGCTGACCAGCGGCCGCAGCCGGGCCAGGGCCTTGAGGGTGGCCGGGCCGCAGGTGCCGTCGGGCGGGATGCCGAAGTTGCGCTGGAACTCGCGCACGCCGGCCTCGGTCTCGGTGCCGAAGTAGCCGTCGAGCCGGCCCACGGTGAAGCCGAGGTCGAGCAGCCGGCTCTGCAGCGCGTAGACGTCGTCGCCCGCGACCAGGTTGCCGGGCCGGTGGGTCAGGATCCGGTCGCCGAGCCGCCAGCGCGCCTCGTCGAGGCGGCGGAAGGTGGAGGGTCCGACGCGTCCGTCGACGGTCAGGCCGCGCTGCTGCTGGAAGGCGCGGACCGCGAGCTCGACCCGGTCGTCGTACGACGAGGGCCCGGCGACGCCGTCCGGCGCCTCCAGCAGTCCCAGCCCGGTGAGCAGGCTGATGACCTGGGAGACGGCGGGACCGGCGTCACCGGGCCGCAAGGTCGTCTCCACCCGGACGACTGTAGTGGCAGCGTCCGGGGGAGTCGGTGAGGCGGGTGCTGCGGATCAGATGAAGTCCGCGAGCTCCTTGAGCAGCGCCGACTTGGGGCGGGCGCCCACGATCTGCTTCACGACCTCGCCGTTCTTGTAGACGTTGAGGGTCGGGATGCCGGTGACGCGGTAGGTCGAGGGGGTCACGGGGTTCTCGTCGACGTTGAGCTTGACGAAGGTGACCTTCTCGCCGTGCTCGGCGTTGAGCTCGTCGAGGATCGGGCCCACCTGGCGGCACGGACCGCACCACTCCGCCCAGAAGTCGACGAGCACGGGCTTGTCGCTCTTCAGGACCTCGGCCTCGAAGGTGTCGTCGGTGACGGCGTTCAGGTTGGACATGGGTGCTCCATTCATCGAGAAGACTCGTGGTGTGCGGGTGTGGTGTCCCAACCCCGCGGGGGGTGGATTTCTTCCGGGACCGTTCGGGTCAGAGGCCCGCGCCGACGGTGGCGGCGCCGGCCGAGGTGATCTCGGCGAAGTCGAGGTCGGCCAGGAAGCGCTCGGCGTCGAGCGCGGCCGCGCAGCCGGTGCCGGCGGCGGTGATGGCCTGGCGGTAGACGTGGTCGACCAGGTCGCCGCAGGCGAAGACGCCGGAGACGTTGGTCTTGGTGCCGGGGGCGTCGACGAGCACGTAGCCCTCGTCGTCGAGCCGGACCTGGCCGTGCAGCAGCTCCGAGCGGGGGTCGTGGCCGATGGCGACGAACAGCCCGGTGGCGTCGAGGTGGCGCTCCTCGCCGGTCTCGGTGTCGCGCAGCGTCACGCCGGTGACCTTGTCCTCGCCGTGGATGGCGCTGACCTCGGAGTTCCAGGCGAACTCGATCTTGGGGTCGGCGAAGGCCCGCTCCTGCATGATCTTGGACGCGCGCAGCTCGCCGCGACGGTGGATCAGGGTGACCTTGGAGCCGAAGCGCGAGAGGAAGGTCGCCTCCTCGATCGCGGAGTCGCCACCGCCGACCACGGCGATGTGCTGCTCGCGGAAGAAGAAGCCGTCGCAGGTCGCGCACCACGAGACGCCGTGGCCCGAGAGCCGGTCCTCGTCGGGGATGCCGAGCTTGCGGTAGCCCGAGCCGGTGGCCAGGATCACCGCGCGGGCGGTGAAGGTGCCCTCCTCGGTGCGGACGATCTTGGTCTCGCCGGTCAGGTCGAGCTCGATGACGTCGTCGGCGACCAGCTCGGCGCCGAAGCGCTCGGCCTGGGCGCGCATCTCGTCCATCAGCTGCGGGCCCTGGATGCCGTCGCGGAAGCCGGGGAAGTTCTCGACCTCGGTGGTGTTCATCAGCGCCCCGCCGGCGGTGACCGAGCCCTCGAAGACGAGGGGGGCCAGGTTGGCGCGCGCGGCGTACGTCGCGGCGGTGTAACCGGCCGGGCCGGACCCGACGATGATCACGTTGCGGGTCTCGCTGGTCTCGCTCACTGCACTGCTCCAGAGGGGTTCGAGGATGCGTCGGGGATGAGAACGCATCCTAGGCAGGGCTTGTTCCGGAGCGCGGGCGTGCGCGTCAGGTGAGGCTGACGAGGTGCGTGAGGTCGTCGTCGGGCAGCGCCGGCTCGGCCGTGGCCTCGACCTTCATCGAGACCAGGTCGGTGCGCCCGGACTGCGTGGTGAGGAACGCGGTGTCGGAGGCGTCGCGGCCGGTGGCGATGCGGACGAGGGTGGGTCGGGGCGCCAGCGTGGTGGCATCCACGACGCGCCACCGGCCGTCGATCGCGGCCTCGACCACCGCGTGGAAGTCCATGGGCGACAGGCCCGGCGCGTAGACCGAGACCAGGCGGGCAGGCACGTTGCGGGCCCGCAGCATGGCGATGACGAGGTGGGCGAAGTCGCGGCACACGCCCTGGCGGGCCAGCAGCGTCTGGGTGGCGCCGTCGGTGGGTCGGCTGGAGCCGCTGACGTAGTAGAGCTGGGTGCCGACCCAGGAGCTGACGGCGTCGAGCAGGGCCTTGCCGTCCAGCTGCGCGAACTGCGCCCAGGCGGTGGGGCCGAGCTCGTCGGACTCGGCGTAGCGGCTGGGGCGGCGGTAGACGATGTCGTCCACCGGGTCGACGGTCGCGGGCTCGGCGCGGCCGGTGACCAGGGCGTCGTACGACATCACCAGGCGGCCGACGGGCGCGGTGCAGACGTGGAGCCGGCCGCCGTCGGCGACCTCGTGCTCCACGACCTCGACGGGCTGGTCGTCGACGGTGACGGTGAGCGTCTCCTCGGCGAGCTCGGGGCCGGCGGCGACGGCCACCGACCACACCAGCTGGGCCTCCTCGCGCACCTCGAGCTCGACGCGGCTGCGGACGTGGCGACGCGGGGGCGCGGGCTGGCTCATGCCCCCAGTGTTCCGGTCAGGAGGGGGGTGTGGCGACCCGGGTGCGGGCGAGCACCCGCGAGGCGTCGCAGCTCCACGCCTCCACCACCCGCCGGCCGTCGCGGGCGGGGCGCCCGACCAGCACCGCGGGCTCGCCGTCGAGGGTGACCGAGCGCAGCGTGCCGCGACCGGGCGGGGGCGCGCAGCCGGCGCGCAGGGTCGAGCGGGCGGTGCTGTCGTCCTCCTGGGCCGCGACCGGGGCCTGCAGCGCGGCGGCCGCCTGGCCGCTGAAGCCGTCACGGGTCAGCGCGGGCACCGCGGCTGCCGCCTCCTCGCTGGTCCCGCCGGCGTCGGCGCTCGACCCGGCGCTGCTGCTGGTCCCCGCGTCCTGGCCACGGACGAGGGTGGCCGCGGCGACGCCCCCCGCGCCGAGCACGACGACCACGGCCGCGGCGACGAGAAGGTCGCGGCGGCGCCGACGGGTGGCGGCTCGGCTGCTGGTGGGTCGGCTGGTGGGTCGGCTCGTGAGTCGGGCGGGGACCTCGGTGCGCGACGGGGCGCCGAGGGCGGCCAGGGTGGCGTCGAGGCGGGCGGCGACGTCGTCGGGCACGGGGCCCGGCGGGTGGGAGCCGCCGCTGCCGAGGTCGGCGAGCAGGGCCCGGACGCGGTCCTGCTCGGCGGGGTCGTGCTGATCGTCGTGCTCGTCGTCGGGCTTGTCGGGGCCGGTCATCGGGGGTCACCTCCTCGGTGGTGGGACGCGGGCGGGGACGGCGGGGTTCCGGGCGGGCGGTCCTCGCCCAGCAGGGCGGCGAGCCGGGCGCGGCCGCGGGCGCACCGGCTCTTCACGGTGCCGACCGGCACCTCGAGGATCTCGGCCACCTCGGCCAGGGGGCGGCCCTCCATGTCGACCAGCACCAGGCACGCCCGCTGCTCGGGCGGCAGCGTGGCCAGCGCCGCGAGCACCCGGTCGCGGGTCTCGTGGGCCAGCACGACCTCCTCGGGGCCGGGCACCGGGTCGTGGCGGGCGGCTCCCGGCGGCGGCCGCTCGCCCAGGTCGTCGGGCAGCGGGTCGGCGGCCCGGACCCGGGAGCGGCGGATCCGGTCGAGGCAGGCGTTGACGACGATGCGGTGCAGCCAGGTGGTGACGGCCGCCTCGCCCCGGTAGGTCGCCGCCTTGCGGTGGGCGGCCACCAGCGCGTCCTGGAGGGCGTCGGCCGCCTCCTCGCGGTGGCCGGTGGTCCGCAGCGCGACCGCCCACAGCCGGTCGCGGTGGCGTCCGACGAGCTCGGCGAAGGCGGTCGGGTCGCCGTCGACGTGGGCGCGCAGCAGCGCCCGGTCGTCCCTCGCCGCGGGGTCGGGGGCCGGGTCGGCGGCGGGGCCGTTCACCCCCGGCTCACGACCGGACCGCGATCTCGGAGATCGCGCCCTGGTAGCCGCCGTCGGCGGGCGGCAGCTCGGTCAGCCACACCAGCAGGTAGCGGGTGGTGGGCCGGGAGTCGAGCCGCACGGCCGCCCGGGCGGGGGCGGCGTCACGGGTGGCGACCTCCTCCATGTCGGAGACGGCGGTGGGGAACGAGGTGGCGCCGCGGGGTGCGGCGTACACCGAGAAGGAGGTGGGGCTGGTGGCGAACCGGACGACGACCGAGCCGACCTCGCGGTCCTCGCCGAGGTCGAGCATCAGCCCGACGCCGTCCTTGAGGCCGCCGAGGTCGGGGCGGTTGCGGTAGGTCACGGTGGTCCACGCGGTGGCGGGGTCCCCGTCGATCGCGGCGGGGGCCTCCTCGGGATTCTCGTCGGACGGGTCGCCCTCGGGGTCGAAGTCCTCGACCGAGGCCACCTCGAGCCGCTGGCTCGGGGTCTGCGAGGCCTGGGTCGGGTCGTCGTCGCCCCCGGTCAGGCCGCTGAGCACGCTGCCGTCCTGGCGACCCAGGGTGAAGGCGACGGCCATGGCGACCAGGGTCACCAGCACCACGCCGATCACCACGGCGGTGCGCAGCCAGCCGCGACCCTCGTGGCCGTTGCCCTGGGCCGGCGCCGGGTCGGTGTCGGTGAACAGCCAGCTCTCGGGCCCGGCGTCGCCGCCGCCGTGGGTGGCGGTGTGGTGGGAGCCGGTGTGGTGGGATCCCGTCTGGTGCGAGCCCGTCTGGTGCGAGCCCGTGCCGGCGTCCCAGCGCTCGGTGGGCTCGAGCGCGGCCGCGGCGCCCGCCGGGACGCGGCGCTCGGTGGTGGAGAACAGCGGCCGCTCGGGGGAGTCCTCGAAGGGCGGCGGGGGCGGCACCACGTCGGGTGCCTGCATCGGGCGCAGCGAGTCGGGGCTCTCCAGCGGCTCGCGGTGCAGGGCGGTGTGCTCCATCGCGGGGCCGGGGCGGCTGTCGGGCACGGCCGCGGACAGCTGGGTGGCCTCGGGGTCGTCGGGGTCGTTCTCCGGGTGGTCCTCCGGGTCGGGCACCGCCCGGGTCGGCTCGTCGTCGGTCGCGCTCGGGGCCGGGACGGCCACGGTCGGCTCGTCGTGCATCGCGGCCAGGGCCACCGGCTCGACGGCGCCGACGCCGCCGGTGAAGTCGGCCAGCGCGGCGGCGACCTCGTGGGCGGTGGTCAGGTGGACGTGGTGGGAGCCCTCGGGCTGCAGCACCTGGTCGCAGATGGCGTCGAGGACCCGGGGCACGCCGGCCCGCACCTGGCGGGGGCGCAGCGGGCGGTGGGACTCCCGCGGCGCGGCCGGCACCGAGGAGGGGGCGACGCCGGGCCAGCGCCCGGTCAGCGAGGCGAACAGCAGTCCGCCGAGGTTGATGACGTCGGCGCGGCGCTCGTCGAGGGCGCCGTAGACGGGGTCGTCGGTCACGGGCGGATCCAGGCTGGCGTCGACGACGTAGCCGATGAGCTTGACGCTCCCGGCGTGCGTGACGAGCACGGCCTCGGGGTTGAGCCGGCCGTGGGCGACGCCCTGGCGGTGGCCCGCGGCGACGGCCTCGGCGACCTCGCGGGTCAGCCACGCGGCCCGCTCGGGGGCGAGCACGCCGCGCTGCAGCATCAGGTCGAGCGAGAGCCCGGCGCCCCACTCGTTGACCACCCAGGCCAGCTCGCCGTCGTCGTCGGCGTCGAGCACCCGCAGCAGGTGGGAGTCGTTGACGGTGGCCGAGAGCCGGGCGGCCTCCATGAGGGAGCGGGCACGGGGGTCCTCGCTCGGCACCGCGTGGATGGCCACCGACCGGGCCAGGACGGTGTCGGTCGCCCGCCAGAAGTGCGCCCCGGCGTGCTCGGTGAGCAGGTCCTCGAAGCGGTAGCGGCCCGCGAGGAGGGTGCCGGCGCCGTGGCTTCCGGTGGTCACGACACTCCTCTCGCGGCGGACGGGTCTGGGTGCGCCGCTGCCCATCGTAGGACCCGCGGGGTTCCCTCAGGCGCGTCTCCCGGGTCGGAGACGGCGCAGCACGAGCGCCATGACGTCGTTGACCTCCCCGATCCGCAGCAGCCGGGCCAGGGCGAGGTAGCAGGCGAGGTACGCCGTCCCGACGACCGCCAGCGGGAGCAGCGCCAGCAGCGGCCCGCCCCGGGGCAGCAACGCGTCGAGACCCTCCCGGACGCCCAGGGCCAGCAGCCCGGCGAGCCCGACGGCGAGGGCCAGCCGCACCAGGAACCGGAGCACCTGACGACCCGCGAGGTCGCCCACGGTGCGCGCGAGCACGGCGTAGGACACCACGACGCCGGCCGCGTAGGCGCAGGCGTAGGCGACCACCAGCCGGGGTGCGGTCTCGGCCGCGGGCGCGCCGCGCACCAGCAGCAGGGCGGCCACGATGTTGACGCCGGCCACGACGCACTGGATCCAGAACACCCGGCGGGTCTGCTCCAGGGCGTAGAAGCCGCGCAGCGCGAGGTAGTGGGCGGTGAAGAGCACCAGGCCGATGCCGAACAGCGCCAGCGTGGGCGCGAAGCTGGCGTAGTCGCGGCTGGCGGCGCCGTACCCCCAGATCACCTGGGCGAGGTCGAGCGCCATCACGGCGTACAGCACGGCGACCGGGACGACGAGGGCCAGCGCCGAGCGGAGCGTGCGCGAGACCTGGCGGCCGATCGCGGCCACGTCGCCGTCGCTGGCGTGCTGGGAGAGCAGCGGCAGCACCGCGGTGGCCAGGGAGACGGTGATGATCGAGTGGGGGACCATCGTGAGCACGAAGGAGTTGGAGTAGACGGTGTAGCCGGTGCCCCCGCCCGGCGCGCCCGGGCCCGAGGCCACGGTGCCGCTGCTGGCCAGCCGCACCACGACGGTGTAGGCGACCTGGTTGACGATCACGAACAGCACCGTCCACAGGCCCAGCCGCAGGGTGTGACCCAGGCCCGAGCCACGGAAGTCGAACCGCGGCCGGAACCGGAAGCCCGCCGAGCGCAGGTAGGGCACCAGCACCAGCAGCTGGACCACGATGCCCGCGGTGGACCCCACGCCGAGCAGCAGCTCCTGGCCGGGGGTGAAGCCGCCCGCGAGCTCGGGGCCGCGGGCGCCGCCGTGCAGCAGCAGGTAGACGACCAGCACCCCCACCGCGATGACGTTGTTGGCGATCGGGGCCCACATCATCGGGCCGAACCGGCCGCGGGCGTTGAGCACCTGCCCGACCAGCACGAACATGCCGTAGAAGAACACCTGGGGCAGGCAGTAGCGGGCGAAGGCGACCACGGAGTCCAGCTGGGCCTGCCGGTCGGGGTCGTAGAAGCGGTCGTCGAGGAAGAGCCGCATCAGCAGCGGCGCCGCCACCACGAGCAGCACGGTGACCACGCCGAGGAACAGCGCGGCCAGCGTCATGATGCGGTTGGTGTAGGCGTCGCCCCCGTCGGGGTCGTTCTTCATCGCCCGGACCAGCTGCGGCACCAGCACGGCGTTGACCACGCCGCCGGCCAGCAGGATGTAGAGCATGTTGGGCACGGTGTTGGCGATGTTGAACACGTCGGCGTGCAGGCCGACGCCGAGCGCGGCGGCGAGCAGGATGCCCCGCACCAGCCCGCTCAGCCGCGAGACCACCGTGCCGGCGGCCATCACCGCGCTGGAGGAGAGGATCGCGGCCGCGGTGTGGCGCGGCGCGGGCCGTGCCCGGTCGTCGGACTGCTCGGCGGGAGTGCTCACAGCAGGTCCTCCGCGGGGTCGGTCGGTCGCTCGCGCCAGCTGCGGTGGCGCAGCCGGAGCACGACGCGGCGGACGATCATCACGGCGAGCAGCGCGCCGCCGGCGGCGATGACGACCCACACGACGCGGCCCACCTCGCTTGTGCGCAGGCTGAACGTGAACGGCTCGCCGACGGGCGCGCCGTCGCTGGTGACCGGCTGCATCGTCACCTCGTGGACGCCGTCGGAGCTGCGCACCGGCAACCGCGCGGTCGAGCGCTGGCCGGGACCGAGCTGGACGGCCTCGCCGGTGTCGATGGCGACCTCACCGTCGGTCTCCACCCGCAGGCCGACGGTGACCGGCTGGTCGAGGTCGTTGACGACCGTGACGGTGACGTCGCCCGAGCCGCTGGACAGCGAGACCAGCTCGGTGCCGGTCACCCGGACGCGTCCCAGCTCGCCGCGGGCCGCCGCGGCCAGGGCGTCGGCGCGCTCGACGTTGAGGCGCGGCAACCGGCGGGCGCTGTAGGAGACCGCCTGGAGCGAGGCGCCCAGCAGGTCGTCGGCCACGTCGTCCTCGCCGGTCAGCAGGTCGCCGAGGGTGCGGCCGACGCCGGCCAGCTCCACGGCCGAGCGGAGGTTGTCGGTGTCGACCTCCGCGACCTCCTGCGAGCGCGGGTAGGGCAGCTCCCCGTCGTACGCCGGTCCGCCCGACGGCAGCGCGGCGAATCGCACCCAGTCGGTGTCGAGGCCGTCGAAGAAGTCGGCGTCCCGCCAGGCCGCACCGGGGTCCCACCGCGGGGGCAGGGTCACCACCAGCGGCCGCACCTCCTCGCCGGCGACGACCTGCGTGGCCGCCTCGGCCAGGACGCGCTGCCGCAGCGCCAGCGGGTCGCTGCCGGGGACGGGCGCGGGCCCGCCGGAGGAGGTGCGGGCGTCGGACAGCGTCAGCCGGCGGCCGTCGAGCGTCGAGGCGGGCGGCAGCCCCAGCTCGCCCTGGTCGCCGAGCAGCAGGCCCTGGTCGTCGGGCAGCGCGTCGACCAGGTCGGGGTCGAAGAACCCGCTGGGCGGGGCGACCACGGCGCGGCCCGTCAGGTCGCGGGCGGCCGCACGTCGCTCGGCCAGCGCGGCCGCCCGGGCGAGCAGCGGCGGTCGGCGACGGGCCAGGGCGGCGGCGTCCGGGTCGGCGTACGGGAGGGTGAGGAGGTCGCGGGAGTCCAGCTCCTCGCGCAGCCGCTCGACCAGCGTCCGGGCACGCTCGGACGCCGCGGCGTCGGGGACCCCGGCGGCGTCGCTCCCGCCGGAGGGTGCGGCGGACCCGGCGGGGGACGGGTCGGCGCCCGGGTCGGGCCGGGCCTCGAGCGACAGCGGCGGGTTGCCGTCGCCGAGGTCGGAGAGCGCGTCGAGCACCGCCGGGTCGGCCAGCCAGGTGAGGGGCCGGGAGCCGGCGGTCCCGGCGAAGTCGGCGAGCCGGGACAGCCGCCCCTCCTCCGCGCTGAGGTCGACCCACAGCTGCGGGTCGTCGAGGCTGCCGTCGGCCGCGCGCCGGGCGGCCTGCCGCAGCGGGAGCACGAGCGAGACGGGCACCGACGCGGTGCGGGCCTGGGGCGGGGTCAGCAGCGGGACGAAGGTGCGGGCCCGCCCGTCGGCGACGGCGTCGCGACCGGCGACGTCGGTGCCCAGGGCGTGCACGCCGATCCAGTAGGCCCCGGGGTCCCCGGAGATGGGCAGCTCCTCGACCGGCACGGACACCGTGAAGTCGGCCGTCTCCCCGGGCGCGAGCGCGCCGATGGGCTCGAAGACGTCGAGCCGCTCGCCCACGGCGGTCTGCTCGGGGGTCTGGGAGGCCAGCGCGAGGTCCTCGCGGGTCGTGATCGGGGTGGTGGAGGAGAACGGCGTGACGTTGACGTCGTCCCAGTCCTCCTCGGAGTCGTTGGTCACGCTGCCCTGGAGGGTGATGCTGCCGCGCCGCGGCAGCACCGCGGGGGTCATGGAGTCCAGCCGCACCGTGAGCGGGGTCGCCTCGGGCTCCTCGACGGCCGCGGCCGGGTCGGCCGTGCCCGCGAGCGCGACCCCGACCAGCGGGGCCACCAGGAGTGCCACCGCCGCCAGCACGCGGGTCGTCGAGCTGGCGGTTCGCACCCGGGGGATGCTACCGATCGGCCCGGCCCGCGCCCCCTAGACTCGTCCCTCGTGTCCGAGGAGCCCCTGCTGATCAGCGACGTCCAGGCGCGCACGGTGCGCGAGCTGCGGCGACTGGCGCCGGTGACCGACGAGCTCGGCCGCCGCTTCGCCGACGCGGGCCACGAGATCGCCCTGGTCGGTGGGCCGGTGCGCGACGCCATGCTGGGGCGGCTGCAGCAGGACCTCGACTTCACCACCTCGGCCACCCCGGCCCAGACCGAGCGGCTGGTCAAGGGGTGGGCCGACGCCGTCTGGGACATCGGCCGGGCCTTCGGGACGATCGGCTGCCGCAAGGGCGAGTGGCAGGTCGAGATCACGACGTACCGCTCCGAGGCGTACGACGCGCAGAGCCGCAAGCCGGCCGTGCAGTACGGCGACTCGCTGGTCGCCGACCTCGAGCGGCGCGACTTCACCGTCAACGCGATGGCCCTGTCGCTGCCGGGCGAGCAGCTCGAGGACCCCTTCGGCGGGGTGGTCGACCTGGCCGAGAAGCGGCTGCGCACCCCGGGCACGCCCGAGTCGTCGTTCTCCGACGACCCGCTGCGGATGATGCGCGCCGCGCGGTTCTCGGCCCAGCTCGGCTTCTCCGTCGACGCGGCCGTGGTCGCCGCGATGACCGACATGGCCGAGCGGATCACCATCGTCTCGGCCGAGCGGGTCCGCGACGAGCTGGTCAAGCTGCTGCTCTCCCCCGACCCGGTGCGCGGGCTGCGGCTGCTCGTCGAGACGGGGCTGGCCGACCACGTGCTGCCCGAGCTGCCGGCCCTGGCGCTCGAGCGCGACGAGCACCACCGGCACAAGGACGTCTACGAGCACACCCTGACCGTGCTCGAGCAGGCGATCGACCTCGAGGAGCGCCTCGGTGACGGCCCCGACCTGGTCTCGCGGCTCGCCGCGCTGATGCACGACGTCGGCAAGCCACGCACCCGACGCTTCCTCGACGACGGCACGGTCACGTTCCACCACCACGACGTCGTCGGCGCCAAGCTGACCCGCAAGCGGCTGCAGGCGCTGCGCTTCTCCCGTGACCAGGTCGACGCCGTGGCGCAGCTGGTGGAGCAGCACCTCCGCTTCCACGGCTACGGCTCCGGCGAGTGGACCGACTCCGCCGTACGCCGCTACGTCCGCGATGCCGGCGACCAGCTGGAGCGGCTGCACGTGCTGACCCGCGCCGACTGCACCACCCGCAACCGGCGCAAGGCCGAGCGGCTGCGGCGCACCTACGACGACCTGGAGCAGCGGATCGCCCGCCTGGCCGAGGAGGAGGGCAAGGCCGCGGTCCGGCCCGACCTCGACGGCAACCAGATCATGGAGGTGCTGGGCATCGGACCCGGTCGCGAGGTCGGCGAGGCCTACCGCCACCTGCTGGAGCTGCGGCTCGACCACGGCCCGATGACCGAGGCCGAGGCCGTGGCCGCCCTCCGGGCCTGGGCCGCCGCGCGCTAGTCCCCGGCTAGTCCGCGTCCGGGCCGGCGGCCAGGCCGGGCGTGTCGCCGGTGCGCACCAGCTCCTCGCAGATGTCGCGCAGCTTGCGGTTGTGGGTGCTGGAGAGCCGCTGCAGCAGCGCGAAGGAGCTCTCCAGGTCCAGCCCGAACCGCTCGACCAGCATCCCCTGCGCCACCCCGATGACGTGGCGCGAGCCGATCGCGGACTCCAGGCCGGCCCGTCGGTGCGCCGAGTGCAGGGCGTACGACGCGTGCACGGCGTACAACCGTGCCAGCTCGACCACCGACGGGTCGCCGAAGCCCTCCGGCGCTGCGGCGTAGAGGTTGAGCGAGGCGACCCGCTCGCCCCGGGCCTGCAGGCCGATGCTCAGCACCGAGCGGAGCCCGAGGTCGTCGGCGGCCGGCCCCCAGCGGGGCCAGCGCGGGTCGTCGGCGACCCGGTCGCTGTGGCGGTGGTCGGCCGCGTCGTACGCCTCGACACAGGGGCCCTCCTCCAGGGCGTACTGCAGCTCGTCGGCCCGCAGCGCCAGCGGCGAGGTGGCGCCGACGGTGTGCCAGCCGACGTGGCGCCGACGCACGGTGAGGCTGGCGTGGTCGGCGGGCGGCAGCAGCGCGACCGCGCGGTCGAGGACGTCCGCGACGGTGGCGTCCTCGGTGGGGTGCTCCTGCAGCTCGGCGGCGATCGCGGTCAGGAGGGTGGCGTCGCGAGAAGGACCCATGCGAGACCTGTCTAGTCACGAGGGGCGGCGCGGCCGGGGCTGGACCGCGGCAAGGAACCTAGCAAGGCCACCGGTCGTCGTGCACGTGCGCTGCCTCACCATCGGGTAACCCGGAGTGACATCTGCCGTTACAGTCCGAGACCCGCCCAGCCGACCCCAGGAGCCATCCCGTGCCGCTGACCGACGTCGCCCCCCTCGAGGCCTCGACCGAGATCGACGCCCCGCCCGCGCAGGTCTGGGCGCTGGTCTCCGACTTGCGCCACATGCCGCGCTGGAGCCCGCAGTGCGCCAAGACCTTCCTGCGCGGCGGCGAGATGAAGGTGGGCGCCAAGATGATCAACCTCAACCGGCGCGGCCTGCTGGTGTGGCCGACCCAGGGCCAGGTCGTCGACCTCGTCCCGGAGAAGCGGGTGGCGTTCCGGATCAAGGAGAACTGGACCGTCTGGTCCTTCGACCTCGAGCCCACCGCGGCTGGTGGCACCCGCCTGACCCAGCGACGTGAGGCCCCCCAGGGCATCTCCGACCTCTCGGTGAGGCTGACCGACCGGGTGCTCGGCGGCGTCGACGACTTCACCGTCGAGCTGCAGCGCGGGATGGCGCAGACGCTGTCCAGGATCAAGGCCGACGCGGAGCGCTGAGACCCAGCGCCGCTCGGACCGCGTGGAGCACGTCTTCGTCGCCGGCCCCGCCGGCGCGGGCCTGGGCCACGAACCCGGCCGCGAGGCCGTCCAGACGCCGCAGCAGCTCGGTCGCGGGCAGCGGGCGGGCGCCGTCGCTGACGCGCGTCCCCCCGCCGCGCCGCGAGGTCAGCAGCCCCTCGGCCTCCAGCTCGCGGTAGGCCCGCGCCACCGTGCCCACGGCCAGCCCCAGGTCGCCGGCGAGCTGGCGCAGCGGCGGCAACCGGTCGCCGGCGCGCAGCACCCCGCCCCCGATGAGGTCGCGCACCTGCCGGCGCAGCTGCTCGTAGGGCGGTGTCGGGTCGTCGGGGTCCACCTGGAGGCTCGCACCGTTCATCGGCGAGGGGTCCCGGGGCTGAGCACCACGAACCCGCACACGATCACCAGGCCCATGACGACGGGGACACTGAGCCCGAGCACGGCGGCCACCGGGTCCGCCCAGCCCGGTGCGCAGCTGACCTCGAGGCCCTTCCCGAGGGTGCGGAGGGCGACGGCGGTGGGGCTCGCGACCCCGACGTAGGACAGGCCCAGGGTGACACCGGTCGCCGCGACCACGACGCGCAGCGAGCGCCGGCGCAGGGTGTCGTCGCCACCGGCGTCGGCTCGACCGCGCGGTCGCACCACGACCTGGCGTGCCGCCAGGGCGGCGACGGCCAGCACGGCGACCAGCGCGAGGGCCAGCGGCACCGCGTAGTAAGCGCCGGGGTAGGGGCTCACGCTCGAGACGTAGGCACCCTGCTCGCACCGCAGCGACCGGGTGGACCCGTCCGTCGGGTCGGGTCCGGCCGTCACCGTGGTCAGCACCAGCAGTCCCGCGGTCAGCACCGCGACGACGGCGACGGGCAACCAGGTCCGGGGCAGGTGGTCGCGCACCCGCCGCACGGCGAGCGACGCCGAGCGGACCCCCGGCTCCCGTCGGGGACGCACGAGCGTCTCCCCCGCGATGACCGCGAGCAGGACGCAGGTGCCGAGGACGGTGGGAGCCAGCATCGACCCGGCGCCGAGGCTGCCGCCCTGCCCCACCGCTGCCGCCGCGAGCAGGCCGACGGCGACCCCGGCCACCCGGGTCGCCCCGACCAGACGGGCCTCCCGGATCGCGGCCGGTGCGTCGACGACCGGCCGCGGCCGGGCGCTGCTCGCGATCCGGCCGAGGAGGCCGGGGCGGTTCACGGTGCGTCCACCGGGGCCGGGGGGCCGGGCGGGTACGCCGCGACCGGCAGCCGGGCGCGGTCGCCGACGAGCGAGACCACGCACGCCAGGAGCAGCACCAGCGAGGGCAGCACCGACCAGCCGATCACGAGGCCGACCGGCTGCATCCAGGCCGGGGCGCAGCCGGGGGTGGCACCACCCAGCCCGTGCAGCGCGATGCCGGCGCTGAGCGCGATGCCGCCGTACGACGCGGCCACCGCGATGCCCGTGGCGGCCACCACCACGCCCAGCGACCGTCGCCGCAGCGCGTCGTCGTCCTCGGCGGGTCCTCGTCCGCGCGGCCGGTGCACCACCTGGCGTGCGGCGAGCGCGGCCACGGCGAGGACCGCGAGCAGGGCGAGGGCGAGCGGACCGCTGTAGAACGACCCCGGGTAGGGCGTGCGGGAGCTCGAGACGCCGGGTCCGGTGCAGGTCAGCGCCCGCACGGTGTCGGTGTAGGGGTCGGTGCTCGCGGTGAGCGTGGTCAGGGCGAGCAGCGCGACCAGGAGCAGGGTCTGCACCGCCACCGCCGGGCCCAGGTGGCGCGGCGCGTAGTCGCGGACCCGGCGCGGGCGCAGCGAGGCCGCCCGGGGACCGGCCGGGCGACGGGGCCGCACCAGCGTCTCGCCGGCGGCGACGCCCACGAGCAGGCCGAGCCCGGCTGCGGCGGGGGCGAGCATGGCCCCGGAGAAGTAGGCGCCCGACTGCACCACCCGGCTCGCCACCACCAGGCCCGCCAGCAGGCCTCCCCAGCGGGTCAGCGCGACCAGGCGGGACTCGCGGGTGCCCGGCACCCGGCGGCCCCGGGTGACCACGACGACGGCGGCCACGGCGACGACGAGGAGCGTCGGGAGCAGGAGCAGGACCAGCAGCTCGAGGAGTCCGATGCCCACGGTGTACCTCCGACGGGTCTTGTGCCAGGTGTGTGGCACAAGAGTGGGGCTGATGGGGCTTTGTGTCAAGAGGTCAGCACAAACGACGACACCCCCACCCGGCCGGGCCGGTGGGGGTGTCGTGCGGTCGTGCGGTGCGTCGGGCTAGCGCTCGACCTCGCCGGCGATGAACGCCTCGACGGACTTGCGGCCCTCCTCGTCGGGACGCTGCACCGGGGGGCTCTTCATCAGGTAGGACGACGCGGAGAGCAGCGGGCCGCCGATGCCGCGGTCCTTGGCGATCTTGGCGGCGCGGATCGCGTCGATGATGATGCCCGCGGAGTTGGGGGAGTCCCAGACCTCGAGCTTGTACTCCAGGTTGAGCGGCACGTCGCCGAAGGCGCGACCCTCGAGGCGGACGTAGGCCCACTTGCGGTCGTCGAGCCAGGCGACGTAGTCGGACGGGCCGATGTGGACGTTGCGGCTGTCGATCTTGTCGGCCAGCTCGCCGGTCAGGTTGGAGGTCACGGCCTGGGTCTTGGAGACCTTCTTGGACTCCAGGCGCTCGCGCTCGAGCATGTTCTTGAAGTCCATGTTGCCGCCGACGTTGAGCTGGTAGGTGCGGTCCAGCGCCACGCCGCGGTCCTCGAACAGCTTGGCCATCACGCGGTGGGTGATGGTCGCGCCGACCTGGCTCTTGATGTCGTCGCCGATGATCGGGACGCCGGCGTCCTCGAACTTCTTGGCCCACTCGGGGTCGGAGGCGATGAAGACGGGGAGCGCGTTGACGAAGGCCACGCCCGCGTCGATGGCGCACTGGGCGTAGAACTTGTCGGCCTCCTCCGAGCCCACGGGCAGGTAGGAGACGAGCACGTCCGCGCCGGACTCGCGCAGGGCGGCCACGACGTCGACGGCGTCGGCGCCGGACTCCTCGATGGTCTGGCGGTAGTACTTGCCGAGGCCGTCCAGCGTCGGGCCGCGCTGGACCTCGATGCCGAGGGTCGGCACGTCGGCGATCTTGATGGTGTTGTTCTCGGAGGCGTTGATGGCCTCGGAGAGGTCCTTGCCCACCTTCTTGTCGTCGACGTCGAAGGCGGCGACGAACTCGACGTCGGCGACGTGGTACTCGCCGAACGTCACGTGCATCAGGCCGGGGACGACGCCCGACGGGTCGGCGTCCTTGTAGTACTCCACGCCCTGGACGAGGGAGCTGGCGCAGTTGCCGACTCCTGCGATGGCGACACGGACCGATCCCATGGGTTTCTCCTTCTTCTGCGAACGTCGACTCAGGCGTCGAGGTCTGGTGTGCGGTGCTCTGGTTGGGGACTGCGCGGGGACTGCTGCTGGTGCTCGGCGGTGATGAGGTCGGTGAGCCAGCGCAGCTCGCGCTCGACCGACTCGATGGAGTGCCGCTGCAGCTCGCTGACGTAGCGGTCGACCGGGCCGGTGGGCTGACGGTCGGAGCGGACGCGGTCCAGCCGCTCCTGCAACCGGCTGCGGCGACCCTCGAGGACCCGCAGCCGCACCTCGGTGTCGGTGCGGGAGAAGAACGCGAACCGCGTCGCGAAGTCCTCGTCCTCCCAGGCCGACGGGCCGACGTCGGTGATCATCCCGGCGAAGCGCGCCTCGCCGGCGGGGGTGATGCGGTAGACGATCCGCTGCCGGCGGGACACGCCGGCCGGGGTGGTGTCCTCGATCACGAGCCCGGCGCGCAGCATCCGCTTCAGCGCGGGGTACAGGGAGCCGTAGGACAGCACCCGGGTCCAGCCGAAGAGCAGGTTGAGCCGCTTGCGCAGCTCGTAGCCGTGCAGCGGCGACTCGTGCAGCAGCCCGAGGACGGCGAGCTCCAGTGCGGCGGCCTTGCTGCTCATCGTCCACCTCCTCGGGCGTGCGGGCACCGGACGTCCCGGCGTTACATCGCACCAACCTATCGCACCGATATATCCAGTGCGTGACTGCACCGCCGTGTCCCGGCCCGGCGCGTCGGGTTCGGCGGCCACGGCACAGCGCGACCCCGTACTCTTCGTGACCGGAACCGGCCTCCCCCAGGCACGCCCACCCCAGGAGGTAGAGCACGCAGTGAGCCCGCAGCGCACCCCCCGCCCGTCCTCGGGCGGCGCCCGCAACGGCTCCGGCCGGGGTTCTGCCACGGCCGCCCGCCCGGTGCGGCGCCGCCTCCGGGCCGTCGCCAGGTGGACCCTCGTGGTGGGCCTGGTGCTGGCCCTGGTCGGGGGCGGCGTCTTCTACTTCACCTACCGCAACACCGAGATCCCCAGCGCCAACCGCGCCTTCGAGGCCCAGTCGACCTACGTCACCTACAGCGGCGGCAAGCAGCGCATCGGCACCTTCGCGGAGCAGAACCGCGAGTCCGTCCCGCTGGCCGACATCGCGCAGTCGATGCAGGACGCCGTGATCGCCGCCGAGGACCGCACCTTCTACTCCAACAGCGGCATCGACCCCAAGGGCATCCTCCGCGCCGCCTTCTCCAACGCGCGCGGCAACGCCACCCAGGGCGCCTCCACGATCACCCAGCAGTACGTCAAGCTGCTCTACCTCAGCCAGGAGCGCACCCTGGGCCGCAAGGTCAAGGAGGCGTTCCTGTCCCTGAAGGTGCAGCAGGAGCGCTCCAAGGAGGCGATCCTCGAGGGCTACCTCAACACCATCTACTTCGGCCGCGGGGCGTACGGCGTCCAGGCCGCCTCCCGCGCGTTCTTCGGCAAGAACGCGGCCGGGCTGACCCCGCAGGAGTCCGCGACCCTGGCGGCCGTGCTCAACTCGCCCTCGGGGCTCTCGCCCGACGGGGGCGAGGAGACCCGTGCGCGGCTGGTCTCCCGCTACGACTACGTGCTCGACGGCATGGTCGAGGCCGGCGCGCTCGAGGCCTCCGAGGCCGACCGCATCGCCGGCAAGCTCCCGAAGTTCGTCAAGCGGGGCGGCAGCAACCAGTTCGGCGGCCAGCGCGGGTTCATGCTCTCCATGGTCAAGGACGAGCTGCAGCGCATCGGCTTCGACGAGACCGAGATCGACACCGGTGGGCTGCGGGTCGAGACGACCTTCACCCGCGCGGGCATGGCCGCCAACGCCGAGGGCGTGGCCGAGCGCCGCCCCGAGGGCCTCCGGGGCCTCCACGTCGCCAGCGCGTCGGTCGACGTGCAGACCGGCGCCCTGATCGGCTTCTACGCCGGCCAGGACTACCTGCGCAGCCAGCTCGACTGGGCCACCATCGGCTCCTCGCCGGGCTCGTCCTTCAAGCCGTTCGCGCTGGCCGCGGGCCTCGACGCGGGCTACAGCCTGCGCGACACCTTCGACGGCAACTCGCCCTACGAGTTCGAGGACGGCAGCGGCTCGGTGGACAACCAGGGCGAGGGGACCGGCACCAACTTCGGCTCCGCCATCAGCCTGGTCACGGCCACCGAGAACTCCGTCAACACGGCGTACGCCGACCTCACCGACAGCATCCCCGAGGGGCCCCGCAAGATCCGCCAGATGGCCGTGCGTCTCGGCGTGCCCGACGACGCGCCGGGCCTGGAGCCCAACAACGCGATCGCGCTCGGCTCGGCGACCGTCAGCCCGGTGTCGATGGCCAACGCCTACGCGACCATCGCCAACGGCGGCGTGGCCCACGACGTGTTCACCGTCAAGCGCGTCACCCGCGCCGAGGACGGCGAGGTGCTCTACAAGGCCCCGCGCGAGACCAAGCGGGTGCTGTCGGAGGACATCGCCAGCGACGTCAGCTACGCCATGCAGCAGGTGGTGGCCACCGGCAGCGGCACCAACGCCCAGGGCGTGGGCCGCCCGGCCGCGGGCAAGACCGGCACGGCGACCAACGCCGACGGCGACGTGTCGTCCTCGTGGTTCGTGGGCTACACCCCGCAGGTCGCCACCGCGGTGATGTACGCCCGCGGCAAGGGCAACGAGGCCCTCAACGGCTTCCTGCCCACCTTCTACGGCGGGCAGTACCCCACCCTGACCTGGTCCTCGATCATGGGCCGACTGATGGAGGGCGTCGACGTCGAGGACTTCCCCGCGCCGGCGTTCGTCGACGGCGACGCGCCCGAGGACGGCCACGCGCCGTACACCCCGCCGCCGTCGCCCACCTTCACCCCGGACCCGACGCCCAGCGAGTCGCCCAGCGAGTCGCCGAGCGAGTCCCCCTCGCGGACACCGTCGCCCTCGCCGACCCCGACGCCGCCGGCCGAGCCGGCCGACCCCGGTGAGCCGGTCGACCCCGGCCCCGACCTCGGGCAGCCGGGCAACGGCAACGGCCGCGAGCCGGGTGCCGGCGGCGCGAGCCCCGGTGCCGGCTAGCGGCACCGAGCCCCGCCGGGGCGTGGTGGCCCCGACCCGCACCGACCCCGTGGCCCGGGGGCTCAGCGACGTCGTCGGCGGTCCGGTCGGGCGGCACGCGCTGCCGCACCGCTGGTGGACCCCGGTGCGGGTGCTGCTCGCCCTCGCCGCGGTGGTGATGGGCCTGTCGGTCGTCCACCACGTGCCGTGCCTGGAGACCGGCTGGTCCGTGGACCAGGCCCGCTACGGCAAGGGCTGCTACTCCGACGTGCCCTACCTCTATACCGGTCGCGGCCTGGCCGAGGCCTGGTGGCCGTACGCCGACGACGGCGGTCGTCACCAGGCGATGGAGTACCCCGTGGGCATCGCCTACGTGGCGTACGCCGTGGCCCGGGCGACCCAGGTCGTGGCCGGCGACGGGCCCTCGATCGTGGAGCGGCGCTCGGCCTCCCCCGACGGGGTGTGGGGCCTGCCGGGGATGGCGCAGGAGACCAACAGCTACTTCCTGCTGACCGCGCTGCTGCTGGCGGCGTGCGCGCTGGGCGCGACCTGGCTGCTGTCGCGGGCCCACCCCCGGCGGCCCTGGGACGCGCTGCTGTTCGTGCTCTCGCCCAGCCTGCTGCTGACCGGGCTGGTCAACTGGGACCTGCTGGCCGTCGTGCTGGTCGCGGGTGCGCTGTGGGCGTGGTCGCGCGGCGATCCAGTCCTCACCGGCGTCCTGATCGGGCTCGGGACCGCCACCAAGCTCTACCCGCTGTTCCTCCTGGGGCCGGTGCTGGTGATCTGCCTGCGACGGCGCGAGCTGGGGGCGTTCGCCCGGGCCGCGGTGGCGGCAGCGGTCGCGTGGGGCCTGGCCAACGCCCCGGCGTACCTCTCCGACGCGGAGCGGTGGCAGGTGTTCTGGTCCTTCAACGCCGACCGGGGTGCCGACCTCGGCTCGGTGTGGCTGGCGCTCTCGCACGCCGGCCTCAGCGCGTCGGTCGAGCAGGTCAACCTGTGGTCGTGGGTCGTCTTCGGCGCGGTGTGCGTCGGGGTCGCCGTGCTCGGGCTGCGGGCGCCGGAGACCCCGAGGCTGGCGCAGCTCGGGTTCCTCGTCGTCGCGGGCTTCCTCCTGGTCAACAAGGTCTACTCGCCGCAGTACGTGCTGTGGCTGCTGCCGCTGGCCGTGCTCGCGCGGCCGCGCTGGCGCGACCAGCTGGTGTGGCAGGCGGGCGAGGTCCTCTACTTCGTCATGGTGTGGGCCTACCTCGGCGGCTACCTCGAGGACGCCTCCGAGACCGCCTCACCGCTGTACGACGTCGCGATCTGGCTCCGGCTGGCCGCCCAGCTCTACCTCGTCGCCGTCGTGGTGCGCGACGTGCTCCGTCCCGCCCACGACCCGGTGCGCACCGACCCGGTGCACGTGCCCGGCGCACCGGTGGGTGGACGTCAGGAGATCTCGACGGCGTCGAACGACGTCGCGGTGTAGCGGACCCGCACCTCGATCTCCTCGCCCACCGCCGGCACCGGGGCGCCGTGGGGGATGAACAGCATGGAGACCTGCATGTGCGGTGGCTCGGCGAACAGCCGCTGCTTGCCGCCCACGCTGTACGGCGAGCGCACGAAGCCCGCCGCGTCGAGACCGCCCCGCGCCAGCGAGGCGGCGCGCGCCTTCAGCGTGGCCTCGCCGGTGGGGGCCTCCAGGCCGATGCCGTGCGAGGTGCCGCCGGAGACCACGAGCAGCGTGCCGCGTCGCGGCGCCGAACGGCCGCGGTAGCCGTAGGTGTCGCCGCGCTCGACGGGGTGGGCGTCGAGCACCTCCGCGGTGACCTGCAGGGCGCCGCGGTCGCCCAGCCACAGCCCGGTGCCCACCCGCGGGCGCAGCACCAGGTCGGGGAACTTCAGGGCCAGCACCTCGAGCTCGGTCTCGGTCAGGTGGGACACCCAGACCTGGCGCGCCGGGCCGCCGCCGGAGGCGAGGTCGGCCACGGCCGGCTCGGCGAGCAGCCGCTCGACCTCGCCCGCGTGGGTGGACCGGCTCGACCGGGCCGAGATGGTGGCGCGGGCCGAGGGCAGCGGCAGGTGCAGCGCGACGCCCTCCACGCGGACGCCGCCGCGCCGGGCGCGGCGTACGGCCTCCGCGAGGTCGTCGCCCGAGAACCCGTGCCGCAGCATCGAGGTGAGCCGCTCGAGCACGACCCGCACGGGCCGGTCCGCGGCGCGACCCTGGTCGGCGAGCGCGTCGAGGTCCTCGAGCCGACCGACGGTGTGGACCACCCGCGCGGGGTCGACGCCCAGCGCCGCGGGGTCCTGGTGCTCGCCGTGACCGGGTCGCCACGGCTGCAGCACGAGCAGCGAGCCGTCGAAGCGCTGGTGGAGCTCGGCGAGCTCGGGGTAGGTGCCGGCCGCGACCGTGTCGACCCCCAGCCACTGGGCGCGGCGGGCCAGCCGGTGCAGGCCCAGGCCGTAGCCGTTGCCCTTGGTCACCGGCACCAGGCCCGGGTGGCGCGCGAGGGTGTCGCGCAGGTGGGTGCGCCACCGGTCGCCGTCGACGTGCAGGGTGAGCGACATCAGCCCCTCCGGCGCATGTAGAGGTCGAAGGCGGCGTACAGCGGCTTGCTGAGCGGGAGGTCCCACTCGCCGACGTGCTCGACGGCCTCGCCGCCGGTGCCGACCTTGAACTGGATGAGCCCGACGTGGTCGTCGTCGGAGCGGAGCGTGTCGGTGATGCCGCGCAGGTCGTAGACCCGCGCCCCGGCGGCCAGCGCGTCGCGGACCATCTGCCACTGCACGGCGTTGGAGCCGCGGACCTCGCGCTTGTCGGTCGAGGAGGCGCCGTAGGAGTACCAGGCGTGGCTGCCGACCCGGATCCAGATCGTCGCCGCCACGAGGTCGCCCTCGTGGTGGGCGAGGTAGAGCCGGATCCGGTCGGGGTCCTCGGCGCCCAGCGCCGCGACCATGGTGCGGAAGTAGGACAGCGGGCGCGGCGTGAAGTGGTCGCGCTCGGCGGTGTGGAGGTAGAGCGCGTGGAACGCGGCCAGCGCCTCGTCGACCTCGGCGGACGGTGTGGCCGATCCGGCCACCGAGCTGACCTCGACCCCGAGCTTGGCGGCCTTCTTGATGTTGCGGCGCCAGAGCTGGTTCATCCGCCGCAGCACCTCGTCCTCGGGCAGGGCCGCGCCCGCGTCGTCGGCGAGGGGGACCTGGAAGTTGTACTGCGGCTGGCCGGCGGCGAACCCGCCGTCCGCGCCCTGCCGGCGCCAGCCGAGCTGCTCGAGCTGCCGCGCCACCGAGAGCCCCGCGGCGTGCTCGGCGGTGGGGGACAGGTCGGTCAGCGAGGTGACGGCGTCGTCGGCGATGCCCTCCTTGACCGCGGCGGCGCTCCACCGACGGGTCACCACGGGCGGGCCGATCCGGACGCCGAACGCCCCGGCCGCCCGCACGTGCGCGGTCAGCGGGGCCAGCCAGCGCTCCAGCCCGCCCGGCTCCGCGGCCTCGTCCCACGGCAGCACCGGCCCCTCGGGCAGGTAGGCGAGGTAGCGGCGGACCTTGGGCAGCTGGCGGTAGAGCACCAGCGCCACGCCCACCACCCGGCCCTCGGGGTCCTGCCAGGCGATCGACTCGGCCTTCCAGTCGGGCTTGACCCGGGCCCAGGCCGGGGTCTGCAGGAAGCTCGCCGCCCCCCCGTTGCCGGCCAGGTCGGCCACGAAGGCGCGGTGCTCCTCGGCGCCGGTCGTGCGCACGGTGAGCGTTCGATGATCCACCGCGCGAGCCTAGCCGCACCGAGCAGCCGCCCCCGGCAGTAGGCTGCGCGCGATGGACGACACCGACGCGAGCGACGGCGCCGGCTACGTCGACGCCGCGACGATCGCCCTGCGCTTCGCCTCGGTCGAGCTCGGACCGTCCCAGGAGACCGGGGTCGTGACCGTCCCGGGCGAGGACACGGTCACCCCGCGCCAGCTGCGCGACGTGATGGGGTGCCTGGTCACGGGCGTGTGCGTGGTCACCGCCGTGGCCGACGGCGAGGACGTCGCGATGACGGTCAACTCGGTCACCTCGGTCTCGCTGGACCCCCCGCTCGTCCTGGTGTGCGTGGCCAGGACGGCCCGCTTCCACCGGGCCGTCACGGAGTCCACGACGTGGGGGTTGAGCATCCTCGACGGCGACGCGGTCGAGGTCTCGACGCGGTTCTCGCGACCGGGACGACCGCGGGGCGGCGAGTTCGAGGCGCTCGCCCACCACCGCGGTGCCGTCACGGGAGTGGCGCTCGTCGACGGCTCCTGCGCCTACCTGGAGTGCCGGACCGAGGTCGTCCACCCGGGCGGTGACCACTCGATCGTGGTGGGCCGGGTGCTCTCGGCGACCCACAGCGCCGCGTCGGAGCGACCGCTGGTCTACCACCGCGGCGCCTACCGCTGGCTGCGCTGAGCCTCCGCCACGCTGCCGGACGAGCTGCTCCCACGGGGCGGCGGCGGGGCGGTGCGGCGACGGATGAACGCCGTCACCGCCTCGACGACCCGGTCGCGCGCGCCCGGTCGCATCATGGCGTGGTCGAGGTCGTCCATGGGCAGCAGGGTGAGGTCCTGCTTCCGGGCGACCCGAGCCAGCGCCCGCTGGGATCCCAGCGTCGAGAGGCGCCAGTCGGCCTCGCCGCTGACCCACAGCACGGACGTGCCCCCGGCGAGCACCCGCCGCATCAGCTGCTCGGGACGCTGCACGACCAGGATCCGGTTGACGACGGTCCAGAGCCACTCCGGGACCCAGGCGAGCTGGTGGTTGGCCGAGCGCTGCCAGAAGCACGACTCGAGCATCCGCTCCCACACGAACGTGGGGTCCTGGTGGTAGCGCGGGGACAGCTTCCAGGCGATCCGGCCCGCCACCCGGCCCAGCGGCCGGCTGATCCAGGGCCGGGTGCGCTGGATGGCGCGGCGCCGGGGCGAGACCGGGTCCTCGACCGAGGGGAACGCCAGGACAGGATTGATCAGGGCGACCCCGCGCACCGAGAGCTCGAGCCCGCTCTCCAGGGCGTGGTAGGCCCCTGAGCACAGACCCACGAGGAAGGTGTCGGTTGGGTCGTCGGGCCGCACCGAGCGGACCGCGTCGCTGACCTCGTCGAGGTGCTCCAGGATCTTGTAGCGGTGGCCCTCGACACCGGGTCTCGCGTCGCTGTCGCCGCAGCCGCTGAGGTCGAAGCGCAGCGACGGTCTCCCCGACCGGCACCAGTCGCGGGCGGTGTCGGTCCAGATGCGCGACTGCCCGACGTGCGGGGTGAACGCGTCCGGGACGAAGACGGTCGCGGTCGTGGTGGTCGGCACGTCCGGCTCGGTCACGATGCCGAACAGGTCGGCGTCCCCGATGCGCACGACCCGTTCGGAGCCGCCCGGGATCCTCAGGGTGGTGCGGGCCGGTCCGGCGCCGTCGGGGTCCAGGGAGGAGGTCTCGAGGTAGGTGCGGTCGAACCAGTCGACGACCGCGTCCTCGGTCGCCTGGGGCAGGGTCTGGTAGAGCAGGAACTCGTCCTGGTCGTCGGCCGTGATGCGGGCGCACGGCTCCCCGGAGCGGGTGCGCGCCGTGGTGGACAGCGCGCGGGCCTGGGGTCGGTCGGCCGCCAGGACCACCTCGGCGGGCAGGGTGGCCAGGGACCGCTGGTCGAGCCCCGCCAGGTCGGCGCGGGCCTCGGCAGTCAGGCTCAGCCCGACCGCGGTGAAGGTGGACAGCTCGGGGTCGGCGCCGCCGACCGAGGTGTTCTGCCGCACCCGCTGCTCGCGGATGTAGGACGACCCCGACCGGGGGCTGTCCCACAGCACCAGTCCGTGCACGTCGTCGCGCTCGGCCGCCGCGGCCACGGCCAGCAGCGCGCCGAGCCGCATCCCCAGCACCGAGAGCGGGGCGTCGGTGTGGGAGCGGGCCAGCGCCACGGCCTCGTGGACGCTGTCGAGCCAGGCCCGGAGCCGCCCCGGTTCGTCCACGTGGCCCACCGAGTCGCCGAGCCCGTCGTAGTCGAACCGCACCACCACGAAGCCCAGGCCCGCGAGCCGGTGGGCGACGTGCCGCAGGGTGTAGTGGGCGTACGCCGCCTCCTGGCCCATCGACGGGCACAGCACGACCGCGCCGCGGGCGGTCCGGCCCGGGGGCAGGTGCACCCACCCGAACAGCGGTCGGTGATCCGGTCCGAACCACCGTGGCTGCGGCCTCACTGCGCCCCCATCCCCTCCGTCCCGGACGACGGTGCCGTCCGGCCCCGTGCTCGTGGGACCACTGCAGTGTAGGGAGCGACCGGCGACCCCGGCTGGACTATCCGGGGTCACGGTGCAGCACCGGGGACCGGGCGCTGTTCAGCGCCAGCACCCGCCCGTGGGGGGGACGTACGGGCCCCCCGGAGGCCGAGCGCAGGGTGAGCGTGCGACCGGCTCCGGGAAGCAGGTGGAACCAGTCGTCGCTGGGGGTCCAGCCGGGGACGTGGAGGCTGACCCGTTGCGCGAAGCGGTCGGTCCGCACGTGCATCCGCCAGGTCTCGCCGTCCTGCTCGAGGGAGCCCGCGAGCCCGAGGTCGGGCTCGACGGGACGGCGCGGGCCTCCGGGCAGGTGGACCGCCTGCGACATCGGCCGGCCCCGGTGGTCGAGGAGCGTGACCGCGACGACGTCCGCGGCGGGCTCGCCGAAGCGGTGGACCCAGGTGAGGTCCCGGAACGACGCCAACAGGTCCGCGACGGCCAGGCCGAGACCCCCGCGTGCCGGCACCTCGACGTCGCGGCCGGCGGACTCCACCAGCGTCTCCCCGCGGGCGTAGAGCTCCACGCGCACCTCGCCGGAGACGGCACGCGCGGTGTCGTTGACCACGTGGGCGGACAGCCCGCTGAACCCCTCGTCGGTCAGGAGCACGGCGACGGGCGCCATCGTGCGGCGTACGGCGTGCCAGGTGGCCTTGGGCCGGCCCGCCACGTCCAGCAGGCCGGTGCCGGGACCCGGCCGCAGGTCGTGGCCGTAGAAGGTCAGGGCGCCGGCGCAGCCCGAACCGGGGCGCCGCCACTCGCCGAGCGTCGCCTCGAAGAGCTCGACGGCGGTGGCGGCGAACAGCAGCTCGGCGCGCTCGGGCTGCTCCTGGCGCAGCCGGAGCACGTCGACACCGAACAGCTCGGCGGTGTAGTGGTCCCGGGTGTCCTCGACGTCCCACAGGACCTGCGCGCTGTCCCGGTGGACGGCGTGGCGCGGGTCCGGTGCGGGGCCGAGCCCGCGCTGCCACCGGGCCGCCTCGCCGGGACGCAGCGGGGCCGCCGGGACGGCGAAGGGGAGGCACTCGGCGGCGAAGCGCACTCCGGCCCGACGGACGTCGGAGGTGCGGTGCAGGTAGGGGCCCACCCCGAAGTAGTGGCAGACGCCCTGGTCGGCCGCGGTCGGCAACCGGCTGTCACCCGGCGTGGACCGGAGGTAGGGCACGCCCGGCAGCAGCTCCTCCACCAGTCGCGGGAGCGTCACGGTGGAGAACGCGGTGCTGCACTCCTCGAGCGGGAGGCCCTGGTAGGCCCCCTGCTCCTCGGTGTCGGCGCCACCGCACACGACCGCGACGCAGGGTCGGCCCTGCAGCCCGGCGAGCACCTGACCCAGCTCGGTGGTGGCGCTGTCGAGCAGGTCGGGGTCGTCGGGCAGGTCGACGAAGGCGACCATCGCGTCCTGCCACAGCATCAGTCCCAGCTCGTCGAGCAGGTCGAGGAAGGCGGGCGACTCGTAGACGGTGTTGCCCGGGACGCGGACGAGGTTGTGGTTGCCGTCCCGGAGCAGCTCGAGGGTGCGGCGCAGTCGGGCGGGGTCCAGGACGAGCCGGTCGGGGTCGGGCGGCATCCAGCTGGTGCCCCGGGCGAAGACCGGCACCCCGTTGACCCGCAGGGCGAACGCCCCGTCGGTGCGGTCCACCTCCACCCGGCGGAAGCCCACCCGGGCCACGCGGTGGCGCGTGCCGCCCAGGACGACGTGCACGTCGTGGAGGGGCTGGTCGCCGTGGGTGTGGGGCCACCAGGGCTCGACGTCGGGGACGGTGACCTCCGCCTGCAGGCGGGAGGCCCCGTCGTGCTGCCGGACGGTGACGGTGCGGCTGATCGCGCCGACCGAGACCTCGACCTGCGTGCCCGGTGCGACCCCCTCGAGCACGAGGTCGAGGTCGAGGACACCCCGGCCGTCCTCCGTCAGGTCTGCCCGGAGGTGGCGGCGCCGCCAGCCCATGCGGGTCCGGGGGAGGAGCGAGACGGGCCGCCAGGGCCCGACCGGCGCGGTGGTCGCGGGCCGTCCGGTGGTCCGGCCGAGCAGGGTGGTGCGCACCCAGCGGAGGTCCTGCTCGGCCACGCGCACCGTGCGCCAGCGCGGTCGCGGCCGGCGCGCGGCCAGGGCGTCGCCCAGGGGCGAGAAGCGCAGCAGCAGCTCGTTGTCGGCCTCGAGGTCCGGCACGACGACGTCGTGGGCCACGAACATGTTCTCGCTGCGCAACAGGTGCTGGCCGTTGAGCCACACGTCGGCCAGCGTGGCGAGGCCGCCGAGGTGCAGGACGTGCTCCCCCGCGTCGGCCGGTGCCGCGAAGCGGCACCGGAACCACCACTCGTCCCGGTCGTAGTCCCGCAGCAGGGCGACGTCGTCGCCGTGGTCCGTCAGGGCCCCGGCCGCGGTGCCGGGCACGGTGGCGGGCACCCAGGCCCGGTCGGGCCGCAGGTCGGCCACGTCGCCGCGCCGGTCGGCGCGGCACGGGGCGCACGTCCAGGCGGCGTCGCGGAGCAGGTCGCGGGCCCCGCTCACGACGACGACAGCGCGTCGAGCGCCTTCTGGGCCGCCGCCCAGTGGCCGGCCATGCCGGCCCAGGTGTCCTCGAGCGACGCGCCCCGCCCCCGCGCCAGCCGCGCGAGCCGGAGCTGTGCGGCGCGGGCCGCCTCCGCCAGGAGGGTCCAGTGCCGGGCCGACTCCCGCAGCGGGCCGGCGCGCCGCGGGTCACGCTCGGCCAGCCAGGCGCAGAAGGCGGCGGCGGTCTCGGCGGCCGCTCCGCACTGCCGGACGGTGACGAAGGCGTAGTCGTGGAAGCGCTGCGGGTCCTCCCCCTGGAGCCAGGAGAGGTCCTCGGTCACGCGCGCGGCGAGCCGCTCGACCGGGTTGTCCTGCGGGCGCAGCGCGAGGTGCTTGTCCAGGAGCGCCGCGGCGTGCACGGCCAGGGCGGGCGCGGGGTCGCGGCGCAGGTGCTCGAGACGGACCAGCTCGGTGTAGGGCACGAGCGCCGCGGGGTCGGCGTGCTGACCGAGCCGGAACACGCCGTCGAAGTCGTCACCCTCGAGCTCGTGGTAGCCGGAGTTGTGGAAGTAGCCCAGCCGGCGGGAGCCGGTGTCCACGGAGTTGACGACGATCGTCGACTTCACGTGGGTGAGGCGGTAGGAGACCCCCTGGGTGTCGGGGAGGTGGAAGGAGTCGACCTCGACCGTCATCAGCCGGCCGCGACGCAGCTGCTCGACGACGTGGTCGAGCGGGTTGCGCCAGGGGGCCATCTCGTGGACGTCGATGCCGTAGGTGGTCCAGAGGTCCTCGGGGGGGAACTTGTAGAAGGTCCACTGGTCGCCCTCGAAGTCGGTCGACACCGCGAACGCGGCCGCGGCGGTGGGCTCCAGGCCCAGCGAGTGCAGCACCTCGATCCAGGCGTCCATCGAGCAGTTGGTCTGCTCCCAGACACGGTCGGGGCGGTGCAGCGGGTGCGGGTCGTACGTCGCAGCGCTCAGCGGCAGCAGCTCCAGCTTCATGGGCGGAGCCGATCGCGCACCTCGGCCGGCCAGCCACCGGGGTGGAGACCGTGCACGGCGAAGAGCGCGAGCGCGACCCGCTCGAGCCCGAACCCGAAGCAGGCGGAGTGGGCGGGCGAGCCGTCCTCGGCCAGGATCCCGAACGGGGAGCCGAAGTGGTCCTCGTGGTAGTTCGCGGACGCGATCGCGGTCGGCTTCTCGGTCGAGGTGACGGCGCAGACGATCTCGTACTTCAGCTCCGTCGCGCGCTGGTTGGCCGCGAGCATCCGACCGGCCCGTCCGAAGAACGGGTCGTTGGCGACGACCGGCTCCACCGGCAGACCGAGGTCGCGGAGCGTCCGCAGCCCGCGCTCGAGCCAGGCGTCGCGGTGGGCGACGGCGCTGGACGGCGTACCGACGTGGACGAGCTCGTGCATCCGGAAGCTCTGCATCCGCACGGGGTCGGGGCTCGGCTCGTGACGGAAGCAGAAGCCCTGGAGCTCGAGGTAGCGGCCGCCCGCGCCCAGCGTGCCGGCGAGGTGGGGGTAGAGGGAGTGGCAGGCGGCCGAGCACAGCGTGACCTCGGACGGCGACAGGGCCTGGGTCCAGTCACCCCCGGCGTCGGCCGTGCGCAGCAGCGCGGCGTGCTCGGCGTCGCCCCCCTCGAAGGTCTCCACCGAGCCGATGAGGTCCGGGAACGAGCGGAGGTAGCCGGTCTTGACGAACGTCTCGCGCGGCATGATCGGGGGGAGGAAGCGCAGCGGCTCGAAGCCGCCGACGTAGCGGGCGGCGGACCGGGCGGCGGACTCGACGCCGCGGACGACCGACTCGAAGACCTCGGAGCGCTGGTAGAGGCCCGGGACGCCGGACTCGACGAGGATCCCGTCGGCCAGCAGTGCGCCCTTGAGGGCGGCACCGACCAGGCTGCCGCCGGCGCTCACGTCCCCTCGCTGCGGTGCATCAGCAGCAGCTGGGAGTTGTTGGCGTGGATGCGGTCGTTGTTGACCATGAGCTGGGCGCCGTAGGAGTCGCGCAGCAGCCGACCGAGGCTGAACGGGCTCTTGGTGGCGTAGCCCGCCATGCCGCAGATCAGCAGGCTGCGCTGGACCACGTCGACCACCAGGGTGGACGCCGAGACCTTGAGGGTGTTCATGGCGATGGCGTACCCCACCGACGTCGCGCTGCCCGGGTCCTGGCGCGCGGCGGCGTAGCGACGCCGGCCGCCCTCGACGAGGTCGCGGAACTGCTGGTGCACGGCCGCCAGCTCGGCCAGGCGCGCCGCGCTGGGGGGCAGGGTGCCGGGCGTGCGACGTGCGGCGCCCTGGACGAACTTGCGCGCGCGCTGCTCCGCCGCCGAGGCCATGCCGAACCACAGCGAGGACCACAGCACGTGAGAGACCGGGAGCATCGTCTGGCTGGAGATGTCGCCGTAGGGGACGGGGAGGATCTCCTCGACGCTGCCGGTGGAGGTGAGCACGAAGCCGAGGCTGCAGGTGCCGCGGAAGCCCAGGACGTCCCACTCCGAGGTGGGCTCCAGCGTGGTCTGCTCCGTGCGGCACACCACGAGCACCTGGTCGCTCGGGGGGCTGTCGGGGGTGCGTCGCGAGGTGGCCAGGACGCCGTCGGCGTGCTCGCCGTAGGAGATCACCGGCGCCTGCTTGCGCAGCCGGTAGGAGTCGCCGGTCACCTCGACCGCGCAGCTGCTCGAGCGCACGTCCCCGCCGGTGCCGACCTCGGTGGTCGCCGAGGCGAGCAGCAGCCCTTCGCGGGCCACCCGCTCGGTGTAGGCCCGCAGGACCGGTGTGTGACCGTGGTCGACCAGGCAGGCGACCTGGATCTGGTGCATGGCGAAGACCATCGCCGCCGACGAGCAGTGCTTGCCCAGCTCGGTCACCGCGCGGGCCACCGTCTCCAGCGACTGGCCCAGGCCCCCGAGCTCGACGGGGACCAGGGCACCGAGGAGCCCCACCTCGCGCAGGGCCGCGACGGCCTCGGCGGGGAAGCGGGAGCCGGCGTCGACCGCGTCGGCGTGCACGGCCAGCACCTCGCGGCCGATGCGCGCGGCCGTGGCGACGACCTCGTCCGCGGTCAGGACGAGGGTGTCCGCCACGTCGGTCATCGACCGGCCAGGTTGGGGTCGTCGACGTCCAACGACTCCAGCGCGGATCGGATGGCGGCGATGGACTCGAAGGTCGACTTCTTCAGCAGGGCGTCGGGGAACTCGAAGTCGAAGGCGTCCTCGAGGGCGAGCATCACGTTGACGCTCGCGTGGCTGGTCAGGCCGGCGCGGTAGAGGTCGTCGTCGGGACGCAACGCGTCGACGTCGCCCGGCAGCCGGGCGTTGTCCCGCAGGACCGCGCGGATCGTCTCGTCCATGTCTGTACCCCCAAGTTCACGCCCGAGCAGCGCCGTCACCGACACACGTGGTGCACGACGACCGTCGCGACCGCCGTGTCGGCCTCGTGGGCGAACGAGATCGACCATGCGTCGAGCCCGGCCCGGCCGGCACGACGCGCAGCGTCGCCGTGCAGCCTCAGTGTGCACCAGCCGCCGGGCTGCCGCACGACTTCCACCATCGGCCACGGGACACCGGTATGGACCGGGCGGAGCGCCTTGACCACGGCCTCCTTCACGGCGTACCGGCCGGCCAGGCTGGCGGCGGAGACCGCGGACCAGCCGTCGTCGGTGCCGAGGCTGTCCGCGACCTCGTCCGGGGTGAAGACCCGCTCGAGGTAGCGCGTCCCGTGGCGGCGCACGGCCTCGAGGACCGGCGCCACCGCCTGGACGTCGGTGCCGACCCGCAGGGTCGGCTCCCCGCAGGTCGGGCACCGGCCGGACCCGGCCCGGGTGCCGGCGGCGGCCGCGGCGCCCACCTCGGCGTAGTCGCGGGCCAGTGCCTCGGGGTCGGCGGGCCCGGACCCGCCCGACGGCGGGGTCATCGTGCGGCCCGCCGCAGCAGCCGCTCGACCGCCGCCGTCGACGGGGCCTCGGGGTCGATGACCGAGAAGTGGTCGCCCGGCACGAGCACGACCTCGGCGGTGCCGCCGGCCTCGCGCGCCGCCGCGACGTACGACGTGGCCTGCTCGCGGGGGACCACCTGATCGTCCTCGGCCTGCACCGCCCACACCGGGCAGGAGGCCGGCACCAGGGCAGCCGGGTCCGCAGCGGCGTACGCCCCGGACGCGGAGCGGGGCGTGCCGCCGGTGAAGGCGCGCACGGGACCCGAGGAGCCCGAGCGGCCCGAGGCCAGGTCGAGGTCGAGCACGCCCGAGAGCGACACCGCCCCGGCCAGCTCGCCGCGCGGGGAGCCGCCCGGGGTGAGAGCGGTGCGGGAGGCGGCCCACACGGCCAGGTGGCCGCCGGCGGAGTGGCCGAGGGTGACCACCGGGCCGGGCAGCCGCTCGGTGGTGACGAGGTCGAGGGCGGCTGCGACGTCCTCGAGGGTGGCGGGGACGCCGCCGCCGGCGCCGGTGCGGCGGTACTCCACGTTGGCGGTCACCCACCCCAGCGAGGTCAGCCGCTCGGCGAGCGGGTCGAGCTGGTCCAGGCCGTACTGCGGGAGCCAGTAGCCGCCGTGCAGCAGCACCACGGTCCCCAGGACCTGCCGCCCCTCGGGCCGGCGCACGTCCACGACCTGCGACGCGTCGGCGCCGTAGTCCAGCCGGTCGACGTCGCCGGGAGCGGCTGCGGGCCCGGCCGTGCGCGCGGTGCCGCCGCAGCCGGCGAGCAGCCCGCCCACCGCCATGCCCAGGACGGCACGTCGAGAGGGATGCTGCTGGGGCACGACGGTCTCCGAGCGATGTGGGATCCGGGACTTCCGGCAGCACCAGCCACCGCGTGGGCACGATACCTTCGGCGCACGCCGACATCCGGGCAGCGGCCACGCCCCCCGGACCACCGAGCAGGAGGACGCGATGCCTCGCATCATGGCGGTCTACGGCACACGTCCCGAGGCCATCAAGATGGCGCCGGTGGTGGTGAGCCTGGACCGGTCCGAGCACCTCGAGCCGGTCGTGGCGGTCACCGGCCAGCACCGGGAGATGCTCGACCAGGTCAACGGACTGTTCGAGATCGTCCCGGCCCACGACCTCGACGTGATCCGGCCTCGGCAGGAGCTGCACCAGGTCACCCAGAGGGTCCTGGACGGGATGACCCGTGTGCTGCGTGAGGACCGGCCGGACGCGGTCGTGGTGCAGGGCGACACGACGACGACGATGGTGGCGGCGCTGGCGGCGTTCTACGAGCAGGTCCCGGTGGTCCACCTCGAGGCGGGCCTGCGCACCGACGACCGGTACAACCCCTTTCCCGAGGAGGTCAACCGGCGACTGACCTCGCAGCTGGCGTCGCTGCACCTCGCGCCGACCCCGGTCTCCCGGGACAACCTGCTGCGCGACGGCGTGCCGGAGCAGGACGTGGTCGTCACCGGCAACACCGTCATCGACGCCCTGCTCGACGTGGTCGCCCGCCGGCTCCCGCTCGAGAACCCCGCGCTGCAGGTGCTCGACGGTGGTCCGGCCGTCCTGGTGACCAGCCACCGGCGCGAGTCGTGGGGCGAGCCGATGGCCCGCACCGCCCGGGCCATCGCGCGACTGGCACACGACTTCCCCGGCGTCCGGTTCGTGCTGCCCGCGCACCTCAACCCGCGGGTGCGCGAGGTGCTGCTGCCGCCGCTGCGCGGCCTGGCCAACGTCACCGTGACCGAGCCGCTGTCCTACAGCGACTTCGCCCGGGCGATGGACGCCAGCTCGCTCATGCTCACCGACAGCGGTGGGGTGCAGGAGGAGGCGCCGTCGCTCGGCAAGCCGGTGCTGGTGCTCCGCGACACGACCGAACGTCCCGAGGCGGTCACCGCGGGCACCGTCAAGCTGGTCGGGACCGACGAGGACCTGATCGTCGAGGAGACCTCGCGGTTGCTGACCGACGCCTCGGCGTACGACGAGATGAGCCGGGTCGTCAACCCGTACGGCGACGGCCGGGCCGCCGAGCGGACCAGGGCCGCGATCGAGGCGTTCTTCGACCTCGGCGAGCGCCTGGACGATTTCACGCCGTGAGACACATGACCAAGTCAGACAGTCGGGACTTCTCCGCCGTCTCTCGGGCGTATCCGCCCAGGTCAGCGTCCTAATTGTCGGTTCCCGGCGCCAGGTCCGCGCTGCGGCATAGACCGGCTCAGTTCGACGCGAGCGCCCTTCGCCAACTCTACCTACAGTGACGCACGCTCACCGGTCGGTGAGCCGCTCGTGTCGTCCGTGGGGGGTGTCGTCGTGGCGCTGCAACCCGTGCGTCCAGGTGTCGTGGCGGTCGCTCAGGTGGTCGCCCTCGGCGGGAGCGCGGCTCGTGCCCTCTCGGCGGTCGAGGACCGGGGCGAGGGCGCGCCCGTCACCGAGGTGGCCGAGGCGGCCGGGAGCCGGCGAGGCGACCGGCTCCCCGGGCTGGCGCGCACGAGCTCGCCCGAGGCCCTGGACCGGCTCCCGGCCCTCCCCCCGGGGGCCCGGGTGCTGTCGCGCAGCCGCACCGGGGCGGGCCGCACCACCCAGCTGACGCTCGTGGCGATCACGCCCGACCCCGGCCCGGCCGTGCTGGCGCACTACCGGCGCGCCCTGGGTCGCCACGGCCTGGCCGGGTCGCCCGCGGACGCGGTGCCCGGCGCGACGGCCGAGCGCTTCGCCCGCGGCCGTGACGTCGTCGTCGTCACCACCGCCCGCCGCGGCAGCGCGACGGAGCTCACCGTCTTCGCCGCGCTGCGGACCGGCAGCACGTCCGGACGGGGCTGACGGGTGTACCTCTCGCTCCAGGACCGCCCCGCGGCCGAGCGGGCCGGGTCCCGCCCCGGCCGCCCGCGGGTCGCCCGCGTGGTGGTGCTGCTCGGCCTGGTCAGCCTGCTCACCGATGTCTCGTCGGAGTCGGTGTCGGCCATCCTGCCGCTCTACCTGACCGGGGCGCTGGGCCTGTCGATGGTGGCCTACGGCTTCGTGGAGGGCCTCTACCAGGGCGTGAGCGCCGTGGTGCGGATCGGTTCCGGGCTGGCCGCCGACCGGAGCGAGCACCCCAAGTGGGTGGCGTTCGCCGGGTACGGCCTGTCCTGTGCGGCGCGCGTGCTCATGATCGGGGCAGCCGGCTTGGCCTCGATGACGGCGGTCGTCACGGCCGACCGCGTCGGCAAGGGCATCCGCACCGCCCCGCGCGACGCCATGATCGCGGCCGCGACCCCGACCGAGGACCTCGGCCGGGCCTTCGGGGTGCACCGCACCCTCGACACCGTCGGCGCCGTCATCGGGCCGCTGCTCGCGTTCGCGGTGCTGTGGGCCATCCCCGACGGCTACCGCACCGTCATGGTCGTCTCCCTCGCGTTCGCGCTCGTGGGCCTGGCGCTGCTGGCGCTGCTGGTCCCCGGTCGCCCGAGCCGCCCCGCAGGTGAGCAGGTGCGGCCCCGGGTGCGCTGGCGCGACGTCGCCGACCCGCGGCTGCGGCGCATGCTCCTCCTGGTCGGGGTCCTCGCACTGCTCACGGTGGGCGACGGCTTCGTCTACCTCGCGCTCCTCGAGCGCAGCGACTTCGCGGCGTACTGGTTCCCGCTGCTCTACGTCGGCACCAACGCCGCCTACCTGGTGCTCGCGCTGCCGCTCGGACGTGTCGCCGACCGCATCGGCCGGGCCCGGATGCTCGTGCTGGGCCACCTCGCCCTGCTGGCGGTCTACGTCGTGGCCGCGCTGCCGGTCGGCGGGGCGGCGGTCACCGTGGCGTGCCTCGTGGCGCTCGGCGCCTTCTACGCGGCCACCGACGGGGTGACGGCCGCGGTCGCCGGGCGGCTGGTGCCCCCCGGCGTGCGCACCTCCGGGATCGCCGCCGCGCAGACCGTGGTGGCGGTGGGCCGCCTGGCGGCCGCGACCGGGTTCGGGGCGCTGTGGTTCGCCGTGGGTCCGCAGGCAGCCCTGGTCGTGGTGGCGGTCGCCCTGGCCGTCGTGCTGGCCGTCGTCGTGCCGCGTGCGGGCCGGCTCGACCGGGTCGCGGAGCCGGCGTGAGCCGCGCCGGGCTGCGCAGCCGCGTCGTCGCCTTCGTCGCGGTGTCGCTGGTGTGCGTCGCCGGTGCAGGGGCCTACGCCGCGCAGGCGCTGGCCGAGCGTCGCGACGAGCTCGCAGCGCCGCCCCGCTCGCCGCAGGTGGCCGCCGACCGCTACGCCGGCGAGCCGCGTCTGGTGTTCCGCAACACCGAGATCGGGGCGTCGTTCGGACTCGTGGCCTCGGTGCCGCTGGAGGACCCCCGTGCGCCGCGCGCCGTCAGCGACGTGGCCTGCGACCGGGTGGACGCGACCGCGAGAGTCGTGAGCTGCCTGCGCACCGAGCGGGGCGTGGTGACGAAGTACGCCTGGCTCGAGCTCGCGGCCGACCTCGCCCAGCGCCGACGGGCGCCCCTGACCGGGACCCCGAGCCGCACCCGGCTCTCGCCCGACGGACGGCTGGCGTCGAGCACGGTCTTCGTGGCCGGTCACGCCTACATGCAGGTCGGCTTCTCCACGGCCACCGTGGTGCGCCGCGTCGGCGGGGGGAGCCTCGGCAACCTCGAGGACTTCGGGCTCGTGGTCGACGGCCGTCGCGTGGCGCCGCGCGACCGCAACGTCTGGGGCGTCACCTTCGCCGACGACGACCGCACGTTCTACGCCACGGTGGCGACGGGAGGCGTCCCCTACCTCGTCCGGGGCGACCTGGAGGAGCGGACCCTCACCTCCGTCCAGCCGGGCGCCGAGTGTCCGTCGCTGTCGCCGGACGGCAGCCGCGTGGCCTACAAGATCGACCGTGACCCCGGGGCCGGGACCGACTGGACCCTCGGGGTGCTCGACCTCGACTCGGGCCGCACGACCCGTCTGGACGTCGGTCCCTCCAGCGTCGACGACCAGGCCGAGTGGCTCGACGACGAGACCCTGCTCTACGGGTTGGCCCGGACCGGAGCTCCCGGGGAGACCGACGTGTGGTCGCTGGGGACGCGGCCGGGGTCCGAGCCGCGCCTCTACCTGCGCGACGCCTGGTCACCCAGCGTCGTCACCGGGACCACCGGGACCACCGGGAGGTCCTCGTGACGGGGGCTGCGCGTCTCGACCTCGCCGGGCCGGAGCGCGACCTCGTCGAGCAGCTGCTCGAGCTGGCGCCGCGCGGCCTGGCCCGCGCCGTGCCGGACGACACCCTGGACGTCGCGCAGACGGTGCGCGTCACCACGGGGGCCGCGGGCGTGGTCGCCAGGCCGGAGGGCCGCAACCTGCGGTACGCCGCAATGGCCGCCCTCGGGCTGGCCCGTCTGGCCGAGGAGGACCAGCGACGGGTGCTCCGTGGTCGGACGGCGGCGGACCTCGTGCGCCGGGCCGTGGAACGCGCCGGGCAGGACCCCGACCCGGGCGCAGTGGCGCTGACCGTGTGGGCTGCTGCCGAGGTCCTGGGCGAGGAGGCAGCCGTGCTCGTCGCCCGGCTGCGCGGCTGGGCACGCGAGGACCGGCCCCTCCCCGCGGTCGACGTCGCCTGGATGCTGACGGCAGCCACGGCACTGCACACCCGCGGGCTCGGCGACCACGTGTCCGAGGAGGTCGCGGAGCGCGGCAGCCGCGTCCTCCTCGCCGAGCGGGGGGCGGAGGGCCTCTATCCCCACGTGCTCCCGGCCTCCGGGCAGTCGCGGTGGCGGTCCCACGTGGGGTCGTTCGCCGACCAGGTTTACCCGCTGCAGGCACTGGCGCGCGGCTCGGCGGCGTACGGCCACGGCGACTGGTTGCGCGCCGCCGAGACCACCGCCGCCCGGCTCTGCCACCTCCAGGGGCCCGCGGGCCAGTGGTGGTGGCACTACGACTCGCGCGACGGCGGGGTCGTCGAGCGCTTCCCCGTCTACAGCGTCCACCAGCACGCGATGGCGCCGATGGTGCTCCACGACCTCCGCGAGGCCGGTGGCACCGACCACACCGACTCCGTGGTGTCAGGCCTGTCCTGGCTGCACACCCATCCCGAGGTCCTCGACGAGCTGGTCTCGCCGCGCTGGGGCCTCGTCTGGCGCAAGGTCGGGCGGCGCGAGCCGCCCAAGGCCGCTCGGGCTCTCGGGGCCCTCACGACCGCCGTCCGACCCGGGCTTCGGGTGCCCGGACTGGACGCGGCCCTCCCCCCTGTCCGCATCGACCACGAATGCCGTCCCTACGAGCTGGGCTGGCTGCTCTACGCCTGGCTTCCCGAGGAGATCCGATGAACCCGCTCGACACCCGGCCCCGACCCTCCGTCGCCCCCGCTCCGCACGTCCCACGCCAGGGTCGTGCCGGCACCGCCGTTCCGCACGAGCCGACGTCACGACCACCCCGGGTCGACCAGCCTGCCCGACCGGCCTCGCGCCTGTTCGGTCTCGAGGTCGCACCGTTCACGATGGCCGAGGTGCTCGAGCGCGCCGCCCGCAGCGTCGAGACGCGCGAGCGCCTGATGCTGGGTGTCCTCAACGCCGCCAAGGTCGTCAACCTCCACCGCGACGAGGTGCTGCGGACCTCGCTCCTGGAGTGCGACCTGCTCCTGGCCGACGGCCAGTCGGTCGTGTGGGCCAGCCGCCTGGTCGGGCACCCGCTGCCCGAGCGCGTGGCCGGCATCGACATCTTCGAGTCCCTGCTCGCGGAGGCCGACCGTCGCGGCCACCGGGTCTACCTTCTGGGGGCGACCCAGGAGGTGCTCGACGCGGTGCTCCGGGTGGTCGCGCAGCGGTGGCCGGGCCTGGTGGTGGCGGGCAGCCGCAACGGCTACTTCGACGAGGAGCAGTCGGGCGAGGTGGCCGAGCAGATCCGAGCCAGTCGGGCCGACCTGCTGTTCCTGGCCATGTCCTCGCCGAAGAAGGAGAACTTCCTCGGCCGGTACGGCGACCAGCTCGGCGTGCCCGTGATGCACGGCGTGGGAGGCTCCTTCGACGTCATGGCCGGGGTGGTGCGTCGGGCGCCCGAGGCGTGGCAGCGAGCAGGCATGGAATGGGCCTACCGGTTGGTCCAGGAGCCTGGGCGGCTGTGGCGGCGCTACCTGGTCACCAACACCACGTTCGTGTGGATGACGCTGCGGGAGCGCTACCGACCACTGCCGCTGTTCGTGCTCCCGGCCTCGCCGTCCCGCCACGAGGTGGGCTCCCAGGCAGCGGTCTCCCACCCGGTCGCGCCCCAGCTGCCGGTGCGTCCGCTGGCGCCCCCCGTCACCGTGGTCACGGCCGCCCCGACGGTGCGTCTGCCCAGCCAGCGCCGCCCGAGCGACCTTCCCGTGGGAGCAGTCACCGGTCACGCGAGGTCGACCGGGCATGGATGAGGTCTTCGACGGCACGGTCGCGATCCTGGGCCTGGGCTACATCGGTCTGCCGACCGCGGTCGTGCTGGCCACCCGCGGGGTGCAGGTCGTCGGGGTCGACGTCAACGAGGCCACCGTCGCCGCCGTCGCCCGGGGCGAGGTCCCCTTCGTCGAGCCGGACCTCGCGGTCGCCGTCAGCGGCGCCGTCAGCATGGGCAGGCTGTCCGCCACGACCGAGGTGCCGGAGGCCGAGGCCTACGTGATCGCGGTGCCGACGCCCTTCACCGAGGGTCACGAGGCGGACCTCTCCTTCGTCCGGTCCGCAGCCGAGCGGATCGCCCCCCGGTTGCGGGGCGGCGAGGTCGTGATCCTGGAGTCGACCTCGCCGCCCGGCGCGTCGGAGCAGGTCAGCCGGTGGCTGGGCGAGCTGCGGCCCGACCTCGTGGCCCCCCACATGTCCGAGGGGGTGCCGGACTTCCACGTGGCCCACTGCCCCGAGCGGGTGCTGCCCGGCCGGATCATGATCGAGATGGTCACCAACGACCGCGTGGTCGGGGGCATCACACGGCGATGTGCGGAGAAGGCGGCCGCGCTCTACCGGGTGTTCTGCCAGGGCAAGATCCTGCTGACGGACGCCGCGAGCGCCGAGATGGCCAAGCTGGTGGAGAACGCCTACCGCGACGTCAACATCGCCCTGGCCAACGAGCTGTCCCTGATCAGCGAGGAGCTGAACCTCGACGTGTGGGAGGTCATCCGACTCGCCAACCACCACCCCCGGGTCAACGTCCTGACCCCGGGCCCGGGCGTCGGCGGCCACTGCATCGCCGTCGACCCCTGGTTCATCGTCGGTGCGGCGCCGGAGCTGTCGCGCCTGATCCGCACCGCCCGCGAGATCAACGACCACAAGCCGCACCACGTGGCGGAGCAGGTCATCGCGAAGACCGCACGCTTCCGCGACCCGTCGGTGGCCTGCCTGGGGCTGAGCTACAAGGCCAACATCGACGACCTGCGCGAGAGCCCGGCCGTCGACATCGTGAGCGACATCGCGCGCGCTCTGCCGGGGTTGGAGATCCGCGTCGCCGAGCCGTTCGTCGACCGGCTGCCCGACGAGCTCGGCTCGCTGCCCAACGTCTCGCTCCACCCGGTCGCCGATGCGGTCGAGAAGGCCGACATCGTGGTGCTCCTGGTCGACCACGACCTGTTCCGGGGTCTCTCCCGGTCCCGACTGGCGGGCAAGGTGGTCTACGACACCCGCGGCATCTGGCGCTGAGCGGTGCTGAGCAGCGCCAGGAGGACCGCACGCGAGGCCGTGCACCGGGCGCGGTCCAGACGGCTCCTCGCCGCCAAGACCCCGCCCGCTCTGGGCCGAGGGTCCGGGGGCGGACGGATGCTCTACCTCGCGCCGGACAACCCCCGCCCGAGCGGGGGCGTGCGGAGCATCTACCGCCAGGTGGACGTGCTGCGGCAGCTGGGAGCCGACGCACGGGTCGTGCACGAGCGTCCGGGGTTCCGGGCTGCGTGGTTCGAGAACCACACCCCCGTGCTCGCGGCTCGGGACGCCGCGGTCGGGCCCACCGACGTCCTGGTCGTCCCGGAGATCTACGGCCCCGGCCTCGGCACGCTCCCACGTGATCCGCGCAAGCTCGTCCTGAACCAGGGCGCCTATCTCACCTTCGACGCGCTGCCGTGGCCCGGTGCAGGCGCAGGGGAGCCCTACCGTGGCCTCGCCGGGCTGGAGGGTCTGCTGACCGTCTCCGAGGACAGCGAGCGCCTGCTGGGCTTCGCGTTCCCCGAGCTGCCGCGCCTGAGGGTGCGCAACGTGGTCGACCCGTTGGTCTTCCGCCCGGCAACGGGGCCTCGACGGCCCGGGCCGGTACGCCTCGCGTGCACCAGTGGACGGCGGCCCGAGGACCGCGTGCGCTTGCAGCACCTGCTGCGCGCGCACGGCACGGCGGACGCGTTCGACCTGCGAGTCCTCGAGGGCCTGTCCGAGGAGGCGATGGCCGAGGCGTTGAGGGACAGCGACGTCTTCGTCTCGCTCGGCGACCGGGAAGGGTTCGGGATGCCTCCGGCCGAGGCGATGGCGTGCGGGTGCTACGTGATCGGTTTCGACGGTCGGGGAGGACGCGAGTTCTTCGACCCGACGTACTGCCGCCCAGTGTCCGACGGCGACCTGCTCGGTCTCGCCGAGGCGGTGGACGACGTGGTGGGGTCGTGGTCCGAGTGCGGCGAGGACCTGCGCGAGGCAGGCCGGCGCGCCTCCCGGGCAGTGCTGACTCGCTACAGCTCGGACGGGCTGCGGACGGACCTAGCCGCCGTGCTCGACTTCCTCGGGTCGTCCTAGCGCCCAGCGCTGGAGCAGCTGGAGATGGGCCAGGAGGCAGTCGTCGATCCGGAAGCGGTCCTGCTGCTCGAGCGCCCGCTGGGCGCGCTCCGCACCGAGGTCGCCGCCTCGCTGCCAGATGGTGCGCCACGCCTGCACCAGGTCCTGGTGCGACTCCTGACGGCGGTACTGCGCCTGCGCCATGGCTGGCCAGCTCAGCCGGGTGGCATCCCCCAGCGGGTGCGGCACGAGCACGCCGTCGTCGTACGCTCCCGGCGGGTCGCCCGGACCGAGCCCGAGGATCGCGCGCGAGCTGGCCACCTCCGAGAGCACCAGGGGCATGCCGTGGACGGCTGCCTCCGTCGCCGCCAGGGACCAGCCCTCGAAGAAGCTGTTCAAGGCGAAGGCGTCGCCGGCCTGCAGCAGGAGGCCCGGGGTCGCGATGTTGCCCCGCAGGTGCACGCGGTCGGCGCCGGCAGCACCCTCGGTGAGTCCGAGGACGTGGGAGGCGTAGCCGAGGTCGTCGGCGCGTCCGGCGACGACCAGGTGCATCCCGGGGCAGTCCGGAGCAGCCTCGAGGAACGTGGACACCAACGCGAACGTGTTCTTCTGCAGGCAGTAGCGCGCCGTAGAGACCACGAGCAGCTGGTCCTCGAGCCCCAGGGCGGACCTCGCCGCGTCGCGCGGTGGTGACCGCTGCGGCAGGCGCGGGTCGACCCCGTTGGTGATCGTGACCGCGCGCGCGGGTGGCAGCGTGGGCACGACCTCGAGCAGGCGTCGCCGCGTCTCCTCGCTGACGCACGCGAAGGCCGTCACGAGCGCGGCTCGGCTGCGGGCCTCCTCCTCCTCACCCTCGAACAGACCGAAGGGCCCGTGGAGGGTCTCGACGAGCGGGACCTCGAGCTGGTGGGCGAGGTCGAGGAACCACCGCGGCACGCCGTGGGCGGCCACGACGTCCGGACGGAACCGACGTACGGCCTCCCGACCGTCGTGGTCGGTCCGGAGCTCCACGACCTCCACGCCGGCACACCGCAGCTCGTCCGCGATCCGCCGGCCGTGCATCGCCGTCTCGGGCGCCAGCGTGTGCGCCACCAGCAGGTCGACTCCCCAGTCGCGGAACGCGAGGACCTCGTCCCGCACGAAGACGTCGAGGCCGCCGGCGTCCAGCGAGGAGGTCGCGACGAGGACGCGCACACCGACGCCGAGCGGTCGTCCGCCCGTGGGGGTCGACGGAGAGGGGTCCGCAGCAGAGGGTGGTGGAAGCCGGAGCGGGCCCTGGCCCACGAGCGGGGTCTCCCAGCCAGCCACCGCGGGCCCACCGGCGAGGACCCGCCGGCTTAGGCGACCCAGGCCTCGACGTGCCCACGCCGGCGGTGCCCAACCTCGTCCACGGACCCAGGCCTCCGCGCGGCGGACGAGGCGGGCGGACCCGCTGCCTCGACGGCGGCCGGTCACCGGGTGGACTCCTCGGTCGGCGGCCGGCCGCCGACCGGGCTGGTCGCGAGCGCCCGTGCGAAGCGCCATTCGCACTCGGCGAGCCCCAGGCACAGCGCGGTGAAGCCCGCGATGACCGGGAAGGACAGGGCGTCGAAGAAGGCGAAGCTCACGGTGCAGGCAGACAGGGCCGCCAGCAGGGCGGCACTGCGGCCGACGGTGGCGCCGTCCGTCGAGAGTCGGTAGGAGCGCCAGCACACGACGACGGCCGTCGTCATGGTCAGCAGGAAGGCCGCGGTGCCGGCGACGCCCACGTCGATCAGCAGGCCCAGGTACTGGTTGTCCAGGATGCGGTACTCCGGCAGGAAGGTCAGGAACCCGCGCCCCCACACCGGTGAGCGCGAGATGAACGCCCCCGCGAGGGCGTAGCTGCCGGTACGGGAGCCGGCGCTGGGGTCGTCGTCGATGCCGATGAACAGCCCCAGGAGGGTGCCGAGCAGCCCAGGCACGAGCACGAAGACGGCCATCGCGCCGGTCAGGCCGTAGCCGAGCACGCGCAGGCGCATCGCGGGGGAGTACGTCGGGATCACGACGAGCATCGCGACGCCCAGCGCGACCAGTCCCGATCGGGAGTTCGACAGCGGGATCGACGAGGCGATCAGGACGGTCGGTGCCCAGGCTCGCCAGCGGGTGGTGGAGGCGTGGACACCGTGGTTGATCGCCAGGGGGAGCATCGCCGCCATCAGCACACCGAACTCGATGGGGTTCAGGGTCGTCCCGATGACCCGGCTGAACCCGTCGCGGGCGTAGACCAAGGCGGTGGTGTTGGCCGACAGCCCTGGGATGCGGATCATGTCGGTGAGCGTCCGCCCGGTGACGAACTGGAGGATGCCCACCAGGCCCACGAAGGCGGAGGCCAGCACCAGGCGACGGTGCACCCGGGCCAGGCGGTTGCGGGACGTGATCCCGTCGCTGGTCACCAGGGCGACACCCGCCCACGCCACCACGAAGAGCAGTCCGGTGTTCATGCTCTTCAGCTCTTCGGTGCGCAGCGGTCGGGCCAGCGCGACCACCGTGCTGGCCACCACGCAGAGGGCGAACAGGCCACCGGCAGCCGTGACGGGCACCACGGACAGCGACGGTCGTCGTGCCCGCGGGTCCATGATGCGGTTCAGGACCCAGCAGAGCGCCCCGAAGATCGCCAGCATCGTGGCCGGGGTGCCGGCCGAGCTCAGCGGCCTGAAGACGAGGCTGGCCGGCAGGTAGAGGAGCAGACAGAGGTAGAGGAGCACGAAGCTCGCCCCGTCGATGTCGTGGACACGGGCCCAGCCGGCGCCGGCGGCGCGGGCGTGTCGCAGCCAGGTGAGGCCGAGGCCACGGGCGAGCGCGGAACGCCAGGCGGCGCCGCCGACCATCAGCGCGCCTCGGCGGACCCGCCGGGAGGCGGTGCCGGCGGGGGACGCGGCAGTCGGGAGGGCGGACGCACCACGGCCCCGGGCCGAGCGGTGCTCTGTCCGCGGCCGGCGCTGCGCACGCGCACCCGCGCATCGGCCACGGAGGTGGTCGGAGCCGGCGATGCCGCTTCGGAGATGGCCTCGCCCCGGCGCCGGAGGCGGCGGTCGACGAGGGCGACGAGGCCCATGGAGAACGCGAGGGACGCAGCCAGGACGACGATGACGGCGCGGAGCTGGGGGCTGCGCGACACCTCGGGCGACCTCGTCGTGGCGATGACACGCGAGGTCAGCTGCGCACGGTCGACCACGCCGATCGTCGCCTGCTCCCTGGTCAGGACTCGCGGCACGTTGTCCACCAGCAGCTCGAGCCCCTGCTGGGCGGCTTCCGCCGACCCTGCGACGACCGTGACGACGATGATGGGGGCCGAGCTGTTGGCGTCGCGCACCACGGTGCTGCTCGCCCCCAGGGCGGCGACCTCCTCCTGGACCTCGGACCCGGCGAGGCTGGTGGCCGTGACGTCGGCGGCCGCCTCCAGGCCGCCCATGGTCAGGTAGGGGTTGCGGGCGTCACCCACGATCGTGGGCGGCGGGATCAGCACCACGTTGGCGACCGTCGTGTACTGGGGCGAGACCTGCAGCGAGGCCAGGAACGCGAGACCGAACGAGACCAGCACCCCCGTCACGACGAGGTACCAGCGGCGCGTCGCGAGGAGCACCAGGGCGCTGAAGCTCACGGCGTCCTCCATGACCGGGTGGCTCGGGGACCAGTGTGTGAGCACGGCCGGGTCCCGCAGGAGGCACAATGTACCGTCGGCCAGCAGTGTGTCGCACATCAAATGTCGGGAGGCGGACGGCGTGCTCAGGCATCGCGGCGGTCGCGTTCGCCGGGCGGTGGTCCTCACCGTCGCGATCGGCTTGCTCCTGACATCGGGAGCGGCGCTCGCCCTGCGGGCTGACCGGGGGGTGTACGACGGTCAGCTGCAGCTCGCGATGTTCCTCCCGCCGCGCTCGGCGGGCTCGAACCCCCTCGCCGTCAACAGCTCGCAGGCGGTCCTCTTCGCCTCCGTGGTCGAGCGGCGGATCTCTGGCGTACGCCCGCCGCCGCGGTTGACCAGCCAGAGCATCTCGCTGGCCGAGCAGGGGATCCGTACTGGTAGCCAGCTGCGCATGTACAACGGCGGCGGGCAGTGGGCCAACGACTTCAGCAGGCCCTACCTGCGCATCGATGCCGTGGGGGAGAACGAGCGCGAGGTGAGGGCCCAGCTCGACCTGATGGCCGACCGCGTACGGCGCACGGCCGACCAGCTGCAGCGACAGCAAGGCGTGCGCGCACGCGACCGCGTCATCATCGCCAGCCTGCCGAACCGCCCACAGGTGGGCTACGAGGGGACCCGGTCCGGCAGCGCGGCGGCTGTCGCAGCGCTGCTGGGTACGGCGCTGACCTGGGCAGCGGCCGCAGCCGTCGCCCGCCGAGGCCGTCGCACTTCGTCCTGAGGGCGCGCGTACGGGGCCCCGCTTCGCGTCCCGATACGAGAACCGCATGCGTTGCCCGTTACCGAAATTATCGGGGTGCCGCACCGTATGTCCGTTTCGGGTGTTAAGTTCTGTGCGTCGTTTCGAAGCGGTTTTGACCCCTTGGTGACCCTCGACAGGGCGGTCGTCGCAGGGTGACACCGAGGTGGACACCTCGGGACTCGTCGGGCGACGCCCCCGAACCCCCGGACGAGAGAACACGACCATGCGCGTCAGCCCGATCCGCCGCATCCAGGTGGCAGCGTCCTTGCTGGGGGTCGTGGCTGCAGCCGCGCTCCCGATGGTGGCAACCCCGAGCGCGCAGGCGAGCACCAGCTCCACGGTCCTCACTCGCTCGGCGACCATCTCCGTCCCGCCGAAGGCGGCAGTCGCGGTGACGCCGGTCGTCCCCGTGCGGGACGGTCGGGTCACCCGCCTCGAGGTGCACAAGAAGCGGACGAGCGCGCGCGCCGTCGTCGTCACGGTCCGTGACTCCAGAGGGCGTGCGGTGACCTCGGAGCGGACCACGCTCCGTCGCGGCACCGGGTGGCGCAGCGTGTCGTTGCGGCCTGCGCCGAGCGTCACCCGGGGTGCGACGTACGCGGTCGACATCCGAGCAGTGGCACGCCGTGGTCTGCCTCCCGTCGGCGACTACCTGAGCAGGACGCGCGCGGTCCTCGTGTCGCCCGTCACCTCGCCGGTGACTACCCCGGCTCCGACTCCGACCCCGACTCCGACCCCGACTCCGACCCCGACTCCGACCCCGACTCCGACCCCGACGCCTGCCCCGACGCCTACGCCGACGCCGGCCCCGACGCCGACGCCGGCCCCGGCTCCGGCGCCGGCTCCGGCTCCGGTGTCGGCCTTCCCTGGCGCGGCGACGACGGGTGTGCCGGCGGGGACG
>NZ_LMRF01000006.1:0-95593 GCF_001424755.1 Marmoricola sp. Leaf446
GCCGACAGGTAAATTAATTCGTCGACTTTTGACACACTGTTGAGTTCTCAAGAATCAAGCGCGCACCTGATAACGAGCCTCTCGGCCGTATCGCGGGGCGACGGTCAAACTTACCGGACGCACCTGGGCGAGTCAAACCCGCCCTGATCCGTCCTCCCCACTTGGGAGCTCCGCCATGAGGGACCTCGAGGCCGCCGTGGCGCGCACTCGAAGACCTCGGCTGAGGTGCTTGGTGGGGGTGGCTGTCCCGGTCCGGCCGCGAGGTCCTGATCCGGACCCGCGTCCCGCTCTCTCCGGGGCAACGAGGTGAAACATTAGGACCCCCGTGGGGCAGGGTCAAATCGAGCCGTCGTGGCCCCGGTCACACGCCGTCGTAACGCTGGTCAGGCCGGGTCCGGGGCCTGCTGGAGGGGTCGGACCGACCCGAAGGACCCCCTGCACGGGCGGGCCCACGAGCGCGGTCACCGCCCGGTGTCGACGACCCCCCGCAGGGCGCCCACGTCGGCGCACCCCGCCAGTCGCATCGTCTCCTCCAGCTCGTCGTGGAGCAGTGCCAGTGCCCGGCGTACGCCGTCCGGGCCATCGGCGGCGAGGGCCATGAACAGGGGCCGCCCCAGCAGCACGGCGTCCGCCCCCAGGGCCAGGCCGACCGCGGCGTGCAGCCCGCTGCGCACTCCCCCGTCGACCAGGACCGTCGCGCGGTCGCCCACGGCCTCACGGACGCGCGCGACGCAGCGCGCGGTCGCCTGCGCCTGGTCCAGCTGGCGTCCCCCGTGGTTGGACACCCACACGCCGTCGGCGCCCGCCTCCACCGCGTCGGCGGCATCGTCCCCCCGGAGCACCCCCTTGACCACCACGGGCACCCCGGAGCGCTCACGCAACCACGCCAGGTCGGCCGGTGCGAGATCCATCGCCTTGGCGCGGTGCGCGGGGTCGGGCGTGCGGCCCTCCTCCGGGAGGTTGGCCCCCAGCCACGCCGGGTCGGCGACGTCCCACACCCGTCCCCCCGCCGGGGAGGGGTAGCGCGTCCCGACGACGGGGGTGTCGACCGTCAGCGCGACGGCGCCGGCACCGTGACGCACCGCCTCGTCGAGCAGGCGCGCGGCGACCTCCCGCTCGGGCGTCATGTAGAGCTGCAGCCACCACGTCGCGCCCGTGGCCCCGATTTCGGCGAACGTGCTCCCGGCGTTGCTGGAGAGCACCAGCGGGACGCCCGCCTCGCCGGCGGCCTCCGCCATCGCCACCTCGCCGCGGGGGTGCGCGGCGCGTTGCAGGGTCATCGGCGCGACGCCGAACGGCGAGCGGGTCGGCGCGCCCAGCAGCTCACCACCGAGCCGCACCTCGCGCACGTCGCGCAACACCCGCGGGAGCAGCCGGACCTCACGCCAGGCCGCCGTGGCCTCACCCAGCGTCACCTCGTCGCGGGCTCCCTCGCCGATGTAGCGCAGCACCGGCTCGGGCAGCACGGCCCGGGCGCGATCCTCGAGGTCGACCAGCCACCCCGGTCCGACCGTGCCGTCCCTGCCGCTCCCGCCCATGGCTCAGCCGACCTCGACGCCGGCGAGGTTCTTCTTGCCCCGGCGCAGCACCAGCCACGACCCGCCCAGCAGGTCCTCGAGCCCGGGCACGTGGTCGACGTCGGTGACCCGCTCGTTGTTGAGGTAGGCGCCGCCCTCGGTGATGGTCCGCCGCGCCTCGCCCTTGCTCTTCACCAGCCCCGAGGCCACCAGCAGGTCGACCGTGGGCGTCCCAACGGTCGCGGTGGCCGCGCCGGCCTCCCGCAGCGCGGCGGCCAGCGTGCCGGGGTCGAGGTCGCGCAGCTCGCCCCCGCCGAACAGGGCAGCGGCCGCGGCCTTGGCCTGCTCGGTCTCCGCAGCCCCGTGCACCAGCGTCGTCACCTCGTCGGCCAGGCGCTTCTGCGCGGCCCTCCGGAAGGGCTGCTCGGCCGTGGCGACGTCGAGCTCCTCGATCTCCTCGCGGGACAGGAAGGTGAAGATCCGCAAGAGCTCCCCGACCTTCTCGTCCTCGACGTTGAGCCAGAACTGGTGGAAGGCGTACGGCGAGAGCATCTGCGGGTCGAGCCACAGCGCCCCGCCTTCGGTCTTGCCGTACTTGGTGCCGTCGGCCTTGGTCACCAGCGGCGTCGCGAAGGCGTGGGCGTGGCCGCCCTCGGCCCGACGGATCAGCTCCACGCCGCCGGTGAGGTTGCCCCACTGGTCGCTGCCGCCGAACTGCAGCGTCACCCCGTGGTCGCGGTGAAGGTTGAGGAAGTCCATCGACTGCAGCAGCACGTAGCTGAACTCGGTGTAGCTGATGCCCGCCTCTAGCCGGCTGCGCACGACGTCGCGCGCCAGCATCCGGTTGACCGGGAAGTGCTTGCCGATGTCGCGCAGGAAGTCGATGGTCGACAGGCTGGCGGTCCAGTCGTAGTTGTCGACCATGGTCGCCCCGGTGGGGCCGTCGAACTCCAGGAACGGCTCGATCTGGGAGCGGACGCGGCCCACCCACTCCTTGACGGTGTCACGGCTGTTGAGGGTGCGCTCGCCGGAGTCACGGGGGTCGCCGATCATGCCCGTGGCGCCCCCGACCAGGGCGTACGGCGTGTGGCCGGCTTGCTGCAGCCGCCGCGCCGTCAGCAGCTGCACCAGGTTGCCCATGTGCAGGCTCGGCGCGGTCGGGTCGAAGCCGACGTAGAACCGGACGCTGTCCGCCGTGAGTGCCTCGCGGAGGGCGTCACGGTCGGTCGCGTGCGCGACCAGACCCCGCCACTCCAGGTCGTCGAGCAGGTGCGGGTCGGTGGTCAACGTGCGTGTCTCCTCGTGCGCGGACGGTGGGCGACCAGCCTCCCACGGGGGGTCAGCGGCCCCAGCCCGGGTCGCGGCCCGACGCGGCGAGCGCCCGGTCGAGCGCCGACGGGTCCTCCCCGGCGTCGGCCTCGGCGCCGAAGGCGCCCATCGAGCGGCCGGTCTCGCCGTGCTTGTCGAGCAGCTGCTGCGCCTGCTCGGCGACGTCGTCGTCGACCTCGAGCTCCTGGCCGGTCGCGCGGGCGAGGTCCCAGCCGTGGAGCAGCACCTCGAGGAAGGCCATGTCGCCGACGTCCTCGCGCGACATCGCCCCGTCGAGCGCCTCGCCCTCCCACGCCTCCGGCTGGGCCCACGCGTCGGCCACGGCGATCAGCCGGCCGGACAGCTGGTCGCGCCAGGCCTCCCCCAGCTCCTGGCCGCTCGTCCCCCAGGGGTCGTCACGGTCCAGCGGCTCCCCGGCACCTACGCGCCGCATCGCCTCGGTGGTGCCGAGCAGGTGCGAGGTCAGCCCTCGCACGTCCCACCCCTCGCAGGGGGTCTTCGCGTCGAGGGCCGCGGTCGGCACCCCCTGGACGACCGGCTGGAGGCTGGCGACGAGGCCGTGCAGGTGCTCGCGGGTGCTCATGGGGGCTCCTCGGGTGGGGTGTACGTCGGTGTATACACCCTGCGCCGAGACGGCGGCGGGGTTCTCCCCCGCGAGACGCACCGACCACCTACGGTGTCCGCAGTACCCTCCCCTGCGACCCACGACGGACCGCACCGTGACCCTGACCGACACCCGAGCGCGACGCACCCGGCCGCTCGCCCGGCCGCTCGCCCGGCCGGTCCTGCTGCTCCTGCTGGCACTGTTGGTGCCGCTGGCCTGGGTCACCCCGGCCGAGGCGGCGCTCGACCTGCGCCAGGGCAGCCGCGGCGCCGCCGTACGCACGGTGGAGGGCCGCCTGGCCACGCTCGGCCTGCTGCGACGTGCCCGGGTGGACCGCGTCTACCGCCTCGCGACGGTCCGGGCGGTGCGGTCGTTCCAGCGACAGGAGCGACTGCGGGTCACCGGGCGCGTCGACCGGCGCACCTGGGACGCGATCGCGCGGGCGGTCGCGCCCAAGCCCGCTGCCCCCCTCCCGCCCGTGCCGGTGATCGTCGGGCACCGGGGCGACGGGGGCCGGACCGCGCCGGAGAACACCCTGGCGGCGATGGTGGCCGGGGCGGAGGTCGCCGACGTCCTCGAGCTCGACCTGAGGGCCACCTCCGACCACGTGCTGGTGCTGATGCACGACACCACGCTGGACCGCACCACGAACTGCACCGGCCCGGTCTCGGCGTGGACCCACGCCGACCTGACCGCACGGTGCACCGTCTCGGGCGAGCCGGTGCCGACCTTCGAGGAGGTCGCGGCGTTCGTCGCGACCACGTCGCTCTCGCTGTCGCCGGAGCTGAGGCGGGAGGCCACGCCCGAGGACCTGTCGGCCTTCGTGGCCACGCTGCGGGCCCACGGTCTCGTCGGCCGCACCTACGCCCAGTCGTTCGACGCCGCCACGCTGCGCTCGCTCGCCGCGGTCGACCCGGCCGTGCGCCGGGTCTTCCTCGGCCCCGGCTCGACCCCGGTGTCGGTGCCCCGGGACCTCGGCGCCACCGTCATGGCCGTGAACCTGACCGGGCTCACCGCTGCCCGGGTCGCGGAGTACCAGCGCGCCGGGATGCGGGTCTGGCCGTGGACGGCGGTCACGGAGGAACAGCTGCGAGCGCTCCGGGCGATGCGGGTCGACGGGATCGTGACCGACATCCCGGCGGCCGCGCGGCGGATGTTCTCAGCGGCGTCGTGAGACCGGCCGCGCCGGGACGTAGCGGCTGACGGTCGGGTCGCCCTCGACCCAGAAGCGCCACGGCCGGTCGCCCGCGAGGCGCAGCCCCACCCGCGGGCCGGTGACGTGCGGGACTCCTCGCCCGAGCCGCACGGCGTCGCGCACGTCCAGACCGTCGTGGGACCGGTCCAGGTCGAGGGTGCGGCACAGCCGGGCCGGGCCGCGGGCCAGGTCGCGGTCGCGCACCCCGGGTCGGCGGGCGCGCGCGACCTCGAGCCCGTCGACCACCTCGCCGGCACGCAGCAGCACCGCCGCCGCCTCGCCCTCCGGCCCGCAGACCAGGTTGGCGCAGTGGTGCATGCCGTAGGTGAAGTAGACGTAGAGACGGCCCGCCGGGCCGAACATCGTGGCCGTGCGGGGCGTGCGGCCCCGGTGGGCGTGGGAGCCCGGGTCGTCGGCACCGGAGTACGCCTCGACCTCGGTGAGGCGCAGCGTGACGCCACCCATGGTCAGGTGGGCGCCGAGCAGCAGCGGCGCGGCCTCGAGCACCGGCAGCTCCAGCACCTCGGCCAGGCTCAGCCCAGCCATGCCCGGTGCCCCGCCACCACCGCGCGCAGCTCGGCCAGCTGCTCGGCCACGCGGGCCGGGGCGGTGCCACCGCGGGAGTCGCGGGAGGCCACCGAGCCCTCGACGGTGAGCACCTCGCGGACCCCGGGGGTCAGGCGTGGGTCCAGCTCGGCGAACTGCGCGTCGCTCAGGTCGGGGAGGTCGACGCCGAGCTCCTCGCAGCGGCGCACGCACGCCCCGGAGACCTCGTGCGCCTCGCGGAACGGCACCCCCTCGCGCACCAGCCACTCGGCGACGTCGGTGGCCAGGCTGAAGCCCTGGGGCGCGAGCTCGGCCATCCGGTCGGTGTGGAAGCGCAACGTGGCGACCTGTCCGGTGAAGGCCGGCAGCAGCACCTCGAGGGTGTCCACGGAGTCGAAGACCGGCTCCTTGTCCTCCTGGAGGTCGCGGTTGTAGGCCAGGGGCAGCGCCTTGAGCGTGGCCAGCAGGCCGGCCAGGTTGCCGACCAGCCGCCCCGACTTGCCTCTCGCCAGCTCGGCGACGTCGGGGTTCTTCTTCTGCGGCATGATGCTCGACCCGGTGGAGTAGCCGTCGTCGAGCGTGACGAACCCGAACTCCCGGGTGGCCCAGAGGATGACCTCCTCGGCCTGGCGGCTCACGTCGACGCCGACCATGGCCAGCACGAAGGCCAGCTCGGCCACGAAGTCGCGCGCCGCGGTGCCGTCGATGGAGTTGGCGACCGACCCCGTGAAGCCGAGGTCGTGCGCCACCGCCTCGGGGTCCAGCCCCAGGCTGGACCCGGCCAGCGCACCCGAGCCGTACGGCGACTCGGCGGCCACCCGCGCGTCCCAGTCGCGCAGCCGGTCCACGTCGCGGAGCAGCGGCCAGGCGTGCGCCAGCAGGTGGTGGCTCAGCAGCACCGGCTGGGCGTGCTGGAGGTGGGTGCGTCCCGGCATGATCGCGCCGAGGTGACGCTCGGCCTGGTCGGCGTCGGCCTCGACGAGGTCGAGCAGCAGCCCGGCGACGACGCGCGCGTGGTCGCGCAGGAACACCTTGAACAGGGTGGCGATCTGGTCGTTGCGGCTGCGGCCGGCCCGCAGCCGACCGCCCAGCTCGGGACCGACGACCTCGAGCAGCGCCCCCTCGAGCGCGCCGTGGACGTCCTCGTCCTGCGGCCGCGGGCGCAGCTCGCCGGAGGCGACGCGCCGGCCGAGCTCGTCGAGCCCGGCCAGCAGCCCGTCGCGCTCGGAGTCGCTCAGCAGGCCGGCGCCGTGCAGCACCCGGGCGTGGGCCCGCGACCCGTCGAGGTCGTAAGGCGCCAGCCGCCAGTCGAAGTGGGTGCTGCGCGAGAGCGCCTCGAGCTCGGGGCTGGGGCCGCCGGCGAACCGGCCGCCCCACAGGCTGCCCTCGTTGGTCGTGCCGCTCCCGGCCTGCTGCTCCTGGTCACTGCTGGGGTCGTCCACGCGCGCCAGTCTGGCAGCCCGCTCAGTCCAGGGCGCGCCCGACCGCTCGGGCCCGGATGTCGGGCGCGGCGAGCCGGTCGGCGTTGGCGGCGAGGTCGTCGCCCTCGGCCTGCGACTCCCGCTCGGCGGCGACACGGGCGCGGTAGGCGGCGACCTCGTCCTCGACCCGGCGCTCGTCCCAGCCCAGCACCGGCGCGACGAGCGCGGCGGCGTCGTCGGCGCACTCCACGCCCCGGTCGTGGGCCTCGATGGAGATGCGGGTGCGGCGCGAGAGGAGGTCGTCGAGGTGCAGCGCGCCCTCGTGCGACGCGGCGTACACGATCTCGACCTTGAGGTACTCCTCGGCGCCGGGCAGCGGCTCGAGCAGCGAGGGGTCGTCGTCGGCGAGGGCGAGCACCTCCTGCAGCAGCGCGCCGTAGCGGTCGAGCAGGTGGGTGATCCGCCACGGCGGCAGGTCGCGGTTGCGGGCGATCAGCTCGACCTGGTTGGTCAGCGCCTGGTAGCCCTCGGCGCCGACCAGCGGGATGTGGTCGGTGACGCTGTCGGGCACGTGGGCCGACAGGTCCGCCCGGGCGGCGTCGACCGCGTCGGCGGCCATCACCCGGTAGGTGGTGTACTTCCCGCCCGCGATCGAGATCAGGCCGGGCTGGGGCCGCGCGACGGCGTGCTCGCGGGACAGGTTGGAGGTGGCCTCGCTCTCGCCGGCGAGCAGCGGGCGGAGGCCGGCGTACACGCCCTCGATGTCGTCGTGGGTCAGCGGCGTGGTCAGCACGGTGTTGATGTGCTCGAGGATGTAGTCGATGTCGGCGCGGCTGGCGGCCGGGTGCGCCCGGTCGAGGTCCCACTCGGTGTCGGTGGTGCCGATGATCCAGTGGGTGCCCCACGGGATCACGAACAGCACGGACTTCTCGGTGCGCAGGATCATGCCGGTCTCGGAGTTGAGCCGGTCGCGGGGCACCACGATGTGCACGCCCTTGGAGGCGCGGACGTTGAACTGCCCACGGCCGCCGGCGAGCTTCTGGATGTCGTCGGTCCACACGCCGGTGCAGTTGATGACGACCTTGGCCGAGAGCGTGGCGGACTCGCCGGTCTCGACGTCCTCGACCGTCGCGCCGACGACGCGCTCGCCGGCGTGGACGAAGCCGGTCACCTTGGCCGAGGCGATCACCGAGGCGCCGTACGTCGCGGCGGTGCGCGCCAGCATCATCGTGTGGCGGGCGTCGTCGGCCTGGGCGTCGTAGTAGCGCAGCGCGCCGGCCAGCGCGTCCTTGCGCAGCCCCGGCGCCATCCGCAGCGCCTTGCGGCGGCTCAGCTGCTGGTGGCGCGGCAGCGAGCTCTTGCCGCCCATCGTGTCGTAGAGCGTCAGGCCGGCCGTGACGTAGGGACGCTCCCAGAACCGGTGCTTGAGCGGGTAGAGGAACGAGACCGGCTTGACCAGGTGCGGTGCCAGCAGGGTCAGCATCAGCTCGCGCTCGCGCAGCGCCTCGCGGACGAGCGAGAAGTTCAGCTGCTCGAGGTAGCGCAGGCCGCCGTGGAACAGCTTGGAGCTGCGCGAGGACGTGCCGGAGCCGAAGTCGCGCTGCTCGACGAGCACGACCTTGAGGCCGCGCGTGGCAGCGTCGAGCGCCACGCCCGCCCCGGTCACGCCACCGCCCACGACCAGCACGTCGATGTCGGCGTCGTCCTGGAGAGCGCGCCACGCCTCGGCGCGCTCGTCGGGTCCCAACCTGGCCGGTGCGAGCATCTGCTCTCCTCCGTCGTGTGCTGCGGTGCGGGGGTCGTCCCCCACCCCCACTCTAGGGACGGGCCACCAGGGGCCCGGGTGTGCAACCATGCTCGGGCGCCGGCCGCTGTGTCGCGCGTCACAGTGTGTCTCGGGAGCTCCGGCTCCGCCGTACGACGAGAGGACCGTGCGTGTTCACCGACATCTTCCTGCCCGAGGTCATGGGCACCGCCATCCTGATCCTGCTGGGCTGCGGGGTGGTGGCCAACGTCGTCCTCCCCAAGACCGGTGGCTTCGGCGGCGGCACCCTGCTCATCAACTTCGGCTGGGGCCTCGGCGTGTACGCCGGCGTCTACGTCGCCTACAAGTCCGGGGCCCACCTCAACCCGGCCGTGACCCTCGGCCTCGTGGCGGCCGGCGACTCGGGGCTGTCGTTCGTCGACGTCGTGGTCTACATCGTGGCCCAGGTGCTGGGCGCGATGCTGGGCGCGACGCTGGCGTGGGCGGCGTACAAGAAGCACTTCGACGACCCCGAGGCCGACGAGGGCTCCAAGCTCGGCGTCTTCAGCACCATGCCGACGATCCACGCACCGATCTGGAACGTCGTGACCGAGGTGATCGGCACCTTCGTGCTGATCTTCGTGATCCTGGCCTTCGGCAAGACCCCCACCGAGGTCGGCCCGCTCGCCGTGGCCCTGCTCGTCGTCGCGATCGGTGCCAGCCTCGGCGGCCCGACCGGCTACGCGATCAACCCGGCCCGTGACCTCGGACCGCGCATCATGCACGCGCTGCTGCCGATCCCGCGCAAGGGCTCCAGCGGCTGGCACTACGCCTGGGTCCCCGTCGTCGCCCCGATCATCGGCGGCGTCCTGGGCGGCCTCGCCGGCAACGCCGTCGGCTTCGTCTGAGCGACCGACCGACTCCCCCGACTCCCCCGACTCCCCCGACTCCCCCGACTCCCCCGGCTCCCCCCCACCCGTCCGACCCGCAACCAGGCAAGGATCTCCACATGGCGAAGAACACCTACATCCTGTCCATCGACCAGGGCACCACCAGCACCCGCGCGATGGTCTTCGACCACTCCGGCTCGGTGGTGGCCGTCGACCAGATCGAGCACGAGCAGATCTTCCCGCGGGCCGGCTGGGTCGAGCACGACCCCGAGGAGATCTGGAACAACACCCGCGAGGTGATCGGCGGGGCGCTCGGCAAGGCCAACCTCAACAGCCGGAGCATCGAGGCGGTCGGCATCACCAACCAGCGCGAGACCGCGGTGGTGTGGGAGAAGGCCACCGGCAAGCCGGTCTACAACGCCATCGTGTGGCAGGACACCCGCACCCAGAAGATCGTCGACGAGCTGGCCGGCGACGAGGGCGTCGAGCGCTACAAGGACGTCTGCGGGCTGCCGCTGGCGACGTACTTCTCCGGACCGAAGGTGAAGTGGATCCTCGACAACGTCGACGGCGCGCGGGAGAAGGCCGAGGCGGGCGAGCTGCTGTTCGGCAACACCGACACCTGGCTGCTGTGGAACCTCACCGGTGGTGCGGAGAACGAGGGCGTGCACGTCACCGACGTCACCAACGCCAGCCGCACCATGCTGATGAACCTCGCCGACCTGACCTGGGACGAGTCCATCGCCGCCGACATGGGGATCCCGGTCTCGATGCTGCCGGAGATCCGCTCCTGCTCCGAGGTGTACGGCGAGTGCAAGCCCGGCGTCCTCAACGGCACCCCCATCGCCGGCATCCTCGGCGACCAGCAGGCCGCCACCTTCGGTCAGGCGTGCCTGGAGAAGGGCACCGCCAAGAACACCTACGGCACCGGCAACTTCATGCTCCTCAACACCGGCACCGAGCAGGTCCCGAGCGAGAACGGCCTGCTGACGACCACCTGCTACAAGCTGGGCGACGAGCCCACCGTGTACGCCCTCGAGGGCTCGATCGCGGTCACCGGCTCGCTGGTGCAGTGGGTCCGCGACAACCTGGGCATGATCTCCTCGGCGCCCGAGATCGAGGAGTCGGCCAAGAAGGTCGACGACAACGGCGGCGCTTACTTCGTGCCGGCCTTCTCCGGCCTGTTCGCCCCGCACTGGCGTCCCGACGCGCGCGGCGCGCTGGTCGGCCTGACGCGGTTCGTCAACCGCCACCACATCGCCCGGGCGGTGCTGGAGTCCACGGCGTTCCAGACCCGCGAGGTCCTCGACGCGATGAACGCCGACTCGGGCGTGCCGCTGACCGAGCTGCGCGTCGACGGCGGCATGGTCGTCAACGAGACCCTGATGCAGTTCCAGGCCGACATCCTCGGCGTGGACGTGGTGCGGCCGAAGGTCGCCGAGACGACCGCGCTCGGGGCGGCGTACGCCGCGGGCCTGGCCGTCGGCTACTGGTCGAGCACCGACGAGATCACCGAGAACTGGGGCGAGGACAAGCGCTGGTCGCCGCAGATGGACGAGGCCGAGCGCGAGCGCCTCTACCGCAACTGGAAGAAGGCCGTCACCAAGACCCTCGACTGGGTCGACGACGACGTCGACTGACCGACCCGGCTCTGGGGCGTCGGCCGTCCGGTTTCCCAGGTGATGAACCCGAACTGCCTCCTCACACACCGTGCGTGGTGTGTGAGGAGGCAGTCTGCTGTGCGAGGTCAGGCAGGTTGCCGACCGGTGGATCAGTCGGTCCCGACCTCCATGGCGACGTCGTCGAGGACGCGGTCGGAGTCGTCGCCCTCGGCGGTGGGGTTGCGGGTGATGCGGTCGTAGCCGCCGGGCTCGATGGCGCCGTAGAGGGTGCCGTTCTCGACGAGGACCTGGCCCTGGTCGAGGGGCTGGGCGGCGTACTGCTCGAGCTTGTCGCGGGAGTCGGCGATGTCGAGGTTGCGCATCGTCAGCTGGCCGATCCGGTCGACCGGGCCGAAGGCGGCGTTCTCGGTGCGCTCCATCGAGAGCTTGTCGGGGTGGTAGGAGAAGTTCTCCCCCGAGGTGGCGAGCACGGTGTAGTCCTCGCCGCGCCGCAGCCGCAGCGTGACCTCGCCGGTCACCAGCGAGGCGATCCAGCGCTGGATCGACTCGCGGATCATCAGCGCCTGGGGGTCGAGCCAGCGGCCCTCGTAGAGCAGCCGACCGAGCTTGCGGCCCTCGTTGTGCAGCTGCGCGATGGTGTCCTCGTTGTGGATGGCGTTGAGCAGCCGCTCGTAGGCGATCCACAGCAGCGCCATGCCGGGCGCCTCGTAGATGCCGCGCGACTTGGCCTCGATGATCCGGTTCTCGATCTGGTCGCTCATACCGAGCCCGTGGCGGCCGCCGACGGCGTTGGCCTCCATCACGAGCGCCACGGCGTCGTCGAAGCGGACGCCGTCGATCGCGACGGGGCGCCCCTGCTCGAAGCGGACGGTGACGTCCTCGGTCTCGATCTGGACCTCGGGGTCCCAGAACTTCACGCCCATGATCGGCTCCACGGTCTCCAGGGAGACGTCGAGGTGCTCGAGGGTCTTGGCCTCGTGGGTCGCGCCCCAGATGTTGGCGTCGGTGGAGTACGCCTTCTCCTTGCTGTCGCGGTAGGGCAGGTCGTGCTCGACCAGCCACTGGCTCATCTCCGCACGACCGCCGAGCTCGGTGACGAAGTCGGCGTCGAGCCAGGGCTTGTAGATCCGCAGCTCGGGGTTGGCCATCAGGCCGTAGCGGTAGAACCGCTCGATGTCGTTGCCCTTGAAGGTCGAGCCGTCGCCCCAGATGTCGACGCCGTCCTCGTGCATCGCGCGGACCAGCATGGTGCCGGTGACGGCCCGGCCGAGCGGCGTGGTGTTGAAGTAGGTGCGGCCGCCGGAGCGGATGTGGAAGGCGCCGCAGGCGATCGCGGCCAGGCCCTCCTCGACCAGCTGGGGGCGGCAGTCGACGGCGCGGGCGATCTCGGCGCCGTACGCCAGGGCGCGGTCGGGCACGCCGGAGATGTCGGGCTCGTCGTACTGCCCGATGTCGGCGGTGTAGGTGCAGGGCACCGCGCCCTTGTCGCGCATCCAGGCGACGGCGACGGAGGTGTCGAGGCCGCCGGAGAAGGCGATGCCGACGCGCTCGCCGGCGGGCAGGGAGGTGAGGACCTTGCTCATGGGTGTCCCTTCGGGGGGGTCGGGGTGTCGTCGGGGGCGGTGCCGGAGGGGCGCTGGGCACCGTTGGCCAGGCCGAGGAAGCGCCGCTCGAGCGCCTCGCCGCCGGCCGGGTCACGCGCGATCACCAGCACGGTGTCGTCGCCGGCGATGGTGCCGAGCACGTCGGAGAGCTCGGACTTGTCCATGGCCGAGGCCAGGAAGTTGGCGGCACCGGGCGGGGTGCGCAGCACGACCAGGTTGGCCGAGGACTCGGTGGATACGAGCAGCTCGGCGCACAACCTTGAGAGCCGCGCCTGGCTGGCGGCGCTGTCGCGGTTGGCGACCGGGGTCCGGTCACCGCCCTCCCCCGGCACGGCGTACACCAGGGCGCCGGAGGAGCTGCGGACCTTGACGGCGTCGAGCTCGACGAGGTCGCGCGACAGGGTGGCCTGGGTGACCGCGATGCCGTCGGCGTGCAGCCGGTCGGCGAGCTCGGTCTGCGAGCGCACGTGGCCGGTGGAGAGGATGTCGACGATCCGCTGCTGCCGGGCGCCCTTGGTGTCGGGGATGTGGCCGTGCTCGCTCACGAGCACTCCCCCGACCGGGACTCCAGCAGCCACGCCATCACGGCCTTCTGGGCGTGCCGGCGGTTCTCGGCCTCGTCCCACACCACGCTGCGGGGGCCGTCGAGGACATCCGCACTGATCTCCTTGCCGCGGTAGGCCGGCAGGCAGTGCAGCACCACGGCCTCGTCGTCGGCGTGGGAGAGCAGCTCCTCGTCGAGCGACCAGGGGGCGAAGGCCGCGGCGCGCGCCTCGGCCTCGGCCTCGCGGCCCATCGAGACCCAGGTGTCGGTCGCGACCGCGTCCGCACCGGTGACCGCCTCGACGGGGTCGGCGACGAACGCCACCGAGCCGCCGGTCGCCTGGGCGACGACCTGGGCCTGCAGCAGCACCTCGGCGTCGGGCTCGAAGCCCTCGGGGCCGCTGACCCGCACGTGCATGCCTGCGGTGGCGCCGCCCAGGAGGTAGCTGTGGCCCATGTTGCAGGCGGCGTCGCCGACGAAGGCCAGCACCTGCCCGGCGAGCGCGCCGTGGTGCTCGCGCAGCGTCAGCAGGTCGGCCAGCACCTGGCAGGGGTGGAACTGGTCGGTCAGCGCGTTGACGACGGGCACCCCGGAGTACGCCGCCATGTCCTCGAGGCGGGACTGGTCGTGCGTGCGCCAGACCACCATCGCGGCCTGGCGCCCCAGCACCCGGGCCACGTCGGGCACCGACTCGCGCACGCCCACCTGGGCCAGCGATCCGTCGATGATCATGGGGAAGCCGCCGAGCTCGGCGATGCCCGAGGCGAAGGACGCCTGGGTGCGCAGCGTCGGCTTGTCGAAGAGCACGGCGACGGTCTGCGGGCCGGCGAGCGGGCGCGCGTCGTACGGCGCCGCCTTGAGGTGGACGGCGAGGTCGAGGACGTGGCGCTGCTGGTCGGGGGTGAGGTCGTCGTCGCGGAGGAAGTGCCTCACGGCGAGGCCACCCCGTCCGCCAGGCCCGCGGCGTCGAGCAGCCCCGGCCAGGCCGCGAGGAAGCCCGCGACGTCGTCGTCGGTGACCACCAGCGGCGGCGCGAGGCGCACCCGGTCGGGTCCGGTGGCGTTGATGATCCAGCCGGCCTCCTGGGCCGCGGCGACCACGGCCGGGGCCTTCTCCTCGGCCAGGGTCAGCCCCACGAGCACCCCCAGGCCGCGGACGTCGGTGACGCGCGGGTCCTGCGAGAGGCCCGAGCGCAGCCGCTCCCCTACCTCGACGGCGCGGGCCAGCAACCCGTCGCGCTCGATGGTGTCGAGGACCGCCAGCGCGGTGGCGCACGACAGCGGGTTGCCGCCGAAGGTGGTGCCGTGGTTGCCGGGCTCGAACAGCGTCGCCGCCCGGCCCAGGCCGAGGGTGGCGCCGATGGGCATGCCGCCGCCGAGGCCCTTGGCCAGGGTGACCAGGTCGGGCACGACGCCCGAGGCCTGGCTGGCCAGCCAGGTGCCGGTGCGGCCCATGCCGCTCTGCACCTCGTCGAACCACAGCAGCGCGCCGTGGCGCTCGGTGGTCGCGCGGGCCGCGGCGAGGTAGGCCGCCGGCGCCTCGTTGACGCCCGCCTCACCCTGGAGCGGCTCGATCACGACGGCCGCCGTCTCGTCGGTGACGGCCGCGTCGAGCGCGTCGACGTCGCCGAACGGCACCCAGGTGACGTGCCCGGGCAGCGGCTCGAACGGCTCGCGGTAGGCGGCCTTGGAGGTCAGCGCGAGGCTGCCCATGGTGCGGCCGTGGAACGCGTCCTGCATCGCCACCACGTGGCTGCGGCCGGTCAGCCGCGTCAGCTTCAGCGCGGCCTCGTTGGCCTCCGCGCCGGAGTTGGAGAAGAACACCCGGGCCTCGACGTCGGCCGGCGTCATCAGCGCGACCAGCCGCTCGGCCAGCGTGACCTGCTGCGGGCTGGTGAAGAAGTTGGAGACGTGACCCAGGGTCCGCACCTGGGTGCTCAGCGCCTCGACGAGCGCGGGGTGGGCGTGGCCCAGCGTGTTCACGGCGATGCCGCCGAGGAAGTCGACGTACTCCTTGCCCTGGTCGTCCCACACGTGGGCGCCCTCGCCCCGGACCAGCGCCAGCTTGGGCGGGCCGAAGGCGTTCATCAGCGACGCGCCGTAGCGCTCCAGCAGCTCGCTCACGCGTCCTCCTCCTGCTCGTCGGCGGTCTCGGGCTCCTCGTAGGAGTAGGCCTTGCGCAGCTTGGTCTCCACTCCCGGCAGCACCTGGGTGCCGACGCCCTCGTCGGTGAACAGCTCGAGCAGCACCGAGTGCGGCACCCGGCCGTCGACCACGGTCGCGCGGGGCACGCCGCCGGTGACGGCGACGTGGCAGGCCTTCATCTTGGGCACCATGCCGCTGTCGAGGCTGGGCATCAGCTCGGCCAGCGCGTCGGGCCCGATCTCCTGGATCACGTCGTCGCTGTCGGGCCAGTCGCGGTAGAGGCCCTCGACGTCGGTGAGCACCAGCATCTTCTGGGCGCCCAGCGCCACCGCGAGCGCGGCAGCCGCGGTGTCGGCGTTGACGTTGTGGACCACGCCGTCCTCGTCGGGCGCGACGCTGCTGATCACCGGGACGCGGCCGGCCTCGATCAGGTCGAGCACCGCCTCGGGGCGGACCCGGGCGACCTCGCCGACCAGGCCCAGGTCGACCTCCTCGCCGTCGACGACGGTGTTGGTCGCCTCGGCGGTGAACAGGCCGGCGTCCTCGCCGGAGAGTCCGACCGCGATGTGGCCGTGGTGGTTGATCAGCCCGACCAGCTCGCGCTGCACCTGGCCCACCAGCACCATCCGGACGACGTCCATCGCCTCGGGCGTGGTGACGCGCAGGCCGCCGCGGAACTCCGACTCGATGCCGAGCTTGTCCAGCATGCGGGAGATCTGCGGGCCGCCGCCGTGGACGACGACCGGCTTGAAGCCGGCGTACCGCAGGAAGGCGATGTCCTCGGCGAAGGCCACCTTGAGGGTGTCGTCGGTCATCGCGTTGCCGCCGTACTTCACCACGACGACCTGGCCGTGGTACTTCATCAGCCACGGGAGGGCGCCGGCGAGGACCTGGGCGGGACGGGTCGAGTAGGGGGGCTTGTTCATGAGGAGTACGCGCTGTTCTCGTGGACGTAGGCATGGGTCAGGTCGTTGGTCCAGACGGTGGCGCGTGCGTCGCCGGACTTGAGGTCGACGGTCACGCTCACCTCCCGCCCGGACAGGTCGACGCCGGCGGGGTCCTCCGCGGGGGTCGACGTGCGGCAGACCCAGACGCCGTTCATCGCGACGTCGAGGTCGGCCGGGTCGAAGGCGGCCCGGGTGGTGCCGATGCTGGCCAGCACGCGGCCCCAGTTGGGGTCGCGGCCGAACACGGCCGCCTTGAACAGGTTGCTGCGGGCGATGCTGCGACCCACCTCGACCGCGTCGGCCTCGGACGCGGCGTGCAGCACCGTGATCGCGATCTCGTGGTCGGCACCCTCGGCGTCCTTGAGAAGCTGCATCGCCAGGTCGGTGCAGGCCTGGGTGAGCGCCTCGGTGAAGTCGGGCAGCGACGGGGTGACGCCGCTGGCCCCGCTGGCCATCACGGTGACGGTGTCGTTGGTCGACATGCAGCCGTCGGAGTCGAGCCGGTCGAAGCTGGCCGCGGTGGCGGCGCGCAGGGCAGCGTCGAGGTCGGCGGCGGGCACGACGGCGTCGGTGGTGAGCACGACGAGCATCGTGGCCAGCTGGGGGGCGAGCATGCCCGCGCCCTTGGCCATGCCGCCGATGGTCCAGCCGCCGCCGTCGACGACGACCTGCTTGCTCACCGAGTCGGTGGTCATGATCGCGGTGGCCGCGTCGTCGCCCCCGTCGTCGGCGAGCGCCTGCGCCACGGTGTCGACGCCGGCCAGCAGCACGTCGCGGTCGTTGGTCAGGCCGATCAGTCCGGTGGAGCACACCACGACGTCGACCGCGCCGACGCCCACGCGCTCCGCGACGCGCTCGGCCACCGCGTGGGTCGTCTGGAAGCCGTCGGCCCCGGTGTAGCAGTTGGCGCCGCCGGAGTTCAGCACGACCGCCTTGACGGTGCCGTCCTTGACGACCTCCTGGCTCCACAGCACCGGGTTGGCCTTGCACCGGTTGGCGGTGAAGACCGACGCGGAGTCGAAGCGCGGCCCGGCGTTGACCACCAGGGCGAGGTCCTTGGGGGGACCGTCCTCGCGGGGGGACTTGATGCCGGCCGCGATGCCGGCGGCGGTGAAGCCGGCGGGGTGGGTGACGCTCACTTCTTCTCCTGGGGCTGCTTCGACGAGGGCTGCTTGGACGGGGTGACGGGCACGGCGGTGACGACGGTGTGCCCTCGTCGCTCCCACTCCTGCGCGGCCCGGTCGGCGTCGTCCTTGGGCACCAGCACCCAGTCGGTGTCGTACGTCGAGACGGTGAACACGCTGATGTGCGCCTCGGCCAGCGGGGTGAGCAGCGCGACCAGGACGCCGGTCAGGGCGAAGTCGAGCTCGCCCTGCACCGCGAAGGCGGTGAACGGCCCCTGCGACCGCGCCTTGCGGGGGACGCTGCGGGTGGCGCACACGACGCTGGTCTCCGTGGCGGTGGCCGTGACCGAGAACAGCGAGGACGACTCCGCCCACGCCGGGATCTCGGCGCCGGCGCCGAGCCGGACGACGGCGAGCTTCTCGGGGAAGCGCTCGAGGGTGAAGGTCTCGACGGGCTCGACCGGGGTGGACGGGTCGGTGGGGGTGCTCACGGCGCCAGCCCGACGGTGGTGAGGCCGGTGGCCTCGGGGAGCCCGAGGGCGAGGTTCATGCACTGCACGGCCGCGCCGCCCGTGCCCTTGGCCAGGTTGTCGACGGCGCCGACGACGACCGCGCGTCCGGCGTCCTCGTCGAGGGCGACCTGGAGGTGGACGCTGTTGGAGCCGAGCACCGCCTTGGTCGTGGGCCACTGGCCCTCGGGCAGCAGGTGGACGAACGGCTCGTCGGCGTAGGCCTTCTCGTAGACCGCACGCAGGTCGTCGGCACCGACCCCCTCGCGCACCGAGGCGCTCGCCGTGGCGAGGATGCCCCGCGGCATCGGCACCAGCACGGGGGTGAAGGAGAGCCGGACGGTCTCCTGGGTCAGCCCGCCGAGGTTCTGCAGGATCTCGGGGGTGTGGCGGTGCGTCCCGCCCACGCCGTACGCCGAGGCGGAGCCCATCACCTCGCTGCCGAGCAGGTGCGGCTTGGCCGCCTTGCCGGCACCGCTGGTGCCGCTGGCCGCGACCACGACGAGGTCGTCGGCGGCCACGACCCCGGCGGCGACCGCGGGGGCCAGGGCGAGGGTGGACACGGTCGGGTAGCAGCCCGGGACGGCGATCCGGCGGGCACCGGCGAGCACCTCGCGCTGGCCGGGCAGCTCGGGCAGGCCGTAGGGCCAGGACCCCGCGTGCTCGGAGCCGTAGAACTTCTCCCACAGCGCGGCGTCGGTCAGCCGGAAGTCGGCGCCGCAGTCGACGACCACGGTGTCCTCGCCCAGCTGCGCGGCGACCGGGCCGGACTGGCCGTGCGGGAGCGCCAGGAAGACCACGTCGTGGCCGGCCAGCGTCTCCGGGGTCGTCTCCTCGAGCACCCGGTCGGCCAGCGGCACCAGGTGCGGCTGCAGCGCACCGAGCGGCTGGCCCGCGTTGGAGCCCCCCGTCAGCGCCCCGATCTCGACGTCGGGGTGCGCCAGCAGCAGCCGGAGGACCTCTCCCCCGGCGTACCCGCTCGCTCCGGCCACGGCCACCCGCACGTTCGACATGTGCATGACCATACACAGTCGTGCATGTATTCGCGAGCTGGGTGTCGGCGCGGCCGGGCGGGCGGGGTACGACGTCGGGTGGCCGAGTGCCACACCAGCGTTCTCAGGGCGCCGCAACGAGGACGCAGGTGTGGCACTCGCCCACCGTCGACCTGCGAATGTGGCCGGCGGGACGCCCGAGGTGCGCAGCCGTCACGGGCGCGACATTCGCGGACGGCGGACGTACGACGTCAGGTGGCCGAGTGCCACACCAGCGTTCTCAGGGCACCGCAACGACGACACAGGTGTGGCACTCGCCCACCGTCGACCTGCGAATGTGGCCGGCGGGACACCCGAGGTGCGCAACCGCCACAGGCGCGACATTCGCATGCCCGGCGGACGCCAGCCAGCCGCCCGGCGCGCGGCGTCAGGCGGTGGCGCCGATCAGTCGATCTCGAACTCGCCGAGGCGGTCCCAGTGGTCGCCCTCCATGAGGACGTTGCGCACCAGCGGCGTCTCCTGGACGTACTGCGGCAGGTCGGCCTGCGCCTGCTTGAAGTGGTCGCTGCCGACGTGGGCCTCGGCGGCGTCGTCGCGGAAGGCCTCGATGAGGACGTACTGGTTCGGGTCCTCGACGCTGCGCGACCACTCGAAGAAGATGTTGCCCTCCTCGGCGCGGGTGGCCTCGGTGAAGTCCTTGGCCAGCTCGGGCCACGCGTCGGCGTGCTCGGGCTTCACCTTCCACTTGACGCAGATGAAGATCATGGGCGCAGTCTCCTTCGGGAGTGGGGTCACGGCGTACGACGGGTGAGCCTGCCAGGTGCCACCGACGGCCCACCACCACCCTTGTCGTCGGCTGAGAACGGTTGGCCGACCTCCTACCCTGTGGTCATGGTCACGGGTACGCCGCTGCACGACTCTCCCGGCGCCGCGGCCGCGCCGACGCCGGCAGCGACGCCCGAGACCGCACCGCGCGCCGGGTCGGTGCACCGCACCCTGGAGATCCTCGAGGTCGTCGCGGCCCAGGGCGGCGCCTCGGCCAAGGACATCTCCGACGCCACCGGCCTGCCGCTGCCGACCGTCTACCGCCTCGCCCGCGAGCTGCTGGACAGCGACTACCTGGTGCACATCCGCGAGGAGAAGCGCTTCGAGCTCGGCTACAAGCTGCACCAGCTCGGCGTCTCGCTGCACCAGCAGATTGGCGTGCCGCGGGCGGTGCGCCAGGAGGTGGTCGCGCTCCACGAGCAGCTCGACCTGGCCGCCTACTTCGCGGTGCACCGCGGCTCCCAGATCGCCGTCGTCGCGACGGCCGACTCCCCCACCTGCCCGCGGCTGCGGCCCATCGACTTCGGCTTCCACGAGGCCGCGCACGCCACCGCGCTGGGCAAGATCCTGCTGGCCAACATGGAGCCCGAGCAGCGCACGCTGCACCTCGACCCCGAGCCGATGCCGCGCTTCGGGCCCGGCACCATCACCGGTCACGACGAGCTCGCCCGGCAGCTCGACGTCGTCGCCGACCGCGGCCTGGCGTGGGAGTACGGCGAGTTCCAGGCCGGGGCCACCTGCGTGGCCGCCGCGGTGCGCGCCGGCAACGGGGTGCTGCTCGGCTCGGTCGCCGTCTCCGGCACCGACGAGCGGATGGCCCAGGACCCGGCCTCCGTGGAGGCCGCCCTCCGGGCGACCGCCTCGCGGGTGAGCCGGTTCTACCGCTCCGGGCGCACCCAGCAGCGCTAGCCCCCGGTGCCGCGCGCCATCGCGCGCAGCGTGGCCACCGGGTTGGTGCCCTCGGGCCGCTGGGTCGTACGCCGCACGAGGTCGCGGGCCGCCCCGGGCCACGCCGGGTGCGCGAACTCGAACCCTGCCTCGAGCAGGCGACCCGGCACCACGCGGCGGCTCTTGAGCAGCAGCTCGGGGTCGGTCCGCATCGCCCAGGCGCCGAGGCCCGCCATCCCCCGCGTGGCGGGCAGGCCCACCCGGGTGCCCCAGGCGTGCCGGAGGTCGCGCATCAGCTCGGCCTGGGGCACCGGCCCCGGCGCGGCCAGGTTGACCGGACCGTCGAGGTCGTCGCGGGCGAGCAGCAGGTCGACCGCGCGGACGACGTCGTCACCGTGGATCCACGAGACGTACTGCTGCCCCCCGGCGACCGCCCCGCCGGCACCGGCCCGAGCCAGGACGGAGAGCACGTCGAAGATCCCGCCCTGGTCGGGCGTCATCACCATCGCGGCGCGCAGCGCGACCCGGCGGGTGCCGGGCAGGTCGAGCTCGGCCTGGGCGCCCTCCCAGCGGCGCGCGATGCGCACGCTGTACTCCCAGTAGAGCGGGACGTGCCGCTCCTCGCCGCCGATCACGCCGGTCGCCTCGTCGTTGGCGGGGTTGCCCGGCTCGTCGCTGCGGTCGGCGTAGATGGTGGCCGTGCTCATCTGGAGCCACACCGCGGGCGGACGGGCGGCTGCGGCGACGGCCCGGCCGACCGCGCGGGTGGAGTCGACGCGGCTGTCCATCATCTGGCGCAGGTGTTGGTCGGTGTAGCGGCAGCTGACCGAGCGCCCGGCCAGGTTGAGCACGGCGTCGGCCCCGTCGAGCTCGGCGACCCACGGTCCCGGCGTACGCCCGTCCCACGGCACGTGGCGGGCGCCCGGCACGTTGCCCGGGGCGCCGCGGCCCAGCACCACCACGTCGTGGCCCCCGTCGACGAGCGAGCGCTGCAGCAGGCGCCCGACCTGGCCCGACCCGCCGGGCAGCACGATCCTCATGCGCCAAACCTAGACCGGCCGGGTTCTCAGGGGGCGATAAGCGCTGTGGCCGCTGTCACACCCGACGCCTAACGTGGCGGCCATCACACCCCCACCACACCTGAGGTCCGGCACGTCTGCCGGGCCGGAGCCGGGAGCCTCCATGGTCGACAGCACCGCCGACACCGTCAGCCCAGCGGCCCGCACCAACCTGGTGCGGCTGCTCCGGGCGGCCTACCCCCACCCGCGGTTCCCCGACGGCCCCTACGAGCGGACCGCCGACACGATCATCGACCAGGTCGGCGAGTCGCTGTGGCACCGGCTGGCGCTGGTGCAGGGCCTGGAGTCCCTCGACGCGGCGGCGCAGCACAGCCGGGGCACCGGCTTCGCCGAGCTCGACGACGAGCAGGCGCTCGCCCTGCTGCGCGGCATCGAGGACGCCCAGTTCTTCGCCTTCGTCCGCGGCGTCACCGTGGTGACGCTCTACAACGACCACGAGGTCTGGGACCTGCTCGGCTACGAGGGCGAGTCCTACTCCAAGGGCGGCTACCTGCACCGCGGCTTCGACGACCTCGACTGGCTGCCCAACCCCCGCGTCGAGGAGTACGACGGACCCGAGCAGATCGTCGAGGTGGCCCCCGACGACCAGCTCACCACCACCGGAGGGACGCACTGATGGCCGAGAACACCCCGCACCTGGGCAACCCGATCCCGCACGACGAGGAGGTCGTGGTCATCGTCGGGTCCGGCGCCGGCGGCGGCACGGTGGCCTACGAGCTGACCCAGAAGGGCATCCCCTGCGTGGTGCTCGAGGCCGGCCCCTGGCTGCTGCCCGAGGACTACGAGAACGACGAGTGGGCCGCCTTCAACCAGATGGCGTGGCTGGACAACCGCACCGCGTCCGGTCCCTACCGCGTCGCCACCGACTTCCCCAACCTCCCGGCCTGGATCGTCAAGGCCGTCGGCGGCACCACGACCCACTGGTCCGGAGCGACGCCGCGGTTCCGCGAGTACGAGTTCAAGACCCGCAGCCACTACGGCCGGGTCGAGGGCGCCAACCTGCTCGACTGGCCGATCACGCTGGCCGACCTCGCGCCGTTCTACGACCGCGCCGAGAAGGCGATCGGCTCCACCCACCGCCACGGCCGGCCGGCGCTGCCCGCCAACAACAACTACAAGGTGCTCGCCAACGGCGCCGAGAAGGTCGGCTACAAGTTCTACGCGACCGGCCCCTACGGCACCAACGCCGAGCCGTACGACGGCCGCCCGGCCTCGATCCAGGACGGGTTCAACTTCCAGGGCGACAAGTCCACCGCCAAGTGGAGCACCGCCGTCCGCGAGATCCCGCGGGCGATCGCGACCGGCAAGTGCGAGGTGCGCCCCTCCAGCCAGGCCGTCCAGGTCACCCACGACGCCTCCGGGCGCGCCGACGCGGTGCTCTACCTCGACTCCGAGGGCAACCTGCACCGGCAGGCGGCCAAGGTCGTCTGCGTGGCGGGCAACTCGATCGAGTCGCCGCGGCTGCTGCTGATGAGCGCCAGCGCGCTGCACCCCGACGGGCTGGCCAACTCCTCGGGCCAGGTGGGCCGCAACTACATGCGCCACACCACGGGCTCGGTCTACGCCCGCTTCGACCAGCCGGTGCACATGTACCGCGGCGAGACCATGGCCGGCATCATCGCCGACGAGGCGCGCCTGGACACCTCGCGCGGGTTCGCGGGCGGCTACTACATGGAGACCCTCTCGCTCGGTCCGGCCTTCCTCGCCGCGTTCGCCGAGCCCGGCTCCTGGGGCCCGGAGTTCACCGAGATCCTCGACGCCTACCAGAACACCGCCGGCATGTGGGTGGTGGGCGAGGACATGCCGCAGGAGACCAACCGGGTCACCCTCAGCCCGGCCCTGCAGGACCAGTGGGGCCTGCCCGCCCCCGACGTCCACTTCGAGGACCACCCCAACGACGTGGCGATGCGCGAGCACGGCTACGGTCGCGCGGACATGCTCTACGAAGCCGTCGGTGCCAACGGCACCCACCACACGCCGCCCTACCCGGCCACCCACAACCTGGGCACCTGCCGGATGAGTGAGCGGCCGGAGGACGGCGTCGTCGACGCGTTCGGGCAGGCCCACGACGTGCCGGGCCTCTACGTCAGCGACGGCTCGGTGATGACCACCGGCGCCGCGGCCAACCCGACGCTGACCATCGTGGCGCTGGCGATCCGCCAGGCCGAGCACATCGCCTCGCAGCTGGGCAAGGGAGCGTCCTGAGCACCCTCGCCCACCGGCTCCGCGGGTCGGTCGGGGACGGGTGCACCGTCTCCGACCGACCCCCGGACCTGCTCGCCCGGGCCCACGACGCGTCGCACTACCTGCTGCACCCCGAGACCGTGGTGACCGCGCGGGACACCGCCGCGGTCTCCGAGGTGATGCGGGCCTGCACCCGCCTCGGCGTGCCGATGACCTTCCGCAGCGGCGGCACCTCGCTCTCGGGCCAGGCCCTGAGCGACTCGGTGCTGGTCGACACCCGCACCGGCTTCACCGGCGTCGAGGTGCTCGACGGCGGCCACCGGGTGCGCGTCCAGCCCGGAGCCACCATCCGCGCCGTGAACACCCGGCTGGCCCCGTTCGGCCGCAAGCTCGGCCCGGACCCGGCCAGCGAGGTCGCCTGCACCGTCGGCGGCGTTCTGGCCAACAACTCCTCGGGCATGCAGTGCGGCACCGAGCTCAACAGCTACAACACCGTCGAGTCGATGGTGCTGGTCCTGCCCAGCGGCACCGTCGTCGACTCCGCCGCCCCCGGCGCCTCCCGCCGGCTCGCCGAGCAGGAGCCGGAGCTGCACGCCGGGCTGCTCCGGCTGCAGCGGCGCGTGCGCGACGACCCGGCCTCGGTCGCGACGCTGGAGCGGCTGTTCGCGCTCAAGAACACCATGGGCTACGGCCTGAACAGCCTGCTCGACCACGACGACCCGCTCGACGTGCTGGTCCACCTGATGGTGGGCAGCGAGGGCACGCTCGGGTTCATCGCCTCCGCGGTCTTCCGCACCGTCGAGGTCCTCCCCCATGCCGCCACCGGCCTGCTCGTCTTCGACGACCTGGCAACGGCGTCGTCGTCGGTGCCCGACGTGCTGGCGACCGGGGTGGCCACCGCCGAGCTGCTCGACGCCGAGTCGCTGCGGGTCGCCCAGGCCGACCCGGGCTGCCCGTCGCAGATCCGGCGGCTCGACGTACGCCGCCACGCGGCGCTGCTCGTCGAGCTCCAGGCCGACTCCGCCGACGCGCTCGCCGGTCTGCGCAGCGACGCCGAGCCCGGGCTGGAGAGGCTGCGGCTCACCTCGCTGGCCGAGCTGACCTCGGACGCGGCCGAGCGGGCCTCGCTGTGGCGCACCCGCAAGGGCCTCTACAGCGCCGTCGCCGCGGCCCGGCCGCAGGGCTCCAACGCGCTCCTCGAGGACGTGGCCGTGCCCGTCGACCGGCTCGGCGAGATCTGCCGCGGCCTGACCGGGCTGTTCGACACCCACGCCTACGAGGCGCCGGTGATCTTCGGCCACGCCCGCGACGGCAACCTGCACTTCCTGCTCAACGAGCGCTTCGACGACGCCGCCCTGCTGCGCCGCTACGAGGACTTCACCACCGACATGATCGACCTGGTGCTCGACCTCGGCGGCACCCTCAAGGCCGAGCACGGCACCGGCCGGATCATGGCGCCCTTCGTCGAGCGTCAGTACGGCGCGGAGCTGACCGGCGTGATGCGCGAGCTCAAGCAGCTCGCCGACCCCCACGGCACGCTCAACCCCGGCTCGGTGCTCACCGACGACCCCGGGCTGTGGCTGCGCGACCTCAAGACCGCGCCGGTCGTGGAGGAGGAGGTCGACCGCTGCGTGGAGTGCGGCTTCTGCGAGCCGGTCTGCCCGTCGCGCTCGCTGACGCTGACGCCGCGGCAGCGCATCGTGCTGCGGCGCGAGCGCGAGTCCGCGCTGGCCCGCGGCGACCACGCGCTGGTCGCCTCGCTCGACGAGGACTACGACTACGACGGCCTGGAGACCTGCGCCGCCGACGGCATGTGCGCCACCGCCTGCCCGGTGCTGATCAACACCGGCGACCTGGTCAAGCGGCTGCGGGCCGAGGGCTCCTCGCGCACGGCCGAGCGGGCCTGGACGACGGCCGCCGGCCACTGGGGCACCGCGACGCGGGCCGCCTCGGCGGCGCTGTCGGTGGCCGACCGGCTGCCCGGCCCGGTGCCGGTCGCGCTGTCCCGGGCCGGACGTCGCGTGGCGGGCGCCGACGCGGTCCCGCTCTACGACCCCGCGCTCGGGTCCGGTGGCGAGGTCCGCCGCACCCTGGCCGATCCCGCGGCCGAGGCGGTGCTGTTCAGCGCCTGCGTCGGCACGATGTTCGGCGGCGGTGTCGACGCCGCGCTGCGCACGCTGGCCGAGCGGGCCGGCGTACGCCTGCGGACACCGGACGACCTGGCCTCGCTGTGCTGCGGCACGCCCTGGAAGTCCAAGGGGCACCGCGAGGGCCACCAGCGGATGGCCGCGACGGTGCGCGCGTCGCTGCACCGGGCCACCGACGGCGGCCGGCTCCCGGTCGTGGTCGACGCGAGCTCGTGCACCGAGGGCCTGACCGAGGTGCTGGAGGGCACGACCGTCCTCGACGCCACCAGCTTCGTTCGTGAGCACCTGCTGCCCCGGCTCCGCGTCACCACGCCGCTGCCGGCGGTCGTGGTCCACCCGACCTGCTCGAGCACCGCGCTGGGCGTCACCGACGACCTCGTCGCGCTGGCCCGGGCCTGCGCGGGCGAGGGCGGCGACGTCCGGGTGCCCGGCGCCTGGGGATGCTGTGCGTTTGCGGGCGACCGGGGGCTGCTGCACCCCGAGCTGACCGCCTCGGCGACGGCACCGGAGTCGGCCGAGGTCGCGACCATGGACCTGCCGGCCGGAGCGGCGTACGTCTCGGGCAACCGCACCTGCGAGATCGGCATGTCGCGGGCCACCGGGGCGACCTACCGCCACGTGCTCGAGGTGCTGGAGGAGGCCACCCGGCCCCGGTGACGCGCGGGCGACCTCAGGCGTGCTCGGGCGGGAACGACCGGGCACGCACCATCGCGCAGGCCTGGTCGAGCGCCGCGGACAGGGTGGCCGAGTCGGGCACCTCGTCGCGGACGACCTCGCTGCCGAGCTCGAGGTTGCGGGCCAGCCGGTCGAGGGGGAAGTCACGGCGGTCCAGCACGCGTGCCAGCCACGCCACCTCGTGGTCGAGGTCGACCAGCCCCTCGGCGGCCAGGGCCGTCCAGTTGAGCAGGTGCTGGTTGTCGTGCTGGCACCACGCACGGCCGACCTCGCCGTAGCGCGCGTCCTCGTCGGGGAAGTCCTCGTAGTAGCGCCCGCACACCCGGCCGGCGAGGTCGACGAGGTCCAGGGCGCGGCCGTCGGGTCCGGGGGCGTAGCGGGGCGCCGCCATGCCCGACGGCGGCGGCGAGCGACGGTCGGGGCGCTGGGTCACCGGGACATCACCGGGACATCACCGGGACCTCACCGGGACCTCACCGGGACCTCATCGGGCGACGACCTCGTAGGTGTCGTGCAGCTGCTCGAGCCGGTCCAGCCGGATGGCGCGGTGCAGGTCGGGGTCGACCCGGTCGTGGGAGACGCGGTGGGCCGGGGACCTCATGTAGGCGGTGAAGTGCTCCTTGGTGTCCCACCGGGAGACCATCCAGATCTCCTGGCCGTCCTCGCTGCGCTTGTCCGAGCGCCACACCTCGAGGTCGACGAAGCCCTCGACCGAGTCGACGAGGCCGGCTCGGTCGCGGAACGCGGCGACGAGCTCCTCGCTGCGGTCCTCGGGCACCCGGAGCCGGGAGACGGAGACGTACATGCCGCGCAACCTAGCCGCGTCGCCGCCCGGACCGGGTCAGGCGCGCTGCTCGGCCCCGTGTCGCTGTGCCGCCAGGGCCACCGCCGCCTCACGAGCGGCCGCGGTGTCCTGCTCGGTCAGGGTGCGGTCGGGCGCCCGGAACCGCAGCGCGAAGGCCAGCGACTTCCGCCCCTCGGGCACGGGCGGACCGGTCCACACGTCGAAGAGCCGCAGGCCCTCCAGCAGCGGCCCCGCCCCCTCGCGCAGCGTGGCGGCCAGCTCGGCGGCGGGCAGGTCGGCGTCGACGACGAGCGCGACGTCCTCCTTGGCCACCGGGAAGGTGGAGAACTCCGGGGCCCGGGCCGGGACCGCACGGGACAGCAGCGCGTCGAGGTCGAGCTCGGCGAGGGCCGTGCGGGCAGGGACGCCGAGGTCGCGGCACACCCGGGGGTGCAGCTCGCCCGCGTGGCCCACCGACACCCCGTCGACCAGCAGCTCGGCACAGCGGCCGGGGTGCCAGGGCGCCAGCGCCGCGCTGCGCACGGTGAGCTCGAGCCCGAGTGCCCTGGCCACCACGCGCGCGGTCTCGACGGCGTCGGCCCAGATGGCGGTGCGACCCTCGCCCCACCATCCGGACCGGTCGCGCTCGCCGGCCACCGCCAGCGCGAGGTGCAGCGGCTGCTCGGGCACGGCGGCGTTGAGCGCCTCCCACTCGGCCGCGTCGGGCCGACGGTCGACGCCCAGGATCGGTGCGCCGTCCCCGCGGGGCCGGGTCACCGGGGCGACCTCGAACAGTGCCAGGTCGCCAGCGCCGCGACCGACGTTGCGGGCCACGGTGGCCAGCAGCCCCGGGAGCAGCGTCGTGGTCATCAGGGGTTCCTCGGCGCTGAGCGGGTTGGCCAGCCGCAGCGTCGTACGACGGGGGTCGTCGGTCGCCAGCCCGAGCCGGTCGAGGTCGGCCTCGCCGACGAACGGGAAGGTGAGCACCTCGACGTAGCCCTCGCCGGCCATCGTGCGCCCGACCCGACGACGCATCGTCTGCGCGGGGGTGAGCCCGCGGCCCGACGGTGCGGGCGGGAGCACGCTCGGGACGTGCTCGTAGCCGACGATGCGCGCGACCTCCTCGACCAGGTCGAAGGGGTCGGCGAGGTCGGGGCGCCAGCTCGGCAGCTCCGCGGTCAGCGTGTCGGGACCTGTCTCGACCCGGCAGCCGACCGCCTCGAGGTGGGCGAGCACGGTGTGCGAGGCGATGTCCATGCCGGTGACGCGGGCGGGCAGGTCCAGCGGGATCGTGACCGTACGCCGCGCCGGCGGGGCGCCGACCACGGTCACGCCCGGCTCCACGGTGCCGCCGCCCAGCTCGGCCAGCAGCGTGACCACCCGGTCGGCGGCGGCCTCGCAGACCTCGGGGTCGACGCCGCGCTCGTTGCGGCGCCCGGCCTCGGAGGTGAGCTTGTGCCGACGGCCGGTGCGGAACATCGACGGGCCGTCCCAGTGGGCCGACTCGACGAGCACGCGGGTGGTGGTCGCGGACATCTCGGTGGTCTGCCCACCCATGACGCCGCCGAGGCCGATGATGCCGCTGTCGTCGGTGACGACGAGGTCCTCGGGCGAGAGCGCCCGGTCGGTGCCGTCGAGCGTCGTCAGCCGCTCGCCCGCACGGGCGCGACGCACCCCGACGGTGCCGGTGAGCTTGTCGGCGTCGTAGCCGTGGATCGGCCGGCCGAGCTCGAACATCACGTAGTTGGTGACGTCGACGGCCAGCGAGATCGACCGCTGGCCGACCAGGGCCAGCCGGCGCGCCATCCAGTCCGGCGTGGGGGCGGTGGGGTCGAAGCCGGAGACGGTGCGGGCCACGAAGACCGGGCAGCCCTCGGGGTCCTCGATGGCCACGGCAGGACCGGCGCCGTCGGCCGGCGGCACGTCGCGCTCGGCGGGGTCGTGGAAGGCGACGCCGAGGCCGAGCGCCGCCTCGCGGGCGACGCCGCGCAGCGACAGCGCGTAGGCGCGGTCGGGGTTGACCTCGAGCTCGAGCACCTCGTCGCGCAGGTCGAGCAGCTCCAGCACGTCGTCGCCGGGCTGCCCCGCGTCGGCGGGCAGCACCAGGATGCCGTCGTGGTCGTCGCCCAGGCCGAGCTCCCGGGTGGAGCAGATCATCCCGGCCGAGACGTGGCCGTAGGTCTTGCGGGCCGCGATCTCGAACCCGCCGGGCAGCACGCCGCCCGGCAGCACGACGACCACGAGGTCACCGACGCCGAAGTTGTGGGCGCCGCACACGATGCCCTGCGGCTCGCCGGTGCCGTTGGCGTCACCCACGTCGACGGTGCACCAGTTGATGGTCTTGCCGTTCTTCTGCGGCTCGGGCTCCATCGTCAGCACGCGGCCGACCACGAGCGGGCCGGTGAGGTCGTGGCCGGGACGCTCGATCGCCTCGAGCTTGAGCCCGAGCGCGGTCAGCCGGGCCGCCAGGTCGTCGGCGGTGACGTCGTCCGGCAGGGCGGCGTACTCGCGGATCCAGGACAGGGGGGCCTTCATCTACAGGTCACTTCCGAACGCGGTGGAGAAGCGGACGTCGCCCTCGAACATGTCGCGCATGTCCGAGACGCCGTGGCGGAACATCAGCATCCGGTCGATGCCGAAGCCGAACGCGAAGCCGGTGTAGCGGTCGGGGTCGACGCCGCAGGCGACCAGCACCCGGGGGTTGACCACGCCGCAGCCGCCGAGCTCGATCCAGCCCTCGCCCTTGCAGGTGCGGCAGTCCTCGATCGCCGGGGCGAGCCCGCGGCAGACGAAGCAGACCATGTCCATCTCGGCCGAGGGCTCGGTGAAGGGGAAGTACGACGGCCGGAACCGCGTCCGGATGCCCTCGCCGAAGAGCACGCCGAGCATGTGGTCCAGCGAGCCGCGCAGGTGGGCCATGGTGATCCCGGAGTCGATGACGAGGCCCTCCACCTGGTGGAACATCGGGCTGTGCGTCGCGTCGTACTCGTCGGTGCGGAACACCCGGCCGGGCGAGACGACGTAGATCGGGGGCGTGCGCGTCAGCATCGCGCGTGCCTGCACCGGGCTGGTCTGGGTGCGCAGCACGAGGTGGTGCTCGGCCGGCTCGGTCCAGAAGGTGTCCTGCATGGTCCGCGCCGGGTGGTCGGGCCCCAGGTTGAGGGCGTCGAAGTTGAGCCACTCGGCCTCGACCAGCGGCCCCTCGGCCACCTCCCAGCCCATCGCGACGAAGACGTCGGCGATGCGCTCGGACAGCATCGTGATCGGGTGGCGGGCGCCGGTCGGGCGTCGGTCCCACGGCAACGTGACGTCCACGGTCTCCTCGGCCAGCATCCGGGCCTCGGCCTCGACCTCGAGCTCGGCCTGCCGGGCGGCGAGCGCCTGGGTGACGGCGCCGCGGGCCTGGCCGACGCGGCGGCCGGCGTCCTTGCGGGCCTGCGGCGGCAGCGCGCCGATCTCGCGGTTGGCCAGGGCCAGCGGCGAGCGGTCGCCCGCGTGCTCGGTGCGGACCCGCTTGAGGTCGGCCAGGTCGGTGGCGCCCTGCACCGCCTCGAGGGCGGCGACGCGCATCGCCTCGACGTGCTCCTCGTCGAGGGGGGTCACCTGCACCGGGTCGTACTCGGAGTTGGGGCCGGACATGGGTGCCTTTCGTCGAGCGCGCGCCGGGACGGGCGCGCAGGTGCGCGGGCCAGTCTAGGTGCGGCTCAGCGGCGGTCGGTGGAGGGCCAGCGGACGTCGACGCGGGCACCGCCGGCGGCGCTGTCGCCGATCTCGACCTCGCCGCCGTGGACCCGCACCAGGCCGCCGACGATGTACATCCCCAGGCCGGTGCCGCCGCGGACGCCGTGCTTCCAGAACTTGGTGAACACGCGCGACCGGATGGCCTCCTCGATCCCCTCGCCGTCGTCCTCCACGCGCAGCAGCACCCCGGCGAACGGCGTCGCCAGCGGCTCGACGCTGACGCGCACCGTGCCCTCGCCGTGCCGCACGCCGTTGTCGACGAGGTTGGTCAGCACCTGGGTGAGCTTGTCGGGGTCGGCGAAGACGGGCGGCAGCTCCGCGGCGTACGACGCCACGACCGTGCGGTGGGTGCCCTGCGCCGCCGAGCGCACGCACCGGTCCACCGCGGCGCGCACGTCGACCTCGCGGGGGTAGAGCGGCAGCCGGCCGGTGTCGATGCGGGCCACGTCGAGGAGCTCGGTGATCAGCCGGGAGAGCCGCTCGGCGTCCGCGTGCACGGTGGTGAGCATCAGCCGCTTCTGGTCGTCGTTGAGCCGGTCCCACTTGTCCAGCAGCGTGGTGACGAAGCCCTTGACGCCCGTCAGCGGCGAGCGCAGCTCGTGGGCGACCGTGGCGACGAGGTCGGAGCGGTCGCGGTCGAGCCGGGCCCGGCCACGTCCCGAGCGGACCACCAGCGCCACGTGCTCCACGGGCCCGAACCTCACCGGGCGGGTCATCCTGCCGGTGACGAGCACCTCGGTGCCGTCGCGGGTCAGCCAGCTCTGCTCGGTCAGGCCCACCCGGCTGCCGAGGCCGGCGTACGGCGTGGTGCTCGTCCACCAGTCGACGCTGTCCTGGTCCTGGAGCGCCATCACCTCGCGCAGGTGCAGGCCCACGACCGCGGTGGGGCCGAGCAGCTTCCGGGCCGCCGCGTTGACGACCGTGACCGTGCCGGTCGCGTCGGCGACGACCACCCCGTCAGGGAGAAGGTCGAGCAGCGCGTCGGGCACGCCTGCGACCCTAGGGGATCGAGGCGCCCACCACCGGGCACGCGCCCACCCCGCGGCTGTCGAGCTCGAGCCGGGCGGTGTCGGCCCGGGCGCGGCCGAGGTTCCAGGCCGACCAGACGGCCTCGTCGGCGGCGTCGTCGTCCCAGCGTGCGCCGACCGACGCGTCGCAGCGCAGCAGCTCGGGCCGCCGGTCGAGCAGCACCGGCACGGCGTCGTCGCTCAGGCCCAGCAGGTAGCGGTCGTCGACCTTGCCGGTCGCCTCGAGCCGGTCGAGGTTGGTCCGCGCCACCACCGCGTCGGGGTCGGCCACGGCCAGCCCGAGCAGCAGCACGGCGCCGGTGAGCACCGCGGCCCGGGGCAACCACGCGCCCCGCAGCCGCAGCCCGGCGACCAGCACGCCGAGGACGACCAGGCCCAGCCACACCTCGAACATCACGACGACCAGCCGCAGCCGGGTCAGGCCGTAGGCGTCGGTGTAGAGCGACATCCGCTGCAGCGCGCTGGCCACCACGACCAGGGTGAGCACGCACAGCGCGCCGGTCGAGGCCCGCAGCCAGGTCCGGTCGGCGCGCGCGAGCAGCGGCGCCTTGCGGGCGGCGAGCGCCACCACCACGAGGGTCAGCGCGGTGGCCACGGTGAGCTGGGCGAAGCCCTGGTGGACGTACTCCGCGTAGGTCAGGCCGGTGGTGCGCTGCACGAAGTCGTGGCCGCCGAGGACGGCCGCGGCCTGGGCGGCCAGGAAGGCGACGAAGACGGCGTCGACCAGCAGCACCGGCGCCAGCCACTCCCAGCGCCGCGCCACGGGCCGACGGTGGAACGGGCCGACGGGCTCGACGCGCGGCGGGTTCAGGCCGAGGTACGCCGCGGCGAGCACGATGCCGGCGACGGCCACGCCGGTGAAGATGCGCAGCACCAGCGTGCTCCCCAGGTCGGGCACCACCGCGTCGAACCACGACGAGAACACCGCGTCGGCGCTCGCGAACAGCAGCCCGAAGACCAGCACGCCCGCGAGCGAGAGCACCGCGGTGCGGGCCAGCGCCAGCCCCTGGCCCTCCCCGGAGAGCGTCCTCACGCACCGGCCCAACCACGGCAGCCCGCGCAGCCCGGCGAGCGGCCAGGCCACCACGCCGAGCAGCAGGCCCCGCACGGTGCGGGCCTCGACGCAGGCGGCCGTCACCAGCACCACCGAGACCAGCAGCCCCAGCGTGCCGACCCACAGCGCGTCCCGGACCACCAGCACGAGCGCGAAGCCGACGCAGAGCAGCACGCAGCCCCACCGGAAGGCGTCGCGGCCGGGCGGCGACACCCGGAGCACGAGCACGCCGGAGGCGAGCAGCACCAGCGTGGCGCCGATCCCGACCGCGGCGAACGGCATCGCGACCGCGGCGAGCACCCCGACCCCGAGCCCGGCGAGGAGGACGCCGGCGCGGCCCGGGACGCCGCGGTCGCGCCACAGCTCGCCGAACACCTCGTCGGCGACCGAGCCGCCGCCCGGTGCGCCCGGTGCGCCGGGTGCGCCCGGGACCGGGATCGGGGCGCGCGCGCCGGCGGGGTGCGGCACGGGCGGGGTGGGGGCCGACGGGGTGGGTGCGGGCATGACGGGCGTCCTCTCGAGGGGGCGGTGGGGCAGGCGTGGCGCGGTGGGCAGGTCGACGCGGAAGCGGGCGCCGGTCGGGCCGGTCGGGCCGGTCGGTCCGGCCGGGCCGGTCGGTCCGGCCGGGCTGGCGGGGACGGCGGGGTCGACGACGGCGATCCGGCCGCCGTGGAGGTCGGTGACCCAGCGGGCAATGGCGAGCCCGAGCCCGGTGCCGCCGGTGTCGTCGCCCGCGACGGTGCCGAAGCGCTCGAAGACCCGGTCGCGGTCGTGCGCGGCGATGCCGGGTCCTTGGTCGGACACCTCGAGCCGGGTGCCGCCCGGCCGTGCCGTCGCGTGCACCCGCACCTCTCCCCCGGCCGGCGAGTGCCGGGCGGCGTTGTCGAGCAGGTTGGTCAGCAGCTGGTGCAGCCGGCGCGGGTCCACGTCGGCGGTGAGGTCGGGGGGCTCGACGACCACGTCGAACCGGACGCCGCGGGAGGCCGCCAGGGAGGCCGTGCCCGCGCCGGCGACCGCCTCGTCGAGCAGGGTCCGCCACGGCAGCGTCTCGCGGCGCAGCGGGGCGACGCCGCCGTCGACCCGCGAGAGGTCGAGCAGGTCGGTGACGAGGTCGGAGAGCCGCTCGGCCTGCCGCAGCGCGCTCCGCACCGTGGCGGGGTCGGGCTCGACGACCCCGTCGGCGAGGTTCTCCAGCACCGCGACCAGCGCCGTCAGCGGGGTGCGCAGCTCGTGGGACACGCTGGCGACCAGGTCGCGGCGCTGGCGGTCCAGGGTGGCGAGGTCGCCGGCCATCGCGTCGAAGGCGCGGGCCAGCCGACCGACCTCGTCGGTGGCCGTGGACCCGACCCGGGTGGTGTAGTCGCCGGCGGCCATCCGGCCGGCGGCCTCGGTCATCGTCCGCAGCGGCGAGGTCATCCCGGCGGCCAGCAGCTGGCTGACGCCGAGCGCGAGCGCCACGGTCACCGGGATCGAGAGCCAGGCCGGCACCGAGCCCGCCCCCAGGGTGGCCAGCACGGCCGCCACCAGGACGCTGCCGACGACGACCAGGCCGAGCTTGAGCTTGATCGAGCCCCCGCGGGTCACCGGGGCTCCAGGGCGTAGCCGACGCCGTGGACCGTCCGCACCCGCTCGGCGCCGACCTTGGCCCGCAGCGAGCGGACGTGGCTGTCGACGGTGCGGGTGGCACCGGCACCGCCCTCCCACCCCCAGACCCCGGCGAGCAGCCGCTCCCGGGTCAGCACGTGCCCGGGGGCCGCGGCGAGCGCCTGGAGGAGGTCGAACTCGGTCGGGGTCAGGTGGACCTCGTCGCCGTCGACCTGCACGCGCCGCGACGCCGGGTCGAGCCGCAGCCCGCCCACGACCAGGGCCTCGGTCGGCGCGGCGGCGAGCTCGGCGGCGCGCTCCACCCGACGCAGCAGCGCCGCCACCCGGGCGACGAGCTCGCGCATCCGGAACGGCTTGGTCAGGTAGTCGTCGGCGCCGACCCCGAGGCCGACCAGCACGTCGGCCTCGTCGTCGCGGGCGGTCAGCATGAGCACCGGGACCGGGGTGGTGGCCTGGATCCGCCGGCACACCTCCAGCCCGTCGAAGCCGGGCAGCATCACGTCGAGCACGACCAGGTCGGGACGGTGCTCGGCGTGCGCGGCGACGGCACCCGGCCCGTCGTACGCCGTGACGACGCGGTGTCCCTCGGCCCGCAGCCGCTGGCACACCGACTCGTTGATGAGCGGCTCGTCCTCGACGACGAGGACGGTGGCGGGGCGGCTGCTCATGGAGCGAGCGTAGGAGCGCTGCGCCGCGGATCGGGTGTGGCTGGTGTGCAGGTCCTGTGCAGACGTCGGGCCGGGCCCGAGGGCGCGTCCAGGGGCGCGTCCGGCGGCGCGTCCGGAGGCTCAGGCGCGACGGGCGCTGGCGTAGAGGCACACGGCGGCGGCGGTGGCGAGGTTGAGGCTCTCGGCGCGGCCCAGGATCGGGATCGAGACCCGGTGGTCGGCCAGCGCGGCCAGCTCGTCGGGCAGCCCCCACGCCTCGTTGCCGAGCAGCCAGGCGACGGGCCGGTCGAGCAGCCCGGCGTCCTCGGCGTCGAAGAGGTCGGTCTCGCCGCCGCCGTCGGCGGCCAGCACCAGCCGCCCCGAGGCCCGGGCGTGGGCCACGGCGGTCGCCGGGTCGGGCTCGAGCGCCAGCGGCAGGTGCCACAGCGAGCCGACCGTGGCCCGCACGGTCTTGTCGTTGTAGGGGTCGACGCTCGAGCCCGCGAGCACCACGCCCGTGGCGCCCGCGGCGTCGGCGGTGCGGACCACGGTGCCGGCGTTGCCGGGGTCGCGCACGTCGGCGCAGAGCACGAGGGTGCCCGTGGTCGCGACGACCTCGTCGAGGCCCACGTCGAGGACACGGCACACCGCCACCACGCCCTGGGGGCTCACGGCGCCGCTCAGCGAGGCGACGGCGTCGTCGTCGGCGACCAGCCAGCGCACCCCGGCGGCGTCGGCCTCGGCTCGCGGGCCGACCAGAGCCTCGGTGGCGGCCGCCGTGGCGAAGACCTCGACCACCCCGCCCGGACCCGCGGGGTCACGCTGCAGCGCCTCGGTCAGCGCCTTCTGGCCCTCGGCGAGGAAGAGCCCGTGCTCGAGCCGGGACGCACGACGGGCGAGCTTCCGGGCCGTCTTGACGCGTCCACTGCTGCGGGCGAGTGGACGGTCGGGCTGGAAGCTCGCCACGTCGGGGTGCTGCGGTGAGGCGGGGACGCTCAGGCCGAGGCCGGGGCGTTGACGTCCTCGGGGAGGGCGGCCTTGGCGGTCGCGACGAGGGCGGCGAACGCCGGCGCGTCGTTGACGGCCAGGTCGGCCAGGATCTTGCGGTCCACCTCGACCTCAGCGGCCTTGAGGCCCTGGATGAAGCGGTTGTAGGTCATGCCGTTGGCGCGCGCCGCGGCGTTGATCCGCTGGATCCACAGCTTGCGGAAGTCGCCCTTCTTCTTGCGGCGGTCGTTGTAGCTGTAGACCAGGGAGTGGGTGACCTGCTCCTTGGCCTTGCGGTAGAGGCGCGAGCGCTGTCCGCGGTAGCCCGAGGCCCGCTCGAGAGTGACCCGACGCTTCTTCTGGGCGTTGACCGCCCGCTTGACGCGTGCCATGTGTGTTGCTCCTTCGGTGGATCGTGGTGCGCCGGCGTACGACGCGTGGGTGCGGCGGTGGGACCGTCACCCGGGGATGGTCGGACGGGTCAGAGACCGAGCAGCTTCTTGGCCGTCTTGACGTCGGCCTTGGCCACCTCGGTGGTGCCCGACAGACGGCGGGTCTTCTTGGAGGCCTTCTTCTCCAGGTTGTGGCGCAGGCCCGCCTTCTCGCGGCGGATCTTGCCCGTCCCGGTGACGCGGAAGCGCTTGGAGGCACCGGAGTGCGTCTTGTTCTTCGGCATGTCTCTTCCTTCTGTGGTGGCGGTGGTTCGGTGGGGCCGAGCGGCCCGGACGGAGGCTCAGGCCTCGATCTCGGGGTCGAGGTTCTCGGAGCGACCGCGGGCCTTCTTGGGCCCGGGGGCCGCGCGCCCGGCGCTGCGCTCCGCGTGCTCCTCGGCGCGCTCGGCCTCGCGCTCGGCGGCGCGGGTCTCCTTCTCGGCCTTGACCTCGGCCTTGGCCTCGGACTTCTTCTTGTGGGGCCCGATGACCATGGTCATGTTGCGGCCGTCCTGCTTGGGCGAGGACTCCACGAACCCGAGGTCGGTGACGTCCTCGGCCAGCTTCTGCAGCAGCCGGAACCCGAGCTCGGGGCGGTGCTGCTCGCGACCGCGGAACATGATCGTGATCTTGACCTTGTCGCCCTGGCGGAGGAACCGCACGACGTGACCCTTCTTGGTCTCGTAGTCGTGCGAGTCGATCTTCGGCCGGAGCTTCATCTCCTTGATCACGGTGTTGGTCTGGTTGCGGCGGGCTTCACGGGCCTTCTGCGCGTTCTCGTACTTGAACTTGCCGTAGTCCATGAGCTTGCAGACCGGGGGACGGCCCATCGGCGCGATCTCGACCAGGTCGAGGTCGGCCTCCTGGGCCAGTCGCAGGGCGTCGCCGGTGGAGACGATGCCCACGGTCTCGCCGTTGGGTCCCACGAGCCGGACCTCGGGTACGCGGATCCGGTCGTTGATGCGCAGCTCGGTGCTGATAGGTCCTCCTGGGGACGGTCTGGTGGTGTGACCTGAGGAGAACGCGCTGGCCGGGCGAAATCTGCCCGGGACGACGAGAGGCTCCCGCGTGACACGCGGAAGCCTCGATCGGGAACGCCCAGGAGCCGTGCCGTCGGCGACGGATCGGTCCTGCTCGTGACCGGGACCCGACGACCTGGTGGAACTGGGTGGTGCACGGTCGGTGCGGGTGGGAGGAGGCCTCCGCTTGTCGGACCACCCCTCACGACAGGCAGGCGTGGTCGGTCGGGCACGAGGATACCGTCCCCGCGCCGCAGATGCACATCAGGCCGTGCCGGCCCAGCCCCATCCGCCATCGGCGAGCCGCAGCAGCCGCTCCCCGGCGGCCAGGCGCGCGAGGTCGTCGCCCTCGACGGCGAACAGCACCGGACCGGCCACGTCGACCAGCAGGGCCGAGGCACCGTCCTGGACGGCCGACGCCGCGGCGTCGGCCAGGCTCACCGGGACCGGACGCGCGGTGGGGTCCCAGCGGGCCATCGGGGCGCTGCCGGTGAAGGCCAGCAGGGCGGTGCGGCCGTCGCGTCCGGTCATCAGCACCGCGGCCATGTCGCTGCTCTTGTCGTGCGCCAGGCCCTGCTCGTCGTGCTCGACCTCGCCCAGCACCGCCACGACGGGCACCAGCACCCGGGAGTCCTGGAGTGCGGCCGTCGCTGTCAGCGCCCGGGCGCGGTCGCCCGGCGCCGCGTCGTACGACGTCAGGGCCGCCGCCACCGCGACGTCGACCGCGCCGTCGTCGCCCGCGAAGCCGGGATCGGGGATCTCTCGCACGCCCCGATCCTCCCAGCCGGCCCGGACCGGCTCGTAGGCTGGGCCGCATGGACCCCGCCGGCACCCTCGACTCCACGACCTGGACCGCCCTGGCGCTGACCCTGACCGTCGTCGGCGCGGTGCTGTCGTGGGTCGCCTTCCGCCGGCGGGGCGCCGCCGCCGGGCTGCGCGGCCTCGCGTGGACGCTGCTCCCCGTGGCCGCGTGGCTGACCGGGACGCTGCGGCTGGCCGTGGCGATCGTCGAGGACGTCGTCCGGTGGGCCACGCGCCTCGTGCTCTCCCCCACCGTGTGGGCGGGCATCGTCGTGGCGGGCGTCGCCGTGCTGCTGTTCGTGGTCTCCGGTGCGATGCGCTCGCGCGCTGTCGGGACCCGCGACCGCGTGGGGGCGCCCCGCGGCCGCCGGGCCGCCGCGGCGACGGAGCCGGCGCCGACCGCGGTGACCCCCGGGGCGGCCGCACCCGCCGGGACCGCGAGGGCCCCGAAGCCCGCAAAGGCCTCGAAGCGCGGCACGGCTCGGCACGAGAGCGACCTCGACGACATGGACGACATCGAGGCGATCCTGAAGAAGCACGGCATCTGAGCGTGGCCCCGGCCGACGCGGCCCGCACCACCGACGGGGCACGGACCCGGCTGGCCCGGCGGCTCGACCGGGCGGTCGACGGGCTCGACGACCCGCGCTCCCCGCTCGTGGTCGTCGACCTCGACGCCCTCGAGGCCAACGCCGACGACCTGGTGCGCCGTGCCGCCGGCACGCCGGTGCGGGTGGCCTCCAAGAGCGTCCGCGTGCCCGCGCTCCTGACCCGCGTGCTGGCCCGGCCGGGCTTCGCCGGCGTGATGGCCTACACGCTGCGCGAGGCGCTGTGGCTGGTCCGCGAGGACGTCACCGACGACGTGCTGCTCGCCTACCCCACCGTGGACCGGGTCGCCCTGACCCGGCTGGTGGCTGATGACCGGGCCCGCGCGGCCGTCACCCTGGTCGTCGACGACGTCGCCCACCTCGACCTGCTGGCCGCAGCCGGCGCCGGCCGCGAGCGGCCGGTCCGGGTCGCGCTCGACGTCGACGCGGCGTACCACCCGCCGCGGCTGGACCGGGTGCACCCCGTGCACCTGGGTCCGCGCCGCTCGCCGCTGCGCGAGGTCGCCGACGTGGTCGCGCTGGCCCGCGAGGCGGTCGGGCGCGGGCTCGTCGTCGTCGGGGCGATGACCTACGAGGGCCAGGTCGCGGGACTGCCCGACGACGTGCCCGGCGCACGGCTCCGCTCGGCGGTCGTACGCCGGGTCAAGTGGGTCTCGCTGGCCCAGCTCGCCACCCGCCGCGCCGCCCTCGCCGAGGCGCTGCGCGAGGTGGTCGGCGGGCCGCTGGAGCTGTGGAACGCGGGCGGCTCCGGCGACGTGGCCGAGGCGGCCGCCGACCCCGTCGTGACCGAGGTGGCCGCCGGGTCGGGGCTGCTGGTGCCGGCCCTGTTCGACCACTACCGGTCCTTCGACCCGCGCCCCGCGGCGTTCTTCGCCGTCCCCGTCGTACGCCGCCCGGCCGCCGGGACCGTGACCGTCGCCGGCGGCGGCTTCGTGGCCAGCGGGGCCACCGGACGCGACCGCGCCCCCCTGCCCTGGGCGCCGCCCGGGCTGGCGCTCACCGCGACCGAGGGCGCCGGCGAGGTCCAGACCCCGCTGACCGGGCCCGGTGCCGACGCCCTGCGGATCGGCGACCGGGTGTGGTTCCGCCACGCCAAGTCCGGGGAGCTGATGGAGCACACCGACCTCGTCCACCTGGTGCGCGGCGAGGTGGTCGAGGACTCGGCGCCGTCCTACCGCGGGCTCGGGCTGGCCTGGTGAGCCCCGCCGAGCCGGGCGACGCCGTCGGGCAGGTCCTGGCCGCCCTGACCGCCCGCGCCCCCACGCTGGGCTCCGGCCGGCTGCTGTGCGTCGACGGGCCCGCCGGGTCGGGCAAGACCACGCTGGCGGCCGCTGTGGCGGGGGCGACCCCGGGCGCGACGGTCGTGCACCTCGACGACCTCCTGGAGGGCTGGGACGGGCTGGCCCGCGTCGCCGACCACCTCGAGACGCTGCTGCGCCCGATGGCCGGTGGCGGGCCGGGCCGCCACCGGCGCTGGGACTGGCACGCCGACCGCTGGGCGGAGACCGTCGAGGTGCCGCCGTCGCCGCTGCTGGTCGTCGAGGGCGTCGGCAGCGGCACCCCGCGCTGTGCCGACCTGGTGACGCTGCTGGTGTGGGTCGGGGCGCCGTACGACCTGCGGCTGCGCCGGGGCCTGGAGCGCGACGGCGACGCCTTCGCGCCGCACTGGGAGCGCTGGGCCCGCCAGGAGGCTGCGCTCTTCGCCCGGGACCGCACGCGCGAGCGGGCCGACCTCCGGGTCGACGGGCGGGACGGCAGGGTGCCGGCCGACTCCCTAGGCTGGCCCGATGGCTGAGCGACGACCCCGCGGCGTGCGCGCCCTCCCCCACGCCCTCTCCCGCGGCCGCGAGCGGGTCACGGGCGTGCTCAAGCGCCGCTTCCCCACCGTCGCGGTCACCGGCATGACCGGCGTCGGCAAGACCGAGCTGGTCGACACCCTGACCGGTCACTCCGGGCCGCGCACGCCCGAGGCGCTGGCCGAGTCGGGCTCGGCGGTGATGGAGCACCGGGTGCGCCGCGGTCGCCGGCTCACCGGGTTCCGGTTCCGCGTCGTCCCGGGCGAGAACGCCGCCACCCGGCTCGGCGCCCTCGACGAGGTCTTCCACGACGAGCCGGTCGACGGCGTGCTGCACGTGGTGGCCCACGGCCACGCCACCGGCCGGCGCACGGCCGGGACGACCGGCGCCGCGACGGTCCGCCGCGACGAGCAACTCGCGCGCGAGCTCGAGGACTGGACCGTCACCGCGCACCGGATCGCCTCGATGGCGGTGCGCCGCGACCGGCCGACCTGGCTGGTGGTCGTGGTGACCAAGGTCGACCTGTTCCACGACGACGTCGAGGAGGTGGTGCGGTCCTACTCGCCGGGCAGCGGCTCCCCGTTCGGCGACCGGCTCGACGAGCTGCGGGCCCTGGCCGGCGCCGCCAAGCTCTCGATCGACGTGCTCCCGGTGTGCAGCCACCTCGAGAAGGGGTCACCGGTCTCGGCCAAGCAGCGCGACACCTACCTGCGCACCCTCGAGGCGCGGATGGCGCAGCTCTCCGGGCACGTCTGAGCCGCCGCGCGGGTCAGGGCCGCCGGTAGGTGGTCCAGCGCCGGCGTACCTCGAACCCGACCGCCTCGTAGACGCCCAGCGCCCCCGTGGGGTTCTGGCTGTCGACGTCGAGCCCGACAGTCGCCACGCCGTCCGCGCGGTGGCGGCGCAGGGCGGTGAGCAGCATCGCCGCGGCCAGTCCCCGGCGGCGGTGGCCGGGCAGCGTGCCGACCTTGGCGACGTAGGTCTCCCGTCGACCGGTGCGCTCGGCCACGGCGTCCCACTCGTTGGTCTGGAGGTACGCCGCGACCTCGCCGGACGCGTCGCGGACCAGCACGCTGAGGTCCGGCCGGTGCGACCGGCTCCCGCTGACCCACTGCGCCCACATCGGGGCGCTCCACGGCGACCACGCGGGGTGGCCGACGAAGGCGACGTTGTGGGCGGCGCGCAGCTCCTCGGGGTCGACGCCCTCCCAGGTCGAGACGGTGTAGCCCGGCGGGAGCACGGGCGCGGCCGGTTCGACGGCCAGGTCGGCGCGCATCAGGAACTCGTAGCGGTCGGGCACGAACCCCGAGGCGCCCACCAGCGCGCCGAACCCGGGCTGGTCCGAGGGCGCGGTCGCGCTCAGCACGGGCTCGAAGGAGCCGCGCTCGGCGACGTGGTCCTCGGCGCGTCGTACGAGCAGCGGGAACAGCCGACCGCCGATGCCCTGCCGCCGGTGGTCGGGGTGGACACCGCCGTCGATCGAGACCAGCAGCTCGTAGCCCGCCGGTGCCCGCGGCAGCAGCCGGGACGTCGCCACCGGCTCGCCCTCCCGCTCGACCAGGAGCCAGTCCTGCGGCCCGGTCATCGGGTTCGCGAGCTCCTCCAGGACGTCCTCGACCGAGTAGTGCTCCTCGGTCCGGTCCGCGGCCTCGAGCGCCACCAGCAGGCGCTGCACCGCGACGGCGTCGTCGGCGGTGACCGGTCGGGTCGTCAGGTCGCCCATCCGGCGACCCTACTCAGGCGGCAGGCGTGTGCTCGTCGACGCAGGCGCGGATCTCCCGCACCGCCCGACGGGCGCGGTCGCCGTCGCTGCCCTGCACGCCGATCATCGACACGGTCTCGCCGTCGGAGAGGTCGAGCGTGCCCCACGGGGCGCCTCGGCCGAGCTGGACGGCCAGGATCTGCGACCACTCGTAGCGCCGGGTGCGGTAACCGTTGACCACGGTCAGGCCGACGTCGGTCGCGACGACGCGCGAGCGGATCAGCGCGTGGTAGCAGGCGAACAGCATCAGGCCCAGGACGACCAGGGTGATGCGCTGCAGCACCGAGAAGGTGGACCGGACCTCCTCGCCCAGCGCGAACCAGGTCACGGCGAGCACGACGAGCAGCAGGCCGCCGAAGACGTAGACCGCCACCCGCGCGCCGAGCGGGCGCCAGGTGTGCGGGAGGGCCGGGGCCCTAGAGCCGGCAGGCATGGATGTCGGTCAGCAGGATCGCCCGGGCGCCCAGCGCCCAGAGCTCGTCCATCAGCAGCTGCGCCCCGTCGCGCGGGACCATGGCGCGCACCGCGACCCAGTCCTCGCGGTGCAGCGGGGAGATGGTCGGCCCCTCGAGCCCCGGGGTGAGCGCGACCGCGTCGTCGAGGTGCTCGCGGTCGATGTCGTAGTCCATCATCACGTAGCCGCGCGCCACGAGGACGCCGTCGAGGCGGCGGGTGAACACCTCGAAGCCGACCGGGAGCGACGGCTTGCCGGCCTGGGTGATCATCACCGCCTCGGACTCCAGGATGACCTCGCCGAACACCTCGAGCCCGGCGGCGCGCAGGGTGCTGCCGGTCTCCACGACGTCGGCGATGACGTCGGCGACGCCGAGCTGGATGCTGGTCTCCACCGCGCCGTCGAGGCGGATCACCTCGGCCTCGAGCCCGTGGGCCTCGAGGTGGCGGCGCACCACCCCGACGTACGACGTGGCGATGCGCTTCCCGCCGAGGTCCTGGACCGAGGTGAGCGTCCCGGGCCGGGCCGCGAACCGGAACCGCGAGCGTCCGAAGCCGAGCTCGCGCACCTGGTCGGCGTCGGCGCCGGAGTCCAGGAGCAGGTCCCGGCCGGTGATGCCCACGTCGAGGGTGCCCTCGCCGACGTAGAGCGCGATGTCGCGCGGCCGGAGGTAGAAGAACTCGACGTTGTTCTCGGCGTCGAGGACGGTGAGCTGCTTGGTGTCGCTGCGCTGGCGGTAGCCGGCCTCGCGCAGCATCTCGGTCGCCGACTGCGACAGCGAGCCCTTGTTGGGGATGGCGATCCGCAGGGGCGGCGTGCCGCTCACGGGGGTGACCACGGGGGCGCTCACAGGTGGGCGTAGACGTCGTCGAGGGTGATCCCGCTCGCGAGCATCAGCACCTGGGCGTGGTAGAGCAGCTGGCTCAGCTCCTCGGCCGTCCGCTCCGGGCCCTCGTGCTCGGCCGCCATCCACGACTCCGCCGCCTCCTCCACCAGCTTCTTGCCGATGGTGTGGACGCCGGCGTCGAGGGCGGCGACGGTGCCGGACCCCTCGGGTCGCTGGGCTGCCTTGTCACTGAGCTCGGTCCAGAGCTCCTCGAACGTCTTCATCGCCCTCCAGCCTACGAGGTGGCGGGGGCCGCCGCGCCTCAGGGCCGCTCAGGGCCGCCGCGCGGCACGCTGGTCCATCTCGGCGGCCAGCCGCGGGTCCTCCGCGCGCAACCGGGCGACCTTCGCGTCGACGCCCTGCTCGACCTCGGCCCGGACCTGGACCGCGCTCCAGTGGGTGTCGACGCCGCGCATCACCTGGTGCATCGAGGTCTGGCCCGCGTCGATGCGGCGTTGCAGCTCCTGACGTGCCCTGCCGTTCGAGCCGTTGCGGTCCTCCTCGGCGGCCTCCTCGCGCTGCCCGCGCGTCTCACGTCGGAACGCCTCGCGCTCGACGGCCACCTGCTCGCGCGCCGCGGCGGCCTGGTCCTTGAGCTGCCGCAGCGACTCCTGCTGCCGCGCGACCACGCTCCGCAGCTCGGCCAGCGCGTCGTCGGCCGCGCTCATGCCGACCCCGCCACGTCGTCGGCCATGCCGCCGGCCCCCGCCTGGGTCCCGATCTCGGCGAACGCGAGAGCCACGTTGATCCCCTTCATGACGCTGCTCATCGCGGCCACCGCCTGCAGCAGCGCCGGGATGAGCTTGTCCAGCTTGCGGATGTAGTCGATGGCCTTCTCCGCGAGGCTGATGCACTTGCGGATCCCGCCACCCCCCGTCGCGATCTCCTTGAGGACCTTGGCCGGGGTCAGCGAGATGACGATCTCGTCGATGAAGCTCAGGCACTCCGCGACCAGCTGCACCGTGGTCTCCGTGGCGTCGAGCATGTTCTCGATGGCCGTGGCGATCAGGGCCGCCGCCTCGCCCTGACGTCCGTAGGCCTCGGCGACCCTCGTGAGGTCGGCCCGGCACGCCTCGGCCGCGTCGCCGAGCCAGACCCCGGGCAGGGCCGCCTCCATGGCGGCGTAGTTGCCCGAGATGTCGGTCAGGGCCCCGGAGGCGTTGGCCCACCCCGAGCGGATGTCGGAGACACCGTTGAAGTCGCCGGCGATGGGGTCCATGATCGCGCCGATCAGGTCGAACCCGACCTTGCGCAGCACCCAGTCGATCGCCCCGACGACGAGCCCGCAGTCGTCGCGGACCCCGTCGATCATCGCCCCGTAGGCGTCGCCTCCCCCGCCCTGGGCGCTGGCCAGGGTGGGCGCGACCGGGCTGTAGGCGAACTCGCCCGTCATGGCGGTCACCTGTCCTCCCCCTCGTCGACGAAGTCGGACATGTCGGCGATGTCGTCGCGTGCCTCGCCGACGCCGTCGAGCCGCTCGTGGGTGGTCAGGCCCTGGTCGACGAGGTCCAGCGGGGACAGCGGGGTCCCGTGGCCCGGCACGGTGAACTGGTCGCCGAAGCCCCGCAGGATGCGGTCAGGCGTGTTCATGGGGTCCGTGACGAGGTCGGGGACGCGGAAGCCGAGGTCGGCCGCCCGGCCGGGCAGCTTCACCTCCCCGGGCAGGTTGGGAGGGCCGTCGCCCGCCAGCGGGCCGGCGGGGCCGACGGAGGGCTCGAGGGTCCCGAAGACGGCCCGGACCGCGTCGTCGTTCTCGACGTAGGCCTGCAGCGTGGCGGCCATGGCGCCGGCACGGGCCCGGGCGCCCTCGACGCCGGTGGCGATGGTGTCGGTCATGTCGGCGAACGCGTCGGCGTACGTGCCCTGGAACAGGGCGAGGAAACCCCGCCCGAAGGCACCGTTGTCCGCGCAGACGCTCCGGACGTGGTCCAGGACCACCTGTGCCTCGTCGGACTGTCCGTCCAGCGCCTCCTGCGCCTGGGTCAGCCCACCGTGATGGACCTCGAGCGAGTCACCCATCTCCACCCCCCGTGTCGATGGCACGAGGGTAGGGACCGCGCACGTGCGGCGTGGGCGTTTTCGACGACGACGGCGGGAAGCCGACGGGCTCAGAACAGGCCGAAGACCGACGGTCCGCCGATGATGGGCCCGACGAACCCTCCGAGCGAGAGCAGCCATCCCCACACCACGTAGCTCCGGCCGTGGCCGCTGTCCGTGGCTCCCTCGTCGAGCACCTGGCGTGTGGCGGGCAGCCTGGTGCGGAAGGCGAGACCGAAGCAGAACAGACCCGCGAGCATCACCGGGATCCCCCACAGCAGCCACCAGGTCTGCAGCATCAGGGCGATCGCGACGAACAGCACGCTGCCGCCGATGGGGAAGACCACCAGCGGGCCCGCGCGGAAGATGAGGAAGTAGCGCTCGACCCCCGCTGAGACGCGCGCGGCGCTGCGCCGGGCTTCGTCGTCGTCGATCTGGCTCATCGCGCACCTCCCGTGTCGCAGCGGGCCCGGCACGCGCTGCTGCCCGGAGGATAGCCGCGGACGCGAGCGCGTGAGGCGGGTACGCCGGCCTCGGTCAGCCCCGGAGCGAGCCGAGCGTGCGGGCGGTGTGCAGGGCGGCGGCGGTGGCCTCGTAGCCCTTGTCCTCCACGCTGCCCTCGAGCCCGGCACGGTCCAGCGCCTGCTGCTCGGTGTCGCAGGTCAGCAGGCCGAAGCCGACCGGGACGCCGGTGTCCAGCGCCACGCGGTTGAGACCGTCGGTCGCGGCGGTGCACACGAAGTCGAAGTGGGGGGTGCCGCCGCGGATCACCACGCCGAGCGCGACGACGGCGTCGTACCCGCTGCTCGCGAGGGCCTGGGCGACCACCGGGAGCTCGAAGGAGCCGGGCACGTGGACGAGGCGGTGGTCGGTGACCGAGTACGCCGCCAGCGCGCGCTCGGCGCCGGCGACGAGGCCGCCCATGACCTGGTCGTGCCAGCTGCTCGCGACCACCGCGACCCGGAGGTCGCTGCAGTCGACGGGCTGGTCGGTGGGGCTGCCGTGTCCGCTCACAGGTGGGCTCCTTCGTCGGCGGGGAGGGGGGCCGGACCGAGGTCGAGGCCGTCGAGCTGGTGGCCCATCCGGTCGCGCTTGGTCATCAGGTAGGCCAGGTTGTGGTCGTTGGGGTGGGGCGTCAGCGCCACCCGCTCGGCGACGTGGACCCCGTAGGACTCCAGGCCCGAGGTCTTGTCGGGGTTGTTCGTCAGCAGCCGCACCTCGCGGACCCCGAGGTCGCGCAGGATCTGCGTCGCCGCGCCGTAGTGACGGGCGTCGGCGGGCAGCCCGAGGTCGAGGTTGGCGTCCACCGTGTCGCGGCCGCCGTCCTGGAGCTGGTAGGCCTGCAGCTTGGCCAGCAGACCGATCCCCCGGCCCTCGTGGCCGCGCAGGTAGACCACGACGCCCCGCCCCTCGGCGACGATGAGGTCCATCGCCTCGGCCAGCTGGGGCCCGCAGTCGCAGCGCTCGGAGCCGAAGACGTCGCCGGTGAGGCACTCGCTGTGCACCCGGGTCAGCACCGGCCCGTCCGCGAGGTTCGCGGGGTCGCCGTGCACCAGGGCGACGTGCTCGCTGCCGTCGACGGTGATGCGGTAGCCGAACGCGGTGAAGTCGCCGTGACTGGTGGGCAGCCGGGTGACCGCTTCGCGCACGACGTGGGACTCGGTGCGCCGGCGGTGGTGGACCATCTGGTCGATGGAGATCATCTTCAGGCCGTGCTCGTCGGCGAAGGCCCGCAGCTCCGGCCCGCGCTTCATGGTGCCGTCGTCGTTGACCACCTCCACCAGCACGCCGGCCGGCGTCAGCCCGGCCATCCGTGCCAGGTCGACGGCCGCCTCGGTGTGGCCGCGCCGGTTGAGCACGCCTCCCTCGCGGTAGCGCAGCGGGAAGACGTGCCCCGGTCGGGTCAGCTCCCACGGCTCGGTCGCGGAGTCGGCCAGCACCCGGGCCGTGTGCGCCCGGTCGGCCGCGGAGATGCCGGTCGAGACGCCGTCGCGGGCGTCCACGCTGATCGTGTACGCCGTGCGGAGCTTGTCCTTGTTGTGCGGCGTCATCAGCGGGATCTCCAGCCGGTCGAGCATCTCGGCCGGCATCGGCACGCAGATCACGCCGCTGGAGTGGCGGATGGTGAAGGCCATCAGCTCGGGCGTCGCCTTGGACGCCGCGAAGATGATGTCGCCCTCGTTCTCGCGGTCCTCGTCGTCGACGACCACGACCGCCTTGCCGGCGGCGATGTCGGCGACCGCCTCCTCGACTCTGTCGAGCCTGATCGTGTTGCCCACGGCCTTCTCGGTCACTGCCTCACCATCTTCTCGACGTACTTCGCGATGACGTCGACCTCGAGGTTGACGGTCTCGCCGGGCTGCCGCGCACCGAGGGTGGTGCGGGCCAGGGTCTCGGGGATCAGGCTGACGGTGAACGACTCCGCACGCACCTCGACCACGGTCAGCGAGATGCCGTCGACGGTGATCGACCCCTTGGGCACGAGGTAGCGCTCGAGGTCGGCCGGCAGCGAGACCTCGACGACCTCCCAGTGCTCGCTGGGCGTGCGGGACATGACGGTGCCGGTGCCGTCGACGTGGCCCTGCACGATGTGCCCGCCGAGCCGCGTGGCCGGCGTGACCGCGCGCTCGAGGTTGACGCGCGCGCCGGGCTCCAACGCCCCGAGCGAGGTCTTGTCGAGCGTCTCGCGCATCACGTCGGCGGTGAAGGCGCCGTCCTCGTTGCTCACCACCGTCAGGCAGCAGCCGTTGACGGAGATGGAGTCCCCCAGCCCCGCGTCGCCGGTGACGACAGGTCCGCGGACGGTCAGGCGCACGGCGTCGCCCTGGTCCTCCAGGGCCACGACGGAGCCGAGCTCCTCGACGATGCCGGTGAACATCTAGTCCCTCTTCTCCGTTGGTCCGCCTCGGTGGGCGGGGGTCAGGGTGAGCCGCACGTCGGTCTGCTCCCCCGAGCCGAGGACGGCGACGTCCTCGACCCGCAGGTGCAACGCATCGGCGATCGTGGTGATGCCCAGGTCGCCCACCGCGCTGCGGCCGGCGCCCAGGAAGCTCGGCGCGACGTAGGCCACGACCTCGTCCACCAGGCCCGCGGCCAGGAACGCCGCCGCCAGGGTCGGCCCGCCCTCGAGGAAGACGTGCCGCCGGTCGCGGGCGTAGAGCTCCGTCAGCGCCTCGAGCGGGTCGCGGGTGCGCAGCAGCACGGTCTCGGCCGCGTCGTCGAGCACCCTCGCATCGGTCGCGACCTCGCGCAGGCCCATCACGGCACGCAGCGGCTGGTGGGCCAACGGTTCGTCGTACTCGTCGCGGACGGTCAGCCGAGGGTCGTCCACCTCGACCGTGCTCGTCCCGACCAGCACCACGTCGCAGCGGGCACGCAACCGGTGCGTGTCCACCCGCGACGCGGTCGAGGTGATCCACCGCGAGGTGCCGTCGGTCGCGGCGCTCCGGCCGTCGAGCGTGCTGGCCAGCTTCCAGGTCACGAAGGGCCGGTGGTGCTCGAGCGCGAAGGTCCACGCCCGGTTGACCGTGCGCGCCTCCCGCTCCATCAGGCCCAGGTCGACCTCGATCCCCGCCTCGCGCAGCCGCCGCTCCCCGCCGGCCGCGACGGGGTTGGGGTCGGGCTGCGCAAAGACCACCCGACGCACCCCGGCCGCGATCAGCGCCTCGGTGCAGGGCCCCGTCCGGCCGGTGTGGTTGCACGGCTCCAGCGTCACGACCGCGGTCGTCCCGGCCGCGTCGACGCCGGCCTCGGTGAGCGCCGCGGCCTCTGCGTGCGGGGTGCCCGCGCCACGGTGGTGCCCCTCGGCCACGACCCGGCCCTCGTCGTCGAGCAGCACGCACCCCACGCGCGGGTTCGGCCCGAGCGGGACGCCCGGCGACTGCGCGAGGTCGAGCGCGCGACGCATCGCGCGCTGCTCGGCGCTGGCCTGCTGGTCGGGTCGCACGGCGGACGGTCCTCCGGGGGTCGTGCCCGCGGCCGTGGGGAACCCGGCACCGGACCCCGAGGGGACGGCGCCGCGTGCTGCTTCTCATCCGGACTGTGACCGTCGGTCCAGGAGTTCCACCTGGTCAACCGGCCGCTGGAGGCGGCCGGGTCGCGGACTTTCACCGCCGGTGCGGATTTTCACCGCCCCCAGAGCACGCGAGCGTTGATCGCTCGGTCACCAGCCTGCCACAGGGCCCGCCACGCGTCGTCGTGAGGCTCACCACCCCGGTCGTCGGGCGGCCGTCGGCCGCTCCCGGGGCAGCGATCTCGTTGGTGACTCGATCGAGTCAGCAAGGCGTCTTGGTGATCCGATCGAGTCACCAACGGGATCGACCGTCCGGGACGCCCCTCTCGTCCTCCTACCGCGACGGTGGTGTCGGTACCGCGTGCCAGGGTGCGGGGCATGCCTCACCACATCGACGGCCATGCGCGCGCTGCCGTCCTCGCCGCGGCGTGCGACCGCATCCTGGAGCAGCAGGGCCCGGCCGGGCTCACGTGGCGGGCGATCTCGCGGGTCAGTGAGATCAGCACGTCGTCGATGCGGCACCACCTGCAGGACCACCAGCGCCTGCTCCGGGTCTGCGCGCACGTCTCGGCCACGGCACGCACGACGGCGCTGACGGCCGCGGTCATCGAGCACGGACCGCTGGCCGTGCTCCCCCGCGACCACCACGACCTGCCCGCCACCCGCACCTGGCTGGGATGGCTGGAGGTGGGCCGCACCGATCCCTCCATCGGGAGCTGGTTGCAGCGTCCGCGGCGGCAGCAGCTCGCGGTGCTCGCGCGGTCGCTCGACCACCGGGTGCCGGGGGGTGCGCTGGCCGCGGTGGAGGCGCTGGTCGACGGGCTGCGCGTCTCGCTGTGCCTGCCCGGCAGCACGCTCATCACCGACGAGGCGCAGGCGTGCCTGGCCGACCGCCTCGGCGAGCTGACCGGGTCGGTCGTCGAGCCGGGTCGACCGTGGGTGGCCCGGGAGGACTGGGCGTTCCCCTACGTGCCCGGCCGCGCCGGGTGTCGCCGTACTTCGTGGACTCCTAGGCTCGGGGTCATGCGATTCGGGCTGACGATCCTGCCGGACCTCCCCTGGGCCGAGGCCGCGCCGCGGTGGCGGGCGGCCGAGGAGCTGGGGTTCGACCACGCCTGGACCTACGACCACCTGGTGTGGGGCGGGCTGCCGGAGTCGCCGTGGTTCGGGACCACCCCCACACTGACCGCTGCCGCGCTGGTGACCAGCCGGATCCGGTTGGGGACGTTCGTGGCCTCGCCCAACTTCCGGCACCCGGTGGCGCTGCACCGCGACGTGCAGTCGCTCGACGACGTGTCGGGCGGGCGCTTCCTACTGGGCGTGGGCACCGGGGGCGACCTGGACTCCCGGATCCTGGGGGCCGAGGACCTGAGCGTGAAGGAGCGGGTCGACCGGTTCCAGGAGTTCACCGACCTGCTGGTGCGGCTGCGCACCGAGGACCACGTCGACGCCGACGGGCGCTGGTTCAGCGCGCGGGATGCCCGCACGCTGCCCCCGCTGCGTGACGTGCCGCTCCTGGTGGCGGCCAACGGTCCCCGGTCGCTGCGGTACGCCGCCCGCACCGGCGACGGCTGGATCACGACCGGGGGTCGCGCCGAGACGCTGGACGAGTGGTTCGCGGGGCTGGCGCAAGCCCGCACGACGCTCGAGGCCGAGCTGGAACGGGTGGGCCGGGACGCAGGTGACGGGTCGGCGTACCCGCGCTACCTCAACCTCGACTCCTCACCCCGGTTCTCGCTGGAGAGCGCGGACCTGTTCGAGGAGATGACCGGGCGCGCGGCCGAGCTCGGGTTCACCGACGTGATCACGCACTGGCCGCGGGCCGAGGCGCCGTACGCAGGCCGGGAGGCCACCTTGGAGCAGGTGGCCTCCCGGCTCGCCGGACTGCGGTGACTCCCTAGCCCACCGCCTGCGCGGCGGCGACGACGTCGACCAGGCCGTAGCCCTTGTCGACGCTCGTGGTGCCGAGCGCACCGTTCTCGTAGGGGGCGCCGTCGGTGTACTTGTACGCCGTGGTCTTGAGCGCCTCCTCGACCTGGGCCGGCGTGGCCTGCGGGTTGGCCTGGAACAGCTGGGCCACGATGCCGGCGATGTGCGGGGCGGCCATCGAGGTGCCGCTGATCGTGTTGAAGGTGCCGATGTCGGTCACGCCCGGGCCGTTCTTGAAGTCCAGACCCGTGGAGCAGATCGGCAGGTAGGGGCGGCACGAGGAGGTGATGTTCTCGCCGGGGGCGGAGATGTCGGGGTAGGTCGCCTGGTCACCGGAGCGCCCGCGCGAGGAGTACTCCGAGACCTTGCCGTCGCGGGTGCCGTTGTCGAGGTCGAAGTACGACGCGACCGAGAGGACGCCGGGGGTCGGGTCCTGGCCGGGCGGGTTGGAGAGGTTCGCCGAGCCGTCGCCACCGTCGTTGCCGTTGGCCCACACGGTGAGGACGCCCTCGGCCGCGAGCGCGCGCTGCAGCTTCACGGTCGCCGACTGCGGGTCGAACTCGCCGCCGCCGGTGGGGCCGTAGGAGTTGTTGGTGACCTTGATGGGCGGGCAGGTCGCCGCGGAGACACCGGCACCGCAGGGCGCCTCGTGGTTCTCCAGCACCCAGTTGAGAGCCGCGTCGGCCCCGAGGATGACCAGGGCCGCGCCGGTCGAGATCGAGACCAGCTTGGCGTCCTTGGCCGCGCCCTGGAGCTTCTCGCCCGAGGACAGGGTTGTGGGACGACCGGCGACGATGCCGTTGACGTGGGTGCCGTGGCCGCCGACCGAGAGGGTGTCGGTGTCGACGATGCCGGGCACGCGCTGGACGGTGCACAGCGACTCGGTCGGGTCGCAGAGCGTCTTGAGGTTGGCCACGACGGCGCTGGAGCCGTCGGCCTCCTCGAAGTAGGGGTGGTTGGGGTCGACACCGGAGTCGATGACGCCGACCGAGACGCCCTTGCCGGTGAGCGGGGTGCCGTCGGCGCCGGTGAGGGTCGACTGCGCCTCGATGCCACGGGTGGCGGTGTGGGAGGTCTCGTTGAAGAACTCGATCGGCTGCTCGCCGGCCTCGACGTACTCGACGCCGGGCTGGCTGCGGACGTCCTCGATCTGGGCCTTGCTGCCGCGCGCGGCGACGACGCCGATCGTGTCGAACGAGCCGACGCGGCGCAGGCCGGCGTCGGCGACCGCGGACCGGGCGGCGGCGAGGTCGGTGCCGTGCACGAGGACCGTGCTCGCGCCGGTCAGGCCCGGCAGCGTCTTCGCGAGGTACGGCGAGACGTCGGCCGGCGACGCGGGGTCGTCCGCCGAGGCGGCGGTGGGGGCGGACAGGCCGAACGCGAGCACCGCTGCTGCGGCACCGGCGAGAGTCGTGGTGGAACGACGACGCACGGTTTCTCCCTCGGGTCGGCCACCGTCGAGCTCGATCCCCGAACGGTCGGAGGCCCGGGTGGCTTACTCCACCAACGAGGCAGCGTGCGCCAGGTCACGCAGCTCGCGCACGACCGTGTCGGGGTCCTCGGCGGAGTAGACGGCCGACCCCGCCACGAAGACGTCCGCCCCGGCCTCGGCCGCGCGCTCGACGGTCTCGGCGGACACCCCGCCGTCGACCTGCAGCCACAGCTCCAGCCCCGCGGCGGAGACCAGCTCGCGGGCACGTCGGATCTTGGGCAGCACCAGGTCGAGGAACTTCTGGCCGCCGAAGCCGGGCTCGACGGTCATCAGCAGCAGCATGTCGAGCTCGCCGAGCATCCCCTCGGCGGCCTCCAGCGGGGTGGCGGGCTTGAGCGCCATCGAGGCACGCGCGCCCTGGGCCCGCAGCTCGCGGGCCAGCCGCACCGGGGCCGCGGCCGCCTCGAGGTGGAAGGTGACCGAGCCGACGCCCGCCTCGGCGTACGCCGGCGCCCAGCGGTCGGGGTCCTCGATCATCAGGTGCACGTCGATCGGCAGCGTGCTGTGCCGCGCCAGCGCCTCGACGACCGGTAGCCCGAGGGTCAGGTTGGGCACGAAGTGGTTGTCCATCACGTCCACGTGCACCCAGTCGGCGCTCGGGATGCGCGCCACCTCGTCGGCGAGCCGGGACAGGTCGGCGTTCAGGACGCTCGGGGTGATCTGGATGCCCATGGTGCGGCCGATCCTAGGCTGCAGGGGTGGCCTCCCTCCTCGACCGCACGCCGCAGGTCCGTCCTGCGTCCCAGGCACCCACCGCGAACCCGCCCCAGCTCGGCATCGCGCTGGCCGGCCTCGTCGGGGCGCTCGCCCTCGGCACCCTGATCTGGCAGCGCTCGGGCCAGGTGCCGGCCGTGCTCTTCGCGATCGGCACCGCGCTCGGCTTCGTGCTGTTCCACAGCCGCTTCGGCTTCACCTCGGCCTGGCGGCAGCTGGTCTCGGTGCGCCAGGGCGCCGGGCTGCGCGCCCACATGCTGATGATCGCGGTCGCGGCGACGCTGTTCGCCCCCGTCCTGGCCAACGGCGTCGCCTGGTACGACGCGCCGGCCGCACCGACGCTGGCCCCGCTCGGCTTCGGCGTCGTGGTCGGCGCGTTCCTGTTCGGCGTCGGCATGCAGCTCGGCGGCTCGTGCGCCTCGGGCACGCTGTTCGCCGTGGGCAGCGGGCAGACCGCGATCCTGATCACCCTGGGCGGCTTCGTCGCCGGCTCCACGCTGGGGGCGCTGCACTTCCCCTTCTGGACCAACGACCTGCCCAGCCACCCACCCGTCTCGCTCACCACGGTGCAGCCGTTCGGCTACCTCGGCGCCTGGGTCCTCACGATGGCCGTCGTCGGCGCGATCGTCGGGCTGACCTACGCCCTGGCCCGCGGCCGGGCCGGCCGGCCGGTGCCCCCGGTCGACCGCGCCCCCGTCGCCCGCGGCGCGGCCCGGGCCGTGCGCGGCTCCTGGCCGCTGTGGGTGGGCGCGCTGCTGCTCGCGGGCCTCAACGCGCTGACGCTGTGGGTCTCCGGCGGCGCGTGGGGCGTGACCTTCGCCTTCAGCCTCTGGGGCTCCAAGCTGCTCGACGCCCTCGGGGTCGACGTGACCTCCTGGACGTTCTGGCAGGACCCGGTCAACGCCGCGAAGTACCAGGCCGGCTTCCTGGCCGAGAAGACCTCCGTGATGGACCTCGGCATCATCCTGGGCGCCCTGGTCGCCTCCGCCCTGGCCGGTGCCTTCGTGGTGCACCGCCGCATCCCCGGCAGGCTCGCGCTGGGCGCGGTCGTCGGCGGGATCATGATGGGGTACGGCGCCCGGATCGCCTTCGGCTGCAACATCGGCGCCTACTTCGGCGGCATCGCCTCCTTCAGCCTGCACGGGTGGCTGTGGGGCGCGATGGCGCTGCTCGGCACCGTGGCCGGGCTGCGGCTGCGTCCGCTGCTGGGGCTGGCCAACCCCAAGCCGACCGACTCGGTCTGCTAGCGGCTCACGTCGGCTCGGGCTCCTGCCGCCGCAGCACCGCGAGGAACATCGCGTCGGTGCCGTGGCGGTGGGGCCAGAGCTGGACCGCGCCGGGCAGGTGGGCGCTCACGGCGTCGGAGACCTCGGGCAGCAGCGGCGCCGCCTCCTCCAGCCGTACGTCGGTCCGGTCGGCCAGCAGCCGCGAGACGACCCCCGCCGTCTCCTCGACCACGGGCGAGCAGGTCGCGTAGACGACCACGCCGCCCGGACGCACCGAGTCGACCGCCGCACCGAGCAGCGCCCGCTGGAGCGGCACCAGGGCGTCGAGGTCGGAGCGCTGCCGACGCCACCGGCTCTCCGGGCGCCGTCGCAGCGCCCCGAGCCCGGAGCACGGCGCGTCGACGAGCACCCGGTCGAACGACCCGTCGGCCCACGCGGGCCGGGTGCCGTCGCCGACGACCACGTCGCCGGCCGTGGCCCGCAGCGCCTGCCGCACGAGGACGGCGCGGTGCGGGAGACGCTCGTGGGCCAGCAGCCGGGCGCCGCGCTGGTCGGCGAGCGCCGCGAGCAGCGCGGCCTTGCCGCCGGGGCCGGCGCAGAGGTCGAGCCAGCGCTCGTCGCGGCCCTCGACCTCGGCCCGGGCCAGTGCGAGGCCGACCAGCTGGGAGCCGGCGTCCTGCACGCCGGCGCGCCCCTCGCGCACGGCCGGCACCTCGCCGGGGTCGCCGCCGTCCATGGCGACGGCGAGCGGCGAGGTGGCGAGCGGGGTGCCGCCCGCCACCGTCCGCACCAGCTCCTCGACGGAGGTGAGACCGGGACGCGCCACCAGCGTCACCGCGGGGCGCTCGTTGTCGGCGGCCAGCAGCGCCTCGACCTCCTCGGGGCGGCCCAGCGACCGGGAGAGCTCGACGACCATCCACGAGGGGTGGGAGGTGCGCACGTCCAGCGGGGCGTCGAGCTCGTCGAGCCACGCCTCCAGGGAGCGCGTCGAGAGCCGCCGCAGCACCGCGTTGGTGAAGCCGGCCGGCTTGTGGCCGACCCGGGTGCGGACCAGCTCGACGGTCGAGGCGACGGCCGCGTGGTCGGGCACCCGCATCGCCAGCAGCTGGTGGGCGCCGAGGCGCAGCGCGTCGCGCACCGCGGGGTCGGGGGCGCGGCCGGTCAGGTGGTCCAGCAGCGCGTCGTACGTGCCCTGGCCGCGGAGCGTGCCACCCACCAGCTCGGTCGTGAACGCCGCGTCGCGGCCGGTGATGGCCCGCTCGCGCAGCAGCCGGGGCAGCACCAGGTTGGCGTAGGCGTCGTCCTCGCGGACCGCCACCAGCACGTCGTACGCCGCCAGCCGGGGCGCGTCGACCCTGGCCCGCGGGGTGCTCCGGGTCACGCGTCGAGCTCGCGGACGAGCCGGGGCGGCGCCGCCGTGCGCCACGCGTCGGTCAGCAGCTCGGCCAGCTCGTCCCGGGTGACCTCGCCGATGCGGGAGAGCCGCACCAGCACCGAGGTGCTGCTCCGGAAGTGGTCGATGTCGAAGAACGGCCCGTCGTCCTCGACCAGCGCGGCCTTGGCGCCCGCGTCGGGGGTCCGGACCACGAGCAGGTCGTCCCACTCCTCACCGGTCTCGGGGTCGGTGGCGGTGGGGTGCGGCTGGCGGTAGAGCACGAAGCCGCGGCCCTTGTCGTCCTCGCGCCGGGTGGCGTGGGACTGCACCAGCCAGGTCGGGACGTCGCCCCACGAGGTGCCGAACCAGGTGCCGGGCAGCGCCTCGCAGATCTCGTCGACGTCCTCGGGACGGGCCGCGCGGCTCACGCGACCGGCCCCCCGAGCCGGGTGCCGGGCTCGAGCCGTACGCCGCGGGCCCAGTCGGCGGCGTCCATCTCCTTCTTGCCGAACGCCTTGACGCGCCCGAGCCGCACCGGCCCGGTGCCGGTGCCGACCAGGACGTCCTTCTTGCCGACCTCGACCACGCCGGGCTCGAGACCGGGCTCCGCACCGGTCGGGTCGACCGGTCGCACCGGGCCGAGCTTGAGCCGCTCGCCGCCGACCGTGGTCCAGGCGCCGGGGAACGGCGTGCACGCGCGGACCCGGCGGTCGACGGCCACGGCGGGCTCGGTCCACACCACCTCGGCGTCGGCGCTGGTGATCTTGGGCGCCAGGCTGACCCCGTCGGCGGGCTGCTCGCGCTCCTCCAGGGTGCCGTCCTCGATGCCGTCGAGGGTCTGCACCAGCAGGCCGCTGCCGCCCTCGGCGAGCCGGTCGAGCAGCGCGCCCGCGGTGTCGTCGGGGCGCACGGTCTGGGTCATCAGGCCGTACGTCGGCCCGGCGTCCAGCGCCGGGACGATCCGGAACGTCGTCGCCCCGGTCACCTCGTCGCCGGCCCAGATCGCGTGCTGCACGGGCGCGGCCCCCCGCCACGAGGGCAGCACCGAGAAGTGCAGGTTGACCCAGCCGCGGGGCGGGATCTCCAGCGCGGAGGCGGGCAGCAGCGCGCCGTACGCGACGACGGGGCAGCAGTCGGGCGCCAGCGCCCGCAGCTCGGCCTGGAAGTCGGGGTCGCGCGGGTGCGCGGGCTTGAGCACCGGCACGCCGAGCTCCTCGGCCCGCCGCCCGACCGGCGAGGCGACGAGCCGGCGGCCGCGCCCGGCAGGGGCGTCGGGACGGGTGACCACGCCGACCAGCTCGTGCCGGCTGGCGGCCACCGCCTCCAGCGCCGGGAGGCCGACCTCGGGGGTGCCGGCGAAGACGACGCGCACCTAGATCCCCAGGCCGTTCGTGGCGTGGGGCGAGAGCCGGACCTGGGGGCGCTCCTCGCCGAACCACTCCGCCTCGCGGATCCACCGCATGGCCTCGCGACGGGCCTCGCGGTCGAGCCGGTCGACGAACAGGATGCCGTCGAGGTGGTCGGTCTCGTGCTGGATCGCTCGCGCCAGCTTGGCGGTGCCCTCGACCAGCAGCGGCTCGCCATGGAGGTCGAAGCCGTGGGCCACCACCTGGGCGGCACGCCGGCAGTCGATCGCGAAGCCGGGGATCGACAGGCAGCCCTCCTCGCCGTCCTGGGTGTCCTCGGACAGCGTCAGCCGCGGGTTGACCAGGTGGCCCAGCTCGCCGTCGACGTGCCAGGTGAACACGCGCAGGCCGACCCCGATCTGCGGCGCGGCGAGCCCGGCGCCGGGCGCGGCGAGCATCGTCGCGGTGAGGTCGTCGACCAGCGTGCGTAGCTCCCGGTCGAAGTCGACCACCTCGGTGGCCGGGGTGCGCAGCACCGGGTCGCCGAACAGGCGGATGGGCCGGACGGGCACGAGCGGTCTCCTCGCGGGGGACGGTGACGACGGACCCCCCGAGTCTAGGGACCCCCGACCGGGTTGACGCGGGGCGCGGGTGCGGGCACGGTGCCCGCCATGGGGTCCGGGGCGAGCCGCGGTCTGGAGCGGCGGCTGCTCGCCTGGCAGGCGCTCGACGACGCGATGCCGATCTTCCCGGTCTACGCCCTGCTGTTCGCCGACGCCGGGCTCTCGGTCGGGCAGATCTCGGCGCTGCTGGCCCTGTGGTCGGTGGTCGGGATCGTCCTGGAGGTCCCGTCGGGCGCCTGGGCCGACACCGTGTCGCGGCGCGGGCTGCTGGCCCTCGGCGCCGTGGTGTACGCCGCGGCGTTCGCCACGTGGGTGCTGCTCCCGACCTTCGCCGGCTTCGCGGCGGGCTTCGTGCTCTGGGGACTCTCCGGCGCGCTGACCTCGGGCACCTTCGCCGCGCTGGCCTACGACGAGCTGGCCGCCCGGGGCGCGCGGCACCGCTACGCCCACGTGATCGGTCTCGGGCAGGCGCTGGCGGTGGCCGCGATGACGGTGACCACGCTGCTGGCCGCCCCGCTGCTGGCGGTGGGCGGCTACGACCTCGTCGGCTGGGCCAGCGTCGGGGTGTGCCTCGTGCAGCTGGCCGTGGTGGCGTGGCTGCCCGCGGCTCCCCCGGTGGTCTCCGCAGCGGCGCTGGAGGACGCGGACGACCCCGACGACGTCGCGGACCTCGAGCGGCTCGAGCCGCCCCGGGACGAGGGCGCCTGGGCCCGGTGGCGACGGGCCCTGCGGACCGGGCTCACCGAGGCGACCACGTCGACGCTGGTCCGTGGTGCGGTGCTGGCCAGCGCCACGGTGCTGGCCCTGCAGGTGCTCGACGAGTACTTCGGGCTGCTCTTCCGCGAGCAGGGCGCCGCGCTGGTGGTGGTGCCGCTGCTGGTCGGCCTGGTCGGGGCGGGCGAGGCGGTCGGGGCGCTGGTCGCCACCCGTGCGACCGGCTGGCCGCCGCGCCGGGCGGGGTCGGTGGTGGCGGTGGCCGGGGTCCTGGTCGGGGCGGCGGCGCTGACGGACGACGCCCTCGTCGCCGCGGTGGCGCTCACCGTGGGCTACGGCCTGGTGCAGCTCTCGGTGGTGCTCGCGGAGGTGCGGCTCCAGGACAGCATCGAGCACGACGCCCGCGCCACGGTGGTCTCGACGTCCAACGTGCTCGCCGAGCTGCTCTCGGTGGCGGCGTACGTCGGCTTCGCGCTCGCCCCCGGTGACGGGGTCGCCCGACCGGTGCTCGTGCTCGCGGCGGTCACCGTGCTGCTTGGCGCGCTGGTGGCACGCTGGCTCCCGCCCGCCGTGCCCGCGGTGCGCGTCGGGGCGGGGTCCTAGCCCAGCTCGGCCGGGTCGACCTCGACCCGGAGGTGGGGCAGCTTGCGGGTCGACCGACGGGCCTGCAGGTCCTGCAGCGCGCGCGACAGCGCCGCCCCGCCGGAGCGCGGCACCCGCAGCACGTAGCGCTCCTGGTCGACGTCGACGGTGCTGTCGCGCGGGGGCGGGACCGGGACGGGACCGAGCACCTCGGCGCCGGGCGGGAGCTCGAGCGCCGCCAGGCCCTGCTCGAGGTCGGCGGCGGTGCCGGTGAGCGTGGCCACGCGCGAGGCCGGGGGCAGGTGGGCGGAGTGACGCTCCTCGATCTCGCGGCGGGCCAGGCCGCCCGGGTCCCAGCGCACCAGCGCCTGCAGGCCGGGGTGGGCGGGGTCGCCGACGGCCATCACGCGGCCGCCCTCGGAGGCGGGCCTGACCAGGGCGGCGGCGTTGGCCCAGCGGCGTACGGCCTCCTCGGTGGCGCGCAGGTCGGCCCGCCCCAGCAGCAGCCAGGTGTCGAGCAGCAGCACCGCGGCGTAGCCGCCCTCGGCGGGCGGCTCGGCGCCCGGTGTGGCGACCACGACCGCGGGGGCCGAGGACACGCCGTCGAGCACCCGCTCGCCCGAGGAGGACTGCCGCACGGTGACGCCCGGCAGCGCGCGGCCGATCTCCTCCGCGGTGCGGGCGTCGCCCAGCACGGGGGCGCGCAGGCCCGCGTGGCCGCACTCCTCGCACCGCCACCCCGGCGCGGGGGTCGCGCACCAGGCGCACTCCAGCGGGCGGCCCGGACCACGCTGGCGCAGCGGCCCCCGGCACACCGCGCACGTCGCGGGCGTGAAGCAGCGCTCGCAGACCAGCCGGGTGGCGTAGCCCACCCGTGGCGCCTGCACCAGCACCGGGCCGTCGGCGACGGCCTCGCGCAGCAGCCGCAGCGCCTGCGAGGGCAGGCGGGTGCGGGCACCCGGGTCGCGCGACTCCGCCAGGGGGTCGGCGCCCGCGACGTCGACCGCGATCCGTTCGCGCACGGTCTCGCGGGGCGCGGCGACCTCGTGGGCCCAACCGGTGCGCAGGAGGTACTCCGCCTCCACGCTGCGCGCGTGGCTGGCCAGCACCGCCCCGCACCCCGTGGCCTGGGCCCGCAGCAGCAGCACCTCGCGGGCGTGGGGGTACGGCGCCCGCGGCTCGTCGTGGAGGTCGTCGCCGTCGTCCCAGATGGCCACGAGCCCCAGGTCGCGGACCGGCGCGAAGGCGGCGGCCCGGGTGCCCACCACGATGGGCACCGCGCCCCGGCTGACGGCCAGGAAGGCGCGGTAGCGCTTGGCGGGACCGGCGTCGGCGGCCAGCACCACGTGGCCGCCCGTGCCGAGCCGTGCGGTCAGGGCGGCGTCGAGCCGGTCGAGGTCGCGCCGGTCGGGCACGCAGACCAGCGCGCCGCGGCCGGCCGCGGCGGTCGCGACGGCCGCGTCGGCCAGCAGGGCCGCGCCGTCGTCGCCCGGCAGCACGGTCCACACCGCGCGGGGCGACTCGCCGGCGGCCAGCGCGGCGACGACCCCCGCTCCCCCGTCGTAGGCCGCCCAGGCCTGCGGCTGCGGCGCGTCGGGGACGGGCGCGGGCTCGCGGGGCGGCTCCTTCTCGACGCTCGCGTGCCGGGCCGGGACGGCCAGCCGGAGCACGTCGGAGCGGGTGCCGGCGTAGCGCGCGGCGACGTCACCGGTGAGCGCGGCCACCTCGGGCCGCAGCACCGGCTCGGCGGAGACCACCCGGCGCAGCGGCTGCAGCCGACCGGTGTGGCTGGTGGTCGCGGACCGCGCGAGGACGAAGCCGTCGACGTCCTGGCCGGCGAAGCGCACCTTGACCCGCACGCCCGGCTGCGCCGCCTCGGCCAGCGGCGCCGGTACGGCGTAGTCGAAGGGCCGGTCGAGGTGCGCGAGCGGCACGTCGACCAGCACCCGGGCGACCGGGTCGACCTCGGCGAGGGGATCGGGGGTGCGCTCCTGGGGAGGCCTGGTGCGACGCACCACCTCGCGCACCCGCGCCGGCGCGGGCAGCAGCGAGAGCTGCTCCTCCTCGGCACCGGCCGGGTCGGGCGGAGGCGAGGGCTCGGTCACGGCTGCATGCTCGCAGCCGTGACCGACAGCCCCGCGGGGAGCCCGGGCGCCGGTCCCGGGTGCGGCGTCAGACGCCGGCGACCTTCTTCAGCGCCTCGGCGCGGTCGGTGCGCTCCCAGGTGAACTCGGGCAGCTCGCGGCCGAAGTGGCCGTAGGCCGCGGTCTTGGCGTAGATCGGGCGCAGCAGGTCGAGGTCGCGGATGATCGCCGCGGGACGCAGGTCGAAGACCTCGAGCACGGCCTTCTGAATGACCTCGTCGGGGACGACGCCGGTGCCGAAGGTCTGCACGAAGACGCCGACCGGCTGGGCCTTGCCGATGGCGTAGGCGACCTGGACCTCGGCGCGGCGGGCGAGCCCGGCGGCGACGATGTTCTTGGCCACCCAGCGCATGGCGTACGCCGCGGAGCGGTCGACCTTGGACGGGTCCTTGCCGGAGAACGCGCCGCCGCCGTGGCGGGCCATGCCGCCGTAGGTGTCGACGATGATCTTGCGGCCGGTGAGACCGGCGTCGCCCATCGGACCGCCGACGACGAAGATGCCGGTCGGGTTGACCAGCACGCGATGGTCCTCCGAGGGGATGTCGAAGCTCGCGAGCACCGGGCCGATGACGTGCTCGACGATGTCGGCCTCGAGCTGCTCCAGCGACACCTCGGCGGCGTGCTGGGTGGAGAGCACCACGGTGTCAACGCGGACGGGACGGTCCTGGTCGTCGTACTCGATGGTGACCTGGGTCTTGCCGTCGGGACGCAGGTAGGGCAGCGTGCCGTCCTTGCGCACGGCGGTCAGCCGCTCGGAGAGCCGGTGGGCGATGGTGATGGGCAGCGGCATCAGCTCGGGGGTGTCGTCCGAGGCGTAGCCGAACATCAGGCCCTGGTCGCCGGCACCCTGCTTGTCGATCTCGTCGGCCGAGGAGCCGACCCGCGACTCGTGGCCGTGGTCCACGCCGGCGGCGATGTCGGCGGACTGGCCGCCGATGGCCACCTGGACGCCGCACGAGGCGCCGTCGAAGCCCTTGTCGGAGGAGTCGTAGCCGATGTCGAGCACCTTCTGGCGGACCAGCTCGGCCACGGGGGCGTAGGCGGTGGTGCGCACCTCGCCGGCCACGACGACCAGACCGGTGGTGAGCAGCGTCTCGACGGCGACGCGCAGGGTGCGGGTGTCGTCGTCGTGCGCGAGCAGGTAGTCGAGGACGGTGTCGCTGATCGCGTCGGCGATCTTGTCGGGGTGACCCTCGGTCACCGACTCGGAGGTGAAGAGACGTCCGGTCACGGGTAGCTCCTGGAGGTGGAAGATCGGGGGTTCGGCAGCGACGGCAGAGCCTAACCGAACCGTCCTGGTGGGCTTACGACGTCTCGGTGCGTGTCGACCCGGCGGGACCGGCCCCGCGCAGTGCCACGACGCGGTCCCACACGACGTGGGCCAGCGCCGACTTGGAGCCGTGCGGCACGGGTGCTGCTCCCCCGTCGCGGTCGAGCACGACGGCCTCGTTGTCGTCGCTGCCGAAGACCGCGCCCCCGCCGACGTCGTTGACGACCAGCAGGTCGCAGCCCTTGCGGGCCAGCTTGGCGCGGGCGTGGTCCATCACCGAGCCGGCGGCGTCGCCGGTCTCGGCGGCGAAGCCGACCACGACGGTGTCGGGCCGTGGCCGGTGGGCTGCCAGCCCGGCGAGGATGTCGGGGTTCTGGACCAGGTCGATCCGCGGTGAGGACCCGTCCTCGGACTTCTTGATCTTGGTCGTCGAGGCCTCGGCGGGCCGGAAGTCGGCCGGGGCGGCGGCCATCACGACTGCGTCGGCGGCCGCGGCCGCGTCCAGCACGGCGTCGCGCAGCTCGGCGGTGGTCTCGACGTGCCGCACCGTGACCCCGGCCGGGTCGGGCAGGGTGACGTTGGCGGCCACCAGGGTGACCTCCGCGCCGCGCGCGGCGGCGGCGCGGGCCAGCGCGTAGCCCTGACGGCCCGAGGAGCGGTTGCCGATGAAGCGGACCGGGTCGAGGTACTCACGCGTGCCCCCGGCCGAGACGACCACCTGGGTGCCGGCGAGGTCGAGCGAGGCGGCGCCGGCGGTGTGGCGGGCCAGCACCTCGGTGGCGAGGGCGAAGATCTCGGCGGGGTCGGGGAGCCGGCCCTTGCCGGTGTCGGCACCGGTCAGCCGGCCCTCGGCCGGCTCGACGACGACCACCCCGCGCTCGCGCAGCGTGGCGACGTTGGCACGGGTGGCGGCGTTCTCCCACATCTCGGTGTGCATCGCCGGGGCGAGCACCACCGGGCACCGGGCGGTCAGCAGGGTGTTGGTCAGCAGGTCGTCGGCCAACCCGTGCGCCGCCCGGGCCATCAGGTCGGCGGTGGCGGGGGCGACGACGACGAGGTCGGCCTCCTGGCCGATCCGCACGTGGGGCACCTCGTGCACCTGCGCCCACACGTCGGTGCTGACGGGCTTGCCCGACAGCGCCGCCCAGGTGGGGGCACCCACGAACTCCAGCGCCGAGGCGGTCGGCACCACGGTGACGTCGTGGCCGGACTCGGTGAACCGGCGCAGCAGCTCGCAGGCCTTGTACGCAGCGATCCCGCCGCTCACGCCGAGCACGACGCGAGGGCGGGATCCACCGGTGGTGGTCACCGGCAGCAGCTCATCAGGAGACGGGCTCGTCGCTGGAGCCGGCGGCAGCGGCCTGGTCGACGGCGAGCGCCTCGGCCGCGGCCTCCTCGGGGTCGATGTCCTCGCAGGTCAGCAGGTCGTCGTTGATCTCGCGCAGCGCGATCGAGAGCGGCTTCTCCTGCACGTGGGTGTCCACGAGCGGGCCGACGTACTCCAGCAGGCCCTCGCCGAGCTGGGAGTAGTAGGCGTTGATCTGGCGAGCCCGCTTGGCGCTGTAGAGGACCAGCTTGTACTTGGAGTCGGTCTTCGTCAGCAGGTCGTCGATCGGGGGGTTGGTGATCCCCTCGGCGACAGGTCCGGACGCAGTCATCAAAGCCTCATTCACGTAGACGCAAGGTGGAGCAGGGCAGGCCTCAGCGGCCGCCCAACCCCATCAACTCTACCAATCGCCGGCCGGCATCCGGAATCCGCCGGTTGACGACCGTCTCGTCGAACTCCGGCCCGGCCGCCAGCTCCTCGCGCGCGCTGTCCAGGCGGCGTTCGCGCTCGGCGGCGTCCTCGGTCCCGCGGCCCACGAGCCGGTTGACCAGCTCCTCCCACGACGGGGGCGCGAGGAACACGAAGCGGGCCTCGGGCATGCGCTCGCGGACCTGGCGGGCGCCCTGGAGGTCGATCTCCAGCAGCGCCGGACGGGCGTGGGCCAGGGCGTCCTCGACGGGCGCGCGCGGGGTGCCGTAGCGGGCGCCGCGGTGGACCACGGCCCACTCCAGGAGCGCCTCGTCGGCGACGAGCCGGTCGAACTCCTGGTCGTCGACGAAGTGGTAGTGCACGCCGTCCTGCTCGCCCGGCCGGCGCTGCCGGGTGGTGGCGGAGACCGAGATCCAGACCTCGGGGTGGTGCTCGCGGACCCAGGCGGTCACGCTGCCCTTGCCCACGGCGGTGGGGCCGGCCAGGACGGTCAGGCGGGAGGGCGCGGCCCCGGAGCCAGCCCGGACGTCGACCTGGGTCACTCGCCGGAGAACTCGTCGACGAGCGCCGCGACCTGCTTGGCGCCCAGGCCGCGCACGCGGCGGCTCTCGGAGATCTGGAGCCGCTCCATGACCTGGCGGGCACGGACCTTGCCGATGCCCGGCATCGACTGCAGCAGCTCGCTGACCCGCATCTTGCCGATGACCTCGTTGTGGCGGCTCTCCTCGATCACGTCGGCCACGGTGTAGCCGGAGTTCTTGAGCCGGTTCTTGACCTCGGCGCGCTCACGGCGCGAGGCGGCGGCCTTGTCGAGTGCTGCCTGGCGCTGTTCGGGCGTGAGGGGCGGCAGGGCCACGGAGGGTTCCTCGTTCTTCCTGCCCGGCGGGGGCGGGCGCGTGGTGTGGGGGGCGCGGCTCGGACGGCGCGCGGGGAGTGCGTTGCACAGTAGTCACGTCGTTCGACGCGCTGCAACGCGCCCCCGGTGCTCAGAGCCCGAGGTTGACCTTGCACACGTCGCGCCCCTGCTGCTCGATGCCGGAGGCGGCCGCGACGACCTCCTCGGAGCGGATCTGGCCGGCCGCGGCGACGACGTCGCGGCGGTCCGCGGGGCTCAGCCCGCCGGGCGGGCGGCCGCCCTCGAAGTCCTTCGCGGAGACGTCGGCGGCCCGCAGCGCGCGGTCGAGGTCCTCCAGGGCGCCCAGGAAGGTCTGCCACTCGTCGGTGAGGTCGGAGGGCGCCTTCTCCCCCAGCCCCTGGAGCAGCTCGAGGTTGTCCAGCAGCGCGGTCGGCGAGCTCGCGGCGACCATGTCGGAGAGCTTCTCCCGGTCCAGGCGCAGCTGGGCGCAGTAGTCCTCGGTGGTGGGCTCCCCGCACCCCGCGAGCGGCAGCGCGAGCAGCAGCGCGCCGGCCAGCCCGACGGCGCGCCTCACGGTGCCTCCCGCAGCGCGGCGAGGTCCTCCGCCACGGCCCGGGCCGCGGCGGCCAGGGCGGCCGGGTCGGGGCCCGCGCGCAGGATCTCCCGGGAGCTGGAGGCGAGCACGAGGCGCGAGGCCGGTCCGAAGATGCGTCGCACGTCGGCCACGGTGCCGCCCTGGGCACCCAGGCCGGGCACGAGCAGCGGCCCGCCGACGTCGAGGTCCTCCTCGGTGCGGCCGATGGTGGCGCCCACGACGGCCCCGAAGCTGCCCAGCGGGCCGGCCTCGGACGCGTTGAGGGCGCGGAGGTGGTCCAGGACGCTGCCGGCCACGGTCGGTCCGGCCGCGGTGACCGCCTGCTGGAACGGCGGCGCCTCGGGGTTGGAGGTCAGCGCCAGCACGAACACGCCCGCCCCGTGGGCCCGGGCCGTGTCGAAGAACGGCTGCAGGCTGCCGGTGCCGAGGTAGGGCGAGACCGTCAGGGCGTCGGCGGCCAGCGGCGAGGCGGGGTCGAGGTAGGCCTCGGCGTACCCCTGCGCGGTGGAGCCGATGTCGCCGCGCTTGACGTCGACCACGGTCAGGACGCCGGCCTCCCGCGCGGTGGCGAGCACCCGCTCCAGCACGGCGACGCCGGCCGAGCCGAAGCGCTCGAAGAACGCCGACTGGGGCTTCAGCGCCGCTACGACGGGGGCGAGGGCCTCGGTGGCGCCGAGGGCGAACCGCTCGAGCCCGGCCGCGGTGTCGGGCAGCCCCCAGGCCGCCAGCAGCGCCGGGTGCGGGTCGACGCCCGCGCACAGCGGTCCGTGGGCGTCGACCGCGGCCGCCAGCCGGGCCCCGAACGGCCTCACGCGGCCGCCTCGCCCCGGGCCCGGGCGACGCCGCGGTTGATCCGGCGCGCCCAGCCGGGCCCCTCGTAGACGAAGCCGGTGTAGCCCTGGAGCAGGTCGGCCCCCGCGTCGAGCCGGGCCAGGGCGTCGTCGACGGTGGCGATGCCGCCCACCCCGATGATCGTGGGCTCGGGTCCCAGCCGGTGGCGGAGCAGGCGGGTGACCTCCTGGGCCCGCGCGCGCAGCGGCGGCCCGGAGAGCCCGCCGCCCCCGGCGGCCTCGACCGCGCCGTCGGGGCTGACCAGCCCGTCGCGGGCGATCGTGGTGTTGGTGGCCACGACGCCGTCCAGCCCCACGGCCCGCGCGAGGTCGGCCACGGCCAGCACGTCGTCGTCGGCGAGGTCGGGGGCGATCTTGACCAGCAGCGGCACGTGGACGCTGGAGACGTCGTCGGCGCGGCGGCGCACGGCGCGCAGCAGCGGCTCGAGCCGCTCCACCGCCTGCAGGTGGCGCAGGCCCGGGGTGTTGGGCGAGGACACGTTGACGACCAGGTAGTCGGCGTACGGCGTGAGCAGGCCGGCGCTGGTCTCGTAGTCGGCGACCGCCTCGTCCTCGGGCACCACCTTGGTCTTGCCGATGTTCACGCCCAGGGGTACGCCGGAGCGGCGACCCGTCCGGTCGAGGCGGCGCTCGGCGAGCCGCCGGGCCACCGCCACGGCCCCGTCGTTGTTGAAGCCCATCCGGTTGACGATGGCACGGTCGGCCGGCAGCCGGGCCAGCCGTGGCCGGGGGTTGCCGGGCTGGGGCTGCGCGGTGACGGTGCCGATCTCGACCGACCCGAAGCCCAGGCTGGCCAGCGCGTCGATGCCCACGGCGTTCTTGTCGAAGCCCGCCGCCAGGCCCAGGACGGCCGGGAAGACCAGCCCCATGGCCTCGACCTCGCCCCCCGCGGACCGACCGAGCCGTTCGGCGCCGGCCTGCAGCGCGTGGGTGACCGGGCGTGCCCGTCGGATGGCCGTGAACGCGAGCTCGTGGGCCCGCTCGGCGTCGGTGCGGACCAGCACCCGGTCGAAGAGCCGGTGGTACAGCGTCACCCCGCGGCTCCCGGGGTCTCCGGCTCCCCGGCGGCCCGCCTCGCCCAGTCCTGCAGCGACCGGACGCCGATGTCGGCCGCCCGCATCGCCTCGATGCCCTGCACCGCGGCACCCAGGCCCTGCACGGTGGTGATGCAGGGGATGTTGCCCAGGATGGCGGCGGTGCGGATCTCGTAGCCGTCCAGCCGCGGCGACCCGCCGCCGACCGAGGTGCCGTGCGGGGTGTTCACGATCAGGTCGACCTCGCCGTCGAGGATCCGTCCGACGATGGTCCGCTCCCCCGAGGCGGCGTCGCCCTCGCTGTACTTGCGGACCACGGTCGCCGAGACGCCGTTGCGTCGCAGCACCTCCGCGGTGCCCTGGGTGGCGAGGATCTCGTAGCCGAGGTCGGCCAGCCGCTTCACCGGGAACACCATGGTGCGCTTGTCGCGGTTGGCCATCGAGACGAAGACCCGACCCGAGAGCGGCAGCGATCCGTAGGCGGCCGTCTGGGCCTTCGCGAACGCCGTGCCGAAGTGACCGTCGAAGCCCATCACCTCGCCGGTCGAGCGCATCTCCGGGCCGAGCACGGTGTCGACGTTGTGGCCCTCGAGGGTCTTGAACCGGTTGAAGGGCATCACCGCCTCCTTGACCGCGATCGGCGCGTCGCCGGGCAGGTCGCCGCCGTCGCCGTCGGCCTTGAGCAGGCCCTCGGCCCGCAGCCCGGCCACCGTCTCGCCGAGCATGATGCGGGCGGCGGCCTTGGCCAGCGGCGTGGCGGTCGCCTTGGACACGAACGGCACGGTCCGGCTCGCGCGCGGGTTGGCCTCGAGGACGTAGAGCACGTCGGAGCCCAGCGCGAACTGGATGTTGAGCAGGCCGCGCACCCCGACGCCCTTGGCGATCGCCTCGGTGGCGGTGCGGATCCGGTCGATCTCCTCCTTGCCGAGGGTGATCGGCGGCAGCGCGCAGGAGGAGTCTCCGGAGTGGATGCCGGCCTCCTCGATGTGCTCCATCACGCCGCCGAGGTAGAGGTCGGTGCCGTCGTAGAGGGCGTCGACGTCGATCTCGACCGCGTCGTCGATGAAGCGGTCGACCAGCACCGGGTGCTCGGGGCTGATCTCGGTGGCCCGCTGGATGTAGCCGGCCAGCGCGCCGTCGTCGTAGACGATCTCCATGCCGCGGCCGCCGAGCACGTAGGAGGGCCGCACCAGCACGGGGTAGCCGATGGTGGCGGCGATGTCGCGCGCCTCGGCGTACGTCGTGGCCATGCCGTGCTTGGGGGCGGGCAGCCCGGCCTCGGCCAGCACGCGACCGAAGGCGCCGCGCTCCTCGGCCAGGTCGATGGCGGCCGGCGGCGTGCCGACGATCGGCACCCCGGCGTCCTCGAGGCCCTGCGCGAGGCCCAGCGGCGTCTGGCCACCGAGCTGGCAGATGACGCCCGCGACCGGGCCGGCGGCGCGCTCGGCGTGGACCACCTCGAGCACGTCCTCCAGGGTGAGCGGCTCGAAGTAGAGGCGGTCGGAGGTGTCGTAGTCGGTCGAGACCGTCTCGGGGTTGCAGTTGACCATCACGGTCTCGTAGCCCGCCTCGTGCAGCGCCAGGCTGGCGTGGACGCAGGAGTAGTCGAACTCGATGCCCTGGCCGATCCGGTTGGGGCCCGAGCCGAGGATGATGACGGCCTCGCGCTCACGGGGCGCGACCTCGGTCTCCTCGTCGTAGGAGGAGTAGTGGTAGGGCGTCCGCGCGGCGAACTCGGCGGCGCAGGTGTCCACCGTCTTGTAGACCGGCCGGACGCCGAGGGCGTGGCGCACGCCGCGCACGACCGGCTCCTTCATGTCGCGGATCCGGCCCAGCTGGGCGTCGGAGAAGCCGTGGCGCTTGGCCAGGCGCAGCAGCCCCGGGGTCAGCTCGGGGGCGTCGATGACCTCCTGCGCGACCTCGTTGATCAGCACCAGCTGGTCGACGAACCACGGGTCGATGCCGGTGGCGTCGTGGACCTCCTGCGGGGTGGCCTCGGCGCGCAGCGCGTCCATCACCTTGCGCAGCCGGCCGTCGTGCGGGGTCGCGACCTCGGCCAGCAGCGCGTCCTTGTCGAGGTCGACGGTGCGGTGGCTCCAGTCGAAGACGGCCTTTTTGTCCTCCAGCGAGCGCAGCGCCTTCTGCAGCGCCTCGGTGAAGTTGCGACCGATGGCCATCGCCTCGCCCACCGACTTCATGTGCGTGGTCAGCGTCGGGTCGGCGGCCGGGAACTTCTCGAAGGCGAACCGCGGCACCTTGACCACGACGTAGTCCAGCGACGGCTCGAAGGAGGCGGGGGTCTCCCGGGTGATGTCGTTGGGGATCTCGTCGAGGGTGTAGCCGATCGCGACCTTGGCCGCGATCTTGGCGATCGGGAAGCCGGTGGCCTTGGAGGCCAGCGCGGAGGACCGCGAGACGCGGGGGTTCATCTCGATCACGACGACGCGGCCGTCGGCGGGGTTGACCGCGAACTGGATGTTGCAGCCGCCGGTGTCGACGCCGACCGAGCGGATGATGCCGATGGAGAGGTCGCGCAGGTGCTGGTACTCGCGGTCGGTGAGCGTCATCGCCGGGGCGACGGTGATCGAGTCGCCGGTGTGGACGCCCATCGGGTCGAGGTTCTCGATGGAGCAGACGATCACCACGTTGTCGGCGGTGTCGCGCATCACCTCGAGCTCGTACTCCTTCCACCCGATGATCGACTCCTCCAGGAGGACCTCGGTGGTCGGGCTGGCGGCCAGGCCGGACCCGGCGATGCGCCGCAGGTCCTTCTCGTCGTACGCCATGCCGGAGCCGGTGCCGCCCATGGTGAAGCTGGGGCGGACCACCATCGGCCAGCCGAGATCCTTCGAGGCCTCGAAGCACTCCTCGAGGGTGTGGCAGACCACCGAGCGGGCCACCTCGCCGCCGAGCTCCTCGACGATGCGCTTGAACGACTCGCGGTTCTCGCCGCGGTTGATGGCCTCGATGCTGGCGCCGATCAGCTCCACGCCGTACTTCTCCAGGACGCCGGCGGCGTCGAGCGCCATCGCGGTGTTGAGCGCGGTCTGGCCGCCCAGCGTCGCGAGCAGCGCGTCGGGCCGCTCCTTCTCGATGACCTTCTCCACGAACTCGGCCGTGATCGGCTCGACGTAGGTCGCGTCGGCGAACTCGGGGTCGGTCATGATCGTGGCCGGGTTGGAGTTGACCAGGACGACCCGCAGGCCCTCGGCCCGCAGCACCCGGCAGGCCTGGGTGCCGGAGTAGTCGAACTCGCAGGCCTGGCCGATCACGATCGGGCCGGACCCGATGACCAGCACGCTCTGGATGTCGGTGCGCTTGGGCATCAGGCGTCCTTCCCGTCGGTGGTCGCGTCGTGCTCGCCGGCCGGGCCGCTCGTGGCCATCAGCTCGGTGAACCGGTCGAAGAGGTAGGCGGCGTCGTGGGGACCGGCGGCGGCCTCGGGGTGGTACTGCACCGAGAAGCTCCGCAGCCGGCCGTCCTCCCCGCGCAGCTCCAGGCCCTCGACGACGTCGTCGTTGAGGCAGACGTGGGAGACGGTGGCCTCGCCGTACGGCGTCGTGGTCGAGCCCTCGAGCGGGGCGTCGACGGCGAACCCGTGGTTGTGGGCGGTGACCTCGACCTTGCCGGTGGTGCGGTCCATCACCGGCTGGTTGATGCCGCGGTGGCCGTAGGTCAGCTTGTAGGTGCCGAACCCGAGCGCCCGGCCGAAGAGCTGGTTGCCGAAGCAGATCCCGAAGTACGGCAGCCCGCGCCCGAGCGCCCCCCGCAGCAGCTCGACCTGGTCGGTCGTCGCCGCCGGGTCGCCGGGGCCGTTGGAGAAGAACAGCCCGTCGGGCTGGACGGCGAGGACGTCCTCGAGGGTCGAGGTCGCGGGCAGCACGTGCACCTCGACGCCGCGGGCGGCCAGCATCCGCGGGGTGTTGGCCTTGATGCCGAGGTCGAGGGCGGCGACGGTGAACCGCTTCTCGCCGACCGCCGGGACGACGTAGGCCTCGGCGGTGGTGACCTCGTCGGCCAGCTCGCTGCCGGCCATCTGCGCCGAGGCCCGGACGCGCTCCAGCAGGGCGGCGCTGTCGGCGGTCTCGGTGGAGATGCCGACGCGCATCGCGCCGCGCTCGCGCAGGTGGCGGGTCAGCGCGCGGGTGTCGATGCCGCTGATGCCGACCACGCCCTGGTCGCGGAGCTCGTCGTCGAGGCTGCGCACCGACTGCCAGTTGGAGGGCACCCGGGCGGGGTCGCGCACGACGTAGCCGCTCACCCAGATGCGGCGCGACTCCGGGTCGTCGTCGTTGACGCCGGTGTTGCCGACGTGCGGGGCGGTCATCACGACCACCTGGCGGTGGTACGACGGGTCGGTGAGCGTCTCCTGGTAACCGGTCATGCCGGTGGAGAACACCGCCTCGCCGAACGTCTCGCCGGGGGCGCCGTAGGCCTCGCCGTGGAAGGTCCGGCCGTCCTCGAGCACGAGGATCGCGGGGCCCGGACGGGTGGGGGCATGCAGTGGCACGCCGTACCTCCTTCTCCGCCTCACGGGACGGATCGTTAAAGGATGCCGATCGCGGCCGACCCTACCAGCGCGCGGACCGTTGTCAGCCGCCCGGCCGGAGGGGATGCTGGGTCGGTGGGCGAGGTGCTCGTGGGACGCACCGAGGAGCTGGCCCGGCTCCGGGCCTGGCTCGACCAGCGCCTGGCGGACCCGGGCCCGCGGGGTGGACCGCGGGCCGGTCCCGCTCCCCCGCTGCTGCTGGTGAGCGGCGAGGCGTGGGTCGGCGTCACCGCACTGGTCGACGCGGCGGTGGCGGCGTACGACGCCTCGCGGGTCGTGCGGCTCGACGACCTGCACGTCGCCGACGGGGCCACCGTGCGAGGGCTGCCGGACCTGGCCCGCCGGCTGGTCGACGGGTCGACGGCCGTGGTGGCGACGTACCGCCCCGACGCGCTGGCCCGCGACCACCCGCTGCGGCCCGTCCGCGCCGAGCTGCGGCACGCGGGGCTGGTGACCGAGCTGCGGCTGGGCCCGCTGCCCGACGCGGACGCCCGACGTCTGGTCGCGGACCGGTTCGGGCCCGCCGCCGAGCCCGACCGGGTGGAGGCGGTGGTGCGCCGCGCCGACGGGCTGCCGTTCCTGCTCGTGGCGCTGGCGCAGGACGACGACGGCGACCTGCCCGAGGCGGTCCGCGACGCCGTCGCGCTGGAGCTCGAGCGGCTCGACGACGCGGGCCGGGAGGCGCTGCGGCTGGCGGCAGTCACCGGTCCGGCCGTCGAGCCGCGCCACCTCGCGGCGCTGCTCCCGGGCGGCTGGCCCGAGGAGCTCGGGACCGGCGAGCACCTCGCCCGCGACGCGGACGGCGTGCTGCGGTTCCGCCACGACGTGGTCCGTGAGGCGGTCCACGACCAGGTCCCGCCGGCCCGGCAGCGGGCGTGGGCGACCCGGCTCGCCGACCGGCTGCTCGCCACCGGGTCGCACCGCGACGCCCGGGCACTGCTGGACCCGCTGGTCGCCGCCTGGCCGGCCGACGAGCCCGGCCGGGCTCGGGCGCTGACGGCGCTGGCCGCTGCGGCCGAGGGCTGTGGCGAGCACCCCGCGGCCGTGGCCGCCCTCGGCGAGCTCCTGGCAGGAGCGCCCGAGCCGGAGCGAGCGGGTCTGCTGTCCCGCCTCGCCACCCAGCACGAGCTGTTGGGCCAGTGGTCGGTCGCCGTGGCCGAGCGCGAGGCCGGCGCGCGGCTCCACGACGCGGCCGGTCGGCCCGCCGACGCCGCGGTGGAGCGCCTCGCCGTGGCGGTCCACCTGCGCTCGGCAGCGAGCCTGCGCGCCGCGCTGGAGGTCACCGCGCTCGCGGAGCGCGACGCGCGGCGGGCCGACCGGCTCGACCTGGTGTGCCGCGCGGAGGCGCTGCGCGGCAACCTGCTCGCCCGGACCGAGCGGGGTGCGGAGGGGGTGGCGCAGGTGCGGGCCGCGCTCGACCGCGCCCTGTCGGCCGGACTCGTCGCACCGGCGGCGGAGGCCTACCAGCGGCTGGCGGACGCGCTGGAGCACAGCGGTGACTACCGCTCCGCGGGCCAGGCGTACGACGCGGCGTACACCTTCTGCCGCCACGGCGACCAGGACGTCACCGCCCAGGTCTGCCGGGCCTGCGCCGCCGTGGTGATGCTGCACGGCGGGCGCTGGGACACCGCGCTCGAGGTGTGCGCCGAGGTCCTCCACGACCCGGGCTCGCCCCCGCCGGCCCGCGCTGCCGCCGAGGTGGTCACCGGCCTGGTGGAGGCGTTCCGGGGCCGGGTCCGCGGCCCGCGAGCGGCGCTGCTCGGCGCCCGGCTCACCGGGGTGCGCATCGACCTGCTGCCGGTCGACCTGCTGGCCTCGTGGGGGCTCTCGCTGCTGGACCGGCACGCCGGGGACGACGCCGGCGCGGTGGCCGGGCTGCAGCGGGTGCTGCAGCGCTGCGAGGACAGCCAGGAGCGGCACTACTGCGTGCCGGTGCTCCAGGACGCGGTGGGCCTGTTCGCCCGGCTCGGCCTGCACCGCGAGGTGGCGCGGGCGACCGCGCTGCTCGCCGAGGCCGACCTGGGCCACCAGCCCGACGCCCGGATCGCGCTCTGCGTCGCCCTGGCCGAGACCTCGGCGCTCGCGGGCGACGTGCCCGCGGCGGTGCCCCACCTGCGGCAGGCGCTGGAGCTGAGCGCGACCGAGGAGCTCCCCCTGGCCGACCTGGCCGTGCGCCGTCGGCTGGCCGCGCTGCTGGTGGCGGGCGGCGGCCCCGACGACGCCCGCGCGGAGGCGGTCGAGCTGCTCCGGCAGGCGCAGCGCACCGCGCGCCGGCTCAAGGCCCGGCTGCTGCTCGAGCCGCTCGGCCGCGAGCTGGCGGCCCTGGGCGCGGTCCCGACGACGGCCGGGGGCGACGCGCTCACCGCCCGCGAGCGCGAGGTGCTCGGCCTGGTCGGCGGCGGGCTGACCAGCCGCGAGATCGCCGCCCGGCTGTTCCTCAGCGTCCGCACCGTCGAGATGCACGTGCGGCACGCGATGACCACGCTCGACTGCCGCACCCGCACCGAGGCGGCGATGCGGCTGGCCCGCGACGACGCCCACGCGCACCCGACCCCGTAGTTCTCCGGTACCCCCCGGTCCACGCCGCTGCGAGCGTGACAGGGCCGCGAGGTCCGCGGCACCACGACCCGGAGGCACCGCCATGAGCCAGCAGACCCAGCCCGCAGCCACCACCGACCCGGCCGGCCCCGCCGGCCCCGCCGGCCCCGCCGACCCCGCCGACCGGGCGCTCAAGGACCGGCACCGGACCATGTGGGCGCTCGGCGACTACCCCGCGGTGGCGCGCGAGGTCATCGCCGACCTCGGCCCGGTGCTCGTCGGGGCCACCGGGGTCGGCCCCGGCGACCGCGTCCTCGACGTCGCGGCGGGGTCGGGCAACGTCGCGATCCCCGCGGCCCGCGCCGGTGCCCGGGTCGTCGCCTCCGACCTGACGCCTGCGCTGCTGGAGGTGGGCAGGCGCCAGGCCGAGGCCGAGGGCCTGGCCCTGGACTGGGACGAGGCCGACGCCGAGGCGCTGCCGTATGCCGACGCCGCGTTCGACGCCGTGCTGTCCTGCGTCGGGGTGATGTTCGCCCCGCACCACCACGCCGCCGCCGACGAGCTGGTCCGGGTCTGCCGCCCGGGGGGCCGGATCGGGCTGGTGAGCTGGACGCCCGAGGGGTTCGTGGGCCGGCTCTTCGCCACCATGAAGCCGTACGTCGCCCCGCCGCCGGCCGGCGTCCAGGCCCCGCCGCTGTGGGGCCGCGAGGACCACGTCGCCGAGCTGCTCGGCGACCGGGTCACCGACGTCCGCGCCGAGCGCCGCACCCTGGCGGTGGACGCCTTCGACGACGCCGCCGGGTTCCGGGAGTTCTTCAAGCGCTGCTACGGCCCCACCATCGCGGCGTACCGCGGCCTGGCCGAGGACCCCGAGCGCACCGCCGCCCTCGACGCCGAGCTGCTGGACCTGGCGCGGCGGTTCGCGACCGGACCGGACGGCGCGATGGGGTGGGAGTACCTGCTGCTGACCGCCCGGAGGGCGTGATCAGACCAGGGCGCCGTCCAGCACCGTCGGCCGGCCGCCGAGGAAGGTCGCGACCACCGCGCCGGTCAGGCGGCGGCCGTGCCAGGGGTTGTTGCGCGACAGCGACACCGAGGCGTCCCGGTCGACGGTCACGGCAGCGGCGGGATCCACCAGGGCGAGGTGGGCCGGAGAGCCCACGGCCAGCGAGCCGCCGTGGCCCTCCAGCCCGGCGATCCGAGCGGGGGTCTGCGACATCACCCGCGCCACGTCGGCCCAGCCCATCGCCCCCGAGGTCACCATGACCTCGCTGACGACCGACAGCGCGGTCTCGAGGCCGAGCATGCCGAAGGCGGCGTCGCCGAAGGCGTGCTCCTTGTCGTGGCGGGCGTGCGGGGCGTGGTCGGTGGCGACCGCGTCGACGGTGCCGTCGGCCAGCGCCTCGCGCAGCGCGTGGACGTCCTCGTCGGGGCGCAGCGGCGGGTTGACCTTGTAGACGGGGTCGTAGCCCGCGACCAGGTCGGTGGTCAGCAGCAGGTGGTGGGGCGTGACCTCGGCGGTGACGTCGATGCCCTGGGCCTTGGCCCACCGCAGCACCTCGACCGAGCCGGCGGTGGAGACGTGGGCGACGTGGAGCCGGCTGCGGGTGTGGCGGGCGAGCATCACGTCGCGCGCCACGATCGTCTCCTCGGCGATGCCGGGCCAGCCGGGCAGGCCGAGCCGGCCCGACAGCTCGCCCTCGTGGCAGCAGGCGGAGGGTCCGGCCAGGTCGGGGTCCTGGGAGTGCTGGGAGACGACGCCGCCGAAGGCGCGGACGTACTCCAGCGCCCGGCGCATCACCCGCGGGTCGTGCACGCAGCGGCCGTCGTCGCTGAACACCCGGACCCGGGCGCGCGAGCGGGCCATGAGGCCGAGCTCGGCCAGCTCGTGGCCCTCCAGGCCACGGGTGACCGCGCCGACCGGCTGCACGTCGACCAGGCCGGCGGCGCGCCCGAGGTCGAGCACCCGCTCGGCGGCCTCGGCGGTGTCGGTGACCGGGCTGGTGTTGGCCATCGCGAGCACGGCGGTGAAGCCGCCGACGGCCGCCGCCCGCGAACCGGTCAGCACCGTCTCGGCGTCCTCGCGGCCGGGCTCGCGCAGGTGGGTGTGCAGGTCGACCAGGCCCGGCAGCGCCACCAGGCCTTCGGCGTCGATCGTGCGGGCGCCGGCGGGTGCGGCGTCGACGAGCACCCCGTCGGCGACGTACAGGTCACGCGGCTCGCCGCCCAGGACGGACGCGCCGGTGATCACGAGCGGCTCGCTCACGCGACGCTCCCTTCCCCTGCGAGCAGGTGGTAGAGCACGGACATCCGGACCGCGACGCCGGCCGAGACCTGGTCGAGCACGGCCGAGCCCGCGGCGTCGGCGGCGTCGGCGGCGATCTCCAGGCCGCGGTTCATCGGGCCGGGGTGCAGGATCGGCGTGCCCTCGCGGAGCAGGCCGAGGCGGTCGCGGGTCAGGCCGTAGCCGACGGTGTACTCCCGCGCGGTCGGGAAGAAGCCGCCGCTCATCCGCTCCCGCTGCACGCGCAGCATCATCACCGCGTCGGCGGTGGGAAGCACCGCGTCCAGGTCGTACGACGTGGCGAAGCCGGCCGCCTCCGACCAGGCCGTGACACCGGCCGGCATCAGGGTCGGGGGCGCCACCACGGTGACCCGGGCGCCCAGCTTGGTCAGCAGCGCGACGTTGCTGCGGAACACCCGGCTGTGGGTCAGGTCGCCGACGATGGCGACGTGGCGACCCTCGAGGCCGCCGAGCCGCCGGGTCAGCGTGTAGGCGTCGAGCAGCGCCTGGGTGGGGTGCTCGTGGGTGCCGTCGCCGGCGTTGACCACCACCGCGTCGGTCCACTGCGAGACCTGCTGCGCCGCCCCGCTGGCCATGTGGCGGATCACCAGGCCGTCGACCCCCATCGCGGCGACGGTGAGCACGGTGTCGCGCAGGCTCTCGCCCTTGCTGACGCTCGAGCCCTTGGCCGAGACGTTGATGACGTCGGCCGAGAGCCACTTGCCGGCGATCTCGAACGACGAGCGGGTGCGGGTGGAGTCCTCGAAGAACAGGTTGACGACCGTGCGACCCCGCAGCGCGGGGAGCTTCTTGACCGAGCGGTGCTGCACGTCGTGCATCTCCACCGCGGTCGCGAACAGGGTGGCGACGTCGTCGGGGGTGACGTCGTCGACCGAGAGCAGGTGCTTGTTCACGAGCCCTCCCCCGGGTGCAGCAGGGCGTCGCCGGGGCTCGGGGCGATGCGCACCACGTCGTAGCCGTCGGACTCCTCGAGCCGCACCATCACACGCTCACTGCGGGCGCTGGGGAGGTTCTTGCCGACGTGGTCGGCGCGGATCGGCAGCTCGCGGTGCCCGCGGTCCACGAGCACGGCCAGCCGCACGGTCGCGGGCCGGCCGAGGTCGTTCATCGCGTCCAGCGCGGCGCGCACCGTGCGGCCGGAGTAGAGGACGTCGTCGACGAGCACGACGGTCTTGCCGTCGATGCCGCCGGGCGGGAGCGCGGTGTGCTGGGGGCCGCGGGTGGGCTGGCGACGCAGGTCGTCGCGGTACATCGTCACGTCGAGCGTGCCGGTCGGCACGTCGGTGCCCTCGACCCGGGCGATGCGCTCGGCGAGCCGGGTCGCGAGGTGGGTGCCGCGGGTCGGGATGCCGAGCAGGACGAGGTCCTCGGAGCCCTTGTTGCGCTCCAGCAGCTCGTGGGAGATCCGGGTCAGCGCCCGGGCGATGTCGTGGGCGTCGAGGACGGTGCGGGACCCCTCGGGGGCCTCAGGCACCTCGGGGACCTCGGCGGATGGGTCGGGCACGTCGGCCGGGGGGTGCGCCACAGGGGCCGGACCTCCTTCTCCGCCTCACGGGACGGCTCGTTAAAGGATGTCGATCGCGAGGGACTGTAGCAGCCGCCCGACCCCGGCCCCGGGGCTCATTCCGGCAGTGGCGGACCGAGCACCTCGAGCCCGTAGCGCGGCCCCACCTCGTTCCACCGGCCGATCTCCTGGGGCACCGGCCGTCCCTCGCCGGGGCCGGGCAGGCGCAGCTCGGACGCCGGCACGCCCACCTCGTCGTAGAGGCCCATCAGCCCACCGGGCACGGTCAGCGAGAGCAGCCGCGCCGGACGCTGCCCGCGGATCCGGAAGGCGTGGGGCACCCCGAGCGGCAGGTAGAGGAAGTCGCCGTCGGCCAGCTCGTGGAGCTCCTCGCCCGCCCGGTAGTCGACCCGGCCCTCGAGCACGAACAGCGCCTCGGCCTCGGCGGTGTGGCGGTGCAGCGGGGTGGCGGTGCCCGGCGGCTGGGTGACCAGGGACATGCCGAGCAGGCCGTCGGTCTGCTGCGCCCCGACGAGGTGCTCGAAGAGCGAGCCCATCGCCCAGGTGCCGGGCCCCTGACCGGTGCGGTGCACGACGACGGACGGGCTCATGGCGGCCTCCAGAATCGATCCGAAGTCGGATCGGATGAATTGCTAACCTAGGCCCCGTGCCCGACCCCGTCAATGCCCGGACCTACCGCTCGCCGCTGCGCCAGGAGCAGGCGGCCGCCACCCGACGCGCGGTGACGGCGGCCGCCCACGACCTCTTCACCGCCCAGGGGTACGACGCGACGACGGTCGCCGCCGTGGCGGCCCGGGCCGGCTTCTCGCTCGACACCGTCTACGCCTCGGTCGGCCGCAAGCCGGCGCTGCTGCTGGCCGCCCACGACCTGGCGCTCAGCGGTGGCACCGACGCGGTGCCGGCAGAGCAGCGTGACTACGTCGCCGAGGTGCGCGCGGCCCGGGGGGCGGCGGCCAAGCTCACGGCGTACGCCGGGGCGCTGGGTCGTCGCTGGCCCGCCACCGCCCCCCTGGCCGAGGCGCTGCGGACCGCCGCCGCCACGGACCCGGCCTGCCGCGACACCTGGACCGCGCTGGGCGAGCGGCGCCGCGCCGGCATGACCGTGCTCGCCGGCGAGCTCCGGGCGACCGGCGAGCTGCGCGCCGACCTCACCGACGACGACGTGGCCCACCTGCTGTGGACCACCGGCGGACCCGAGCACTACGTGCTGGCCACCACCCGCCGCACCCCCGAGCAGTACGCCGCCCAGCTGGCCGACCTCTGGACCCGCACCCTGCTGAGCACCGCACCGCCGGACGCCACGACCCGAGCGACCTGACCGACCCGACCGACCTGGCACCATCGCCCGGTGCGACTCCCCCAGGACCCATCCAGCGACCGGACCGGCGACCGGACCGGCCACCGGGCCCGCCACCGGCCCCGCCACCTGCCCCGCGGCCTCCCCCGCGGCCTCCCCGGCGTCCTGGCCGTGCTGATGACCGCGGGCTGGGCCGCCAACCTGTTCGCCTCGGTGATCCCCGTGCTGGCCGAGCAGGAGGGGTTCTCGACCGCGCTGCTCGACGCGGCGTTCGGCGCCTACGCCATCGCGCTGCTCCCCGGCCTGTTCGGCGGCGGCGCGCTCTCGGACCGGGTCGGCCGGGCGTGGGTGGTGCTCCCCGGCGCGGGGCTCGTCGTCGCCGGGACCGTGGTGCTGATGGCCTTCCACGACCCCGCCGGGCTGCTCGTGGGCCGGCTGGTGGTGGGCCTCGGGGCGGGGCTGACCTTCGGCGCCGGGACCGCGTGGGCCGGCGACCTCGGTGCGGCGACCGGCACCGTGCTGGCCGGGGTGTTCCTGACGACCGGCTTCGCCGTCGGGCCGCTGGTGTCGGGCGCCCTGGCCCAGCTCGCACCCGCCCCGCTGGTGACGCCGTTCGTGCTCTCGATCGCGCTCTCGCTGGCCGCGATCGGCTGGGCCGCGGCCACCAGCGCGCCCGCGTCACGCCGGCTGCGCGACGCCGGGGGCGGGCCGGTGCCCACGCTGGAGCACCACGACGCCCGCACCGCGCTGGCCTGGTCGCTGCCCGTGGGCGTGCTGGTCTTCGCGAGCGTCGCGCTGAGCATCGTCACGCTGCCGACCCGGCTGCCGCCCGGGGTCGACGGTCCGCTGCTGGTGGGCGTGGCCGCCGCGCTCGCGCTGGGCAGCGGCATTGCCGTGCAGACCGTCGCGCGCGCCCGGTCGTGGGGACCCGGCGCCGGGGTCGCCGGGGCGCTGACGGCGGCGGCCGGCTTCGCCCTGGTCGCGCTCGCCGGGGAGCGGATCGCGCTGCCGCTGTTCGCGCTCAGCTGCGTGGTGCTCGGGACGGCGTACGGCCTGTGCCTGCGCGAGGGCCTGCTCGACGTCGAGACGCTGGCTCCCCCGGCGCGCCGGGGCACGCTGACCGGCACCTTCTACGTCGCGACCTACGTCGGCTTCGGGCTGCCGCTGATGCTGACCTCGCTGCAGCCGGTCGCCGGCACCCGGTTGCCGGTCCTGGTGCTGGCGCTCGCCGCGCTCCTCGTGGCGGGGGCACGCCGCGCCCAGCTCCGCGGCGGCCACCCGGGACGGTCGGCCCCGGCCGGCTCCTAGGGTGACGCCATGACGAGCACCCCGACGCCGACCGGTCGCACCACCGACAGCACCACGGGCAGCACCACGGGCAGCACCACCGGCAGCACCACCGGCACCCAGCACTCCTCCGGCGACCCCCGCAACGACGACGTCCTGGTCTGGGTCGACGGCGAGCTGCTCCCCCGCGCACGCGCGGTCGTCTCGGTGTTCGACTCCGGGTTCGTGCTGGGCGACGGGGTCTGGGAGGGACTGCGGGTCAGCGGCGGCCATCCGGTCTTCCTCGAGCAGCACCTCGACCGGCTCGAGGAGGGCGCGCGGGCGCTGCTCATCGACCTGCCGACCCGGGAGCAGCTGACCGAGGCGGTCTACGCGACGCTGCGGGCCAACGACATGCTCGACGGCGTCCACGTGCGGCTGATGGTCACGCGCGGGGTGAAGTCGACGCCCTACCAGGACCCGCGGGTCACCGTCGGCCCCGCGACCGTGGTGGCGATCGCCGAGCACAAGGAGCCGCTGCCGGCCACCGTGACCGAGGGCATCACGCTGTTCACCACCCACGTGCGACGCGCCCACCCCGACACGCTCGACCCCCGGCTCAACGCCCACAGCAAGCTCAACGACGTCACGGCCTGCATCCAGGCCTACACCGCCGGTGCCGACGAGGCGCTGATGCTCGACCCCGACGGCTTCGTGGCCACCTGCAACAGCACCCACTTCTTCCTCGTCACCCGGGCCGGGGAGGTGTGGACCTCCGACGGCCGCTACTGCCTGGGCGGCATCACCCGCGCCAACGTGCTCGAGGTCTGCCGCCGCCACGACCTGCCCGCGCGCGAGCGGACCTTCAGCCTCACCGACGTCTACAACGCGGCCGAGGCGTTCGTGACCGGCACCTTCGCCGGCGTCGTCCCGGTGCGCACCGTCGACGGCCGCACCATCGGCACCGGCGCCCGCGGCCCGGTGGTGAAGCGGCTGCAGGGCCTCTACCAGGAGCTCGTCGCCGAGGACGTGGCCTCGCGGGCGGCCCGGTGAGCAGCAGCGGCGCGGGGCGGCCCACCGTCCGGGTGGCGATGTGGAGCGGCCCGCGCAACCTCTCCACGGCGATGATGCGCTCCTGGGAGAACCGGCCCGACACCGTCGTGGTCGACGAGCCGCTCTACGCGGCGTACCTCACCGCCACCGGGCTCGACCACCCCGGCCGCGAGGAGGTGATCGCCTCCCAGCCCACCGACTGGCGCCGCGTCGTGGCCGACCTCGGCCGCCCGGTGGGGGCGCCGGTCCACTACGCCAAGCACATGACCCACCACCTGCTCCCCGACATGGAGCTCGACTGGGTCGCGGCGTTCCGCAACGTGCTGCTCGTGCGCGACCCGGCCGAGGTGGTGGCCTCCTACGTCCGCTCCCGGGAGAGCTGCGAGCCCGAGGACATCGGCCTGCTCCAGCAGGAGCGGCTGCTCGAGGTGCTGCCCGACGACGTGCCGGTCGTCGACGCCGGCGACTTCCTGCGCGACCCCGAGGCGCACCTGCGGTGGCTCTGCGGCTGGCTCGGCATCCCGTTCACCGACCGCATGCTGCACTGGCCCGCCGGTCCGCGGGACTCCGACGGCGTCTGGGCGCCGCACTGGTACGACGCGGTGCTGCGCTCGACCGGCTTCGAGCCGTGGCGTGCGCGCGAGGTCGAGCTCGGGGCGCACGACCGCGCCGTCGCCGAGGCCTGCCGACCGGCGTACGACCGGCTCCGCGAGCGGCGGCTCCGGCTGGTCTGAGCGTGCCTCAGGCGGTCAGGAAGGGCGGCACGTGCGCGGTGAGCAGGGTGGCGCCGGGCGGCCCGACGGTGACGTCGAGCGTGCGGCCCTCCAGGACCTCCACGCACCGCTCGACCACCGGGAGCACCTCGTCGCGCGGCCGCGAGGTCGTGACGCCCAGCAGGTAGCCCTGCAGGCCGTCCTCGTAGCGGATCCAGCCCAGCGACGCCGTCGCCACCCCGCCGAGCGCGACGAAACCGTCGCGCAGCCGCTCCACCAGCCCCTCGGGGACGTACGCCGGCTCGCCCACCTCGACCGAGGAGCCCTGCTGCGCGACCCGGTGGGTCGTGCCCGGGTCGACCCCGGCGAGCAGGTCGGACATCTCGGCGACCAGGAACTCCTTGCCGTGCCGGTTGGCCGGGTTGAGCACCAGGCCCAGGTTGTGCCCGACGAGCTGGCGCATCAGGTCGCGACCGGTCGTGCCGCGCACCTCGAAGCCGGGCGGCATCTCGCCCTGGGTCTGGGTCCACTGCCGGCCCCACCAGGCCCCGCGCGAGGGGTGGGTGAACGCCAGGCCGGCCCGACGGCGCTCGGACAGCTCGGTCACGAGCGGCACGAAGCCGCCGTCCTGCACGGTCCCGGGCACGCCGACCGAGGCGTCCATGAACGCCGCGACGAAGGCGGGGCCCGCCTCGCGGTCCCCGGGGTGCTCGGCCGCGTGGACGAGCAGCTGCTCGAGCGCGTTCTGGGGGCCGGGCTCCTGGGGACCGTCCGGCGGACCGGGGGTCGCTCCGAGGGCGCTCACGCGTCGAGGTCCTTGAGGGCTTCCTCGACGGCGCGGTGCATCGTAGGGAAGGCGTAGATCATCGAGCGCAGCGTCGTCGTCGGGATCTCGGCGTGCACCGCGGTGGTGAGCATCCCCAGGACGTCGCCGCCGGTCGGACCCATCACGGTGGCGCCGACGAGCACCCCGCGGTCGGCGTCCTCGATGACCTTGACCAGGCCCTGCGCCCGGTTGATCCAGCCGCGCGAGTTGGCCGACATGTCCTGGGTGCCGACGCGGACGGTGATGCCGGCGTCGCGGGCCTGCTGCTCGGTCATGCCGACGCCGCCGACCTCGGGGTCGGTGAAGGTCACGTGCGGCACCGCGCGGTAGTCCGCGCGCGGCGCGTCGTCCTGCTCCAGGACGTCGGCGGCGCAGATCGCGGACTGGTACATCGACAGGTGCGTCCAGGCGCCGTGGCCGACCACGTCGCCGATGGCCCACAGGCCCTCGCCGGCGCGCATCCGGTCGTCGACCTCGAGGGAGCGCGCGGCCGGGTCGAGCCCGACGGTCTCCAGGCCGAGGTCGTCGAAGTTGGGTCGACGCCCGGCGGCCACCAGCAGCTTCTCGGCCTCGACGGTCTGGTCGGCCAGCCGGACGGCGAAGCGCCCGTCGGCGTAGGACACGTGCTGGATGTCGACGTCGGCGAGCACCTGGATGCCCTCGGCGGCGAAGACCTGGCCGAGCAGGTCGCCGGTCTCCGGCTCCTCGGGGCCCAGCAGCCGGGGACCGCGCTCGAGCACCGTGACCCGGGTGCCGAACCGGGAGAAGGCCTGGGCCAGCTCGGCCCCGATGGGGCCACCGCCGATCACGATCATCGAGGCGGGGGCCGACTCGGCGCGCAGCACCTCGCGGTTGGTCCAGTACGGCGTGTCCGCCAGCCCGTCGACCGGGGGCGCGCTGGGCGACGTGCCCGGGTTGAGCACCACCCCGCGACGGGCCTCGTAGACCTCGCCGCCCACCTCGACGGTGCGTGGGCCGGTCAGGCGGGCGTGGCCGCGCACGAAGCGGACGCCGGCGTCGACGAGCCGGTCGACGGCGACCTGGTCGTCCCAGCCGTCGGTGGCCTCCTCGCTGATCCGGCGGGCCACCACCGCGAAGTCGGGCCGCACCTCGGCGCTGCCGGCGAGGTCGGAGACCCGCCCGGCCTCGGCGAGCGCGTCGGCCGCCCGGATGATCATCTTGCTGGGGATGCAGCCGTAGTAGGGACACTCGCCGCCCACGAGGCGCTCGTCGATCCCGACCACGTCGAGACCCGCCCCCGCCAGCTGCGTCGCCGTCGCCTCACCACCGGGGCCGAGCCCCACCACCACCACGTCGCACGTCGTCGTCATGCTCCGGAGTCTGGCACCCGCCCCGAGGCGGCCGGAACCTCGACCGTCGTGGTCACCGCGGTGACCGAGGGCCGCTCCGGGGTCGACCCGAAGCCGAACCCGGGCTCGGGGGCCACCGGCGCCAGCGTGCCGAGGTCCTCGCCGCGCCAGCGGCCGCTCAGCCCGGTCACGGCGTGCAGGTCGGTGGCGCCGTAGAACTCGCGCCGGCCGTGGCCGGCACTGCCCCGGGTGCGCACGCCACGCAGGACGACGCGGGCGACCGGGTCGGTCAGGCCCGACCACCACGGCGCGGTGGCGAGCGGCCGCGGCACGAGCCGCAGCAGCCGGCCCAGCGGCGTACGACGGCCGAGGTCGAGGCGCAGCGAGAGCTCCGGGCCCTCGACCCGCCAGGCCCGCCTGGACACCTGGGCCGTCACCGGGGCGATCACCACCCGGTCGAAGCGGTAGGTCCGGGCCACGAAGTCGGCCACGTCGGGGTCGGGCGCCAGCAGGACCCGGGTGCCGTCGGCCTCGGCGACCATCACGTCGGTGAAGGAACCCAGCGGGCTGCGCGGCCAGTGGCCCACCACGACCCGGACGCCGCTGCTCGAGCCGACGCCGGCGATGTGGCCGGCGAACCGGTGGCGGCTGCGCGCTGCCCGGCTCACCGGTCGTGGTGGCGGGCGAGGACGAAGCACCAGGCGCCGAAGCACCACAGGCCCACGCCCACGAGCCCGATGAGCACGGCGCCGTACGGCTCCTGGAGGACCTGCTGCAGCGCCTGGTCGAGGCCACCGCCCTTGCCGGAGCGGTGGGTGACGCCGGCCACGACCGTGAGCAGGCCGACCAGCGCCAGCGAGAGGCCCTTGCCGACGTGGCCGACCTGGCCGACCCTCACGAACGCGGTGCCGAGGTCACCGGCCTGGCCGCGGGCCGTGATCTCCTCGGTGAAGGAGCGGGTCCAGCCCTTGCGCAGCAGCGTCGCGGCGTACGCCAGGACAGCGAGGCCCGCGAGCGCGACCACCCACTGCCCGCCGGGCCAGCCCATCACGGTGGCGGTCCAGCCGCCCGACCTCCCCGAGCCGCGACCCACGGCGACCTTGACCGCGGTGAAGCCGATGGCGGCGTACACCACGGCCTTGCCGACGGAGACGAGACGCTTCCTCGTCCGCTCGTCGCCCTGGTCGCGGTGGCCGAACCCGGCCTCGACCACGCGCCAGACGACGAGCAGCAGCATGCCCAGGGCGACCGCCCACACCATGGTGCGGCCGAAGGGCTGGCGGGCCAGGGTGTGGAACGCGCCGTCGGTGCTGGCGTCCTCGTTGGGCCCGCCGAGCGCGAGCTGGACGCAGAGCCACCCCAGCAGGAGGTGGACCACGCCGTAGGCGACCATCCCGGCCCGGACCAGGTGGTCCAGGGAGGTGCTGCGCTCGGCCTGCTCGCCCAGGGCCTGGACGTCGTCGTTCACGGCGTCGCGCCGTCGGGCTGCTCGATCTCCAGGTCGCGGAACCACGACTCGGTGACGTAGTCGGTGGTCCACCCCATCGAGGTGTAGAGGCCGTCGGCGCCCGTCGGGGAGTCGTCGTCGACCTCGAGCCCCACCCGGTCGCGGCCGCGGCGTGCGGCGTCGGCGATCACGGTGTGGAGCAGCGCCTTGGCCACACCGCGGCCCCGGGCGTCGCGGTGGACGCCGATGTAGTCGACGTAGCTGCCCTCGTGACCAGCCGACCCCTCCGGCAGCACGGTGCTCACCACGGCTCCGGCGGCGAGCCGGCGACCGTCGACCTCGACGAAGGCCAGCCACCAGTGGTCCCAGCGGTGGCCGGGGTCCTCGCGCAGCCGCTGCACGAACTCGGGGAAGCTCTCGCGGTAGGAGTTGAAGTGGTCCTCGAAGGAGCTCTCCAGCATCTCGTGCACGATCTGCAGGTCGCCCGCCACCGGCAGGTCGTTCTCGTGGCTGTCGACGCGGCGGATGGTGACGCCCTCGCGCGGGGCCGGCAGCTCGTCGGCCTCCGAGGGCACCACCGGGCGCGACATCTGCAGCCAGGTGCGGCGCAGCTCGTAGCCCGCGGCGCGCAGCCAGTCGCGCTGCACCTCGTCCTCGGCGAAGGGACTGGCGTCGAGCCGGGTCGCGGTGGTCCCGCGCAGCCGGCAGATCTCGGCCGCCTGCTCCGCGACGAAGGCGTACGCCGCGTCGGCGACGCGGTCCTGCACGTCCCGGTCGAGCGCGCGGTCGACGTAGACGTGCAGCATGGTGCGGCCCGCGGCCCGGTCGTGGACGACCACCCAGCCGCGCACCCGGGAGTCGGGGTCCACCAGCACGACCTGGCGGCGGGTCCAGGACGCGGGTCCGGCGACCTCGGACTCGACGGCCTCGCGGTCCACCGACGCCGAGCCGGTCCAGGGCCGCTTGTCGGCGCCGCGCAGCTCGACCAGCGCGCCGAGGTCGTCGAGCTGCGGCAGCCGGGCCGTCCAGTCCTCGGGGAGACCGGCCAGCGAGCGCGGGGACGAGGTCGGGTCGGCGGGCTTGGGCGAGGTCACCTGCGGCATTGTGCCGGAGTCGCCCCCGGCGGCGCGCGACTCGGTCCCCGGCGGCGCGTTCAGCCGCACCGGGCGACCACCTGGCGGGCGACGGCGTCGCGGCGGGCGGTCGCCCTGCCCGCCGCGTCGCACGCCACGCGGCCGGTGGTGAAGCGGCCCACGAGCAGCCCGGTGCCCGCGACCTCGGCGGCCGAGCCGTCGGTCGTGGTCGGCGGCCCGCAGACCCGCGCGGTCCAGTGGAAGGGGCGGGCACGCGTCGCGGCGTACGCCACCACCCGGCGGGGGCGCGGCGCCGCCCGCGACACCTGCAGCCGCGTCGCGAAGGTCTCCGACAACGGCCCGGTCGACCCGCCCGGCAGCCGCGCCGCCACCCGGCGCAGCACGACCGCGTCGACGCGGTCGTCGTCGGGGGCGCGCACTCCCGGGCGCAGGTCGAGCACCCGTCGCAGCGTCACCGGCACGCGGCCGCGCCGGCCCGGACCGAGGGTGAGGGGCAGCGCGTAGACGACCACGCGCGTCCCCCGGCGTACGTCGGTGCGCTCGGTGGGCTCGAACCCGGCCACCGCGCAACCGGCGACCGTCCCCGACGGCGCAGACGCGGACGCAGACGACGCGTCCGCGGGCCCGACCGGGCGCTCCCCCGGCCGGTCGGTGCCGGTGCACCCGAGCAGCCCGCCCGTCAGCGCCACCAGGAGCGCGGCCAGCAGCGACCTCGGCAGCACCGCCGGACCGCGCACCGGCTAGGCCTGGCCGACCAGCTGCTCGCGGTCGCGGACGATGTTGCCCAGGACCCCGTTGACGAAGGCGGGCGACTCGTCGGTGGACAGGTCCCCGACCAGCTTGAGCGCCTCGGAGACCGCGACGGCGTCGGGCACGTCGTCGACGAAGAGGATCTCGAAGACGGCCAGTCGCAGCACGTTGCGGTCCACGGCCGGCATCCGCCGCAGCGTCCAGCCCTGGGCGTAGTCGGTGATCACCTCGTCGAGGCGGTGGCGGTGCTCGTGGACGCCGTCGACCAGCCGCTGGGTGTACTCGTTGACCGGGCCGTTCTCGGCCTGCTCGGCCAGCAGCTCGGCCGGCGGGCGGGAGCGCATGTCCGCGGCGTACACCGCGTCGAGCGCCCGCTTGCGGGCCTTGGAGCGTGCCGCCATCAGGAGCTGACGCGACCCAGGTAGGAGGAGTCGCGGGTGTCGACCTTGATCCGCTCGCCGGTGGTGATGAACAGCGGGACGCTGACCTGGGCACCCGTCTCCACGGTGGCGGGCTTGGTGCCGCCGGTGGAGCGGTCGCCCTGCAGGCCCGGCTCGGTGTAGGTGACCTCGAGCTCGACCGAGGCCGGCAGCTCGATGTAGAGGACACGACCGTCGTTGGTGGCCACGATCGCCTCCTGGTTCTCCAGCATGAAGTTCGACGCGTCGCCGACGATCTCGGGCGCGACCTCGAGCTGGTCGTAGGTGCCGGTGTCCATGAAGACGTAGGACGTGCCGTCGTTGTAGAGGTACTGCATCGTGCGCTTGTCGACCGAGGCGACCTCGACCTTGACGTCGGCGTTGAAGGTCTTGTCGACCGTCTTGCCCGACTCGATGTTCTTGATCTTGGTGCGGACGACCGCGCCGCCCTTGCCGGGCTTGTGGTGCTGGAACCACATGACCTGCCAGAGCTGGCCGTCCAGCTTGAGCACCATGCCGTTCTTGAGGTCGTTCGTCGTCGCCATGCGGAGGATCTCGCGTCTCTTCGAGGGGTCGTGGGGGCACCGGCGCGACCCGGGGGTCGTGCAGGCACAGCGGCCGAGTCTAGCGGGGACAGGGACCGGCGTGGCACCGTGGCGCGACGCCCGCCGCGCCCGCGCAGGCCGACGGCCCCCGCCCGCGCCGCTGACGAGCACCCGCCGGGCGGGCCGTCGAGACCCGACACCCGCTACTGAACGCAATTCGGTAGCGTGACCGCCATGTCGCTCCGCCACCGGCAGCTGCTCGCCCTCGCCCTGACCGCCAACGCGCTGCGCCCGCTGCGCAACGTCGGGGCCGGGGTCCCGGCCTTCGTCGCCGGCTGGATGACCAGCGAGCTGGCTCCGCAGCTGCTCGCCACCACCGCGCTCGACGCCGCGGCCGAGGTGACGCTGCGCCGTGGTCGCCGCGGCCACCCCGACGCTGCGGGGCTGGCCATGGCCGCGGTCACGACCGCCGGGCTCGGGCTGATGGTGCGCGAGTCGCTGCGCTCGGCGCGCCGCATCGAGTCCACCCTCGACGACGACCTCGGGGCCGACTACCTCGAGGTCCTCGACGAGCCGCCGACCCGCGAGGACCTCCGGCTGCACCTGCGCGAGCTGGCCCACCCGTTCCGCCTCGACGACCCGGACGTGGAGGTCGTCCGCGACGTCTCCTACGTCCCGGGCGTCGAGGCCCGGCGTGCCCGGCTCGACGTCTACCGCCCCTCCGGCGTCGACCTCGACCGGGCGCCGGTGCTGGTGCAGGTCCACGGCGGCGCCTGGACGCTGGGCAGCAAGGAGACCCAGGGCCTGCTGCTGATGAACCGGATGGCCCGGCGCGGCTGGGTCTGCGTCGCGCTGAACTACCGGCTCGCCCCCAAGCACCCCTTCCCGGCCCAGGTCGTCGACGTCAAGCACGCCCTGGCCTGGGTGCGCGAGCACGTCGAGGAGTACGGCGGCGACCCGGACTACCTCGTCCTCACCGGGGGCTCCGCCGGCGGTCACCTCGCCTCGCTGGCCGCGCTGACGCCCCACGAGCGCCAGTGGCAGCCCGGCTTCGAGGACGCCGACACCAGCGTCGCCGCCTGCGTCCCGTTCTACGGCGTCTACGACGTGGGCGGACTGACCGGCGACAAGCCGGCCGTCGCCATGCGCGACAAGTTCCTCGGCCCCAAGGTCTTCCAGCGCGACCCGGCCGAGGACCTCGAGATCTTCGAGCAGGCCTCGCCGCTGGCCCGGGTCACCCCCGAGGCGCCCGACTTCTTCGTCCTCCACGGCGACGCCGACACGCTCGTCGACGTCCGCCAGGCCCGCGCGTTCGTCGCCCGGCTGCGCGAGGTCAGCCGCGCGAGCGTGACGTACGCCGAGCTGCCGGGCGCCCACCACGCGTTCGAGGTCTTCAGCTCGATCCGCAGCCAGCACACCGTGCGGGCCGTCGAGCGGTGGCTGCTGCACCACCGTGCCGTGTGGAGCCGCGAGCGGACCGAGCAGGGCACCGGCACCACCTCGGCCAGCGCGTGAGCGCCGGCCCGCCGCTGGACGCCGCGATGGACCCGGCCCTGCTGGAGCACGCCCGCGCCGCCACCGGCTTCATGCCCGAGGACGAGGGCGACCTGCTGCACCGCACGGCGGTGAGGCACCTCGCCGAGGGCCCCGGGCTCGAGGTCGGGACCTACTGCGGCAAGTCCGCGATCTACCTCGGCGCGGCCGCCCGGGTGAGCGGCAGCGTGGTCTTCACCGTGGACCACCACCGCGGCTCGGAGGAGAACCAGGCCGGCTGGGAGCACCACGACGCCTCGCTCGTGGACCCCCGCACCGGCTTGATGGACACGCTGCCCCGCTTCCGCCGCACCCTGCACGACGCCGGGCTCGAGGCCGAGGTGGTGGCGGTGATCGGTCGCTCCACCACCGTCTCGGCGCACTGGCGCACCCCGTTGGCGCTGCTGTTCGTCGACGGCGGGCACGCCGAGGAGCACGCGCAGGCCGACTACACCGGGTTCGCGCGCTGGGTGCGGCCCGGCGGGGTGCTGGTCGTGCACGACGTCTTCGAGCGTCCTGAGGACGGCGGCCAGGCGCCCTTCCACGTCTGGGAGCGGGCGGTGGCGAGCGGCTGCTTCACCCCGGTGGAGACGGTCGGGTCGATGCGGGTGCTGCGGCGCGACGCCGGCTCAGCGGGCGAGGACGTCGGCTGAGGCGCCCTCGGCGCAGCCGCACTCCAGGGCCAGCTCCTCGAACGGCGGCGCCAGGTCCTCGCCGCGCATGATCCCCGAGCCCGGCGTGGTCCGCGAGAGCGCGTCGACGGCCAGCACGACCGCGGCCGCGGTGTAGGTCGTCTCCTCGCGCGGCCAGACCACCTCGTCCTCGTAGACGTAGCCGGTCCAGTAGCCGCCCTCGTCGTTGCGCAGGTGCTGCACGTCGGCGAGCAGCCGGGTGGCGCGCTCGGTGTCGTCCAGGCAGTCCAGCGACAGCACCAGCTCGCAGGTCTCTGCCCCGGTCACCCACGGGTTGGTGTCGACGCACCGGATGCCCAGCCCGGGCACCACGAAGTCGTCCCAGCGGGCCTCGACCAGCGCGTTGCCGGCGGCCCCGCGGACGGCGCCGCCCAGCACCGGGTAGTACCAGTCCATGGCGTAGGTGCGCTTGTCCAGGAACAGCTCGCGGTGCTCGCGCAGCGCGTGGCCCAGGCGTCCACCGGCGAGCTCCCAGTCGGGCTGCGGCTCCCCCACCAGCTCGGCCAGGGCCACCCCGGCCCTTAACGCCTGGTAGATGCTCGACGACCCGGCGACGAGGGCGTCGCGGTTCACGCGGGCGGGTCGGTCCCCGTCGTACTCCTGGGACCAGGCGATGCCGCCCCACGGCAGCTGCAGGCCGACGACGTAGTCCAGCCCGGCCCGCACGACCGGCCACAGCCGCTCGACGTAGGCCAGGTCGCGGCGCAGCCGCCAGTGGTGCCACAGCCCGACCGCGAGGTAGGCGCACATGTTGGTCTCGCCGCTGGCGTCCTCGACGCGGCCCTGCACGATCCGCATCGGCCACGAGCCGTCGGGTCGCTGCCACCGCGCGCACCAGTCGTACGCCGCCTCGGCGGTCGCCACCTCGCCGCCGACCAGCGCACCCATGGCCGCCTCGACGTGGTTCCAGACGTCGGTCTGCGCGCCGGGGCTCCACGGGATCGCCCCGTCGGGCTCCTGGGTGCGGGTGATCGACCGGGCGGTGGCCACGACCTGCTCGGCGCTCAGCAGCCCGGGCAGCGCCGGGACCGGGTGGGTCGCGCTCATGCCGGCTTGCGGACATAGAGGACCATGCTCTTGCCGATCAGCGGGTTCAGCGCCCGCTCGGCGGCGCGGGTCAGCACGCTGACGCCGCGCGTCCTCATGATGTCCCAGACCAGCAGCTGGTGGTAGGCGCGCACGAGCGGGTGGCGCTCCTTCGTCGTGCCCACGGCGCACTTGATCCACCAGTACGGCGCGTGCAGCGCGTGGGCGTGGTCGGTGCCCTCGTGGACCATGCCGGCCGCCTCGAGCTTGCCGACCAGCTCGGTGCCGGTGTAGATCCGGATATGCCCGCCCTCGTTGGCGTGGTACTCGTCCGACAGCGCCCAGCAGATCCGCTCGGGCAGCCAGCGCGGCACTGTCACGGCCATGGTGCCGCCGGGGCGCAGCACCCGCACCAGCTCGCGGATCGCGGTGACGTCGTCGGGGATGTGCTCGAGCACCTCCGAGGCCACCACCCGGTCGAACTCGCCGTCGGCGAACGGCAGCTGGAGGGCGTCGCCCTGCTTGGTGTCCGCTTCCCCGCCGGCCGGCACCTCGCCGGCCTCGCGCATCGCGGCGAAGATCTCCGAGACCCCCGAGAGCTCGTCGGCGTCCTGGTCGAGCGCGATCACGTCGGCGCCGCGGCGGTACATCTCGTAGGCGTGGCGCCCGGCGCCGCAGCCCATGTCGATGACCCGCTCCCCGGGGCGGAGCCCGAGCCGGTCGAAGTCGACGGTCAGCATCCTGCGTCCTCCTGTGCGTGCTCAGGTCCGGGCGTGCGCGCCCGGACCACGTCCTCGTACGCCGCGACGGTCGCCTCGGCCACCGCCCGCCAGCTGAACCGCTCCAGCACCCGGCGCCGGCCCGCGGCGCCCATCCGGGCCCGTCGGTCGGGGTCGTCGAGCAGGGCGGCGAGCGCGAGCTCCAGCTCGCCGACGTCCCCGGGGGCGACCAGGTCGGCGCACTCCCCGTCGGGCCCGACGACCTCGGGGATCGCTCCGGCACGGCTCACCACGAGCGGGGTCTCGCACGCCATCAGCTCGGCGGTGGGCAGCGAGAAGCCCTCGTAGAGCGAGGGCACGCAGGCCAGCTCGGCCGAGCCCATCACCTCGACCAGCTCGGCGTCGCCGAGCCCGTGGACGAACGACACGTGGTCGGCGATCCCGAGGCTCTCGAGCAGCTGCTCGGTGCGCCCGCCCGGCACCGGGCGGGTGACCAGCAGCAGGTGGACGTCGCGCTCGACGCGCAGCTTGGCGAAGGCCTCCAGCAGCGTCGCGATGCCCTTCATCGGGGCGTCGGCGCTGGCCATGGCCAGGATCCGGCCCGGGACCCGGGGCGTGGTCGGCGGGACGAAGCCGGCGTCCACGCCGAGCGGGACCACCGTCACCCGGTCGGAGTCGACCCCGAAGTCGCGCACGATGTCGCGGCGGCTGGACTCCGAGACGGTGACGACGCTCTCGCAGGCACGGGCGACCGCGCCCTGCATCCGCAGGAAGGAGTACCACCGGCGCAGCGTCAGCCGGCGGCGACGGCTCGGCGCCGCGGCGAGGTCGACGTCGCGGTCGACGGTGATCGGGTGGTGCACGGTGGTGACCATCGGCAGCAGCCGCTGCACGTCGAGCATGCCGTGGCCGAGCGTCTGGTTGTCGTGCACCACGTCGAAGTCCTCGACGCGCCCGGCGAGCACCCGTGCGACCCGGCGGCTGAAGGTGCGTGGCTCGGGGAACCCGGCCGTCCACATCTCCAGCACCTCGCTGAGGTCGACCAGGTCGCGCAGCTCCGAGGGCCGCGGCGTGCGGAACGGGTCGGGCTCGCGGTAGAGGTCGAGGCTCGGCACCGCGGTCAGCCGCACCCCCGGGTCGAGCTCGGGGTAGGGCTGGCCGGAGAAGACCTCGACGTCGTGGCCCAGGGCGACGAGTTCACGGCTCAGGTGCCGGACGTAGACCCCCTGGCCGCCGACGTGCGGCTTGCTGCGGTAGGACGTCAACGCGATGCGCACGAAGGGAGCCTCCTGGGGGGGGG
>NZ_LMRF01000006.1:95605-595299 GCF_001424755.1 Marmoricola sp. Leaf446
GGCGGCCGAGCCCGTCTGCCGGGCGGTCGCGCCCGTCGGGACCTACGAGTCCTCGCTGCTGTGGCCGGGGAAGACGTGGGCGTCGGGGTCGATCAGCACCGCCGCGTTGTTGACCGCTGTGGCGACCTCGCCGAAGCCGACCGCGATCAGCCGCACCTTGCCGGGGTAGTCGGTGATGTCGCCCGCGGCCAGCACCCGCGGCAGGTTGGTCCGCATCGCGGTGTCGACGGCGACGTGGCGGCCGGAGAACTCCAGGCCCCACTCCTTCATCGCGCTCAGGTCGGCCACGAAGCCCAGCGAGGCGACCACCGACTGCGCCGGTCGGGTGCTGACCTCGCCGTCGCTGGTGGTGATCTCGACCGCCTCGACGTGGTGCTCCCCCAGCAGCCGGGTCACCTGCGCCTTGGTGACCACCTCGACGCGCGAGGCCAGCACCGCCTCGACGGTGGCCCGGTGGGCGCGGAACTGGTCGCGGCGGTGGACGAGGGTGACCGAGGCCGCGATCGGCTCGAGGTGGTGGGCCCAGTCGAAGGCGCTGTCGCCGCCGCCGACGATGACGACGTCGCGGCCGGCGTACTCCGCGAAGGAGGGCACGAAGAACACCAGGCCCCGGTCGGCCCAGCCCTCGCCGGCCGGCAGCGGCCGGGGCGTGAACTTGCCGATCCCGGCGGTGACGATGACGACCTTGGCCGTGATCGTGGTGCCGTCGTCGAGCTCCATGACCGCACCGGCGTCGTCGGTCTTGAGCACCGTCGCCGTCCGGCCCAGGAGGTACGTCGGACGCGCGCTCGCCGCCTGCTCCACCAGCTGCTCGACCAGCTCGCGTCCCTTCACCGCCGGGAAGCCGGCGACGTCGAGGATGGTCTTCTCGGGGTACATCGCCGAGACCTGGCCGCCGAGCTCGGGCAGCGAGTCGACCACGGTGACGTCGAGGCCGCGGAAGCCGGCGTAGTAGACGCCGAACAGCCCGGCCGGGCCCGCGCCCACGATCAGCACGTCGGTGTCGACCTCGCGGCCGCCGCCACCGGGGTGGTCCATCGGGGTCCTCCTCGCCGTCGTCGGGGTCCGGGCCGCCTAGAAGGCGTCCATCCGGGACACGCGCCACTCTCCCCCATCGCGCGTCACGGTGACCAGCACCCGGACCTGGTCGACACGGCGGGTGGGCGTCAGCGGGCTGCTGGTCACCTGGTCGAGGAAGACCAGCGCGACGACCCGGTCGGCGGAGGCCGAGGAGACCGCCGACCCGCGCACCTTCACCGCCAGGCGCACCCGCTCGGCGAGGGTCTGCTCGCGGACGCCGGCCATCTGCGCGTCGTACTGCTGCCGGAAGCCGGGGGCCAGCAGCGCCCGGGTCGCCCTCACCTCGTCGTCGAAGCCCGCCGCGTCGTAGCCCAGGACCCGCTCGGCCAGCTCGACGGCGGCCCGACCGCCGGAGTCGCGGGCGGGCACCGAGCTGATCGCGCGCTCCGCGGTCGGCAGGTCGTCGGGGCGTCCGGCGCCGTGCTGCCACCACCAGCCCAGCCCCGTCGCGAGCACCGCCACGACGCAGAGCAGGACGAGGACGACCGTGGTGCCGGCGCCGCGCACGCGCCCGGGGCGGGGTGCCCCGTCGGTGGACCGCGTCATCGGACGAACTCCAGCTGCTCGGTGAGCCAGCGGCCGTCACGCTCGACCATCGTGAGACGGAGCCGGTGCTGGCGCAGCTGCTCGCGACCCGCCGACCCGTCGCGGGTGACCCGCGCGTCGGCGGCCACCAGCACCTCGGCGCGGGTGCGGGTGACGGGGCCCAGCGCGACCGCGCGCACCACCGCCCGGGCCGTGATCCGGGACTCCCGGGTGGCGGAGAGCAGGCTGTCGACGCCCTCGGCGTACTCCTCCGCGAAGTCGCCGGTCGCGCCGTCCTGGACCCGCGTGACCACCTCGCGCATCCGGCGGTGGTCGACCCCAAGGACGGCCTCGACCTCCGCCGAGGCGGCCTCGGTGACCTCCCACTGCCGGCGGGACAGCTCACGGGCGTCGGCGTCGCCGGTGCCGCCGCTCGCCGGTCGGGTCCACACCACGACCGCGGCCGCCACCAGCGCGAGCGCGAGCAGGCCGAGCAGGAGGTTGGGCCACCCCCAGCGCACACGCGGACTCCGCGCCACGACCCCTCCCTCGGTGCCGACCGACGCACCCGCCACGGCCGGGCCGACCGGTGGGGCTGATGGGGCGCATCGTAGCCAGGTCGTACCCCCTCCGCGGCGTCTCAGCGACTCCCCTCATCTGGCCAGCGACCGGGCACCGCGCCCCTAGACTGCCGCGGGTGCCCCACGCCCCCACCGCCGACTCGCTCGCCCGGCGCGCCGCCCGCCACCCCTCGGCGCTGCTGCTCACCGCCCAGCTGACCGCGGTCGTGGCCTACCCGTTCCTCGACCAGACCCGGGTCGGGGCCGCGGTGCTGGGCGTGATCTCGATGGTGGCGGTGGGCCTGGCGATCGGCGTGGTCCGCAGCACGCCCGCCCTGTCGGTGGTCGCGGTCGCGGTCGGACTGCCCGCCGTGGTGATGACCCTGGTGGAGGCGGCGACGCCCGAGACGCAGTGGGTGGCGCTGGTCAGCGCGCTGCTGCACGCGCCGTTCTACTTCTACGTCGCCTACAGCACGATCAAGTACCTCTTCCACGACGACCGGGTCACGACCGACGAGCTCTACGCCATCGGGGCGGCCTTCACCGTGGTGGCCTGGGGCTTCGCCTACCTCTACGTCGCCGTCGAGATCGTCTTCCCGGGGTCGATCGAGCCGGTGGCCGCCTCGGGCGCGGGACGGTTCTTCGACATGCTCTTCTTCTCCTTCACCAACCTGACCAGCGTCGGGCTCTCCGACATCCTGCCCGTCGGCGACCACGCCCGCTCGCTGGTGATCCTCGAGCAGGTGGCCGGGGTGCTCTACGTCGCGATGGTGATCTCGCGCCTGGTGGCCATGACCGTCCGCCACCGCTGACCGCGGTTCGGGACGCGGGTCAGTCGAGGCAGAACTCGTTGCCCTCGGGGTCGGCCATCACGATGAAGCCGATCTCCATCCGCCCGTCGGGCTCCACCCGGTGGTCGCGGGTGGCCCCGAGCGCGACCAGGCGCTCGCACTCGGCCTCCAGCGCCGCCATCCGCGCGTCCCCGGTGAGCCCGGGCGCCGCCCGCACGTCGAGGTGCAGGCGGTTCTTGGCCGTCTTGCCCTCGGGCACCCGCTGGAAGAACAGCCGCGGTCCGGACCCGCCGACCGGGCGCGCCGCCGACCGGCTGTTCCACAGCTCCTCCGGCATGCCCCAGGACCGCAGGGCGTCCTCCCAGGTGCCGAAGCCGGACGGGGGCGGCTCGACCTCGTAGCCGAGCGCTTCGCACCAGAACGCGGCGAGCGCCCCGGGGTCGGCGCTGTCGACGGTGATCTGGACCTCGCGCAGCCGGCTCATGCCACCAGCCTCGCCCCGCGGGCTCAGCGGGTCAACGACGCCTCCTGCTCCGAGAGCACCCGGGCGCGGGCCCGGCCCCGGTAGCGCCAGACCTGCACCAGCCCGAGCAGCCACAGCGGGAACTGCGCCGACATGGCCCAGCGGAACGCCTCGGGGGTGTACGCCGTGCTGGCCCCCGGCGTGCGCCAGTCGAGCAGCAGCCCGATCACCACGACCATCACCAGGCTGGCGTAGAAGCCGCCCTGGTTGATGATCCCGGTGGCGCTGGCCAGCCGGTGGGCCGGGTTGGAGGTGCGGCCGACGTCGAAGCCGATCACCGAGGCGGGACCGCCGACGCCGGTGACCAGCACCAGCACCACGAGGACGACGAACGGCGCGGGACCCGGCCAGGCCAGGACGACGGTCCAGACGACCACGATCGAGCCCACGATCACGAGCACCACGGTGGAGCGGTGCCAGGGGTGGACGCTGACCAGCCAGCCCAGGACCGGGCCGGAGAACATCATGGTCACGACCATCAGGGTGAGCAGCAGGCCGGCCGCGGCCGAGGACTGCTCCTCGCCACGGACGAAGAAGGGGTAGCCCCACAGCAGGCTCATCGTGGTGGCGCTGAACTGGGTGCAGAAGTGCATCCAGAACCCCAGCCGGGTGCCGGGGTGGCGCCAGGACGCGGCCAGGCTGGCCCGGACCGAGGCCAGCGACATCGGGGCACCGCGCAGGTTGCGGCCCTCCGGGGTGTCGTGCAGCACCACGAGCAGCGCCACGGCCAGCACCACCCCGACGCTGGCGGCGACCAGGTAGGCGCGGGTCCAGCCGAGGTGGGCCAGCGCCCACGTCATCGGGACGGCGGCGGCCACGGCGCCGGTCTGGCCCAGCGTGCCGGTGACCTGGGTGACGAACGGGATCCGGCGCAGGGGGAACCAGCTGCTGACCAGCCGCAGCAGGCAGATGAAGGTCATCGCGTCCCCCATGCCGACCCCGGCACGGGCGACCAGCGCCAGCGGGTAGCTCTCGGCGAACGCGAACACCGTCTGCCCGGCGGTCATCAGCACCAGGCCCGACAGCATCACGCTGCGCGAGCCGAAGCGGTCGACCAGCAGACCGACCGGGATCTGCATCCCGGCGTACACCAGCAGCTGGAGCATGGTGAAGGTCGCCAGCTGGGCCGCGGAGATCCCGAAGCGGTCGGTCGCGACGAGGCCGGCGACGCCGAGCGAGGAGCGGTGGAAGACCGCCAGCACGTAGACCGCGAGGCCGACGCCCCACACGGTCCAGGGGCTGCGCAGGGCGGGCGTGCTCACCGGTCCGATCGTACGCCGCACCGGCCGCGCCGCCGGCCGCCGGTCGGGCCGCCGGTCGGGCCGCGGTCGGACCCCGGGACTAGCGGGTGGCCTCCATCATCTGGCGCAGCTCCTTCTTGAGGTCCTGGACCTCGTCGCGGATCCGGGCGGCCACCTCGAACTGCAGCTCGGCGGCGGCGGTGTGCATCTGCTCGGTCAGCTGCTGCACCAGCTCGGCCAGGTCGGAGGAGGGGATGCCGGCCGTGTCGGGCGCCTTCTGGTGGACCTTGTCCATCCGCGAGAGGCCCGGGACCGGGGCCTTGCGGGACTTGTCGCCCCGGGCGCCGGTGCCCTGCCAGGTGGCCAGCAGCTCGGCGGTGTCCTCGTCGTCGCGGGCCAGCATCTCGGTGATGTCGGCGATCTTCTTGCGCAGCGGCTGGGGGTCGACGCCGTGCTCGGTGTTGTAGGCGACCTGCTTGGCACGACGGCGGTTGGTCTCGTCGATCGCCTTCTCCATCGAGGGCGTCACGCGGTCGGCGTACATCACGACCTGGCCCGACACGTTGCGGGCGGCGCGGCCGATGGTCTGGATCAGCGACTTGTCGGAGCGCAGGAAGCCCTCCTTGTCGGCGTCGAGGATCGCCACCAGCGACACCTCGGGCAGGTCGAGGCCCTCGCGGAGCAGGTTGATGCCGACGAGGACGTCGTACTCCCCCATCCGGAGCTCGCGGAGCAGCTCGATGCGGCGCAGCGTGTCGACCTCGGAGTGCAGGTAGCGGCAGCGCACGCCGTTCTCGAGGAGGTAGTCGGTGAGGTCCTCGGACATCTTCTTGGTCAGCGTGGTGACCAAGACCCGCTCGTTGCGGTCGACGCGCGCGTTGATCTCCGACATCAGGTCGTCGATCTGGCCCTTGGTCGGCTTGACCACGACCTCGGGGTCGATCAGCCCGGTGGGCCGGATGATCTGCTCGACCACGTTGTCGATGCCGCCGCCCTTGGCGATCTCGTAGTCGCCCGGGGTCGCGGAGAGGTAGATCGTCTGGCCGATGCGGTCGAGAAACTCTTCCCACCGCAGCGGCCGGTTGTCCATCGCGCTGGGCAGCCGGAAGCCGTGGTCGACGAGGTTGCGCTTGCGCGACATGTCGCCCTCGTACATGCCGCCGATCTGCGGGACCGCGACGTGGGACTCGTCGACGACCAGCACGAAGTCCTCGGCGAAGTAGTCGAGCAGGCAGTTGGGGGCGCTGCCGCGCGGGCGGCCGTCGATGTGCATCGAGTAGTTCTCGATGCCCGAGCACGAGCCGACCTGGCGCATCATCTCGATGTCGTAGGAGGTGCGCATCCGCAGCCGCTGGGCCTCCAGCAGCTTGCCCTGGCGCTCGAACAGCGCGACCTGCTCCTCCAGCTCCTTCTCGATGCTGGCGATGGCGCGCTCCATGCGCTGCGGGCCGGCGACGTAGTGGGTGGCGGGGAAGACGTAGATCTCCTGGTCGTCGGTGATCACCTCGCCCGTCACCGGGTGCAGCGTCATCAGCCGCTCGATCTCGTCGCCGAAGAACTCCACCCGCACGGCGTGCTCCTCGTAGACCGGGAAGATCTCGAGGGTGTCGCCCCGGACCCGGAAGGTGCCACGGGTGAAGGACAGGTCGTTGCGGGTGTACTGGATCTCGACCAGCCGGCGCAGCACGCCGTCGCGGTCCATCTCCTTGCCGACCTTGAGCCGGAGCATGCGGTCGACGTACTCCTGCGGGGTGCCGAGACCGTAGATGCACGACACCGTGGAGACCACGATGACGTCGCGCCGGGTCAGCAGCGAGTTGGTGGCCGAGTGCCGCAGCCGCTCGACCTCCTCGTTGATCGAGGAGTCCTTCTCGATGTAGGTGTCGGTCTGGGGGACGTAGGCCTCGGGCTGGTAGTAGTCGTAGTAGGAGACGAAGTACTCCACCGCGTTGTCGGGGAACAGCTGCCGCAGCTCGTTGGCGAACTGCGCGGCCAGCGTCTTGTTGGGCTGCATCACCAGCACCGGGCGCTGCACCTGCTCGGCCACCCACGCCACCGTGGCCGTCTTGCCGGTGCCGGTGGCACCCAGCAGCACGACGTCCTTCTCACCCCCGCGGATCCGCTCGGTGATCTCGGCGATGGCGGCGGGCTGGTCGCCGGCGGGCTGGTAGTCGGACTGCACGTCGAACGGCGCCACCCGGCGCTCGAGGTCGGTCACGGGACGCATGCGACGAGCCTACGGCCGGCCACCGACAACCCCGCCGGTCGTCTGGGAGACTGCGCCCGTGCAGCGCCGACACCTCCCCCTCGTGAACATGTCCCACCCCGTGGCCATGCTGGCCCGCCGGTTCGTCATGGTCACCTTCGGGATCCCGGTCCTGGTGGCGGTCGCGATGAGCCTGGTCGACTCCTACCGGCGGCGCGGCAAGAAGCCCAAGCCGTTCCCGACCCGCACGGCGGCGCAGACCCCGGTCGGCGGCGGCACCGTCACGACGTACTCCTTCGGGCAGGACCTGTACGACGACATGCTGCGCGCCATCGAGGGCGCCCGGTCGCAGGTGCTCCTGGAGACCTACATCTGGAAGGGCGACGCCCTCGGCGCGCGGTTCAAGAAGGCGCTGGTCGACGCGGCCGACCGCGGCGTGGAGGTGCGGGTCATCTACGACCAGTTCGCCAACCTCGTCGTGCGGCTGCCGTTCAAGCACTTCCCACCCAACGTGAAGGTGCTCGCCTTCCCCGTCTACTCGGCCGGCTGGCGGTTCTTCGACCTGCGCCGCTACGGCCGCGACCACCGCAAGATCCTCGTGGTCGACGACGAGGTGGGGTTCGTGGGCGGTTACAACCTCGGCGCGGCGTACGCCACGGAGTGGCGCGACACCCACTGCCGGATCACCGGCCCGGGCGTCGCCGACCTGACCCGGGCCTTCGCCGACTTCTGGAACCTGCACAGGGAGAAGCGGTTCCGTCGCTCGGAGTCGCCGATGCTGGTCTCGGCACCCTCGCAGTGGGAGCCCAAGATCCGGGTGCACCGCAACGTGCCGCGGCTGTGGATGTTCCCGATCCGGTCGATGTACCTCGAGGCGATCAACCGCGCGCAGCGCAACGTCTGGCTCACCAGCGCCTACTTCATCCCCGACGAGGACTTCGTGGCCACGCTCGTCCACGCGGCCCGCCGGGGCGTCGACGTCCGCATCCTGCTCCCCGCCAAGTCCAACCACATCGTGGTCGACTGGATCTCCCGCGGCTACTTCCGCCAGCTGCTCGAGGCCGGCATCAAGATCCACCGCTTCCGCGACGCGATGGTGCACGCCAAGACCGCCACCGTCGACGGGAGCTGGAGCACGATCGGCACCGCCAACGTCGACCGGCTCTCGATGACCGGCAACTACGAGATCAACGTCGAGATCATCGACGAGTCGCTGGCCCAGGAGATGGAGCGGATCTTCTCCACCGACCTGACCAACAGCCTCGAGCTGACCCTGCACGAGTGGCAGGCGCGCGACGTCTACGCGCGCTTCACCGAGTTCGTGCTCCGGCCGCTGCGGCCGCTGCTGTGAGCACCCCCTCGACCCCCTCACCGGAGCTGCTGCGCGCCGCGCGCCGCACCTGGGGCGCGCTGGAGACGCTGCACGTCGTCGGCTACTTCGCCCCGGAGCCGCCCGAGGAGTACGTCGCCCTCGGCCTGCACGACCGGCTCTCCTACTTCGCCGCGCGGGGTGCCGCGCTCGGGCCGGTCGGACCCCGTGTCACCGAGGCGACCTTCTACGTCTTCGCCCCGTGGCTGCACGACGCCGCGCTGCCCTCCGCGTGGGAGCACGCCACCCCCGAGCAGCTGGTCGAGGCCCGCCGGCGCGGCATGTCGCGCGCCCTGGCCCGGACGGTCGGCGACGTCGACGTCACCGACGCGCTCGCGCTGGCCCGGCGGCTCGCCGACGGGCTCGCGGCGACGCCGGGCAGCGCCGCCGGCCGCCCGCTGTACGCCGCGCACCTCCAGCTCGCCTGGCCCGAGGAGCCGCTGCTCGCCCTGTGGCACGCCGCCACGCTGGTCCGCGAGCACCGCGGCGACGGTCACGTCGCCCTGCTGGTCTCGCGGGGCCTGGACCCGGTCGAGGCGACCGTCCTCGACGGCGCCTGGGCCGGCAAGGAGCGGTTCCTGCGCTCCACCCGCGGCTGGAGCGAGGAGGAGCTGGCGGCGGGCGAGGACCGGCTGCGGGACCGCGGCTGGCTCGACGACGCGGCCGCCCTCACCGACCTCGGCCGGGAGCAGCGCGAGGACCTCGAGGCGGCCACCGACCGGACCTCGCTGGCCGGCTGGGAGGCCCTCGGCCTCGACGACACCGTGCGGCTGGGCGAGCTGCTGCAGCCCGTGCGCCGCGCCGTCCTCGACTCCGGCGTGCTGCCGGGCCGGCTCGGCCGCCTCGGCTGACACGTCGGCCGCCCCGGGGGCGCCGCTTGCCGTGCGACCCCCTCGCGACGGACACTGGAGTCGATCCCCCGCCGCATGACTGATTCCGCACTCGGAGGCCCCCGATGACGACCGATTCCGCAGTCGCACCCCCCGTCCCGCACGTGGGTGGGCCCGACCTCCCCCAGGAGCGGCGGCTCGTCACGGAGATCCCGGGGCCACGCTCGCGCGAGCTGCACGCCCGGCGGCAGGCGGCGGTCGCCGCGGGCGTCGGCAGCACGCTCCCGGTCTACGTCGCGGCCGCCGGCGGTGGCGTCGTGGTCGACGTGGACGGCAACAGCCTGATCGACCTCGCCAGCGGCATCGCGGTCACCGGCGTCGGCAACAGCGCGCCGGAGGTGGTGACGCGCGTGACGGCGCAGGTCGCGGCGTACACCCACACCTGCTTCATGGTCGCGCCCTACGAGGGCTACGTGGAGGTCTGCGAGAAGCTCGCCGCGCTCACCCCGGGCGACCACGCCAAGAAGGCCGCGCTGTTCAACTCCGGCGCCGAGGCCGTCGAGAACGCCGTCAAGGTCGCGCGCGCCGCGACCGGCCGTGACGCGGTGGTCGTCTTCGACCACGCCTACCACGGCCGCACCAACCTCACGATGGCGATGACGTCCAAGAACATGCCCTACAAGCACGGCTTCGGACCGTTCGCGGGAGAGGTCTACCGGGCGCCGATGTCCTACCCGTTCCGCGAGGCCGCGGAGATCACCGGTGCGCAGGCCGCCGCGCGCGCCGTCGACGTGATCGAGAAGCAGGTCGGCGCGGCCAACCTCGCCTGCGTGGTCATCGAGCCGGTGCTGGGCGAGGGCGGCTTCGTCGTGCCCGCCGCGGGCTTCCTGCCCGCGATCGCGGCCTGGTGCCGGGAGAACGGCGTGGTCTTCGTCGCCGACGAGATCCAGTCGGGCATGTGCCGCACGGGCGCGTGGTTCGCGTGCGAGCACGAGGGCGTCGTGCCCGACCTGGTCACCGTGGCCAAGGGCGTCGCCGGCGGGTTCCCGCTCGCCGCCGTCGTCGGCCGCGCCGAGCTCATGGACGCCGTGCACGGCGGCGGCCTGGGCGGCACGTACGGCGGCAACCCGGTCGCCTGCGCCGCGGCGCTCGGCGCCATCGCGACCATGGAGCAGCTCGACCTCAACGCCGCCGCGCGGCACCTCGAGGACCTGATGACCACCCGGCTGCGCGCGCTGGCCGCCGACGTCCCGGCCATCGGCGAGGTCCGCGGCCGCGGCGCCATGCTCGCGATCGAGCTGGTCCGCCCGGGCACGACCGAGCCCGACGCCGCCCTGGCCGGTCGCCTCAGCGCCGGCTGCCACGAGCGCGGCGTGCTCACCCTGACCTGCGGCACCTACGGCAACGTGCTGCGGTTCCTGCCGCCCCTGGTGATGCCGGACCACCTGCTCCACGAGGCGCTCGACGTCCTCGAGGAGGTCCTCCGCGCCCTCTGACCCGGCGGGTCAGCGGGGCGGGGGCGGGTCAGCGGGGGCGGGGGGCCCGGATCGGCTCGGCGATGGCCTGGATGCGCGCGGTGGCCAGCTCGATCATGAGCTGTGCGGCCGGGGAGAGGATCGCGTCGCGGCGGTGGACGATGGCCAGGGTGTCGTGCTGGGCGGGGCGCAGCGAGACCCAGCCGGCGTCCGGGGCCAGGCGTGGGAGCAGCTGCACGGCCGCGCCCTTGGTGATCACCGCGTCGGCCAGCCCCATGCCGACCAGCTCGACCGCGCTCTCCACGTCCTCGACCTCGATCCGGGTCTGCGGGTTGCGCCCGGTCTCGTGGAGCATCTGCCGCAGGATGATCCGCACCGAGTCGACCGCGCGGAACGTCGTCTCGGGCATCACCAGCGTCGCCTCGGACAGCCGGCGGGCGGTCACCGGCTGGCGCAGTCGCTCGGGGTCGTTGCTGATGTAGACGAGCTCGTCCCTGGCCACGGGGGTGATGGTCAGCCCCTCGCTCTCCAGCTGCGGGACCGCGATCATCGCCGCCTCGAGCCGGCCGCGCCGGAGCTCGTCGGTGACCTCGGTGCTGTTGGTGCCGATCAGCTCCACGCGGACGCCGGGGTGACGGCGCAGCACGTCGGCGACCAGGTCGGCCCCGGCGTACAGGCGCGCGATGCCAAACATGCCGAACCGGATCGTCCCGGTCTCCAGCCGCACCTGGCTGGCCACGGACGACTGCGCGTCCTCGACCGCGGCCAGCACCCGCTCGGCGTGCGGGCGCAGGTCGTCGGCGACCGTGGTGGCCACGACGCCGCGCCCCACGCGACGGAACAGCGGGGCGCCCAGCGACTTCTCCAGGTTGCGGATCTGCTCCGACACCGAGGGCTGGGCATAGCCCAGCCGGTCGGCGGCGGCCGTCAGCGACCCCTCCTCGTAGGCGGCGAGGAAGCAGCGGAGTTGGTGCAGCGTCATCACAGGCTGAGCCTATAGGAACTGAAGGAAAGCGAGGCTACCTCTATCAGTTGAATATCGTCATACTTGGGGGACGAGCCCGATTCGCCGAGTCCCTGAGAGGGAGGCCCCCATGTTCGACCACTACTGCAGCGCCTGCGAGCAGCGTCAGCTGATCGCCCCCAGCCAGGTGACCTCGATCGACAACACCGACCAGGGCATCTTCGTCAGCTTCCGCTGCTGGTGCGGCGCCGAGGGTCACGTCCTCACCGGTCGCAAGGCCCACGACCTCGTCGCTGCCTGACCCGCGCCGAGCGGCGTACGACGGCCGCGCTCCCCGCACGATCCTGCTGCTCCCCGGGCGATGTTCTGCGCGGGGAGCAGAGGTTTCACAGGGGACCCTGTGAAACCGACGGTGGTGCGCCGTGCCTAGCGCGCCTCGAGCACCCGGCTGAGGAACTGCCGGGTGCGCTCGTGCTGCGGGTCGCGGAGCACGTCCGGTCCGCCCTGCTCGGCGATGACGCCGCCGTCGAGGAACAGCACCTGGTCGGCGACGTCGCGGGCGAACCGCACCTCGTGGGTGACGATGACCAGGGTCCAGCCCCGCGTCGCGAGGTCGCGCACCACGCCCAGCACCTCGCCGACCAGCTCGGGGTCGAGTGCCGAGGTGGGCTCGTCGAGCAGCACCACCTGGGGGTTCAGCGCCAGCGCACGGGCGATGCCCACGCGCTGCTGCTGGCCGCCCGAGAGCTGTGAGGGGTACGCCGAGCCGCGGTCGGCCAGCCCCACCTGCTCGAGCAGCCGGTGGGCGTCGGCCTCCGCCTCGCCGGCGGGCCGGCCCTGCACCCGGACCGGCCCCTCGGTGAGGTTCTGCAGGACCGTCATGTGCGGGAACAGGTGGTGGGACTGGAAGACCATGCCGCTGCGAGCCCGCAGCGCAGCCAGTTCTCGCTTCTGCTCGGCCTTGCCGAGGTCGTCGAAGCTGCCGAAGTCGATGCTCGCGTCGGCGATCCGGACCACGCCCGCGTCGGGCTGCTCCAGCACGTTGAGCGAGCGCAGCAGCGTCGACTTGCCCGACCCCGACGGCCCGAGGACGGCCGTCACCGAGCCCTCGTCGACGGTGAACGAGACGTCGCGCAGCACCTCGGTGCCGTCGAAGGCCTTGCGCAGGCCCCGGACCTCGATGAGTGGACGGGTCATGAGACGTACCTCCCGAGTCGGCGTTCGAGCGGTTCCTGCGCCAGGGAGACCAGGAAGCAGATGACCCAGTAGTAGAACGCCGCCAGCAGGTAGAGCGGGAGGTACTCGAAGCTGGTCGACGCGGCGGACACCGCCGCGCGGAACAGCTCCGGCACCAGCACGACCGCGGCGAGCGAGGTGTCCTTGATCAGCGACAGCAGCGTGTTGCCCAGCGGCGGCACCGCGATCCGGGCCGCCTGGGGCAGCACGACCCGGCGCATCGTCAACCGGCGGTCCATGCCGATCGAGGTCGCGGCCTCGAACTGGCCGCGCGGCACCGAGAGGATGGCGCCGCGGATGATCTCGGCCGCGTAGCCGGCGACGTTGAGGCTGAAGGCGACCGTGGCCGCGACGTACGGGTCGAGCTTGAGCCCGATCTGGCCCAGGCCGAAGTAGACGATGAACAGCTGCGCCAGCAGCGGCGTGCCCCGGATGATGGACACGAAGACCCGGGCCGGCACGTTGGCCAGGCGCGAGGACGAGAGCCGGCCGAGGGCCACCACGAGCGCGAGGGCGAGGCCGATGACGAAGCTGATCACCGTCAGCGGGATGGTGCCCTTGACCGCACCCCACAGCATCGGGCCGGCGGTGCTGCGCAGGACCTCCCAGGTGGTCGCGCTCCGGTCGCCCTGGAGGTCGATCTCGGTCGAGGCCTCGGAGGAGACGTCGGTGCCGAAGTACTTCTCCGAGAGACGCGCCAGCGTCCCGTCCGCGCGCAGCGTCTCCAGGGCCTGGTCGGCCTCGCGCTGCAGCTGGGGGGCGTCCTTGCGGAAGGTGAGGGCCTGCTCGCCGACGTCGTCGCCGGCGTAGCCCGCGATCTTGACCTCGTCGGAGCCGCTGGTCTCGAGGTAGTCGAGCACCGCGATGTTGTCGTTGACGATCGCGTCGACGCGGCCCTGCGCCAGCAGGGTGGCGGCCTGGGAGAACTGCTCGACGTTCTCGACCTTCGCGCCCGCGTCCTTGGCGACCTGCGACCAGTTGCTGGTCTCGGACTGTGCGGTGGTCTTGCCCTTCAGGTCGGCCAGCGTGGTGATGCTGTCGTCGTCGGCGGCCGTGACGATGACGCCGCGGGAGTAGGTGTAGGGCTCGGAGAAGCGGTAGCGCGCCTCCCGCTCGGGGTTGATCGTGATCTGGTTGGCGACCACGTCGATGCGCCCGCTGTCCAGCGACCCGAAGATCGCGTCGAACGGCGAGGTCGCGAACTCGAGCCGCCACCCGGCCTCCTGGGCCACCGCCTTGACGACGTCGACGTCGTAGCCCGTGAGGTCGCCGGTGTCCGGGTCCTCGAACGTGAAGGGCGGGTAGGTGCCCTCCGTGCCGACCCGCACGACCCGGTCCTCGCCCGAGCCGTCGGCGGCCGAGGCGGGGCCGGCGCCGACGAGGAGCGCCAGGGGTGCCACTACCGCCATCGCGAGCAGCAGCAGGACGAACCGGAGTTTGTGCACCCGGCAACCGTACTTTGCCGCGCCGACGCGATCGGACCGCCTCGGGCTACGCCGTGGCCGACGCCGGGTCTGCTGCCCCCTCGAGCACGTCGTCGCGCTGGCCCCACGGGGCGCCGTACTCGGTGAGCAGGTCGAGGAACGGCACCGCGTCGAAGGCCTCCGGGCCCAGCACGCCGGCGCCCTGCCAGGTGCCGCGGCTGAGCAGCTCGAGGGCCACCACGGGGTTGACCGCGGTCTGCCAGACCACGCACTGGTGGCCGTACTCCTGCATCGACCAGGCGTTGTCCACGACCTGGTAGAGGTACGTCGACCGCGGCCGGCCGTCGAGCCCGGTGCCGGTCACGCGGAGCCCGGCGCAGGTCTTGCCGGTCATCCGGGGCCCGATGGTGGCCGGGTCGGGCAGCACGGCGGCGACGACGTCGCGGGGCGACACCTCGACGCCCTTCACGCGGACCGGCTCGGTGCGGTCGAGGCCGAGCGTGTGCAACGAGCGCAGGATGGAGATGAACTCCTCGCCGAGGCCGTACTTGAAGGTCACGCGCTGGGCCTCGACCCAGCGCGGCATCAGCAGCACCTCCTCGTGCTCGACGTTGACGCACTCGACCGGCCCGATGCCCTCGGGGAAGTCGAAGACCTCCGGCTCGCTGAACGGCGGCGTGGTGAACCAGCCGCGGTCGCGCTCCCACACCACCGGCGGGTTGAGGCACTCCTCGATCGTGGTCCACATCGAGAACGACGGCGCGAAGATCTCGCGGCCCTCGTCGTCGGTCACCACCAGGTTGGCGCCGTCGCGGGTGCCGAGCTCGTCGATCTCGCGGAACAGGTGGTCGGCGGCGTAGCGCGCGAACACGTCGGAGAGGCCGGGCTCGACCCCGATCCCGACCAGGGCGAGGCGGCCGTCGCGCTCCCACTGGTCGGCCACGGCGAACTGCTCGTCGCCGAGCTTGATGCCGGTGTGCTCGTGGGGGTGCTCGGGGTGGGGCCGCGAGAGGCTCATCGCCATGTCGAGGTAGTCGGCGCCGGCGGCGGCCGCCCCCTCGAAGACCGGCATGGTGAAGACCGGGTCGACGGCGTTCATCACGTGGGTGACCGCGTGCCGGCGTACGAGCTCGGCGACCGCGGCGGCGTCCGAGGCGTCCACCCGGTCGGCCACGAACCGCTCGTCGCCCAGCGCGGCCACGGCCTTCTCGGCGCGCTCGAGCGCGTGGTCGCTGACCACGCACAGCTCGAAGAAGTCGCGGCGCGCGGCGATCGCGGTGAACGCCGACCCCACGCCCCCGGCGCCGACCAGCAGGATCCGCATGCCGTCACTCACCCGTGTAGCTCATGACGTGCTTGATCCGGGTGTAGTCCTCGAAGCCGTACATGGAGAGGTCCTTGCCGTAGCCGCTGTGCTTGAACCCGCCGTGGGGCATCTCGCTCACGAACGGGATGTGGGTGTTGATCCAGACCGCACCGAAGTCGAGGCGGCGCGAGACGCGCAGCGCGCGGGCGTGGTCCTTGGTCCACACGCTCGAGGCGAGGCCGTACTTCACGTCGTTGGCCCAGCGCAGCGCCTCGGCCTCGTCGGAGAACCGCTGCACCGTCATCACGGGGCCGAAGATCTCGCTCTGCACCTGCTCGTCGGTCTGCTGCAGGCCCGAGAGCACGGTGGGGTCGTAGAAGTAGCCGCGGTCGCCGTGGCGGGTGCCGCCGGTGACGACGCTGGCGTGGTCGGGCAGCCGGTCGACCATGCCGCTGACGTGGGCGAGCTGGTTCTCGTTGTTGAGCGGGCCGTAGTAGGTGCCCTCGGCGTCGGGCCGGCCGGTCGGCATCCCTCGCGCCGCCTCGGCCAGCGCGGCCACGAACTCGTCGTGGATGCCGGCCTGCACCAGCACGCGGGTGGCGGCGGTGCAGTCCTGGCCGGCGTTGAAGAGTCCGGCGCCGGCGATGCCCTCCGCGGCAGCCGCGACGTCGGCGTCGTCGAAGACCACGACCGGCGCCTTGCCGCCGAGCTCGAGGTGCACCCGCTTGAGGTCGCGCGAGGCGGACTCCGCGACCTGCATGCCGGCCCGCACCGAGCCGGTGATGGCGACCATCTGCGGGGTCGGGTGCTCCACCAGCGCGCGGCCGGTGTCGCGGTCGCCGCAGACGACGTTGAGCACGCCCGGCGGCAGGATGCCGGCGGCGATCTCGGCCAGCAGCGTGGAGGAGGCGGGGGTGGTGTCCGAGGGCTTGAGGACGACGGTGTTGCCGGCGGCCAGCGCCGGGGCGACCTTCCAGATCATCATCAGCAGCGGGTAGTTCCACGGCGTCACCTGGCCGACGACGCCGATCGGCTCGCGGCGCACCCAGGAGGTGTGGTCGGGGAGGTACTCGCCGGCCGAGATGCCGTTGAGGGTCCGGGCGGCCCCGGCGAAGAACTTGAAGTGGTCCGAGGCGTAGGGCATCTCCTCCTCCATCGTGACCTGGAGGGGCTTGCCGGTGTCCTTGCACTCGACGGCGTTGATCTCCTCGATCCGGTCCTCGATGGCGCGGGCGAGGTCGAGCAGCCGGTGGGAGCGCTCCTGCGGGGTGGCGTACCCCCAGCCCTCGAAGGCCGCGTCCGCCGCGGCGTACGCCCGGTCGAGGTCCTCCGCACCGGACCTGGGCGCGGTCGCGTAGGTCTCGCCCGTGGTGGGGTCGACGACGTCGTAGGTCTCGCCGGACGCGGCGTCGACGAGCTCGCCGTTCACGACGTTGCGGAAGCGGGTGCCTGGGTCGGTGCCGGGGTGGGTGTCAGCCATGGAGGCAGAGTAGTGACGGGACAACGGATTCGGTAGGTCTGGGGCCATCTCGAGCATGGATCCGGTCGAAAACACGGGTGTTCACCGTGATTTCGATTGCCAGCCCCGGCGTACGGGAGGCAGACTGGAGCGATGAACCAGCCCCTGACCGACGAGGCGCGCCAGCAGGCTGCCAAGGACCACCTGTGGATGCACTTCACGCGCCACTCGACCTACGACACCCACGAGGTGCCGACGATCGTCCGCGGCGACGGCGCCTACGTCTGGGACGCGAACGGCAAGAAGTACCTCGACGGCCTCGCCGGCCTCTTCGTCGTGCAGGCCGGCCACGGCCGCACCGAGCTGGCCGAGGCCGCGGCCAAGCAGGCGGCCGAGCTGGCGTTCTTCCCGCTCTGGTCCTACGCCCACCCCACCGCGATCGACCTGGCGGCCCGCGTCGCGTCGTACGCCCCGGGCGACCTCGACCGCGTCTTCTTCACCACCGGCGGCGGCGAGGCCGTGGAGTCGGCCTGGAAGCTGGCCAAGCAGTACTTCAAGCTGACCGGCAAGCCCACCAAGCACAAGGTGATCAGCCGGGCCATCGCCTACCACGGCACGCCCCAGGGCGCGCTCTCGATCACCGGCCTGCCGGGCATGAAGGCGCCCTTCGAGCCGCTGGTGCCCTCGACCTTCCGGGTGCCCAACACCAACCTCTACCGCGCCGAGGAGACCTCCTACCTGGGCGACCCGAACGACGCCGAGCGGTTCGGCCGCTGGTGCGCCGACCGGATCGCCGAGGCCATCGAGTTCGAGGGTCCCGACACCGTGGCCGCGGTGTTCCTGGAGCCGGTGCAGAACTCCGGAGGCTGCTTCCCGCCCCCGCCCGGCTACTTCCAGCGGGTCCGCGAGATCTGCGACGAGTACGACGTGCTGCTGGTCAGCGACGAGGTGATCTGCGCCTTCGGTCGGCTCGGCCACATGTTCGCCGCCGAGCGCTACGGCTACCAGCCCGACATCATCACCTGCGCCAAGGGCCTGACCTCGGGCTACTCCCCGCTCGGCGCGATGATCGCCACCGACCGGCTGTTCGAGCCGTTCAGCAAGGGCGACACCTCCTTCGCCCACGGCTACACCTTCGGCGGCCACCCCGTCTCGACCGCGGTCGCGATGGCCAACCTCGACATCTTCGAGCGCGAGCAGCTCAACGAGCACGTCCTCGCCACCGAGGGCGACCTGCGCGCGACGCTGGAGAAGCTGAACGACCTGCCGATCGTGGGCGACGTCCGCGGCGACGGGTTCTTCTACGGCATTGAGCTGGTCAAGGACAAGGCGACCAAGGAGACCTTCACCGACGCCGAGTCCGAGCGGCTGCTGCGCGGGTTCCTCTCCGGCGCGCTGTTCGAGGCCGGGCTCTACTGCCGCGCCGACGACCGCGGCGACCCGGTCGTGCAGCTCGCTCCCCCGCTGATCTGCGAGCAGTCGCACTTCGACGAGATCGAGTCGACGCTGCGCTCGGTGCTCACGGAGGCCTGGGACCGGCTGTAGGTCACGGTCGCCTCACGACCCGGCCCGCCACCGGCGGCGTACGACGTGACGACGGTCACCCGGCGTTACCCTGGCCCCGCTCACAGCGGTCCGCCACCGGGAGGCACCCCATGTCCACGTCCACCACCACGCGTCGCGCCGACGGGCCACCGCCCGAGCGCAGCCGCCGACCCTTGCCCAGGTCGATCGCGATCTGGACGGTCGTCGCCCTCGTCGGCGCCACCTGCTGGGCGGTCCTGGCGCTGAGCCGGGGCGAGGAGGTGTCGGCGCTCTGGATCCTGTTCGCGGCCCTGTCGTCGTACGCCATCGCCTACCGCTTCTACTCGCGCTTCATCGCCCGCCGGGTGCTGCGGCTCGACGACACCCGGGCCACGCCGGCCGAGCGGCTCGAGAACGGCACCGACTTCGAGGTGACCGACCGACGCGTGCTCTACGGCCACCACTTCGCGGCCATCGCCGGGGCCGGTCCGCTCGTCGGCCCGGTCCTCGCGGCGCAGATGGGCTACCTGCCCGGCACGGTCTGGATCATCGTCGGCGTCATCTTCGCCGGCTGCGTCCAGGACATGGTCACGATGTTCTTCTCGATGCGTCGCGACGCCAAGAGCCTGGGCCAGATGATCCGCGAGGAGATCGGCCTGGTCGGCGGCGTCGCCGCCCTGATCGCGGTGTTCGCGATCATGATCATCCTGCTGGCGGTGCTCGCCCTGGTCGTGGTCAACGCGATGGCCGAGTCGCCCTGGGCGGTCACCTCGATCGGCCTCACCATCCCGATCGCGCTGTTCATGGGCTTCTACCTGCGCTTCATCCGCCCGGGCCGTGTCATGGAGGTCACCGCGGTCGGCGTGGTGCTGCTCCTGGCCGCGATCATCCTGGGCGGCGTCGTCGACGGCTCCGCGCTGGGCGAGTCGCTGACGCTGTCCAAGGAGACGCTGACGTTCCTGCTCGTGGCGTACGGCTTCGTCGCCTCGATCCTGCCGGTCTGGATGCTGCTGACCCCGCGCGACTACCTCTCGACCTTCATGAAGGTCGGCGTCATCGTGCTGCTCGCCGTGGGCATGATCCTGGCCCGGCCGGTGCTGCAGACCGACGCGGTGACCTCGTTCGCGATCGAGGGCAACGGGCCGGTGTTCGCCGGCTCGCTGTTCCCGTTCCTGTTCATCACCATCGCCTGCGGTGCGCTGTCGGGCTTCCACGCGCTGATCTCCTCGGGCACCACGCCCAAGATGCTGGCCAAGGAGAGCCACGTCCGGATGGTCGGCTACGGCGGCATGCTGATGGAGTCGTTCGTGGCCATCTCGGCGCTGATCGCGGCCTGCGTCATCGACCAGGGCCTCTACTTCGCGATGAACTCCCCCGCCGGCGTCACCGGCGGCACCGTCGAGGGCGCGGCCGAGTTCGTCGGCACCCTCGGCTACTCGATCACCCCCGACCAGCTCGCCGCCTTCTCGGCGAGCGTCGAGGAGGAGCTGGTCTCGCGCACCGGTGGCGCCCCGACCCTGGCCTTCGGCATCTCGCAGATCTTCAGCGACGCCTTCGGCGGCGGTCTGGCGGCGTTCTGGTACCACTTCGCGATCATGTTCGAGGCGCTGTTCATCCTCACCGCCGTCGACGCCGGCACCCGCGTGGGCCGGTTCATGCTGCAGGACACCATCGGCAACGTGTGGCCCAAGTTCGGTGACACCTCGTGGCGTCCCGCGGCCTGGATCGCCTCGGCCATCACGGTCGGCGCCTGGGGCTACATGCTCTACGTCGGCGTCACCGACCCGCTCGGCGGCATCAACCAGCTGTTCCCGCTGTTCGGGATCGCCAACCAGCTGCTCGCGGCGATCGCGCTCATCCTGTGCGTGACGCTGTTCTGCAAGCACGGCTGGTGGAAGTTCGTCTGGGTGCCGGCCGTGCCGCTGGCCTGGGACCTCGTGGTCACCATGACCGCGAGCTACCAGAAGGTGTTCTCCGACAACCCCGCCATCGGCTACTTCGCCCAGGCCGACCGCTACCGCACCGCCCGCGAGGCCGGCGAGGTGCTGGCCCCGGCCACGGACGTCGCGCAGATGAACACCGTCGTCACCAACTCCACGGTCAACGGCATCCTGCAGGCGAGCTTCGCCCTGCTGGTGCTGGTGATCCTGGCCAACGCGGTCGTCATCTGGGTCAAGGCCGCCCGGGCCGGCACGCTGCCGACCACCGAGGTGCCGCACACGCCCTCCGAGGTCGTCGCGCCCGCCGACTTCTTCGCCACGGCGGAGGAGAAGAAGGCCGTCGCCGAGTGGGAGGCCTCCCGCGGCGAGCCGGTGGGCGGAGGACACCGCCGGTGACCACCCCCCTCGCACCGTCCGGTCAGGGTCCGCTCCGGCGGGCCCTGGCCGGGGTGCGGTGGTATGTCCGCGAGCTCAGCGGCGAGGCCAAGTGGGACCAGTACGTCGCCCGCTGCGCCCGCGAGGGCACCGAGCCGATGAGCCGTCGGGCCTTCGAGCGCCACCGCGACGACCACCGCGAGCACGGCACGCAGCAGCGCTGCTGCTGAGCCCAGCAGACTCCTCCCCATGATCCGCAACGTCGTCGTCGGGGTGGTCCGTGAAGGTGTGTCCCCGGAGCAGCTGGAGGCGGCGCTCGACGCGCTGCGGTCCTTCGAGATGGACGGGGTGCGGGTCGGCATCGTCGCCGGCCAGGACCTCGGGCTGCGCCAGGGCAACGCGTCGTACTGCCTGACGGTGGACTTCCCCGACGCCGAGGCCTACCGCGCCTACGACCTCGACGAGGAGCACAACCGGATCCGGCGCGAGCTGTTCGCGCCGATCTCCAGCTCGATCCAGCGGATCCAGTTCGAGCTGCCGGACGCGGGCCGTACGCCGTAAGCCCTGCTCGATGCGGTGTGGCGGGCTTCCGACCCGCATACTGGAGAGGATGTCTCCCTCCCCCGCACGTCGCCGCCACCTGCCCAACAGCCCCTTCGCCGCCCCTGTGGAGCCGGTGATCGAGGTCTTCGAGCTCGACGACCGGGTCACCCACGACGCCTACGGGCTGGGTCGCATCGTCAGCGTCGAGGCCGAGGCCGTCACGGTGGACTTCTCGGGGCGCCGGCTGCGGATCACCAGCCCGTACCCCAAGCTCACGGGTCTCTAGGCGACCACGGGTCCGCCTCTGGGTTGACCACTGCCCCGGTTCGCCGGTGTTGTCCCGGCCCATCCTGTGGATGAAACCGCAGGTCAGCGCCGTTTTGGGCCTCCGCGGTTTGTCGGTGCTCGGTGCTTGGATGGATCCATGAGCAGCTCCGGCGGAGAGACGACGACGGCCCACCCGGTCGCCGGTTTCGTCCACCGGCTGCGCTCGCGTCTCGACGACCTCGACCGGCCCACGGCCCGGCCGGTCTGGGCGATGACCCCGGCCGAGCAGCGCCACGTCCTGACCGAGCTCGCCGTCGCCCAGGCCCAGCTCGACTCGCTGCGGTTGGCCGTCCTGGCCGAGGCCGACCGGTCGGGGGTCACCGAGGACACGGGCGCCCGCTCGGCGGCCGACTGGGTCGCCGTCGAGACGCGTCAGACGCGCGTCGAGGCACGCTCCGAGCTGCGGCTCGCCCGCGCCCTGGAGGAGCACGGCCCGCTCCGCGACGCCCACGGCCACGGGTGGGTCAACACCGCGCAGGCACGCGTCATCGCCGCGGCCGTGGACCTGCTGCCCACCACCGGCGACCTGGCCGTCACCGTCGAGGACCGCATCGACGCCGAGGTGTGGCTGATCATGCAGGCCCAGGACCACGACGCGACGACGCTGCGCGTGCTGGGGCGGCGGCTGTTCGAGGTCATCGCGCCCGACCGCGCCGACGAGATCGAGGGCCGGCTGCTCGAGGCCGAGGAGCAGGCCGCGGCCCGGCGTACGACACTGACGATGCGGGAGGACGACCAGGGCACCTGCCACGGCCGGTTCCGGATCCCCGCCCGCCACGGCCAGATGCTGGCCAAGATGATCCACACCCTCGCCTCACCGACGCGGCCCGACTCCCCCGCCGCCGACGTCGACGACGCCCCGCTCGCGGTCCGCCACGGCGTCGCGTTCACCGAGCTGATCGAGCGGGTCCCCGCGGACTCCCTGCCCACCGCGGGCGGGGTCGGCGCCACCGTCGTGGTGACGATGACGCTGGACCAGCTGGTGGGTCGTCTCGAGGACGCCGGCGTCGCCACCCTCGACACCGGCGGCCGCATCTCCGCCGCCGAGGCACGTCGGCTGGCGTGTGGCGCGGGTGTCATCCCAGCCGTCCTCGGCGGCACCTCGGTCCCGCTCGACCTCGGCCGCGAGCGTCGCTACGCCACCAAGCACCAGCGCATCGCCGCCCAGCTCCGCGACGGCCACTGCACCGCCCAGGGCTGCGACGCCCCGCCCGCGCTCTGCCACCTCCACCACGACGTCCCGTGGTCCGAGAGCGGCGCCACCGACCAGCACAACCTGCGCCTGCTCTGCGGCCACCACCACCGCCGCGTCCACGACCCCGCGTTCCGTCACGAACGGATGCCCGACGGGTCGGTCAGGTTCCACCGGCGGGAGTGAGGGGCCTTTCCGCTCGTTGTCGTGGTGCTCGAAGGTCCAGATGGCCATCCAGGTGTCGCCCGCCGCGATCGGCTAAAGACGGCCAGATCTTCCGACCATTCGAGTGACGTGCCCCCACGGGTCCCCCTACCCTCCTTGATCTCGACCAGCGCTCAGACCGGGCACATCGATGCAGTCGGCACCGCGTCTGAACGCTCCGTTCCGCAACCACAGGAGTCTCACATGACCTCTCCCGCAACACTGGATTTCTCCCGCGCTATGGAACTGCTCGAGGAGGCACGTTCGATTTGCAACCGTCTACACGGCCAGGGCACCAACGTGGAAAGCAACGACAGGTCAAAGGCCGCCAACAGGGCTGAGGTTTCCCGCCTCATCCTCTTTGCGGGGCACCTCGGCGATTGTGCACGACTGGAGATACAGAGCCAGTTTCATCTGTTCAAGGGACAGGAGAACGTTCCCAGGGTGACCCCCACCTGAGTTCGAGGTGGGCCGGCCCCCTCATGGCGGCACACGCGCCGCGCTTCAAGGTGCAGGGCTGCTGATGTCGCTGAAAATGGGCGTTCATGTTGTCGTGGCTGGGTCCGTTTGAGTGCCTGTTCCAAACCGGCGGCGTCTCGACGCCGGGCACAAACATCGACATGGGATTCGTTGAGGCCAAGCCCGTCCCGCGCACCACGCTGAATGGCCTCGCCGTCAGTCGCGATGAGAGTCTGCCGCCCGCGGCGGGCTGATGCCTAGACCGCGGCATCGACGCGTAGCGACAGCTTCGCCCGAGGATCGGGCTCAGTAGCGAGCGACTCAGCCCGATCATCGGGCTCTTGGCAGCGACATGCGACAGCACCGATTTGCCTTAGCGCGTCCGACCTCAGCTGTCGAAGCCCAACCCCAGCGCACCCGTCGCCCGCAGCCACAGGTTCTCCCGGCCGCCGTTGGCGTCGGCCGCGGCGAGGGAGCGGCGGGTGGCCTCGATGCCGGCCCAGCGGATCGGCTCGGGAGGGAAGGGGACGGGCTTGGTGCGGACCATCTCCAGGCGGGTGCGGGGGGTGTCGAGGTCGCCGAGGAGGTCGAGGACGACGTCGCCGGCGAAGCGGGTGGCGCCGACGCCGAGGCCGGTGAAGCCGGCGGCGTACGCGACGCGGCCCTTCATGGCGGTGCCGTAGAACGCGGCGAAGCGGGTGCAGGTGTCGATGACGCCGCCCCAGCGGTGGCTGAAGCGCACTCCCCCGTCGACGGCGTCGCGGCCGGCGAGCTGGGGGAAGACGGTGAAGAACCGCTCCGCGAGGGTCTCGTACGTCGCCGCACGGTGCTCGTACGCCGACCGGATGCCGCTGCCGTAGTGGTAGACCGCGTCGTAGCCGCCCCACAGGATCCGGCCGTCGCGGGTGGTGCGGGCGTAGATGAACTGGTTGCCCGCGTCGGAGTAGCCCTCGCGCCCGTGCCAGCCGATCGCGTCGCGCTGCGCGGCGGTGAGGGGCTCGGTCATCAGCACGTAGTCGTAGACCGGGACGGTCATCAGCCGCAGCCGCCGCAGCAGCGACGGGTAGGCGTTGGTCGCCAGCACCACGTGGCGCGCCGCGACCGGGCCTGCCTCTGTGGACAGGGCCACCCCGGAGCCGCTGGCGGACAGACCAAGCACCCGCGTGCCCTCGCAGATGCGTACGCCGCGCGCCAGGCAGGCCGCGCGCAGCCCCCACGCCAGCCGGGCCGGCTCGAGCATGGCCGACCCCGGGTCGTGGAAGGCCGCGAGGCCCGTGGCCGTGCCGATGCGCGACCGCAGCGCGTCCTGGTCGAGCCAGGCGACGTCGAGGCCCATCGACTGCATCGCCGCGTGCTCGCCCTCGGCCCACTCCACCTGGTGCGGCTCGTTGGCGATCGCGAGCGAGCCGGTGCGGACGAAGTCGCAGTCGATGTCGTACGCCGCCACGGTGCGCTCGATGCCGTCGAGGTTCTCGTGGCCGAGCTCGAGCAGCTCCGACATCTCGTCGGGCCAGCGCGCCATCCCGTTGCCGAAGCCGTGGGTCAGGCTGGCCTCGCAGAAGCCGCCGTTGCGGCCGCTCGCCGCGTGGCCGCAGGTCTCGGCCTCCAGCACCAGCACCGAGCGGCCGGGGTCGCGCTCGACTGCCCGCAGCGCGGTCCACAGGCCGAGGTAGCCGCCGCCGACCACGACGAGGTCGGCCGCGGCCGGGCCGTCGAGGCCGGGCAGGGCGTCGGGGCGGGCGGGGTCGTCGAGCCAGTAGGCGCCCGGTCGGGCGTCGCGGAGCGCGTCCGCGATGACGGAGGGGTGGGTCACCCGGCGAGCACCCGCTCCTGCCGGCGGCGGCGTACCTCCACCGCCACGACGATGACGACCGAGACCAGGAACATCACGGTGCCCACCACGTTGACCTGCATCGGTACGCCGCGCTGCGCCACGCCCCAGACGTACATCGGGAACGTGGTCGTGTTGCCGGCGTTGAGGTTGGTGATGATGAAGTCGTCGAAGGACAGCGAGAACGACAGCAGGGCGGCGCCCAGGATGCCCGGGAACACCAGCGGCAGCGTCACCCGCCGGAAGGTCTGCACCTCGGTCGCGTAGAGGTCCATCGCGGCCTGCTCGAGGTTGTCGTCGAGCCCGGCCAGCCGTGCTCGCACGGTGACCACCACGAAGGACAGGCAGAACATGATGTGGGCGATCAGGATCGTCCAGAAGCCCAGCCGACCGCCGAAGCCCGCCGCGACGAACAGCGCCAGCAGCGAGGAGCCCATCACGATCTCGGGCGAGGCCATCGGCAGGAAGATGCCGAGGTTGGCAGCGCTGCGGCCGTGGAAGCGGTGGCGCACCAGGGCGAAGGCCATCAGCGTGCCGAGCAGCGTCGCCACGACCGTGGCGAGCAGCCCGATCTGGATGCTGCGGCTCAGCGCGCCGCACATGCCGTCGGCGGCGCACGGGTTGGCCCAGTTCTTCAGCGTGAAGCCGTCGAAGCGGTAGATCAGCCGGCTGTCGGGGTCGTTGAAGCTCATCAGCACCACGACGAAGATCGGCACGAACATGTAGAGCAGCACGAGCAGGCCGCCGGCGAGCACGAGGTGCGAGCCGACCCACCGGCCGAGTCGCTGGAGGGGTCCGTTCACAGCAGCTCCTCCGTCCCCGCGCGGCGTACGTAGACCAGGACCAGCACCAGGATGAGCAGCATCAGCATCACCGAGAGCGCGCCCGCGACCGGGTAGTCGCCGGCGTCGGTGAACAGGTTCTGGATGACGTTGCCGATCATCCGCTGGCCGGGGCTGCCGAGCAGCTGGGCGTTGATGTAGTCGCCGACCGCCGGGATGAAGGTCAGCAGCGTGCCCGACACCACGCCGGGCAGCGACAGCGGCCACGTCACCTTGAAGAAGCCGACGAACGGGCGGGCGTAGAGGTCGCCGGCCGCCTCGACCAGGCGGGGGTCGATCTTGTCGATGCTGGCGTAAAGCGGCAGCACCATGAACGGCAGGAAGTTGTAGACCAGGCCGGCGATCACCGCGACCGGGGTGGCCAGCAGCCGGCCGTCGGCGCCGAGCACGTGCAGGAACTGCAGGGTGTCCACCACGAAGCCGTCGTCGCGCAGCAGCAGCTTCCACGACAGCGTGCGGACCAGGAAGCTGGTGAAGAACGGCGCGATCACCAGGATCAGCATCAGGTTCTTCCAGCGGCCCGCCTTGAAGGCGATGGCGTAGGCCAGGACGTAGCCGAGCACGAGGCAGATCGCGGTCGCCACCGCGCCGTACCAGAGCGAGCGGACCAGCGGGCGCCAGTACTCCTGGATCGCGGTGACGTAGTTGCCGAACGCCCACGACATGTCGTAGCCCTCGAGCACCGAGCCGCCGGGGTCGTAGAGGCTGGTGGCGAGCAGCGAGTAGAACGGCACCACGAAGAACACCGCGAGCCACAGCGCGCCCGGCAGCAGCAGCCAGTAGCCGGTCAGGTTGCGACGGGGCCGCTTGGCGGGCGGGGCCGGCTCGGGAGTGGGGGCGGACGACCCGGCGGGCCGCGTCGCGGTCGCGGTCACGACGGCAGGTCCGACCGGTCGGTCCCCGCCGAGGCGTCCTGCTCGTGGTCGAGCAGGAAGGCGTAGTCGGGTCGCCACGAGACGTCGACCGACTCACCGGTGCGGAACAGCCGACGACGGCCGGTGTTCTGCTCGAAGACCTGCAGCTCCTGGCCCCAGGGCATCCGGACGAGGTACTGCGTGGAGACGCCCACGAAGCTGACGTCGCTGATCACGCCGCCCGGGATGCTGTTGCCCGGGGCGTCGATGACCTCGCCGACCTCGGCGATGAGCACCTTCTCGGGCCGGATGCCGACCCACGCGCGGTGGCCGGCGGTGGTCTCGAGGTGGGCCCGGGCGCTCGGCACCGAGACCACGGTGCCCTGCATGTCGACCTTGACCACGTCGCCCTCGCGGCCGGCCACGGTGCCCTCGATGAGGTTGGACTGGCCCAGGAAGTTGGCCACGAAGGTGGTGCGGGGGTTCTCGTAGAGCTCGGCCGGGGCACCCATCTGCTCGATCACGCCGGCGTTCATCACCGCGACGGTGTCGGCCATGGTCATGGCCTCCTCCTGGTCGTGGGTGACGTGGACGAAGGTCAGCCCGACCTCGGTCTGGATGCGCTTGATCTCGATCTGCATCGAGCGGCGCAGCTTGAGGTCGAGCGCGCCGAGCGGCTCGTCGAGCAGCAGCACCTCGGGGTTGTTGATCAGCGCCCGGGCCAGGGCGACCCGCTGCTGCTGGCCGCCGGAGAGCTGGGCCGGCTTCTTGCGGGCCTGCGACTCCAGCTCGACCAGGGCGAGCATCTGCTCCACGGCCGGCTTGACGTCCGATCGCTTGCGGCGCCGCAGCCCGAAGGCGACGTTCTCGAAGATGTCGAGGTGGGGGAAGAGCGCGTAGTTCTGGAACACGGTGTTGACCGGGCGCCGGTAGGGCTTCTCCCAGGTGATGTCGCGCTCCCCCAGCGTGATCGTCCCCGAGGTGGGCGTCTCCAGGCCCGCCACCATCCGCAGCGTCGTGGTCTTGCCGCAGCCCGAGGGGCCGAGCAGCGCGAAGAACGACCCGCTGGGGATGTCGAGGTCGAGCGACTTCACCGCCGTGAAGCTGGCGAACTCCTTGGTCAGGCTGCGCAGGTGCAGCCCGCCGCCCGTCCTGCCGCCCGTCCCCCGGTCGTCGCCGGCGCCTGCCGTCGGGGCCTCAACCACCTGTGACATCGGACCACTCTCCTTCGTACTGCTGGTTCTGTCGCTCGTCGAGGGCCATGAAGTCGAAGGTGTCCTTCAGCTCCTCCTCGGTGGGGAAGATGAGCCGGTTGTCGACCAGCGAGTCGTCGATCTTCTCCATCTCCTCGCGCGCACCCTCGACCGGACAGATGTAGTTGACCCAGGCGGCGAGCTGGGCGGCGTTCCTCGGGTCGTAGTAGAAGTCGATCCAGGACTCGGCGTTCTCCTGGTGCTGGGCCTTGTTGGGCACCAGCATGTTGTCGCTCCAGAGGTTGAGCCCCTCCTCGGGCACCACGAACTTGATGTCGGGGTTCTCGAACTGCGCCTGGATGACGTCGCCGGACCATGCCTCGCAGGCCACGATGTTGCCGGCGGTGAGGTCCTGGATGTACTCGTTGCCGGTGAAGGCCCGGACGTGGCCGCCGCGCACGACCTTGCGCAGGTAGTCCAGCCCGTCCTGCCACTGGTCCTCGGTGAAGTCGTCGGGGTCGCCGCCGGTCACCTTGATGACGAAGGCCATCGTGTCGCGCATCTCCGAGAGCAGCGTGACCTTGCCCTTGAGGTCGGGCCGGGTCAGCAGCGCCTCGAAGCTGCCGACCTCCTTGGTCAGCTTGGCGTTGTAGGCGATGCCGGTCAGGCCGCTCTGCCAGGGCGCGGAGTAGGTGCGGTCGGGGTCCCAGGCGCGGTCGCGCAGCGCGGGGATCAGGTTGTCGTGGAGGTTCTGGACCCTGCTGCGCTCCAGCGGCTGCACCCAGCCGAGGTCGATGACCCGGGCGGCCATCCAGTCGGTGAGCACCATGATGTCGCGGTCGATCGCCTGGCAGTCGCCGAGCTGGTTGCGCACCTTGGCGAAGAACTCCGCGTTGTCGCTGACGTCGTCGGTGTAGTCGACCGTGATGCCGGTCTGCTTCTCGAACAGCTGCAGCGTGCTGACGTAGTCCTTCTCCGGCGGGTCGATGTAGGCCGGCCAGTTGGAGACGATGAGGTCCTTGGCGCGGGCCGACACGTCGGCGGCCTTGCACGTGCGGGGGTCCTGCATCGCCGAGGGAGTGCCGAACAGCGGCAGCACCGCGACGCTGCCCAGCGCGAAGGCGCTCGCCCCCGCCCCCTTGAGGAACGTACGCCGCGACAGCGGGCCCTGGGACCCACCGCCTGCCCGTCGGTTGCCTACCACCCGGTCCTCCTCGTCGTCCGCGGCACACCTTCACACGACAGCACGCCCAGTGACAAGGGATTCCGTCGTGGCGACACACGATCGCCACGGAAACGTCACATCCGAGGTGTCGGGAGCACGGAATGAGGCGTCTCAGGCTTGCCGATGGCCCGGGCGGACGACACCATGGCCCCATGACGGACAGGCCCGTGACCCGGGGGAACGGTCTCATCGACGACGTCTCCAAGTCGATCATCGAGCAGCTGCAGCAGGACGGCAGGCGCTCGTACGCCGCGATCGGCAAGGCCGTGGGGCTCTCCGAGGCCGCGGTGCGGCAGCGGGTGCAGCGGCTGACCGACGCCGGCGTGATGCAGATCGTCGCCGTCACCGACCCGCTCCAGCTCGGCTTCGGCCGTCAGGCCATGGTCGGCATCCACGCCGACGGGCCGGTGCAGCCGGTCGCGGACGCGCTCGCGGAGATGGACGAGATCATCTACGTGGTGATGACCGCCGGCGGCTACGACGTGCTGTGCGAGGTGGTCAGCGCCAGCGACGAGGAGCTGCTCGACCTGGTCGCGCGCCGGATGCGGGCGGTGCCCGGGGTGCGGTCGACCGAGACCTTCATGTACCTCAAGCTGGCCAAGCAGACCTACTCGTGGGGCGTGCGCTGAGGTGACCCCGCCGACGCCGAGCCCGCCGTCGTACGCCGACCTCTCGCTGTGGCACGCCACCCTCGGCGAGCCGCTCGTGCCCCGGGCCTCGCTCCCCGGCTCCACCGAGGCCGACGTCGTGGTGGTCGGCGCCGGCCTGACCGGGCTGTGGACCGCCTACTACCTGGCGCGCGCCGACCCGACGCTGCGCGTCGTGGTGCTGGAGCAGGAGATCGCCGGCTTCGGCGCGTCGGGTCGCAACGGCGGCTGGTGCAGCGCGCTGTTCCCCACCTCCTGGGACGCGCTGGTGGCCGCGGGCGGGCACGACGGCGCGCTGCGGCAGCACCGCGCCATGCAGGAGACCGTCCGCGAGGTCGGCCGGGTCGCCGCCGCGGAGGGCATCGAGGCCGACTACGCCCGGGGCGGCACCGTCACCCTGGCCCGCTCGGCGGTGCAGCTGGAGCGGCTGCGCGAGGCCGTCGACACCGCCCACGGCCGCGGGTTCACAGACGACGACGAGCGGCTGCTGGACGCCCGTGAGGCCCGGGTGCTGCTCGACGCCGACGGCGTCGTCGGCGGCACCTTCACGCCGCACACGGCGGCCGTGCACCCGGCCCGGCTGGTGCGCGGCCTGGCCCGCGTGGTCGAGGCGGCCGGGGTCCGCGTCCACGAGCGGACGCGCGTCACCCGGATCGCGCCGGGGCTGGTCGAGACCGACCACGGCACCGTCCGCGCCGCCCACGTGGTGCGGGCCACCGAGGGCTGGACCGACCGGCTCGCCCCGCGCGCGGTGGTGCCGGTCTACTCCCTCATGGTCGCCACCGAGCCGCTCGACGAGGCCACCTGGGCCCGGATCGGACTGCACGACCGGCCCACCTTCACCGACGGCCGGCACCTGATCGTCTACGGCCAGCGCACGGCCAACGGCCGGCTGGCCTTCGGCGGCCGCGGGGCGCCGTACCACTTCGGCAGCCGCGTCCACCCGTCGTACGACGCGGAGCCGCGGGTCTTCGACGACCTCGAGCGCACCCTGCGGGACCTGCTCCCCCAGCTCGGCGACGCCGCGACCGGGGTGCGGTTCACCCACCGCTGGGGCGGCCCGCTGGCCATCGCCCGCGACTGGGCCGCCTCGGTCGGGCTGGACCGCACGACCGGGCTCGCCTGGGCGGGCGGGTACGTCGGTGACGGCGTCTCGACCACCAACCTGGCCGGCCGCACGCTCGCCGACCTGATCACCGGCACCGCCAGCGACCTGGTCGACCTGCCGTGGGTGCAGCACCGCAGCCGTCGCTGGGAGCCCGAGCCGCTGCGCTGGCTGGGCATCAACGCGGGGCTCCGCGCCATGACCCTGGCCGACGCCGAGGAGGAGCGCACCGGACGCAGCAGCCGGCTGGCCCGGCTGATGGCGCCCCTCACCGGCGGGCACTGACCGGGGGCACTGACCGCTCGGAAACCTCGTCGGCCGGGCCCGACCGGTGGGACACTCGCCAGGTGATCAAGGGTGAGCTCGTGGCCGAGGGAGCGTCGGTGGTGACGCCGACGCGGCCGCCGCAGGCCCGGATGGACCCCGAGAGCAAGGCCATCGTCGGGCTGCTCCAGCGTGACGGCCGCCGGCCCTACGCCGAGATCGCCGACGAGCTCGGGCTGACCGAGCTCGAGGTCGAGCAGCGGGTGCGCCGGCTCCAGGACGCCGGACTGCTCCAGATCACGGCCGTCACCGACCCCCTCCAGATGGGGTTCGCCCGCCAGGCGATGCTCGGCGTGACCGTGTGCGGCGTGCCGCCCAAGGTCGTCGCGCGGTCGGTCTCGGAGATCCCCGAGGTGTCCTACGTCGTGCTCACCGCCGGCGGCTTCGACCTGCTGGTCGAGGTGATCGGCACCAGCGACGCCCACCTGCTCGAGCTGGTCACCCTGATCAAGCCGATCGACGGCGTGACCGCGATCCAGCCCTTCCTCTACCTCGAGCTGCACAAGCAGACCTACACGTGGGGCGTCCGCTAGACCCCGCTGCTAGACCTGCTTCACCTCGACCTCGCCGTCGGCGTACCACTTGCGGATGACCTTCTTGTCGAACTTGCCGACGCTGGTGCGCGGCACCTGGTCGATGAAGGCCCACGAGTCGGGCAGCTGCCACTTGGCGAAGTCCTTGGCAAGGAAGTCGCGCAGCTGCTCCGGCGTCAGCGACGCGCCCTCGCGCACCACCACCGAGGCCAGCGGGCGCTCGTCCCACTTCTCGTCGGGGATCGCCACCACCGCGGCCTCGACCACGTCCTCGTGGGCCATCAGCGCGTTCTCCAGGTCGACCGAGCTGATCCACTCCCCGCCCGACTTGATGACGTCCTTGGAGCGGTCGGTGAGCGTGATGAAGCCGAGCTCGTCGAGCTTGCCGACGTCGCCGGTGCGCAGCCAGCCGTCGTGGAACTTCGCCCCCGCCTCGGGGTCGTCGGAGCTGTAGTAGGCGCCGGTCACCCACGGGCCGCGCACCTCCAGCTCGCCCACGGCGGCGCCGTCGGTGGCCATCGTCTCGCCGCTGTCGGAGACGATCCGGCCCTCGACGCCGCACAGCAGCCGCCCCTGGGTGGCGCGGTAGTGCCACGCCTCGTCGGTCTCCTCCTCCACGCCCAGCGGCGGCCGACCGGCGGAGGCGACCGGCGAGGTCTCGGTCATCCCCCACGCCTGGCGCACCTCGATGCCGTGCTTGGACCACAGGCCCTGCTGCAGCGACAGCGGCACCGCCGACCCGCCGCACAGGATCAGCCCCAGCGACTCCGGCTTGGACTCCGGGTGGGCGTCGAGGTAGCCCAGCACGTCGTTCCACACCGTCGGCACCGCACCGGAGACCGTCGGACGGGAGGCCTGCATGAACCGGCACAGCGGCTCGGCCTGGAGCCAGCGGTCGGGCATGCACAGCGACGCGCCGCTCATCAGGGCGGCGTACACCAGCCCCCACGCGTTGGCGTGGAACTGCGGCACGATCGGCAGCACCCGGGAGTGGGCGTCGAGGCCGGCGACGGTGCCGGTCCAGATCGCCATCGAGTGGAGGTACGCCGACCGGTGGCTGTAGACCACGCCCTTGGGGTTGCCGGTGGTGCCGCTCGTGTAGCACATCGCCGCCGCGTCACGCTCGTCGAGCTCGGGCCAGTCGAAGGTGTCCGGCTGCTCGTCCAGCAGCGCGTCGTACAGGTGGACCTGCTTGCCGGAGGCCCGCAGCGCGTCGAGATCGGCCTCGGCCGCCTCGGGCCCGGCGACCAGGACGTGCTCGACGGTGGTCATCTCCCCCAGGTGCGGCGCCAGCAGCGGGACCAGGGACCCGTCGACGATCACCACGCGGTCCTCGGCGTGGTTGGCGATGTAGACGAGCTGGTCGGCGGGGAGCCGGATGTTGAGGGTGTGCAGCACCGCGCCCATCGACGGCACGGCCAGGTAGGCCTCGAGGTGCTCGGCGTTGTTCCACATGAAGGTGCCGACGCGCTGGTCGCCGTCGATGCCCAGCGCGCGCAGCGCCCCGGCCAGCTGCGCGACGCGGGTGCCGAGCTCGGCGTAGGACATCGAGCGGGTGCCGTCGGCCGTCGCCGTCACCACCTCGGAGTCCCGGTGCACGGTGGTGCCGTGGCGGGTGATCATGCCGATGGTGAGCTGGACGTCCTGCATGGTGCTGCGCATCGTGGGTCCTTCCCGGGTGGGTCGCCGCCTGGTGGTCGTGGTGGTGGTGGCGGCGGTGGGTGGACCGAAGCCTGTCCCACCGCGGGGCCGATGACCAGACCCTTCCTCCTAGGGTCGGGCGGGTGACCCCCTTCACGACACGTCCCACCCTGTCCGGCAGCTTCGGCATGGTCTCCTCCACCCACTGGCTGGCCTCCCAGTCGGCGATGCGGATGCTCGAGCTCGGCGGCAACGCCTTCGACGCCGCCGTCGCGGGCGGGTTCGTGCTGCACGTCGTGGAGCCGCACCTCAACGGCCCCGGGGGCGACCTGCCCGCCCTCGTCTCGACCGTCGACGACCCGCGGCCACGGGTGCTGTGCGGGCAGGGCCCCGCGCCCGCGGCGGCCACCGCGGAGGCGTTCGCGCGGATGGGCCTGGACCACGTGCCCGGTTCCGGACCGGTCGCGGCGGCCGTGCCGGGGGCGGTGGACGCCTGGCTGCTGCTGCTGCGCGACCACGGCTCGCTGCCGCTGGCCACGGTGCTGGAGCCGGCGATCGGCTACGCCCGCCAGGGCCACCCGTTGCTGGCCCGGACCGCCGCGACGATCGAGCGCGTGCGCGAGCTGTTCGTGCGGGACTGGCCGACCTCGGCGGCGGTCTGGTTGCCCGGCGGCGAGGTGCCGGTCGCGGGCGAGCCGTTCACCAACCCGGCGTACGCCGCGGTGCTGGAGCGCCTCGTGGAGGTCGCCGGCGCGGCCGGCGACGACGTCGCGACGCAGGCGCAGGCCGCGCGACGCGAGTGGGGCGAGGGGTTCGTCGCCGACGCCGTCGAGGCGTTCGCCGACCGCCGGTTCCGCCACGCCGACGGACAGCTGCTGCCCGGGCTGGTGCGGGGCTCCGACCTGGCGGCGTACAGCGCCACCTGGGAGCCGGCGACGGTGATGGAGTGGCACGGCGTGCAGGTCGCCAAGACCGGGCTCTGGGGTCAGGGGCCCGCGCTGCTGCAGGTGCTGGCCGTGCTCGACCGGCTGGCCGAGACCCACGGGCCCGACGTCCTCGACCCCGACACCGAGCTCGGCATGCACGCGGTGGTCGAGGCGTGGAAGCTGGCCATGGCCGACCGCGAGGCGTGGTTCGGCGAGGCGGCGCCCGTCACGGTCGAGCAGCTGCTGGACCCGGCGTACGTCGCGGATCGGGCCGCCCTCGTCGGGCAGCGTGCCGACGCCGGGCTGCGACCGGGCTCCCCCGGCGGCCTCGAGCCGCGGCTGGCCGGGCACGTGCGCCGCCTGCTCGCGGGCGAGGCGACCGGCCGCGCCGCCGACGTCACCACCGGCGAGCCGACCGTCGAGCGCGACGGCGCCACGCGTGGCGACACCTGCCACCTCGACGTCGTCGACCGCTGGGGCAACATGATTTCCGCGACCCCGAGCGGGGGCTGGCTGCAGTCCTCCCCCACGATCCCCGAGCTCGGCTTCTGCCTGGGCAGCCGCTCGCAGATGTTCTGGCTCGACGCGGGACTGCCCGCCTCGCTCGTCCCCGGCGCCCGGCCACGCACCACGCTGACGCCCACGCTGGTGCTGCGCGACGGTCTGCCCGTGCTGGCGTGCGGCTCGCCCGGCGGCGACCAGCAGGACCAGTGGCAGTCGCTGTTCCTGCTGCGCCACCTCGTCGGCGGCCAGGGACTGCAGGAGGCCGTCGACGCGCCGATGTTCCACACCGATGCCTTCCCCGGCTCGTTCCACCCGCGCACGATGGCGCCGGCGTCGCTCTCGGCCGAGGACCGCGTCGACCCCGCGACCCTCGAGGCGCTGGAGCGACGCGGCCACGTCGTCACCCGGGAGGGGCCGTGGTCGCTCGGCCGGATGTGCGCGGTCGCCCGCGACCCCCGCACCGGGCTGCTGGCGGCCGCGGCGAACCCCCGCGGCATGCAGGGGTACGCCGTCGGCCGCTAGCCCGCCGCAGCAGGGGCGGTCTGCTCCCCGGAGGGCTCAGCCCCGGACGCTGCCGGGGGTGTCCTGCAGGGTCGTCGCGCCGGTCATGATCGCCACCGCCTCGCTCGGCGTGTGGGTCTTGGGCGTGATGATGCCGGCGCAGCGGCCCAGGCGCTGGATGTGGATCCGGTCGGCCACCTCGAACACGTTGGGCATGTTGTGGCTGATCAGGATGACCGGGAGGCCGCTGTCGCGGACCCGCTCGATCATCTGGAGCACCTGGTTGGTCTCCTTGACGCCCAGCGCGGCGGTCGGCTCGTCGAGCACGATCAGCTTGGTCGCGAACGCCGCGGCGCGGGCCACGGCCACCGCCTGGCGCTGGCCGCCCGAGAGCGTCTCCACCGGCTGCGCCATGTTCTGCAGGGTGCCGATGCCCAGGTCGGCCATCGACTTGCCCGCGCTCTCGCGCATGCCCTTGTGGTCGAGCATCCGGAACACCGAGCCGAGTGGGCCGGACCGGCGCATCTCGCGGCCGAGGAACATGTTGGCCGCGATGTCGAGGGCGGGGGCCACGGCGAGGGTCTGGTAGACGGTCTCGATGCCGGCCTCGCGGGCGTCCTGGGGACGCTTGAAGCTGACCACCTCGCCGTCGAGCCGCACCTCGCCCGCGTCGGGCACGATCGCCCCGGTCGCGGCCTTGATGAGCGTCGACTTGCCGGCGCCGTTGTCGCCGATGATGGCGAGCACCTCGCCGGGGTAGAGGTCGAAGTCGACCCCGTCGAGGCCGACGACGCGGCCGAAGGTCTTGACCAGCCCGCGGGCCGACAGCACCGGCGCGCGGCCGTCCTGGCGACCGGCGTCGGTCTCGGGGGTGGTGGCGGTCATGACAGGGCCTCCGGGATGGGGGTGAGGAGTGCGGACGCGGGGCGGGCACTCATGCGCGCACCTTGCGGATCCACTGGTCGATCGAGACAGCGATGATGACGAGCAGGCCGATGGACAGCACCCGCCACTGGTCGTCGACGCCGGCCAGCGAGAGGCCGGTGCGGAAGTAGCCGACGATGAGGGCGCCGAGCAGCGTGCCCAGCAGGGCACCGCGGCCACCGAACAGGCTGGTGCCGCCGATGACGACGGCGGTGATGGACTCCAGGTTGGCGTCGGCCGCGGCGTTGGGGCTGGCCGCCCCGGCTCGCCCGATCAGGATCCAGGCGGTGATGCCGTAGATCAGGCCGGCGATCGTGTAGACGCTCAGGAGCACTCGGTTGACCGAGATGCCGACCAGGCGGGCGGACTCGGCGTCGTTGCCGACGGCGTACAGGTGACGGCCCCAGGTGGTCTGCTTGAGGACGAACCCGATCACGACGTAGAGCAGCACGACCATGAAGACGCCGGTGGTGATGCGCAGGCCGCCCAGGTTGACGATCTCGCCCGTCCAGACCATCAGGTCGGGCATGGCGCCGGCCTGGACGCTCTGGCCGCCGGAGTAGAGCAGCGCCATCGCGGTGAACACCGACAGCGTACCGAGCGTGACGATGAACGGTGGCAGCCGCAGCCGGGTGACCAGCAGGCCGTTGATCGCCCCCGCCGCGGTGCCGACCGCGATGCCGACCAGGACCGCGAGGGGACCGGGCAGACCGCCGTCGGCGCTGAGCTTGGCGCTGAACAGCATCGCCAGGATCGCGATCGCGCCGACCGACAGGTCGATGCCGGCGGTGAGGATGATCAGCGTCTGCCCCACCGCCAGGGCGGCCACGACCGCGACCTGCTGGAGGATCAGCGACTGCGTGCGCAGCGTGCCGAAGTTGGGGTTGAGGTAGGTGAAGACCAGGAAGGACACGACGAGCACCAGCAGCGGGCTGATCGCGGGGTAGGCGTGCAGCACGTGCTGCACCCGCTGGGCCGGCGAGCGCCGGCGCTTGGCGAACTGCTCCGCCGCGGTGTTGGCAGGTGGTGCGGGGGTCTCCGCGCCGGGTGTGGCGGGACTGGTGGTGCTCACGTGGCCTCCCTGGCCGAGTGGGGGTGGTGGGTCGGTGCCGGGGCTCAGCCCCAGCAGAGCTCCGTGCCCTTGGCGGTGTCGATCGACTCCACGCCCTCGGCGGGCGTGTCGGTCACCAGCTGGACGCCGGTGTCGTAGAAGTCCAGGCCCTCGGTGGGCTGGGGCGCCTTGCCGCCGTCGGCGATCTTCTTGATCGCCTTCACGCCCAGCTCGGCCATCTGCACGGGGTACTGCTGCGAGGTGGCGCCGATGACGCCGTCCTCGACCGACTTCACGCCGTCGCAGCCACCGTCGATGGAGACGATGAGCACGCCGTCCTCGGAGCCGGCCTGCTGCAGCGCGCCGTACGCCCCGACGGCCGCCGGCTCGTTGATCGTGTAGACGACGTTGATGTCGGGGTTCTTGGTCAGGCAGTTCTCCATCGCGGTGCGCCCGCCGTCCTCGGCACCCGTGGTGGGCTCGTTGCAGACGATCTCGTAGTCGCCGCCGTCGTAGGAGCCGGTGGCGTCCTCGTCGCCGTTCTTCTTCTCGTCCTTGGTGTCGATGCCCATGCCGGAGAGGAAGCCCTGGTCGCGGTCGTAGTCGACCGAGATGATCTTGTCGTTGAACAGGTCGAGCATGGCGATGGTCGCCTTCTCGCCCTTGAGCTGCGACTTGGTCCACTCGCCGATCAGCTCGCCGGCCTTGAAGTTGTCGGTGGCGAAGGTGACGTCGACGGTGTCGGCCGGGTCGGGCGGGGTGTCGAGCGCGATCACGTAGAGGCCCTGGTCGCGGGCCTTCTCGATGGCGGGGTTCACGCCGGGGCCGTTGGGGGTGATCAGGATGCCCTGGTCGCCGCGGGCGATGGCGTCCTCGATGGCGGCGATCTGGGTCTGCTCGTCGCCGTCCTCCTTGCCCGCGGCGGTGGTGATCTTGACGCCGTCGGCCTTGCCGGCCTTCTTCGCGCCCTCCTGCATGGTCACGAAGAAGGGGTTGGAGGAGTTCTTGGTGATCAGGGTGACGCCGACGTCGCCGCTGTCGGAGCCGCTGCCACCCCCGCTGCTGCCGCAGGCGGCCATCGCGAGGCACGAGGCCCCGACCACGGCGGAGACGAGGGTGCGTCGGTGACGCAGGGAGTTCAGCATCGCGAGAGGTCCTTTCGGGGTGGTCCTCGGTGGCGCGACGCCTGATGCGTGCCGTCCGACCGATGACAACGTTGTCTACGAGGGGTTACATTGCGCCTGTCGACGCGCTGTGTCAAGCGTCACAACCGCGTCTGACAAAGTTGTCTAGAGCCCTGGCAACGGCCCCCTAGCCCCTGGAGCCACCCGTGACCCCCGCCACTCCGCCCGCCACTCCGCCGGCCCCGCCCCCCTCCACTCCCCCCTCTGCCGGGCGGGCCACGATGCACGACGTCGCGACCCGGGCCGGGGTGTCGCTGAAGTCGGTCTCCCGCGTCGTCAACGACGAACCGGGGGTCTCCGCGGCGCTGGCCGAGCGGGTACGCCGCGCGGTCGCCGAGCTCGGCTACCGCCACAACCTCGCCGCCAGCAACCTGCGCCGCGGACGGGCCACCGGCGCCATCGGGATGCTGGTGCAGGACGTCTCCAACGGCTTCTGCGCCGAGGCGCTGCGCGCGGTGGAGGACCGCGCCCGCGAGCGCGGCATCGTGGTGATGGCCGCCAGCAGCGACGAGGACGGGCCCCGCGAGCGGGAGGTCGTGGCCGGGCTGGTGGCCCGTCGCGTGGACGGCCTGCTGCTGATGCCCACCTCGCCCGACCTCGGCTGGCTCGCCTCCGAGATCGAGGCCGGTCTGCCCGTGGTCGCCGTCGACCGCCGTCCGGCGGTGCCCGAGATCGACGCCGTGGTGGTCGACAACCGGGGCGCCAGCGCGGAGGCGGTCGGCCACCTCGTGGCCCACGGTCACCGCCGCGTCGCCCACCTCGGCGACACCGCGACCATCATCACCGCGGCGGAGCGGCTGGACGGCTACCGCTCCGCGCTCCGCGCCACCGGGGTGGTGCCCGACCCCGACCTGGAGCTCACCGGGCTGCGCTCCCGCGAGGCGGCGCGCGACGCGGTGCTCGCCCTGCTCGACCTCCCCGACCCGCCCACCGCGCTGTTCGCGGCCCGCAACGTGATCTGCGAGGGCGCGGTGCTGGCGCTGCAGCAGCGCGGGCTCACCCACCGGGTCGCGCTGGTCGGCTTCGACGACCTGCCGGTCGCCGAGATGCTCGACCCCGGCATCACCGTGGTCACCCAGAACCCCCACGAGATCGGCACCCGGGCGGTCGACCTGCTGCTGCGTCGGCTCGACGGCGACACCTCGGCCTGCACCACCGAGGTGGTCCCCACCTCGCTGATCCGCCGCGGGTCGGGCGAGATCGCCGGCCCCGAGCAGGCACGGGCGGTGGGCGCCTGAGCCCACCGGACGGGGGCCTAGCGGCGTACGGGCAGGTGGCGACGCGGGGCCATCTTCGCGCCGCGGCGCGGACGCACCAGCCCGGCCAGCTCGACCAGCCGCTGCACGCGGTGGCGGTGGCCGGCGTACGGCGCGAGCAGCTCGGCCATCTGCTCGTCGGTGGTGCCGTCGCGACCCGTCAGCGCCCACCCGACGTTCTCGGCCACGTGGTAGTCGCCGAAGCTGACCGAGTCGGCGTCGCCGAGCGCCCGCGAGCGGACCTCGGCACTGGTCCACACCCCGATGCCGGGCAGCGTGCGCAGCCGCCGGTCGAACTCCGTCGGGTGCTCGCGGCCGGCCCGCTCCAGCGCCGTCGCGACCCGGGCGGCGTGCATCAGCGGACGTGACCGCGCGCCGTCGACGTGGCAGGCCAGCCACTCCCACGAGGGCACGGCACGCAGCTGCGCGGGCGAGGGCTGCACCCACAGCCGCACCTCCGGCTCGGGCAGCGACGGCGGGCCCGGGGCCCGCTCGCCGAACCGGTGGACCAGCCGCCGGAAGCCGGCGAACGCCTCCTGGCCGGTGACCTTCTGCTCGATCACGGCCGGCACCAGCGACTCCATCACCAGCCCGGTCGCCCCGAGCCGCCAGTGGCCGTAGCGCCGCCAGGCGTGGGCCAGCGGCTCCGGCGGCACGAACCCGCTCGGGTCGTCGTCGGCGCCGAGCATCCGGGGCACGGAGTCGAGCAGCCACTCCGCTCCGCTCCCCCACGCGGTGGCGTGCACCTCGCCGTCGTGAGGCCGGGGCAGCAGCCGGAGGGTGGCCGGTCCCTCCGGCGTGCGCACCCCGCGCCAGGTGGCGCCGGCGGCCGTGGTGCGGAAGGTCGGGTCGCCGGAGCCGCGGCGATGGGTGGAGAGCACCAGCGGGACCGGGCAGGGCCACCCCGGCCGCCAGACCCGGGTCCGGCCCGGGTGCGCGTCGGAGGAGCCGGCTGCCATGCCAGCAGCGTAGGCCGCCCCTCTGTCAGGACCCCTTGTCAGGACCGACTGCCACGATGGCCCCATGCTGCTCGCCCGCATCGTCGAGGTCTCCGCCGAGGTCGCCGCCACCCGCTCGCGCCTGGAGAAGCGCCGGCTGATCGCCGACCTGCTCCGGGAGGCCCGGGGCACCGAGGAGACCAGCGCGGCCGACGAGGTCGAGCTGGCCGCGACCTACCTCTCCGGCACGCTGCGGCAGCGCCGCACCGGCCTGGGCTGGCGCGCACTGGCCGACCTGCCCAAGCCCGCCGCCGAGCCCTCGGTCGAGGTGACCGAGGTGGACGCGACGCTGCAGGAGCTGTCCTCGATGGCCGGCAGCGGCTCGTCCACCGCGCGACGCGCGGCCGCCGCCGCTCTCTTCGCCCGGCTCACGGCGCCGGAGCAGGAGTTCCTGCGGGCGGTCATGACCGGCAACGTGCGTCAGGGCGCCCTCGACTCGGTGATGCTCGACGCCATCGCGGCCGCCGCCGACGTGCCCCTGGAGGAGGTGCGCCGGGCCGCGATGTTCAGCGCCCCCACCGGCCCGATCGCCGCTGCCGCCCTCACGGGCGGACCCGCGGCGCTGCAGCGCTTCGAGCTGCTGGTCGGCCGTCCCGTGCGCCCGATGCTGGCCGGCACCGCCCCCGACGTCGCCGCGGGGGTCGACAAGGTCGCGGCCGGCCAGGCGCTCGCGGTCGACACCAAGCTCGACGGCATCCGGATCCAGGTCCACCGCCGGGGCGACGACGTCGCGGTGTTCACCCGCAGCCTCGACGAGATCGGCGAGCGGCTGCCGGAGGTGGTGGAGGTCGCACGGTCACTGCCCGGGGGCGACCTCGTCCTCGACGGCGAGGCGCTCACCCTCGACGCCCAGGGCCGGCCCCGTCCGTTCCAGGACACCGCCTCGACGACCGCGACCCACACCGGAGCCACCGGCATCCGGCCGTTCTTCTTCGACCTGCTGCTCGAGGGGTCCGACTCCTTCATCGAGCGTCCCACCCACGAGCGCCTCGCCCGCCTCGACGAGGTGGTCCCCGAGGAGCACCGCGTCGCCCGGCTGGTCACCGACTCCCCCGACGAGGCGCAGCGGTTCTTCGACGACGCGGTCGCCGCGGGCCAGGAGGGCGTCATCCTCAAGCGCCTCGACGCGCCGTACGACGCCGGCCGCCGCGGCTCGGCCTGGGTCAAGGTCAAGCCCCGCCACACCCTCGACCTCGTCGTGCTCGGCGTCGAGTGGGGCAGCGGTCGCCGCGAGGGCTGGCTGTCCAACCTCCACCTCGGCGCCCGTGACGACCGCCCCGGCCACGACGGCTTCGTGATGCTCGGCAAGACCTTCAAGGGCATGACCGACGAGATGCTCACCTGGCAGACCGAGCGCTTCCTGGGCCTGGAGACCCGGCGCACCCGCGGGACCGTCTTCGTCGACCCGGTCCAGGTCGTCGAGATCGCCTTCGACGGGGTGCAGCGCTCCACCCGCTACCCCGGCGGCGTCGCGCTCCGCTTCGCACGCGTGCTGCGCTACCGCGACGACAAGCCGGCCGCCGAGGTCGACCCGCTCTCGCGGCTGCTCGAGCTGCGCGACGGCTGAGCCGGACCCCGGCCCGATCTCCGAACACCCGGACCCCGTCGTACGGCGTGTCGCGTGCCTGGCGTTCGGAGACGGCGGATTCCCAGGTTCGCCTGGGAAACCGGCGCTGCGCCGGGGCCCCAGCTCCGGCGGAGCAGCAGGACTCCCGGGCACGTGGGGGCGGACCCGGGGCGGTGGCGTCAGGCCCCGGCCGGTGCGGCCGCAGCGACGGAGCGGCGGCGCTGCAGCGTGAGGTAGATGCTGAGCACGACGTAGTAGGCGACGTAGACCAGCGAGACCGCGAGCCAGATCGGCGAGGGGTCGGGCAGCTGGGCCAGCAGCACGGCGTACGCCACCAGCCAGACCGTGGTGAGCAGCAGCGTGAGGGCCTGCAGGGTGTCGGTGCGCGAGGGGTAGACGTAGCCGACGGGGACGAAGACCAGCACCGTGCACACCAGGATCAGCACGGTCACCGCGGTCAGGCCGAGGTCCATGACCACGACGTAGAAGGCCAGGATGTTCCAGTAGCTGGGGAAGCCGGTGAACAGGTGGTCCTCGGTCTTGGCGTCGGTGCGGCAGAACTGGAACGCCGAGGCCACGAGCGGGACGATCGCCAGCACCTGCGCCCAGGTGCCCTCGCCGAGGTAGCCCGCGCTCCAGAGCAGCACCATCGGGGTGAAGGCGTAGGTCAGGTAGTCGACGATGTTGTCGAGCAGGGCACCGTCGAACCACGGCACCACCTCCTTGACGCGCACGTGGCGCGCCAGCATGCCGTCGGTGCCGTCGATCACCATCGCGACGAGGCCCAGCCACAGCGCGCGGACGGTGTCGCCCTCGATCACCGCGACCACGGTCAGCAGCGCGAAGGCGACGCCCGACATCGTGTAGACGTGCACGGCCCAGGCCGCGGCGACCGCGCCGGGTCCCGGACGCGCCGCGTGATGGTCGTGCTGCGTGGCGTCCACACGTCTCCTCGGTCGGCCCTGATGGCGCCCGAGGGTATCGCGGGCGCCGGACCGCACACCGGACGCGCCCGCCTGCGCGTCGGTCACTACGCTCCTCCGGGTGGACGGCGCGACGAGGCAGCAGCAGCGCCACCCGCTCGTCCAGCTCGCGGTGTTCGCGTGCGTCGGTGGCGCCTTCAACGTGCTGTACGCCGGCCTCTACCTGCTGCTGCGCCAGGTCTGGGAGGCCCAGCCGGCCAACGCGGTGGCGCTGGTGCTCTCCACGCTGGCCGGCACCTGGGGCCACCGGCGGATCAGCTTCGGGGTCCGCGATCCCGCCCACTCGGTGCGTCACCAGGTGCTCGGGCTGGCGCTGCTCGGGTTCAGCCTCGCGGTGACCGCGGGATCGCTGGCGCTGCTGGAGGCGCTGGTGGACGAGCCGTCGCAGACGGCCGAGGCGGCGGTGCTGGTGGCGGCCAACTTCGGCTGCGGTCTGGTGCGGTTCGTGACCTTCCGGGTGGCGATGCTCCCCCGCGACGTACGCCGCAGACGCGCTGCCGCTGCGTGAACAGCTGTGTAAACAGCAGTTGCACTACCATCGCCAGATGACCACCACCCGCACCTCGACCCGGCAGCCGGCTGCTGCGCGGCGCCGGGCCCGCGAGCGGGAGATCCTGGCCGCCACCCGCGAGCTCTTCGACGAGTCCGGCGTGCGCGACGCCCAGATCGAGGACATCGCCCGGGCGGTGGGGGTCAACCGGGCGATCATCTACCGCCACTTCAGCGGCAAGGAGGAGCTGTTCGCGCTCACCCTGGTCAGCTACCTGGAGGACCTCGAGGCGCGGCTGCGCGAGGCGGTGGGGTCCCGGAGCACCGCCGAGACGCGGCTGGTGGCGGCGGTGGAGGCGTTCGTCGACTTCGGGGTCGAGTTCCCCGCCTTCGTCGACTGCGCCCAGACCCTGATGCGCCGCCGCGGGCCCGAGCTGCTCGAGGAGATCAGCGAGAGCGCGATGTTCCGGCTCGGTCGCGGCATCTCCTCGTGCCTGTCGGTGCTGCGCGAGGTGCTCGAGGACGGCACCGCGTCGGGCGCGTTCGCGGTCGAGGACCCGACGCTGCTCGCCAACCACATGTACGCCAGCGGCCTGGGCGCGCTCCAGCTCGCCCGCGTCGGGATGCTCGTGCGCGAGTCCTCCCCCGGCGTGCCCGCGATCGCCCCGGTCTCCGCCGACGACGTCAAGGCCTACGTCGTGGCCACCGCACAAGCACTCGCCGCCCGCCCCTGACGGGACGGACGGCGAGGAGGCTGCGGGGCGGGAGGCCCTACTTCTCCAGGATGGCGGTCACGCCCTGGCCGCCCGCGGCGCAGATCGAGATCAGGCCGCGGCCCGAGCCCTTCTGGTGCAGCAGCTTGGCCAGGTTGGCCACGATCCGGCCGCCGGTCGCGGCGAACGGGTGGCCCGCGGCCAGCGACGACCCGTTGACGTTGAGCTTGGCGCGGTCGATGGAGCCCAGCGGGGCGTCCAGGCCCAGGCGCTCCTTGCAGAACACCGGGTCCTCCCAGGCCTTGAGGGTCGAGAGCACCTGCGAGGCGAAGGCCTCGTGGATCTCGTAGAAGTCGAAGTCCTGCAGGGTCAGGCCGTTGCGCTCGAGCAGCCGCGGGACGGCGTACGCCGGGGCCATCAGCAGTCCCTCGCCGCCGTGCACGAAGTCGACGGCCGCGGTCTCGGCGTCCACGAAGAAGGCCTGCACGGTGAGGCCGTGCTCGGCCGCCCACTCCTCGGTGCCGAGCAGCACCGCCGAGGCGCCGTCGGTGAGCGGGGTGGAGTTGGCGGCCGTCATCGTGGCCGCCTCGCCCTTGCCGAAGACGGGCTTGAGCTTCGCGAGCTTCTCCAGCGAGGAGTCTGGGCGCAGGTTCTGGTCGCGCTCGAGGCCGTTGAAGGGGGTGATGAGGTCGTCCTGGAAGCCGGAGTCGTAGGACGCCGCGAGGCGGTGGTGCGAGGTCGCTGCGAGCTCGTCCTGCGACTCGCGGGTGACCTGCCACTCCAGGGCGGTCAGGGCGGCGTGCTCGCCCATCGACAGGCGCGTCCGGGGCTCGCCGTTCTGCGGGACCTCGATGCCGATGTCGCCGGGGCGGATGGCGCCGAGCGCCTTGACGCGCCCGACGTTGTCCTTCTGCTGGTTGACCTTGATCAGCTTCTTGCGCAGCTTCTCCGAGATCGCGATCGGGGCGTCGGAGGTGGTGTCGGTGCCCCCGGCGATGCCGGAGTCGATCTGGCCCAGGGCGATCTTGTTGGCGACGTAGATCGCGGCCTGCAGCCCGGTGCCGCACGCCTGCTGGAGGTCGTCGGCCGCGGTCTCGGGGGCCAGCTGCGAACCCAGCACCGACTCGCGGGTGAGGTTGAAGTCGCGGCTGTGCTTGAGCACCGCACCCGCGACGACCTCGCCGAGGCGCTGGCCCTGCAGGCCGTAGCGGGTCACCAGCCCGTCGATGGCCGCGGTCAGCATCTCCTGGTTGGAGGCCGAGGCGTAGACCGAGTTCGAGCGGGCGAAGGGGATCCGGTTGCCGCCGAGGACGGCGACGCGGCGCGTCTGGGACTGCATCAGGTGTGCTCCTAGGTCGAGGCGAACGGCTTCATCCTGCCCTCCCGGTGGGTCAGGATGAACGTCGTGAGTGCCACGTCACGAAAAGTGGACGGCGAGTTACACCCGTCGTTACCTTGGTGGCGTACTGACGAGTAGTAAGCCCTCCCACCCTAGAGGATCGTGATGTCGGACCGGTACCAGTTCTTCACCTCCACCCCCGTCGGCAAGCTGGTCGTCAAGAACCTCGGCCTGCCCGCCCCCACCCCGTTGGAGCGGTGGAGCGAGGGTGCGCCCCTGGTCGACGGCACCGTCGTGACCGGCGGCGAGGGCCGGCTGTCCAAGGACCTCGTCGTGGCGCTGGACAACCTCGGCATCGCTAACCTCGGCCTGGCCGTGGAGGGTCAGCGCTACAAGGGCCTGGTCTTCGACGCCACCGGGCTGACCTCGGCCGACCAGCTGGTCGCGCTGCAGCAGTTCTTCACCCCGCTGATGCGCAGCCTCACCAGCTGCGCCCGCGTCGTGGTCCTCGGCACCGTCCCGGACCAGACCTCCGGCGCCGGCGAGCGGATCGCCCAGCGCGCCCTGGAGGGCTTCACCCGCTCGCTGGGCAAGGAGATCGGCAAGGGCAGCACCGTCAACCTGGTCTACGTCGCCCCGGGTGCCGAGCGGGCCCTGGAGTCGACACTGGCCTTCTTCCTCTCGCCCAAGAGCGCCTACGTCTCGGGCCAGGTCGTCCGCATCGGCGCCACGGGCGCCGTGGAGGCCGAGCCCGTCGCCGACCAGGCCCGCCCGCTGGCCGGCCAGGTCGCCATCGTGACCGGTGCCTCGCGCGGCATCGGCGAGCAGATCGCCCGGGTGCTGCACCGCGACGGCGCGAAGGTCCTCGGCATCGACGTGCCCCAGGCCGCCAGCGAGCTGCAGGGCGTGATGCGCGAGATCGACGGTGACCACCTCGTCCTCGACATCACGGCCAAGGACGCGCCGCAGCGGATCGCCCAGCACGTCAAGAACACCTACGGTCAGGTCAACGGCGTGGTGCACAACGCGGGCATCACCCGTGACAAGAAGCTCGCCAACATGGCCGAGGACCGCTGGTCCTCGGTGATCGCGGTCAACCTCACCGCCCCCGAGCGGATCTCGCGCGAGCTGCTCGAGCAGGGCCTGGTGGCCGCCAACGGCCGGATCGTCGGGGTCTCCTCGATCGCCGGCATCGCGGGCAACGTGGGCCAGACCAACTACGCCGCCTCCAAGGCCGGCGTGATCGGGCTCGTGGACAGCCTCGCCCCCGAGCTCGAGGGCGGCATCACCGTCAACGCCGTCGCCCCCGGCTTCATCATCACCCAGATGACCGCGGCCGTGCCGTTCGCGACCCGCGAGGTCGGCCAGCGCATGAACGCGATGTCGCAGGGCGGGCTGCCGGTCGACGTCGCCGAGGCGATCGCGTGGTACCTCTCCCCCGGCTCCACGGGCGTCAACGGCAACGTCGTGCGCGTCTGCGGCCAGATGATGCTGGGCGCCTGATGACGGACCGGACGATCCAGGGCCAGCCCGGCGGCCTCGGCACCATGCTCAAGGCGGCGCTGCCGGTGCTGCCCGGGGTCAACCTGGTGCCCGGCGTGGCCAAGAAGGGCGGCGAGCTGCCGGACCTGCGGCTGCACCGGCGCGACGTGGCGGTCGACCCCGCCCACGTGGCGGCGTACGCCCGGGTCTGCGGCTTCGAGCCCCGCCAGACGCTGCCGTTCACCTACCCCCACATGCTGGCCTTCGGCCTGCACATGGGGATCATGACCGACGCCTCGTTCCCGTTCCCGGCCATCGGGACGGTGCACCTGGCCAACCGGATCACCGCCCACCGCCCCCTCGCGCCGACCGAGCGGCTCGACGTCGACGCCGAGGCCCGCGACCTGAGGCCCCACCCCAAGGGCCGGGTCTTCGACCTGGTCACCACCGTCAGCTCCGGCGGCGAGGTGGTGTGGGACTCGACCTCGACCTACCTGCGCGTCGGTCGCGGCGACGACACGGCGAAGCCCACGGGCGAGCCGTTCGACGTGGTGCGCGGCACCGGCCTGGTCTGGCGGCTGCCCGGCGACCTCGGCCGGCGGTACGCCGCGGTCTCGGGCGACCACAACCCGATCCACCTCTACCCGCTGACCGCCAAGGCCTTCGGGTTCCAGCGGCAGATCGCCCACGGCATGTGGACCAAGGCACGGTGCGTCGCGGCCTTCGCCAACCGGCTGGGTGACGCCGGCACGGTCGAGGTGGAGTTCAAGAAGCCGGTGTTCCTGCCCGGCACGGTCGCCTTCGGATCGCGCACCGTCGAGGCGGGCCTCGACTTCTCCCTCACCGACCCGCGCAGCGACAAGCCCCACCTGGTCGGGCGGGCGCGCCGCGCCTGATCAGCCGCGGGGCGTCCCGTAGGGGACGACCTGGGTGACGAAGCCGGCACCCTCGGGCACCCGGAGGTGGAAGCTGGCCGTGCTCGGTCGCCACACACCGAGGTCGTCGGTGCCGTCGCCGTTCCAGTCGCCCACCACCGGACGGTCCCCCGGACTGCCGAAGGTCACCGTGCGGGTGGTGTACGACGTGCCGCTGGCCACGCGCAGCCGCCACGTGGCGGTGCTCGACCTGAACGCACCGACGTCGGTGGTGCGGTTGCCGTTCCAGTCGCCGACCACCGGCTGCTCGCCCGACAGGCCCCACACCACGCGGGTCGTCGCGTGGTCGGCGGCCCGCAGCGTGAAGCTCCGGTCGGACCAGCGGTACCAGCCGAGCTCGGCGAGTCCGTTGCCGTCCCAGTCGCCGGCGAGCGGCTCGTCGTGGATGCCGCCCACGGTGACGGTCGCGGTGGCGCCGCTGCCGCCCCGCAGCTGCCAGGTCGACCTCCCCAGCTGCTTGGTGCCGACCTGGGTGATGCCGTCGCCGTTGAAGTCCCCCGCCAGCGGGGTGTCGCCCGGCTTGCCCCAGAGCAGCGACTGGGTGGTCGGCTGGGTGCGGAGGTAGAACCGGCCCGAGGCGGCCGCGGGGCGCCACACGGCGGGCTCGTCGACGCCGTTGCCGTCGAAGTCGCCGGCGAGCGGCCGGTCGCCGCAGCTCTTCGACGCGCTGGTGGACCCGAGGACGAAACGGGTGCGGGCGAACCAGGGCGCGAAGTAGCCCCCGTCGCGACGCTCCTCGAAGTGCAGGTGCGGCCCGGTGGAGCCGCCGGTCGTGCCGACGTAGCCGATGAGGTCGCCCTGGTCGACGACCTGCCCCACCGTGGCCGCGATCGCGTTGAGGTGGGCGTAGAGCGTGGTGTAGCCGCCGCCGTGGTCGACGATGACGTAGCGGCCGTAGCTGGTGGTCAGCGAGCGGGTGAGGACGACCACGCCCGGCGCCGCGGCGAGCGCGGGCTTGCCGAGGTCGTCGGGCGTGTTGAAGTCCACCGTCCACGAGCTCGGCGAGTGCGAGGCACGGCTGCTGCCGGTCCAGGTCTGGCCGCACGGGAACGGCATCTCGAAGTCGGGTCCGGTGGCGGGGGTCGCACTGACCGTCCGCGCCGAGCTCGGGCCCATCCGGCCCTGCCCGTGGGCGCGGGTGTCGCCCGCACCGTCGGCGCCCGTCGCCGCCGGGGTCGCGGCCAGCCCGCTGCCCAGCGCCAGGGCCGTGACCAGGCCGAGGCCCAGGAGTCGGCGCGCAGCCGTGCGGCTACGTCGGGGGTCTGACATCGCGAACCACATCCGTCACTCGAGCCGCACTGGTGCCCAGAAAGTAGCCCACGTCACGGCGTGTCGTCTTGCGTGTGACCGAATTGACGGCTTTCGGAGAGCAGATCAGTCGCGGCGGAGCCGGATCAGGCCCTCCTGCGCCACGGAGGCGACGAGGGTGCCGTCCTCGGTGAACACCCGCGCGGTGGCGAACCCGCGGCCGCCCGAGGCCGACGGCGAGACCTGGTCGTAGAGCCACCAGTGGTCGGCCCGGAACGGCCGGTGGAACCAGATGCTGTGGTCGAGCGAGGCCGCCTGCATCCCCGGGCTCGCGATCTGCAGGTCGTGCGGCACCAACGAGGCGGCGAGCAGGGTCAGGTCGCTGGCGTAGGTGAAGGCGACGACCTGGGTCAGCGGGTCGTCGGGCAGCTCGCCGCTGGTCCGGATCCACAGCCGGGAGCGGGCGGCGACGTCGCCTGCCTCGATGTTGCCGCCGGTCCGGGAGTCGCCGGCGTGGCGGATCTCCAGGGCGTCCCACTCGCGCTTCCAGTGGTCGGCGATCCGCTCCGACCCGGGCGTGGCCTCGAGCAGCGTCGGGCAGTCCTCGGGGCGGGGCACCTGGGGCGCCGGGTCCTGGTGGTCCAGACCCTCCTCGGGGATCTGGTAGTTGGCCGTCATCGCGAAGATCGGCCGGCCGTGCTGGCGGGCGAGGATCCGCCGGGTGGCGAAGCTGCGGCCCTCGCGCAGCGTGTCGACGTCGTACACGATCGGGACGGAGGTGTCGCCGGGCCGCAGGAAGTAGGAGTGCAGGCTGTGCACGACGTACTGCTCGGGCACGGTGCGCGTCGACGCGGCCAGCGCTTGGGCTGCGACCTGACCGCCGAAGACGCGCTGCAGGCCGGTGCTGGGCTGCTGCCCGCGGAACAGGTTGTCCTCGATGGCCTCGAGCTCCAGGAGCTCGACCAGCTCCTCGACCGAACGTGGCACGGCTAGTCCTCCGGGTCCTCGAGGCGGGCGAGGAACTGCTCGAACTGCTCGCCGAGCTCCTCGCCGCTGGGCAGCGGCTGGTCCTCGGCCAGCAGGTTGGCCGAGGCGGTGTGGAACGCGTCGTACTGCTGCTCCAGCCCGGTGACCACCTCGCGGACCTCGTCGGAGTCGGCGATCTGGGTGGCCAGCTCGACCTGCCGGGCCTCCCCGGCCTGGCGCAGCGGCTCGGTGTCCCACTGCAGCCCGGTGACGTCCTCGACGCCCTCGAGCAGGGCGAGCGCGGCCTGCGGGTAGGGGAACTGGGCGACGTAGTGCGGGATGTGGGCCACGAAGCCCATGGCGTCGTGGCCCCACTCCCCCAGCCGCAGCTCGAGCAGCGACTGCGCGCTGGCCGGCACCCGGATCTCGCCCTTCCAGACGTTCTCCTGCACCAGCAGCCGCGACGAGGTCGCGTGGTTGGTCAGCTGCACCGGGCGGGTGTGCGGCACCGCCATCGGCACCGAGCCCAGCGAGACCACCAGGCGTACGTCGAAGTGCTGCACCACCAGCCGCACCGCCCGGGCGAACCCCTCCCACCGGATGTCGGGCTCGGGCCCGCTCAGCAGCAGGTACGGCGCGCCGAGACCGTCCTCGAGGAGCCGGACCACCAGACGCGGGGCCACGTAGTCGGTGTAGTGGTCCTCGGAGAACGTCATCGGGGGTCGCCGGGCGCGGTAGTCGTAGAGCTCGTCGACCTCGAAGCTGGCCACGACCCGGCCGCGGTCCTCGCCGAGCAGGTGCTCGGCGGCCGTGGCGGAGGCGTTGCCGGCGTCGAGGAAGCCCTCGAGGGCCACCAGCAGCACGGGTCCGTCGCTGCGGCCCTCGAGCTCGGGGACCTCGTCGACGATGTGCACGAACCGTGCGTCGCTCACCCTGTGCTCCTCGTCGCGCCTCGCCGTGCGTCCTCGCCGTGCCGGAGCACCAGCCTAGTGCGCGCGCTCGGCCGTCCCGCGGGCCGCCTCGTCGCCCGCCCGCTGGGCCAGGCCGACCCGGCTGTGGCGGTAGCCGTAGAGGAAGTAGACCGCGAAGCCGAGCGCCATCCAGACCACGAACCGCAGCCAGGTCTCGATGGAGAGGTTGAGCGCGAGGTAGAGGCACACCAGCGCGGCCAGGACCGGCAGCACCGGGCTGAACGGCACCTTGAAGGACCGCGGCAGGTCGGGACGGGTGCGGCGCAGCACCGGAACCGCGAGCGAGACGAGCGCGAAGGCGGTCAGGGTGCCGATGTTGACCATCTCCTCCAGGTCGCCGATCGGCGTCACCGCCGCCACGACCGCCACGACGGCGCCGATCGTGACCGTGATCCGGATCGGGGTGCCGGTGCGCGGCGCGACCTTGGCGAAGCCGCGCGGCAGCAGGCCGTCGCGGCTCATCGCGAAGAGCACCCGGATGGCGCCGATCATCAGGGTCATCACGACCGTGGTGAGGCCGGCGACCGCGCCGGCCGAGATCAGCGTGGCGAAGCCCTGCTTGCCCACGTCGGTGAAGGCCGAGGCCAGCGCCGCCTCCGGGTTGATGCGGTCGTAGCGCACCATGCCGGTGATCACGAGGGCCACGGCGACGTAGAGCACGGTGCAGATGACCAGCGAGCCGATGATGCCGCGGGGCAGGTCCTTCTGCGGGTCGCGGGCCTCCTCCGCGGTGGTGGCGACGACGTCGAAGCCGATGTAGGCGAAGAACACGATCGAGGCGCCCGAGACGATGCCGAGCACGCCGTAGGTCTGCGCCTCGATGCCGAACATCCACTGCAGCAGCGGCTGGGTGATGCCGCTGGCGCCGGCCGAGCCGGCGGACTCGGGCACGAACGGCACGTAGTTGGACCCGTCGATGAAGAACAGCCCGGCGACGATGACGAAGAGCACCACGAACAGCTTCAGGCCGACCAGCACCAGGTTGACCCGCAGCGACTCCTTGATGCCGAAGGCGACCAGGGCGGTGAGCACGGCGACCAGCAGGAACGCCGCCAGGTCGACGTGGCCCCAGCCGGCGCCGGTGGCCGGGCCGATCGCCTCGGGCCAGCCGAGCCCGATCGCGTCGAGCAGGCTGACGAAGTACTGGCTCCACCCCTGCGCCACCACGCTCGCGCCGAGCATCAGCTCCAGGATCAGGTCCCAGCCGATGATCCACGCCACGAGCTCGCCCAGCGTCGCGTAGGAGAAGGTGTACGCCGACCCGCTGACCGGCAGCGTCGAGGCGAACTCGGCGTAGCACAGCGCCGCCAGGCCGCAGCAGACCGCCGCGATCACGAAGGAGAACACGATCGCCGGCCCGGCGTACTCCGCGGCGGCGCGGCCGGTGAGCGTGAAGATGCCGGCGCCGATGATGACGCCGATGCCGAACACGGTGAGGTCGAGCGCGGTGAGGCTGCGCTTGAGCTTGAACTCGGGGTCCTGGGTGTCCTCGAGCGACTGCTCGACGGACTTGGTGCGCGAGAGGTTCACGAGGAGCCAACCTACGCCGCGCGGGCCCCCGCCGCCGCCTGGCTCACCCGTAGAGGGTGCGGATCCGCGCGGCCGCGCGCCGGCCCAGCTCGGCCGCGTCCGTGCCGACCACGCGGCGCAGCACGGCGTCCTGCTCGTCGTCGGTGGTGCCGCGGCCCTGGTCGTGCATGGCGTCGACCAGGCGCCACAGCACCTCCTCGCCCTGCGCGCTCGCGAGGTAGTCGCAGGCCATCCAGCTCAGCGCGTAGTGCCACTCCTGCTCGGGGCCGTTGAAGTCGCGGGAGGCGGGCAGCGCGGCGTCGGCGCTGCGCGCGCGGTCGACGGCGCTGGTGGGGATGATGCGCTGGTCGAGCGGGATCGTGCGCGCCCCGACCCACTCCGCCAGGCCCTCGGAGAGCCACACCGGCGCCCCGTCGTCGCGGGTACCGAGCGCGACGTGGGTCAGCTCGTGACGCACGATCCGGCCCAGGAACGGCTGGCCGGCGGCGACCGAGCCCTCGAGCACGAGCATCCGGGTGGAGGAGACGGGTGAGGCCGTCGGCTGGGAGTACGTCGGGAAGGTCATCGCCCCGAGCAGGTCGATCGAGCCGCCGGGCACGTCGGTGAAGGAGTCGAGCACCGCGGTGTCGCGCACGTGGTAGACGACCACCTGCCCCGACCAGGTGAAGGGCACCGTCGCGTCGACCTCGCCGATCCCCCGGCTGACCGCGGCCATGACGGTGGGCGCGACGTCGACCGTGCTGGAGTCGAAGACGCCGAGCACGCCGGGCCGCTCGCGGACCCGGATCGCGGTGAGGTCCCACGGCGCGGGGGCGCCGTCGAAGAGCGGGCGTCCGGTGCCGTCGCGGTCGGAGACGATGCGGGCGCGGTCGCCGCGCCAGGCGAAGACGAACCCGACGGTGCGGTCGACCGGTCGGGTGTCGAAGTCCTGCAGCTGCATCCGCAGCCGCACCTGGGGCACCTGCGCCCCGCGACCCCAGCGCGGGAGCAGCCGCGCGTCCCAGTCGCTGTCGAGGACCGTCCACTCCAGGCGCTGCAGCGGCAGCTGGACGAGATTGCGGAAGTAGCGGGTCTGCCGTGCCACGAGCTCGGGGTCGCGCCGGTCCACCCGGCGCAGGAAAAGCCCGAGGTCGCGCTCGCGCACGGCGCGGGCCCGCTGGTCGAGGATCCGCTGCTCCTGCGCGCGCTGCTGCTCGCGGGTGAGCGCGGGGTCCGACGGCGCGGCCGGCGCGCCGACGACGTCCTGGGGGGCCTCGTCGTCGGAGCAGGCCGCCAGCGGGAGCAGCAGGGCAGCGACCAGGGCCGCCACGAGCGGGGCGCGGGGGCGTCGTCGCACGCGGCCGACCCGTCGCGAGGTGCCGGTCGGGTCAGTCGCGCGGACCGCGGCCGGTGGCCGGGTCGTGCAGGTCGGCGGCGCCGGTGGCGTGCTCCTCCAGCGCAGTGACCTCCTCCACGATGCCGCGCGCGAGCGACTGGGCGGTGAGCCCGATGCGCTCGAGGATGACGTCGCGCTTGGCATGGTCGAGGAACTCCTGGGGGATGCCGTGCTGGCGGAACGGGGTCGGGACCCGCTCGTCGTTCAGCAGCTGCAGGAGCGTGGAGCCGCAGCCCCCGACCCTGCCGTTGTCCTCCACGCAGACCACCAGGCGGTGCTCGCGGGCGAGCGGGACGATCGCAGGATCCCACGGCTTGACCCAGCGCGGGTCGACAACGGTGACGCCGATGCCCTGGTCGGCCAGCCGGGCGGCGACATCGACGCTCACCGCCGCCATCGACCCCACGCCGACGATGAGCACGTCGCGGGCGCCGTCGCGGACCAGGACGTCCATCGTGCCGACCCGGTCGACGGCCTCGAGGTCGGCCACCGGGGGCGCGCCCTTGGGCAGCCGCAGCACCGTGGGGGCGTCGTCGACCGCGACGCACTCGCGCAGCAGCTCGGCCACCCGGGCGCCGTCGCGGGGCGAGCACATCCGCAGGGAGGGCACCACCTGGAGCACCGACATGTCCCACATGCCGTTGTGGCTGGCGCCGTCGTCGCCGGTGACCCCGGCCCGGTCCAGCACGAAGGTGACGCCGCACCCGTGCAGGGCGACGTCCATCAGCACCTGGTCGAAGGCGCGGTTGAGGAAGGTGGCGTAGATCGCCACGACGGGGTGGAACCCACCCAGGGCGAGGCCGGCCGCGCTGGTCACGGCGTGCTGCTCGGCGATGCCGACGTCGAAGGTCCGCTCGGGGTACGCCGCGGCGAAGCGGTCGAGCCCGACCGGGTAGAGCATCGCGGCGGTGATGCCGACGACGTCGCTGCGGTCGGCGCCGAGCGCGACCATCTCCTCGGCGAAGTAGTCGGTCCAGATCCTGCCCTTGGGGGTGCCCACGCCGGTCTCGACGTCGAACGGCCCGATCTGGTGGAACTGGTCGGCCTCGTTGCGCTCGGCCGGGTCGTAGCCGAAGCCCTTGCGGGTGATGGCGTGCACGATCACCGGCCCGCCGAACCGCTTGGCCTGGGTCAGCGCGGTCTCCATCGCGGCGCGGTCGTGGCCGTCGACCGGCCCGACGTACTTCAGGCCGAGGTCCTCGAACAGGCCCTGGGGCGCCAGGGCGTCCTTCATGCCCTTCTTCATGGCGTGCAGGGCGTCGTAGACGGCCGGCCCGACGCCGCGGACGCCGTTGAGACGGCGCTTGACGAGGTCGAGGACCTGCTCGTAGCGCGGGCTGGTGCGCAGCGCGGTCAGGTGGTTGGCCAGGCCGCCGACGGTCGGCATGTAGGAGCGGCCGTTGTCGTTGACGATGATGACCAGGCGCTTGTCCGCCCCGTGGCGCGGCGTCTCGGCGATGTTGTTCAGCGCCTCCCAGGCCATGCCGCCGGTGAGCGCGCCGTCGCCGATGACGGCGACCACGTGGCGGTCCTCGCCGCGCAGCGCGTAGGCCTTGGCCAGGCCGTCGGCGTAGGACAGCGAGGTGGAGGCGTGGGAGTTCTCGACGACGTCGTGGTCGGACTCCTTGCTGCTGGGGTAGCCGCTCAGGCCGCCCTCGGTGCGCAGCGTGTCGAACGCGCCGGCCCGGCCGGTGAGCATCTTGTGGACGTAGGCCTGGTGGCCGGTGTCGAAGACGACCCGGTCGCGCGGCGACTCGAAGACGCGGTGCACCGCCATCGTCAGCTCGACCACGCCCAGGTTGGGCCCGAGGTGGCCGCCGCGCGGGGCGCAGGTGCGGATCAGCTCGTCGCGGATCTCCGAGGCGAGCTCGTCGAGCTCGCGGTCGTCGAGGTCGTGGAGGTCGGCGGGGCCGGTGAGCTGCTGCAGGTGACCCATGGGCGGCGTGGCCTCCTTCGAGGTGCGGTCGGGCGGGGGTTCCGGACTCACCGAGTCTAGACGGGGGCGCCCGGGACCCGGCCCGCGGCGAGCTCGACGGTGGCCAGCGCCGCCTCCTCGAGGCTGGCCAGCCACAACCGGCCCTGGTGCTCGCGCACCCCGGTGACCATGTGGAAGTCGGTGGCCGGCAGCCGCAGGTCGTGCACGAGCGTGCCGTCGGGACGGTAGGCCTGCACGTGCACGCTGCGCACGGGTCCGGGCAGCAGCGCCTCGGGCACGTGGCGACCGAGACGGCGCACGGCGGCCGGGGCGTGGGCGCGCAGCCGCTCCAGCGCGGCGACCGGCGGGGAGGCGATGGTGACCCAGACCAGGCCGTCGCTGCCGGTGGAGAGGTTGTCGGGATAGCCCGGCAGGTCCGCGGCGAACAGGTCGCGGGTGCCGGCGCGCGGCCCGCTCAGCCAGAGCCGTACGACGGTGCGCGCGCCCGACTCGGCGACGTGGACCGCCGACCCGTCGGGCGAGAGCGCGACCCCGTTGGCGAAGTCGAGACCGGTCAGGTGCTCCTCGACCGCGCCGTCGGGGGCCCGGCGCAGCAGGCGGCCGGTGCAGGTCGCCTCGAGCAGGTCGGCGCGCCACCGCGCCAGCGGGTGGACGGCGCTGGAGTCGCTGAACCAGACCGACCCGTCGGCGGCCACCGCGGCGTTGTTGCACACCCGCAGGGGTCGGCCGGCGACCTCGGTGACCAGCACCTCGACGGCGCCGGTGCGGCGGTGCATCGTCAGCAGCCCGCGCTCGGCGTCGGCGACCAGCAGCCGGTCCTCGTCGAGCAGCTCGATGCCGAGCGGCCGACCGCGGGTGTGACCCAGGCGCGTCACCGAGCCGTCGGGCGAGACCCGCAGCACGGCGCCGTCCTCGGTGCCGGTGATGCCGTGGCCCTGCTCGTCGACGACGACGTCCTCGGCCCCGTGGCCGGGCACCGCCAGGCGGCGCAGCAGCGGACGACGGGCGGCGGCGGCGCTCACGCGGTCGCTCCGGTCGCCCCGGCCGACGCGGCCGACGCGGCCGGCGCGGCCGGCCCCGCCAGCCGGCGGTAGGTGTCGCCGTCGAGGAACCGCGGCAGGAAGTGGGCGGCCGACTCGGCCAGGTCGAGCGTCCGGGCCCGGTCGGGCTCGACGAACACGATCGCCCGACCCTCCCCCAGCACGATGTCGTCGTCGGTCAGGTCGACGGCGCCGGCGTACACGCGGTAGTCGCCGGTGTGGCCGTCGCGGTAGGAGAACTCCTCGCCGCGCCACAGCTCGAGGTCGGCGCGCACCCCGGTCTCCTCGTGCAGCTCGCGCACCACGGCGGCGTCCCAGTCCTCGCCCGGCTCGACGTGACCGCCCACCAGGCCCCACTGGTCGGCGGCGCGGGGGGCGTGCTCGTCGCGGTGCTGGAGCAGCACGTGCCCCCGGCGGTCGACGAGCAGGACGACGGCGATGCGGGGCATGCGGCCCACCCTAGAGACCGCTCACAGCCGGGCCCGGAACCGCCGGCCGCGCAGCGCCTCCTCGACCAGCCCGACCGCTCGTCGTACGCCCAGCAGCCGCGCGGCCTCGCGGTGCCAGGTCTGCACCGCCGCCTCGACCACGTCGGGCGGAGCGACGTCGCGCAGCCCCCCGCGGGCCTCGCTCAGGCCCCGCTCGACGGCCTGGCGCGAGGCCTCGACGTGGAGCACGGCGAAGCGCGCGAGCACCACGACGTGACGGCGCAGCGCGGGGTAGGAGCGGTACTCCGGCGGGCACAGGTCGAGCAGCCAGGCGGTGGCCGTCGCCTCCCAGTCGGGGGCGTCCGGCGGCCGCACCTCGGCCGGCCAGCCCGGCGGGGTCACGAGCGACGTCATGGCCCCATCCTAGCCGGTCGTTCGAACACCTGTTCGACAGACCGCTGGTCGGACCGCTCGGCGGGGCCCCGGGCTACCGCCGCTCGCGCATCGGCCCGCCGCGGCGGCCGTGGGACTCCGCCACGATCTCGGCCACCACCGACAGGGCGATCTCCCCCGGCGCCCGACCGCCGGTGTCGAGGCCGGCGGGCACGTGCAGCCGCTCCAGCCCGGTCACGCCCTCGGCCTCGAGCTCGGCGAGCAGCCCCTCGGCCCGGCGGCGGCTGGCCATCATCGCGACGTAGGACGCCGGCGAGGCCAGCGCCTGGCGCAGCACCCGGGGCGCGTCCGGCGCGTCGTGGTCGCAGAGCACGACGGCGTCGCCCACCACGGGGCCCAGCGCCGCGAGCGCCTCGGCCCCACGGCCCTCGGCGTCCTCGTCGACCACGACCACCTCGCGGCCGACCGCGGTGACGATGGCGGCGACGGCCTCGGAGATCGGGTTGCGGGTCAGCACCAGCACGCGACCGGGAGCGGCCCCCTCGTCGGTCCAGGGCTGCTCACGGCCGGGCGGTCGGGGCGTCGGGGTGCTCATGGCCCCACCCTGCCAGCCTCAGCCCGCCAGGAAGGACAACCGCACGGTGCGGACCGCGTTGTCCACGTTGAGGTCGACCAGGCAGACGCTCTGCCAGGTGCCCAGCGCCAGCCGGCCGCCGACGACCGGCAGGCTGGCGTACGGCGGCACCAGGGCCGGCATCACGTGGGACCGGCCGTGACCGGGGGTGCCGTGGCGGTGCCGCCAGCGGTCGTCGGCCGGCAGCAGGTCGCCCAGCGCGGCCAGCAGGTCGTCGTCGGACCCGGCGCCGGTCTCGAGCACGGCCAGGCCGGCGGTGGCGTGCGGGACGAACAGGTGCAGCAGGCCGTCGCCCTCGCGGGCGACGAAGTCGGCACAGTCGCCGGTCAGGTCGAGCACCACGTCGGTGTCGCCGGTGCGGTAGGTGCGCTCCTCGGACCTCATCGCAGCCGCTCCTCCACCCGCTCCACCTTGGCGGTGAGCTGGCCGTCCCACCCCGGTCGCACGTCGGCCTTGAGCACCAGCCCGACCCGGGGGTAGCGCTCGCCGACCACCTCGACAGCGCGCTTGACCACGGCCATCACCTCGTCCCACTCGCCCTCGATGTTGGTGAACATCGCGTTGAGCTCGTGCGGGAGGCCGGAGTCGCGGACCACCTGCAGGGCGGCGGCGACGGCGTCGCCGACGCCGCCGTCGGAGGCCGGGCCGCCCTCGCGGGGCGCACCGGAGGGACTGATGCTGATGGCGACGAGCATGCCCCCACTGTGGCACCCCGCACCGACCGTCCGGGCGCGGAGGTTGCCACGACAGGTGCCGCTCAGGGCACCATGTCCCCCACGGCAGCGACCCACCCTGCCGCCGGCCACGGGGAGGAGCGGTGGATGCGCCCGCCTGGCCTGCCCCGCGTGCCCGGACTGATCGGCCTGCCCGGCCTGCCCGTGCGCACGGTCGTGGCGGCCGTGGTGCTGCTCGTGCTGCTCGCCGCCCCCGCGGTGGTCGAGGGCTACTCCCGGGCGTACGCCGGCTGGCCGGCGTACGGCTTCGCGGTGCTGGTCCTGCTCGACGTGCCCCGCGGTCGCCGCCGCTGGGCCGCCGCCGTCCTGCTGGTCCTGTGCACGCCGTCGCTGGCCTACAGCTACGACGTCTCCCTGCCCGCGGCGCTGGTGGGGGCGGCCGGGCTCACCCTCCCGGCGCTGTTCGTCGCCTCCCACCTGCTGCGGGGCGGGCACCCCCGGCCCGGGGGGCGGGTGGAGGTCGCGTCGACCCACTACCTCGGCGTGACGCTGCTGGGGGCGCTGCTCAACAGCCTGCTGCCGACGGCGGTGGGGATCGGCGACGGCATCCCGGCCGGGCTGGTGGCCGGGGTGGTCAGCTTCGTGGCCGCGGCCACGGCCCAGCTCGTGGTGCTGCCGCTCGTGGTGCACACCAGCGACCGGCCGGCCGCGGCCGGCCGGGTCGAGCTGTGGGCGCAGCGGCTGGCGCTCGCCGCGGTCTTCCTGGCCGTGTTCTGGCCCCGCAGCGCCGTCGGGCTGGCGTTCCTGGTGCTCCCGGCGGTCGGCTGGGGCGCCGTGCGCGCGACGCAGCGCGAGGCGCACCTGCAGACCTTCCTGGTCTGCGTCGGCGCCTTCACCCTCAACCTGCTCGGCCGGGGCCCGTACGCCGACCCGGCACCCGACGGGCTCAGCGAGGCGGCGAGCGCCGCGCTGGTCTACGCGTTCGTCCTCGCGGTCTGCTTCGGCACGGTGCCGCTCGCCTTCGTGGTGAGCCGGCTGTCCTCGATGACGTCGTACGCCGAGCGCTCCTCCAGCGCGATCGAGCTGATGCTCGAGTCGGCGACCGGCACGCTGTTCATCGCCGTAGACGAGACCGGCCGCACCACGCACTGGAGCGCCGGCGCCGAGCGGCTGCTGGGCTGGACCTCGGAGCAGATGCTCGGCCGCTCCCCGGCCGAGATCAACCCGCAGGAGGAGGTCGACCGGCACGCGGCCCACTTCGCGGTGCCGCCCACGCACGCCGCGGTGCTGCACGCGATGGTCGACACCGGCGAGCGGCGCGACTGGGCCTACCGGCACCGCGACGGCGGCACCGTGATGGTGTCGCTGACGATCAGCCAGATCACCGAGCCGTCGGGACGAGTGGCGGGCTACATCGCGTCGGGCGAGGACGCCACCGAGCGGATCGAGACCCAACGCACCCTCGAGGCGGCGCTCGAGCGCGAGCGCGAGTCGGTGCTGCGGCTGCAGGAGGTCGACCACGTCAAGCAGGAGCTGGTCTCCAACGTCAGCCACGAGCTGCGCACCCCGATCACCAGCATCTCCGGCTACGCCGAGCTGCTCGTCGACGGCAGCCTGGGCGAGCTCACCCGGCAGCAGCTCGACGCCCTGGGTCGGATCGAGCGCAACACCACCCGTCTCGGCCTGCTGGTGGAGGACCTGCTGCTGCTCTCGCGCGCCGAGGCCGGCCACCTCCAGCTCGAGCGACGCCCGACCGACCTGCGCCACGTGGCCCAGGAGTCCCACGACCTCGTCGGCCCGACGGTGGCCGCGCGCGACCTCGAGCTGACCCTCGACCTGCCCGACTCCCCCGTCACCGTCCTGGGCGACCCCGACGCGCTGGAGCGGGTGGTCACCAACCTGACCGGCAACGCCGTCAAGTTCACCCCCGACGGCGGCCGGGTGACCGTGACGGTGTCCCGGTCGGGGCGCGACGCCCTGCTGATCGTCAGCGACACCGGCATCGGCATCTCCGAGGAGGAGCAGGCGCAGCTGTTCACCCGCTTCTTCCGCTCCTCACGGGTGGTCGAGGAGGCGATCCAGGGCACCGGCCTGGGACTGTCGATCGTGGACGCCATCGTCACCCGCCACGGCGGCACCGTCCGGGTCACCTCGGCGCTCGACCGCGGCACCCGCGTGACGGTGGCGCTGCCGCTCGCCTGAGGCGCCCGCGGAGGCCGGCCCTCAGCCCTCCTGGTCGCGCAGCTCGCGCCGCAGGATCTTGCCCGTCGTGGTCTTGGGCAGCTCGTCCACGAACTCCACGGAGCGGGGGTACTTGTAGGCCGCCATGCGCTCCTTGCAGAAGGCCACCACCTCCTCGGCCGTCACCTCCGCACCGGGCTTGAGGGAGACGAACGCCTTGACCGACTCGCCCCGGTAGGCGTCGGGCACGCCGACGACGGCGGCCTCGCGCACGGCGGGGTGGCCGTAGAGCACGTCCTCGACCTCGCGGGGCCACACCTTGTAGCCGGCCGCGTTGATCATGTCCTTCTTGCGGTCGACGAGGTAGAACCAGCCGCGCTCGTCCATGAAGCCGACGTCGCCGGTGCGCAGCTCGCCGCCGGGCAGGCTCTCGGCGGTGGCCTCGGGCTTGTTCCAGTAGCCCGGCACCACCTGCGGACCCGAGGTCGCGATCTCGCCGACCTCGCCCGGCGGCAGCTCCTCACCGTCCTCGCCGAGGATCCGCACCATCGTGCTCGGCACCGGCACCCCGACCGACAGCGCGCCCGAGTCGGGGTCGACCGGGGCGCGCACGCCGAGCGGCACGGCGTGCGAGGGCGAGTTGGTCTCGGTCAGGCCGTAGATGTTGTGGATGTAGAGGCCGGTGCGCTCCTCGAACTGGTCGGTGACCGCCGGGGCGATGGGTGCGCCGCCGGAGTAGAGGCAGCGGAACGACGCCCAGTCCTCCCGCGTCGCGTCCGGGTGGTGCGAGAGCGCGATGAACACCGTGATCGACCCGATGGTGAAGCGGGGCCGGTGCTCACGGACCGCGTCGAGCACGACGCCGGGCTCGAAGCGGTGGGCCAGCACCAGGGGCGCCCCGGTGAGCAGCGTGAGGGCGACGTGCGCCACGAGCCCGGTGATGTGGAACAGCGGCGCGACGCCCAGCACCGCGTCGTCGGCGCCCAGGCCCATCCAGTCGCGGTAGGTCTGGGCGTTGAAGGCCATGTTGGCGTGGGTGTTCATCGCCCCCTTGGGCACGCCGGTGGTGCCCGAGGTGTAGGTCAGCACCGCGACGTCGCCGGGCTCGGGCCGCGGGGCCTCCACGGTGCGGCCCGCGTGCTGCTCGAGCAGCGTCGCGAGGTCGACGGCCCCCTCCGGCACGGGCCGCCGCGGGGAGGTCAGCACCCGGGCGTCGTCGCGGGTCTGCTCGTCCAGCGCCGAGCAGGTGAGGACCGAGCGCACCACGACCTCCCCGGCACCCGCCACGACCTCGCGGGCGACACCCTCGTAGAGGTCGTCGAGGCAGAGCAGCACCGTCGCGCCCGAGTCGCTGAGCAGGTAGGTCAGCTCGCGCTGCTTGTTCATCGGGTTGATCGCGACGGCGGCGCCGCCCGCCTTCCACGCGGCCAGCAGCCCGACCACGAAGGCCGGGTTGTTCTGCAGGTAGAGCGCGAGCCGGTCCCCCGGCGCGAACCCGTCCTCGACCAGGGCCGAGGCGAGCGCAGCCGCGCGGGCGTCGAGCTCGGCGAAGCTCATCGTCCCGTCGAAGTAGCGGATCGCGGGCGCGTCGGGCGTCGCCGCCACCGTGGCGTCGACCAGGTCGAGCATGGTGGCGTGCTCCTGCTCGAGCTCGTGCGGCACGCCTTCGGCGTACAGCTCGAGCCAGGGCCGCGACGACGAGGGACCGGCCTGCGTCACTTGATCACCACGGGGTTGACCGGCGACCCGCTGCCCTTGGCCACCTTGAGCGGAGCGGCGGTGTAGAGGAACGTGTAGCGCCCGTCGGCGGCGCACGAGGCCGCGAGCTCCTCGAGGTCGCAGATCTCGGTGAAGACCACCCCGAGGTTGCGCATCAGGGCGCAGTGCAGCGGCAGCGCCGCCCCGCTCCCGGGGTCGAAGGTGACCTCGTTGGCGATGGTGTCGGTGACCAGGTTGGGGATCTCCATGTCCTGGAACCACTGCACCAGCTCGGGCGAGTAGGTCAGGCCCGGCTCGGCGAAGCCCTCGTAGAAGGCGTCGCCCTGCTCGAAGAAGAGCTTGAGGAAGTTGGTGCGGATGATGAGGATGTCGTTCTTCTCGATCGAGGTGCCCTGGGCCTCGGCGCACGCGACCAGGTCCTCGTGGCTGTAGACCTCGCCCTTCTCGAGGTTGTCCTTGCCCCGGAAGCGGGCCATGTCGAGCAGGATGCCGCGACCCACCACGCCCCGCTCGGCGATGGGCTGCACGCTGGCCTTGTCGAGCCCACCGGTCGAGGTGCGGGCGTCGTAGCCGTTGTAGAGCTGCCCGCCGTACCAGACGTGGCCGAGCGCGTCGTACTGCGTGGAGCCCTGGAGGAAGGCGTCGATCTTGTCGTCGGCGTAGTGCAGGCCGCCGGGGAAGGCCGGGGCGTCCGGGCCGTCCCAGGAGGACTCGTCGAGGATCTGGGTGCGTACGGCGGGCGAGCGGCCCGGCCACACGGGGTCGCCCTTGGGGTCGCCGATGAGCCGCTGCAGGGTGAAGACCTCGCCGCTGCTGACCTGCTGCACGGCGGCGAGCACCTGCGCGGGGCCGAGGTAGTTGAGCGAGCCGACCTCGTCGTCCTCGCCCCACTTGCCCCAGTTGGTCGGAGCGTCCTTCAAGATCTCGTCCATGCTGGGGACCTCGGCCATGTCGCACCCTCTTCGTCTCGCGCTCGTCCCCGGGAGGTCGTGCTCGTGGGCGACGCCGACCGGGATGGTGTGACCACCCTCACAGCGGGCGCACCCCGCGTCAACGCCTCCCGCGCGAGGTCCCCGGACGCGGACGGACCCTCCGCCGCGGGTGCGGTGGAGGGTCCGTCGTCGGACGTGCCGGGACCGGGTCAGGCGCCGCGCAGGCTGCGCAGGACGTACTGCATGATCCCGCCGTTGCGGTAGTAGCTCGCCTCGCCGGGGGTGTCGATGCGGACCGTCGCGTCGAACTCGACGTCGCCGGCCGTGACCTTCACCGTCCTGGGGATGCGGCCCTCGTTGAGCTCGGTGACGCCGGTGAAGGAGAACTCCTCCTCGCCGGTGAGGCCGAGCGACTCGGCGCTCTCGCCCTGCGGGTACTGCAGGGGCAGCACGCCCATCCCGATCAGGTTGGAGCGGTGGATCCGCTCGTAGGACTCCGCGATCACGGCCTTGACGCCGAGCAGCGCGGTGCCCTTGGCGGCCCAGTCGCGCGAGGACCCGGAGCCGTACTCCTTGCCGGCGAGCACGACCAGCGGGGTGCCCGCGGCCAGGTAGTTCTCGCTGGCCTCGAAGACCGTGCTCTCCGCGCCGTCGGCGGTGAAGTCGCGCGTGAACCCGCCCTCGGTGCCCGGCGCCAGCTGGTTGCGCAGCCGGATGTTGGCGAAGGTGCCCCGGATCATCACCTCGTGGTTGCCGCGGCGCGAGCCGTAGGAGTTGAAGTCGCGCTGGCCCACGCCGTGCTCGGCGAGGTACTTGCCCGCCGGGCTGTCCTTCTTGATGGCACCGGCCGGGCTGATGTGGTCGGTGGTGACCGAGTCGCCCAGCTTGAGCAGCACCCGGGCGCCGGTGATGTCCTCGACCGGCTCCGGCTCGGCCGGCATGCCCTCGAAGTAGGGGGGCTTGCGGACGTAGGTGGACTCGGGGTCCCACGCGAAGGTGTCGCCCTCGGGCGTGGGCAGCGAGCGCCACTGCTCGTCACCGGCGAAGACGTCGGCGTAGTCCTCGGTGAACATCTCCGAGGTGATGGCCGAGGCGATCACGGTCTCGACCTCGGACGCGCTGGGCCAGATGTCGCGCATGAAGACGTCGTTGCCGTCCTCGTCGGTGCCCAGCGGGTCGTTGAACAGGTCGACGTCCATCGAGCCGGCCAGCGCGTAGGCGACCACCAGCGGCGGGGAGGCCAGGTAGTTCATCTTCACGTCGGGGTTGATCCGGCCCTCGAAGTTGCGGTTGCCCGAGAGCACCGAGACGACCGCGAGGTCACCGGCGTTGACGGCGTCGCTGACCTCGGGGATGAGCGGGCCCGAGTTGCCGATGCAGGTGGTGCAGCCGTAGCCGACGAGGTTGAAGCCCAGCTTGTCGAGGTACGGCGTCAGCTCGGCGCGCTCGTAGTAGTCCGAGACGACCTTGGAGCCCGGCGCCAGCGTGGTCTTGACCCACGGCTTGGTGGTGAGGCCCTTCTCGACGGCGTTCTTGGCCAGCAGCGCCGCGCCGATCATCACCGACGGGTTGGAGGTGTTGGTGCACGACGTGATCGCCGCGATCGTCACCGCCCCGTGGTCGAGCTCGAACTCGGTGCCGTCGTCGAGGCGGACCCGCTGCTTGTTGGACGGACGGCCGTGGCCGGAGCCGGCGGGGTGGTTGCGCCAGTCGTCGGGCTTGCCCGCGCCGTTGCCGCCCTCGGAGATCGACGGCGCGTCGCTGGAGGGGAACGACTCGGCCGAGGCCTCGTCGACCTTGGAGCTCACCGAGTCGGTCTCGTCGCCGTCGACGTAGTCGGCCAGCGAGGTGCGGAAGGCCTCCTTGGCGTCGGAGAGCGAGACCCGGTCCTGGGGACGCTTCGGGCCGGCGAGCGAGGGCACGACGGTGGCCAGGTCGAGCTCGAGCCGCTCGGAGTAGCGCGGCTCGGCCTCGGGGTCGTGCCAGAGGCCCTGCTCCTTGGCGTACGCCTCGACCAGCGCGATCTGCTCCGCGCTCCGGCCGGTGAGCTCGAGGTACTTCGTGGTCTCCTCGTCGATCGGGAAGACCGCGATCGTGGAGCCGAACTCCGGGCTCATGTTGCCGATGGTGGCGCGGTTGGCGAGCGGCAGCGCGGAGACGCCGGGGCCGTAGAACTCCACGAACTTCCCGACCACGCCGTGCTGGCGCAGCATCTCGGTGATCGTGAGCACCAGGTCGGTGGCGGTCGCGCCCTCGGGCAGGTCGCCGCCGAGCTTGAAGCCGACCACGCGCGGGATCAGCATCGACACGGGCTGGCCGAGCATGGCCGCCTCGGCCTCGATGCCGCCGACGCCCCAGCCGACCACGCCGATGCCGTTGACCATCGTGGTGTGGGAGTCGGTGCCGACGCAGGTGTCGGGGTAGGCCACGACGGTGCCGTCGGCGGACTCGCGGGTGAACACGGTGCGCGCCAGGTGCTCGATGTTGACCTGGTGGACGATGCCGGTGCCCGGGGGGACGACCTTGAAGTCGTCGAAGGCGCCCTGGCCCCAGCGCAGGAACTGGTAGCGCTCGCGGTTGCGCTCGTACTCGATCTCGACGTTGCGCTCGAAGGCCTCGGGCGTGCCGAAGACGTCGGCGATCACGGAGTGGTCGATGACCATCTCGGCGGGGGCGAGCGGGTTGATCTTCGACGGGTCGCCGCCGAGGTCGCTCATCGCCTCGCGCATGGTGGCGAGGTCGACCACGCACGGCACGCCGGTGAAGTCCTGCATGATCACGCGCGCGGGCGTGAACTGGATCTCCTTGTCGGGGTCCGCGTCGGCGTCCCAGCCGGCGAGCGCCTCGATGTCGGCGGCGGTGATGTTGGCACCGTCCTCGGTGCGCAGCAGGTTCTCGAGGAGCACCTTGAGCGAGTACGGCAGCGAGGCGACGTCGAGCCCCTCGCCCTGCACCGCGTCGAGCCGGTAGATCTCGTAGCTGTTCTCCCCGACCTCCAGGGTGCCCTTGGCACCGAAGCTGTCCTGTCGCTCGCCTGCGCTCATGGTTCTCCTCGTGTCGCCTCGTCTGACCCGGTGGTGTCCGCTCCATCTTGCCGCCGTCACGGGAACGGTGGGAAGGAAGGGGACCCTCACTCGGAATGTATCTTGACGTCAAGATATCACGGTCGACCCAGTCCCGGGCGGAGACGCGAGGGCTACGGTGACGGGCATGCGCTACCGCACCCTGGGCCACAGCGGCTGCTCGGTCTCCGAGCTCTGCCTGGGCACGATGACCTTCGGGGCCGAGACCGACGAGGCCGGCTCCCACGCCCAGCTCGACCGCTTCGTCGAGGCGGGCGGCACCCTCGTGGACACCGCCGACGTCTACTCGGCCGGCGTCTCGGAGGAGATCATCGGCCGCTGGTGGGCCGAGCGCCCGACCGACGTCACCGACCGGGTCGTGCTGGCCACCAAGGGCCGCTTCCCCACCGGCACCGGCCCCAACGACGTCGGCACCTCGCGCCGCCACCTGACGCGGGCGCTGGACGCCTCGCTGGCGCGGCTCGGCGTCGAGCACGTCGACCTCTACCAGGCCCACGCCTGGGACCCGCACACCCCGCTGGAGGAGACGCTGCGCACGCTCGACTCCTTCGTCCGCAGCGGCAAGGTCGGCTACTACGGCTTCTCGAACTTCTCCGGCTGGCAGCTGACCAAGGCGGTGCACCTGGCCCGGGCGCTCGGCCTCGCCGCCCCCGTCACGCTGCAGCCGCAGTACAGCCTGATCGTCCGCGAGATCGAGTGGGAGATCGTCCCGGCCGCCCTGGACGCCTCGATGGGGCTGCTCCCCTGGAGCCCCCTCGGCGGGGGCTGGCTGACCGGCAAGTACGACCGCGACCAGCGCCCCACCGGCACCACCCGGCTCGGCGAGGACCCCGGGCGGGGCATGGAGGCCTGGGACCGCCGCGGCACCGACCGGACCTGGGCGATCGTCGACGCGGTCCAGTCGGTGGCCGAGGCCCGCGGTGTCTCGATGGCCCAGGTGGCGCTGTCCTGGGTCACGGACCGACCGGCCGTCACCTCGACCATCCTCGGCGCCCGCACCCTGGAGCAGCTGGAGGACAACCTGGGTGCGGTCGACGTACGCCTGGCTCCGGAGGAGACCGCCCGCCTCGACGAGGCCAGCGACCTCCACGCCACCGACTACCCCTACGGCTCCCTCGGCCTCGACCAGCGCTCCCGGGACCTCGCCGGCGACTGACGTTCGGCGGCTGGCGGGGGCGGCTGGCGGGGCCTGCGGCGGTTTCACAGGGTCCCCTGTGAAACCGCGCCCGCCGAACGCCAGGGACGCGACACGCCGTACGTCGGGGTCCGGGTGTTCGGAGTTCGCGCGCTAGTCCCTGTGGACGACCGTTCGCGCACCGGGTCGGGCCGGGGCAGGGTCCACCCGTGGACCACCGCTGGCAGCCCCGAGCGCCCTGGCCACCCGACCTCGTGCGACCCGTCCCGGTCGACCCGAGCGGGGTGGCCGGCCCCACCAAGCGCCAGGCGGCCGGGCCCTACTGGCGTCGTACGTCGAGCGGGCTGCACGTCCCCGCCGACACCCGCTCCGACCGTGTCGAACAGCGGATCCTCGAGCAGTCGGCCCGGCTCCCACCCGGCGGTGCGGTCACCGGCTGGGCCGCGTGCCGCGTCCACGGCGCAGCCTTCTTCGACGGGCTCGCGCGCGACGGCCGCACCCGTGTCCCCGTCCAGGTCGCGGTCGGACCCGCCGGCCGACTGCGCGCCGGACCCGACGCCGTCGGCGTCCACCACGTGCTCCTCGACGAGGACCTGGTGGTCCGCCACGGGATCCCGGTCGTGGTCGGAGTGCGGGCGGCGTACGACGCGGTCCGACTGGCTCCCGACCCGCGGGCGGCTGTCGTCAGCCTCGACATGGCCCTGGCCGGGCGCATCGCGACGGTGCAGGACCTGGTGGCGTACGCCGCCCGGCAACCTCGCGGCCGCTGGGTCGTCCACCGAGCGATCCGTCTGGCCAGCCCGCACAGCCGCTCACCGCGGGAGACCGAGCTCCGGCTGATCTGGATCCTGGACGCCGGGCTGCCGCAGCCGCTGGTCAACTGCGAGGTCCGCGACCTCGACGGACGGTTCCTCGGCATCGCCGACCTGATCGACGTCGAGGCCGGCCTGGTGGTGGAGTACGACGGCGCCCACCACCGAACAGCGGCCCGCCAGTCGGACGACCTGCGACGTGAGGACGGCCTGCGGAGGGTCGGGCTGGAGGTGGTACGGGTCGCGGGACAGGATCGGCGCGACCGCGTCGTACGTCGCCTGCAGGAGGCCCGGTCCCGGTGCCGGTTCGAGGCCCCGGAGAAGCGTCGGTGGGTCGTCATACCGGCCTGAGCGGCGGTTCCTCCGAACATCCGGACCCTCACGGTCGGCGTGTCGCGTGCCTGGTGTTCGGACGGCGCGGTTTCACAGGGTCCCCTGTGAAACCACCAGGACCCACCTACTCCGGCAACCGCTCCCCGCGGGCGAAAACGAGGTCGGGCGGGGCGGTGAGGCGCCAGGCCTCGAAGACCAGCTCCGCGAGCTCGGCGCGGTCCACGCCGTCGAGGTGCACGACGACCCAGCCGAATCCGCCGGCGGTGAACTGGACCTCGAACACCTCGGGCCGCTCCCCCACCAGCGCCGCCTGCTCGACCAGGGTCTGCTTCAGGCCGACCGTGCGGGTGGGCTCCCAGAGGTAGCCGAAGGTGCGGCCCGCCACCTGGAACGACCGGTAGCGGCTGTGCTCGTGCACCGCCACGTCGTCGAGCTGGGCGACCAGGGTGAGGGCGTCGGCGGTGGTGGGCACGGGTCGGGGTCCGCTCAGGCGGGCACGAACAGCGCCACGCACTCCACGTGGTGGGTCATCGGGAACAGGTCGAAGGCGCGCAGCGTCTCCAGGCGGTAGCCCTGCTCGGCGAAGTAGCCGACGTCGCGGGCCAGCGCGGCGGGGTCGCAGGCGACGTAGACGACCGCGCGGGGGGTCAGCGCGGTGATGTGGCGGACCACCTGACGCTTGGCACCCACCCGGGGCGGGTCGAGCACGACCACGTCGGCGGGCCCGACGCCGTGGTGCAGCGCGCGGTCGACACGGCCGGTGACCACGCTGGCCGCGGGCACGTCGGCCAGGTTGCGGCGCGAGAGCCGCGAGGCCGCGCCGTCGCCCTCGACGGCGACGACCGAGCCCTCGGGACCGACCTCCTGACCGAGGTACGCCGCGAACAGGCCGACCCCGGCGTAGAGGTCGAGCACCCGCTCACCGAGCCGGAGCGCGGCCAGCTCCAGGACGGTCTCGACCAGCAGCCGCGGCGCCTCGACGTGGGGCTGCCAGAAGCCGTCGGCGGCCACCTCGAAGGTCCGCGTCCCGGCGTACGTCGTGACGGTCTCGGTCACCGTCGCGGCCGGTGGGCCGCTCCGCGAGCCGGCCCCGGCCCGCCGGTCGTCCGCGGTCGTCGAGACGGTCACGACCGCCTCCGGCGACTGGATCAGGCAGTCCTCGACGGCGACGACGTCGTGGGAGCGGTGGGCCCGCAGGCCGACCTGGTCCTCGGGGAGCGCGACGTACTGCATCCGCGAGCGCCAGCGCAGGCCGTCGTCCCGTCCGACCGGCTCCACGACGACCTCGCGCTCGACACCGGCGAGGCGGGAGAGCTGCTCGGAGACGACGTCGGCCTTGAGCCGTCGCTGGGCGGGGAGCGCGACGTGCTGGAGGTCGCAGCCGCCGCAGGCGCCCGGGCCGGCGTAGGGGCAGGGCGGCTCGACGCGGTCGGGCGAAGCGTCGAGCACCTCGACGGCGTCGGCCCGCAGGAAGCGCCCGTCGTCCTCGGTCACCTCGGCGAGCACCCGCTCGCCGGGCAGGGCGTGGCGCACGAAGACCACGAGGCCGGACTCGCCGGTGCGGGCGACGACGTGGCCGCCGTGGGCGATCGGGCCCGCGACCAGCTCCAGCCGGTCGCCGACCTGCGGGCGGGGAGCGTCGACCTGCTCGGGGGTGCTCACTTGCCCGTCCTCGTCCGGCCGCGTCGCTCGTCGCCGGGGCGCACCCGCGTGAAGTCGCGGTCGGTGCGGCGCTTGGCCTCCTCGGCACCGCGCAGCTGGTAGGGCACCGAGGTGACCATGACGCCGGGGCTGAACAGCAGCCGGCCCTTGAGCCGCAGCGCGGTCTGGTTGTGCAGCAGCTGCTCCCACCAGCGGCCCACGACGTACTCCGGGATGTAGACCGCCACCACGCCGCGCGGGTTGGACCGGCGGATCTCGGAGGTGTAGGCCACGATCGGGCGGATCACCTCGCGGTAGGGCGAGTAGAGCATCTTCAGCGGCACGTCGATCCGCATCGCGTCCCACTCGTCGACCAGGCGCGTGGTGCGCTCGCTGTCGGCGTCGACGAAGACCGCCTCGAGCACGTTGGGCCGCGTCGCCTTGGCGTAGGCGAGCGCCCGCATGGTCGGCTTGTGCAGCTTGGAGACGAGCACGATCGCGTGCACGCGGGTCGGCATGATCGGGTCGGAGTCACCGACCACCAGCTCGTCCTCGACCCGGTCGTAGTGACGCCGGATCGCGGTCATGATGGCGTAGAAGGCGCCCATGGCCAGGATGGTGATCCAGGCCCCGGCGAGGAACTTGGTGATCAGCACGATCACCAGCACGACCGCGGTCAGGCCCAGGCCGAAGGCGTTGATCAGCCGCGAGCGCACCATCCGGCGCCGGGTCGCCGGGTCGCGCTCGGTCTGCAGGTGGCGCGTCCAGTGGCGGATCATGCCGAGCTGGCTGAGGTTGAAGGAGACGAAGACGCCGACGATGTAGAGCTGGATCAGCTTGGTCGTCTGGGCGTCGAAGACCACGATCAGCACGATCGCGACGGCGGCCAGGAAGACGATGCCGTTGCTGTAGGCCAGCCGGTCGCCGCGGGAGCCGAAGGCACGTGGCATCAAGCCGTCCTTGGCCAGGATCGAGCCCAGCACCGGGAAGCCGTTGAAGGCGGTGTTGGCCGCCAGCACCAGGATCACCCCGGTGACGACGACGACGAAGTAGAAGCCGGGCGGGAACTCGTCGAAGATCGCGCGGGCGAGCTGGGCGATCACGGTGTCCTGCACGTAGCCCTCGGGCAGCGCCCCGCCGCCGGGGAGCCGGAGGTTCTCCAGGTCGTTGGGGTCCACGAAGCGCAGCCCCATCTGGCGGGCCAGCGTGATGACGCTGACCATCATGGTGACCGCGATCAGGCCGAGCAGCAGCAGCGTGGTGGCGGCGTTGCGGCTCTTGGGCTTGCGGAACGCGGGCACCCCGTTGGAGATCGCCTCGACGCCGGTCAGCGCCGCGCAGCCCGACGAGAAGGCCCGGGCCAGCAGGAACACCAGACCGATGGTGGTCAGCGGCTGCTCCCACCCCTCCTGCGGCACCACCTCGAGCTGGGCGCTGGCCACGTCGGGCAGCGTGCCGGTCGCCAGCTGGAGCAGGCCCAGCGCGCACATGCCGATGATGGCCGCCATGAAGAGGTAGGTCGGGACGGCGAAGAAGCCCCCGGACTCCCGGACGCCCCGCAGGTTCAGCGCGGCCAGCACGACCACCAGCACCGAGGCGACCACGACCTGGTGGTCGTGCACGAAGGGCACCGCCGCACCGGCGTACTGCGAGGCCGAGGAGATCGAGACCGCGACGGTGAGGACGTAGTCGACGAGCAGCGCGCTCGCGACCGTCTTCCCGGCCGAGACACCGAGGTTGACCGTGGCCACCTCGTAGTCGCCGCCGCCCGAGGGGTAGGCGTGCACCGTCTGGCGGTACGACGCGACGACGGTCAGCATCACCAGCGCGACCGCGAGCGCGATCTTCCACGACCAGACGTAGGCCGAGCTGCCGGCGATGGCCAGCATGATGAAGACCTCGTCGGGCGCGTAGGCGACCGAGGACAGCGCGTCGCTGGCGAAGACGGGGAGGGCGATGCGCTTGGGCAGCAGGGTCTCGCCCAGCTGCGAGCTCCTCAGCTTGCGTCCGAGCAGGATGCGCTTGCTGACATTTCCCACGCCCACCAGGCGAGGCTATGGCACGCCCGACCACCGGCGTGCCGTGACTCCACTACTGTGCGAGATGTGCACGTCGTGATCATGGGCTGCGGCCGCGTCGGATCGACGCTCGCCCGCAGCCTCGAGGACCGGAACCACACCGTCAGCGTGATCGACAGCAACCCCGACGCCTTCCGGCGGCTCGGTCCCTCGTTCAACGGCACCAAGGTCACCGGCTACGGCTTCGACCAGGCCGTGCTGACCGAGGCCGGCATCTCGCGCGCCGACGCCTTCGCGGCCGTCAGCAGCGGCGACAACTCCAACATCATCGCGGCGCGCGTGGCCCGGGAGTCCTTCGGGATCGACCAGGTCGTGGCCCGCATCTACGACCCCGGCCGCGCCGAGGTCTACCAGCGGCTCGGCATCACCACGGTCGCCACGGTGAAGTGGACGGCCGACCAGGTGCTGCGCCGGATCCTGCCCGCCGGCGCCGAGCCCGACTTCCGCGACCCCTCGGGCACGATCCGCGTCGACCAGGTGCCGGTGCCCGAGCACTGGGTCGGTCAGCGCACGATCCACTTCCAGGAGCAGTCCGGCAGCCGGATCGCCTGGATCGACCGGCTCGGCGAGGGCATGCTCTCCAGCCGCGAGACGGTGCTGCAGGAGGGCGACGTCCTCCACCTGGTGATGCGCGAGGAGAACGCCACCCGGGTCTACGACGTGCTCAAGAACCACCCGGAGACAGACTGATGAAGGTCGCCATCGCAGGAGCCGGCGCCGTCGGCCGCTCGATCGCCCGCGAGCTGATCGGCAACGGCCACCTCGTGCTGCTGATCGACAAGTCGCCGCACGCCATCAAGCCCGACCGGGTGCCCGACGCCGAGTGGCTGCTGGCCGACTCCTGCGAGCTGTCCTCGCTGGAGGAGGCCCGCCTCCAGGAGTGCGACGTCGTCATCGCCGCCACTGGCGACGACAAGGTCAACCTGGTCACCTCGCTGCTGGCCAAGACCGAGTTCGGCGTGCCCCGCACGGTCGGCCGGGTCAACCACCCCAACAACGAGTGGCTGTTCACCGAGGCCTGGGGCGTCGACGTCAACGTCTCGACGCCGCGCATCATGTCGGCGCTGGTGGAGGAGGCCGTCACGGTCGGCGACCTGGTGCGGCTGTTCACCTTCCGCCAGGGCGGCGCCAACCTCGTGGAGATGACGCTGCCGGCGGACTCGCCGTACGTCGGGAAGCCGTCGGGGCTGATCCCCTTCCCCGACAACTGCGCGTTGGTGACGATCCTGCGCGACGGCCAGGTCTACGTGCCCGACCCCGACCAGCCGGTCGAGGCGGGCGACGAGCTGCTCCTGGTCGTCCCCGCGGAGCTCGAGGACCAGCTCGAGGTGCTGCTGGCGCCCGAGGAGCACCGGGCGAAGTAGCCGTCCGCTAGACCTGGGGCGCGGGCTCGCCCGGCTCGACCGGGGTCTTGTTGCGGGTCAGCACCCAGACCATGCCGGCCAGGCAGGCGACCTGCAGCGGCCAGCCCATCACCAGCTTGGCGACGCCGAGCGCGGCCACGGCCGACCCCGTCGACCACCAGCCCTCGGTGCCGGCGTACCAGATCGGCAGCTGGACGGCGACGCGCAGCAGGCACGGGAGCGCCAGCAGCCAGGTCAGCCGCGAGCACAGCCGCACCACCCGCCGGTCGGCGTGCCAGGCCGTGGGATCGCCGGTGACGCTGCCGACGATGAAGCCCACCAGCGGCCACCGGATGGCGATGGTGAAGACCATCAGCGCGGCGTAGACGGCGTTGTAGATCAGGCCGGGCAGGAAGTAGGCCAGGGCCTGCTCCCCCTCGTCGCCCCCACCGCGCGCGGCGCGCCACGCGAACAGCGCGCCGATGCCGATGCCGAAGAGCGCGTTGAGCACGAACTGCACCGAGGACCGCTGCACCAGGCGTACGACGAGCAGGACCGCCGCCGCCGCCACGCTGACCGTGATCGCCAGCCGGAGGTCGTGCAGGGTCAGGAACAGCACGGTGAAGCAAATCGTCGGCACCGCGGCCTCGAGCATGCCGCGGACCCCGCCGAGGGCCTCGCCGAGCTGCTTGCGCACGACCTCCTCGACCGTGGCCGCCGACGGGGCGGACGCAGCGGCGGGCGTCGTGGTGGCGGGCGCCTCCGGCTCGGTCATCGCGGCCTCAGGAAGTAGCGCGGGTTGTACATCACCCGGTGGCCGTCGTGGACGCCGACGCGACCCATCACCCGGATGCCGCGGCCGGGGGTGATCCCGGCGATCCGGCGCCGGCCGAGCCAGAGCACGGTGATCGACCCGGAGCCGTCGTAGAGCTCGGCCTCCAGCGCGGGCACCCCGCCCCGCGGGCGCAGCGACACCGTCTTGAGCGTGCCCTGGAGGATGACCGGCTCACGGTCGGGCGCCTCGGCGATGCTGACCAGGCCCGCCTTGCGGGTGTCCTGGCGCAGCTCGCGGGCCTCCTCGCGGTCGCTGCTGGCCCACCGGCTGATGGAGGCGCGCAACCGGCTGCGGTGCTTGTGCTCCTCGCCGTCGTGGTCGCGAGGGCGCTCGTGACCGCCGTAGCGGGGCTCGTCGACCGCGCGGTCGGCCTCCCGGGCCGCCCGGGCGGCCCGACGCTCGTGCTGCTCGGCCATGTGCGGGGCCCCTACTCCGACGCGGGCCTGGCGTCGGGGGGCAGCACCAGCGGCAGCGGGGAGCCGGGCGGCATCGCCTCGGCGCCGCGACGCACGACCGCCGAGCGGATCAGCTCGTCCCACGGCAACGCCTTCTCGGGGTCGACGGCGGGGTTGCCCATCAGGTTGGAGCGCAGCAGCCAGGTCGGCCCGACGTGGCCCACGAAGCGGCTCGCCTGCGTGGCGGACTCCCCCTCGGGCGAGGTGACCGGCACCAGGCACAGCAGCTCGGTGCCGAAGGGGCCCTCCTGCTCGGTGGCGGTGCCACCGACGCGCTCGGTCTCGGCCGCGATCCGGGGACGCAGCTCCTCCCAGGCCTCGCCGCCGCGGGAGGCGGCGAAGGGACGCAGCTCCAGGGCGCCGTCGGCCCCCACGAGCAGCACGGCCGCGACGTTGCCGGTGTCCTCCTCGACCTGGAGCCGCAGCTCCACGCCGTCGGCGGGCTCCAGGAGCAGGCTGCCCAGGTCGACCAGCCGGCGCTCCTCGAGGTCGACCTCGGAGACGTCGTAGGGGCCGGTCTCGGGGGCCTCGCGGGTGCGGGCCGGCGGCTCGACGCCGTCCCGGGCGTCGTCCTCGACCACCTCGTCGAGGGGAGCGGCTGCTCCCTCGTCGTGTCCCGAACGCCTGCGGCCGAACCTCACGATGGTGCGCCTTCCCTCGTCGACTGCTCCGCGGAGGCGAAGCCTCCCGTCGAACCGTAGCCCCCGGCGCCCCGGTCCGACGCGCCCAGGTCACCGACGTCGGCGACCTCCTCGAAGACGGCCGTCTCGCAGCGCTGCACCACCAGCTGGGCGATCCGGTCGCCGCGGCGCACGGTGAACGGCGCCTCGCGGTCGGTGTTGACCAGGCACACCTGCACCTCGCCGCGGTAGCCCGCGTCGATGGTCCCCGGCGCGTTGACGATGGAGATGCCGTGGCGCGCCGCCAGCCCGGAGCGCGGGTGCACCAGGCCGACGTGGCCCTCGGGCAGCGCGAGCGCGATCCCGGTCGGGACCAGCGCCCGCTCGCCGGGGGCCAGGGTGACCTCGGTGGCGGCGTGGAGGTCGGCGCCGGCGTCGCCGGGGTGGGCGTACGACGGGAGCGGCAGCCCGGGGTCCAGCCTGGTCACAGCGATCCGCACCATGGGGCGCGACCCTACCCGCGCCGACGGACCGCGCGGGTGACAGGCTGGGACCGTGCCGCCGACCGACTCCCCCGCGCCGTCCGGCGCGTCCGGGACCACCTACTCCGAGCGCCTGCACGTGCCGCTGCGCTGGTGGGTGCAGGCCACGATGCTGCTGGCCACGGTGTGGCTGGCGTTCGTGGTGGCGATGCCCCCGTGGGTGGCGTCGGCGCTGGCGGGCGGGCTGCTGGTGGCGACGTACGCCTTCTTCGCGTGGGTCGGGAGCGCGGTCGTCGCGGTCCGCGACGGGGAGCTGCGGGCCGGTCGCGCCCACGTCGCCACCCGGCTGCTCGGCCCCGCCGAGGCGCTCGACGCCGAGCAGACCCGCCGGGTGCACGGCGTGGACGCCGACGCCCGTGCGTTCCTGATGACCCGGCCCTACCTCAAGCGGGCGGTGCTGGTGCCGGTGCTCGACCCGGCCGACCCCACGCCGTACTGGCTGGTCTCCACGCGGCACCCCGGTCCGCTCGCGGCGGCCCTCGAGGGCTCGGCGGGCGCACCCGGCGCGTAGCCCTAGGGTGGGTGGGTACCCCTGCAGGACCGTGGGGAACGCACCACGCACACGAGAGGCAGGACATGGCCAAGCACGACGAACCCGCGAAGGACAGCTCCAAGGTCTGGTCGATCTTCTCCCTGGCAGCGGCGCTGCTGGGGGCGACCGTGGCCCGCAAGACGGTGACGAAGTCCTGGCAGGCGGCCACGGGCAAGAACCCGCCCGCCAACCCCGCCGACCCCGACGTCCAGATGTGGGAGGCGGTGCTGTGGGCAGCCGCCAGCGGCATGGCCATCCAGATCGCCCGGATGCTGTTCTCCCGCAAGGCCGCGGACTACTACGCCAAGTCGACCGGACACCTGCCCCCCGGACTCGGCAAGGACGACCAGAGCACCAAGGCCGACCCCGCCACGACCTGAGCAGGTCCCGCACCGCACGACGAAGGGCCGTCCCCCACCGGGGGACGGCCCTTCGTCGTGCCGCGCCGGCCCGGGGCCGGCACGCTGCTCAGATGCAGTCGCGGCAGATGAGCTTCTTCTCGTCGGCGAGCTGGCTGCGGTGGTGCACCAGGAAGCAGCTCATGCAGGTGAACTCGTCCATCTGCTTGGGCTTGACCTCGACGGCCAGCTCCTCGTGCGAGAGGTCAGCGCCGGGCAGCTCGAAGGACTCGGCCGCCTCGGCCTCGTCCTCGTCGACCTTGCCGGAGTTCTTGTCGTGCCGACGGGCCTTGAGCTCCTCGAGGCTGTCTTCGTTCTGCTCCTCCTCGGTCTTGCGAGGGGCGTCGTAGTCGGTTGCCATGTTGCTTCTCCTGCTCCAGGTCCCAGTGGTGTCCGGCGGTGGACGGTCGGGCTGCGCTGCCCGGTGTCGTCCGCCGCTGCGCGTGACGCTCTCCGCGGTGACGGCGCGATTGTGCACCAGTCCCTGCGAAATAGCACACCCGGACCCCGGGGTCGGCCCCCGAGGTGGTGGACCTCACCTGAACGCGGGTCGCCACCGCGATGTTCCCGTAACCGAATCGGGCCGGTCCACACGCTCCGCGGGGCCGTGGTCGGGGGTCCTCAGCCCCGGAAGCCGCACTCCCGGACCAGCCGGTCGAACCCGTCGTACGCCGCGGCGGGGGCCGCCACGACGAGGTCCAGCTCGGGCCCCGCCGAGACCTCGACCACCGCCCCCGCCTCGGTGGCCACGAGCCCGGCGGCGGCGTGGTCCCACCAGTGCGGGCCCTCCTCGACGTAGCCGTCGACCGCGCCCTCGGCGAGCGCGCACAGGTCGAGGGCGCACGAGCCGCCCCGGCGCACGTCGCGGACCCGCGCCAGCAGCTCCGCCACCGCCCGGCCCTGGCGGGTCCGGACGTCGCGGGAGTAGCTGAACCCGGTGGCCACCAGGGCGGCCTCCGGCGCCGCGGGCTCGCGCACCCGCAGCGGCGCGCCGTCGCGCCAGGAGCCGGCGCCGCGGAGCGCGGCGTACTCGCGGCCGAGGACCGGGGCGACGACCGCGCCGGCCACGACCTGCTCGACGCCGTCGACGGTGCGGGCCGCGGCGACCGAGACCGCCCAGTGCGGCAGGCCGTAGAGGTAGTTGACGGTGCCGTCGACGGGGTCGAGGACCCAGCGCACGCCGGAGGAGCCGACCACGTCGTCGCCCTCCTCCCCCACGATGGCGTCGTCGGGCCGGGCGGCCAGGATCCGCTCGCGCAGCAGCTCCTCGCTGGCGCGGTCGGCCCGGGTGACCACGTCGGTGTCGCTGGACTTGGTGGCGGCGACCTCCACGCCCTCGTGGCGCATCCGCAGCGCCAGCGCGCCGGCCTCGCGGGCGGCGGTCAGCGCGAGGTCGAGCAGCTCCCGGTCGTCCACGTCAGTCCTGCCCGCACAGCGCCGGACGCTCGCCGCGCGGGTTGGGGCAGCAGCCGACCGGGCACAGGTCCCACGACGCGGGGCCGCCCACCGCGGCCCGCTCGACCGGCTGCGAGGCGGGCTCGCCGGACTCCACCGCGGCCCGCTCGAGCAGCAGGTCGCGGGCCATCGCCACGAAGCGGGGGTCGACCCCGGCGGTGGCGGCGCGGGCGAAGGGCAGCCCGATCTCCTCGGCGGTGGCACGGGCCTCGGTGTCGAGGTCGTAGATGACCTCCATGTGGTCGGAGACGAAACCGATCGGCACCACCACCGCCCCGGGCACCTCGCGGGCGTGCAGGTCGCGCAGGTGGTCGTTGACGTCGGGCTCGAGCCACGGCACGTGCGGCGGGCCCGAGCGGGAGCAGAACACCAGCTCGGCCGGGTAGCGGTGACCGGTCTCCTGACGGACCCGGGCCACCACCTGCTCCATCACCAGGCGGTGCTGCGCGGTGTAGGCGTGGCCCTCCGGGCCGCTGCTGTCGTCCATCGAGACCGGGATCGAGTGCGTCACGAAGGCCAGGTGACCGGCGCGGCGGGCCGCCTCGGGCAGCTCGGCCAGCGCCGCGAGCGTCGCGTCCACCATCGGCTCCACGAAGCCCGGGTGGTTGTAGTAGTGCCGCAGCTTGTCGATGCGGGGGGCGCCCGGCACCTCTGCGACGGCCGCGGCGAGGTTCTCGCGGTACTGCCGGCACCCGCTGTAGGAGGAGTAGGCGCTGGTGACCAGCGCGGCCGCCCGCTGCACCCCGTCGTCGCGCATCTGCGCCAGGGTGTCGGCGAGGTAGGGGTCCCAGTTGCGGTTGCCCCAGTAGACCGGCACGTCGACGCCGTCGGCGGCCAGGTCGGCCCGCAGCGCCTCGACGAAGGCGCGGTTCTGGTCGTTGATCGGGCTGCGGCCGCCGAAGCCGTAGTAGTGCTCGCCGACCTCCTCGAGACGGGCGTCCGGGATGTTCTTCCCGGCGGTCACGTTGCGCAGGAACGGGACGACGTCCTCGGGCTTCTCGGGCCCTCCGAAGGAGACCAGCAGCAGGGCGTCGTACGGGGTCGGGGAGGGCATGGCGACCAGCCTAGAGTTCGACCCGATGCTCACCTCCTACCGCCGGGTGTTCGCGCATCCCGGCGCCGCCCTGTTCTCCGCCACCGGAGTGGTCGCCCGGCTGCCGATCTCGATGACGACGCTGGGCATCGTGCTCCTCGTCAGCGCGCTGTCGGGGTCCTACGCGCTCGCCGGTCAGGTGACCGCCGCCTTCATCGTCGGCAACGCCGGGTTCGCGGTGCCGCACGGCCGGCTCACCGACCGGTTCGGCCAGACCTGGGTGCTCACCGTGGACACGGTGGCCTTCGGGCTGTCCTCGAGCCTGATGGTCGTCGCGATCACCGAGGGCTGGCCGTTCCCGTGGCCCCACCTGCTGGCCGTGGTCGCCGGCGCGGCGATGCCCCAGGTCGGGAGCATGGTCCGCGCCCGGTGGGCCCACCTGCTCCACGACCCGGCCGAGCGCCACACCGCGTTCGCGGTCGAGGGGGTCGCCGACGAGGTCGTCTTCGTGACCGGCCCGGCGCTGGTGACCGTGCTGGCCACCAGCTTCGCCCCGCAGTCCGGGCTGGTGGTCGCGGTGGTGGCGGGCACCCTCGGCTCGGTCGCGCTCGCGGTGCAGCGTCGTACGGCGCCGCCGGTGCAGGTGCGCGCGGCCGACGCCGTGCGCCCGCCGATGCCCTGGCGGCTGCTGGTGCCGCTCGCCGTCGGCGCGCTGGCGCTCGGGTGCCTGTTCGGCGCGCTGGAGGTGGCCACGGTGGCGCTCGCCGAGGACGAGGGCCGCAAGGTGCTGTCGGGGCTGATGCTGGCCGCGTTCTCCTTCGGCAGCCTGGTGGCGGGCGTGGTCGCGGGCGCGATGACGATGCGTCGTACGCCGCTGGCCCGGGCGCGCCTGGGCATGACACTGCTGGCCGTCGGCACCTGCGCGCTGCCGCTGCTGCCCGGCTTGCTCGTCGTCTCGGTGGCGCTGCTGCTGACGGGGCTGGCCCTGGCCCCGACCCTGATCTCGCTGTTCTCCCTCATCGAGGCGGCCGTGCCCAGCGGGCGGCTCAACGAGGCGATGGGGTTCGTCCAGACGGGCATGAGCGCCGGCATCGCCCCCGGCGCCTGGGGTGCGGGCGTGGTGGCCGACGCCGCCGGCGGGTCCGCGGCGTACTGGGTGTGCGTGGTCTCCGCCCTGCTGGCAGCCCTGGCCGGCGTCGCCGTGCCGAGCGGGACCGGCACGGGTGCCCGCGGCTACGCTCGGACGGGTGAGCACGTGGACCAGCTGGGCGGGGCTGAGCAGCTGTAGCCCGGCGCAGGAACGCCGACCGGTCGACGTCGGGGACGTCGTCGAGGCCGTCCGCGACGCCGCGGACCGCGGCGGTCGCGTCAAGATGCCCGGCACCGGCCACTCCTTCAGCGACATCGCGCTGACCGACGGCACCCTGCTCCACCCCACCGCCCTGACCGGCGTGGTCGGAGTCGACCGTGCCGCCATGACGGTCACCGCCCTGGCCGGCACCACGCTGCGCGAGCTGAACGCCACGCTCGCCCGCCTCGGCCTCTCGCTGCACAACATGGGCGACGTCGAGGAGCAGACGGTCGCCGGCGCGATCTCGACCGGCACCCACGGCACCGGCGGCGTCAAGGCCTCCCTCAGCGCCCAGGTCGTCGGGCTGGAGCTGGTGACCGGCACCGGCGAGGTGCTGCGCGCCGACCGCACCCAGCACACCGACGTGCTCGAGGTCGCGCGTCTGGGGCTCGGTGCCACGGGCGTGCTGACCACGATCACCCTCGAGGTCGAGCCGCTGTTCCTGCTCCAGGCCCACGAGCGTCCCCTCCGGTGGCAGGAGGCGATCGCGGACTTCGACGCCCTGGCCGAGGACCACCACCACGCCGAGATGTACTGGTTCCCCCACACCGACCGGCTGCTGCTCAAGGCCAACGACCGCAGCCTCGAGGACCCCGAACCGCTCTCCCGGCTGCGGGAGTGGTGGGACGACGAGCTCCTCTCCAACCGGGTCTTCGACCTCGTCAACCGGGCCGGCAACGCCCGCCCGTCGCTCGTCCCCCGGCTCAACGCGCTCTCGGCGCGTGCCCTGGGCGAGCGCCGCTACCGCGACGTCCCGCACCGCGTCTTCACCACGCGGCGCACCGTCCGCTTCCGCGAGATGGAGTACGCCGTCCCGCGGGCCGCCGGCCTCACCGCGCTCGCCGAGATCCGGGACCTCGTGGAGCGCTCGGGCTGGCGGATCGGCTTCCCCCTGGAGTACCGCGTCGCCCCGGCCGACGACGTCCCGCTCTCCCCCGCCCACGACCGCGACGTCGCCTGGATCGCGGTGCACGTCAACGCCGCCGCCGACCACACCGACTACTTCGCCGGGGTGGAGGCCGTGCTGCGCGCCCACGACGGCCGGCCGCACTGGGGCAAGCTGCACACCCGCACCGCGGCCGACCTGGCACCGGCGTACCCCCGGTGGAAGGACGCCCTGGCCGTCCGCGACCGGCTCGACCCCGAGCGGCTGTTCACCAACGACCACCTCGACCGGGTGCTCGGGGCCTGAGCCCCGCGGGTCTAGACGCTGGCCGGCCCGCGCGGCAGCGGGGCCTTCCAGTCCCGCCACAGCGCCAGCATCCGCAGCCCGAAGCACAGCAGGGCACCGGGCACCGTGACCGCGACCTCCACGAACCCGGCGAGGGTCGCCAGCACGGCCCACGTCGCACCCAGCAGCGCCGGCGTGGCGTAGAGCTCGCTGGAGAACACCGCCGGGGTTCGGCTGGCGAGCAGGTCGCGCGCGATGCCGCCGCCGATGCCGGTGACCATGCCCATCAGCGCGGCCGGCACCGGGCCCAGGCCGTGCTCGAGCGCCTTGACCGCCCCCGTCACGCAGAACAGCCCGAGCCCCGCCGCGTCGAAGAGCGTCACCACGCGCTCGGCCCGGCCCAGCGCCGGGTGGAAGGCGAAGGTGAGCAGCCCCGCGAGCACCGGCACCAGCAGGTAGCGCCAGTCCGACAGCGCGGCCGGCGGGGTGGCGTCGATCAGCACGTCGCGCAGGAAGCCGCCGCCCAGCCCGGTGGTGCCGGCGAGCACCAGCACGCCGAAGACGTCGAGCCGTCGGCGTACGGCCACGAGGGCACCGGAGATGGCGAACACGAAGATCCCGCCCAGGTCGAGGACCAGGAGCAGGAGGCTCGGCCCGCCGGTCGCATCGCCCACGGGAGCACAGCCTAGGTAGGCTCGGGCACCACCACGACGTCAGGCACCCCAGCCCGACCGTGGGCCCGCAGGGCCCCGGTCGGCGCAGAAGCAGGAGAACCGATGGACAGCGCCCTGCGGCCCCGCGACATCCAGGCGCGCATCCGCTCCGGCGAGTCGGCCGAGGAGGTCGCCGCCGCGGCCGGCACCTCGGTCGAGGTGATCATGCCCTACGCCTCGCCCGTGCTCGCCGAGCGCGCCCACGTCGCCTGGAACGCCCAGAAGTCCTCGCTGCGCCGCGCCTCCGGGCCCTCCGGCGGTGGCCGCACCCTGGGCGAGGCGGTCGAGCTGTTCCTCGCCGAGCACCGCCTCCACGACGACGACGTCGCGTGGGACTCCTGGCGCCGCGCCGACGGCCGCTGGGTGCTCACCGCCGACATCGACGCCCAGGGCGTACGCCGCTCCGCGGAGTTCGTGCACGACGTGGCGGGTCGCTACGTGGTGGCCGAGAACGACGACGCCCGGACCCTCACCGGCGAGCTCGGCGCGAGCCCGGCCGGGCCCGCACCCCGCCGGCTGACCTCGCTGGCCGGCGGCCACGACCAGGACCTGCCGCTCGGCGACGACGCCATCGAGCTGGTCCGCGACCGCGAGGCCGAGCCCTTCGACGTGCCCGCGGGCGACGCCGACTGGATGGCCGTGGACGGCGCCGCCCCGGTGGAGGAGCCGGTGGAGGAGCCCGTCGCGGAGCCGGTCGAGGAGCCTGCTGGCGAGCCGGCGGAAGAGCCCGTCGAGGAGCCCGGAGCGTCGGCCGACGAGGAGACGACCGAGATCGCCGTCGCCGCGGCCGACCCGGAGGTGGAGGCCGAGGTCCGCGAGCAGCGGACCCAGCGGCCCGCCGGGTCCGAGCGGCCCGCCGAGCCGGAGCGGTCCGCCGAGCCCGAGGAGCCCGAGCTCGACCTGGGCGTGGAGCCGCAGGAGACGCCCGCGCAGAAGTCGGCGAAGCGCAAGGGACGCGCCTCCGTGCCGTCGTGGGACGAGATCATGTTCGGCGGCGGCCCCGACAGCTGACGCCGGCTCCCTCCCGCGCTCCGCGCCCCTCGACGCTGTCGTTACCGGACGGTAATCTCGGGCGACACGCGGACCTCCACCCGCATCCGGGGTTGGATGGGGGACCTCGCGCATCCGACGCAACCCGAGAGTGGTGGGGCCCGTGGCCTACTTCGTGACCGGCGCGACCGGCTTCATCGGTCGCTACCTCGTGCAGCAGCTCGTGGACAACCGGGAGGGCACGGTCTACGCGCTCTGCCGGGAGGGGTCCCGGCACCGGCTCGACGCGCTCGTCGAGCAGTGGGGCACCGACCGGGTCGTCCCCGTCGTGGGCGACCTCTCCGAGCCCGACCTGGGGGTGGACCCGGAGTGGATCGCCTCGGAGGCGGGCGAGGTCGAGCACTTCTTCCACCTCGCGGCGATCTACGACATGACGGCCTCCGACGAGCTCAACGAGCAGCTCAACGTCGGCGGCACCCGCAACGCCCTCGACCTCGCCGCCCGGCTGCGGGTGGGGCACTTCCACCAGGTGTCCTCGATCGCCGCCTCAGGCGACTTCCGCGGCGTCTTCGACGAGTCGATGTTCGACGAGGGCCAGCGGCTGCCCTCGCCCTACCACCGCACCAAGTTCGAGTCCGAGCGGATCGTGCGCGAGCAGGCCGAGGTGCCGTGGCGGGTCTACCGCCCCGCCGTCGTGGTCGGCGACTCCGAGACCGGTGCGATGGACAAGGTCGACGGGCCCTACTACTTCTTCCCGCTGCTCAAGCGGATGCGCGACCTGCTGCCCGGCTGGGTGCCGCTCGTGGGCATCGACCTCGGCGACACCAACGTGGTGCCCGTCGACTACGTCGCCAGCGCGATGGACCACCTGGCCCACCAGCCCGGCCTCGACGGGCGCGCGTTCCACCTGGTCAACCCCGAGCCGCAGAGCACCGTCGGGCTGATCAACACCTTCGCCGCCGCGGCCAGCGCGCCGCAGTTCGCGGTCCCGGTCGACCGCACCGTCACCTCGCGCGCCACCGGCCTGCTCCCCCGCGGCCTGCAGCCGGCCTCGCTCGTCGCCCGCGCCGTGCGGCTGGCCCCGGTGCACGCCGCCCTCGACCAGACCCTCGGTCGCCTCGGCATCCCGCCCGAGGTGCTCGAGCACGTCTCGTTCCCGACCGTCTACGCCTCGCGCGAGACCGAGAGGGCGCTGTCCGGATCCGGCATCTCGGTGCCCGACATCGACTCCTACGCCTCGGTGCTGTGGTCGTGGTGGGAGGAGAAGCTCGACGAGTCGATCCGCTCCGACGCGCCGGTCGTGCGGGCGCTGGCCAACAAGACCGTCGTCATCACCGGCGCCTCCTCGGGCATCGGGCTGGTCACCGCCATCCAGGTCGCCAAGGCCGGCGGCGTGCCGATCCTGGTGGCCCGCGGCCAGGAGAAGCTGGAGGAGACGGTCCGGCTGATCGAGAGCCAGGGCGGCACGGCGTACGCCTATCCGTGCGACCTCTCCGACCTCGACGCCATCGACGCCCTCACCAAGCAGCTGCGCGAGGACTTCGACCACCTCGACTTCGTGGTCAACAACGCGGGTCGCTCGATCCGGCGGTCGCTCAAGCTCAGCGAGGACCGGTTCCACGACTTCGAGCGCACCATGCAGCTCAACTACTACGGCGCGATCCGGCTGGTCATGGGCATCCTGCCCGCGATGCGCGAGCAGGGCTCGGGCCACGTCGTCAACATCTCGAGCATCGGGGTGCTCACCAGCCCGCCGCGGTTCTCGGCGTACGTCGCCTCCAAGGCCGCCCTCGACGCCTGGAGCAACGTCGTGTCCAGCGAGCTGGTCGGCGACGGCATCTCGTTCACCACGATCCACATGCCGCTGGTGCGGACCCCGATGATCGCGCCGACCAAGCTCTACGACCGGTTCCCGACGATCAGCCCCGGGCAGGCCGCCCGCAAGGTGATCACCGCGATGGTCGAACGGCCGCACGAGATCAACACCCTCACCGGCAGCCTGGGCGCGCTGGCGCACTACCTGGCGCCCAAGTCGGCCTTCCGGGTGCTGCACCTCGCCTACCAGGTCTTCCCCGACTCCACCGCCGCCAAGGGCGGCAGCAGCGGCGAGAAGCAGCACTCCGAGAACGAGCAGCTGATGCTGGCGCGGCTGCTCAAGGGGGTGCACTGGTAGGCGTGCAGGTCTTCCACGTCGCCACCGCCGCGGACTGGGAGGAGGCGCAGCGCACCGGCGCCTACACCACCTCCACCCGCGGCCGCACCCTCGAGCAGGAGGGCTTCATCCACGCCGCCCGCCGCGAGCAGGTGCCCGGGGTCTACCAGCGCTACTACGCCGACCTCGCCGAGCCGATGGTGCTGCTCACCATCGACACCGACCGCCTCGACGTGCCGTGGCGCGAGGACCCGGTGGGCGAGGACACCTACCCCCACCTCTACGGCCCGCTCCACCCCCGCGCCGTCGTCACCGCCCAGCCCTTCGGCGCCGGCGGCAGCACCGACTCCTTCACCTCGATGTTCGTCTCCGAGATGCTGTGGCGGGTCGGGCTGGCCGTCGTCGCGATGGTGCTGGCGGGCGTCGGCAGCGTGCTGCTCGGTCTCACCGGGTGGGCGCAGGGCCCGCTCGTCGGCGCCCTGGCCGGCCTGGCCGTGGGCGTCGTCGTCCTCGTGCTGGTGCTCCGCCGGCGGCGCTAGCGTGCGGCGCGGGTGGCGCTGACCATGACCCTGCGGGTGAGGTCGAAGGTCTCCAGGACGGTGCGGGCCTCCTCGCGCAGCTCCAGCAGGGCCCGGTCCTCACCGGGGGCGAGGGTGGCGGCCTCCTCCCAGAACGCGCGCTCCAGGGCGGCCCAGTCGGGGCACTCCTCGACCTCGACCTCCTCGAAGCCGGCCACGGTCAGTCCGTCGTGCCAGCGGCGGCCGCGCAGGCCCGGGGCGACCCGCTCGTCGTCGGGGTCGCGCGCCTCCCAGGCCGTCAGCACCAGCCGTCCGTCCACGTCGAGCACCCGCGCCGCCTCGGCGAAGGCCCGCTCGGGCAGGTCGACGAACTGGACGGCGTCCACGCACAGCACCGCGTCGACGCTCGCGTCGGGCAGCCCGGTGTCGGTGAGCGAGCCGACCTCGAAGGCCGCGTCGCGGTCCTGGGCAGCGGCGTTGGCCGTGGCCTGGCGCACGGCCTCGGCGGAGAAGTCCATGCCGAGCAGGCGGGCGCGGGTGCGGCTGGCCACCTCCAGGCCGTAGCCGCCCCGGCCGCAGGCCAGGTCCAGCAGCACCTCGCCGGGCACGAGCCGCAGCGCGGTGGTGACGGCGTCGAGCCCGGTCCACGGCACCAGGCTGGTCGAGAGCATCTCCGGCGGCAGCCCGAGGTGACGGCGGACCAGGTCGTCCTTGACCCGCGAGACCGCGAGGTCGGCGTACCACCGGTCGAAGGCCTGGCTCGAGGTGCTGTCGTCGCTCACGCCCTCGACCCTAGTGCTCCGACCGGCTCGGGCACCGGCACCGGAGCAGCGCGTACGCCGCGGCGCAGCGTGGCCAGCAGCACCCCGCCCACCACGAGGGTCGCACCGGCCAGCTCCAGCGGCGCCGCCCGCTCGCCCAGCGCCACCCAGGCGCCGCTCATGCCCACCACCGGCACCAGCATCGAGAACGGCGCCACCTGGCTGGCCGGGTGCCGCGCCATCAGCCAGGTCCACACGCCCGAGCCGACCACGGTGCCGACGAGCACGGTGTAGGCCAGCCCGGCCAGCGCCAGCGCCCCGCTCGGGCTGACCAGGGTGGTCAGCGACGTGCCGATCCGCTGGGGTCCCTCCACGGCCAGGGCGAGCGCGAGCATCGGCACCGGCGGCACCACCGACATCCACAGTGTCAGGTGCAGCGGCTGCGGCGGCCGGGCGAGCCGGCTGCACAGGTTGCCGATCGCCCAGCCGAGCGCGCCGGCGAGGACCAGCAGGAACGGCAGCAGCCCGGCCGCCTCGGCACGGTGCCAGCCCACGACGCCCAGTCCGGCCCCGGCGAGCACCACCCCGAGCACGCCCCGCGAGCCGACCCGCTCGCCCAGCAGCGCGGCGCCGAGCACGAGGGTGAACGGCGCGGAGGCCTGCAGCACCAGCGAGGCCATCCCGGCCGGCATGCCCGCCTCCATCCCCCAGTAGAGGAAGAGGAACTGCAGCGTCCCGAACCCCAGCCCGTAGCCGACCAGCCACCGCACCGGCACCTGCGGTCGCGGCAGCAGCAGCACGGTCGGGACCGCGATGACGGCGAACCGGAGCGCGACGAGGAAGAACGGCGGGAAGTGCCCGAGCGAGGCGTCGATGGCGAGGAAGTTCAGGCCCCAGGTGCAGGCGACGAGGACGGCGAGGAGCTGGTGACGGGGAGGCACGCGACCATCGTGGGCCCCGCCACCGTGAAGGACAATCGACACCTGGGACACCTGCTCGTTAGGTTGACTTCATGGACGTCCGCCACCTCGAGCTGCTGCGCGAGCTCGCCGACCGGGGCAGCCTCACGGCGGTCGCGCACGCCACCCACCGCACCCCCTCGGCCCTCTCGCAGCAGCTGCGGACCGCCGAGCGGGCCTTCGGTGCCGCCCTGGTCGAGCCGCACGGCCGGGGGCTGCGGCTGACCGAGGCCGGGACGCTGCTCGCGCGAGGCGGCGCCGAGGTGGCCACGGCGGTGGCCCGGGTGGCCGCGGCGTGGGAGGACTACCGCGGCGGTCCCCGCGGCACCGTCTCGGTGGCGGCGCTGCCGAGCGCCGCCACCTTCCTGCTGCCCGGGTTGCAGCGCCGCCTGGCCGGCACCGGCCTGGAGCTGCGCTGCCGCGACTACGACCTGGCCGAGACCGACTTCGCCGGGCTGACGGCCGACAACGACCTGGTGGTCGGGCACAGCGTGACCGCGCGACGTCCCGCCGGCACCGACGGGCTGACGGTGACCCCCCTGGCCACCGAGCCGCTGGACGTCGCCCTGGCCGAGGACCACCCGCTGGCCACCCGGCCCTGGCTGCACTGCCGCGACCTCGTCGACCAGCCGTGGATCGGGGTGCCGCCGGGCTATCCCTTCGACAGCGTGCTGACCTCGGTCGAGCAGGCCACCGGGGCCACGCTCGACGTCCGCCAGCGGCTGCGCGACAACCGGCTGGTGGAGGCGCTGGTGGCGTCCTCCCACCACGTGGCGATGCTGCCCCGGTTCACCACGCCGGCGGGCCAGGGCGTGGTGCTGCGCGAGCTGCGCGGCGTACGCGCCCAGCGGCACGTGGTCGCCATCTCCCGGCCCGACCGCGCGGCCCGACTGGCCGTGCGCACCGTGCTCGACGAGCTGGTCGCCGTGGCCGCCGAGGTCGCGGCCGGCGGCTGACTCAGCCCTCGTCGCGGCCGGTCGCCACCGGGCGCGACGGGTCGGTGACCCACTCGCTCCACGAGCCGGGGTAGAGCGCGGCCCCCGGCATCCCCGCGACCTCCAGCGCCAGCACGTCGTGGGCGGCGGTGATGCCGGAGCCGCAGTAGACCGCCGTGGGGCGGTCGCGCGCCGCGGCGTACACCTCGGCGAGGGCGGCGGGGTCGAGGAACCGGCCGTCGTCGCCGAGGTTGGCCCCGGTCGGGAGGTTGCGCGCGCCCGGGACGTGCCCGGCCACGGGGTCGACCGGCTCGGTCTCCCCGGCGTAGCGCGCGGGGTCGCGGGCGTCGAGCACCACCCCGGACGCCACCACCCCCGGCAGCTCGTCGGCGGTCACCGTCGGCATCGCCCCGGGGCGCACGACGACGTCACCGGGCTCGGCGACCACCGGGCCGGTGGCGACCTCGAGGCCGGCCGCGACCCAGGCGCCCCAGCCGCCGTCGAGCACGGCGGTGTCGGCGTGGCCGGCCCACCGCAGCAGCCACCAGCACCGCGCGGCGGCACGCCCCTGCCAGTCGTCGTAGACCACGACCGGGCGGTCCTCCCGCACGCCGGCGGCCCGCAACGCGTCCTGCAGCCGCGCGGGGTCGGGCAGCGGGTGGCGGCCACGGTCGCCGGGCGGGTCGGCGAGCGCCGTGTCGAGGTCGACGTACGCCGCCCCGGGGACGTGCCCCGCGGCGTGCTCCTGCGCGCCCGGCGGCCCGCCGAGGCGCCACCGGACGTCGAGCACGGTGACCTCGTCGAGCCGCTCGGCGAGACGGCCGACACTGATCAGGGGGCTGGGCGAGGAGGGCTGCATGGCATGATCCTGCCCCGTGGCCGAGCTCCAGTTCTTCACCGGCACCATGGACTCCGGCAAGAGCACCCTGGCGCTGCAGACCAACCACAACCACGCCGCCCGCGGTCGCGCCGGGCGCATCTTCACCAGCCACGACCGCGCCGGCCAGGCGCTGGTGTCCTCGCGGCTGGGCCTGACCCACGACGCGCTCGAGGTCGACGAGGACTTCGACTTCTGGCGCTACGTCGTCGACGAGCTGACCCACGGCGCCCGCATCGACTACCTGATCTGCGACGAGGCCCAGTTCTACTCCGGCCGTCAGGTCGAGGACCTGGCCAAGGTCGTCGACGAGCTGCAGATCGACGTCTTCGCGTTCGGGATCCTCTCGGACTTCCGCACCGAGCTGTTCGCCGGCTCCCGCCGCCTGGTCGAGCTCGCCGACCGGATGCACGTGCTCCAGGTCGAGGCGCTGTGCTGGTGCGGCAAGCGGGCCACGCACAACGCCCGGTCGGTCGACGGCGCGATGGTCGTCGAGGGCGAGCAGGTGGTGGTCGGCGACGTCGAGGGCGACGATCCCGACGCGGCCGTGCCCGAGGTGGTCTACGAGGTGCTGTGCCGCGCCCACCACCGTCGCCGGATGACCGCCGCCCGCGCCCGCGCGGTGTCGATGGTCGCCGAGCCGCTGCCGTTCGCCTGAGCGACCGGCCGCGGCGCCCGACCACTGCGTGAAGGGCTCGGGAGAGGGTGGCACGTGCCACGGTCTCCCGAGCCCCCCTGGACCGGCCCCCCGCCGACCGCGGCACGGCCTCAGCAGACCAGCAGCGGGATCTCCATCTCGCGCGCGGTGAGCGAGCCGTGCAGGCCCACGAGGCGCATCTCGTAGGCGAAGTCGACGGAGCTGAACAGCGCCCAGTCGTCGTGGGCGGCGACGACGACGTCGCCGATCCGCAGCCGTACGCCGGCGTCGACCCGGCCGAACCAGCCGCGGGCCACCGCCTCGTCGCGGGTCAGCACCGTCGCCCGGCCGGCGAGCTGCTCGCGCCAGGCGGCCGCCACGTCGTCGCGGGCCCCGGCGTGGCAGTAGACGTGACGGAACCGCGCCTCCCCGCCCAGCAGGGTGACGCCGTCGCGCAGGCCGGGCAGGGCGTCGAGGTCGAGGCTGGTCGCCGGGGTGGTGTCGACCATGCCGTGGTCGGCCACCACCACCAGTCGCACGTCGGCGGGCAGCGCGTCGCGCAGCTCCTGGACGTCCTCGTCGATGTCCCGCAGCTGGTGGCGCCAGCGCTGGGAGTCCACGCCCGCGCGGTGGCCGTGCCAGTCGAGGTCGCCGTCGTAGACGTAGGTCACCGACGGCCGGTGGACGGACGCGGCGACGGCGCCGGCGACCCGCTCGGCGACGTCGTCGGCCCCGACGTAGGACGCGCCCCGCTGGCCGGCCCGGGTCAGCCCGGACCCGGCGAAGTCGCGCTTGCTGACCACGGTGGTGTGCACGCCGGCCGCGCCGAGCCGGTCGAAGGCGGTGGCGTGCGGCTGCCACACGGTCGGCTCGACGGGCTGGTTCCAGAACAGCGCGTTGAGCAGCTCGCCGCTCTCGGGGACCCGCGAGGTGAAGCCGACCAGGCCGTGCTGCCCCGCGGGCAGGGCGGTGCCCAGCGAGGTGAGCGAGGTGGCGGTGGTCGAGGGCACCCCGCAGGTGACCGGCGCCTCGCCGAGCAGCGAGTGCAGGAAGGGCGCCTGGGACCGGTGCTCGGCGAGCAGGCGGTGGCCGAGGCCGTCGACCAGCATCACGACGTACGCCGGGGCGGGGGGCAGCTCGAGACCACCGGTCGGCAGCCCTGCGTCGACCCCGAGGGCGCGCGAGACGGCGGGCAGCACGTCGGTGAGGGTGCGGCCCGCGCCGGAGAGGTCGGGCTCGACGAAGTCGGTGTCCGCGGGGACGGGCCCGAAGGGTGCGGGCACCCGCCTCAGCCCCGGGTGCGGGCCGACAGGCTCTCGGCGAAGACGAGCAGGTCGTCGACCGCGCCCTGGCCCTCGGCCGCGGAGCTGACGCGCAGCGAGAAGTCGTCGGAGGCCAGCACGCCGGTGTAGCCGTGGTCGGCCTCGCAGTCGGGGTCCGAGCAGGCGGCCGGCTCGAGGTCGAGCCGGTTGAGCCCGCCCCAGCCGACGGTCAGCACGGCCTCGCTAGGCACGGGCTGGCCGCCGCCGGCGAACTTCTCGGGGTTGGCCACCATCCGGTTGACGACCACCGAGCGCACGGCCGAGAGCCGCACCGCCTCGGTCGAGGTCGAGGTGTAGGGCTCGGGCAGCAGGTCGTCGGGGGCGTACTCGTCGGTGTGGCACAGGATCAGCCGGCTGGCGGTGAGCACGACGACGGTGATGTGGCGACGGACCTCGTCGCGGTCGATGGTCGGCTCGTGGTGGACGAGGAACGCCTCGACCTGCTCGCCGGCGACCGCGGCGCCGACCCCGGCGGCCACGACCTGGGGGTAGTAGCCGGTCTTCTCGATGGCGGCCACCAGGTCGCCGAAGCGGTCCTGGGCGGTTGCGGGACGCATGGGCGTCATCTTGTCACGCCCGTGGGGCAGCGGCTCCCGGCCGCGCACACGCCGTCGCACCGGGGGCTCCGACCGCGCCTCAGCCGGGCAGCGTGTCGGCCGCGGGAGCGGTCAGACGACGCACGAAGAGGTCGGAGCGGGCGTCGGCGACCTGGTCGACGCGCGCGGTGGCGTGCAGCACGCTGACGCCCTCGGCGTTGGCGTGCACCAGGACGAGGTCGAGGGTGCTGACCTGCGGCAGGTCGATCTTGAGCTGGGCCACCCGGCGGATCAGCTCCTCCACCGCCTCGACGTCGACCTGCTCGCTGCCGCGGAAGCCGAACAGCAGCGGCGCGGCCTTGACCGAGCGCACCGTCTCGGCCGCGTCGAGGGGGCTGATCGGGGGGATCCGGAAGGCCCGGTCGCCCACCAGGTCGGTGAGCGCCCCGGCGATGCCGAAGGAGACGGCCGGGCCGAAGAGCGGGTCCTCGAGCCCGTTGACCGCGATGGGCACGCCGGGAGGGGCGGTGCGCTGCACGACGAACTCCGCGTCGGCGGGGTTGCTCACCAGCTGGGTGAGCGACTCCCAGGCGTCGGCCATCTCGGCGGCGTCGTCGATGTTGCGCCACACGTGGGCCTGGTCGGGCCGCTGCCGCAACCGCTCGGCCGTCGCCTTCAGCACGACGTCCCAGCCCAGCCGCTCGCCGGCCGCCACCGCCTCGTCGGCGGTCGAGACGAACGCGCGCTCCCACAGGTCGATGCCGTAGCAGGCGAGCAGGGCGCGCAGCTGCGCGTCGTCGAGCTGGTGGCCCTCGGGGTGGTGCATCAGCATCTCGTTGACCTGGCGGGTGGCCTGGTCGACCTCGATGCCCTCGAGCACGGCGGCCGACTCGTCGTCGCGGGTGCGCCACGCGGCGTACTCCGAGACGCGGGCCAGCGCCCGCACGGCCGCCTCGACGGCGGGGTAGGAGGGCACCGACCCGCGGCCGGCGGTGTCGCCGGACAGGTCGGGCACGCGCAGCAGCTCGGGCACGCCCTCGCGGCCGAGGAAGGTGGAGACCAGCGGCTTGTCGGACTGTTCCCCCACCGCGGCCAGCACGTTGGCGACCTCCTCGCCGCCCGCGTCCAGCGGCGGGATGTAGACCGCGACCACGGCGTCGACGTGGTCGTCGTCGATGGCCGCGTCGAGCGCGTCCTCGAAGTCCTCCGCGGTGGCCTCGGAGCCCAGCGCCGTCGCGCTGGTGACGGTGAGGCCCTGCGCGACGGCCGCATCGACGGCCAGCAGTCCGAGCGCGTCGGAGTTGCCCACGATCGCCACCCGGGAGCCCGAGGGCAGCGGCTGGTGGGCGAGCAGCTGGGCGACGTCGAACATCTCGTCGAGGGTGTCGACCTGGATGATCCCGGCCTGCTTGAACATCGCGTCCACGGCCTCGGGCGGCGCCGCGATGTGGCGCACCGCGTGGCCCATCGGGACGCCCTGGGTGGTGCGACCGGAGCGCACGGCGATGATCGGCTTGGCCCGCGAGACGCGGCGCGCGATCCGGGAGAACTTGCGCGGGTTACCGATCGACTCCAGGTAGAGCAGGATCACCTCGGTGGCGTCGTCCTCCTCCCAGTACTGCAGGAGGTCGTTGCCGGAGACGTCGGCGCGGTTGCCGGCGCTGACGAAGGTCGAGAGCCCGAGACCGCGGCCCCGCACCTTCTCCAGGATCGCGGTGCCGAGCGCACCGGACTGGCAGAAGAAGCCCGCGCGCCCGCGCGGCGGCATCACCGGCGCCAGCGAGGCGTTGAGCGAGACCTCGGAGGCGGTGTTGATGACGCCGAGGCAGTTGGGCCCGATCAGCCGCAGGCCGTAGGAGCGGGCGAGGCCGACCAGCTTGCGCTGCCGCCGCCGGCCCTCCTCGCCGGTCTCGGCGAAGCCGCTGGAGATGACCACGAGCCCGTGCACGCCCTTGGCGGCGCAGTCGAGCACGACGTCCTGGACCGCCTCGGCCGGCACCGCGACGATCGCGACGTCGACCTCGCCGGGGATGTCGCTCACCGTGGGGTAGGACGGCATCCCGGCCACCGAGTCGGCGGCGGGGTTCACGACGTAGACCCGCCCGGAGTAGTCGCCGAGCACCAGGTTGCGCACCAGCAGCGCGCCGATGGTGTCGCGGCGGCGGGAGGCGCCGATGACCGCCACGGACCGGGCGGTGAGGAACGCGGCGATGGAGGCGGCCTCGGATCGGTGCTCGCGGGCGGCGATCACCCCGATGGAGGTCTCGGTGGGGTCGATGTCGAACTCGAGGTGCATCACCCCCTCCTCCCAGCCGCCCTTGACCGAGTAGCCCTGCTCGCGGAAGACCTGGATCATCCGGCGGTTCTCGGGCAGCACCTCGGCCACGAACCGCTTCACGCCACGCTCGCGGCCGGCCTGCGCGAGGTGCTCGAGCAGCAGCTGCCCGATGCCGCGGCCCTGGTGCTGGTCCTGGACGAGGAAGGCGACCTCGGCCCGCTCGGGGTCGATGACGTCGTAGCGGCCCACCGCGAGGATCTTCTGGGCCAGCGTGATCACGAAGGCCACCCGCTGGCGGTGGTCGACGTTGGTGAAGCGCTCCACATCGCGGTCCGAGAGCGTCGGCATCGGCGCGAAGAAGCGGTAGTACTTCGACTGCTGGCCGACCAGGGCGTAGAACTCGACCAGCCCCTCGGCGTCGGTCGGCAGGATCGGCCGCAGGTGGGCGGTCCTGCCGTCGCGCAGCAGGACGTCGGCCTCCCAGTGGTCGGGGTAGTCACGGGGGGTGGGAGACGGGGTCGTGGTCTCCGGGGTGCTCACGGTGCGAAATGTACCGTCAGCCCCCCTCCGGCGTGCCCGGTCGAGGCTCGGGGGCCGGGCCGGGGAGAATGCCGGCCATGGCCCGACGTACGACGACACCGCCCCCCGAGGACTTCGAGGAGCACATCGTCGACATCGACGTCGGCGAGGAGATGCGCAGCAGCTTCCTGGAGTACGCCTACTCCGTCATCTACTCCCGCGCCCTGCCCGACGCCCGCGACGGCCTCAAGCCGGTGCAGCGCCGGATCCTGTACGCCATGCACGACATGGGCCTGCGGCCCGACCGCGGCCACGTCAAGTCCTCCCGCGTGGTCGGCGAGGTGATGGGCCGCTTCCACCCCCACGGCGACGGCGCGATCTACGACGCCCTGGTCCGGATGGCCCAGCCCTGGTCGATGCGGCTGCCGACCGTCGACGGGCACGGCAACTTCGGCTCGCCCGACGACTCCCCCGCCGCGATGCGCTACACCGAGGCCCGGATGGCCCCGGCGGCCGTCGCGATGACCGCCACCATCGACGAGGACACCGTCGACTTCCGGCCCAACTACGACGGCCGCGAGCAGGAGCCCGCGGTGCTCCCCGCCGCGATCCCGCACCTGCTGGTCAACGGCGCCGCGGGCATCGCGGTCGGTATGGCCACCAACATCGCGCCCCACAACCTGGTCGAGGTGGTCCAGGCGCTGCGCCACCTGGTCAAGCACCCGGGTGCCGACCTCGACACCCTGATGCGGTTCGTCCCGGGCCCCGACCTGCCCACGGGCGGCAAGATCATCGGCCTCGACGGCATCCGCGACGCCTACGAGAGCGGCCGGGGCAGCTTCCGGATGCGGGCCACCACCCGGATCGAGTCGGTCACGCCCCGTCGCAAGGGCATCGTGGTCACCGAGATGCCGTACGGCGTCGGCACCGAGCGCGTGGTGGCCGCCATCAAGAAGCTCGTGCAGGGCAAGAAGCTCCAGGGCGTCAGCGACATCGTCGACCTCACCGACGGCGCCCACGGGCTGCGGCTGGTGATCGAGGTCAAGAACGGCTTCCACCCCGAGGCGATCCTCGAGCAGCTGTTCCGCAGCACGCCGCTCGAGGAGTCCTTCGGCATCAACAACGTCGCCCTGGTCGACGGCCAGCCGCGCACGCTGGGCCTCAAGGAGATGCTCGAGGTCTTCCTGGCCCACCGCTACGACGTCGTACGCCGCCGCTCGGCCCACCGCCGCGGCAAGGCCGCCGACCGCCTGCACCTCGTGGAGGGCCTGCTCACCGCCATCCTCGACATCGACGAGGTCATCCAGCTGATCCGCTCCAGCGACGACGCCGCGACCGCGCGGACACGGCTGATCGAGGTCTTCGAGCTGACCGAGGTGCAGGCGACGTACATCCTCGACATGCCGCTGCGCCGGCTGACGAAGTTCTCCAGGCTCGAGCTCGACGCCGAGGCCGACGAGCTGCGGGCCACGATCGCGGCGCTGGAGGAGATCCTCGGCGACGACGAGAAGCTGCGCGCGGTGGTCTCCGAGGAGCTCGCCGAGGTCGCCAAGACCTACGGCACGCCGCGCCGCACCGTCCTGCTGGAGTCCTCCGGCCAGACCGCGAAGGCGACCACGCCGCTCGAGGTGGCCGACGACCCGTGCTGGGTGTTCCTGTCCTCCTCCGGCCTGCTGGCCCGCACCACCTCGCTCGACCGGCCCGGCGACGAGGGCGGCCGGGTGCGCCACGACGTCGTGGTCTCGGCCGTGGCCACCACCGCCCGCGGCGAGGTCGGCGTGGTCACCTCCGCGGGTCGCGTCGTCAAGCTGCCCGTGCTCGACCTGCCGACGCTGCCCAGCACCGCCAGCCACCCGCACCTGCAGGGCGGGGCGCCCGTCGGCGAGTTCGTGACGCTGGACGGCGAGCGCGCGCTGGCCCTGACCGGCTTCGACCCCGGCTCCCCCGGCCTGGCGCTCGGCACCCGTCAGGGCGTGGTCAAGCGGGTCGTCCCGGAGTTCCTCGCCGGCAAGGACGACTGGGAGGTGATCGCGCTCAAGGACGGCGACGTCGTGGTGGGGGCGGTCGAGCTCACGACCGGCCAGGAGCAGCTCTGCTTCGTGACCAGCGACGCCCAGCTGCTGCACTTCGGGGCCGCCGCGGTGCGGCCGCAGGGTCGCGGCGGCGGCGGCATCGTCGGGATCAAGCTCGCGGCCGGGGCCCGGGTGGTCTCCTTCACCGCGCTCGACCCCGCCGACGCCGTGCTCGTCTCGGTCTCCGGCGCCTCCAGCGCGCTGCCCGGCACCGAGACCGGGTCGGTCAAGGTCACGCCGTTCAGCGAGTACCCCGCCAAGGGCCGCGCCACGGGCGGCGTGCGCTGCCACCGGTTCCTGCGCGGCGAGGACGCCCTCGTCTTCGCCTGGGCCGGCCCGGGGCCCGCCCAGGCCGCCGCCGACAGCGGCGCGCCGGTCGACCTGCCCGAGCCGGTGCAGCGGCGTGACGGCTCGGGGGTGCCCTCGGCGCAGCCCGTGGTCGCCTGCTCCGGGCCCGTCGCCCGCCTGCTGGGGGCCTCCGCCTCGGGCGACGTGGCAGGCTGACGCCATGCCTGCGCCCACCCGCCGCCTCGCCTCCGCGCTGTCCGTCCTCGTGCTCGCCGCCACGGCCGCGGGCTGCGGCGGGGGCGGTGACGAGGCGGCCGACAAGCCCACCCCCACCGAGGTGATGCAGTCGGCCAAGAAGGCCTTCGACGACGCCGCGAGCGTGCGCGTCCAGCTCGCCACGACGTCCACGCCGACCGAGGGCAACGGCGTCCTGGGCGCCTCGGGCGTCGTGACCCCCGCGCCGGCCTTCGAGGGCGACGTCAAGGTGCTGCTCAGCGGGCTCACCGCCACCGTGCCGGTCACCTCCGTCGACGGCACGGTCTACGCCAAGCTCCCGCTGACCACGACGTACGCCGAGATCGACCCGACCGAGTACGGCGCCCCCGACCCGGCGAGCTTCGGCAGGGCCGAGGGCGGGCTCTCCTCGCTGCTGACCGACCTCGACGGGCTGAAGGAGGACGGGCAGACCCGCGACGGCGAGCAGGTCCTCACGACGTACGCCGGCACGCTGCCCGGCGACGCGGTCAAGCGGATCGTGCCCAGCGCCGACGCGCAGGCCGACTACCCGACCAAGGTCGGCGTGGACGACGACGGCCGCGCGACCACCGTGCGGATCACCGGCCCGTTCTTCGCCGACGGTGCCGACGTGACCTACGACGTCGACTTCTCCGACTACGACCGCGAGGTCACCGTCGACGCCCCGGCCACCTAGGCCTCCCGTGCCCGACGCCCCGGCCGCACGTCCCGACCCGGCCGCGCGGGTCCTGCTCGCGCTGGCGGCGGTCGCCGTGGCGTTCGCCGCGGCCGACACCTACGTCGTCGTGCTCGCCCTGCCCGACATGATGGGCTCGGTCGGGCTCTCGGTCGACCAGCTCCAGCGCGCGGCCCCGATCGTCAGCGGCTTCCTGCTCGGCTACGTCGCGATGCTGCCCCTCATCGGCCGGATCGCCGACCTGCGCGGGCGCACCCCGGTGCTGCTCGCCTCGCTGGTGGTCTTCGCGCTCGGCTCGCTGGTCACCGCCGCGGCGTACGACCTGCCGAGCCTGGTGGCCGGTCGCTTCCTGCAGGGCGTCGGCGGCGGTGGGCTCGTGCCGGTCACCCTGGCGCTGGTCGCCGACCTCTACCCCGCCGAGCGGCGCGGCGTACCCCTGGGCGTGGTGGGGGCGGTGCAGGAGCTCGGCAGCGTGCTCGGCCCCCTGCTCGGCGCCGTCGTGCTCGCCGTGGGCGACTGGCGCGACATCTTCTGGCTCAACCTCGCCGTCGGCCTGGTCCTGGCCGCCGCGATCCGGGTGCTCACGGTCCGGGGGGCGGATAGTCCGAGACGAAAAGCACCACCGGACGCCGGAGAGTCGACCGTCTCGTCTCGGACTACCGGGCGGCGGGTGCCCGACGTCGTCGGACTCCTGCTGCTCGCGCTGACCTTGACCGCCGGGCTGCTGGTGATGCGCCAGCCCGACGCCCTGGTCACCTCGGTCGCCTGGGGCGCCCCCTTCGTGCCGTACGCCGAGGGCGGGTCGGTCTGGCTCTCCCCGCTCGGCACCGCCGCGATCGTGCTCGCGCTGCTGCTGCTGGCGTGGTGCGTGCTGGCCCCGCGGCCGCTGTTCGACGCCCGCGGCTGGTGGGGCTCGGTGCGCGAGGCCGACCTGGTCGGGGCGGCGCTGCTCTCGGTCGCGCTCGGCGGCGTCATCCTCGCCTTCGCCACCGCCGACCCCGAGGTGCAGGTGTTCTCCGAGGCGGGGCCGGTCTACCTCGGCGTCGCCGCCGTGGCGGCGGTGCTCTTCGTGCTGCACAACCGCCGCGCGACCCACCCGCTGGTGCCGCACGGCGCGTTCCGCGAGCGGCCGGCGTGGGGCGCGGTGCTGGTGAGCTTCTTCGTCGGCTCGGCGCTCATCGCCGCGCTGGTCGACATCCCCATCTTCGCCCGGCTCACCGTCGCCGACGGCGACCAGCTGCAGGCGGCCCTGGTGCTGGTGGAGTTCCTGGTCGCGCTCCCGGTCGGGGCGCTCGTCGGCGGGTTCCTCGTGCGTCGGGTGCCGGTCGCGCTGGTCGCGGCGGGCGGGATGCTGCTGGCAGCGGCCGGCTTCGCGGTGATGACGACCTGGGGACCCGACTCGATGGGGCAGCTCTCCTCGGTCGCGGTGCTCGCAGCGGCCGGACTCGGGTTCGGCCTCGCTCTGGCACCGGTCAACGCCGCGCTGCTGGCCGCCACCCCCGACGCCGTCCACGGAGTGGCGAGCGCGCTGCTCGTGGTGGCCCGGATGGTCGGCATGCTGGTCGGGATCTCGGCGCTGACCACGATCGGGCTGCGGCGCTACTACAGCGTGCAGACCGACATCCCCTCCCCGCTCGAGGTGTGCGGCGACGGCCGGACCCGCTGCCCGGCGTACACCGAGGCGCTGTCGCTGGCCGGTCTGGAGCAGCTGCAGGCGATCTTCGCGGGGGCGGCGGTGTGCGCGGTCGTGGCGGCGGTGCTGGCGCTGCTCACCCTGCGGGCGGCGCGTCCGCAGCGCGGCTGAGCCCGAGGCCGCCCGCGTCGACCGGCGTACGCCGGAACGCGGCGAGCAGCCAGTCCGCCGGCTCGAACCCGGGGAGGCCGGTGCCCTTGCCGGCCAGGTCCGAGGCGGCGGCCCACGGGGCCCACCAGTCGTCACCGAGGTCGCTGCGCCACTCCAGGCTCCGGAAGGTGCCGTACAGGCCCAGCGGATCGTCCACGGGGCGCTCCGTGGTGGACCGCCCGGGCCACCACCGCGCGGAGGTGAGGGCCCGGTCGACCCCGAGCCCCCCGCCACGCGCAGCGGCGAGGTCGGCCGAGAGCCGTCTGAGCCGGTCCTCCGCGACGTCGTACGCCGCGCAGCGGTGTCGCACCAGGGTGTCGGGCACCTCCTCGGCCGGCACCGTCCCGGGCACCCACCGCATCGCTCCCGCGAGCTCGTCGTCGAGTCCGCGGAACCAGCCCGATGTGCCGACCAGGGCGACCTCCGCCGCGCCGTAGGTCTCCAGCAGCGGCACCGGGGGCTCGACCCCGGAGCGCCGCAGCGCGTCGACCAGGACCCCGGGCCGCGGGCCCAGGGCACGCAGGTGCCGGCCCTCCGCCCACGGCCGGTGGACCCAGCCGACGAAGCGACGGCCCAGCGCGCCGTCCAGACCCAGGAGCAGCTCGGTCGCGGCGACGTCGAGCGCGCGGGCGAGCGGGCGGGCCGCCTCCCGGGCCGCTTCCTGGTCGGCCTGCTGCCGCTCCCGGCGGAGCCGCTCGCGCTCCTGCTCGCGTCGCGCTGTCCGCCGTCCGAAGATCCGCACCGTCACCCCTCGTGTCACGGGCAGCCTGGCACGGCGGCGTGACCCACGTCGCGTCCGTCTCGCCTCGCGGGGCACCGTGGGGACGCACTACCGTCGGCACGTGGCCACCGCTGACTTCGACGACCTGCTCACCGCCAACCGCCGCTTCGCCGAGAGCTTCGACCTCGGCGGGTTCGACGGCGTCGCCCACGCCGGCATCGCCATCGTCACCTGCATGGACTCGCGCATCGACCCGCTGGGGATGCTCGGGCTCAAGCCCGGCGACGCCAAGATCTTCCGCAACCCCGGCGGCCGCGTGACGCCCCAGGCGCTCGAGGCGCTCGTGCTGGGCGTCCACCTGCTGCGCGTCGAGCGCATCCTGGTGGTGCCCCACACCCGCTGCGCCATGGCCTCGGCCACCCAGGAGGAGCTGCGCGAGCGCGTCTCCACCTCCGCCGGCCAGGACGCCTCGTGGCAGACCTTCGGCGTCGTGGAGGACCAGCGAGCCGCCCTGGCCGACGACGTCCACAAGGTCGTCGCCCACCCCCTCATCCCCGAGGGCACCGCCGTCGGCGGGTTCCTGTACGACGTCGACTCGGGTCTGCTCGAGCAGCTCGTCTAGCGCGGCCCGCGGCTCAGTCCTCGCGGCCGGGCAGCAGCGAGGTGCCCGTGGCCACCGTGGTGGCGTACGCCGGTACGCTCCTCACCCCCGCGGCGCTGGCCGTCTCCGGCGCGAGCGCGCCGACGCCCACCACGCCGATCATCGTCGCGGCCGCCAGGGCCGCCGTGGTCCGCCTGATCCGTGCGCTGATCGTCTCCATGCCCCGGAGCCTCGACCCGGTCGCTGTGGTCGGCGTACGTCGTGGCTGTGGGGTTGCTCTGGGGCCTGTGGGGGCCTGTGGGGCCCGCTGGTTCCCCGGACGTCCGGGGAACCTGGTGCTCGGCAGGCGTCGCGATGCCTGCCAAGCGACAGGAAAGGCTGCCGAGACTCCGATTCGTCCGGTATGCCGGGCCTGCGGCTCGTCGACCGGGCCCCGACCCATCTGGTGCGGTGCTGTGGTGCCCGAGTGCGGCGTACACCCCTTGTTCAGAAGCAATAACTCCGCGTTACATGGCGCCCGGCGCCCGGCCCCGCCCCGGGCCCGGACGTCAGGCGTCGATCTGGTCGGCGTCGACCTCGTAGGCGCCGGCGACGATGAAGTCCTTGCGGGGGGCGACCTCGCTGCCCATCAGCAGCTCGAAGACCTCGCTCGCCCGGGCGGCGTCGTCGGCGGTGATGCGGCGCAGGGTGCGCTTGCGGGGGTCCATCGTGGTCTCGGCCAGCTGGTCGGCGTCCATCTCGCCGAGGCCCTTGTAGCGCTGCACGGGGTCCTTCCAGCGGACGCCCTTCTTGGCCAGCTCGGCGAGCTTGCGCTGCAGCTCGGGGTCGGAGTAGGTGTAGACGTACTTCTCCATCCCCTTCTTGGGATTGGTCAGCTCGATGCGGTGCAGCGGCGGCACGGCGGTGAACAGCCGCCCCGAGGTCACCAGCTCGGGCATGTACTTGAAGAACAGCGTGGCCAGCAGGCAGCGGATGTGCGCGCCGTCGGAGTCGGCGTCGGCCATCAGGATGATGCGGCCGTAGCGCGCGGCGTCGAGGTCGAAGGTGCGGCCCGAGCCCGCGCCCACGACCTGGATGATCGAGGCACACTCGGCGTTTTTGAGCACGTCGGCGACGGTGGCCTTCTGGACGTTGAGGATCTTGCCGCGGATCGGCAGCAGCGCCTGGAACTCCGAGCTGCGCGCCACCTTGGCCGTGCCGAGCGCCGAGTCGCCCTCGACGATGAACAGCTCCGACATCTCGACGTCGTTGGAGCGGCAGTCGACCAGCTTGGCGGGGAGAGCAGAGGACTCCAGGGCGTTCTTGCGGCGCTGGGTCTCGCGGTGCTGACGGGCGGCCAGCCGCGTCTTGGCGGCGCCCGCGACCTTCTCCATCACCAGCTTGGCCTGGGCCTTCTCGGCCCGCTTGGTCGTGGTCAGGAACTCCTTGAGCTCGCGGGCGACGACCTTGCGCACCACCGAGCGGGCGGCGGGGGTGCCGAGCACCTCCTTGGTCTGGCCCTCGAACTGCGGCTCGGCCAGGCGCACCGTCACCACCGAGGTGAGGCCCTCGAGCACGTCGTCCTTGACCACGTCGGTGTCACCGGTCTTGAGCACCCGGCCCGCCCGCATCGCCTCGTTGAAGGTCTTGGTCAGCGCGGCCTCGAAACCGGCCACGTGGGTGCCGCCCTTGGGGGTGGCGATGACGTTGACGAAGGAGCGCAGCTCGGTCTCGTAGCCGGTCCCCCAGCGCAGCGCCACGTCGACGAGGAGCTCGCGCTCGACGTCCTGCGGGGTCATGTGGCCCTGGTCGTCGAGCAGCGGGACGGTCTCGGTGAAGGTGTCCCCGCCCTGCAGCCGCAGCACGTCGGTGACCGCCTCGTCGTGGGCCAGGAAGGTGCAGAACTCGGTGATGCCGCCGTCGTGGCGGAACGACTCGGTCACCGGTTCCGCGCCGCGGGCGTCGGTCAGCGTCAGCTCGAGGCCGGGCACGATGAAGGAGGTCTGGCGGGCGCGGGTGACCAGCTCGTCCCAGGTGAAGGTGGCGTCCTTGGTGAAGATCTGCCGGTCGGGCCAGAACCGCACCCGGGTGCCGGTGACCCCCTTCTTGACCCGGGCACCCTTGTGCAGCCCGGAGGCGGCCTCGAAGTCGCCGACCGGCCCCGCGTCGGCGAACACGCCCGGGACGCCGCGTCGGAAGGACATCCGCTGGGTGGCCGGCGAGCGGTCGACCTCGACGTCGAGCCGTGCGGACAGCGCGTTGACGACCGAGGCGCCGACGCCGTGCAGGCCACCGGTCGCGGCGTAGGACCCGCCGCCGAACTTGCCGCCCGCGTGGAGCTTGGTGAAGACGACCTCGAGGCCCGACAGCCCCGTCTTGGGCTCCTTGTCGACCGGGATGCCGCGGCCGTCGTCGTGCACCTCGGCCGAGCCGTCGGCGTGCAGCGTCACCAGCACGCGGGAGCAGAAGCCGCCGAGCGCCTCGTCGACCGCGTTGTCGATGATCTCCCACAGGCAGTGCATCAGCCCGCGGGTGTCGGTGGAGCCGATGTACATGCCCGGCCGCTTGCGGACGGCCTCCAACCCCTCGAGGACGAGGAGGTGCTGGGCGTTGTAGGTGTTGTCGATGACGATGACCTCGGGTCCGGGAGGGGCGGGTGCGGCGTACGTCGAATCTACCCAGGGCCGTCTCGCGGGGACGCGCCGCCACGCGTGGGTCCGGGGAGGTGTTGGCGGTGTGTGCTGCACTGGGCAGGGACGGACAGAGCACGACCCGAACGCGGGTCTTTGTCGGTTTCGCTCCCCCTCCACCGGGGAGCGGGCAGACTCGGATCCACGACCTGTGAGGCGCACCACCCCCACCGCGACGGTGGACACCTCGCCAACGGGAAGCATCGACCGTGGTTGACTGTTGTGACTGTCGAGATGAACGACCTGGCTTTTCCCCCCTCCCAGTCCCCCCGAACGAGAGTGAGGCCCGACGTGACCACTGCGACAGCCCCGAGCGCGCCGCTCACCGCCATCGACCGCTGCGACCGCTGCGGCGCGCAGGCCTACCTCCGCGTCCAGCTCAAGGGCGGTGGCGAGCTGCTCTTCTGCGCCCACCACGCCCGCGAGCACGGCGAGAAGCTCCGTGAGGTCGCCGAGCACGTGCAGGACGAGACCGACAAGCTCGGCACCCCGACCCCGAGCCCCGAGGCCGGCTGACCCGGCCGACCCACCCCGCACCTCCGACGAGACCCCGGTCAGCGACCGGGGTCTCGTCGCGTCCCGGGGGCCGTGAGACCGTCGGGCCATGAGCACCCTGGCCGTGGTCGAGACCCTGGTGGCGCTGGCGATCCTGGTGGGCCTGGTCGGCGTCGTCGTCCCCCTGCTGCCCGGCTCGCTGCTGGTCGGCGGCGCCGTGCTGGTCTGGGCGCTGTACGTCGGCACGTCAGCCGCCTGGGTCACCTTCGCCGTCGTGGTGACACTGCTGATGGTCGGCCAGGTCGCGATGTACCTCGTGCCGGGGCGACGCCTCCAGGCCGCCGGCGTGCCGGGACGCACCCTGGTCGCCGGGGCCGCGCTCGGCGTGGTCGGCTTCTTCGTCATCCCCGTGGTCGGGCTGTTCGTCGGCTTCGTCGGCGGCGTCTACCTCTCCGAGCTGGCCCGCGTCGGCTCCCGCGAGGCGTGGCCGGCCACGGTGCACGCCCTCAAGGCGGCCGGGCTGTCGATCCTGATCGAGCTCACCGCCTGCCTGCTCGCCGGCAGCGCCTGGGTGGTGGGAGTGGTGCTGCGGTGACCGCGGTGCTGCTCGCGCTGGCCTCGGCGGCGGCGTACGGCACCTCGGACTTCGTCGCCGGTGTCGCGTCGCGGCGTACGTCGGCCTGGGCGGTGGCCGTGGTCGGGTCGGCCGTCGGCGGCCTGCTCGCCCTGGCCCTGGCGCTGCTGCTGCCGGGTCGACCGAGCGCGGGCGACCTCGCCTGGGGCGCCCTGGCCGGCGTCGGCAACGGCCTCGGCGGTGCCTTCCTCTACCGCGGGCTCTCCCGCGGCCGGATGGGCGTCGTGGGCCCGGTCTCGGCCGTCGGGGCGGCGGTGCTGCCCGTGGCGGTCGGCGTCGTGGGCGGCGAGCGGCCGGCCGCGCTGGTCTGGCTCGGCATCCTGGTCGCCCTGCCCGGCATCTGGCTCGTCGCCCGCGAGCCCTCCACCGGGGCCGCGACCTCCACCGGTGCAGCCGCGCTCGTCGACGGGCTGCTCGCGGGGGCCGGCTTCGGCCTGCTGTTCGCGGCGCTCGGGCAGGTGCCCGACGGGGCGGGCTACTGGCCCGTCGCGCTCAGCCAGGCGGTCGCCGTCCTGGCCGTGGCGCTGCTCGCGACGACCCTCGGCGCCACCTGGGTGCCCCGTGACCGGGCGGCCGCGGTCGGCGGAGCGGGCGCCGGCGCGCTGTCGGCGGCGGCCGTCGTGGGGTTCCTACTCGCGACCCAGCAGGGCCTGCTCACCGTCTCGGCCGTGCTGGCCTCGCTCTACCCGGCCGTGACCGTGCTGCTGGCGGCGGTGCTGCTGCACGAGCGGGTCCACCGCGTGCAGGGCGCCGGTCTGGCGCTGTGCGCGGTCTCGGTGGTGTGCGTCGCGGTGGGCTGAGGTCGCCGACGACGGGAGGTGCCACGACCTGGACACCGTGGGTACGGACGGCCGTCGGGCTCGCTAGAGTCCACCGACATCCGCGGAAATGTGAGGTTTGCATGGATACCAGTGCTGAGGCCGAGCGGCTCCGGGCCCTCCGTGACCTCGCCGTCCTCGACGCCCCGCCGGAGGACCGGTTCGACCGCGTGGTCCGGCTGGCGCAGCACGTCTTCGACGTCCCGATGGTGGCGGTCAACCTCGTCGACGAGGACCGCGTCGTCCCGCACGCCCAGGTCGGCCTGGGGTCCGGCGACATCCCGAGGTCGGTGGCGTTCTGCTCCACCACGGTGCAGGGCGAGGGTCAGCTCCTCGTCGCCGACGCCCAGGTGGACCAACGGTTCGCGAGCAACCCGCTGGTCCAGCAGGACCCCCACATCCGTTTCTACGCCGGACAGCCGCTGCGGGCCGCAGGGCAGAACGTGGGGACGCTCTGCCTGCTCGACAGCCGCCCCCGCGACCTGACCGCCGAGCAGAGCCGCATGCTCCGCGACCTGGCCCAGTGGGTCGAGAACGAGCTGACGCTGAGCCAGGAGACCGTGCAGGCGCGCGAGGTGCAGCGCCGCCTGCTGCCGTCCCGGGCGCCGGACGTGCCTGGGCTCGACCTCGCCGGCCGCTGCGTCCCGGCCCGCGACGTGGGCGGCGACTTCTTCGACTGGCAGCGGGTCGAGGGTGGCCTCCAGGTCGTCGTGGCCGACGTGATGGGCAAGGGCATGACCGCCGCCATCCTGGCCGCCGGTGTCCGGGCGGTGCTCCGTGCCGGCTCCCTCTTCCACGACCTCGCGACCTCCCTGGAGCGCACCGCCACCAGCATGGCCGACGACCTCGACGGTGCAGCGAGCTTCGTGACCCTCTTCGCCGGACGCCTCGACCCGGGTTCTGGTGACCTGGAGTACGTCGACGCCGGCCATGGCCTGGCCGTGGTGCTCTCCCCGACCGGCGGAGCCCGACGGCTCGTCTCGGTCGGGATGCCGGTCGGCGCCGACCCCGGCGAGTCCTGGCCGGCGCGGACCGAGCGGCTCGCGCCCGGTGAGGCCCTCCTGGTCGTCAGCGACGGCGTGCTCGACGCGTTCGAGACGGCCGAGGAGGCGGTGGCCGAGGCCGAGCGGCTGGCACGTCGCGGTCTCCGGGCCGACCAGCTCGTCGAGGCGGTCCTGGAGCGCACCTCGCACCGGCTCTCCCCCGACGACGTCACCGTGGTCGTCGTACGACGGGAGCAGGACTGATGCTGCGTCGGCTCGCCATCCGGGTCATGGTCCTGCTCGTCCTCACCTCCGGGACCGTCTACGTGGGGTGGCGGTGGCTGTTCTCGGTCAACTGGCCCAACTGGTGGATCGCCCTGCCGCTGGTGCTCGCCGAGACCTACTCGCTGATCGACGCCTACCTCTTCGGCACCACGATGTGGCGGCTCAAGGAGCGTGGCGAGGCCCCGCCTCCGCCCGCCGGGGCCACCGTCGACGTCTTCATCACGACCTACAACGAGCCGGTCGAGATGGTGGCGGCCACGGCCGCGGCGGCCCGCGCGATCGCCCACCCGCACAGCACCTGGGTGCTCGACGACGGTGACCGCCCGGAGATGCGGGCCGCCTGCGAGGAGCTGGGCGTGGGCTACGTGACCCGCAGCCAGGACTGGGCGGACCGTCCGCGGCACGCCAAGGCCGGCAACCTCAACAACGCGCTGTTCCGCACCGAGGGCGAGTTCCTGCTGATCCTCGACGCCGACCAGGTGCCCGACCCCACGATCCTGGACCGCACGCTGGGCTGGTTCACCGATCCCGAGGTGGCCCTGGTGCAGACACCGCAGTACTTCACCAACGTCACCGGGTCCGACCCCCTGGGCAGTCAGGCACCGCTCTTCTACGGGCCGATCCAGCAGGGCAAGGACGGGTGGAACGCCGCGTTCTTCTGCGGTTCCAACGCCGTGCTCCGGCGCGAGGCCCTGATGCAGCTCGGGATCGTCGGCTACGTCCGCCAGGTCGACGACGCCGTCCGCGAGGCCCTGCGCACCTCCGGTCGCATCCTCGACCGCGCTGCGAGGCGCAGCTCACGCTCCGACCTCGCCACCGCTACCGCCATCCGTGCGGTGCGCGCCGCGGTCCGCCAGGCCCGCAGCGACCTCGACGGGGGCGCCCCGGTCTCCGAGGTGACCTACGCCTTCCAGCGCGAGCTCGACGTGGTCAGCCGGTCCACCGTCGACCGCGACGTCGAGGCCATCCGGGCCGACCTCGCTGCCCTCGCGGCCGAGCACCCGGTCGAGGAGGACGAGGAGCTGGGCTTGCCCGTCATCGACGAGGAGGCCATGGCGCGGCTGGCCCAGCGCGAGTGGTCCCCCCTCGGAGCCGTGGCGTCCGTGCGTGCGCTGGTGGACTCGGTGGACGTCCACCGTCACGACGAGGCCCAGCCGATGATGCCGCTGGCGACGGTGTCGGTGACCGAGGACATGGCCACCTGCATGCGACTGCACGGGCTCGGCTGGCGCTCGGTCTACCACCACGAGGTGCTGGCCCACGGCCTGGCCCCGGAGGACCTGCAGACGATGCTCCAGCAGCGGCTGCGGTGGTCCCAGGGCACCCTCCAGGTGATGCTGCGGGAGAACCCGCTGGTCCAGCGAGGTCTCTCGCTCGGACAACGCCTCATGTACTTCGCGACCATGTGGAGCTACCTGTCCGGCTTCGCGGCGGTGGCCTACCTCGCCGCCCCGATCGTCTACCTGTGCTTCGGGGTGCTCCCGGTCAAGGCCTACGGGCTGGAGTTCCTGTCCTACTTCCTGCCCTACGTCGTGCTCAACCAGCTGTTGTTCTTCGTGGTGGGCTACGGCGTGAAGACCTGGCGGGGCCACCAGTACAGCCTGGCGCTGTTCCCGCTGTGGATCCGTGCCTGCTGGACCGCCGCCGCCAACGTCTGGTTCGGCAAGCCGCTCGGCTTCGTGGTGACGCCCAAGACGCGGCCCACCGGGCACCGACCGTTCCCGTGGCGCCTGGTGTGGCCCCAGCTGCTCGCCATGGCCGCGTTGGTGGTGGCGGTCGTGATCGGCGTGCTCCGCCTGGTCCTCGACCTGAGTGACTCGTTCATCGGCACCGGGGTCAACACGCTCTGGGTGGCCTACGACCTGCTGGTGCTGAGTGTCATCATCGAGGCCGCCCGTTTCCGGGCGCCCGAGGAGGAACGGACCGTCCAGGAGGAGAGCGCGTGAACGAGTACGAGACCCAGGTCCACGGCGGCGTCACGGTGGTGCGCGCGCCCGACAGGCTCGACATGGTGGCCGCCCCCAAGCTCAAGCAGCTGGTCGACCGCACGGTGCAGGAGGGCGACGGCCGGGTGGTGGTGGACCTCGGAGGCACCTCGTTCGTCGACAGCTCCGGCCTGGGCGCCCTGATCGGTGGGCTGAAGACGGCTCGCCAGGCCGGTGGCGACCTGCGGATCGCTGCGGCGGGCGAGCAGGTCACGATGGTGCTGCGGCTGACCAACCTCGACCGCATCCTGAAGCCCCACCCCGGGGTCGAGGACGCCGCACGTGGCTGGTGAGACCTACCGGCTCGACGGTCTCGCGGTCCCGGACCAGCTGCGCCGCCTGCACGGGCTGCTGGCCACCGCCGCGGCCGAGCACCCCCAGGTCGACCCCGGAGCCCTGATGGCCCTGGAGACCGCCGCCCTCGAGGTCGCCAACAACGTCGTCGAGCACGCACGTCCGCTGGGCCAGGTGCGCTGGCGCTTCGAGGTCAGGGTCGAGGAGGACCGGGTCGTCGCGGAGCTCTCGGACTCCGGCGAGGCGGGGGACACCCCCTGGCTGCCACCCGCGGGCCGGGCGGCCGCTTCGGGCTCGACCGCCTCGGGGACGCTGGTCGTGGGCGGTCCGGCAGACGATCTCGAGGAGACCGGTCGCGGGCTTCCCCTGGCAGCGGCCCTGCTCGACGACCTGGCCTACCGGCGCGAGCCCGGCCGCAACGTGTGGACCATGCGCAAGGCCCTCGGGGGGCGCTGAGGAGCGCCGGTCTCAGCCGGGCACCGACAGCGACAGCGCGAAGTCCCCGGCTGCGTCGGTCCACCAGTGGGTCAGCCGCAGCCCGGCGGCGGCCAGCTCACGCTCGACGCCCTCCCGGCGGAACTTGGTGGAGATCTCGGTGCGGACCTGCTCCCCCGCGGTCAGCTCGACGTCGAGGTCGAGGGCACCGATGCGGATCGTCTGGTCGCGCACCGACTCCAGCCGCATCTCGATCCGCTCCTCCTCGGCCACCCACACCGCGCGGTGCTCGAAGGCGTCGGGGTCGAGCTCGGCGCCGAGCTCGCGCTGCAGCACCCGCAGCACGTTGAGGTCGAACTGCGCCGTCACGCCCGCGGCGTCGTCGTAGGCCGCCACGAGGCGGTCCTCGGCCTTGACCAGGTCGGTGCCGAGCAGGAAGGCGTCGCCCTCGACGAGCGTGGCCCGCACCCGGCCCAGGAAGTCGGCCCGCTGGTCGGGGTCGAGGTTGCCGATGGTGGAGCCGAGGAAGGCCAGCAGCCGACGCGGGTGCCGCGGCAGCAGCGTGAGGTGCCGCTCGAAGTCGGCCACGACGGGGGCCACGGTGACACCGGGGTACTCCTGCGCCACCGCGGCCGCCGCCTCGGCGAGGATCGCGGGGTCGACGTCCAGCGGCACGAACGTCTCCAGGGTCCCGGTGTCGCGCAGCGCGTCGAGCAGCAGCCGGGTCTTCTCCGAGGTGCCGCTGCCCAGCTCGACCAGCGAGCGGGCCTCGGTGGCGAGCGCGACGTCCTTCGCGTGCTCCTCGAGGATCGCGCGCTCGGTGCGGGTCGGGTAGTACTCCGGCAGCCGCGTGATCTCGTCGAAGAGCAGGCTGCCGCGAGCGTCGTAGAAGTACTTCGGCGGGATCGTGCGCGGCATCGCGGTCAGCCCGGCGCGGACGTCGTCGGCCATCTGGTCGGCGAGCGCCCCCGGCGCGAGGTGGACCTCGGTGGGCAGGATCGGCATCAGGGCTCCAGGGCGGTCACGACGACCCCGTCGCGGGTCGCCTCGAGGTGGTGGTGGTCGGGCACGTCGACCCAGCCGGGGTCGTCGTCGTAGGGCTCGCTGGCCACCACGACGCCCTCGGCGGTGTGGCGGTAGGACAGCCCGTCGCCCCAGGTCGTCGCGAGGACCCGCTCCCCGTCGAGGAGCAGCAGGCTCAGCCGCGCCGTCGGGTCGAGGCCGGCCACCTCGACGACGGTCTCCCCCAGCCGGTCGACCCCCCTCGCGAGCACGTGCGCCGCCAGGACCGCGGCGTCGCACACCGACTCCGCCTCGGCGTACGACGGGAGGACGGACCGCTCGACGCGGCCGTTGTGCGAGACCAGCCAGCGGCCGCCGGCGAACGGCGCCGCCGCGGACTCGTCGGCCGGCATGCCGGGCGTGGCCGACCGGACCGCGGCCAGCACCGAGCCCGAGGCGATCGTCGGCGCGACCGAGGCGAACGACGCGTCGCTCCACAGCGGCCGGGCCGAGCGCCAGCGGGCGGGCTCCTCGCGGCCGGGAACGTGGAAGCCCACACCCCAGCCGTCGGCGTTCATGGTGCCGTGCGACTGGCGTCGCGGGTGGTGGCTCTGCCGGAGCAGGCCGTGCTCGGGGGCGAGCACGAGCGCGTCGAGGGTGCGTGGCTCACCGAGCCACGCGAGGTGCCGGCACACTCAGGCGCCCCCCTCGGCACGGCCGTCGTCCTCGACGTCCCACGCCAGGCGCAGGCCGGTGAAGATCTGCCGCCGCACCGGGTGGTCCCAGTTGCGGAACGACGGCCGCACCGCGCCCTCCCCCACGGCCCACGAGCCACCGCGCAGCACGCGGTAGTCGCCGCCGAAGAACGGCGCGCTGTACTGCGCGTAGAGCATCGGCTCGAAGCCGGGCCAGGGCTCGAAGGAGGAGGACGTCCACTCCCACACGTCGCCCATCAGCTGCTCCACGCCGTAGGCCGAGGCGCCGGCGGGGTAGGCCCCCACGGGGGCCGGTCGCAGCGCCTCGCCGCCGAGGTTGGCCAGCTCGCGGGTCCACACCGAGTCGCCCCACGGCCAGCGCCGCCGACGGCCCAGGGCGGGGTCCCAGGTGCACGCCTTCTCCCACTCCTGCTCGGTGGGGAGCCGGGCGCCGGCCCAGGCGGCGTACGCCTCGGCCTCGAAGAAGCAGACGTGCTGCACCGGCTCGTCGGGGAGGAGCTCCTCGTGGTGGCCGAAGCGGCGACGGGAGCCGTCGCCGGCCCAGAACAGCGGGCGCTCGAGGCCGGCCTCCTGGCGGTGGGCCCAGCCGCGGACCGACCACCAGCGGGGCTCGGCGTAACCGCCCGCGTCGACGAAGCCCTGCCACTCCGCGTTGGTCACCGGCACCCGACCGATCCGGAAGGCCGGGAGATCGACCACGTGGGCCGGGCGCTCGTTGTCGAGCGACCACGGCTCGGCGTGGCCGTCGACACCGAGCTCGAAGGGCCCCGCGGGCACGAGCACGGCGTCGTGCGCCACGTCGCGACCGGGCGGCAGCGGCGTGCCGGTGCCGAGCAGCGGTGCGCCGTCGCGCAGCTGGTGGGTCGCGAGCATGGTCTCGACGTGCTGCTGCTCGTGCTGCAGCACCATGTGCGTGGGGAACAGCGCGTCGGCGCTGTCGTCGGCGATCGCGTCGAGCCCGCCGACCACGCGGCTGCGGACGTCGGCCAGGTAGCGCCGCGCCTCGTCGGGCCCGAGCAGCGGCAGCGAGACCCGCGAGGCGCGGGGGTGCTCGAAGGCGTCGTACAGCTGCTCGACGCGGCAGGAGAGGACTCCCTGCGCCGCGCTGTCGCCGCCGCGCAGCAGCCAGAGGTCCTCCTGCTGGCCGATGTGGGCGAGGTCCCACACGAGCGGGCTCATCAGCGGGCTGTGCTGGGCGGTCAGCTCGGGCTCGTCGACGTCGGTGAGCGCGAGCGTGCGCCGCCGCGCCTCGTCGAGGGCCCGGGCGGCGGCCTCGCGGCCGCCGGGCACCTCGGTGGGCGAGGAGGGGGTCGTCAGGGTGGTCCGGGGCTCAGGCACGGGCTTCCTCCAGCAGCACTGCCAGCGGGCCGACGGCCTCGACGCGGGACCGCAGCTCCTCGGCCGGGCTGCTGCCGCGGGCGAACACCTCGTGCAGCGCCAGCAGCTCGCTGCGCAGCTCGACCGGACCGCGGCTGACCGCCAGCTCGACGCACCCGAGCACCGCGCGTCGCACCGCCGGGTCGGCGAGGCCCTCGCGGGCCGCCGTCTCCCACCGGTCGTGGACGGGCGCGACGATCTCGGCCGCGAGGTCGGCGGCCACCGGGTCGTCGACCAGCGTCACGGTCAGCGCCGTCATGGCCGGCCACCAGCGGTCGGGCAGCGCGTCGAGGCAGCGCAGCTCGAGGTAGCCGCGCGGACGCACCGGCGGGAACAGCGTGGTCAGGTGGTAGTCGAGGTCGGCCTGCACCGCCGGCCGCGAGAACGGCGCGTCCCCGCTCAGCCAGTCGCGGAAGCGCACCCGCTCGGTCACCGGGCGGAGCACGCCGTCGTCCAGGATCAGCATCACCGGCGCGTCCAGGGCGTACGCCGCCCACGCGGCCGCCGGGGGGCCGGCCGGGAACGGGTCGCTGCGACCGTGGTCGATGCCCTGCCACACGCCCTGGCGCATCGAGTGCCAGCCGCTGGCCTCGCCGGCGAGGTAGGGCGAGGTCGAGGAGGCCGCGACCAGCACCGGCACCAGCGCCCGGAGGTGGGCCATCCGGCACGACCACTCGGCCTCGGGCCCGGCGTCGAGGTTGACCTGGAGCGCCGCGGTGGCGCTCATCATCGCCTTGCCGGCCCCGGCGCAGCCGAGGGCGTCGAAGTGACGCTCCATCGCGCTGTAGCGCGGGGCGGGGTTGACCCGGCGCACGGGCCGGGCGGGGTCGGTGCCGAGCGGGGCGGCCCCGAAGCCGGCGGCGGCGAGACCACGACGCAGGTGGTCGCGGTCGATGCCGAGCGCGGCGATCGAGAGCACGACGTCGTCGGCGGGCGGGGTCGAGAGCTCGACCTGGCCCCCGGGTTCGACGGTGACCGAGCTGCCCATCGGCAGCGCGGGCAGGTCGTGGACGAGCCGGCGCACCTCGTCCCAGATGGGCCGGCGCCCGGGGCGCTCGAGGTCGACCAGGTGCATCTCGAGCTCGAGCCCGACGCGGCCGCCGCCCTCGGGGCCCGGTGGCGTCTCGCGCAGGGCGGTGGCGGCGACGTGCTCCTCGGCGGCGGCGACGGGGTCCGCCGCACGCAGCAGCGGGTCGCTGGAGACGTCGGGGAGCCGGCGGCGGGCCAGGACCGAGGGGGCCTCGCCGTCCCGGTCGGTGGTGGTCGGGGTGGTGAGGCCCTCGGGACGGGTCTCCTGGCTGGTCATCGGTGCTGCCCCTCCTGGTCCGGACCGGTCGCCTCGTGCGACCGCGGGTCGGTGCGGGGCCGGCCGCGGGGGCCGTCCTCGTCAGCGGCTGCCACTCGTGCTCGAGCAGCCGCTGCTCAACACTGGCACACGGGACCCGTCGGTCCAAGTGGCCACCGGGGGTTCACCCCCCGGTCGCGGCGAGCCCCCGGACGAGCGCGTCGAGGTCCTCGCTGGTCACGTCCACGTGCGGGCTGACGCGCAGGCTGCCCGGGTCGTCGACCGACATCTCACCGGGGGCGCGCCACGGCAGGCACAGGGTGGTCAGGACACCGGCGTCGAGCAGGTCGGCCCGGGCCCGGGCGGGGTCCTGGCCGGCCGTGGGCGCCACGGCCGTGATCGCGCCCGCGGGGGCGTCGGGCGCCACCACCCGCCAGCCCGGCACCTCGGCCAGCCGGTCGCGGAGCTCGCGGCCCACCTCGGCGAGCCGCGCCGCGACCGCCGTGGGCCCGACGGCCAGCAGCTCGGCCGCCGCGACGCCGAGGCCGATCCGGCCGGCGACGTGCGCCTCGTCGGACTCGAGCAGGGCGACCGGCCCGGTGCCCGGGTGCTTGGCCCGCGCGGGCACCCGGAGCCGCTCGTGGTGCGCGGCGGCGACGCCGACCAGCCCGACGCCGCGGGGTCCGGTCAGCCACTTGCGGCTGGTGGCCACCACCGCGTCCGCACCGGTGTCCGCGCCGACGTGCCCCAGGCCCTGCGCCACGTCGACCCACAGCGGGACGCCGTGACGACGTGCCACCGCGGCCAGCTCCCGTGCCGGCTGCACCAGACCGCGGTGGGCGGCGACCAGGTCGAGCAGCACCAGGTCGGGCGGGTCCGTCCCGAGCGCGGCGTCGAGCAGGTCGGGCGTCAGCACGCCGGCCCCGTCGACGGGCAGCGCGACGGGGCGGTGGCCGCGGCGGCGTACGAGCTCGACGTTGGGGCCCCACGCCGACGGCGGCACCCCGACGCGGGCCCCGGCAGGCAGCGGCCAGACGTCGAGCACCACGTCGAGGGCGGCCGTCGCGCTCTCGACGAAGGCCAGGTCGTCGGCCCCGAGGCCCAGCAGCCGGCCCAGGTCGGTGCGCGCCCGCGCCAGGGCGGGCGCCGCCTGCTCGGCGGCGACGTAGCCGCCCACCTCGGCCTCGCGCAGCAGGTGGTCGCCGACCGCCTCCAGCACGGCGTACGACGACCGCCCGGCCGACGCGCTGTCGAGGTGCACCAGCCGGGCCGGTGGGCGCCGCTCCCGCCAGGCCGCCCAGGGGTCGGGGATCGAGGTCGTCACGGGCCCAACCTGCCACGCACGGACCCACCTCGGGACACCAGCGTCGTCGCACCCGCGTCCCAGGGACGCTCACGTCCCGAGGTCGCGGACTCCCGCGGCGCGTCAGCCCCTGGTCGCGAGCGTGGCGGCCTCGACCAGCGCCCGAAAGAGCTGCGCGTCGCCGTGGACCTCGGGGTGCCACTGCACGCCGACCCAGAAGTCGTCGCCGGGCCGCTCGACGGCCTCGACGGTGCCGTCGTCGGCCCAGGCGACCGGGGTGAGGCCCGGGTGGGTGGCCACGGCCTGGTGGTGGTGGCACCGTACGCCGGTCCGCTCGGCGCCCAGCAGGTCCGCGAGCCGGCTCCCGGGCTGCAGCCGCACCTCGACCGCGCCGAAGCCGTCGCCGCCCGGGTCGTGCGCCGGCGTGCCGGTGACCTCGGGCAGGTGCTGCACCAGAGACCCGCCGGCCGCCACCGACATCACCTGCATGCCCCGGCAGACCCCCAGGACGGGCAGGCCGCGCTCCTCGGCTGCCGTCAGCAGGGCCAGCTCCCAGGCGTCGCGGTCGCGCCGGGGCGGACCGGTCGCCGGGTGCGGCGCCTCGTCGTACAGGCTCGGCTCGACGTCGGCGCCACCGGAGACCACGAGGGCGTCGAGCCGGGCCACGACGGCCTCGGCCGCCGCGGCGTACGGCAGCGTGGGCGGGAGCAGCACCGGCACGCCCCCGGCCACCTCGACGGCGCGGGCGTAGGAGGACGGGAGCAGGTCGGCGGACTGGTCCCAGACCCCCCACCGCGCGGGTTCGCGGTAGGTGGTGAGCCCGACGAGCGGCGCGGTCGTCATCAGACCGGCGTGACGTAGGCCCCGCTGATGCCGCCGTCCACGAGGAACGTCGAGGCGGTCATGAAGCTGGACTCGTCGGAGGCGAGGAAGAGCACGGCGTTGGCCATCTCCTCGGGCTCGCCGAACCGGCCCATCGGCACGTGCACCAGCCGGCGCGCGGCGCGCTCGGCGTCGCTGGCGAACAGCTCTTGCAGCAGCGGGGTGTTGACCGGTCCGGGGCACAGCGCGTTGACGCGCACGCCCTGGCGCGCGAACTGCACGCCGAGCTCGCGGCTCATCGACAGCACGCCGCCCTTGGAGGCGGAGTAGGAGATCTGGCTGGTGGCCGCGCCCATGACCGCGACGAAGGAGGCGGTGTTGATGATCGAGCCCTTGCCCTGCTCGATCATGTGGGGCAGCGCGGCCTTGCAGCACAGGTAGACGCTGGTCAGGTTGACCTCCTGCACCTTGCGCCAGGCCTCGAGGTCGGTGGTGAGGATGGAGTCGTCCTCCGGCGGGGAGATGCCGGCGTTGTTGAAGGCGACGTCGACCGAGCCGTAGGTGTCCTTGGCCGTCTGGAACAGCGCGTCGACCTGCTCGGCGTCGGTGACGTCGACGTGGACGAAGCTCAGCAGGTCGGTGCCGCCGAGCTGGCCCACGACCTCGTGGCCGCGCTGGTCGTCGAGGTCGCCGATGACGACCTTGGCACCCTCCTCGACGAACCGCTTCACGGTCGCCAGGCCGATGCCGCTGCAGCCGCCCGTGACGACGGCGACCTTGCCGTCGAGACGTCCCGCCATGTGGTGCTCCTCCCCCGACCGTCCCCGGTCGAGTCTCGTGGTCCCCTCGCACGGAGGGGTCGGTCAGTAGCTGATGAAGACGTTCTTGGTCTCGGTGAACGCCTCGGGGGCGTCCGGACCGAGCTCGCGGCCGAGGCCGGACTGCTTGAAGCCGCCGAAGGGCGTCCAGTAGCGCACCGCCGAGTGGCTGTTGACGCTGAGGTTGCCGGACTCCACGCCGCGGGCCACGCGCAGCGCGCGGCCGACGTCGCGGGTGAAGATCGACCCGGAGAGGCCGTACTCGCTGTCGTTGGCCAGCGCCACCGCCTCGGCCTCGTCGTCGAAGGGCATCACCGCCACGACGGGTCCGAACACCTCCTCACGCCACACCGGCTCGGCGACGTCGTGGCTGAGCACGACCGTCGGCGGCACCCAGAAGCCCGGCAGGTCGGGCACGTCGCCGGTGAAGGCCACCTCGCGGGCGCCGTCGACGTAGCCCTGCACCCGCTGCTGCTGGGTGGCCGAGATCAGCGGCCCCATCTCGCTGTCGGGGTCCTCGCCGGGGTGGGTGACCCGCATGCCGCGGACCGCGGTCTCCAGACGTCCCAGGAACTCGTCGTACGCCGAGCGCTGCACCAGGATCCGCGAGCGGGCGCAGCAGTCCTGGCCGGCGTTGTCGAACACGGCGTACGGCGCGCTGGCGGCCGCCGCGGCGAGGTCGGCGTCGTCGAAGACGATGTTGGCGCTCTTGCCGCCCAGCTCCAGGGTCACCCGCTTGACCTGGTCGGCGGCGCCGGCCATGACCTGCTTGCCGACCCGCGTGGAGCCGGTGAAGCAGACCTTGCGCACCAGCGGGTGGGTCACGAACCGCTCCCCCACGACCGGCCCCTCGCCGGGCAGGACCGTGAGCACGCCCTCGGGCAGGCCGGCCTCGCGGGCCAGCTCGCCGATCCGGATAGCGGTCAGCGGGGTCAGCTCGGCGGGCTTGAGCACCACGGTGTTGCCCGCGGCCAGCGCCGGGGCCGTCCCCCAGGCCAGGATCGGCATCGGGAAGTTCCAGGGCACGATGATGCCGACCACGCCGAGCGGCTCGTGGAAGGTGACGTCGATGCCGCCCTCGACAGGGATCTGGCGGCCGTGCAGCCGCTCCGGGGCGGCGCTGTAGTAGTTGAGGCAGTCGCGGACGTTGCCGGCCTCCCAGCGGGCGTTGCCCAGGGTGTGCCCGGCGTTGCGCACCTCGAGCGCGGCCAGCTCCTCGACGTGGGCGTCGACCACGGCGGCGAAGGCCCGCAGCAACCGGGCGCGCTCGCCCGGGGAGACCGCGCGCCAGGAGGCGAACGCCTCGTGCGCCCGCTCGATCGCGGCGTCGGTGGCGGCCAGGTCGGCCATCTCGACCTCGGTCACCGCCTCGGCGGTGGTGGGGTCGACCACGGTGTAGGTGGACATGCGGGCGCTCCTGCGGTGCGTGGTGGTGCGGGCGGTGAGGCGGTCCCGAGCGCCTCGCTACATGCGCTCGAAGCTGCGGCGGCGCTCCCAGTCGGTGACGGCCGACTCGAACGCGGCCAGCTCGACGTCGGCCATGTTGGTGTAATGCTCCACCACGTCCTCGCCGAGCGTGCGCCGGGTCAGCTCGGAGGTGGCGAACGCCTCACGCGCGGCTCGCAGCGTGCGCGGCACGGTCGGCTTGCCCGAGGTGTAGGCGTTGCCCTCGGTCGGGTCCTCCAGCTCCAGCCCGCGCTCGATGCCGTCCAGGCCGCAGGCCAGCATCGCGGCGATCGCGAGGTAGGGGTTGACGTCGCCGCCGGGCACGCGGTTCTCCATCCGGGCGCCGGCTCCGTGGCCCACCAGCCGCACCGCGCAGGTGCGGTTGTCCTCGCCCCACGCGATCGCGGTCGGGGCGAAGGAGCCGTCGGCGAAGCGCTTGTAGGAGTTCACGTTGGGGGCGTAGAGCAGCGTGAAGTCGGCCAGCCCGTCGAGGATGCCCGCCACGAAGGAGTCGTAGAGCGGCGTACGGGCCCCGGCCTCGTCGTCCCAGAAGACGATCTCGCCGTCGAGGCCGCGCAGCGAGAGGTGGATGTGGCAGGAGTTGCCCTCGCGCTCGTCGTACTTCGCCATGAAGGTCAGCGACTGGCCGTGCAGCGCGGCGACCTCCTTGGCCACGGTCTTGTAGACCGCGTGGTTGTCGGCGGTCTCCATCACCTCGGCGAACAGGAACCCGATCTCGTGCTGGCCCAGGTTGCACTCGCCCTTGGCGCTCTCCACGTCCAGCCCCGCGGCGTACATCGTGTTGCGGATGTCGCGCAGCAGCGGCTCGACCCGCGTGGTGCCGAGGATCGAGTAGTCGACGTTGTACTGGTTGACCGGTGTCAGCCCGGTGTAGTTGAGCCGGCTCGCCTGCTCGTAGGTGTCGTCGAACGCGATGAACTCCAGCTCGGTGCCCGCCACCGCGCCCCAGCCGCTCCCGGCCGCCTTGTCGATCTGCTTCTTCAGGATCGAGCGCGGGCTCTGCACCACCGGAGAGCCGTCGGGCCAGGCCAGGTCGCACTGGATCAGCGCGGTCGCGGGCAGGTGCGGCAGCAGCCGGATGGTGTCGTAGTCGATGACGAACTCCATGTCGCCGTACCCCCGCTCCCACGAGGTGATGGCGTAGCCCTCGACGGTGTTCATGTCGATGTCGACGCCGAGCAGGTAGTTGCAGCCCTCGGTGCCGTGCCCGAGCACCTGGTCGCGGAAGTACGCCGCGTGCAGCCGCTTGCCCTGCAACCGGCCCTGCATGTCGGTGAAGGCCACCACGACCGTGTCGATGGTGCCCGCGTCGATCCGGGTGACGAGGTCCTCGGTGGACAGGTGCCGGTCGTTGCGGGTCATGGGGTCTCCGTGTCGTCAGGGTGGTCGGTCCCGGCGGGACCGAGCCGTCGTGGGCGCCCGAGCACGCACGGTGGTGGTCGAACTCTGCTGCCACGACGGGGTGATGTCGACCCCGGCCCGCCGTCCTCACGGATCTCGGCGTTCCCAGGACGACATGATGTCCGATTTGTCATAGTCATCGGTGGGCGCGCACCGGGCGCGCCCGTCTCCCCCGGAGGACCACCATGAGCCACACCCTCACCCGCCTGGCGGCAGCCGGCGCCCTGACCGCGCTCGTCCTGGGTGGCGCTGCCGCCCCGGCCCTGGCCGACGACGCCCCCGCCCCCGCGCCGACCTGCGACGTCGCGGCCCTGACCGCGGGCGTCGACGCCGCGGGCGTCACCGCCCGCGCCGCCCAGAAGGCCTTCACCGAGCACACCCGCGGCACCGCCCACCAGCAGGCAGACCGCCACCGCGCCACGCAGGCGCGCGAGTCCCGCGACGCCGCCAAGGCCGCCCGCGACGCGGCTCGCGAGGCGGCCCGCACCAAGGGCGCCGAGGGCCGGGCGGCGCGCGACGCCGCCCGCGCCGCCGCAGCGAAGGCGAAGGCCGAGGCCCGCGAGGCCGCCACCGCCAAGCGCGCCAGCGACCGCCAGCTCCAGGCCGCCGTCAAGGTCGAGCGGGCCCGGCTCAAGGCCGTCTGGGACACCGCGAAGAAGGCGCTGCACACCGCGCAGGACGCGCTCGAGGACTGCGCCCCGGCCACCGCCCCGGCCGCGACCCCCGCCCCCGTCGTCCCGGTCCCGGTGCCTCCGGGCGCGGGCGCACCCCCCACCAGCACCCAGCCGATCGCCCCCTGAGCACCGCAGCACACGAACCAGCTCCCGGGGACGACACAGCCCGGACACGACGCAGCCCCCGGCCACGAGATGGCCGGGGGCTGCGTGCGTCGGTGCGGGAGGACTCAGTCGAGGTAGTCGCGCAGCACCTGCGAGCGGCTCGGGTGGCGCAGCTTGGACATCGTCTTGGACTCGATCTGACGGATGCGCTCACGCGTCACGCCGTAGACCTTGCCGATCTCGTCGAGGGTCTTCGGCTGGCCGTCGGTGAGGCCGAAGCGCATCGAGACCACGCCGGCCTCACGCTCGGAGAGGGTGTCGAGCACGGCGTGCAGCTGCTCCTGGAGCAGCGTGAAGGACACCGCGTCGGCCGGGACGATGGCCTCGGAGTCCTCGATGAGGTCACCGAACTCCGAGTCGCCGTCCTCGCCCAGGGGCGTGTGCAGCGAGATCGGCTCGCGGCCGTACTTCTGCACCTCGATGACCTTCTCGGGGGTCATGTCGAGCTCCTTGGCGAGCTCCTCGGGCGTGGGCTCGCGACCCAGGTCCTGCAGCATCTGCCGCTGGACGCGGGCCAGCTTGTTGATGACCTCGACCATGTGCACCGGGATCCGGATGGTGCGGGCCTGGTCGGCCATGGCGCGGGTGATGGCTTGCCGGATCCACCAGGTGGCGTACGTCGAGAACTTGTAGCCCTTGGTGTAGTCGAACTTCTCGACCGCGCGGATCAGGCCGAGGTTGCCCTCCTGGATGAGGTCGAGGAAGAGCATGCCGCGTCCTGTGTAGCGCTTGGCCAGCGAGACCACGAGGCGCAGGTTGGCCTCGAGCAGGTGGTTCTTGGCGCGACGGCCGTCCTGGCAGATCCACTCCAGCTCTTCGTGGACCTTGGGCGTGATCTTGCCGCCCTTGGCGAGCTTCTCCTCCGAGAACAGGCCGGCCTCGATGCGCTTGGCCAGCTCGACCTCCATCTCGGCGTTGAGGAGCGGGACCTTGCCGATCTGCTTGAGGTAGTCCTTGACCGGGTCGGCGGTGGCGCCGGCGACCATGACCTGCTGCTCGGGCTCGTCGGTCTCGTCGGCCGAGGAGACGATGAAGGTGGCGTCCTTCTCGTCCTCCTTGATGGAGGGGTCGTTCTTCACGTCCTTCTCGAACTGCTCGTCCGGGACGTCGGCGAGGAGACGCTTGCCGTCGGGTCCCACGGCGGCGGCCACGGCCTGGATCTGCTCAGCTGTCTTGGCCGGAGCCTTGGCGGCAGCCCGCTTGGCGGGGGCCTTCTTCGCCGCCGTCTTCTTGGCGGTCGAACTTGCTGAGGTAGGGGACACGAACCAACTCTCCAAAGCGTTCAGGGAATGTTCAGGAAATCGCGGAGGCGCGACTCGACCCGCTGGTGTCAATGACTCGGCTTCATCATGTCACGCCCCCCAAGGGATCCTGAAAACGGGAGGTGGGGCGCGACGCGACGTGCTATCCGGTGCGTGGGCGTCCGGGGAGACTGCCCGGCCGAGCGGGGTCCTACGCCTGGGCGGCGGCCTTCTTCTGCTTCTTGAACGCCCGCACCCGGGCCAGCGAGTCGGCGTCGACGACGTCGGCCACCGAGCGGTGCCCCTCCAACGCGTAGTCCCCCGCGACGTCCTCCCACCCCTCCGGCCGCACGCCGCACTGCTTGGCCAGCAGCGCCACGAAGATGCGCGCCTTCTGCTCGCCGAAGCCCGGCAGCGCCTTCACGCGACGGAGCAGCTCGCGGGCGTCGGCGGCCTCGTTCCACAGCCGGGCGGTGTCGCCGTCGTACTCCGAGACGACGATGCGGGCGACGTCCTGGATCTTGCCGGCCATCGACCCGGGGAAGCGGTGCACCGCGGGCGGCTCGGCGACCATGCCGGCGAACTGCTCGGGGTCGGCAGCGGCCACCTCGGCCGGCTCCAGCGACCCGAAGCGCTCCAGCACCGTGGCCGGACCGGCGAAGGCCCGCTCCATCGGGAACTGCTGGTCGAGCAGCATGCCGGTGAGCAGCGCGAAGGGACTGTCCTCGAGCACCTGGTCGGCGTGGTCGTCGCCGGTGATGTGGATGGCCATGCCCGTCATCCTGCCACCGGCCCGCAGCCTGTGGACGGGCGCCGACACCGACCGCGCGACCGGGGCAGGGTGGGCCGGTGAGCGACCCCTCCCCCGCCGACTCCCCGGCCCTCGCGCTCCCGCGGGCGCTGCTGCGCGCCGAGGCCCGTCGGAGCGTGACCGCGGCCGGGCGCCGCCGGCTGCTGCCCGCGCGCTGCCGGGTCGGTCGACCTGGCGGGCAGGCGGTGGAGCTGCCCGCGGAGGCCGACGCGTCCGACGCCGGCCTGCTGGCCGACCTGGTGGAGCGGGCGCTCGACGGGCTCGACCACCTCGCCCCGCCACCGGACGCGACCGGCCTCCCGGTGATCGCCTGGGTGGTGCGTTCGGGCGAGCTCCGGGCCGGCGACACCGACCTCGCCTGGGTGCGCGCGGCGCACAGCGGCTTCGCCCGGCACGGGCTGGTGCTGCCATGCTTCCTGGTCATCGGCCGCCACGGCTGGGTCGACCTGCTCCACGAGGCCGGTCACGAGTGGTCCCGGGTGCGGTCCTCCCGGTCCGGCGGCGGGGCCGGACGGACCTAGGAGGGCACCGGCCAGGTGTGCACCGGCTCGTTGGCGTGCATCCGCTCGCGGTACTCCAGCAGCGTCAGTCGCAGCGCCTCGTGGCGGTCGGTGCCGGACGCCTCGTGGGCGGCCACGCGGTCGATCGTCCAGGAGGCGCCGTTGCGCTGGAGCACGCACCGCTGCTCGATGATCCCCAGCAGCCGGTCGGCCTCGTCGCCGTCGACGCCCCACCGGGTGAGCCCGTCGCGAGCGACGGGCAGCAGCCGGCGCAGCAGCAGCTCGGTGGCCGGCACCTCGCCGACCCCCGGCCAGTAGACGCGGGCGTCGATGCCGTGCTGGGCGGCGACGTGGAAGTTCTCCTCGGCGGCCGAGAAGGACATCCGCGACCACACCGGCCGGTCGTCCTCGGCCAGGGCCCGCACCAGCCCGAAGTAGAGCGCCGCGTTGGCCATGGTGTCCACGACCGTCGGGCCGGCGGCGAGCACGCGGTTCTCGACCCGCAGGTGCGGGACGTCGTCGACGACGTCGTACACCGGGCGGTTCCAGCGGTAGATCGTGCCGTTGTGCAGCTTGAGCTCGGCCAGCGATGGCGTGCCGCCCCGCTCGAGGACCTCGACGGGGTCCTCGTCCTCGGTGATCGGCAGCAGCGCCGGGAAGTAGCGGACGTTCTCCTCGAACAGGTCGAAGATCGAGGTGATCCACCGCTCCCCGAACCACACCCGGGGGCGCACGCCCTGCTCCTTGAGCTCCTCGCTGCGGGTGTCGGTGGCCTGCTCGAACAGCGGGATCCGGGTCTCGTGCCACAGCTGGCGGCCGAGCAGGAACGGCGAGTTGGCGCCGACGGCGAGCTGGATGCCGCTGATCACCTGCGAGGCGTTCCAGTAGGCCGCGAAGTCGTCGGGGCTGACCTGGGCGTGCAGCTGCGTGCTGGTGCACGCCGCCTCCGGCATGATCGAGTCCGAGGTCGTCTGCAGCCGCTCGCGGCCCTGCACGTCGATGACGAGGTCCTCGCCGCGCGCCGCCAGGATCTGGTCGCTGAGCAGCTTGTAGCGCGGGTTGGGGCTGATCTTCGACGGGCTCAGGTGCCCCGGCTCCAGGGTCGGCAGGATGCCGATCATCACCATGTGGGCGTCGACCTCGTTGGCGCGCTCCTCGGCGTGGTTGAGGCTGGAGCGGAGGTCCTGCTCGTACTGCGTCGCGCCGCGGGCGTGCAGCGGTCGCGGCGGGATGTTGATCTCGAGGTTGAACTGCGCCAGCTCGGTCTGGAAGGCGGGGTCCGCGATGGCCTCCAGCGCCTCGGCCGACTTCAGCGAGGGGCGCCCCGCGTCGTCGACGAGGTTGAACTCGATCTCCATCCCGGTCATCGGGTCCTCGGCGTCGAAGCGCGACTCGCGCAGCATCCGTGCCAGCACGTCGAGGCAGCGCCGCACCTTCTCGCGGTGGCGCGTCCGGTCGCCCCGGGTGAACTCCTGAAGGTCGACCTCTTCTCCCATGCCGCGACCCTAGACGCAACCGGCCCGGCCCGCCGCCCCGCTCAGCCGCGGAACAGCGGCAGCTCCTCGCCGCGGGGCGGGCGCCAGGTCACCGGTGACACGGCTCCGAGCAGCAGCTGGGCGACGGACTCGGCGACCGGGTCGTCGGGATCGACCTCCACCGCGCGGTCCACCGCGCACCACGCGAGCGCCCCGTCGCCCGCCTGCCAGGCGGCGAGCGCCAGCACCCCGCACGCCCCGGGCAGCAGGCTCTCGGGGCAGCGCCGCACCAGCGCCCGCCACACCTCGACGTGGTGCTGCGCGTTGCTGCGCTCCACCTCGGCGAGGGCCACGTCGCGCACCTCGGCGACGCCGACCAGGGCGAGCACCCGCCCGGCGTCGGCGGCCGACATCGGCTCGCGGTCGAGCACCGAGCGGCGCAGCCGTCGTTGCAGCCAGCGCCCCTCGGGCCGCAGCACCGCGCGCACCGGCCGGGTGCTGAGCAGCAGGTCGTCGGCGGCCCGGGTGGCGGCCAGGGTCACCGCCGTCAGGTCGGCGTCGTCGGAGCCCACCAGGGACGCCGCCACCTCGTCGCGGTCGCGTCGCACCGTGCGGCCCTCGAAGACGTGGCGGGCGGTGAACGGGTGCGTGCTCAGGTCGTACGCCGTGCCCGGGTCGCCGTCCTCGGGCACCGGGAACCACCGCCCCTCCTCCACCCTCACCACGTCGAGCACGTCGACACCCACGGCGAGGAGCGCCTCGACCAGCAGCACCGCCTGCGACCGGGCCGCCTCGGCGTCGTCGGTGTGCAGCAGCACGGCGGCGCGACGGGTGCCGTGCTCGACGCACGGCGGCAGCAGCGTCGCCGCCACCTCCTGCTGCGAGCCCAGGTCGGTCGGCAGGTCGACGCGGGCGTGGAACCCCGGGCCGCCGTCCCCGAACGTCAGCAGCACGACGGAGTCGCGGGGGTGGAAGCCCATCACCAGCGGCGCCATCACGACCAGGTCGGTGGTCGAGCGGGCGACGTACGGCGCGGGGTCGGGGCGGGCGGCGGGCTCGTGAGAGGTCGTCATGGCCGCGACCCTCGCCCCGGCGGGGGCCTCGTGGGGCCCCGTGCCGCGGCCTGTGGACGACGGGCTCGGCCGGACGGCCTGTGGAGGCGGGGTGGCGCGTGCGACGATCGCTGACTGTGCGTGCCGAGCCGACGATCCTGCACCTGGATCTCGACGCGTTCTACGCCGCGGTGGAGCAGCGCGACAAGCCCTCGCTACGGGGCAAGCCGGTCGTCGTGGGGGGCACCGGCGGCCGCGGTGTCGTCGCCACCGCGTCCTACGAGGCACGTGCCTTCGGCGTCGGTTCGGCCATGTCGACCGCCGAGGCGCGCCGGCGGTGCCCCAACGCGGCCTTCCTCGGGGGCCGGTTCGACGCCTACCGCGAGGCGAGCACCGCGGTGATGCGCGCGCTCCGCGAGGTCAGCCCGGTGGTGGAGCCGCTGTCCCTCGACGAGGCCTACGTCGACCTCGAGGCCGCCGACCTGCCCGACCGGTCCGTGGCCTCGGTCAGCGCCCTGGCGCGGACGCTGCGGGCCCGGGTCGCGGAGGTCACCGGCGGGCTGACCGCCTCGGTCGGCATCGGCACCTCCAAGCTCGTCGCCAAGATCGCCTCCGACCTCGACAAGCCCGACGGGCTGGTGGTCGTGCCCCCGGGCCTGGAGCGCGACGTGCTGCGGCCGATGCAGGTGGTGGTCATCCCCGGCGTGGGGCCGGCCACCGCCGAGCGGCTGCGCCGGGCCGGGGTCCACACCGTCGAGGACCTCGAGCAGCTCTCCGCCGAGGAGCTGGTGAGCCTGCTCGGCCGGGCCCACGGCGCCGCGCTCCACGCCATGGCGCGGGCCGAGGACCCGCGTCCGGTCGAGCACACCCGGGAAGCCAAGTCGATCAGCGTCGAGGACACCTACGACACCGACCACGTCGACCCGCGGCTGATCTCGGCGCTGCTCGACCGGCAGTCGGCCAAGGTCACCGAGCGGCTGCGCAAGGCGCGGCTGTCGGGGCGGACGGTCTCGATCAAGGTGCGGCTGCACGACTTCTCCACCGTCAGCCGGTCCGCCACGCTCGCGGGTCCCAGCGACGACGGCCGGGTCATCGCCCGGGTGGCCCGCCAGCTGCTGCGCGAGCTGGACACCTCGGCCGGCGTACGCCTGCTCGGGGTGGGGGTCTCCGGGCTCGCCGACTGGATCCAGGAGGACCTGTTCGCCGACGAGGAGCAGACCCCGGTCGAGGTCGATCCCGACACCCAGGCGGCGCTGGACGCCGCCTCGCGCGGCCGCGGCTGGTGGCCCGGCATGGACGTCGAGCACGACGACCACGGCCGCGGCTGGGTGTGGGGCGCCGGGCGCGGGGTGGTCACGGTCCGCTTCGAGACCGCGGCCACCGGTCCGGGCCGGGTGCTGAGCCTCAAGGCCGACGACCCGGCGCTCCGGGCCCACGTGCGACCGCCGCCCGACGACCCCGCGCACGACCCGGCGGACGTCGCGCCCGACGTCACGGACGGGTGAGCCGGAACCGGACCTCGTCGCCGGGCGCGAGCTGGGCGCACCGGGCCACCGAGGCCGCGTCGAGCACCCCGACCACGGGGTAGCCGCCCGTCGTGGGGTGGTCGGCGAGGAACACCACCGGCTGCCCCCCGGGCGGCACCTGCACGGCGCCGAGCACCATGCCCTCGCTGGGCAGCTCCTGCCGCCGGGCCCACGTCAGGGCCGGCCCCTCGAGGCGCAGCCCGACGCGGTTGGAGGCGCTGCTCACGACGTACGCCGCCCGGCCGAGCGTCTCCAGGGCGGCAGCGTCGAGCCAGTCCTCGCGCGGTCCCACCGCCAGCTCGAGCGGGTCGCCCACCCGCGGCGGGACGGCCACGCCCACGGGCCGCGGCGCGCCGGGACGCTCCCCCACGGGCAGCTCGTCGCCCTCCTCGACCCGGGGCGGCCCCAGCCCCGAGAGCAGGTCGGAGGAGCGCGAGCCCAGCACCGGCTCGACCGCCACCCCACCGGCGACCGCGAGGTAGGCCCGCAGGCCCACCACGACCCGCCCCAGCTCGACGACCGCGCCGCGCGGGACCGCGACGGCGTCGCCCCAGTCGCGCGGTCGCCCGTCGACCACGAGCGGGACCTGCGCCCCGGTGACCGCGACCGTGGTGGCCGCGCCGACGCGCACCCGCAGGCCGCCGCCCAGGCACTCCAGCGTCGCGGCGGCCTCGTCGTTGCCGACCAGGCGGTTGGCCAGGCGGTGCGCGGGCAGGTCGAGCGCACCCGACCGCGGCACCCCGAGGTGGGCGTGGCCGACGCGACCCAGGTCGGTGACCAGCACCAGGCCGGCCAGCCGCTCGACCGTGAGCGAGGGGTCGGCGCCCGGCCTAGGCACGGGTGAACCTGACCGCCGTGCCGGGGCGCAGCAGCGCGGGCTCGGCCGACGTCGGGTCCCACAGCGTCGCCCGCGTGGTGCCGAGCAGCTGCCAGCCGCCCGGCGACTCCCGCGGGTAGACGCCGCAGAACTCGCCCGCCAGGCCCACCGCTCCGGCCGGGACCCGGGTCCGGGGCTCGTCACGCCGGGGCACGTGCAGCACCTCCGGCAGGCCCGCGAGGTAGGCGAACCCCGGCGCGAACCCGCAGAAGGCGACCCGCAGCTCGGCCCCCTGGTGCAGCTCGACCACCTCCGAGGTCGACAGCCCGGTCAGCCGCGCCACCTCGTCGAGGTCGGCACCGTCGTAGGTCACCGCCAGCTCGACCGCCCGCTCCTGCTCCGCGCCGAGCTCGACGTCGGCCCATGCGGCCAGGTCCGCGAGGACCGCCTCACGGTCGACAACCCCGTCGAGCAGCACCGTCGCAGCACCCGGCACGACCTCGTCGCACACCAGCAGCCCGGCCTCGCGACGTGCCCGCGCGGCGGCGGCGGTGGCGCGGACCTGCTCCGGCCCGGCGCACTCGAGCAGCAGGGCGTCGCGGCCGACCCGCAGCGGTGTCGGGAGCCCGGTCACGGCGCCGTCCACGGGCGGACGCGGACGCCTGCCGCGGCCAGCGCCTCCCGCACCGCACGGGCGGCCGCCACGGCGCCGGGAGAGTCGCCGTGGACGCACAGCGAGGCGACCGCGCGCTCGCCCCCGGCTCCGGACAGGGCCACCGCGTGGGCGGCCACCGCGTCGGCACCCTCGACCAGGGCACCCGGCTGGTCGCGGGGCACCAGCCGGCCCTCCGGCGTGTAGCCGCGGTCGGGGAACCCCTCGGGCACCGCGACCCGGCCGACGGCCCGGGCCTGACGCAGCACCGCCGAGCCGGGCAGGCCCAGCACGGGCAGCTCACCGCTGCCGGCCAGCACGGCCGCGGCCTGCTCCTCGTCGTCGACGACCCGGTTGTAGAGCGCCCCGTGCGGCTTGACGTACGCCACCTCGGTCCCGGCCGCGCGGGCCAGCCCCGACAGCACGCCGACCTGCTCCTCGACCCACCCGCGCAGCACCTCGGAGGCGACGTCGAGGCGGAGGCGGCCGAAGTGCTCGCGGTCGTCGTAGGAGACCTGGGCCCCCACCACCACGCCACGCTGCGCCGCGCCCTCGCAGACCGCGCGCATCGTGGGCACGTCGCCGGCGTGGAAGCCGCACGCCACGTTGGCGCTGGTGACCACGGCGAGCAGTCCCTCGTCGTCGGTGACCCCCTCGCCGAGGTCGGCGTTCAGGTCGACGTCCCGCAGCCAGCGCACGGGGCCAGTCTGCCCTCCGCGCCACGGCGGGAACACGTCACTGAGAAGTGACTGAGAAGTCGACTGGACCGCAACTCCCCGGGGTACCCGAGCGTCTGTAGCACCGAGGGGTCAGGACGAGGCCCCAACCCGACTCCGGTGGGAATCGCACCCCCTCCCCCGACGTTGGACAGCACAGGGCCGGCAACGCCGTCCCGCCTGTAGGAAGGGAAGCGAGTCCCAGATGACGACCACCAGCATCCGCAACGACCGTGAGATCGAGGGCCGCGACAGCGTCGGGCTCTACCTGGACGAGATCGCACGGACCCCCCTGCTCGACGCCGCGACCGAGGTCGAGCTGTCCAAGACCATCGAGGCCGGGCTGTTCGCGGCCAAGCTCCTCGAGGAGGGCCGCATCGGCCGACGCAAGGGCGGTGCCCCCAAGACGGCCAACGAGGCCGAGCTCCGCTGGATCATGGAGGAGGGCGAGCGCGCCATGCAGCGCTTCATCAACGCCAACCTCCGCCTGGTGGTCTCGATCGCCCGCAAGTACGGCCGCAGCCAGATGCCGATGCTCGACCTGATCCAGGAGGGCAACACCGGCCTGATCCGTGCGGTCGAGAAGTTCGACTACGCCAAGGGCTACAAGTTCTCCACCTACGCCACCTGGTGGGTGCGGCAGGCCATCACCCGCGGCATCGCCCAGCAGGCCCGCGTCGTGCGGCTCCCCGTCCACGTGGTCGAGGAGCTCAACCAGGTCGGCTCGGCCCGCCGCACGCTCGAGCGTCAGCTCGGCCGCGACCCCGAGCCCGAGGAGATCGCTGCCGAACTCGACATGGACCTCGACCGGGTCCTCGACCTGATGTCGTGGGGTCGTGACCACGTCAGCCTCGACACCCCGGTCGACGAGGACGGCGACACCTCGCTGGGCGACCTGATCGCCCAGGAGAGCGCCCCGGGTCCTGACCTGACCGTCCTCGACACCGAGTCGCGCGACCGGCTCAGCAACCTCGTCGGGCTGCTCGACGACCGGTCGGCAGACATCGTGCGTTCGCGCTACGGCCTGGTCGACGGCCGGCAGCACAAGCTGGCCGACATCGGAGCCCGTCACGGCATCTCGGCCGAGCGCGTGCGTCAGCTCGAGCGCGAGGCGATCACCAAGCTCCGCAAGATCGCCGACCCCGACCTGGCCGCCTAGCTCGTCCCCGGGCCCTGGTCCGGACGCACCGCCTCGAAGACCTCCACGACCCGGTCGTGGAGGTCTTCGCGCGTCCCGGAGTTCTCGATGACGTGCGTGGCGATGGCGCGCCGCTGCTCCCGGGTCGCCTGGGCGGCGACCCGGCTGCGAGCGTCGTCGTGCGTCCAGCCGCGGTCCTGCACCATCCGCTCGAGCTGCAGCTCCTCGGGGACGTCGACCACCACCACGTGGTCGAAGTCGCCGCCGCGGTCGTTCTCGGTCAGCAGCGGGATGTCGTGCACCACCACCGCCCCGGCGGGCGCCTGCGCCTCGAGCTCGACGATGCGTTCGTAGACCAGCGGATGGACGATCCGCTCCAGCCGCCGTCGCGCGTCGGCATCGGCGAAGACCAGGCGGCCGACGGCCGGACGGTCCAGCCGTCCGTCCTCGGTCAGCACGTCCTGGCCGAACTCCGCCACGACGGCGTCCAGCCCGGGGGTGCCGGGCTCGACGACCTCGCGGGCGAGGACGTCGGCGTCGATCACGACCGCACCCAGCTCGCTCAGCATCGCGGCGACGGTGCTCTTGCCCGACGCCACCCCCCCGGTGAGTCCCACGCGCGTCGTCATGGGCCGATCATGGCCCAGACCGAGGCGCGGACCACGCCCGGACGCGCGCGTCGCCCCGGCGCCGGTGGCGCCGGGGCGTGGCACGGGTCAGCTGTCGCCGCTGCCGGTCTTCTCGCGCAGCCGCTCGATGTGCTCGGAGGCCTCGGCCTTGTTGAGGTCGGCCGGGATCTCCTCGCCCGCCTGGCGGGCCAGGTTGTCGAGGTAGCTGCGCTGCGGGCCGGTCATCGGCTCGTCGCCGGTGACCCACTCCTGGGGGTCGCGCTCGGCGCCGGACTCCGGCGTGGGGCTGCCGAGGGTCTCGCCCTCGCGGCGGTCGTGGGTGTCGGTCTCGGGGTGCTGTTCGCTCATGTGTTCGAGAGTACCCACCCGGTCCGACACCACTCCCCGGCGCTGCTGAACGGGGTTGAGACGATCGGGGCGTGCCTGCGAGAGAGCTCCCGACCCTGCGGCCCCGCGACCGGGTCGCGCTGCTGCTGACCGGCTCCCCGGCGTACGTCGACCTCGTGCTGTCGCTGCTGCGCCGCGGCGTGTTCTGCGTGCCGATGGACGTCGGACTCACCCCCGCCGAGCGCGCGCCCCTCCTGGAGGACGTCGATCCGGTGCTGGTCGTCGAGGACCAGGAGCACCTCGAGGCGCTGCTGGCGGCCCACCCCGACGACCCGGCGCTCGGGCCGCCCCGCGGGCGGCCGGTGCACCTCACGAGCGGCACCACCGGACGACCCAAGGGCGTCTGGTCGGGGCTGCTCGACGCGACCGACGGCGCGGCGCTGGCCGCCGAGGAGCGCGACCTGTGGGGCTTCGCGGTCGACGACGTCAACCTGGTGCTCAGCCCGCTGCACCACTCCGCCCCGCTGCGCTTCGCGCTGGGCACCCGACTGGCCGGGGGCCGCGTCGTGGTGCCCGGGCCGTTCGACGCCGGACGGGTGACGCGGGCGATCGAGCAGGAGCGGCCGACGACCATGTTCTGCGTGCCGGCGCACCTGCAGCGGCTGTTCGCCCACTGGGACGCGGTCGGGGTTCCGGACCTCGGCAGCTTCCGGCTGGTGGCCCACGCCGGCGCACCCTGCCCCGACCACGTCAAGCGGCGGCTGGTCGAGCTGTTCCCGCCGAGGAGCACGTGGGAGTTCTACGGGTCCACCGAGGGCCAGTTCACCGCCTGCCGCAGCGAGGAGTGGCTGGAGCACCCCGGCACGCTCGGACCGGCTCGTCCCGGACGGACGATGACGGTCGACGACGACGGCCGGCTGTGGTGCGTGGTCCCGCCCCACGCACGGTTCGCGTACCTCAACGCGCCCGAGAAGACCGCGGCCGCGTGGCGCGAGACGCCCGACGGCCCGGCCTTCACCGTCGGGGACCTCGGACACGTCGACGAGGACGGCCACGTGCGGCTCGACGGACGGCGCGAGGACCTGGTCATCAGCGGCGGCGTCAACGTCTATCCCGCCGAGGTCGAGCGCGCCCTGGCCGAGGTCGAGGGCGTGGTCGACGTCGCGGTCTTCGGGGTGCCCGACGACACCTGGGGCCAGCGGGTCTGCGCGGCGGTGGTCGGCGACGTGGACGAGGCGACCCTGCGGCAGCACGCCCGCACGCGGCTCGCCCCCGCCAAGCGACCCAAGGACTACCACCACCTCGGCGAGCTCCCCCGCACCCCCACCGGCAAGGTCCGTCGGCTCGACCTGCCCGGGCTGACCGAGTCCGGCGGGGACGCCTGATGGGCTTCACCCGCGCCGAGCTCGCGTCGTTCCAGGACGCGGTGGTGCCCGACCTGCTCCCCCGCCCCGACGTGCCGCTGCGACTGCTCTTCGTCGGCATCAACCCCGGCCTGTGGACCGCTGCCACCCAGACCCACTTCGCCCACCCGGGCAACCGGTTCTACCCCGCGCTGCTGCGGGCCGGGGTGCTCGAGCAGCCCGTGGACCCCTCGGCGGGCATGACCGACGCCGACCGCGTCCGCTTCACCTCCCGCGGGCTCGGCATCACCAACCTCGCGCCCCGCGCCACGGCCAAGGCGTCGGAGCTGACGACCGAGGAGCTGCGGGCGGGAGGGGCGCGGCTGCGCGAGCTGGTGCGCTCGCGGCGACCCGCCGTCGTCGCGGTGGCCGGCGTCACGGCGTACCGCCAGGCCTTCGGCGTCCGCACCGCCCAGGTCGGCCCTCAGCCCGAGCCGCTCGAGGGGGCCGAGCTGTGGGTGGTGCCCAACCCCAGTGGGCTCAACGCGCACGAGACCACGGCCACCCTGGCCCAGGCGTACGCCGCCCCGGCACGCGCCGCCGGTCTGCTGCCGCCACTGGCAGGAAATAACCGGTCAGTGACCTGACTGCCACTCGTGGCACAGATCGAGCGGTAGCAGAGTTACTGCCATGGCCGAGACACTGCTGATCTGGATCCTGTTCCTCACCGCCCTCGCCGTCATCGGCGTCGCCGTGCACGACGTGGTGACCGACCGCCCCGGCCGCCGCCACGAGCCGCCGCGCAGCCACCCGCGTGACCCGTTCTCGGGCGCGCGCCGCCTCTGACCCGCCCCGGACGCACCTCAGCCCGGCCCCACGCGGGGACCGGGCTGAGGTGTGCGGTGCGAGCGGAGGCTAGTTGCCGCCGCCGGTGAGCTTCTCGCGCAGTGCCTGCAGCGCCTCGTCGGAGGCGAGCGAGCCGCTGCCGCCGCCACCGTCGGTGTCGCCACCGGTGACGTCGTCGCCGCCGGAGGAGTACGACGTGGCCTCGCCGGCCTCGGCCTCGGCGACCTTGGCGTCGGCCTGCTGCTTGACGTGCTGCTCCCAGCGGGCGTGCGCCTGGGCGTACTGGTCCTCCCAGACCTTGCGCTGGTCCTCGAAGCCCTCGAGCCACTCACCCGTGTCGGGGTCGAAGCCCTCGGGGTAGATGTAGTTGCCCTGGTCGTCGTAGGTCGCGGCCATGCCGTAGAGCGTCGGGTCGAACTCCTCGACCTCGGTCGCGGCGGCGGTCTCGTTGGCCTGCTTGAGCGACAGCGAGATCCGGCGACGCTCGAGGTCGATGTCGATGATCTTGACCATGACGTCGTCGTTGACCTGGACGACCTGCTCGGGGATCTCCACGTGGCGCTCGGCCAGCTCGGAGATGTGCACCAGGCCCTCGATGCCCTCCTCGACACGGACGAACGAGCCAAAGGGCACCAGCTTGGTGACCTTGCCGGGCACGATCTGACCGATCTGGTGGGTGCGGGCGAAGTGCTGCCAGGGGTCCTCCTGGGTCGCCTTGAGCGACAGCGACACGCGCTCGCGGTCCATGTCGACGTCGAGCACCTCGACGGTGACCTCGTCGCCGACGGTGACGACCTCGGACGGGTGGTCGATGTGCTTCCACGACAGCTCGGAGACGTGGACCAGGCCGTCGACGCCACCGAGGTCCACGAAGGCACCGAAGTTGACGATCGAGGACACGACACCCTTGCGGATCTGGCCCTTCTGGAGCTGGGTGAGGAAGCCGTGGCGGACCTCGGACTGGGTCTGCTCGAGCCAGGCGCGACGCGACAGGACCACGTTGTTGCGGTTCTTGTCGAGCTCGATGATCTTGGCCTCGAGCGTCTGGCCGACGTAGGGCTGCAGGTCGCGCACGCGGCGCATCTCCACCAGCGAGGCGGGCAGGAAGCCGCGCAGGCCGATGTCGAGGATGAGGCCGCCCTTGACGACCTCGATGACGGTGCCCTCGACGACGCCGTCCTCCTCCTTGACCTGCTCGATGGTGCCCCAGGCGCGCTCGTACTGGGCGCGCTTCTTGGACAGGATCAGGCGGCCTTCCTTGTCCTCCTTCTGGAGGACGAGGGCCTCGACCAGGTCGCCGACGGAGACGACCTCGTTGGGGTCGACGTCGTGCTTGATCGACAGCTCGCGCGAGGGGATGACGCCCTCGGTCTTGTAGCCGATGTCCAGCAGGACCTCGTCGCGGTCGACCTTGACGATGGTGCCTTCGACGATGTCGCCGTCGTTGAAGTACTTGATCGTCGCGTCGATGGCGGCGAGGAAGTCCTCCTCGCTCCCGATGTCGTTGACTGCGACCTGCGGGGCGTCGGAGGAGAGAGTGGGGGTGCTCGTCATGAGGTGATGGGAACCTTCGGGTGGATGATGGGTCGTGCGGGCACGCACAGAGGTCGGTTTCACCACCGGGCTCCAGGACCGAGGACCGTGACGGTCACCGCCTGGGCCGTGAGCGAGCGAGTGTCTGCTCTGTCCGAGACGACGCAGACCTCTGGCGCAGTGTGCGAGTCTACGCGCCCCCGGGTCCGAGCGTCCAACCGGCGGCTCGCGCCAGGAGCGCGGTGGCCCGCAGGCACGCCCCGGTGCCGTCAGCCCGCCCCGCCAGGTCGATCAGGGCCGCCAGGTCGGCGGCCTCCGCCCGGGCCACCACGTCGTCGGGCACCCCCGGCACGATCGAGGCGTACGCCGCCAGCACCGCCTCGCGGAGCACCGGCTCGGTCGCGTGCCGCAGCAGGTTGCCGAGGTCCTCCCAGGGACCGCCGGCGTGGGCGAACTCCCAGTCCACCAGGCCGGTCACCTCGAGGGTGCTGCGCTCGAGCAGCACGTTGTGCGGGTTGAGGTCGCCGTGCACCAGCACCCGACGGGTCTCCCCCGCCAGCAGGTCCTCCGCGTCGTCCACGACCGGCGCGAGCGCCTCGGCCAGGCCGTCGGGCAGCGCGGGCGCCGCCGCCTCCAGCAACCGGTCCAGGCCCGGCAGCGGCTCCTCGGCCGCCAGCCTCCGGTCGGTGAACCGGCCCGCGCGGGGCTGCACCGCGAGCCCGAGGCGTCCGGCTATCACGCCCAGCTGCTCCCCCACCCGACGCAGGGCCGCCCCGTCGAGGTCGGGGACCACCTCGCTGAGCTGCTCCCCGGGCAGGTGGGAGGTGACGAGCAGCCCGGGCAGGTCGTGCGCCGGGTCGCCCCGACGGACCTCCAGCACGGTCGGGACGGGCAGCACCCCGCGGACGAGCTCGAGGACGGCGGCGTCGATCTCGGGGGCCAACGGGCCACGGGCGGCCGAGCGGGCGCCGTACAGGCGGAGGACGGTGTGCTCGCCGCCCGACCCGGCCAGGAAGGTCTCGCCGCTCGCGCCCCCGGGCAGCGGCGTCAGCGACGTCGGGAAGCCCGGGGAGCCGTCGTCGTCCTGCACGGGCCGAGCCTGCCACGGGGTGCGGTCCCGTCTAGGGTCGGCGGGTGTCCGGAGTCCGACCTGAGCGCCGTCCCGTCGACGAGGCCGAGTCGTTGCGCGCCAACCGCGCCGACTGGGACGCCTACGCCGACGAGTACCAGTCGACCCACGGGGAGTTCCTCGGCGACGCCGGCTTCCTTTGGGGGCCCGAGGGCGTCCGCGAGGACGACGTGCACGTGCTCGGCGAGGTCGTCGGGCGCGACGTGCTGGAGATCGGCAGTGGCGCCGGCCAGTGCTCGCGGTGGGTGCTGCAGCACGGCGGTCGACCGGTGGCCATCGACGTCTCGATGCGACAGCTGCAGCACAGTCGGCGCATCGACCTCGAGCACGACGTCGCGGTGCCCAGCCTGTGCGCCTCGGCGGCCGGGCTGCCGTTCCGCGACGACAGCTTCGACATCGTCTTCTCCGCCTTCGGCGCGCTGCAGTTCGTCGCCGACGCGAGCGCCTTGGTGGGAGACGTGGCGCGGGTGCTGCGGCCCGGCGGCATCTTCGCCTTCTCCGTCACCCACCCCACGCGGTGGATGTTCCCCGACGACCCCGGCGAGGAGGGCCTCGTGGCCTCGCAGTCCTACTGGGACCGCACGCCCTACGTCGAGGTCGACGACGAGACCGGCGAGACGCGGTACGTCGAGCACCACCGCACCCTGGGCGACTGGGTCGCGGCCCTGACCCGCCACGGGCTGCACCTCACCGCGTTGCTCGAGCCCCAGTGGCCCGAGGACCACGACCGCACCTGGGGCGGCTGGTCACGGGTGCGCGGGGTGCTCACCCCGGGGACGGCGATCTTCCGGGCCCGCCGGGCCTGAGGCTGCGGCCGGGCGCGACCGCGGACCCGGCTCGCGCCGGGCCCCGAACCACCCGTCAGACGCGGGTCGGTTCGCGGTCGTCCGCGTCGGCCACGTGGGCGCCACCCGAGCGGCGGCCGCGCCGCAGAAGCAGGACGCCGGCGAGGATGACGAGCAGCCCGGCGACGATGCCGATGATCGGCACCCAGAAGGTGATCAGCTTGAGGCTGGCGGCGTTGTCCTTGGCGTCCTCGACGTTGGCGGCCACCTGCGCGTCGGTGAAGGCGAGCTGCAGGTCGAGCACCTTGTCGCCACTGGCGAGGTAGCGCTGCTGGTCATCGATCTGGTTGATGATCGACCCCGTCGCGGGGTCGACCCAGATCTCCTTGGCGTCGTCGTAGGTGCCGTCGACGCCCTCCGCGATCTGGATCTCCGCGTCCTGGACCGACACCTCGTAGACGTTGACCTCGAGGCCGCGCACCGTCTCGGTGCGGTCGAACACGGCCGGCACGTCGTCGCCGACGGCGCCGTCCCAGTAGGGGTAGGTCTTCTTGGCCGCGTCGAAGGGCCACTTGTTGATGACGCCGGAGTGCGGCACCGCGTCGGCCGGCAGCGCGTCGCTGTCGACGGCCAGGGCGGTCTTGCGGTCGGTGGCGAAGGTGTCGGTCGAGGCCGTCACCAGCCGAGGGTCGTCGCCGTCCACGCAGTCGGGGGCGTCGTCGACGTCGATGACGAGGCACTGGCTGCTGGCGAACAGCACGACGGAGTCCGTGGAGTTCTCGCTGTCGGCCTTGGTGATGCTCTCGGCCTTGGCGGGGTTCTGCTCCAGCTCGCCGGTCGAGGTGTTCAGCTTCTCGACCTGCCCCTCGAGGCGCGTGGTCGAGTCCACGTCCAGCGGGGTCTTCTTCACCACGCCCGGCGCCCAGATCAGGGCCACCAACCCGGCCACGAGCAGGAACGCGCCCAGCGCGAACAACAACGGCGCCAACTTGCGCATTCTGTCCCCTCCCAAGGATTTGTCTCGAGACCTTAACCCGCCGGTAACACAGGGGCAGCACCCGTCACCGTGTCGTTACGCAACTGGTCCGTACCAGTGGGCCGCCTCCGTGTCCGGGCGGGTGGGAGGATGCGCTCCATGACGTCCGCCGCCTCTGTCGACACCCGGGCGGGCGACGGTCCGGCACGGGACGACGACGACTCGGGGCCGGGCCGGGACCGAAGCCGGACGACGGCTCGGACGCTGGCCCGTGCGGCGGGCCGCGTCCGCACCCCGGCCGGCGTCGTGGGAGCAGGACTCGCTCTCGTGGTGGCGGCCGTGGGGTTCCGCGCCTGGGTCGTCTACCCCGCGTTCTTCTTCCTCGACGACTACGTCTACCTCGACGACGCCGGCAGCGCGGACCTCGGTCCAGCGTGGCTGGCCGAGCCGTACAACGGCCACGTCATGCCGGGTGCCCGGCTGCTCATCATGCTCGTGGCACGCGGCGGACCGGTCGACTGGCCGCTCGCAGCCACCACGTCGCTCGTGCTCCAGGCCTGCGCAGGCCTGGCCATGCTCTGGACCCTGGTCCGCGTCTTCGGACCGCGTCCAGGTGTCCTCGTGCCGCTGGCCGTCTACCTCAGCACGGCGATCACCGTGCCGGGCTTCGTCTGGTGGGCCGCGGCGATCAACCTGGTGCCCGTGCAGGTCGCGCTCACCCTCGCTGTCGGCTCGTGGGTCTGCGCCATGCGCACCCGGGAACCGCGCTGGGTCATCCTGGTCGCGGCATGGGTGACGCTGGGCCTGTGCTTCGACGTCCGGGCGGTGCTGACGCTTCCCGTGCTCGCCTTCGTCTCCCTGGCGTACTTCGCTCACGGCGGTCCGCTGCGTCGTGCGGCCGTCGTCCTCGGTGCACGCCGTCCGGCGATCGCCGTGCTGGCCGCCCTGGGGGGTGCCTACACCGCCTACTACCTCACGCAGGTGGAGCAGATCACCACGCGCCCGTCCGTCTCCGTGGTCGCAGCCCTCGCCGGCGACGTGTACGGCCGGACGTTGCCGACCGGGATCCTCGGCGGACCGTGGCGTTGGTACGACCCCGCGCCACCGACGGCGCTCGCCGACCCTCCCCCGCTGCTGGTGGCACTCACGTGGTGCGTCCTCCTCGTCGTGGTCGCGTGGATCGCGCTGCGACGCAGCCGGACCCTGCGGGCGTGGGTCCCCTTGGTCGGCTACGTCGCCGCCCTGGTCTGGCTGGTGGCCAGCACCCGGTCGTCCGCCGCGCAGGTGGCAGGCCTGGAGTACCGGTTCCTGACCGAGGCCGGGGTGCTGCTCGCGCTGGGCCTGGGCCTGGCCACGATGCCGCTACCGGGTGCCGTGGAGAGCAGCTCGGCGCGACAGCGTCCGCTCGTCGCGCCGCCCCCTCGAGTCCTGGTGGCTGCCCTGACCACGGCAGTCGTGCTGGGCGGCACCTGGAGCGCCGCGACGTACGCGCACGTGTGGCACACCCGCAACGACAGCGAGCCGTTCGTGCGGCGGCTCGCAGCCGACCTGTCCGCCGCCGGCCCGGTCGACGTGGCCGAGCTGCGCACCCGGGATGGGGTGCTCTCCGAGCTCGTGTTCCCCCGCAACAACACGCGCACCCTTGCCGCGCCGCTGTCCGGGGACGTGTCGTTCCCGCCGGTGTCGGACGACCTGCACGTGGTCGACGACGACGGTGCCCTGTCCAAGGCCGCGGTCGACCCCACGGTGCGTTCGGCGCCTGGTCCCGTTCCCGGGTGCGGATGGCTCGTCGACGGTCCTGCCCTGACCGTTCCCCTCGACGGCACGGCACCCGCTGGGCTGTCGTGGTTGCGTGTCGGCTACCTCCTCGGGAGCGACACCTCGGCCACGCTGGTCGCGGGTGGCGTTGCGGTCGAGGTGGACCTGGAGGCCGGTCTGCAGAGCCTGTTCGTGCGCCACAACGGCGATTTCGACGAGATCCGGCTGACGGGCCTGCCCGCAGGCACGAACCTGTGCGTCGACGTCGTCGAGGTGGGCGACCTCGTGCCGTTCGGACCGGCGTGAGCGGCACCGTCGCGGCCCCGCGCCACGACTTCCCGGTCCTCGACTCGCTCCGCGCCGTCGGGGCTCTCGCGGTGCTCACCACGCACACCGCCTTCTGGGCCGGCTCCTACACGGCGCACGGTGTCTGGGGCACGGTCCTTGCCCGACTCGACGTCGGCGTGGCGATCTTCTTCGTGCTCTCCGGCTTCCTGCTCTCCCGCGGGTGGATCGCCGCGGCGACCGAGGACACGCCCGCCCCAGCGGTGGGCCGCTACCTGTGGAGACGGCTGCTGCGCATCCTGCCCGTGTACGCCGTGACGGTGGTGCTCGCGCTCGGCCTGATCCGGGCCAACTCCGGACGCGGTCCCCTCGACTGGCTGGGCACCTTGCTGCTGCTCGACACCTTCACCGGCCCCCGCCTCCCCGACGGCCTCACGCAGATGTGGAGCCTGGCCGTGGAGGCGACCTTCTACCTCGCTCTCCCCCTGTTGATGACGATCGGCCTGGGACGTCGTCGCCGGACGGGCCGACGTCCCGGGTGGCGCCCCGCGCGACTGCTCGTGCTTCTGGCGTCCCTGCTCGCGACATCGGTGGCGTGGCACCTCTGGGTGGCGCCCGCCCTCACCGATCGGGTCCCGGGCCAGCCGGGTCAGTGGCTGCCGGCGTACCTGACCTGGTTCGCCGCCGGTATCGGGCTCGCTCTGGTGCACGATCTCCACACCCGCAGCGCTTGGCCTCGGCTGACGGCCCCGGTGGTGGCTCTCGGCCGGCAGCCGGGGGTCTGCTGGGCCCTGGCAGGCGGGCTGCTGCTGCTCAGCGCGACGCCACTCGCCGGTCCGTCGATGCTGGCCCCCGCCACCGCAGGGCAAGGCGTCTTCAAGCACCTGGTCTACGCAGGCATCGGCACGGTCGTCGTGCTGACCGGCGTCTTCTGCGAGGACGGCCTGTTCCGGCAGGTGTTCTCCTCGCGGCCCCTCCGCCACCTGGGGCTGACCTCCTACAGCCTGTTCTGCCTCCACCTCCCGGTCCTGCACCTGGTGATGTGGCTGACCGGGTGGAAGCTCTTCCAGGGCAACCTCGCCGGCATCTTCCTGCTCACCGTCGTGGCGAGCCTGGTCGCGGCCGAGATCGCCTACAGGTGCGTCGAGCGGCCGGCCATGCGCCTGCGCAGCTGGCGCCCCGGCCGGCAGGCTGCCACGGGCACTGCGAGCACGGAGGTGAGCGCGAGGTAGTGCGGCCAGGCCAGTGTCCCGGCCCAGGGCCCGAGCTGGCCCCAGGGAAGCAGCAGGTAGGCCACCGACGCGACCATCACGGGCGCCCCGGCCACGACCAGAAGGACAGCACGACCGGTCTGCGGCAGCAACCACCCGGCAACGGCCACGGCAAGGCCCACCGCGGCACCCGGGGCTCCTGCGAGCAGGGCCCCGGCCAGCACGGCGATCGTGCCGCCCGCCACAGGCGGGAGGGTGGCGGCCCGCAGCTCGGGCAGGCGGGATCCCGGCCCTCGTCGGCCCACGCCCAGGAGCCATGACACGGCCCCGACCAGGACCAGAGCGGCCAGCAGCCCCCCGGCCATGCCGAGCCGGTAGGTGGTGTCGGGGGCGAACCGAGCACGTACCGGCCCACTGCCGGCCACCTCGAAGCCCTGCCGCCAGCCGTCGACCGTGACCGGGCGCAGCTGCCGCCCGTCCTGGGTCGCCGACCAGCCCGAGTTGACGTTCTGCTGCAGGTCGAGGACGCCGGTCGGGACTGACGACTCGGCAGCGACCTGGACCGGCCCGTCACGCCGCACCACCGACGCCGTGGCGGCGGGGGGCTGCCAACCGTCGCGACGCAGTACGAGAGCGCGGGCTCGGAAGGTCGACGAGGGCGTCAGCACCACATCGGTGGCTCCCGGCGGAAGACCCACGGTGCCGGTGGTCCGGCCTCGGGGTGAGGTGCCGAGCACCGCCCCGGGGCGGCAGAGCACTGCCGGCAACGCCTCGTTCCGGTAGATGGCCGCGTCGGAGGCCCGCACGCTCGAGGGACGCGTCACGCCTCCCACACCAACGGCAGGTCCGCTCCCGCAGCCGCGGTCGAGCACCCGTTCCGACGGGCGCAGCGGCAACAGGCCTTCACCGTCGAAGCGGATCTCGGAGATACCGACACCGACACGTCCGTCGTCGGACGCGGCGAGGTCCTCGACCGCCTCGACCTCGTCCACGGACACGCGGAGCTGCCGCACGCGGATCGCGGGGAAGCGTGCATCCCCGTCCTCGCCCAGTCTCACCGCACGCTCCCCGTCGGGCCAGGTCAGGGTCACCCGGAGGGGGCGTGCAGCCGGGACCGTGTCGGGAAGCGAGAGCCGCACGCCGGTGATGCGTTGCGGGCGCAACCACCCGAAGGACAGCGCCGGGCGTTCGTCGTCCGCGTCGGCCGACCAGCTCGTGCCGGGATCGCCGTCCACGGCCGCCGCCGCCGACGCCCGCAGGTCGGCGACGCCCGTCGACGAGGCCGTCACGTTCACCGGCTGCGCCGAGGAGAGCAGTGCGTCGAGTGCTGCTCCCGGCCGGGGAGTCACGCTCAGCTCGGGTCGGTACTGCGCCCCGACCGGGAGGCGCACGCGGCGGTGGGCCACCCCCGGCTCCTCGCTGGCCACCGCCTGATCCGGACGGCACCGCACCTGCTCGTCGATCTCGGCGCACCCGGTGCGGGGGTCGAGGTCGGGACGGAGCACGACGGCGTCCACAGGACCGGCAGCCTCCGGAAGGGCCGGGAGGTCGAGGCGGCGATCGACGTCGAGGCCGTCGACCTCGACCTCGGCGAGCGCCAGGCCCCCGGTATCGCCCACGGTCTCGACCCCCACCCAGTCGGTCACCCCACCGTCCAGCTCGACCCGACGTCGCTCGCCCGGGTCCAGGCTCACCAGTGCCGAGACACTTCCCTGCGTGCGCACCCGCAGCTGGGTGCCGGGTTCACCGCTCGCCCCGCCGATGAGCCGCACCTCGTCGACGGAACGCGGCGTCGACAGCTGCAGGCGCCACCGGTCGCGTCCGGTGGCGGCCCGGTCGGACGTCCACTCCGTCGTCGGGTCACCGTCGAGGGCGGCGTAGGGCAGCTGACCGCGGCGCGACCCACCGGCGGCCCCCGCATCACTGGCAGACGACGACGCGGAGACGCTCCTGGCCCCGACGAGCCGAGCTCGCGTCGACCACCGGTCCTGGCCTGCGGCCAGGTAGTCCCGCCTCGGGTTGCCCGTTCGTCGAGAGTCCCCCGGGGTCGAGGTGGGCGAGGCCCCGTCGTGCAGGCGGGCGAAGTCGCGCTCCCGGGCACGCAGACCATCGGTCAGCACGAGACCCGCGGTCGCCGATGCCTGCACGCGGTCCTCGGGCAGGTCAGCGGCGAGCACGGTGGGACCGGCGCCGACCACGTCCAGGTCGAGCAGGTCGGTCAGGTCCTCGGGTCCACCTGCGACGACCACGGGCGGGCCGGTACGACCAGCCGGACCGGGAGGGACCTCGAACACCTCCACCGCGGGGTACTCCCGCTGCCAGCCGCCGTCCACGACCAACCGCGTCTCGCCGTCGAACAGGAACGCACGCGACCCCACGGCCGGGCCGAAGCGGGCCACCCGTTCCACCCCGGGGCTGTCGTCGAGCGCCTGGTGGACCAGGACCGGGTCGGGCACGTCGTCGCCGGGCACCAGGTCGTTGCGCACCACGAGGTGGCGGACACCGGCTCGCTGGAGGTACTGCACCAGCGCCGCCGACCCCTCGCCCTGGGCGAGGGCCGCCTCGATCCGGTCGAGCATCCGGATGTTGCCCGGGGGCGTCAGCGGGATCACGTTGCGGACGGCCCAGTCCACACCGGTGAGGTACTGGAGCGGCTCGTCCCGAGGCGTGCCCCACAGGTACCTGGCGAAGCCAGACCCCGGAGCCAGCAAGGTGGTCCCCTGCTGGGCGTTGTCGTCCAGCCAGGCCGCCGTCGCGCGCCAGTACCCCGGCACCTCCAGCACCGGGTTGGACGGTGCCAGCCGGGTCGCGAGAGCCGGGCTGGCGGCGACCACCACCGAGAGCATCGCCACGCCGACCGCGATGCCGCGGTTGATGCGCTCGGACCGGGGGGCGGTCCCCCTGCCAGCAGCCCGCGCTCCTGCCCACAGCCCCTCGACCGCGACCGCGAGACCGACCACCAGGGGCAACCGCACGGCGGGGTCGAACTTGTGGACGTTGCGCAGCGGCGCGAGCGCGCCGTCCAGGAGGTCGCCCAGCCACGCCGCACCCAGGCCCTGCACGCTGCCCTGGTGGCCCGCGGTCACCATGAGCAGGCCCACGAGCACCGAGAGCGAGAGGAACAGCCGGTGCGGGTTGCGTCGCCAGGCGATGCCCGCCAGCCCCAGCCCGACGAGCACGGCACCGTTGACCGCGAGGTACCCCTGGGTGAGCAGCTCGTTGCCTGCACGCGACTCGGCCGACACGTAGGGGACCCAGTTGCTGGTCCCCCGCAGGGCGTCGAAGAGGGTGGTCGGGAAGGTGGTGATCGAGCTGCTCTCGATGAAGTCCAGGAACGGCGGGCTGTAGGCACCCAGCGTGAACAGCGGCACCAGCCACCACAGCGTGCCGAGCAGCGTGAAGACGGGCCACCACAGCAGCAGCTCGCGGCGACGCCGGCCCCGCGAGCGGGTGAGGAGCCAGACCACCCCGAGCGGGAGGACGGCGAAGGTCGCCGCCGCGTTGACGCCGCCGACCATGGCGACGGCCAGCGCCGACAGGGCCGCGGCCCTGCGGGGCGATCCCGACCGTGACCCGAGGACCAGGGGCAGCAGCACCCAGGGGGCGACCGCGCTGGGCCACGCCTCGATCGAGATCGGCCCGATGGTGGTGAGCATGCGGGGCGAGAGGGCGTAGGCGAACGCGGCGAGCAGGGTCGCCAGGTCCGACCGGACACCGAGCGCCTGCACGAGCCTGGAGCACCCGACGAAGGCCACGCACAGCACCAGCGCCCACCAGCCGCGCTGCACGGCCCACCCGGGGACGCCGAGCACGTCGCCCAGCCAGAAGAACGGCCCCATCGGCCACAGGTAGCCGTAGGCCTGGTTCTGCAGCTGGCCGAACGTCCCGGCCGGGTCCCAGAGGTGCAGCGAGCGGGCCAGGAAGCCGCCGGGGTCGACCGCCAGGTCGAACTTGGTGTCGGCGACCAGGAGTCCCGGCGACTGCACGAACGCCAGGCCCGCGAGCAGGGCGCAGCCGGCCAGCAGGCGCAGGCGAGTCGGGCCTGCTGCCGTGCGCGACGCCGCGGGTGCCGCGGCGCTCACCGCTTGCGCAGCACGATCACGAGGTTCCACGTCAGGACCTCGCGCAGGACGGGCACCCGGAGCAGCCACCACGTCCAGCGCGGGTTGTAGCGCGGCAGGAGTGCGACCACCTCGGCGTCCTGCTGGCGGGAGACCCACCGGAGGGCGTCGCGCACGGTCACCGCGAACAGCGACTCGCCGTACCGGTTCTTGGGCTCGTGCCCGTGGCGGCGCAGGTAGCGGCGGCGGGCGTGGCGCCCGCCCAGGAAGTGCCACGGTGCGGTCTCGTGGCCGCCGTGCGGGCCCCACCACAGGGTCCAGCTGAGGAAGACGGTGCCCGAGGACCGGGTCACCCGCACCATCTCGTCGGCCATGAGCCAGGGGTCGGGCACGTGCTCGAGCACGTTGCTGGAGTAGCAGACGTCGAAGGCGGCGTCGCGGAAGGGCAGCCGCATGCCACTGCCCAGGACGGTGCCCCGGTCCACGTCACCGGCACCCGCGAGCTCCCCCGCGTCGGCGTCGAGGGCGAGGTAGCTGGCGCCCCGCCCCTCGAAGGCCGACCGGAAGTATCCCGGGCCGCCCCCCACGTCGAGCATGAGCGCGCCCCGCAGGTCGGCGAAGTGGTCGAGCTGGGCGGCCGAGTCCTCGGCGAGGGCCCCGTAGAAGCGCGCGGGGTCGGTCTGCTCGTGGCGGAACTCCCCGAGCAGACGCACCGCGCGCGACGTCGTCGGCCGCCACCCACCGCCCTGAGGCGTGCGTACGGCGTCTCGGGGGGTGGACACGCGGGCGAGCGTACCCGGGGGTCTACCGTGGCGCGCATGTCAGCCCTGGAACCCCTCGACGGCGCTCACGTCGTCTTCCTGAGCTGGCGTGACACCCGCAACCCCGAGGGCGGAGGGGCCGAGCGCTACCTCGAGCAGATTGCCGCCGGGCTCGTGCACCGCGGCGCCGACGTCACGATCTTCTGCGCCGCGCACGCCGCAGCTCCCCCGGACGAGGTGGTCGACGGGATCAGGTTCGTGCGCCGCGGCTCCAAGCTCTCGGTGTACGCCGCCGGCGTGCGGGCGCTGCGCCGTGGCGACCTCGGCCGACCGGACCTGGTCGTGGACGTCCAGAACGGCCTGCCCTTCTTCTCCCGGCTCGCCACCCGGGCACCCGTCGTCGTCCTGGTGCACCACGTGCACCGCGAGCAGTGGCCGGTCGTCTACCCGGGCCTCGTCGGCCGCGTCGGGTGGTGGATCGAGCACCGGCTGGCACCGCGCCTGTACCGACGCAGCCAGTACGTCGCCGTGTCCCGCGCCACCCGCTCGGAGCTGCGCGAGCTCGGGGTGCGCGGCCCGCGCATCGCCGTGGTGCACAACGGCACCGACCCGCTCGTGCCGACCGGGCAGGGCAAGGCGCCCGAGCCGGTGGTCGCGGTGGTCGGCCGGCTGGTGCCCCACAAGCAGGTGGAGCACGCCGTGGACGCGGTCGCCGCGCTGCAGGCAGAGCTCCCGGGGCTACGCCTGCACGTCGTCGGCAGCGGCTGGTGGGAGGGCGAGCTGCACGAGTACGCCGCCGCGCACGCGCCCGGGCTCGCCGTCTTCGAGGGCCACGTCGACGAGCGGCGCAAGCACGAGGTCTACCAGGAGGCGTGGGTCCTGGCCCTGCCGTCGCTTAAGGAGGGGTGGGGCCTCGTCGTGGGCGAGGCCGGCATGCACCGCACGCCGGCGGTCGCCTATGCGAGCGCGGGCGGGACCCGCGAGTCGATCGCCGACGGCGTCTCCGGACTGCTCGTCGACGAGCCCGCGGAGTTCACCGGCGCGCTCCGTCGCGTGCTGCAGGACGCAGACCTGCGCGCGAGGCTGGGCGAGGGGGCACAGCGGATGAGCCACGCCTACACCTGGGAGCACGCACAGGAGTCCTTTGCGGTGGTCCTCCGCGAGGTGCTGGCCGGTCGGCGTATCGAGAGCCAGGACCCCGACGAGACGTGAGCGTCCGTCGTCGGCCAGCAGGTCGGGCTCGGGGGTCAGGGGTGGATCAGGTGTTGCTGCCGTAGTCGATCGCGACCGGCGCGGTGACGTCCACCGGCGACTTGGCCGGGGGGCTCGTCTGCGAGCTCACCAGACCGACGACGCTGACGGCGGCGACGGCGCCGCCTGCGAGAACACTGACAACGGTCGTCACGAGCGACGAACCCACCATTTTTGACCTCCCTGAGTCAGGGCAGACCGTAGCAAGGAAGTCGGACTTCTCACGCATCCACCCGTGCGCGGCGCCGGCGCCAGGTCTGGACCAGGCCGGCCACCGCTCCGCCGAGCCCCACCACGACGTACGCCGCCCAGGCGACCGCCATCACGGCCCACCAGCCACGCGGGGGCGGGGCGGGCGTCACCGGCCCGAGGGCGAGCACCTGCAGCTCCGGCCCGTGGTGCACCACCCGCCCCGTGACCACCGGCGCCGCACCGGCACCGCGCTCGACCACGACGAGGCCCACCCCCTCCTCACGGAGGGCGATCGCCCGCCCGCGCGGGTCCGCCTCCTCCAGGGCCCGCCCCACCCGCGCGGCCCGGGGGTCCTCCCCCGGCAGCTCGACGCCGTCGACCGAGAGCGCGTCGTCGGCGACCACGTCGATCCCGAGGTAACGACCGGTGGGGTCCAGGACCTTCCGGTCGCCGTTCCACGCGGGCTGCCGGTAGCTCGAGAACGGCAGCAGCACCGCGTCGCCGTCCTGCCTCGACGCCACCGCGTCCCGCACGGCCTCCCGAGCCACGGCGTGGTCCGGCGGGTAGTCGGTGGGCACCAGGCGACCGCCCGCGCCCCAGGCGACGCCGGGGAGCAGCGCGATCGGGAGCAGCGCCACGACGACGCCCGCCCCCGGCCTCGCCGGCCGGGGCAGGACCTGGACGAGCCGGCCGGCACCCTCGCCGACCAGCAGCGCCAGCACCGGCGCCGTCAGCGCCAGCAGCCGGGTGGTGTCCCGCACCAGGCCGCCACCCGGCACCGTCGCGGCGAGCCAGCCCACGGCCCCCGGCGCCGCCCACGACAGCACCGCGACCGCCCAGCCCAGCACGGCGCAGGCCGCCAGACCCGCTGCGGCGCGACCCCCCAGGTGCCTCCGCAGGCCGGCGACGCCGAGCGCGGCCAGGCCGACCAGCACGACCAACGCCAGCCAGCCCAGGGCGCCGGTCCGGGCGTCGGGCACGACCTCGGCGTTCCAGATCCCGCCCAGCGTGAGCGCCGCGAGGGGACCGGGCACGGCGCCCTCGTCGTGCAGGGCGAACTGCGCCGCACCGCCGGCGTCGGAGGTCGCGACCCCCACGTGCAGCAACCCGGACGCCAGCCACGGCGCGTTCGCGAGCACCACCACCACCACGACGTACGCCGCGCGGCGGACCCGCAGCACGAGCGCCAGCACCACGGCCAGGACCGCCAGCACCACCCCGGTGCTGGCCGACAGGCTCCCCAGGGGCAGCAGCCACAGCAGCCGCAGGGGCAGCCGACCGTCGCGGCGCCAGGACCGGAGCGCGAGCACCACCCACGGCGCCACCGCGTAGCCGACCAGCACGGGCCAGTGACCCATGGTCAGCCGCTCCACCACGAACGGATTCCACAGGTAGACCGAGGCCGTCACGAGGCGCACCACCACCGACGGGCGGGCGAGCCTCGCGACCCCGGTCCCGGCGCCGAGGAGGCAGCCGAGCAGCACGACCTTCTGGAGCAGCGCCCCGGGCACGACCTCGTCGAGCACGGCCACGACCGCGTCCGACGGGACGGCCCTCGGGAGGGCCGAGCCGACACCGAGCGCGTCGCGCGTCAGGGCCAGGTCGGGCACCCACACCATGTCGTAGGTCAGCACGAAGCCGGGCGAGAGCACCGGTCCCAGCAGCAGCACCGACAGCAGGACGACCCACAGGTCCGGCAGCAGCGTGCGGCTCCGGGCGCCGGCGTGCGGGTGGGTCGCCATGGCTCACCTCCTGCCGTGCGGTCGAGCAGATCCAACCACCTACACCGCGACCGGACGTGCCCCCCGTAGTCTCGACCGGGTGACCGAGCAGCCCGAGCCCCGGGACGACTGGACCCGCGGGGGCAGCGTCATCGCCGTGGCCATGGCGGTCATGAACGTCACCACCTACGGCTACACGATCCTGGCGGCGCGGCTGCTCGGCCCGGGCAGCTACGGCGCCTTCGCCGCGGTGATGGGCCTGCTGCTGGTGCTCGGGGTGCTGCAGCTCGGGCTGCAGACCGTGGGCGCACGCCGCATCGCCGCCCACCCCGAGAGCGTCGGCGAGGTCGAGCGCGCCCTGCTGCGGGTGGCGGTCGGGACGGCGGCGGTGCTGGCGCTGCTGTGCCTGCTGCTCTCCCCCGTCCTGGACCGGTTGCTCAACCTCGACAGCGTGCCGACGGCGGTGCTCGTCGCGTTCACCGTGCTGCCGATGACGCTGATGGGGGCGCAGGCCGGGATCCTCCAGGGCGAGCGGCGGTGGCGCGCGCTCGCCGCCCTTTACCTCGCCGCCGGGGTCTCCCGGCTGCTGGTGGGCGGCGCGCTGCTGGCGTGGCGCCCCACCGAGACGGTCGCCGTCCTCGCCGTGCTGATCGCGTTCTTCGCCCCGGTCGCCGTCGGGTGGTGGGCGCTGCGCCGCTCCTCGCCGCACCGCCGCGGGCCCGTCACCGGGCACCACGACGAGCGGAGCATCCTGGGCGAGACGTTCCGCAACTCCCACGCGCTGCTGGCCTTCTTCGCCCTGTCCAACGCCGACGTGATCGTGGCGCGCGACGTGCTCGGCGACCACCAGTCGGGCCTGTACGCCGGCGGCCTGATCCTGGTCAAGGCGGTGCTGTTCCTGCCGCAGTTCGTGGTGATCGTGGCGTTCCCCTCGATGTCGGACAGCGAGAACCGCCGGGGAGCCCTGGTGCGGAGCATCGCGCTCGTCCTCGCACTGGGGGTCGTCAGCACCCTCGGGGCCTGGCTGCTGAGCGGGCTGGCCCTGGTCTTCGTCGGTGGACCGGAGTACGCCGAGATCCGCGACCAGCTGTGGCTGTTCGCGATCCTCGGCACCGTGCTCTCGGTGGTGCAGCTGCTCGTCTACAGCGTGGTCGCCCGGCAGTCGCGCTGGTCGGTCTACTTCGTGTGGGCCGGCCTGCTCGCCCTGGTCGTGGCCACCCGCGGGGTCGACGACGCCACCGGGCTGGCCGTCGTGGTCACGCTGATCGACACCGCCGTCCTCGTGGCGCTGCTGGTGACCAGCCTGCACCGGCTGCGACCCGGCGCCCCGGAGTCGCGCGACCGCACGGCGACGCCGGCCGCTTCGGCCTGACCTGCTGCGGCAGGGACCCTGCGGGGTCAGTGGGCGGCGTCGTGCCAGCTGTGGCCGGTGCCGACCGAGACGTCCAGCGGCACGCTGAGCTCGGCGGCAGCGCCCATCTCGCGGCGCACCAGGTCCTCGAGCTGCTCGCGCTCCCCCTCGGCCACCTCGAAGACGAGCTCGTCGTGCACCTGCAGCAGCATCCGCGAGGCCAGGCCCTGGCGGGTCAGCTCGCGGTCCACCCCGAGCATGGCCACCTTGATGAGGTCGGCCGCCGACCCCTGGATGGGGGCGTTCAGCGCCATCCGCTCGGCCATCTCGCGTCGCTGACGGTTGTCGCTGGTGAGGTCGGGCAGGTAGCGGCGCCGACCGAGGATCGTCTCGGTGAAGCCGGAGCGGCGCGCCTCGTCGACGATGCCGCCGAGGTAGTCCCGCACCCCGCCGAAGGTCTCGAAGTACTCGTCCATCAGCCCGCGCGCCTCGCTGGTGTCGATGCGCAGCTGCTGGGAGAGCCCGAAGGCCGACAGGCCGTAGGCCAGGCCGTAGTTCATCGCCTTGATCTTGGCCCGCATCTGCGAGGTGACCTCGGCGGGCTCGACGTCGAAGACCCGCGCCGCGGTCACCGAGTGGAAGTCGTGGCCCGAGCGGAAGGCCTCGGTCAGCGCGACGTCCTCGGAGAGGTGCGCCATGATCCGCATCTCGATCTGGGAGTAGTCGGCCGTCAGCAGCTCCGAGAAGCCCGGGCCCACCACGAACCCCTCACGGATGCGGCGGCCGGCCTCGGTGCGGATCGGGATGTTCTGCAGGTTGGGGTCGGTGCTCGAGAGCCGGCCGGTGGCGGCGATCAGCTGGTTGAAGGTGGTGTGGATGCGGCCGTCGTCGGCGACCGTCTTGAGCAGCCCCTCGACGGTCTGTCGCAGCCGGATCACGTCGCGGTGGCGAAGCAGGTGCTGGAGGAACGGGTGCTCGGTCTTCTCGAACAGGCCCTGGAGCGCGTCGGCGTCGGTGGTCCAGCCGGTCTTGGTGCGCTTGGTCTTGGGCATGTCGAGCTCGTCGAAGAGCACGACCTGCAGCTGCTTGGGCGAGCCGAGGTTGATCTCCTTGCCGATCACCTCGTAGGCGTCGTCGGCGGCCTCGCGCACCCCGGCCGCGAACTCCTGCTCCAGGCCGTCGAGCAGGTCGCGGTCCACGGCGATGCCGACCTGCTCGAGCCGGGCCAGCACGCCGATCAGCGGCAGCTCGACGTCGGAGAGCAACCGGGTGCCACCCCGGTCCTCCAGCTCCTCGTCGAGGGCGGCCGCGAGGTCGAGCACCGCGCTCGCGTGCAGCATCGCGGTCTGCGAGGCCTCGTCGGCGGTGTCGTCGTCGAGGCCCTCCAGGCTCAGCTGGCCGTCGTCGACCGCGCCCTGGCGCAGCTCGCGCTTGAGGTAGCGCACGGTCAGGTCGGCCAGGTCGTAGGAGCGCTGGTCGGGGCGGGCGAGGTAGGCCGACAGCGCGGTGTCGCGCTCGAGGCCCTCGAGCAGCCAGCCGCGGGCGGTCAGCGCCAGGATCGGGCCCTTGGCGTCGTGCAGCACCTTGGGGTACGCCGGGTCGCCCAGCCAGGTCGTCAGGGCGGCGTCGTCCTCGGGGGTCAGCGTCGCCACGACGACGTGCGCGGCACTGCCCGACCCCGTGGCCAGGGCCAGTGCGAGCACCTCGCCGGTGCCCGAGCGCCAGCTGCCCTCGACGTGCACGCCGACCCGGTCGCCGCCCTGGGCGTGCGCGCCCAGCCAGTCGGCCACCTGACCGGGCTCGAGCCGGGTGCCGTCGAGCTCGAACCCGGACCCGTCGATCTCCTCCGGCGAGGAGAGCGTCTCGAAGAGCCGGTCGCGCAGCACCCGGAACTCCAGGCTGTCGAAGAGCGTGTGGACCTGCTGGCGGTCCCACGGGCGCAGCGCGAGCTCGTCGGGCGCCAGCGGCAGGTCGAGGTCGGTGACCAGGGCGTTGAGCTGGCGGTTGCGCATCACCTGGCCGAGGTGCTCGCGCAGCGCCTCACCCTTCTTGCCGGTGATCTCGTCGGCCCGGGCGATGACGTTGTCGAGGCCGTCGTAGAGGTTGATCCACTTGGCGGCGAAGCCCGCACCCACGCCCGGGACGCCCGGGAGGTTGTCGGAGGTCTCCCCTACCAGCGCGGCCAGCTCGGGGTAGCGGCTCGGCGGGACCTTGTACTTCTCCTCCACCGCCGCCGGGGTCATGCGCTTCATCTCCGACACCCCGCGCATCGGGTAGATCACGGTGGTGCGCTCGTTGACCAGCTGGAAGGAGTCGCGGTCGCCGGAGCAGATCAGGACGTCGAAGTCATCGGCGACGGCCTGGGTCGCCAGGGTGCCGATCACGTCGTCGGCCTCGAAGCCGGGCTTCTCGACGAACGGCACGTTGAGGGCGTCGAGCACCTCCTTGATCAGCCCGACCTGACCGGAGAACTCGCTCGGCGAGGTCGCCCGGTTGGCCTTGTACTCGGCGTACTCCGCGGCGCGGAAGGTCTCGCGGGAGACGTCGAAGGCGACGGCGAGGTGCGTGGGCTCCTCGTCGCGGAGCACGTTGATGAGCATCGCGGTGAAGCCGTAGACCGCGTTGGTGTGCTGCCCCGTCGTGGTCGAGAAGTTCTCCACCGGCAGCGCGTAGAACGCCCGGTAGGCCAGCGAGTGCCCGTCGAGGAGGAGCAGGCGCGGACGTTGGATCGGTGCTGACTCGGCCACGCGCCGACCCTAACCCGCCGCACCGACAGCGCCCGGGGCGGTGGCCCGCGGCCGCGGGACCCCGGGAGGAGGGGTCAGGCCCCGGCCTGGCGGCGTCGTGCCGTACGACGCTGGGCCAGCACCTCGACGAGGTGACGGTTGCTCCCGGCGGCGCTCCGGGCCCGCTCGACCGAGAGCTTCTTGCGCAGCGCGGCGGTACTGGCCAGGCGGACGGTCGCGACCGTGCCGAGCCCCAGCCGCGCGAGGAACCGGTTGGTCTCGCGGCTGCCGTCGGTGAAGGCGCTCATCTGCTCCACGCCCTTCTCCTCGGCCCAGGAGACCGCGGCCTCCATCAGCGCGTGGGCGTAGCCGTGCCGGCGGTGGCTCGGGGCGACCACCAGGTAGGAGGTGTGCACCGCGTGGTCGAGCGAGAGCGGCGAGATCGGGCCGCGCGCGAGGAAGAGCGCCGCGACGATCCGGTCGTCGCCCTCGGCCACGAGGAGCATGGCCTCGGGGTCGGCGGCGGTGTTGGCCAGCGCCTGCACCGCGTCGCGGCGCGCCTGGTCGTCGGCCTCCCCGGTCCGCGTCGTCTCGGCCCACAGCTGCAGCAGCAGGTCGGCGTCGGACGGCGTGGCCTCGCGGATGACGGGCGCGAGACGCGGCATGGGACCTCCGTGGCGGGACTGCCGTTCGTGGCGACCACGCGCGGCGGAGAGGGACGGTGAGAGACTAGCCCGCCTCGTAGTTCACTCGTAAAGGAGTTCGGAGTGTTCCCCGGCTTCGGCACGCTCGTCAACGCCACGACGGTGCTCCTGGGGGCCCTCGTCGGCACGCTGGTCGGGCACCGCCTGCCCGAGCGGACCCGCACGGTGGTCACCGACGGGCTGGGCCTGGTGACGCTCCTGATCGCGGGCACCTCGGCGGCGGCTGTCGGCGACGAGGTGCTCTCCGACGCGGTCGGCGGGGCCGCCCCGATGCTGATCGTCCTGGGCTCGGTCCTGGTCGGGGGCATCGTGGGCTCGCTGCTGCGGCTCGAGGACCGCATCGAGGCCCTGGGTGGCGTGCTCCAGCGGGCCGCCGTGCGCCGCGTGGCCCGGTCCGGCGCGCCGGCCGACGCCGCCGCGCGGGAGCGCTTCGTGCAGGGCTTCGTGGTCAGCTCCCTCGTCTTCTGCGTGGGGCCGCTGACCATCCTGGGGTCGATCAACGAGGGGCTGGGCAACGGCGCCGACCAGCTGCTGCTCAAGAGCGCGCTGGACGGCTTCGCCTCGATCGCGTTCGCGGCGTCCTTCGGCTGGGGCGTCGGCGCGAGCGTGGTCTCGCTGGTGGCGATCCAGGGCGGGCTGACCGCGCTCGGGGCGGGGCTCGGCAGCTTCGTGCCCGACCCCCACCTCGCCGCGCTCACCGCGACGGGAGGGCTGCTGCTGGTCGGCGTCGCGCTGCGGCTGCTCGACGTCAAGCAGGTCAAGGTCGCCGACCTGCTGCCAGCGCTGGTGGTGGCACCGCTGCTCACCGCCCTGGTCGTCGCCCTGCGCTGAGGCCCTGCGGCGAGGCCCTGCGGCGAGGCCCTGTGGCGAGGCCCGCCGCCGAGGGGGTCGCTCAGTCGCCGGTCGGGGCGTCGCCGCCGCCGACCGCAGGACCGTGGGTGACCACGCCCTCGGCGACCTGGCGCATCGACAGCCGCAGGTCCATCGCGGTCTTCTGGATCCAGCGGAACGACTCGGGCTCGCTCAGGCCGAGGCTCTCCTGGAGCACGCCCTTGGCGCGGTCGACGACCTTGCGGGTCTCCAGCCGCTCGGTGAGGTCGGCGACCTCGGACTCCACCTGGCGCAGCTCGGCGAAGCGGCTCATCGCCATCTCCACGGCGGGCACGAGGTCGCCCTGGTCGAAGGGCTTGACGAGGTAGGCCATCGCGCCCGCGTCGCGAGCGCGCTCGACCAGGTCGCGCTGGCTGAAGGCGGTCAGGATCACCACCGGGGCGATGCGCGCCCGGGCGATCTGCTCGGCAGCCGCGATGCCGTCCAGCCGCGGCATCTTCACGTCGAGGATGACCAGGTCGGGACGCAGCTCGGTGGCGAGCGCGACGGCCTTCTCCCCGTCCTCGGCCTGGCCGACGACGGCGTACCCCTCCTCGTCGAGCATCTCGGCGAGGTCCATCCGGATCAGGGCCTCGTCCTCGGCGATGACGACCCGCGGTCGGCCGGTCGTCGCCGTGGGCACCCCGCTCTGCTCGGTCACGGCACGAGGCTAGCCGTCGTGGACCAGACCGGTCACGAGGACCCGTGGACCACCTCCGGCCTGCAGGATCATCCTGGACCCGCTCCAGGGGGTGCCTGGACGACGCCGGAAGGAAACAGTCCGGTAACGGCCGTGCCGCAGGCTCCACGTGACGGTGCTGGAGATCACCCCACGCCCTATGCTCACCCCCGCAGCCGAGTCGTCTGCCGGCCCGGCTCGCGCCGGGTGCCCAGACGCCCGGACCCTTTGCTGAATGGAGGACCATGTCGCCCTCGAGTCGACGAGCGCCCCAGGGGGCGCGTCGCCGCGGCCCCGCCGTGACGCTGCTCCTGCTGCTGGCGACCAGCCTGTTCGCGGTGCTGGCGCTGTCCGGGACGGCGCAGGCCGCCGACGGCGACCGCACGGTCGTGGGCACGCTGCGCAACTCCGCCGACGACAACGCGCCGGTCCCCGGTGTCACCGTCGACGTGGAGACCAGCGACGGCGGTCAGTACACCGCCGAGAGCAACGAGGAGGGACGCTTCGAGGTGGCCGTGCCGGCCTCCGACACCGGCACCCTCACCGTGTCCCTCGACACCGACACCCTCCCCGACGGCGTCGACCTCCGCGAGGGAGCGCCCGACACCCTGCGGCCCACAGGCAGCCTCAGCACGGTGACGGCCAACTTCGCCCTCGGCCCGGACGACCGCCAGGTCTCCACCAAGTGGGACCAGGTGCCGCAGCTGCTCTACAACGGCCTGCTGTTCGGCATCGTGCTCTCGCTCGGCGCGCTGGGCCTCTCGATGGTCTTCGGCACCACCGGCCTGACCAACTTCGCGCACGGCGAGCTGGTCACCTTCGGTGCGGTGATGACCTACATGGGCAACCGTGTCTTCGGGCTGCCGATCATGGTCTCGGTGCTGCTGGCGGTGGTGCTCTCCGCGGGCTTCGGCTGGCTCAACGACAAGGGCCTGTGGGCCCCGCTGCGCCGCCGCGGCACCGGTCTGATCGCGATGATGATCGTCTCGATCGGCCTGCAGTTCCTGCTGCGCAACCTCTACCAGTACTTCACCGGCGGCCGCGCCCTGACCTACCGCGAGTACGTCACGCCGGCCGGCCAGGACGCCTTCGGCCTGTTCACCTACACCACCCGCGACGTCGTGATCATCCTGGTCAGCCTGCTGACGCTGATCGCGGTGACGCTGGCGCTGCAGTTCACGCGGCTCGGCCGCGCCACCCGCGCGGTGTCGGACAACCCGGCGCTCGCCGCGTCCACCGGCATCAACGTCAACCGGGTCATCACGACCGTGTGGATCTTCGGGGCCGCGCTGGCCGGTCTGGGCGGCGCCTTCCTGGGCTTCTCCCAGTCGGTGACCTACCAGCTCGGCGCGCAGGTGCTGCTGCTCATCTTCGCCGCCACCTGCGTCGGCGGTCTCGGCTCGATCTGGGGCGCGATGCTGGGGTCGATCATCATCGGCCTCTTCGTCGAGACCTCGACGCTGCTGATCCCGTCGGAGCTGAAGTACGCCGGCGCGATGATCCTGCTCATCATCGTCCTCCTGTTCAGGCCACAGGGCCTGCTCGGTCGGGCCCAGAGGATCGGCTGAGGAAGGACTCGACATGATCGACGCATTCACCGGAGCCCTCCACGACGGGTTCGGCTACGTGGCCATCTCCTACTGCCTCGCCGCCATCGGCCTGAACATCCAGTTCGGCTACTCGGGCCTGCTCAACTTCGGCCAGGCCGCGTTCCTCGCGATCGGCGGCTACATCATGGGTGCCGCCATCGCGACCAGCGGCATCCCGACCATCCCGGCCATGCTCATCGCGATCCTCTTCGCGGTGGCCCTGGCGCTGATCCTGGGTGTGCCGACGCTGCGGCTGCGGGCCGACTACCTCGCGATCGTCACGATCGCCGCGGCCGAGATCCTCCGGCTCGTCTTCGGCACCTCCTTCCGCGAGTACTTCCGCGGCAAGGACGGCGTCACCGGGTTCGCCGACGGCTTCCGCGGCCTGAACCCGCTGCCGGAGTACGACGGCTTCTTCCTCACCTACAGCCGCAACGAGCTGTGGACCATCATCGTCGGCTGGATCGTGGTGATCCTGATCTGCGTGCTGGTCTGGGCCCTGATGCGCTCGCCCTGGGGCCGCGTGCTGCGCGGCATCCGCGAGGACGAGGACGCCGTCCGCTCGCTGGGCAAGAACGTCTACGGCTACAAGATGCAGGCGCTCGTCCTCGGCGGCGTGATCGGTTGCATCGGCGGCTTCATCGGTGCCTTCGGCGCCGCGTCGGTCCAGGCCGACACCTTCAACCTCGACTTCACCTTCATCGCACTCACCATGTTGATCCTGGGCGGTGCGGCCCGCGTGCTGGGTCCCGTCGTCGGGGCCATCCTGTTCTGGGCCGTGCTGTCGTTCCTCGGGTCGATCCTGTCCGACCTCTCGGCCAACCCCACCGTGGCGCAGTTCATGAACGCCGACCAGGCCTCCAACGTCCGGCTCATGCTGGTCGGCCTGGTGCTGATGCTGCTGATGATCTACCGACCCCAGGGGATCTTCGGCGACCGGAAGGAGATCGCGCTCGATGCCCGCTGACACCTCTCCCACCCCTGCGACCGGGGCGACCAGCATGTCCGCCTCGACGCCCTCGTCCCCCGCGACCGGGTCGACCGGCACCACCCGGTCGGTCGCCGACCAGGGCCGGGCCGACCTGCAGGGCCTGGCCACCGAGCCCGGGGTCAAGAAGAAGGACCCGATCGTCGTCGCGACCGACGTGCGCCGCACCTTCGGCGGTCTCACCGCCGTCGACGTGGAGCACGTCGAGATCCAGCGCGGCGTCATCACCGCGCTGATCGGCCCCAACGGCGCCGGCAAGACGACGTTCTTCAACCTGCTCACCGGCTTCGACCAGCCCGACTCGGGGTCCTGGACGTTCAACGGCACGTCGTTGAAGGGCAAGTCGGCGTACAAGGTCGCCCGCCTCGGGATGGTCCGCACCTTCCAGCTCACCAAGGTGCTCTCCAAGCTGACCGTGCTGGAGAACATGCGCATGGGCGCGACCGGTCAGCGCGGCGAGCGCTTCTGGGCCGGGGCGCTGCCGTTCCTGTGGAAGAGCCAGGAGCAGGAGATCACCGCCCGGGCGCGCGAGCTGCTGGGGCGCTTCAAGCTCGACGCCAAGGAGTCGGACTTCGCCGGCTCGCTCTCCGGCGGCCAGCGCAAGCTGCTCGAGATGGCCCGCGCCCTGATGGTCGGCCCCGAGCTGGTGATGCTCGACGAGCCCATGGCCGGGGTGAACCCCGCGCTTAAGCAGTCGCTGCTCGGCCACGTGAAGTCGCTGCGCGAGGAGGGCATGAGCGTGCTCTTCGTCGAGCACGACATGGACATGGTGCGCGACATCTCCGACTGGGTCATCGTGATGGCCCAGGGCAAGGTGATCGCCGAGGGGCCGCCGCGCTCGATCATGACCGACCAGCGCGTCATCGACGCCTACCTCGGCGCCCACCACGACACCGACATCAGCGAGCTCGAGCACGTCGTCACCGCCGAGCACCAGCAGCCGAAGGAGGAGACCGCGTGAGCGAGTCCCCGCAGCACCGCGCCGGCGGGCCCACCGACCCGGCCGGGTCCGGCCCGACCCTGTCGGCCGCCGAGTCGGAGAAGCTCCTCGAGGAGCTCAACAAGCCGACCGAGGAGGCCGTGGTCCGCGAGGACGGCGAGATCGTCGCCGAGGCCGACCCGTTCGCGCCGAAGATCGACGAGGAGGCGCGTCGCGTCCACCTGCAGGCCGCCGAGGGCGCCGTGCTGCGCGCCGACGACCTGCTGGCGGGCTACCTGCCGGGTGTCAACATCCTCAACGGCGCCGACCTCTACTGCCAGGAGGGCGAGCTGGTCGGCATCATCGGCCCCAACGGCGCCGGCAAGTCGACGCTGCTCAAGGCGCTCTTCGGCCTGGTCAACATCAACTCCGGCACCGTCACGCTGCGTGGCGAGGAGATCACCAACCAGCGCGCCGACAGCCTGGTGGCCAAGGGGATCGGCTTCGTGCCGCAGACCAACAACGTCTTCCCCTCGCTCAGCATCGAGGAGAACCTCCAGATGGGCTGCTACCAGGCCCCCTCCAAGTTCGCCTCCCGGTTCGAGTTCGTCACCAACCTCTTCCCCGCCCTGGGCGAGCGGCGCAAGCAGCGCGCGGGCCAGCTCTCCGGCGGTGAGCGGCAGATGGTGGCGATGGGCCGGGCCCTGATGATGGAGCCGTCGGTGCTGCTGCTCGACGAGCCGTCGGCCGGCCTCTCCCCCGCCATGCAGGACGAGGTGTTCGTGCAGACGCGTGCCATCAACAAGGCCGGCGTCTCGGTGATCATGGTCGAGCAGAACGCCGCCCGCTGCCTGCAGATCTGCGACCGCGGCTACGTCCTGGACCAGGGACGCAACGCCTACACGGCGTCCGGCGCCTCGCTGGCCAAGGACCCCAAGGTCATCGAGCTCTACCTCGGCACGCTGGCGGAGTCCAACAAGTAGCCCCGCCCTGCCCGTCGTACGCCCCCACCGCTGCTGCGCTGGGGGCGTCGTCGTAGCTGGGTGGTGTCGGTGCCGGCCGCCGGGTCGGTGGGTGGCGGTCGGCGGGTGGCGGTCGGCGGTTTCTCCAGGTCGCCTGGGACACCGTCACTGCGCCGGAGCTACGTCTCGGGCGGAGCAGCAGGCTCTCCGGCGGAGCGAGCGCGCGGCGTACGACGGAGCCGGCCGTACGCCGTCGATGCGGCAAGCTCCAGCCCCACCTCGGGACACCCGCGTCCTTCCGCCCGGCCGACGTCGACGCTGACGTCCCAAGGTCACCGTCCACGCCGGCGAAGCAGCAGGCTCTCCGGCGGAGCGAGTACACGGCGTACGAGGCACGCGCGGTCCCTCCCGACGTCATACGACGTGGCCGCCTGGACGACCAGAACGCATGACGCCCCTGGACGTCATACGAAGTGGCCGCCTGGACGACCAAGACGTATGACGCCCCTGGACGTCATACGAGGTCGTCGCCTGGACGACGAGGACGTATGACGCTCCACCGCCCCCGAACCGCTCCGCCGCCCACGAGCCGCCCACGAGCCGCCCCCGAGCCACCCAAGAGCCCCCCGGAGACCCCTACGACGCACCCGACCCCCCGAGCCGGTGGCTCGGGGGGTCGGGTGGTGTGGTGCGGGGTGGATCAGCCGTTCTGGCCGATGCCGGCCTTGATCAGCTCGGGGACGATCTTCTTGGTCTCGTCGAACGCGATCAGCACGATGGCATCGGGGTCCTGACCCTTGATCTCCTCGACCTCGGCGGTGTAGTTGGCCGCGTTGGCGTCGTAGAGGGTCTTGGCCACGATCTTGCCGCCGGACTCGGTGAAGAACTTCTCCACGTTGTTGGCCAGCGCCTCGCCGTAGGAGTCCTGACGGGCGAGGATCGCGACGTTCTGGTAGCCGTCCGAGGACAGCGTCTGCGCCATGACCTGGCCCTGCAGCACGTCCGAGGGAGCGGTGCGGAAGTACAGGCCCTTGTCGGCGTAGGTGTCGAACGCCGTGGAGGTGTTGGCCGGCGAGATCTGCAGGACGCCCGCGCCGGTGATCTTGTCGATCACCGAGAGGGACACCGAGGACGACGCGGCGCCCACGATGGCGTCGGCCTTCCCGCGGAGCAGCTTGTCGGTCTCCGACGGGGCGATGTTCGGCGAACCGTCACCCGAGTCGGCCTTGACCTGGGCCACGTCCTTGCCGAGGACGCCGCCGCCCTCGTTGATCTCCTGGACCGCGAGGTCGACGCCCGCGAACTCCGGGGGGCCGAGGAACGCGAGGTCACCCGTGGCCGGGAGGAGCGTGCCGATGGTCAGGGTGCCGTCCCCCTGGCCGGCGCCGCCGGAGACCTTCTGGTTGGCCTTGACGTCGGACTCGTCGGGGATCTCGCCGGTGATGAAGTCGAGGTTCTTGTAGTTGTTGTCCTCGCCGTACTCGAAGATGCCGATGGTGGCGGCCGAGGGTGACCCGGTGGAGTTGAGGTCCAGCGGACCCGAGACGCCGTCGTAGTCGATGTCGGTGCCGTCGGCGAGCAGGTCGGCGCACTGCTTGAACTCCGTGCACTTCTCGCCCTCGCCGGAGACATTGGCCATCTCGCCGGCGATGGCCTTGCCGGAGTCGTTGTCCGCGGCGATCGCGGCCAGCGCGGTCACGATGGTGGCGTCGTAGGACTCGGGACCGTAGGTGAAGTCCTTGAGGTCCTTGTTGACGCCCAGGAGCCGCTCGCGGAACTCGTCGCCCAGCTCGGCACCGGGGTAGGTCGCCTTGACGCCCTTGAGGGTGCCCGGGTCGAAGTCCTCGGTGTAGTTGGCGGTGTTGCCGTCGACGAAGTAGAGCTGGGTGCCCTTCTTCTCCGACGAGGACGAGCCCTCGTCGGAGCTGCCGCCGCTGCTGCTGTCGCTGTCGCTGCTGCCGCACGCGGAGACCGCGAACGAGCCGGCGACCGCGAGGACCGCGAGTCGGGTAAGGCGGTTGGGACGGTACATGTGACCTCCGTGATCGGGATTCAGGCTCCGGGAGAGAGCGCACCCACCACGCGTGAGGCCACCGGAGTGAGCACAACATAGGTTCCGGTGCAGGTCAGGCGGCAGCGGCGCGCGTACCTCGTGACCGAGTTGTGACGAACCCCGCGAGGATGCGAGCAAATCGGACACCACTGGGCTGGACCGGTGACCCGCTCGCCTTGTGGGATAGCGTCTCCCTGCTCACGAGCGCGAGGCTCGGACGACAGGCGCCCCGGTATCCCAATCGGCAGAGGAAGCGGTCTCAAACACCGTCCAGTGTGGGTTCGAGTCCCACCCGGGGCACGCCCGTCCCGCCCTCCGGGGCGGGCGGCGCGCCGGCTCAGCGGCGGTAGGCCGGCGCGACCTCGTTGATGGCGTCACCCATCCGGTGGATGCGCAGCGCGTTGGTCGATCCGGGGATGCCCGGCGGGCTGCCCGCGATGATGACGACGAGGTCGCCCTCGGCGACCCGGCCGATCCGCAGCAGCTGCTCGTCGACCTGGCGCACCATCTCGTCGGTGTGCTCCACGGCGTCGGTCTTGAAGGTCTCCACGCCCCAGGTCATCGACAGCTGCGAGCGCACCCGCGCCTCGGGGGTGAAGGCGAGCACGGGGATCGCGCCGCGGTAGCGGGCGAGCCGGCGCGCGGAGTCACCGCTCTGCGTGAAGGCCACGAGGTACGCCGCCCCCACCCGCTCGGCGACCTCGGCGGCCGCCTTGGCGATCACCCCGCCCCGGGTGCGGGGCTGCCAGTCGATGGCGGCCATGTGGTGCAGCTCGTGGTTCTCGGTGGAGCTGATGATCCGGGCCATCGTCTCGACGGTCTCGATGGGGTACTCCCCCACGCTGGTCTCGCCCGAGAGCATCACCGCGTCGGCACCGTCGAGGACGGCGTTGGCGACGTCGGAGGCCTCGGCCCGGGTCGGCGCGGGGTTGCTGATCATCGACTCCAGCATCTGGGTGGCCACGATGACCGGCTTGGCGTTGCGGCGGGCCTTCTCGACCACCCGCTTCTGCAGGAACGGCACGTCCTCGAGCGGGCACTCCACGCCGAGGTCGCCACGCGCGACCATGAAGCCGTCGAAGGCCTTGACCACCTCGTCGAGGTTGTCGATCGCCTGGGGCTTCTCGATCTTGGCGATGACGGGGAGCATCACGCCCTCCTCGCGCATGATCGCGCGGACGTCCTCGGCGTCCTGGGCGTTGCGGACGAAGGACAGCGCGATGAAGTCGACGGTGAGGTGCAGCGCCCAGCGCAGGTCGGCGATGTCCTTCTCCGACATCGCCGGGACGCTGACCGGGACACCGGGCAGGTTGATGCCCTTGTGGTTGCTGACGCGGCCCGCGGTCACGACCTCGGTGTGGACGTCCTGGCCCTCGACCGAGGTGACCCGCAGGCGGACCTTGCCGTCGTCGATGAGAACCTGGTCGCCGGGGCCCACGTCGCCGGGCAGACCGGCGTACGTCGTGCCGGCCACCTGGCCGTCGCCCGGGACCTCGCGGGTGGTGATGGTGAAGGCCTGGCCCTTGGTCAGCTGCGCCGACCCCTCGGCGAACTTGGCCAGCCGGATCTTGGGGCCCTGGAGGTCGACGAACACGCCGACGCCGTGGCCGGACTCGTCGGCCGCCCGCCGGACGTTGCGGTAGACCTCCTCGTGGTCCTCGTAGGACCCGTGGGAGAGGTTCATCCGGGCGACGTCCATGCCGGCGGCGACCAGCTCCCGGATCTTCTCCAGGCTCTGGGTCGCAGGGCCGAGGGTGCACACGATCTTTGCTCTCCGCACCCCACGACCCTAGCGGGCGGCACTTGAACGTTCCAAGGCGCGGCGGTCCGTCACGCACGGACAGCCGGTTTCCCAGGTGATGAAGGAAAGCTGCCTCCTCACACACGGTGCGACGTGTGTGAAGAGGCAGCTCGGGTTCATCACCTGGGAAACCGGATCCCGCCCGACCGTGCCGGGCCACCCTCAGCAGGTCAGGCGGTGAGGGGGCGCTCCGTCGGGGGGATGGGCGCCGGCAGGTTGGTCGAGCCGGCCAGGTAGGCGTCGACCGCCGCGGCGGCCGCGCGGCCCTCGGCGATGGCCCACACGATCAGCGACTGGCCGCGGCCGACGTCGCCGGCCACGAAGACGCCCTCGACGGAGGAGAGGTAGCCGTTGTCGCGGGCCACGTTGCCGCGGCCGTCGAGCTCGACGCCGAGCTGCTCGACCAGGCCGGGCTTCTCGGGACCGGTGAACCCCATCGCGAAGAGCACCAGGTCGGCCGGGATCTCGCGCTCGCTGCCCTCGACCTCCTCGAACCTCCCGTCGACGAAGTGGACCTCGACCAGGCGCAGCGCCCGGACGTGGCCGGTGTCGTCGCCGAGGAACTCCTGGGTCGAGACCGAGTAGACGCGGTCGCCGGCCTCCTCGTGGGCCGAGGAGACCCGGAACGTCATGGGGTACGTCGGCCACGGCTGGTTGGCCGGACGTGACTCACCGGGCTGGCCCATGATCTCCAGCTGGGTGATCGACGCCGCGCCGTGACGCGTCGAGGTGCCGAGGCAGTCAGCTCCGGTGTCGCCGCCGCCGATGATCACCACGTGCTTGCCGCCGGCGTGGATCTGGCCCTCGACCTCCTCGCCGAGCGCGGTGCGGTTGGACTGCGGCAGGAACTCCATCGCCTGGTGGATGCCGGCGAGGTCGCGGCCGGGAAGGTCGAGGTCGCGGGGCTCGGTGGCGCCCATGGCGAGCACCACCGCGTCGTACCGCTCGCGCAGCTGCTGGCCGGTGAGGCTGTCGCCGACGGCGACGCCGGCCCGGAACACCGTGCCCTCGCGGCGCATCTGGTCCAGACGGCGGTCGAGGACCTTCTTCTCCATCTTGAACTCGGGGATGCCGTAGCGCAGCAGGCCGCCGATCTTGTCGGCCCGCTCGTAGACCGCGACCGTGTGGCCGGCGCGGGTCAGCTGCTGGGCGGCGGCGAGGCCGGCCGGGCCGGAGCCGACGACGGCCACGGTGCGCCCGGTCAGCCACTCCGGGGGCTGCGGCCGGACGGCGCCGGACTCCCAGGCGCGGTCGGCGATGGCGACCTCGACGTTCTTGATGGTCACGGGGTCCTGGTTGATGCCCAGCACGCACGCGGTCTCGCACGGCGCGGGACACAGCCGCCCGGTGAACTCCGGGAAGTTGTTGGTCGCGTGGAGCCGCTCGATGGCGGCGTCCCAGTCGTCGCGCCAGACCAGGTCGTTCCACTCCGGGATCAGGTTGCCCAGCGGGCAGCCCTGGTGGCAGAACGGGATGCCGCAGTCCATGCAGCGCCCGGCCTGGGTGCTGATGATCGGCAGCAGCGCGCGTCCGGGCCCACCGGGGTAGACCTCGTTCCAGTCCTTCGTGCGCTCCTCGACGGGGCGCCGGTCCGCGACCTGGCGCCCGTCCTTGAGGAACCCCTTGGGGTCAGCCATGGAGGGCCTCCATCATCTTGTTCGCGATCTCGCGGTCGTCGAGCCCGTCGGCCTCGGCCTTGGCCTTGGCCTCCATCACCACGCGGTAGTCGCGCGGGATCACCTCGGTGAAGCGGGTCAGCGACTGCTCCCAGTCGTCCAGCAGGTCCTGCGCCACCTGGGACCCGGTCTCCTCCAGGTGCGTGCGCACCAGCGCCTCGAGTTCCAGCGCGGCGTCCTCGGTGACCGGGCCGAGCTCGACGAGCTCCTGGTTGACCCGGAAGTCCTTGAGGTCGAGCACCCAGGCCACGCCGCCGCTCATGCCGGCGGCGAAGTTGCGCCCGGTCTTGCCGAGGACGACGACGCGGCCCCCGGTCATGTACTCGCAGCCGTGGTCGCCGACTCCCTCGGTGACCAGGTGGGCCCCGGAGTTGCGTACGGCGCAGCGCTCGCCGACGCCACCGCGGATGAAGATCTCCCCCGACGTGGCGCCGTAGGCGATCGTGTTGCCCGCGATGATGTGCTTGCTCGGGTCGAAGGTCACCTCGCGGTCCGGGCGTACGACGATCCGGCCGCCCGACAACCCCTTGCCGACGTAGTCGTTGGCGTCGCCCTCCAGCCGCAGCGTGATCCCCTGCGGGACGAACGCGCCGAAGGACTGGCCGGCCGAGCCGAGCAGCGTGATGTCGATGGTGCCGTGCGGCAGCCCCTCGCCGCGGTAGCGCTTGGTCACCTCGTGGCCGAGCATCGCGCCGACCGTGCGGTTGACGTTGCGCACCGCTACCTGGGCCCGGACCGGCTCGCCGCGCTCGAGGGCGTCGGCGCTGAGCCGGATCAGCTCGTTGTCGAGCGCCTTCTCCAGCCCGTGGTCCTGCGGGCGGACGTGGTGGCGCGCCTCGTCCTCGTGCAGCTCGGGCACGTGGAAGATCGGCGCGATGTCGAGCCCGGCGGCCTTCCAGTGGTTGACCGCCTCGGTCGAGTCCAGCACGTCGGCGCGGCCGATGGCCTCGTCGAGCGTGCGGAAGCCGAGCTCGGCGAGCAGCTCGCGCACCTCCTCGGCGATGTAGGTGAAGAAGTTGACGACGTACTCCGCCTTGCCGGTGTAGCGCTCGCGCAGCACGGGGTTCTGCGTGGCCACGCCCACCGGGCAGGTGTCGAGGTGGCAGACCCGCATCATCACGCAGCCAGAGACCACGAGCGGCGCGGTGGCGAAGCCGTACTCCTCGGCCCCCAGCAGCGCCGCCACGACGACGTCGCGGCCGGTCTTGAGCTGCCCGTCGGTCTGCACCACGATCCGGTCGCGCAGCCCGTTGAGCAGCAGCGTCTGCTGGGTCTCGGCCAGGCCGAGCTCCCAGGGACCGCCCGCGTGCTTGAGCGAGGTGAGCGGCGAGGCGCCGGTGCCGCCGTCGTGGCCGGAGATCAGCACCACGTCGGCGTGCGCCTTGGACACGCCCGCCGCGACCGTTCCGACCCCGACCTCGGCGACGAGCTTGACGTGCACGCGCGCCGCGGGGTTGGAGTTCTTCAGGTCGTGGATCAGCTGGGCGAGGTCCTCGATGGAGTAGATGTCGTGGTGCGGCGGCGGGGAGATCAGGCCCACGCCGGGCGTGCTGTGCCGGGTCTTGGCCACCCAGGGGTAGACCTTGTGCCCGGGCAGCTGGCCGCCCTCGCCGGGCTTGGCGCCCTGCGCCATCTTGATCTGGATGTCGTCGGCGTTGGTGAGGTACTCCGAGGTCACGCCGAACCGCCCGGAGGCGACCTGCTTGATCGAGGAGCGTCGCTCGGGGTCGTGCAGCCGCTCGGCGTCCTCGCCGCCCTCGCCGGTGTTGGACTTGCCGCCCAGCCGGTTCATCGCGATCGCCAGCGTCTCGTGGGCTTCCTGCGAGATCGACCCGTAGGACATCGCGCCGGTCGAGAACCGCTTCACGATCGCCTCGACGGGCTCGACCTCGGAGATGTCGATCGGCTGCCGGCCGGTGGCGTCGCCGTCCTTGAAGCGGAACAGCCCTCGCAGGGTCAGCAGCCGCTCGGACTGCTCGTTGACCCGGGAGGTGTACTGCTTGAAGACGTCGTACTTGCCGGCACGGGTGGAGTGCTGCAGCCGGAAGACCGTCTCGGGGTCGAACAGGTGCAGCTCGCCCTCGCGGCGCCACTGGTACTCCCCGCCGACCTCGAGCTCGCGGTGCGCCGGGGCGATGCCGCCGACCGGGTAGGCCACGCGGTGCCGCTTGGCGACCTCCTCGGCGACGACGTCGAGCCCGATGCCGCCGAGCTTGGAGGTGGTGCCGGTGAAGTAGCGGTCGACCAGCTCCTGGGAGAGGCCCAGCGCCTCGAAGATCTGCGCCCCGGTGTACGACGCGACGGTGGAGACGCCCATCTTGGACATCACCTTCAGCACGCCCTTGCCCAGGCTCTTGACCAGGTTGGCCACGGCCTTCTCGGGCTCGACCTTGACGTAGAACCCGTCGCGGGCGAGGTCCTCGACGGTCTCCATGGCGAGGTAGGGGTTGACGGCGGCGGCGCCGTACCCGATGAGCAGCGCGACGTGGTGGACCTCGCGCACGTCGCCGGCCTCGACGACCAGGCCGACCTGGGTGCGGGTCTTCTCGCGCACCAGGTGGTGGTGCACCGCAGCGGTCATCAGCAGCGACGGGATCGGCGCCTTGGTGGCGTCGGCGTGGCGGTCGGAGAGCACGATCACGCGGGCGCCCTCGGCGATCGCGGCGCTGACCTCCTCGCAGATCTCCTGGAGCCGCGCGGCGAGCGCCTCTCCCCCGCCCTCGACCTCGTAGAGGCCGCGGGAGACGTGGGCGATGAAGCCGGGCATGTCGCCGTCACGGTTGATGTGGCGGATCTTGACCAGCTCGTCGTTGGTGATCACCGGGAACGGCAGCACCACCTGGCGACAGGACGCCGGGGTCGGGTCGAGCAGGTTGGCCTCGGGCCCGATGGTGCCGTTGAGGCTGGTGACGAGCTCCTCGCGGATCGCGTCCAGCGGCGGGTTGGTGACCTGGGCGAACAGCTGCGCGAAGTAGTCGAAGAGCAACCGCGGCCGGTCGCTGAGCACCGCGACCGGGGTGTCGGTGCCCATCGAGCCGATCGGCTCGGCCGAGGTGTTGGCCATCGGCGTGAGGATGACGCGCAGCTCCTCCTCGGTGTAGCCGAAGATCTGCTGGCGGCGGGTGACCGAGGCGTGGGAGTGGATCACGTGCTCGCGGTCGGGCAGCTGGGGCAGCTTGATCAGCCCGGCGTGCAGCCACTCGTCGTAGGGGTGCTCGGCGGCCAGGGCCTCCTTGACCTCGTCGTCCTCGACGATGCGGTGCTCCTCGGTGTCGACCAGGAACATCCGGCCCGGCTGCAGCCGGCCCTTGCGCACGATCTTGGACTGCGGGATGTCGAGCACGCCGACCTCGCTGGCGAGGACGACCAGGCCGTCGTCGGTGACCCAGTAGCGCGAGGGGCGCAGGCCGTTGCGGTCGAGCACGGCGCCGACCTGGGACCCGTCGGTGAACACCACGCAGGCGGGGCCGTCCCAGGGCTCCATCAGGGCGGAGTGGAACTCGTAGAAGGCGCGCTGGGTGGCGCTCATCTCGGTGTGGTTCTCCCAGGCCTCCGGGATCATCATGAGCACCGAGTGCGGCAGGCTGCGGCCGCCGAGGTGCAGCAGCTCGAGCACCTCGTCGAAGGACGCAGAGTCGCTCGCGCCGGGCGTGCAGATCGGGAACAGCCGGCCCAGGTCGCCCGGGATCAGGTCGGACTTGAGCAGCGCCTCGCGGGCCCGCATCCAGTTGCGGTTGCCCATGACGGTGTTGATCTCGCCGTTGTGGGCGATGAACCGGAACGGGTGCGACAGCGGCCAGCTCGGGAAGGTGTTGGTCGAGAACCGCGAGTGCACGACCGCGATGGAGCTCTCCACCCGCTCGTCGACGAGGTCGGGGAAGACGTGGTCGAGCTGGTCGGTGGTGAGCATCCCCTTGTAGGCGATGGTGCGGCTCGACAGCGACGGGAAGTAGACGTCCGTCTCCTTCTCGGCCCGCTTGCGCAGGCAGAAGGCCAGCCGCTCCAGGCCCAGCCCCAGCAGGCGGCCGGTCGAGGCCACGAACAGCTGGCTGAAGGTGGGCATGCAGTCCAGGGCGGTGCGGCCCAGCGAGGAGGGGTCCAGCGGGACCTCCCGCCAGCCGAGGACCTTCAGGCCCTCCTCGACGGCGATCTCCTCGATGCGGGCGCGCGTGGCGGCCACCGCGTCGGTGTCACCGGGAAGGAAGGCGGTGCCCACGGCGTACGCGTGCTTGCCGGGCAGCTCGAAGTCGACGACCTCGCGGAAGAACCGGTCCGGGACCTGCATCAGGATGCCCGCGCCGTCACCGGAGTTGGGCTCGGCGCCGGCGGCACCGCGGTGGTCCAGGTTGCGCAGCGCGGTGAGCGCCTGGTGCACGATCTCGTGGCTGGGGACCCCGGTCATGGTGGCCACGAAGGCGACGCCGCAGGCGTCGTGCTCGTGGGTGCCGTCGTAGAGGCCCTGGGGCGGTGGGACTGCCTGCACGGTGCCCTCTCCCGTCGTCGGTCGCTGCACGCGCGCGAGTCCGGCCGGGGCTGTCGGGCTCCGGCGGCTCCGCGTGGGTGCTGCGGTGGTGAGCATGCTGGTGCTGGGACGACATTGGCCCATGCGGTGCGGCGAGCCTACCCCAGGGGCAGCGGCCGGCCCGAGGTCAGGACGGTGCGTGGGACCGGTCGGGCGCCCCGTCGCGGTAGGGGATGCTCTCGCGGCCCTCGTCGCCGCGGTGGCGGCGCCCGACGAGGACGAAGTACGCCGCCGCGGCGGTGAACAGGCCGATCGACATCCACACCCCCCAGCGCAGTCCGAGCACGTCGTCGAGCTCGATGGTGTCGATGCGCAGCGTCTCGATCCAGCCGCGGCCGGCCGTGTAGACCATCACGTAGAGCGCGAAGACCCGGCCGCGGCCGAGCCGCCACCGGCGGTCGAGCGCGACGATGAGCGCGACGCCGGCGAGGTTCCACAGCAGCTCGTAGAGGAACGTGGGGTGGAAGGTGGTGCCGTCGGCGAAGCTCGCGCCGCTGGGCCAGTTGACCGGGTCGATCTCCAGGCCCCACGGCAGCGTGGTGGGGCGGCCGTAGAGCTCCTGGTTGAAGTAGTTGCCGAGGCGGCCGATGGCCTGGGCCAGCAGCAGTCCCGGCGCCAGGGCGTCGGCGAGCGGACGCACCAGGATGCCCTGGCGACGGCAGTAGAGGTAGGCGCCCAGGAACCCGCCCGAGATCGCGCCCCAGATGCCGAGGCCGCCGTTCCAGATCTCCAGCGCCCCCCAGGCGTCGCGGCCGGGTCCGAAGTAGAGGTCGTGGTCGGTGGCGACGTGGTACATCCTCGCGCCGATGACACCGGCGGGGACGGCCCAGAGCGCGACGTCGCCCACCTGGCCCTGGCGGCCGCCGCGGGCGACCCAGCGACGGTCGCCGAGCCAGATCGCCGCCACGACGCCCGCGATGATGCACAGCGCGTAGGCGCGGATCGGGACCGGCCCGAGGTGCCAGACCCCCTGGGAGGGGCTGGGGATCGACAGCGGGAGCAGCTGGAGCGCCTCCAGGCTCATCCCGCGTCCTCCCGCAGCACCTTCTCGAGGTCGGCGGCCATGTCGGACGGTGAGGTCGCGCCGGTCCACACCAGGTCGCCGCGGCCACCCTTGACCGAGACCACCACCGTGGAGTGGTCGACCTCGTAGCCGCCGCTGGGCAGCTTGCGGCCCTTCTCGACGAGGATGTCCATCGGCTCGCCCAGCGCGACGACGTCGGCGAGCGGGCCGGTCACGCCCTCGAAGGAGGGGTCGTAGCGGTCCAGGTAGGTGCGCAGGACCTCACGCGTGTCCCGGGCCGGGTCGGTGGTGACGAAGACCGTGCGGACCTGCTCGCGCTCGGCCGGCGACAGCCTGGCGGTGGCCGAGGCGATGGTGCTCATCACGACCTGGCAGATGTCGGGGCAGTTGGTGTAGCCGAAGAACACCACCGTGCGCCGGTCCTGCGCGGCCAGGTCGAAGGGGCGTCCCTCGGTGTCGGTGAGGCCCGTCACCGCGGGGACGCGGTAGGCGTCGGCGCCCATGCCGATGCCGCGGTAGCCGTCGTCGTCGTTGGTGGTGATGCCGGTGACAGGTGCCCCCGTGTCCGCGGCGCCGCCGCAGCCGCTGAGCAGCAGGGCGAGGGCGGTGGCGACGCCGGCCAGGGCGACCGGTGCGCGTCGGCTAGCCACGGCGCACGCCCGCGGCGAGGTCGGCGGTGAGCGCGGCCAGGCGCTCCAGGCCGGTGCGGCGGTCGGGGGCGTCGAGGAGCGCGCGGACGAAGGCCGAGCCGACGATCACGCCGTCGGCGTACGACGCGACCTCGGCGGCCTGGTCGCCGTCGGAGACGCCCAGCCCGACCCCCACGGGGAGGTCGGTCACCGACCGGGTGCGGGTGACCAGCGGCTCGGCGAGGTCGGAGCTGGTGGCCCGCGCCCCGGTGACGCCCATGACGGCGGTGGCGTAGACGAAGCCCCGGCAGGCCTCCGTGGTGTAGGCGAGCCGGGCGTCGGTGGAGGAGGGCGCGACCAGGAAGACCTTGTCGAGGTCGTGCGCGTCGGCGGCCGCGATCCACGCCTCGCCCGAGTCGGGCGTCAGGTCGGGCGTGATCAGCCCGGCGCCGCCGGCCGAGGCCAGGTCGGCGGCGAACCGCTCCACGCCGTAGCGCTCGACGGGGTTCCAGTAGGTCATCACCACGGTGGGGACGCCGAGGCCCGCGATCTTCTCCACGGTGCGCATCACGTCGGTGGTGCGCGTGCCCGCCTCCAGCGCCTGCTGCGCGGCCGCCTGGATCGTGGGGCCGTCCATCACCGGGTCGCTGTAGGGCAGCCCGATCTCGATCACGTCGCAGCCGTGCTCGACCATCACGCCGATCGCCTCGACGGCGCCCTCGACGTCGGGGAAGCCGGCCGGGAGGTAGCCCACCAGGGCCGCGCGGCCCTCGGCGCGCGCGGCGGCGAAGGCCCGGTCCGTGCTCACTTGGCGCCCTCGGCGATCTGGTCCTGGCTCGCCTGCTCCGGCGTGCCCTCGGGCGTGGTCTGGCCGAGGCCGAACCACTCGATGGCGGTGCCCATGTCCTTGTCGCCGCGGCCGGAGAGGTTGACCAGCAGCGTGGAGCCGGGACGCTCGGCGGCCAGCTGCAGCGCCCCTGCGATCGCGTGCGCGGACTCGATGGCCGGGATGATGCCCTCGGTGCGGGACAGCAGCGCCATGGCGTCCATGGCCTCGGTGTCGGTCACCGGGCGGTACGTCGCCCGGCCGATGTCGGCGAGGTGCGCGTGCTGCGGGCCGACGCCCGGGTAGTCGAGCCCGGCCGAGATGGAGTGCGACTCCACGGTCTGGCCGTCCTCGTCCTGGAGCACGTAGGTGCGCGCGCCGTGCAGCACGCCGACCTGGCCGGCGTGGATGGTCGCGGCGTGGCGCGGGGTGTCGACCCCGTCGCCGCCGGGCTCGAGGCCGAGCAGGTCGACGCCCTCGTCGTCGAGGAACGCCGTGAAGATGCCGATCGCGTTGGACCCGCCGCCCACGCAGGCGAGCACCGCGTCGGGCAGCGCGCCGGTCAGCTCGAGGGTCTGCTCGCGGGCCTCGTCACCGATGCTGCGGCAGAAGTCGCGCACCATGGCGGGGAACGGGTGCGGCCCGGCGGCCGTGCCGAAGCAGTACGCCGTGTGCTCGACGCTGGAGACCCAGTCGCGGATCGCCTCGTTGATGGCGTCCTTGAGGGTGCGTGCGCCCGAGGTCACCGGGATCACCTCGGCGCCGAGCAGCTGCATCCGGGCGACGTTGAGCGCCTGGCGCTGGGTGTCGACCTCGCCCATGTAGACGGTGCAGTCCAGCCCGAGGTACGCCGCCGCGGTGGCCGTGGCGACGCCGTGCTGGCCCGCCCCGGTCTCGGCGATGACGCGGGTCTTGCCCATCCGCTTGGTCAGCAGCGCCTGGCCGAGCACGTTGCGGATCTTGTGGGCACCGGTGTGGTTGAGGTCCTCGCGCTTGAGCAGGATCCGGGCGCCGGCGACCTCGGAGAGCTTGGTCGCGTCGTAGAGGCGGCTGGGCACCCCGGCGTACTCGCGGAGCATGCGGTGGAACTCGTCGGTGAAGCTCGCGTCGGCCATCGCGTCCTGCCAAGCCGCGGTGAGCTCGTCGAGGGCGGCCATCAGCGCCTCGGGCATGAACCGGCCGCCGAAGTCGCCGAAGCGACCGGCCTCGTCGGGACCGGCCGTGCTCACCGGGCCGACGGGGGTGGGCGTGGGGGTGGGGACGGTGGTGCTCATCGGTCGCCTCCTGGGGCTGCGGCTCGCATCGCCGCGACGGCGCTGCGGGGGTCGCCGTCGCGCACGAGCGCCTCGCCGACGAGCACGACGTGCGCGCCCTCGGCGGCGTAGCGCGCGGCGTCGTCGGGCCCGGAGACCCCGGACTCGGCGACGGCGACGACGTGGTCGGGCAGCCGGGTGACCAGCCGCCCGAAGACCTCGGGGTGGACCTCGAGGGTCTTCAGGTTGCGGGCGTTGACGCCCACGAGCGTGGCCTCGACGGCCAGGGCGCGATCGACCTCGGCCTCGTCGTGCACCTCGGTCAGCACGGTGAGGCCGAGCTCGCGGGCCTGCTGGTGCAGGTCGTGCAGCTGCGGGTCGTCGAGGGCAGCCACGATCAGCAGCACCAGGTCGGCGCCGGCGGCGCGGGCCTCGAGGAGCTGGTAGCCGGTGACCACGAAGTCCTTGCGCAGCAGCGGGGTCGGCACCGCGGCGCGCACCTGGCGCAGGTCGTCGAGGCTGCCGCCGAAGCGGCGCTGCTCGGTCAGCACGGAGATCGCGTCGGCCCCGCCGGCGGCGTACGACGCGGCGAGCGCGGCCGGGTCGGGGATGTCGGCGAGCGCGCCCTTGCTGGGCGAGGAGCGCTTGACCTCGGCGATCACCGACAGCCCGGGCGCGCGGAACGCGGGCATCGGGTCGAGGGCCGCGGGCAGCTCGGCCGCGGCGTCGAGCAGCACGGCCTCGGGCACGGCGTCACGGCGTACGGCGAGGTCCTCGCGCACGCCTTCGACGATGTCGTCGAGCACGGACATGCGGGGGCCTCTCGGTGCGGTGCGGACGTCGTACGACGCTGGGGGGCGGCTCGCGGGGGCCCGTCACCACGCGGCACCGGGGCGCGACACCTGCCCGAATACCGAGTTTCGCACACGGCCCATCACATAGGTTGACCCCGTCGTGACCACCCATCGGAAGGCCTCGTCATGAGCAGCGACTACCCCCCGTCCGGGTCGGGGAACAACCCTGACCCGCGACCGGACCCCACCCCCGACAGCAGCGGCGGCTACGGCTCGCAGTCCTACGGCGACCAGCCCGGTCCCCAGGGCTACGACCAGGCCGGCTCCGGCCAGCAGGGCTACGGCCAGCAGGGCTACGGCCAGGCCCCGCCTCCCCCGCCGCCCGGCGGCGGCTACGGCGCTCCCGGTGGCTACACCCAGCCGCCGAAGACCTCGCCGCTGGCGATCATCTCGCTCGTCACCGGCATCGTCGGTCTGCTGTGCTGCAACTACTTCGTGCTGAGCATCGCCGCGATCGCGACCGGCTTCATCGGTCGCAAGCAGATCCGCGAGTCGGGCGGCACGCAGAAGGGTGACGGCATGGCCAAGGCCGGCTTCATCCTCGGCATCGTCGGCATCGTGCTCGGCATCATCGTCTGGATCCTGTACGCCGTCGGCGTCAGCGGCGGGTTCGGCCAGATGCCGACCGCTCCCTGACCCCAGCGTCAGCCGGCGTCACCCAGCGTCACCCGCACCCCTCAGGGAGCCAACCAGGCACCCTGGGGGGTGTTGCGCGCCACCGTGAAGACGAGCGTCAGCAGCACCGCGGCCACCACCAGCGAGGTGCGGGCCACCCGGCCCAGGGGCGCGGCCGTGCGGGGCCGACCGGTCCACGCCCGTCTGGTCCACAGCACCCATGCGAGGACCAGCACCGGCGCCACGAGGCCGAAGAAGACGAGGTTGCTGCTCAGCGCGGCACCGGGGTCGCCGGTGGCGACGTCGTGCACGCCGCGCAGCACCCCGCAGCCGGGGCAGTAGAAGCCGGTGGCCGCGAGGTAGGGGCAGGTGCCCCAGCTGCCCCGGGTGTGGGGGTCGCGCACGGCGAGCGCCGCGACGGCGAGGCCGACCGCACCAGCGCTCAGCAGCGGCGCCCGCAGCCGGCGCACGCGACCCGGCGGCCCCGGTGCGGCAGGTGCTCCGGGTGCTCCGGGTGCCTCGGACGGCCGCACGTCGGACGACGGCGGCGCCGGGGGCCCCGGGTGGCTCAGTGCGCCTTCTCCCGGCCGCGGTCGACCTGGCGCTCGGTGCTGTGGTCGCGGCCGCCGAAGCCGACCTTGGTCATCACGGCGCCGGCGACGAGCGCCACCGGGGCCAGGGCGACGCCGATCCAGAAGACGAGCATGCTCCCGATGACCAGCCCGATGCCGCCGACCGCGAAGGCGATCAGCCCGATCGTCACGGCCGTCCAGGCCGCCGGGGTGTTGCCGTGACTGTCGGACATGGAGCTCCTCAGGTGGGCGGGGGACGACCCGGTCATCCTAGGGGGCGCGGCCCTCGTCCCCGACGCCACGCTCGGGGTCGGTGGGGTCGCGTCCCTCGTCGAGCGCCTTCCACAGCTCCTGCTCCGTGGCCGGCCCGCGCTGCCGGGCGGCCTCGGCGGCGTCGGCCGGGGCGTCGTACCGCGCGCCCATCTCGGGCCACGACGGCACCCGCCGCACCGCCACGACCGCCGGCACGACCGCCAGCACCGCCGCCACGAGGCTGGTCCAGAACCACCCGGTGAGGCCGGCGGAGGCCCCGGGACGACCCAGCGACGTGGCCAGGTCGTCTCCCGCGGACCCGGGCAGGGTGAGGCCCCCGGTGACGACCGTGGCCAGCAGCCCGACCGCGGCGAGGGCCGCGAGCACCGCGAAGCCACGGCGCACCCGGCCCCGCGTGACGAGCAGCACGCCCCAGGCCGCGAGCAGCACGAGGCTGACGGCCGAGGCGAGGGGGTACGTCGTGCCGGCGTCGGCCGCCACCGAGCCGCCCGGCAGCGCTCCCCCGTCGGTCGTGCCGCGAGCCCCGGCGCCCTCCAGGGCCACCCAGGGTCGCGAGCTCGCCAGCGCCGCCAGCGCGGCGCTGGCCAGGCCCGCGAGCACCACGGGGCCGAAGCCGCCCCGGGACCGGCGACCGGCCGGGGACCCTGCGGCACCCGGCGCGGGGGTGCTCACTCGGCCGGGCCCGCGAGGGGCAGCAGCGCGGCGTCGAAGCAGGTGCGGTCGCCGGTGTGGCAGGCCGGGCCGTGCTGGTCGACCTTGACCAGCAGCGTGTCGCCGTCGCAGTCCAGCCGGACCTCGACCACCCGCTGGGTGTGGCCGGAGGTCTCGCCCTTGACCCAGTACTCCTGGCGGCTGCGCGACCAGTAGGTGCCGCGGCCGGTGGTGAGCGTGCGGCGCAGGGCCTCGTCGTCCATCCAGCCGAGCATCAGCACGTCGCCGGTGTCGTGCTGCTGCACCACCGCGGGCACCAGGCCCTGGTCGTTGCGTCGCAGCAGGGCGGCCACGGCGGGGTCCAGCGCAGCATCCAGCGCGGGGTCCAGCGCGGGGTCCGAGGAGGTGTCGGCGGAGGTCGGGGACGAGGTGCTCACCGGTCCAGTATCCGCGGACCCGTGCGCCCGGGTCACAGCGACTGCTGCGCGACCCACGAGGCGTGCAGCCGGGCGTAGACCGAGGGGGCGCCGTCGTCGGTGCGCTGACCGACCAGGCTCGCGTGGTGCCCGCGCTGCACGACGCGACCGCGGTCGAAGACGATCACCTCGTCGGCCTGCTCCGCGGTGGAGAGCCGGTGGGCGATGGTGACGCTGGTGCGCCCGCTCATCAGCTGCTCCAGCGCGCGGGCGATCCGCATCTCCAGCGCCGGGTCGACCGCGCTGGTGGCCTCGTCGAGCACCAGCAGGTCGGGATCGGCGAGGTGGGCGCGCAGCAGCGCGACGAGCTGGCGCTCGCCGGCCGAGAGCGCCTCACCCCGCTGGCCGACGCGGGTGTCGAGGCCGTGCGGCAGCCCGTCGAGCCAGTCGCCGAGCCCGAGCTCGGTCGCGGCGGCGCGGACCTGCTCACGAGTCGCGTCGAGGTCGCCGTAGCGGGCGTTGTCGAGCAGCGTGGAGTCGAAGAGGAACCCCTCCTGCGGCACCAGCACCACGCGTCGTCGCAGCGAGGCGAACTCGACCTCGCGGACGTCGATGCCGTCGAGCAGCACCCGGCCCGAGGTGGGGTCCATCAGCCGGGTGAGCAGCTTGGCGAAGGTGGTCTTGCCCGAGCCGGTCTCCCCCACGACCGCCACCCGGCTGCCCGAGGCGAGGTGCTCGTCGACGTCGCGCAGCACGAGCGGTCCGCCGGGGTAGCCGAACGAGACGTCCTCGAAGGCGACGTCCATCGCCCCGCGGGGCAGCGAGCTCCCCCGGGGTCCCGGGTCGTCGAGGTCGGCCGGGGTGTCGAGGATGCCGATCACCCGGCGCCAGCCGGCGATGGCGTTCTGGGCGTCGGTGAGCACCTGGGTGCCCATCTGGACCGGGCCGACGAACAGCGTCACCAGGAACGCGAAGGCCAGCACCTGGCCCGAGGTGATGTCGCCGGCCAGGCCCAGCAGGATGCCGACGACGAGCACGCCCGCGTTGGCCAGGCCGGCCGACAGCCCGCCCAGCGAGAACGAGACGGCGGTGAGGCCCTGCGCCCGGGTGGCGGCCACCTGGTTGACGCGGATGGCGTCGTCGATGCGGTCCTGGGTGCGGCCCTCGATGGCGTAGCTGCGGACGGTGACGGCGCCGACGACGGGCTCGGAGATGACCGAGAGCATCGTGCCGACCGAGCGGCGGACCACGCCGTACGCCGCGGAGAGCCGCTTCTGGAAGTAGCGCAGCGAGATGAACAGCGGCGCGAACGCCACCCACACCAGCAGCGTCAGCTCCCAGGAGTAGACGAGCATCACGACGGTGGCGAGCAGCACCTGGCCGACGCTGATGATGCCGAAGATGCCGCCGAAGACCACGAACTGCGAGACCTGGTCGACGTCGCTGGTGACGCGGGAGACCAGGGCACCGCGGCGCTCGGTGTTCTGGGTCAGCAGCGGGAGGTCGTGCACGTGGCGGAACGCCTTGACGCGCAGCGTGGCCAGGCCGCGCTCGGCCGCGGTGAACAGCCGGGCGGTCATCAGGTAGGACGAGAGGCCGGTGACCACGATGGCCGTCGCGGCGAGCGCCGCCATCAGCGCGACGAAGCCGTAGTCGATGCCGCCCGGGGCGTTGATGCCCTTGTCGAGGGTCTGCTGCACCGAGATCGGGACGACGACGCGCCCGGCCGTGCCGAGCAGGGCCAGCAGCAGGGTGACGCGGAAGCCCTGGGCCAGCTCCGGGGAGTGCCGGAGGCCGCTGCGGATGGTCGCCCACGCCCCGATGTCGTCGCCGCTGTCCATCGTGGTGCCGGCCGAGGTCAGCTCCTCGGGGGCGGTCGGCTCGTCGGTCGTCGTGCTCACCGCGACACCTCCTCGGCGTGCTCGGCGCCCGGGCTCCCGGGCGCGCCGGGGACCTCGGTCTCGTAGGCGTTGACCAGGTGGGCGTACGCCGGGTTGCGGCCCAGCAGCTCGGCGTGGGTGCCCCGGTCGGTGATCCGGCCGCCCTCGAGGAACAGCACCTCGTCGGCCAGGGAGATGGTGGCCTTGCGGTAGGCCACCACGAGCATCGTGGTGCCGCCGCCGCGCTGCCGGATGCCCGCCAGGATCCGGGCCTCGACCTCCGGGTCGACCGCGGAGGTGGCGTCGTCGAGGACGAGCAGGCGCGGGCTGCGCAGCAGGGCGCGGGCCAGCGAGAGGCGCTGGCGCTGCCCGCCCGACAGCGAGGTGCCGCGCTCCCCCAGCCGGCTGTCGAGGCCGTGGGGCAGGGCGGCGACGAAGCCGTCGGCCTGCGCGGTGCGCAGCGCCGCCCAGACCTCCTCGTCGGGCACCTCGGCGCCCAGCGTCACGTTGCCGCGCACGGTGTCGTCGAAGAGGAAGGCGCTCTGCGGGACCAGGGCGACGTGCTCGGCCAGCTCGCCGGGGGCGAGGTCGCGCAGGTCGGCGCCGTCGAGGCGCAGCGTGCCGGCCACCGGGTCGACCAGGCGGGTGACCAGCGAGGTCAGCGTGGTCTTGCCGGACGCGGTGGCGCCGACCACCGCGACGGTGCGCCCGGGGGCCAGGTCGAAGCTGAGCTGCTCGAGGAGCCGCTGCTCGGGGTCGTGGCGGTAGTCCAGGGCGTCGACCTCGAGGCGGGCGCCCGCGTCGGAGGGCTCCAGCCGGGTGGTGCCGTAGGAGGTCTCGCTCACCACGTCGAGCACCCGGTGGACCCGGTCGTAGCCGACCACCGACCGGGGGAACTCCCCCAGCAGCCAGCCGATGGAACGGATCGGGAAGGCCACGATCGTGAGCAGGTAGGCCACCGTCACCACGTCGCCCGCCCCGGCGTCACCGGAGCCGACACGCGCCGCGCCGACGCCGAGCACCGCGAGCACGCCGAGGTTGGGCAGCCCCTCGAGGAACGGGTCGAAGGCGGCGCGGATGCGTCCGGCGCGGATGCCCTCCTCGCGCAGCACCGAGGCCTTGGCCGCGAACCGTGCGGTCTCCTGCTCCTCGCGGCCCAGGGTCTTCACGACCATGCCGCCGTCGAAGGACTCGTGGGCCACCTCGCTCAGCTCGGCCCGCAGCGCCTGGATGCGCGTGAAGATGGGCGACGACCGCCGCTGGAACGCCACGTTGGCCAGCATCACCAGGGGGAACACCAGCAGGCCCACCACAGCCATCACCAGGTCGGTCAGCAGCATCTGGGCGACCGCGATCACCATCATCGCCAGCGTGCCGACCGCCATCGGCAGCGGCGCGATCGGGGCCCACGCCGCCTCGACGTCGGAGTTGGCGTTGGACAGCAGCTCGCCGGTGGGGTGCTTGCCGTGCCACGACATCGGCAGCGTGAGGTACTGCCGGGTCACCTCGCGCCGGTAGGCGGCCTGCATGCGGTACTGCATGATGCCGGCGCCGAGCCGTCGGGCGACGATGCCGACCGCCCTCAGGATGGCCACCCCGACGAACAGCGCGACGATGGCCACCAGACCCCGGGTGGTCGTGGTCCCGGTGTCGAAGGCCGGGAGCAGCACGTGGTCGGTGGCCCAGCCGAGCACCCACGCGTCGGCCACGGTGAGCGCACCGAAGAGCACGCTGCCGAGCGTGGAGAGGGTGAAGACCCAGGGCTCGCGCCGGATCGCGACGCCGAGGACGCGGAAGCCCGACCCCAGGCTGGAGCCCGCCCGTCGCGGGAGGGACGCCGGCTCGGGTCCGGCGGCGGAGGCCGCGTCGGGGACGGCGGCAGGTGAGGGACTGGGCACAAGGTCTCCAACCCTAGGCAGGCCCCCCGACATTCCGCACATCGCCGACGACCACCTCCGCCGCGACGAGGGCCGCCCTAGGATCCCTGGCATGGAACCCCTGTCCCGTTCCGAGCGGGCCGCACTGTGCAACTCCGCCCTCGAGGCGGGCGAGTCGGCCCCGACGCTGTGCGGCGGGTGGGACGTGAAGGACCTCGTCGTGCATCTGCTGGTGCGCGAGCGTCACCCGGTCGGCGCCGTGGGCATCGTGGTGCCGCCGCTGGCGGGGCTGACCGAGCGCACCTCGCGCCGGCTCGCCCGTCAGGACTTCACCGCCCTCGTCGAGCGGGTGCGCGGCGGGCCGCCGCTGTGGTCGCCGACGTCCGTCCCGGCCCTGGACCGCGCCGTCAACAGCCTGGAGTTCCTGGTCCACCACGAGGACGTGCGTCGGGCGCAGCCCGGCTGGGAGCCGCGCGAGCTGGCCGAGGCCGAGCAGCGCGCGGTGTGGCGGTCCCTGGCCGTGGCCGGCAAGGGGCTGGTCCGCGCCGCCGGCGTGCCGGTGGAGCTGCGCTGGCCCGGTGCCGCCCGCGACGGTGACGCCCGCACCACGACGCTGCGCGCCGGCCAGGACCCGGTCGTGGTCACCGGCGAGCCCGTGGAGCTGGCGCTGCTGCTCTTCGGCCGCGACCAGCACCGCGGGCTGCGCTTCGACGGCCCGCCCGAGGGTGTGCGCCGCCTGCGCGGCAGCGACCTGGGGTTCTAGGAGGCCCCCGGTCGCCGCCGGCGCGCGGGGTCGGTCAGTTGACCTTGATGTGCACGTGGTCGAAGTGGTTGGCCGTGGCCGAGCCGCGGTCCTCCATCGACCGGAACCCCTCGCCGGAGCGCTCGATCGTCCAGATGGTCTGCGACCAGATGATGTCGAACAGGTCGAACGCCGCACGGTTGGCGTACAGGTAGTCCTTGACGCGCTCGCCGAGGGAGCCGCTGGCCATGAAGTCGATGGCCTGGCCGTTGACGTGCTCGCCGTGGCCGTCCTGGCCGCCGTAGGCCGAGAGCTCGGGGAAGGCGTTGCACACGGCGCGGTAGACCTTGACCGCCGCGGGCTGCAGGCCGGCCTCGATGTCGGACCCGTCGGGGCACGGGGCGCCGCTGACGCCGGACGCGGCTGCGGTGCCGCCGGAGCTGCTGGACCCGCCGGACGCGGCCGGGGCCGGGGCCTTCTCCACGACCTTCTTCTTGCTGAGGTACGACGCGGTGACCCAGCGTGCCTGCTCGTCGTAGACGACCTCGGCGTAGCCGCCGCGACGCTCCCCGGTGACTCCGATGCGCTGGTCCTCGGCGAAGGTCGCGACCGAGCGGCTGCCCTCGGTGGGCTTGACGCGGATCTTGAGCGGGGCGGTGGACCACAGCTTGCGGGCGACCTCCGGCGGGCGCTGGTCGACCAGCGGCACGCGCTCCTGCGAGCGGGAGGTGCCGAGGGTGCGCTCCTCGGAGGGCTGCTCGGCGACGCGCTGCTGCTGGGGTGCGCTGATGGCGGCGCCCGCGGGGGCGGTGGCACGGTCCGGGTCGCCGGCGGCGACGCCGGTCGCGACCACGGCGACGGTGACGAGCGGGGCGGTCACGAGCGCGAGGGAGCGTCCGCGGGACGTGGTGGGCACCAGGCTGTGTCGGCCTCGGGGCACGGTGGATCCTCACGTGGGGGGTCAGGGCAAGCATCGATGACACCACGGCCCCCACGCCCGAGGCCAATCGAGGTCCCGGGGCCACGGCGTGAGGCTCGCCACGTCGGGCCCGCCCCGGGAGGTCAGCCGCCGGTGGTCTCGGCCGCGTCCTCACGGACCACGCAGGCGGTCCCGTCGGTGTCGTCGAGCCAGCCCTCGGGCAGCGCCACGCCCTTGCGCGGCGACCCCTGGCGCCCCCGCGGCGTGCCCAGCTCGAGCACCGGGAACGGCGCCGCCGGGTCGAGCTGCGCGAGCAGGCCGTCGAGCTCGTCCAGGCCGCTGACCAGCGCCAACGCGCGGCGGAGGTCACCCCCGACGGGGAAGCCCTTGAGGTACCACGCGACGTGCTTGCGGAACTCCTTGCAGCCCCACTCCTCGCTCTGCTGCTGCCCGGCGAGCAGCTCGGCGTGGCGACGCATCATCACCGCCACCTCCCCCAGCGTCGGCAGCGTCGTCGTGCTGCGCCCGGCGAACGCGTCGGCGAGGTCGCGGAACAGCCACGGCCGCCCCAGGCAGCCGCGACCGACCACCACACCGGCGGCGCCGGTCTGCTCGACCATCCGCAGGGCGTCGGAGGCCTCCCAGACGTCACCGTTGCCGAGCACCGGGATGTCGACGTGCTGCACCAGGTCGCCGATCGCGTCCCAGTCGGCGGTGCCGGAGTAGCCCTGCACCGCGGTCCGGCCGTGCAGCGCGATGGCTGCGACCCCGGTCTCCTGGGCGATGCGGCCGGCGTCGCGGTAGGTCAGGTGGTCCTCGTCGATGCCCTTGCGGGTCTTCATCGTGACCGGCACGCCGTGCCGCTCACCGGCCGTCACGGCCGCCTCGAGGATCTCGGCCAGCAACCGCCGCTTCCACGGCAGCGCCGCCCCGCCGCCCTTGCGGGTCACCTTGGGCACCGGGCACCCGAAGTTGAGGTCGACGTGGGCCACGCCGTGCTCGCTGATGAGGATCTCGGTCGCCTTGCCGACGTACGCCGGGTCGGTGCCGTAGAGCTGCACCGACCGCACCTCCTCGGCCTCGTCGAAGACGAGCATCCGGGTGGTGGTCTCGTCGCCCTCGACCAGCCCGCGGCTGGTGATCATCTCGCAGACGTAGAGGCCGGCTCCCTGCTCGCCGCAGAGGCGGCGGAAGGCCGCGTTGGTCACGCCGGCCATCGGGGCGAGCACCACCGGCGTCGCCACCTCGAGAGAGCCGAGGCGCAGCGGCGGCAGCACCGGGGCGACAGCGGTCCCGAGGGGTGTCCCCGGGGCGGTCCCAGCGGCGTACGTCGTCACGGGGACCAGTGTGCGGCCCCGGACGGGAGCCGCTCAAATCGGCCGCACGCGGTCAGCGGCGGGCCTTCTTCTTCGCGGCGGGGAGCACCTTGCCGTCCCAGGTGATGGGCTCGAAGGTCTGCAGCGGCCGGAAGCTGACGGCCGTCAGCTCGCCGCGGTCGGGCACGAGGTAGACCAGGCACCCGGTCGTCCTCGCCCCCTCGCCGAACTTCTCGGGCAACGGCTCGGACGGGCAGCGGTCGAAGTCGCTGGTGAACGACGAGGGCTGGATCAGGGTGTCGGCGCCGTCGACGGCGAACAGCGGGACGGCGGCGCCGCCCAGGTCGCCGGTGCCGACGTTCTCGACGCGCACCGTGACGTAGTAGGGCGTCGACCTCTTGGTGGCCGCGTCGAGCTGGAAGGCCGCGAGGTCGGCGATCCGGCCCGCCTGCACCTCCGCCACCGTGAGCTCGAGCACCGAGGCCTTGGTGGTGTTGGGCTCGTAGGCCACCGTCGCGGTCTCGCCGAACGCCAGCTCGGTGCCGGCCTTGGTCGGGGTGACGCCCTCGGGGATGTCGACGTCGCCGGTGGGCAGGTCGGTCGAGGGGGTGGCCGCGGCCTGCGACGGCTCGTCGCCGGCCTCCGACCCGCCGCCGCACCCGGCGGCGACCAGGGCGAGCGCGAGGAGCGGCAGGACCAGGCGGGAGGCCGGTCGCAGGGTCGGGCGGGCGGGCGTGGGCACGCGGTCATTGTGCCCGCACGCCCGCCCCTCCGGGCGGTATTGCGGGGTCAGCAGCCGAGGAGTCGCTCGCCCAGCCAGGTGCGCAGCCCCTCCAGGCTGATCCGCTCCTGCGACATGGTGTCGCGCTCGCGCACGGTGGCCGCGCCGTCCTCGAGGGTGTCGAAGTCGACGGTGACGCAGTAGGGCGTGCCGATCTCGTCCTGGCGGCGGTAGCGGCGGCCGATCGCGCCGGCGTCGTCGAACTCGACGTTCCACAGCGTGCGCAGCTCGGTGGCCAGCGCCCTCGCCCGGGGGGTGAGGGCCTCGTTGCGGCTCAGCGGCAGCACGGCGACCTTGACCGGGGCCAGGCGCGGGTCGAGCTTGAGCACGGTGCGCTTGTCCACGCCCCCCTTGGTGTTGGGCGCCTCGTCCTCGGTGTAGGCGTCGACCAGGAACGTCATCAGGCTGCGCGAGAGACCGGCCGCGGGCTCGATGACGTAGGGCAGGTAGCGCTCGCCCGCAGCCTGGTCGAAGTAGGACAGGTCGGTGCCGGAGTGCTCGGAGTGGGTCTTGAGGTCGAAGTCGGTGCGGTTGGCGATGCCCTCGAGCTCGCCCCACTCCGACCCGGCGAAGTTGAAGCGGTACTCGATGTCGACGGTCCGCTTGGAGTAGTGGGACAGCTTCTCCTGCGCGTGCTCGTAGTGGCGCAGGTTGTCCGGGTCGATGCCGAGGTCGACGTACCAGCGGGTGCGCTCGTCGATCCAGTACTGGTGCCACTCCTCGTCCTCGCCGGGCTTGACGAAGAACTCCATCTCCATCTGCTCGAACTCGCGGGTGCGGAAGATGAAGTTGCCGGGCGTGATCTCGTTGCGGAAGCTCTTGCCGATCTGGGCGATGCCGAAGGGCGGCTTGCGGCGCGAGCTGGTCACGACGTTGGCGAAGTTGAGGAAGATGCCCTGCGCGGTCTCGGGGCGCAGGTAGTGCAGGCCGCTCTCGTCCTCGATCACGCCGAGGTAGGTCTTGAGCAGGCCCGAGAACTGTCGCGGCTCGGTCCAGGCACCGCGGGTGCCGCAGTTGGGGCAGGCGAGGTCGGCGAGCGAGACCTGGTCGGGGTCGACCTCGGCGCCGCTCTTCTTGGCGGCCTTCTCGGCCGCCTCCTCCTGGAGGTGGTCGGCCCGGAACCGCTTGTGGCACGACTGGCACTCGGTGAGCGGGTCGCTGAAGGTCGCGACGTGGCCCGAGGCCTCCCAGGTCTCGCGCGGCAGGATCACGCTGGAATCGAGGCCGACGACGTCCTCGCGGGCCTGGACGACCTGGCGCCACCACTGCCGCTTGATGTTGTCCTTGAGCTCGACGCCGAGCGGGCCGTAGTCCCACGCGGACTTGGTGCCGCCGTAGATCTCGCCGCAGGGGTAGACGAACCCCCGGCGCTTGGCGAGCGAGACGACGTGGTCGACGGTCGTGGGGGGCGGCTTGGCCACGGGTGGGACTCCTGGGTCAGGAAGCGGGCCCGGTCGCTGGCTGCGATGGGCGAAGGGTCCACCCTAACGACGCTCGGCGGGCTGCTCAGCCGAGGTCTCGGGGGCGCCACTCGTTGAGCTCGCCGTCGAGCTGCTCGTAGGCCGAGGGCTCGTCGACGGCCCGGCTCAGCAACGGCACGGCACCGACCTTGACGTCGTACGTCGACAGCGCCCGGCGGTAGCTGCCGACGTCGCGCCAGCGGGTCACCATCGTCCACAGCGTCGGGTCGTCGACGTTGCGGCCCAGGTCGCCCGAGACGTAGCCGCGCTGCCGTGACATCACCTCGTGCGCCGCCTCCAGGTCGCCCCGGAACGCGGAGTCGTCCTCCTGCACCCGGAACCTGTTCACGACCAGCACGTGCCGCAGCGTACGTCGGCCGGCGGCGTCGTCGGTCGGGCCCGTCGCGGGCCTCAGTTTGACAATGATTCTCATTGCAACTGAGAATCATTGTCATGCGCTCGCTCCCCGCCACCCTGACCGGCGTCCTGCTCACCGCGTCCGCCCTGAGCGGGTGCGCCGCCTTCTCCGGGGACGGCGCCGGGTCCGGACCGAGCAGCAGCGACGGGCTCCAGGTGGTGGCGGCGTTCTACCCGCTCGCCTGGGTGAGCCAGCAGGTCGCGGGCGACCGGGCCGAGGTCGCCAACCTGACCAGGCCCGGCGGCGAGCCTCACGACCTCGAGATCCCGCCGACCGAGACCGCGAAGATCGTCGACGCCGACGTGCTGGTCGTCGAGTCCGGCTTCCAGCCGGCCGTGGACGACGCGGTCGAGCAGAACGCCCAGGGCGAGGTCGTCGACGCGGCCGACGTCGTCGAGCTGCTGCCGGCCGACGAGGAGCACGCCGGCGAGAGCGCCGAGGAGCACGCCGAGCACGCCGACGAGGAGGGCCACTCCGAGGAGGAGGGCCACGACCACGGGGACGTCGACCCCCACTTCTGGCAGGACCCGGAGCGGATGGCCCGGCTGGCCGACGCGGTGGCCGCGAAGCTGTCCGAGGCCGACCCCGACCACGCCGAGGAGTACGCCGCCAACGCCGAGCGGCTGCGCGGCGAGCTGACCGACCTCGACACGGCGTACGCCGAGGGGCTGGCCGGCTGCGAGCGCGACACCGTGGTGGTCTCCCACGACGCCTTCGGCTACCTGGAGAAGTACGGTCTGACGATGGAGCCCATCGCCGGCCTGTCCCCCGGCGCCGAGCCGACCCCGGCCGACCTCGCCCGCCTGCAGGACCTCATCGGCAGCGACGGCATCACGACCGTCTTCTCCGAGCGGCTGGTCAGCCCGCGGCTCAGCGAGTCGCTGGCGCGCGACGCGGGTGTCACCACGGCCGTGCTCGACCCGGTCGAGGGCCTGTCCGACCAGACCTCCGACGATGACTACCTCTCGCTGATGCGGGCCAACCTGGCCGCGCTGCAGAAGGCCAACGGCTGCCGGTGAGCACCTCCCCCACGACCACGGACGACCCCGAGCTGCCGGTGCGGCTCGAGGGCGGGGCGGTCGCCCTCGGCGGCCGCCCGGTGCTGCGTCACGTCGACCTCACCGTGCGCACCGGCGACTTCCTGGCGCTGATGGGCGCCAACGGCTCCGGCAAGTCCACGCTGGTGCGGGCGTTGACCGGGCTGCTCCCGCTCACGGCCGGGCGGCTGCGGGTCTTCGGCCACGCCCCCGAGGAGCTGGCCGACCGCGACCGGATCGGCTTCGTGCCCCAGCGCAGCGGTGCCGGGAGCGGGGTGCCCGCCTCGGTGTGGGAGGTCGTCGCCTCGGGCCGCCTCACCCGCCGCCGGCTGCTGCGCCCGCTCTCGCGCGCCGACCGCGCGGCCATCCACGACGCCCTCGAGGTGGTCGGGCTCGCCGGCCGCTCCCGCGAGAGCATCTCCCAGCTCTCCGGCGGCCAGCAGCAGCGCGTGCTGATCGCGCGGGCGCTCGCGGGCCAGCCTGACCTGTTCTTCCTCGACGAGCCGACGGCCGGAGTCGACCTGCCCAATCAGGTGGCGCTCGCCGAGGCCCTCGGTCGTCTCAAGGACCGCGGCGCGACCATCGTGCTGGTCGCCCACGAGCTCGGCCCGCTCGCCCCCCTGGTCACCCGGGCCGTGGTGATGCGTGACGGCCGGGTGGCCTACGACGGGGCGCCACTCGGCGACCACGAGGTCCACGACGCCACCTTCGGCGAGCCGCACGCCCACCACCACCACGACCACCCGAGCACGACCGGGCACCGCGGCGGTCACGACCACACCCCGCACGTCGCGGCCCCCCTGGAGCGTGGCTGATGGAGCTGTTCACCTACGAGTTCATGCAGCGGGCGCTGATCGCCGCGCTGTTCACCGGGCTGGCCGCCCCGGCCATCGGCACCTACCTCGTGCAGCGCCGGATGGCCCTCATGGGCGACGGCATCGGCCACGTCGCGGTCACCGGCGTCGCGCTGGGCCTGCTGACCGGCACCTCCCCGACCTGGACGGCGGTCGTGGTCGCGATCCTGGGCGCGGTGGCGATGGAGCTGGTCCGCGAGCGCGGCCACACCAACGGCGACGTGGCGCTCGCCCTGCTCTTCTACGGCGGCCTCGCCGGCGGCGTGCTGCTCACCGGGCTGGGCGGGCAGAGCGCGGCCCGGCTCCAGGAGTACCTCTTCGGCGCGATCACCACGATCTCGCTCGGCGACATCCTGGTGACGATGGTGCTGGCGGCCGTGGTGGTGCTGTGCGCGGTCGGCCTGGCCCCGCAGCTGTTCGCGATCGCCCACGACCAGGAGTTCGCCCGGGTCGCCGGGCTGCGCGTCCGGGCGTACAACCTGCTCGTCGCGGTGCTCGCCGCCGTCACCGTCACCGTCGCGATGCGCACCGTCGGGCTGCTGCTCGTCTCGGCCCTGATGGTGGTGCCGGTCGCGACCGCGCAGCAGCTGAGCCGCACCTTCCGCACGACGCTGGCGGCCGCCATGGTGCTGGGCACCGCGGCCTCGGTCGGCGGGCTGACGCTCTCGGCGCTGGTCTCCGGCTCCGCCACGGTGGCCCCGGGACCCGCGATCGTGCTGCTGTCCCTCGCCGGGTTCCTGGCCACCTGGCCGGTGGGCGCGTGGCTGCGGCACCGGGCCCGGCTGCGGGCGCCGTTCGTGGAGCTGGACCCGGCCGACCACCTCGAGACCGACCCGCACCCCCACGACCACGGCCCCGCCTGCGGGCACGTCGCGGTCGAGCACGGGGACCACGTCGACTACGTGCACGACGGCCACCGCCACGCCGTCCACGGGCGCCACTATGACGAGCACTGAGCCGGCGCTCGGGCGGCCCACGCGGCAGCGCCGGGCCATCGCCGCGGCGCTCGAGGTGAGCGCGGAGTTCCGCACCGCGCAGGAGATCCACGCCCTGCTGGAGGCCCGGGGAGAGCCGGTCGGGCTCTCGACGGTCTACCGCACCCTGCAGTCGCTGGCCGACGCCGGCGAGGTGGACTCGCTGCGCACCGAGGCCGGCGAGAGCAGCTACCGCCGCTGCAGCGGCACCCACCACCACCACCTGGTCTGCCGGTCCTGCGGGGCCACCGTGGAGATCGAGGGTCCCGCGGTGGAGCGGTGGACCCGCAGCGTCGCCGAGGAGTCCGGCTTCCGCGACGTCAGCCACACCCTCGAGGTCTTCGGCACCTGCGCCAACTGCTGAGGGTCGCGGCCGGTGGGCGGTCCGCCGGACCGGCGTACGCTGGTGGGACCCCAGGAGGTGGCCATGGCCGAGCCCGTCGTCGCACCGTCGCCGGCAGTCGCGTCGCGCAGCAAGTACGCCCGGCTGCCCGACCCGATCGCCCCCGAGGACATGGTCGCGACCCAGGACCCGGGTCCGCTGCCCTACCAGCGCGGCGAGTTCGACACCGACGTCGAGTGGCTGCTGCGCACCGTCGGGCTCGGCTGAGGCACGGCTCCGGGGCTCAGTCCTCGACCTGGGTGACGCGGTAGCGCCGGTCCAGCTCGACGGTGACGTCGTCGTCGCCGCGCTCCACCTCGACCTCGTAGGCGTGGTCCTCGTCGCGGTCGGCGTACGTCGCCTCGGTGACGCGTCCGCTCCCGACCTCGGCGAGCGCGGCCCGTGTCGCCTGCCGGCGAACGTCGCCCCGCAGCGGGGTGTCGTCGTCGACCCGGCCCGAGCCGGCCTGCGGGCTGCTGTCGTCGCCAGCGTCGTCGCCCGCGTCGTTGCCCGCGTCGTCGCCGGCGTCGTCGCTGGCGTCGTCACCGGGGGTGGGGCTCGGCGTGGAGGACACGTCGCCACCGGCGGCCGCGAGGTCCTCGTCGAGCTCGGCCCGGTCGAGCACCTCGTAGGAGTCGTCGAGCTCGACGTCGACGTCCTGGCCGTCGTCGGTCTCGACCTCCACCTCGAAGGCGTAGCGGTCGTCGTCGTCCCCGACGCTGACGTCGGTCACCCGCCCCGAGCCGACGGCGGCCAGCGCCGCATCCTCGGCCTCGCGGCGCTCGTCGTCGGAGGGGGCGGGGTCGCCGCCGCAGCCGGTGAGCACCAGGGCGGCGAGGGCGGCCGCAGCGGTCGCGCGGAGGGTCGTCGTGGTCATGACGTGGATGCTGTCGGGCAGCGGTGAGCCGTTCGTGAGGACACCATGAGAGGGCTCTCATCCACCGTCGGTCGCGCGGTGACGGAGCCCACACCCCCGGCACCCCGTCCCGATTCGTCGGCCACGGGTTTGCGAGGCTACTCTCAGGAACGTGATTGCAGAGTTTCTCGCTCGGGTTTGTTGTCTTAGCTCGCGCTGCCCCTGCTGCTGAGTCCCTGCCCGCCCCGCCGCCTCGAGCCGCGCCGCGCGGGCCCGGCACCAGCTCACGAGCCGTCCCAGTCACCACGTCCTCCCGGGGCACGTACGCCGCCCCGTCCCCGCTCCACGTCCTCCCGAAAGGCACCACCATGTCCGAGCCACTCCCCCAGATCGCCCCGCCGAAGTCGCGCACCAAGCCGCTGCTCGTCGGCCTGGCCGTCCTCGTCGTCGCCGCCCTCGTCGCGGCGTTCTTCCTGGTGCGGGGCGGTGACGACGCCGCGGCCGGCGGCCAGGAGACCACCAAGGTCACGCTCGGCACCGTCGGCGCCAGCGACCCCTACTGGCAGACCTTCAAGGACGCCGCGGCGAAGGAGGGCATCGACCTCGAGGTCAAGGACTTCGCCGACTACGCCCAGCTCAACCCGGCGCTGAGCGAGGGCGAGCTGGACGTCAACCAGTTCCAGCACCTCGTCTACCTCTCGGAGTACAACACCGGCAACGACGCCGACCTGGCCCCGCTCGGCTCCACCGCGATCTACCCGCTGGCGCTCTACTCGAGCAAGGTCGACTCGGTCGAGGACATCGAGCAGGGCGACACCGTCGTCGTCCCCGACGACGACAGCAACCAGGCCCGTGCGCTGCTGCTGCTGCAGTCGCAGGGGCTGGTCGAGCTCGAGGACGGCGGCAGCATCTACTCCACGCTCGCCGACATCGACCAGGGCGCCTCCCAGGTCGAGGTCAAGGCGATCAAGGCCGACCTGACCCCCACCTCGCTGCCCGACGTCGCCGCCGCCGTCATCAACAACGACTTCGTGGAGAAGGCGGGGCTGCAGTTCGACGACGCCATCGCCAAGGACGACGCCAGCGACCCGAAGGCGCTGCCCTACGTCAACGTCTTCGCCGTCCGGGCCGAGGACCGCGACAACCCGACGTACCTCAGGCTCGTGAAGATCTACCAGGACACCCAGGCCGTGCTCGACGGCGCCGACGAGGTCTCCGGCGGCACCGCGGAGTTCGTCAAGCTCCCCGAGTCCGAGCTGCAGAAGACGCTCGACGAGGTCGAGGCCGAGACCGCCGCCCAGCAGTAGCACCCGCCGCGGGGCGCCGGCACGACGCCGGCGCCCCNNGAGGAAGCACCATGGCCCTGGTCGAGCTGCGCGACGTGCACAAGACCTTCCCCGCCACCCGCGGCGGCACCGCCGTCGAGGCGATCCGCGGCGTCGACCTGAGCGTCGAGGCGGGAGAGATCGTCGGGATCGTCGGCTACTCCGGCGCCGGCAAGTCCACGCTGGTGCGCCTGATCAACGCGCTCGAGTCGACGACTTCGGGCAGCGTCCGCGTCGACGGGCGCGAGATCACCACGCTGCGCGAGAAGGAGCTGCGGCAGGTGCGGCTGGGGATCGGGATGATCTTCCAGCAGTTCAACCTCTTCGACTCCCGCACGGTGTGGGGCAACGTCGCCTACCCGCTCCAGGTGGCCGGCGTCAGCAAGGCCGACCAGGCCAGGCGGATCTCGGACCTGCTGCACTTCGTGGGTCTGGCCGACAAGGCGCACTCCTACCCCGACCAGCTCTCCGGCGGGCAGAAGCAGCGCGTCGGCATCGCCCGGGCGCTCGCCACCTCCCCCAGCCTGCTGCTGGCCGACGAGTCGACCAGCGCGCTGGACCCCGAGACGACCGAGGAGGTCCTCGCGCTGCTGCGCCGGGTCAACCGGGAGCTCGGCATCACCATCGTCGTCATCACCCACGAGATGGAGGTGGTGCGCTCGCTCGCCCACCGGGTCCTGGTGATGGAGGCCGGTCGCGTGGTCGAGGAGGGCCCCACGCTGGAGGTTCTCTCGGCCCCGCAGCAGCCCGTCACCCGGCGCTTCGTCGGCACGATCATCGACGACGAGCCGGCCCCGGAGGTGCTCGACGCGCTCCGGGCGCGCCACCCCGGCCGCTTCGTCAAGCTCGCCTTCCGCGGCTCCGAGACCCGGCAGGCCGATGTGTTCGCCGAGCTGCTGCGGCGCGAGGTGCGCTTCGAGCTGGTCTACGGCGGCATCGAGGAGGTGCAGGGCGACACCTTCGGCAACCTCACCCTCGCGCTGGACGGTGACGCCGCTGCGGTCGACGACGCCGTCAACGCCCTGGCCGACCTCGTCCCCACCCAGGAGCTGGCCCGATGAACCTCGACACCAACCTCCCCGACCTCTGGTCGCTGGTGTGGCAGGCGACCTTCGAGACGCTCTACATCGTCGCCATCACGCTCTTCCTCGGCGGCCTGCTCGGGCTGCTGCTCGGGCTCGCGCTCTACGTGACGCGGCGCGGTGGCCTGTACGCCAGCCGGGCGGCCAACCTGACCCTCAACGTGCTGGTGAACTTCTTCCGGCCGATCCCGTTCGTCATCTTCATCGCGGCCGTGCAGCCCCTGGCCCGGGTGGTCGTGGGCATCGGCATCGGCAACCGGGCGATCATCTTCGCCCTCACCCTCGCCGCGGCCTTCGGCATCAGCCGGATCGTCGAGCAGAACCTCGTCACCGTGCGGCCCGGGGTCATCGAGGCCGCCCGCTCGGTGGGCGCCAGCCGGCTGCGCATCATCGGCACCGTGCTGGTGCCCGAGGCCCTGGGCCCGCTCATCCTCGGCTACACCTACGCCTTCGTGGCGATCGTCGACATGTCCGCCATCGCGGGCGTCGTCGGTGGCGGCGGCCTGGGCAACTTCGCCCTGCAGTACGGCTACCGCCAGTTCGACACCGTCGTCACCTGGACCGCCGTGCTGATCATCGTCGTCCTCGTCCAGCTCGTGCAGCTGCTCGGCAACGTCCTCGCCCGCCGGGTGCTGCGGCGGTAGGTGGCCGCCCGGGTCGCACCCCCGGTCCGTGTCCCTCAGCCGCGGTAGGGCCGGAGCGCGGAGTGCACGTGCACCCGGCCGGGTCCGTAGCGACCGTCGAGCTCGTCCTGGAGGCTGCCGTCGTCGTGGACGACGTAGGCACTGACCCGGCTGCGGCCGGCGCTGGTGGTGAGCACCCCCGGCCGGATGTGCACCTCCTCGACGATGCGTCGGAGCCGCTGGGCGGTGATGCCGACCCGTCGGGTGACGCACAGCGCGCCACCCCACGTCCGGCGCAGCGTCGCCTCTGTCTGCCGGGCGTCGCCGGAGACCACCACGTGCAGCACGGCCTGGTCCGGTTCGGGCAACCGACCGGCGTCGAGCGGTTCGCCGCTGTCGTCGAGCTCGCCGTCCAGCGAGGTGTCGAGGTCCTCCAGCCACGAGTCCACGAAGCCGGGCAGCAGGCTCGCCGCGTGCAGTGTGTCCTCCATCGCCTCCGCGGTCGTGGTGGCGTGGTCGACGACCCGCCACCCGCCCGGCGGCGGCACGCACGGGGCCACGTCCGACACCGGCGAAGCGGTCGGCCCCGGGTCGTCGTCGAAGTCGTGCGGGTCGACGTCCGGGACCTCGGAGACCGGTGCGACGGGCCGCGCCACCGGGGGCCGGGTGAGGGTGAACACGCCGCGGGCACAGGTGCCGACGACCGTGTAGTCACCCCAGGTGGTCCCGTCGAGCGTCTCGTGGCCGGTGACCGACGCCCAGTCCCAGTTGGTGATGTCGGGTCCGCTGCCCTGGGGCGGGTTGGACGTCATCAGGAACCCGAGGCACAGCTGGGGGCCGTGGTCCGGCGACTCCAGGACCCATCCCGATCCGACCAGCTCGGGTGCTGGGCCGGTCGTCGTCTGCTCGTCGGTCACCGGCACGTCACCGAGAGGACATGGGGGTAGGACCCGGACCCGAACGGACGCGTCACCTCGAGAAGACCGACCTCGACCTCGACCCTGACCCCGCTCTCACGCAGGCACGGCGGCACGGTGTCGTCACCGGTCTCCTCCCCGGACCTCCACACCACGTCCTCGAGCGCAAACCAGACGTCCTCGCCGCCCTCGGTCGTGAAGGTCGCGACCGGGACGTCCGCCGCCACCCGCGACGCCGTCCCGGACACGACCTGGGGATGGTGCGCCGACCACGGCGAACGGAGCCCGACGAGGTAGCCAGCGACCACCAGCGCGGTGACGGCGACGGTCGTCCACACCACGACCCGTGGCCGCGGCCGGCGCCGAGCAGCGGCGTCGGCGTGGGCTGCATCGCGGGCGTCGGTCACGGCCATGACGTCAGTATCGGTCCCGAGCCGCCCCTGCCGCCGGGCAATGGTCCGGAACCGCGGGCTCGACGGCTCGACACACGGCCCACGCGTGCCCGGACGTGCGAGACGCCCCGGGCCGGTGGCCGTGGGGCGTCTCCTCGTGAGGGCTGTGGTGATGGTGGAGCTGGCGGGAATCGAACCCGCGTCCTAGAGCGCCGTGCCAGGTCTTCTCCGGGTGCAGTTCGTGATGTCGCTTTTCTCGGCCCCGGCGCTCCCACGAACAGGTCGCCGACGGGCCCAGTCAGGAAAAAGTCCCGATCGACCCTCCTGACAGGAGTCGATCAGCAAGCCCTCTAGATGACGTCAGGGTCCGGGACGAGGGCAGATGCCCGGTCTGACGCTCCGATCACTGCTCAGGCAGCGAGTTCGAAGTCAGTGCGATTGGAGTCGGCACTTGTGGTTTCCAACGGACGTTTACGAGATGACGTTGGCTTCTCGACCCGCTTCTCCTGGGACCAACGACCCCAGTCGAAACCAATCAGCCCCTCTTGAGTTGTGCAGCGCCAGTGTAACCGCGCGGACCGACATCGGCATTCCCGTACCGGTCAGGGGCGGGTGCCCGGCGGCGTGGCCGGCGCCCCGAACAGCTCGACCCCGTTGTGCCACAGCACCCGGCGCAGCCAGTCCTCCCCGAGCCCCGGGTGGCGCTCCCCCAGCGCGAGCAGGCCGTCGAGCTGCTCGCGGTAGGGGTAGGGGATGGTCGGGAAGTCGCTGCCGAGCAGCACCTTGTCGCCGAGGTCGGCCAGCCGCGGCAGCAGGTCGTGGGGGTAAGGCGCGTCGCCGTCGAAGAAGTCGGTGAACACCATCGTGGTGTCCAGCCGCACGTGCTTGTGGGTCTCGGCGAGCTCGAGGAAATCGGCGTACTCCGGGGCGCCCATGTGGGCAACCACGACGGGCAGCCGAGGGTGCCGCTCCAGCAGCCGTCGGAGGTACGCCGGCCCGGTGAACGCGTTGCCGACCGGGCCCGACCCCACGTGGGTGACGACGGGGACCCCGGCGTCCTCGACCAGGCCCCACGCCCCGTCGAGCAACGGGTCGTCGAGGGCGAACTCCCCCACCTGGGTGTGCAGCTTGAACACCTCCACCCCCGCCTCGATCGACGCCTCGACGTAGTCGGCCACGCCCTCCTCGGGGTAGAACGTCGCCGACCACAGGCACTCCTCGACCTCGGCGGCGAAGTCGCGCGCCCAGTCGTTGAGCCAGGTCGCGACGCCGGGCCGGTGCGCGTAGGGCAGCGCCGAGAAGCGGCGTACGCCCAGCGCCCGCAGCTGCGCGACCCGGTGGGCGTGGGGCTCGCGGTAGCGGATCGGCCAGTCACGACCGATCTTGGGGCCCGCCTGGTCGAAGACCGCCCAGACCTTGTCCTGGATCGACTGCGGCAGGAAGTGGACGTGGACGTCGAAGAGACCCGGGAGCCCGAGGGCGCGCCACACGGGTGCGACCTCGGGCTCGTCGGAGGCGAAGAGCTCCGCGGGCAGGCCGTCGGTCACAGGCCGAACGTTGCCAGCCAGTCCTGGGCGGCGGTGATGTCGACCCGCTGGTAGCCGCCGAGGTAGCGGCAGTTGTCGGTGTAGCCGTAGCTGGTGACCGCGACGATCCTGCCCTGGTAGAACACCGGGCCACCGGAGTCGCCGAAGCAGGTGCCGCCGGTGCCCTTGTTGTCGTTGGGGTTGCCGTTGGTCTGCAGGATCTGCGGCGTCAGCTTCTGGCCCGGCATGTCGACGTAGCGCCGGATCAGGGGGTAGCTCATCGGCTGCGGCTTCTGCGGTCCGTTGTCCGGCTTGCGCACCTCGGTGCCGTAGCCGACGGCGGTGAACAGCGTCTTGGACAGGTCGGAGGTCTTGATGCGGTCCAGCGTGCCAAGGCCCGCGATCGAGGCCGGGGCGATCCCCGACACGGGCCGGTCAAGCACGACGACGCCGACGTCGTTCCAGTTGCGGGGATCGGTGAAGTCGGAGTAGTCCGGGTGGGTGGAGGGCGTGCCCGACAAGTAGCCGGCCTTCTCGAGCTCGGTCTGCGTGTAGCCCGCGTCGACGTCGGCCGCGACAGGCAGCGGCGAGGGCGGGGCCTCGGCGATGACCGAGTCGAAGTCGATCGCGACCTTCCCGTCGACCCCGTCGGTGCAGTGCGCCGCGGTCAGCACGACCGTCGGGCTGACCAGGGTGCCGCTGCAGCGGTAGCGGCCGGTGTCGGTGTAGGAGACGAGCAGGCCGACGTTGGGGTGCCGCTCACCGTCGGGGGTGCCGCCGGTGCTGGCCGACGCCGGGGCGGCGAGTGCCAGCGGGGCGACGAGAGCGGCGGCGAACGCCGCGAGGAGGTGTCGTGGGTGCATGGGTGCTGCCTTCCGAGGTCCGAGGAGTCCGAGGCCTCGCACCCTAGCCCCCGGGTCCGACGACCTCGCTAGACGCCGAACCAGGCCAGCCAGGTGCGCGCCACGGAGATGTCGACGCGCTGGAAGCCCTGCACCGAGCGGCACTTCTCGCCGCTGCCGTTGCTGTAGCTGGTCACGGCCGCGATCGCGCCGCCGAAGTAGACCGGGCCGCCGGAGTCACCGACGCAGGTCTCGCCGAGCTCGTCGCTGTTGGAGGTGCCGTTGGTCTGCAGCACCTGCGGGGTCAGCTTCTGGCCGGGCATGTCCACCGTGCGGCGCAGGAGCGGGTAGGTCATCGGCGTGGCCTTCTGGGGACCCACGAGCGGCTTGCGCACCTCCGAGCCGTAGCCCACGGCGCGGAAGACCGTCGAGGACAGCTGGCTCTTGACGATGGTGTCGAGGCTGCCGATCGGCGCCAGCGGGGCCGGGGCGATGTCGGTGACGGGCTCGTCGAGGAGCACGACGGCGACGTCGTTCCAGTTGTTGAGGTCGGTGAACCCGGAGTACTGCGGATGGGAGACGTGGGTGCCGCTGCGCAGGCCGGCCGCGGCGAGCTCGGCGTCGGTGTAGCCGGCCGCGGTGTCCGCGGCGGGCGGGATCGGCAGCGGCGGCTCCTCGGCGATGACGGAGTCGAAGGTGACCGCGACCTCGCCGGCGGCGTCGTCGAAGCAGTGGGCGGCGCTCAGCACGACCGTCGGGGTGACCAGGGTGCCGCTGCAGCGGACGCGGAAGCCCTCGGAGTAGAGCACCAGCAGCCCCGTGGCGGGGTGGGCCGCACCGTCGGCGGTGCCGTTGGTGCTCGCCTGGGCGGTGCCGCCGGGCGAGGCCACGGCCAGGCCGGAGGCGGCGACCAGGGCGGTGAGGACGGCGGCGGCGCGGCGGCGCAGCTGGGTTCGCATGCGCCCAGCGAACCAGAAGGGTCAGCCCCGCGTGCGCGTTTTCACCCCATCCCCTTCAGCCGCCGACCCACCGCCTCGCGCGCGTCGCGGTCGGCCTGCCGGGCGGCGATGGCGTGTCGCTTGTCGTAGGACTTCTTGCCGCGCGCCAGCGCCAGCTCCACCTTGGCCCGGCCGTCCTTGAAGTAGAGCGACAGCGGGATCAGGGTGTAGCCGCGCTCGTTGACCCGACGCTCGAGCTTGTCGATCTCGGCGCGGTGCATCAGCAGCTTGCGGACGCGCCGCGGCTCGTGGTTGGTCCAGGTGCCCTGGGTGTACTCCGGGATGTGCACGCCGTGGAGGTAGGCCTCGCCGTGGTCGACCTCGGCGAACCCGTCGACCAGGGTGGCGCGGCCGGCCCGCAGCGACTTGACCTCGGTGCCGACGAGCACGAGGCCCGCCTCGAGGGTGTCGTCGATGTGGTAGTCGTAGCGCGCCTTGCGGTTCTGCGCCACGAGCTTGTGACCCTGCTCCTTGACCATCCGACCATCCTCCCAGGTCGGGCCAGCGACGGTGCGCTGCGTGTCAGAGGTAGCGCATCGGGTCGACGGGGTTCCCGTCGAGCAGCGCGCTGAAGTGGAGGTGGCAGCCCGTGGACCACCCGGTCGACCCGGAGTAGCCGATGACCTGCCCGCGGCTGACCCGCTGGCCCGTGCCCACGGCGTAGGAGCTGAGGTGGTTGTAGACCACCGTGAGGTTCTTCCCGTTGACCTGGCCGAGGTCGAGGTAGAGCCGGTTGCCGTAGACGTCGGACCAGGCGCGCGAGATCACGGTGCCGGTGCCGGCGGCGACGTTGGCGGTGCCGCAGGGGGCGGAGAAGTCGGTGCCGTCGTGCAGGCCGTAGTAGCCGTAGATCGGGTGGACCCGGTAGCCGTAGGGCGAGGTCACCCCGCCGGGGACGGGTCGCTGGAGGAAGCTCGCCGCGTCGCCGCTGAAGCCGCCTCGCTGGCGGGCGGCCCGGGCGAGGATCAGCTCGCGGATCTTGCGGGCCTGCTGCTCGGCCTCGCGCAGCTGGGCCGCGTCGGCGACCCGCGCCTGCCGGGCCTCGGCGGTGGCGGCGGCACGTCCCTTGACCAGGGTGGCCACCTCGGTGCGGGCGGAGGCGGCCTGCTGCTCGAGGTCCTGGCGCAGGGCGAGGTTGTCGGCGGCCGCGGCACGCTGCTCGGCGACGACCGCGCGGGCCGCCTCGACCTTCTGCTCCTCCGCCACCATCTCGGCGCGGGCCTCGCGCAGCACGTCGAGGGTGTTGTCCTGGCGGCTCATCAGGGAGTCGACGGTGTTGAGCTGGCTGGTGGCCTCAGCGGGGTCCTGGCTGTTGAGCACCACCGCGAGACCCATCAGCTGGGGGTCGCCGTTGACGTACATGTTGGCGGCGAGCCGGCCGATGTCGGCCCGCTGCCGGCGTACGCGCTCACGCGCCTGCTCCAGCGCCGCCTGCGCCCGCTCCAGCCTGATCTCGGCCGCCTCGAGCTGGGCCTGCATCTCCTGGTCGAGCCGCCGCGCCTCGCCCAGCTGCGACTGCGCCGTCTCGAGCCTGCGCTGCGCCCCGCCGAGCCGCTCGCGTGCCGCCTGGAGCTTCCTGGCCGCCGCGGACAGCTGGTCGGAGGACTCCTGCAGGTCGTCCTGGGCCGAGCGGACGCTGCCCCGCGCGTCGCGTTCGCGGTCGCGCAGGTCGTCGGCCGAGGCCAGCGGGACGGTCACGGCGAGGCTGGACAGGGCCAGGATCGCGGTGAGCGCCGTCCGGGGAAGGGGACGAGGCACCGAGTCTGCCGATCTTTGGGGAAGTAGGCCCGGCGACCGTAACCGACCGGGCTCAGACCTTGAGGTATTTGCGGGTCATCACGAGTGTCGGCAGCAGCGTCAGCGCCAGCCCGAGCGCCGCCACGCCGCCGATGGCCAGGAAGGAGTCCTGCCAGTCGACCCACTCCACGATGTTGGAGGTGGGGCGCAGCATCCCGTAGATCACGACGTACATGAAGACCAGCAGCGTGCCGGCCGCGAGTCCCACCCCGACGAGCGCGGCGACCAGCGTCTCGATGAGGAACGGCAGCGAGATGTAGAGCCGCGAGGCCCCCACGAGCCGCATGATGCCGATCTCCTTGCGCCGGGCGTACGCCGCCATCCGGATCGTGTTGCCGACCTGCATGATCGCGGCCAGCAGCAGGAACGCCGCCACCGCGATCGCCCCCCACTTCATGACCTCCATCCAGAAGTAGATCGGCTTGAGCACCTGGCGCAGGTCCCGCACCGCGGCGACGCCCTGCTGGTCGGTCAGCGCCTGGGAGATCCCCTGGAACTCGTTGGGGTCCTTGAGCTTGACCCAGTAGGACTCCTGCATGTCCTTGGCCGTGACGGTGGAGTAGATCTCCTGCTCGGACTTGTCCTTGGACAGGTAGACCCGCTTCCAGGTCTCGAAGGCCTGCTCCTTGGTCTGCAGGTAGTAGGACGCGACCTCGGGGTTGGTGCTCACGGTCTGCTCGATGGCGGCCTTCTGCTCGGGCGTCACCTCGCCGTCGCAGGTCGGGACCTGGCTGTTCTGGTTGCACATGAACACGGTGATCTGCAGCTTGGAGCCCCAGAACCGTTCGGCCTTGTCGGCCTGGGAGTTCAGCAGCAGCCCCATCCCGACCAGCGTGAGCGAGACGAAGATCGTCACGACGAGCGCGATCGACATCGACACGTTGCGGCGCAGGCCGGTGCGGGTCTCGGAGAAGACGTAGCGGAGGTGCACGAGCGGACTCCTAGTAGGTGTGGCCGTAGACGCCGCGCAGCTGGTCGCGCACGACCGAGCCGCCGTCGAGCTCGATGACGCGCTTGCGCATCTGGTCGACGATCTCCACGTCGTGGGTGGCCATGAGCACCGTGGTGCCGGTGCGGTTGATGCGGTCCAGCAGCTTCATGATGCCGATGCTGGTCGCCGGGTCGAGGTTGCCCGTGGGCTCGTCGGCGATGAGGATCTTGGGCCGGTTGACGAAGGCGCGGGCGATCGCGACGCGCTGCTGCTCGCCGCCGGAGAGCTCGTCGGGCATCCGGCGGCCCTTGCCGTCCAGGCCCACCAGCTCGAGCGTCTCGGGCACCAGCCGGTTGATCTGCGCCTTGGGCTTGCCGATGACCTGCAGGGCGAAGGCGACGTTCTGGGCCACGGTCTTGTTGGGCAGCAGCCGGAAGTCCTGGAACACGGTGCCGACGGTGCGCCGCAGCCGGGGGACGCGGAAGCCGCGCATCTTGCCCAGCTCGCGACCGTCGACCCAGACCTCGCCCTGGCTCGCGCGGATCTCCCGCAGCACCAGGCGCAGGAAGGTCGACTTGCCCGAGCCGGACTCGCCGACGAGGAAGACGAACTCGCCCTCGTCGATGATGGCGTTGACGCGGTCCAGCGCCCGGGCGCGGTGTCCCGGGTAGGTGGCGGTGACGTTCTCGAATCTGATCACGGCAGGAGTGGGCCGGTGTCGGGGATGTCAGGGGCACGCAGACGCTGCGTCCGACCGCTGGTAACGCTAAGTCCTGGGCCCTACGGTTGCCCGCATGTGCGCTTCCTCGGCCCGTCGCGCCGCCGGGGCCGCGCTCCTCGTGCCGGCGCTGCTCCTCGCCACGGCCTGCACCTCCGGCTCCCCGGAGTCCTCGCCCCCACCCTCCCCCACCCCGATCTCCGACCTGGAGACGGCCTCGGTGGAGCTGCCGCGGATCGCGTTCTGCTCGCTCGTCCCCGAGCCCGACGTCGCCGCGGCGCTGGGCGGACCCGCCCAGGACGGCGCCTCCTGGGGCAACGGGGACACCCTCGACCTGGCCGCTCCGGGGGCGTCGGGGTCCGAGGCGACCCAGGTGGTGCAGGAGCTGGGCTGCGCGTGGACCCGCGGCGAGGTGACCGCCCGGGCGTGGGTCTTCGCCCGGCCCGTCACGCCCGCGCTGGCGCGCGGCGTCGTACGGCAGGCGGGGCGGGAGCGGGGCTGCGAGACGCCACAGGGACCGGACTTCGGGTCGCCGTCGCTGCTCCAGGACTGCGAGACCGGCTCCGGTCGCCGGGTGCGCCACGCGGGCCTGTTCGGCCAGACCTGGCTGACCTGCGAGCTCACCGGTCCGGAGGTGGAGGACGAGCGGGCCGAGCAGTGGTGTGTGACGCTCGTCAACTCCCTCGACACCGCGTCCTGACCGAGCCCCGTCCAGGGGGCATCCTGGGGGGATGACCTCCTCCGACCAGACCACCCCGTCCCCCGTCCGCTCCACCCAGGTGCGGCTCGCGCAGCGCCCGGTCGGCGAGCCCGGGGACGACACCTACGACATCGGCCCGGTCGACCTGCCGGCGCTCGCCGAGGGGCAGCTGCTGCTGCGGGTCGTCTACCTCTCGCTCGACCCCTACATGCGCGGCCGGATGAGCGACGCCCCGTCGTACGCCGCCCCGGTCCAGGTGGGCGAGGTGATGGAGGGCGGCACCGTCGTGGTCGTCGAGGAGTCGCGCCACCCCGAGTGGTCGGCGGGCGACGTCGCGCTGTCCTACTCCGGCTGGCAGACCCACGCGATCAGCGACGGCACCGGCCTGCGCCGGCTCGACCCGTCGCGCGCCCCGATCTCGACCGCGCTCGGCGTGCTCGGCATGCCCGGCTTCACGGCGTACGCCGGACTGCTGGAGATCGGGAAGCCGCAGGCCGGCGAGACGGTGGTCGTGGCCGCCGCCACCGGCCCGGTCGGGTCGGCGGTCGGCCAGATCGCCCAGGCGCGCGGCGCCCGGTCGGTCGGCATCGCCGGCGGCGAGGCCAAGCGGGCAGCGCTGACCGAGGAGTTCGGCTTCGACGTCGCGCTGGACCACCGCTCCCCCGACTTCGCCGACGAGCTCGCCGCGGCCGTGCCCGACGGGATCGACGTCTACTTCGAGAACGTCGGCGGCCCGGTCACCCGCGAGGTGCTGCGCCACGTCAACACCTACGCCCGGATCCCCGTCTGCGGGCTGGTCTCCTCCTACAACGCCACCTCGGCCCCCGAGGGCCCCGACCGGCTCCCCGGGTTCATGGGCCTGGTGCTGCGCAAGAGCCTCACCGTCCGCGGCTTCATCCAGAACGAGTTCACCGCCTCCCACGGTCGCGACTTCGTGCGCGAGATGTCGGGCTGGGTCGCGGACGGCACCGTGCGCTACCGCGAGGACGTCGTGCAGGGCCTGGAGTCGGCCCCGGAGGCGTTCCGCGGGCTGCTGACCGGCAAGAACTTCGGCAAGCTCGTGGTGCAGGTCAGCGAGGACCCGACCCGGTGAGCGAGGTCGCCGGTGCCCTCAACGGGGCGGTGACCGTCTCGATCGTGCGCCACGTCGCCCCCGAGAACGCCGCCCAGATGGTGGCGTGGGTGCGGGCCGGGTCGTCGTTGGCCGAGCGGTTCGAGGGCTTCCTCGGCACCGGCTGGGTGCGACCCGCCCCCGGGTCGGACGCCTGGCACATGCTCTACCGGTTCGCCGACCACGCCTCGCTGGAGGCGTGGGAGTCCTCGCCGCAGCGGGCCTGGTGGCTCGGCTCCGCGCAGGGTCTGGTCGGCGAGTCGCGGGTGGAGCGGCGTACGGGCATCGAGGGGTGGTTCGACGAGCCGGCGTCGCGCGACGTCGAGGACCTTCGTCCCGCCGCCCCCGCCCCGCCGCGGTGGAAGCAGGCCACCGTCATCTGGCTCGCCTTCTTCCCGCTGTCGCTGGTGCTCGGCTCGCTGCTCAGCGCCACCGGCCTCGAGCTGGCCCTGGTGGTGCGCACCTTCGTGACCACCCTGGTCGCGACGCCGATCATGACCTACGCCCTGCTGCCGTGGATGACCAAGCGGTTCGAGTGGTGGTTGCACCGCTGACGGGGTACCGCGAGGGCGGACCCTGCGAGTGACACCTGCGAGAGGAGCCGTCGTGCCGAAGGCCTGGAGCGACAAGCGCGAGCGTCAGTACGAGCACATCAAGGAGGGACTCGAGGAGCGCGGCAAGGACGAGTCCACCGCCGAGGAGATCGCGGCCCGCACCGTGAACAAGGAGCGTGCCCGCGCCGGTGAGTCCGAGGAGGCCAGCCGGACCTCGACCGAGGACATCTCCTCGGGCCGTCGAGGCGGGCTGCGCTCGCACTCCGGCGAGGGCGGGCGCACCAAGGCCCAGCTCTACGAGGAGGCGCGCAAGAAGAACGTCGAGGGCCGCTCGGGCATGAGCAAGGCCGAGCTCGAGAAGGCGCTCGACGGCTAGGCGGCTCGCTGCCGCTCTGGACGGCGTACGACGGGCCGCGGCTCGGGCACGACCCGCGCCAGCCCCAGCACCAGCACCGTCGTGGCGAGCACCGCGAGCAGCGCCAGCAGCGCCCCTCCGGGCGAGGTGACCACGAGCTGCGGCAGCAGGCGGTCGGGCACCGCACTGGCCCCGACCCCCGCGCCGAACAGGCCGAACCAGCTGCCGCGCATGTTGCGTCGGTGGGCCTCGACGTTGCCGCGCCAGGCGTGGACGATGCCGAGCGTGACGGTCACCAGCGTCACCGTGGACAGGACGTGCAGCCAGCTCAGCTGGCCCGCACGGATGTCGCGGATCCAGAACGACGTCACCGCGACGTAGACCATCAGCACCACCCACACCCGACCCGCGAGCCGGTGCAGCCGGTCGCCCTTGGTCGGCCGGAACAGCTGCACCCCGCCCAGCACCAGCGCGACCGTGGCGGCGAAGGCGTGGGTGCCGACCAGCAGCGTCCAGCCGGCGTTCACCGGGGGCCCCCGTCCATGGCGGCGAGCAGGCGTCCGACCGGGCCGGCGAGCTCGTCGGGCTCGACGTCGGCCGCCTTCAGCAGCCGCGCGAACGACCCCTCCAGCAGCTGCAGCGCGAGGTCCACCTGGTCGGACCCGGGCCCGGTGAGCACCAGGCTGCGGCGGTTGCCGGTCCCCGGCTCCTGGCGTACGTCGGTCCAGCCGGCGTCGCGCAGGGAGCCGACCAGCCGGCTCGCGCCCGCCTCGGTCAGCCCGACGGCGTCGGCCAGCGCCCGCTGGGTCACCGGCCCCGTCTCCCCCAGCCGGCGGACGGTCAGCAGCGCCAGGAACTTCTGGTAGGTCAGGTCGGTCGACTCGCGCAGCCGCTGGTCGGCGTTGCGGTCCAGCCGGCTGACCAGCACGTGCAGCTGGTGGGCGGGCTCGGCGTCGTACGGGCTCATGACTACATACTTGCGTTCGCAACTTGCTATGTCAAGATCGCGCCTTATGGACGTCGCACCACATCAGGGGCTGGCCAGATACGAGTCGGCCGCTACTGTCCCGTCCACATATTGAGACCCGGGGGGATGACATGACCTTGTTCACGACAACTTCTGCGCGCGCCGTACTGGTGCTGCTGTCGGCATCGGTGGCGCTGGCGACGACCCAGCTGCCCGCTTCCGCGGCCAGCGACCTGCCGGCCCCCGAGCAGACCACCATCGACCAAGCCCTGCGCGAGATGGGTGCCGACGAGGCGGTTCCGAGCGATCTCGTACTCGAACCGCTGACCGGTGACGAGGACGTGCGCATCGCCGCGTCAGTCGAGAGGTTCGGTTTTGGTCTGCCCGCCACGGGCGGCGGCAGCACCCTCGACGACGGCGTGACGACCCTCTACGACGGTGCCTCCGACGGCACCTCGGTGGCGGTGCAGCCGGTTGCGACGGGCGCCCGGGCCCTGGTGCTGATCCAGGACGAGTCGGCCACCACGACCTTCGACTTCCCGGTGACCGGGGACACCGACCGGCTGCAGCTGAGCCCGACCGGTTCCGTCACGGCCCTGGACTCCGAGGGGACGCCCCTGGCCACCGCCGCACCCGCGTGGGCCGTCGACGCCGAGGGCACGCCGGTGCCGACCCACTTCGAGGTCGATGGCACCACCCTGCGCCAGGTCGTCGACCACGACGCCGCCGACGACGTGGCCTACCCGGTCACCGCCGACCCGGTGTGGGCGGTCGTGATCGCCGCCGCCGCCCGACAGTGCGCGGCTGGCGCCCTCTCGGGCATCGCGTCGACAGCCCTCATCGACATCTACAAGGGACGGGCGTCGTCCAAGCGTGACTACGTGCTCAATGCCATCGCATCCTGCCTGGTGGGCCCGGTCGGCTACTGGGCGTGGAAGGTCCTGCTCGGAGCGACCAAGCGCTGGCTGGTGCGGCAGGTGCTCTACTTCGTCATCTACGTGATCCGACGCGTGCGATGACGGAGGAAAGCATGGCGACCCGAGAGCGGCCGAGCCGCCAGGACTACGCCTGGATCGCGTTCGGCTGGCTGCTGGTGCCGGTGACCGCGATCGTCCTGGACGCGGTGGGGCTGATCGAGCTGGACGGGGTGCTGGTGCTGGCCACGGCCGTGATGAGCGCGATGGCCGGCGGCGCGGCGCGCGCCTACCGGCAGCAGCTGCGTCGGGAGCGCGACCCCCGCTGAGCGGTGGCGCCTCAGCTGTTCTCGGCCTGCTCGGCGCCCCGGCGCCAGCGGATGCCGGCCTCGAGGAAGCCGTCGATGTCGCCGTCGAAGACGGCCTGGGGGTTGCCGACCTCGAACTCCGTCCGCAGGTCCTTGACCATCTGGTAGGGGTTCAGCACGTAGTTGCGCATCTGGTCGCCCCAGCTCGCCTGCACGTCGCCGCGCAGCGAGTCGAGGTGGGCCCGTTCCTCGGCCTTCTTCAGCGCCAGGATCTTGGCCTTGAGGATGACCATCGCGCTGGCCTTGTTCTGCAGCTGCGACTTCTCGTTCTGGCAGGACACGACGGTGCCGGTCGGGATGTGGGTCAGCCGGACGGCGGAGTCGGTGGTGTTGACCGACTGGCCGCCGGGGCCGCTGGAGCGGTAGACGTCGACGCGGATGTCCTCGTCGGGGATGTCGATCTCGTCGGTCTGCTCGAGCACCGGCACCACCTCGACGGCGGCGAAGGAGGTCTGGCGACGGCCCTGGTTGTCGAAGGGGCTGATCCGCACCAGCCGGTGGGTGCCGGCCTCGACGGAGAGGTGGCCGTAGGCGTACGGCGCGTGCACGGCGAAGGTGGCGCTCTTCAGGCCCGCCTCCTCGGCGTAGGAGGTGTCGAAGACCTCGACGTTGTACTTCTGGCGCTCGGCCCAGCGGGTGTACATCCGCATCAGCATCTCGGCGAAGTCGGCCGCGTCCACGCCGCCGGCGCCGGAGCGGATCGTCACGAGCGCCTCGCGGACGTCGTACTCCCCGTTGAGCAGGGTGCGGACCTCGAGCGCCTCGACGGACTTGTGGAGCTTGAGCAGCTCGGCCTCGGCCTCGGCCATCGAGTCGGCGTCACCCTCCTCCTGACCGAGCTCGACGAGGACGCCGAGGTCCTCGATGCGGCTGGACAGGCTCTCGAAGCGGTCGAGCGTGCCCTGGAGGTGGCTGAGCTTGCCGGTGACCTTCTGGGCGTTGGCCTGGTCGTCCCACAGGTCGGGGGCGGCGACCTGCTCGCCGAGGTCCTTGATCTCGCGGCGCATCTCGTCGACGTCCAGGACGGAGCCGATGGTCTTCATCGTCGCCTGGAGCTGCTTGATCTCGGAGTCGAAGTCGGTGGCTGCCACAGTCCGACAGGCTACGGGACGGGTTCGATGTCGGCCGCGGGGAGCCAGCGGGCGACGGTGGCCCAGCCGACGGCGTCGACCCAGACCACCGAGACGACCCGCCCCTCCCACCCGCGCTCGGTGCGGCACCACTCCACGAGCAGGCTGGGCTCGCCGTCGACGCGGCAGTGCCGGGCAGGGGTCTGCGGCACGGGCGGGGCCGGGCTCACCGCGGGCTCGTGGTGCCGGCCGGCGACCCGGTCCGCCAGCGTGCCGTGGTCGCCCGATCCGTAGCCGCCTCGCACCGGACCATCATGCCACCGATTCGAACACGTGCACGACGTCCACGAGACGGGACTCACGTTGCCGGCCGTGGGCGAGGGGGTAGGACAAGGGCAACCTACCGAGGAGTCACATCGTGAGCGCACGCACCACCCGCACCGTCGTCATCACCGGAGCCGCCGCCGGCATCGGCCGTCGTACCGCCCTGACCCTGGCCGGCAACGGCTGGACCGTCGGCGCCTTCGACCTCGACGAGACCGGGCTGGCAACGCTCGCCGACGAGGCCGGCCGGCTCCCCGGGCGCATCCTCACCGGCCACCTCGACGTCACCGACGCCGCGGAGTTCGCCGAGCGGGTCGACGGGTTCGTCGCCGAGACCGGGCGGCTCGACGCGATCGTCAACAACGCCGGCATCCTGCTGGCGGGCCGCTTCGAGGAGATCGACGTGGCCAAGCAGCACCGCGAGATCGACATCAACACCAAGGGCGTCGTCAACGGCCTGCACGCCGCCTTCCGCCACCTCAAGGCGACGCCGGGCTCGGTCGCGGTCAACCTGGCCTCGGCCTCGGCGATCTACGGCCAGGCCGAGATCGCGAACTACAGCGCCACCAAGTTCTTCGTGCGCGGGCTCACCGAGGCCCTCGACATCGAGTGGAAGCGCCACGACATCCGCGTCGCCGCCATCTGGCCGCTCTACGTGCAGACCGCCATGACCGACGACATCAAGACCGGCACGACCGACCGGCTCGGCATCAAGCTCGGCCCCCAGGACGTCGCCGACGCGATCGTCGGCGCCATCGACCCGCCGCTGCCCCGCCGGCTGGCCAAGCAGGTGCACTTCACGGTCGGGGCCCAGACCCGCGCCATGGCGCTCGGCTCGCGCTTCTCCCCCGCCTGGCTGACGCGCGCGGTCAACAAGAACCTGGCCGGTCACTGAGGCGGACGGCGACGACCACGCGTGCATCCACGGGGGGTGCGGAGTCGGAAGAGACGTCAGGACAGGGAGCCACCGGGCACCTGACGTCGAAAGGAACCTCCGACATGAGCAAGCTCCTCACCCGGGCAGCAGGGACGGTCGCGGTCGCCCTGCTGGCCACGGGCCTCTCGCCCGCCTCCGCCACGACCCAGGCCACCGCCGCGGCGCCCTCCGGCAACCGCAGCCTCGCCACCGTGCTCACGTCGGACGGCAACCGCTTCGACCGCAACGCCCATGACTACGACGTCACGACCGAGGCCGTGCTGGCCGTGCTCGAGGCCAAGCCGGACAGCGCTGTCGGTGTCCTGGCCGACGGGTCGCAGCCGCTGACCGCGTTCGTGCCGACCGACCGCGCCTTCCGTCGGTTGGTCCACGCGCTGACCGGGAAGTGGGTCCGCAGCGAGCGGCACGTCTTCGAGGCCGTGGCCGGTCTCGGCATCGACACGGTCGAGCAGGTGCTGCTCTACCACGTGGTGCCGGGGAGCACGATCGACCGTCGCGCGGCGCTGGCCTCGGACGGCGCCCGGCTGACGACCGCCGCCGGCCCGACCGTCACGGTGGACGTACGCCGCAGCCCGCGACGCGTCGTGCTCCTGGACCGCGACCCGAACGCCTACAACCCGCGCATCGTCCGCTTCGACCTCAACCGCGGCAACAAGCAGATCGCGCACGCCGTCAACCGGGTCCTCCGCCCCGCCGACCTGTGAGTCCGGACCACCACGCGCGCTGCCGCGCGATCGCTACCCTGGGTCGATGACCGGGAGCGGACTGCGCGGCAGCGCCGTGGTGGACCTGGCGACAGCACTCCGGGACGGTCGCCACGACGCGCTCGAGGAGCTGTTCGACCGGTGGTCGCCGCTCGTCCACTCGTTGGCGTGGCAGGCGCTGCGCGACCCCCACGAGGCCGACGAGGTCACCCAGCTGGTCTTCGTCTCGGCGTGGCGCTCGCGCGAGACCCTGCGCCCCTCCGACACCGCCCTGCCCGCGTGGCTGGTCGGCATCTGCCGGCACCGCATCGCCGACCGCTTCGCCGACCGGTCCCGCGAGTCCCGCCGCCTGGCCCGGATGGCGTCCGAGGAGGACGTGCTGGAGGCCGACCGGGTCGAGGTCCTCGGCACCGAGCAGTTCCTCGAGGCGCTCACCATGGAGGAGGCCCTCGGCGCCCTCCCCGAACCGCGGCAGACCGTCGTGCGGCTGGCCTTCCTCGAGGACCAGACCCACGCCGAGATCAGCCGCCGGCTCGGCCTGCCGCTTGGCACGGTCAAGAGCCACGTCCGCCGGGGGCTGCTCCAGCTGCGCGACCGGTTGGCGGTGAGCCATGACGACGCACCTCGATGACGACGACCTGGCGGCCGTCGCGCTCGGCGACCACGAGACGGAGCTGCCGCCGTCGGCCTGGAGCCACGCCGAGTCCTGTGCGCACTGCGCCGCCGAGGTCGAGGCGCTGCAGGCCGTCGTCCGCCGGGCACGGGCGACCCCCGCCTCCGCCCCGCCGGTCGGCCCGGGCGTGTGGCGCTCCGTGGAGCGCGAGATCGCCGCCGACGACGCACCGCCCGTCGAGCCGGCCCCGGGGTCGACCGCCCCGCGACGGCACCACCCGCGGCGCCGGGGGGCGCTCCGGCTGCTCGCCGGCGCGGCCGCGCTGGTGCTGGCCGCCGGTGCCGGGCTGGCCTACGGGCGGACCCTCGTGCCCGACCCGCCGCGGGTGCAGGACCAGGTCGTCGCGCTCGCCGACCTCACCACCGTCGACGGCGACGCGTCCCGGGGCCAGGCCGAGGTGGTGCGCGCCGACGGCGCGCTGGCGCTGCGGATCTCCGCCGCCGACCTCGGCGACGAGGCCGGGTGGCACGAGGTGTGGCTGCTGCACGACGACGGTCGCGGCCTGGTCTCGCTGGGCACGCTCGGCAGCGGCGAGAGCGGCACCTTCCCGCTCCCCGGCGCACTGCTGCGCGAGGGCTACACCACGGTCGACGTCTCGCTCGAGGACGACGGCGACCCGGCCCACTCCGGGCGGTCCCTGGCGCGAGGACGACTGGGCGACGTCTGAGCGGCGTACGGGCTGACGGGCCTTACCCCGCTCACGCTCGGCCATGCCTGGCATTTCGACACGCTCTAGTCCACCCCCACCCGGTTGTCGGTTCACCCACCTCGCATGCATGGGTGCTGCCACGCTCGGTCGGCGACGAGAGGCGGGAGAGAGCAGCGATGACGGCAGCACGGACGGCGAGCCCCCTGGCGACCGACGACGGGGCCACGGTCGACGGCGCACCGGTCGAGGGCGCCGACGCCGACGGCCGGCTGGACTGCGTCCTGCAGGTGCTCGGCGGCGCCTCCGTGGCCGGCGTCGCCCGGGGCGCGGGCCTCGAGCCGGCCGTGGTCCACCGGTGGGTGCGGCTGTTCACCGACGCCGGCGCCGCCGGCCTCGCCAACCGGCCCGACCCGACCCTGGCCCAGCAGCGCGACCGCTTCCTGGCCGCGTTCGCCCACGAGATCCGTACGCCGCTCGCGGTCGCCCAGGGCTGGACCGACATCCTGGCCGACGGCGACCTCCCCGAGGACATGACCGCCTCCACGGTCGGCAAGCTCGGCGCCGCGCTCGCGCTGCTGGCCGAGCGCACCCAGGAGGTGGAGTACCTCGCCGCCGCGTCGTTGGGGCGGCTGCGGGTGACCCGCCGCGCGGTGTCGGCCCTCGCGCTGGTGCCCGACGGCGAGGTGGCGCCGAGCGGCGACCTCGACGCCCGGGTCGACACCGACCCCGGCCTGGCCGCGCGCGTCGTGCGCGACCTGTGGACGGCCGCGGCGATGACCCCGCGGCCCACGCGACGCGAGCTCCAGGTCCGCGACACCGGGATGTGGGTCGAGCTGCGGGTGGTCCGGACCGGCGAGCCGATCCCCGCCCGCACCCTGCACGCGCTCTTCGAGCCCTTCGACCGCAACGATGACGCGACCGGCGTCTCCACCGGTCTCTACCTCGCCCGCGCCCTCAGCGTCGCCCTCGGCGGCACCGTCGGGCTCGAGCAGGACTCCGAGCGCGCCGTGTTCTGGGTGCGCCTCCCCTCCCCCGAACCGAGGACCCTCCGATGATCTTCCGCCTTGCCTGCGGCGACGTCATGCCCGGCTGCGCCGCCAGCTTCGAGAACACCGACAAGAGCCTGCTGCTCGAGGAGGTCGCCCGTCACGCGGCCGCCGACCACGGCATCACCGAGATCACGCCCGAGGTGCTCGCGGCCGTGGACGGCAAGATCGTGCAGGCACCGGCCTAGCGGCTCCCCACCAGCGCGGCGACCACCTCGCGGGTGCCGGTCCGGCCCTCGGGGGTGGGGGTCAGCGGGTGCACGTGGACGGCACCCGGCACCTCGTGCAGCGTCACCGGCGTACCCACCTCGCGGCAGCGCTCGACCAGCAGCAGCGTGTCCGGGTGGAGCGAGTCGCGGGTGCCGATCCACACCGTCATCGGCGGCAGCCCCTCGAGCCGGCCGAGCAGGGGGCTGACCCGCGGGTCACGGAGGTCGCCGCCACCCATCCACACCCGGGCCACCTCGCGGGCGCCCGGCGTCGAGAGCCAGGGGTCGTCGACGCGGTCGATGTCGGGGTTGGTCAGCGTCGCATCGACCCACGGCGCGATGAGCACCAGCCGTGCGACGTCGACGCCCTCGTCGCGCAACACCTGCGCCAGTCCCAGCGCCAGCCCGCCCCCGGCGGAGTCGCCGGCCAGCACCAGTCCTCCCCCGGCGTCGACCGGCGCGTCCTGGTGGGACTCGGGAGAGGGTGGCACGCGCCACGGTCTCCCGAGCGTCCCCGGATCGGTCGCCAGCTCACGGCACAGGGGCAGCAGAAAGGCGTAGGCGTCGTCGCAGGTGTGGTCGGGCGCGAGGCCGTAGAGGGGCACCACGACGCGGCAGCCGGCGTCGACCGCCGCCGAGACCAACGCCCAGTGCTGCGGGGCGATCTCGGACAGGTAGGTGCCGCCGTGCAGGTAGACCACCGTGCTGACCGGCGGGCCTACCGGCTCGATCAGGTAGACCCGGAACCCACCGACCTCGGCCTCGTGCACGTCGTGGCGGTCCCGGAACCGCTTCGGCGGCGACGGATCGGCCTTGGGCTCGGCGAGCCGCTTCCGGGCTCGGCCCACGGTCGCCATCCGCGGCTTCCGGGTCACCCGCAGCACCAGTCCCACGCCCCGCATCTGCCAGCTCATGGGCGCAGGCTCCCACGGTCCGGTGAGGTGCGGTCGAGCCGCACCCGGCCGACGATCAGTTCGCGGTCGCCGGGTGTGGGTCCCCGCCTGGGCGTCGGCGCAGGGTGCTGAACTGATCGTCGTTCGGGTGTGGGTGCGGCGTCAGTCGGAGACCACGACGACCGAGGCGGCCTGGCCGGTGATCCGGACCTGCTCGCCCACGCCAGGCACACGCAGCGGCAGGTCGGTCGGGGCGGCGAGACTGACGATCACGGTGTCACCGGTGGTGCGCACCGAGTGGGACAGGCCGGGGAAGCGCTGCGACGCGCCGCTGGCGGCGAGGTAGGTGGCGACGTACTGCCGGGCCGCCTGCGGGTCGATCTCGGCCCGCCGACCCAGGCCCTTCGTGTAGACCTGCTCGCCCTGCAGCCCGTCCGTGGCCGCGAGGGCCGCGGCGTCGGCGGTGGCGTTGAGGCCCTGACGTCGGAGGTACGCCGCGGACGCGTCGACGACCACGGCCACCACGAGCGCGACCACCACCGTGAAGCCGATGATGAGCGGCGTCATGGACCCGCGCTCGTCGCGAGGCCGGCTCACGGGCGCTCCTCCCGGAAGGTGCCGTACGGCGCCTGGTGGTCGGCCTGCAGCCGGATCGCCGGCGTCTGCGACCCGAACACCGCCGGCAGCAGCGGCAGGTCGACCGAGGAGCGGACCTCCGCGCGGACCACCGACCCGGGGGTGAGGCAGTCACGGGGCGCCGGCCGGCAGGTGATCTGCACCCGAGGCGCGTCGGTGAGGCCCTGGTCGGCGTACGCCAGCCGGGCGGCCGCCTGGGCCCGGGAGTACGCCGAGGCCTGGTCGGGCGAGGTCACGAACGCCCGACCGGCCGAGCGGGCCGCGGCCGATGCGGCGTACGCCGCACGCTGGGTCTCGAAGACGGTCAGCACGACGTAGAGCAGCGGCACCAGCAGCAGGATCGCGAGCCAGACGAACTCGATCACCGCCGTCCCCTCCTCGTCGCGCGCCCTCATGGCCGGCCCTGCAGCAGCGGCTCCTGCACCCCGTGGCCCTCGACGTCGAGCGAGACGCCCGGTCCCCACAGCCCGAGCGGGGGCACGACGGCCCGCACCCGGACCTCGACGGTCGGCACTCCCCCGGTCGTCGTGCGCCGCGCGGAGACGTCGCGGGCGAACCGGTCGGCGATCGCACCGCGCACCTGCTGGCGCGTCCGGGCGACCCCGTCGGCCGGACCCCGGTCGAGGGTCGCCCCGTAACGGGCACCCTCGGTCGCGGCGGCGGTCAGGGTGTTGCGCACGTGCAGCACCAGCCCGACCTGGACGAGGCCCAGGACGAGCGGCACGAGCACCATGCTGACCAGGACGAAGTCGACGACGGCGGCGCCGGCCTCGTCGCAGCGCCACCGGTCGGGCTCAGCCCGAGACCGAGGCGAGCGCTTCACGCAGCATCGCGCCCAGCTGCGAGCCGGCGATGGCCCAGAGGCCGGCGACCAGGCCGGCGGTCATCACCGTGATCAGGACCCAGCCGGGCACGTCGCCGCGCTCGTCGCGCGGCCGACGCAGCCGCTGCAGGGGGGTGGGCAGGTGTCGCACGGTTCCTCCAGGTGGGTGGTGACGGTTCAGGGCACGACCAGGCGCAGGCCGACCAGGCCCGGCCAGAACGCGAAGACGACGACGGTCGGGAGCACGAGGAAGACGACGGGCACCATCATCAGGACCTCCCGGCGCGCGCCGGTCTCGATCAGGGCGCGTCGCGAGGCCTCGCGGACGTCGCCGGCCTGGGCGTGCAGGACGTCGGACAGCGGGGTGCCGCGCTCGACCGCGACGGCCACGCCCTCGGCGAAGCGCGAGACCACGGCCAGACCGGAGCGGGCCGACATCTCGTCGAAGGCGCGGGTGATCGGCGTACCGGTGCGGACGTGGGCGAGGACGCGCGCCAGCTCGGCGGACAGCTCTCCCGAGGAGCGGCGCACGACGCGGTCGAGCGCCGCGACCGGGCTCTCCCCGGCCGCCACGGCCAGGGCCAGCAGCTCGGCGACGGTCGGGAACTCCTGCAGGATCTGCCGCTCGCGGGCCGCGACCTGGGCGCTCAGGCGGTTCTCTCGCAGCAGCACGCCGCTGACGAACGCGATGCCGCAGAAGACCAGCAGCGGCACCGACCGTTCCGGCGAGGTGGCCGCCACCAGGCCCGAGGGCACCGCGGCGAGGGTGAACCCGACCAGGCCCCAGACCACCTGCTCGACGCGGAACTGGGCGACGTCGATCTCCAGGCCGGCCCGCTCGATCCGGCGCCGCACCGAGGTCGAGCCGCCCATGACGCGCTCGACCGCCCGTCCCGCGGCCTGCAGCGGCGGTCCGAACACCCCGGCGAAGGCGTTGGACGACGCCGGCGGCGCCGGCAGCGACGCCGGGCGCGGGAGGTCGCGCACGTAGGGCAGCACGCGCACCGCGATCGGCGTACGACGGGCGTCGAGCAGTGCCACGACGACGAGCCACAGCCCGGCACCGAGGGCGCCGCCGAGCAGGCCTCCGAGGAGCGGCGTCACGACAGGATCCGCCGCTCGACGGGGAGCCGGCCGATCCGCACCATCAGCCGGTACGCCGCGGCGCACAGCAGGCCGCCCGTCGCGAGCACCACCACCCCGGCCCCGGTCGCGTAGCGCTGGATGACGTCGGGCTGGAAGCACAGCAGGAGCAGCACCAGCCACGGGGCGGCAACGGCCAAGCGGGCGCCGTTGACGGTCCACGACTGTCGGGACTGCAGCTCCGAGCGCGTCCGGGCGTCGTCGCGCAGGTAGCCCGAGAGGCTGCGCAGCAACCGGCCCAGGTCACCGCCACCGACCTCGCGCGCCACCCGGAGGCTCTCCACGACCCGGTCGCCGACGGGGTCGGCCAGCCGCTCCTTGAGCCGGTCCAGCGCGACGGCGAACCGCCCGCCGACCTGGTAGTCCAGCGCGAACCCGGCGAACGCCGGCCGCAGCGGCTCGGGCCCGCGCTCGGCGAGCGCCGCCAGCGCCTCCGGCAGGGACATGCCGGCCCGCACCGCCGACGCCAGGTTGTCGACCGCCTCGGGCCAGACCTCGGCGAACTCGCGCTGCCGCCGCTCGGCCCGGCCGCGCAGCAGGGCCACCGGCAGGTAGGCGCCCATGACACCGAAGGCCAGGGCGACCGGCACCGTCCGCGAGGCGAGCAGCACGACGGTCGTGGCCGCCACGGCGGTCACGACGCACACCACCACGAAGCCCGCCGGGCTCACGTCGGGCAGCCCGGCCCGGGCGAGCAGGGGCTGCAACCGCGGCTCGCGGGTGCGCGGCGGCGCGGCCGGCCACGTCGAGGACCACACCAGCAGCAGCCCGACGCCCAGCACCAGCCCGAGGAGAGCACCCATCAGCCGCCTCCCCCGAGGATGCGGTGGACGTCGACGCCGGCGCGCTCGAAGGTGTCGAGCCGGGTGGGCATCCCGCCCGCGTGGACGAGCTCGCCGTCGCGACGGAAGAACACGGGCTCGGTCTCGACGATGTCGTGCTCGACCCGTCCGGGCACGGCCACGACCTCGTTGACGCGTCGGGTGCCGCCCAGGTCGATGCCGAGGTGCACCACCAGGTCGACCGAGCTCGCGACGGTGGGCACCACGAACCGGGCCGAGATGTTCTCACCCGCCAGCAGCGGCAGCGTGCAGAGCTTGACCAGCGCCTCGCGGGCGCTGTTGGCGTGGAGCGTGGCCATGCCGGGCAGGCCGGAGTTGAGCGCGAGCAGCAGGTCGAGGCTCTCCGCCGACCTGACCTCCCCGACGATGATGCGGGTGGGCCGCATCCGCAGCGTCTCGCGGACCAGGTCGCGCAACGTCACCGCGCCGTTGCCCTCCAGCCCCACCTGCCGGGTCTGCATCGCGACCCAGTCGGGGTGACCGAAGCGCAGCTCGAAGACCTCCTCGGCCGAGACGATCCGATCGCCGCCCGGGATGGCCGAGGCCAGGCAGTTGAGCATCGTGGTCTTGCCCGCCTGGGTCGCCCCGGCGACGACGATGTTCTGCCCGGCCAGCACCGCGGCCTCGAGGAACTGCGCCGCCTGGGTGGTCAGCGACCCCAGCCGGACCAGGTCGGCGAGCCGCGCCGCACGCAGCACGAACTTGCGGATGAAATTACGCAGCCCTGCACTGACCTGCACGGAGGCGGGCCGATAGCGCCCTGAACTGCGAAAACACCGTTGACCTCGTTGAGTGCTGGTGACGGTCTGTGAAGGTCTTGCGGACTATCTGCGGACTGACGGACCGGCTGACTTGGGCGCCCGATCCGTGCGCGCAACTTGTCACGGCGCGTCGCCAACCACTGTTTGAACTCGCGATGTTCCACGAGGAGCGCGGGGGACGCCGCGGACGAGCCAGCGCAGACGATGGCGGCATGACCCACGCGGCCACGAAGGCCGACAGGGTGGGGAAGTGTGCTCCGGTGCTTCCGGCCGATGCGTGCGTATGACGAGTCGTACTACGGGCGCAATGCAATCTGTAGTACACTTCGTCGTGACCGGAAAGAGAGACGGAGTTGCAGCTCCGTCCATAGATGAGGCCAGTAGAGGCCCACAGAGAGGTAAGACGATGACCAACAAGACACCCGAACAGACCGAGAAGGCGGAATTCAGCTCTGCAGTGCTTTCAGCTCTAGGCGCGTTCGCACCTGCCCGAAAGCTGACGACCACGCTTCAGGTCCGAGTCACCGATGAGACGGCAGAGAGTCTCGACGCACTCGTTGCACAGGCACGCGACAACGGTATCGATCTGAGTAGGTCAGACCTTGTCCGAGCCGCAGTCACAGCGCTGGTCGCAGGGACTAACGAGGCTGAGGAGACGCTGGCGCGTTCAGCGTGAGAGCTGTGATCCACCTGCCGCGCTCGCTGCGAGGGATGGATCCAGCCCACAAATGTGGTCGACGTAAAGGGCGTTGACCTCTGAAGGAAGGGGTGATGGCCGTGAGCGACCGCACCCAGGAAAACCCGAAGAACCCCACCGAGAAGGAAGCGAGCAACGAGAAGAAGATCGAGGACTCCGACGCCTCTCCGCCCGGCTTGCCCGACAACCTGGGGCACTCTTTCCGGGCCGGGCAGATCATTAAGGCGATGATCTCCGGGGCAACCAATGCGGTCGTGCGTGAGGGCATCGAGTACATCATCAAGCACCACGGTGGATGATCTGCGACGACCGCCTAACTGACTTGTCTTGACGCTAGCGCCCGGGCCGCATTCCCAGGGATTGGGCCCGGGCCAAGCGATCGAGATCGTGACACCCTTTGCCCTTACACGTAATGCTCAGGCCGCGCGACGTCAGGTCCGGGGCACTCGGGTCGTTGCACACGTTGGCCGCCTCGGCGGTCCAACGAAGGCGTTTTGCGAGGTCCCGACGTTCGCCCCCCGGCGCTTCGCGTTGAGACCGGCTCCTTTGCGGTCCATGCTGACGGCGAACCAGGCCGCCGACTTTCCGCAGGGACGCATACCTACCCAGCTTGACGTCGATGGGCCAAAGGCCGTCTTCTTGCCGGTGATGTCCAGCAGGACCAGTCAGGCCGACCTACCCGCTGGATGGTGTCGTCTGCAACCCCAGGAGACTGCGGCGAGCGGCCTACGTAGAGAACTGGCTGTTTCGCCATAGCCTTGGACGGTGAGTACCGACGCAGACTTCTCGCGGCAACTACACCAGTTCGTGCGTGATCGGGATTGGGAGCAGTTCCACAACCCGAAAAATCTAGTCATGGCACTGGCGGGGGAAGTGGGCGAACTGACCTCCGTCATGCAGTGGATGACCTTCGAGGAGGCGGAGGCATGCGCCCAGGGCGCAAGCGCCGACGCCGTCCGCGACGAACTTGCTGACGTCTTTATCTACTTGAACCTTCTCGCGGACAGGCTCGGAGTAGATCTCGTCGAATCGGCGCGCCTGAAGATCTCGCGCAACGAATCGCGCTACCCATCGGACCTGACGCGCGGACGGCTCGACAGGTACGACACCTACGGTGAGGGGCCCATCAGTGAACGTGATCATCCATCCAGCAGCGAGAGCTGACGCGCAAGCGAACCTGCAACGAACTGTCCTTAGCGGTGTGCAGTTCGACTCAGCGTTGCAAGAAGCGCTCGGCGATGACTCGAAATTCGTGGCGCCGGCGATCGACAACGGTGTTCTCAGGCTCTACGGGACTAACCCGGGAGCCAAAGATGGTAAGCGCGCCAAGTTCGCGGAGATCTCACCGGGCGATATCGTCGCCTTCAACTGGAACGGGGCCTTCAGGGCAACAGCACGAGTAGTGCACACACTGGAGAGCCCAGCCGTTGCAGGCTTGATGCACTGGGGCACCTTCGAAGTGTCCGGTGGTGCCCAGCAGCCCTTTCAGTTGATTTATGCCCTGACCGACGTAGTTGCACTCGCGAGGCCCGTTCGTTACGACACGATGCAAACCCGACTTCTAGGCGTCGGCTCCGGCAAGTTCGACAATCAGTCTTGGAACGTAATCACAGACGCGCGGGCCGCCGCGATGGCAAGGGAACTCGGGACTCCTACGACTCCCGTGCGGACCGCGGCACCGGTGCCGGTTGAAGCGCCCACGGCGGTTGATGATGCGGATGACACCCAGACCGATATCGATCGAATGGCAAGAGCTCGTCGCGAGCAGGCACGCATCCGCAGGCACGTCGTGATCGGTGCTCAGACCGAATGCGCTCTTTGCCTACGCGTCTATCCGTCGATGTTCGTGTGGGCTGCGCATATCAAGCCGCGGAGCGAGTGCAGCGACGCCGAACGTAATCGGGTGACCGACATCGGTATGGCAGCTTGCACGTTCGGCTGCGACCAGCTGTACGAACAGGGTTTATTGACTGTCAACGCCAGCGGCCTGGTCATCGTGGCCGATCGGGGACCTGCGACTGGTGCTGTGGCGGACTACCTCCGTCAATTTGTAGACACCCCGCGAGTGTGCCGTGCGTGGGATCCAGCGAACACCCACCGGGTCGGATTTTTCGCGTGGCACCGGACCCGGGCATTCACAATGTAATGCGCACGTGTACAACCCTCGATTGCCAGGCCCAGTTGGTCGCACTCGTGTCTCTCCTGGTCCGCCGTGAATGCGATTTACGACAGGTCGATATAGCTGACCCCCAGGCCGAGGCTGAGCTGGGGCCCTGCTCCTCTGGCTGCAGGGCTCTCCACAGTTCTCTCCAGCCGACAAGGGGTGGCGTATGCCGTCACGGCTACATGGAACCCGTCCTCAGCTACGACCGACGCCGTTTCGAAGGTGAGACCCAAGCCGAACTCGGCACCCACCTTGGCAACACGCCTGCAGAGGGCCAACTCCGCTACATGACGAGCAGCAGTGATGGCCTCCCCGTAGGTGTCAGCAGTTCTCGCCCCTTCCGAGTCGCTGCTGTTCGAAGCACCGCAGATTCGCTCGCCCGTGGCGGCGAGCGTCGTCCCCACCGACGTGGCGGTCATGCCGGGGACCTGGTGCAGGGTGAGCAGCCGGACCTCCCGACCACCGGGGGAGGCGGTCGGGCGTTGAGACGCCGAGGCGCCTGCGCACCTAGGACACGTCTTGAGGCGTTGGGCAACTGCCCGACGACACTGCGGGCACTCCCAAGTCGCTGTTTCCACCCCCAGAGTCTCGCGGACTAGAAGCCGAGGCGAGCCACTTCGCAACAAACTCCGTGCGCTACATGACTTCATGCTGACGCTATGTACGCGCCCAGTACGTCGCCACATGGCGAGTCTGCGGCCTCCATCTGCTCAACGGGCGCCCATGGCGAGCGACGCCGTGACGTCGTCCTCGGCCAATGCCCCAGTCTCTAATGCGTGTCATGCCCGCAGTGTCGGGCGCAGAACGTCAGAGCACCGAGAATTTCCGCGCAAGGAGCCATGTCACCATGGGGCAGTCACGTGGATATGCCACTCGTCCCGCCGGACGAGTTACGGGCGGGGAAAGGCTGTCGGTCCGGTCTCAGAAACAGAACCATCCTCACGCGCGCCAGAGGCACCGGTGGGGTGTGACGACTCATCCGGCAATGAAGGCCACAAGTGAGTGCACGGCGTGGTCGTCCAAACTGGTCCGGTTGCGGTCGTAGTGCATGGTTGTTCGCGGGTCCGAGTGTCGTGCAAGGTCTTGGACCTTGCGGAGTGAGGCGCCGGCCTCTAATGCGTTAGTGATCGAGCTGTGACGCAGAAGGTGCGGCGTCACCCGCGCCGTGATGCCGGCCTCCCGTGCAAGCGCTGCGATCACGCGGTACACACCTCGCCGACAGAATGCCTGCCCGTCGCGACCGCATAGGAGCTGGCCGTGGGTTCGGCCACCGGCTGCTGCATCAAGCGCCCGGAGAACCGGTACCGGGATCGGCATGCGCGCGGGCACAGACCCCTTACCTGTGAAGCACAGAATGCGGTGCCCTCGCAGGAGCTGCTGGTAGTCCTCAATCTGGATCGAGCATGCCTCGCTGGATCGCAGCGCCATGCACGTCAGAAGGTAGGCGAGGGCCTGATCTCGGCCTGACCGCCTTAATGCAGTGTCTAGGAGAGATCTCATCTCACGCCGGTCCAAGCCAACGGTGTCACGCACACCCCGGGACAGCCTCGGTCGACGAGCCAAGGCCGCGGGGTCTCTAGCGATGATCTCCTCATTGAAGGCGAACCGATAGAACCCCCTCACCGGGACCAGGGCCGTGTGCACGCTCGAGATCGCTTGATTCTCTCCCTCGTGAAGGTGCCTGATGTAGGCCTCTACATCAGTGCGTCGCGCCAGAAGTGGCTCGAGCGAGTTGTCGGCGCACCACCGGAGCCAGCGGTCGAGCTGATACGTGTAGGTCTCACGCGTGTTCTTTACGTAAGGCAGCAGGTAAACGTTGCGGACTTCGATGGCGTCGTTGAAATAGGTCATGCACCAGCAGGCACGACATCGGCGAAAAACCGGAAGAGAGCGTGCACGTTTCTGAGACGCGACCGCGACGCCACTACGGCGATGGCGCTCCGGTCGGGTTCCAGCATCCCGATGAGCGGGGCCACACGGCGGTCATCGTTTGCTCGCCGTAGAGTCAATTCTCCGGCACTGGAGAACCCGTTTCGGCGCTCCGCTACGGCCCCGCTCGAGCGGTTCGACGGTCCACGCGCAACGGACGGTAACGCCCAGTACGGGGCTGGCGTTTGCCTGGTCAACGCGGGCGTGGACGCCGGTGTGAGGGTCCCCAGGGAACGTGGTCCGCGACACCGCCCCGAAGGTCATGCCGCGGCGACGCCGGCGGCACGCATACACGCACTGGATGCCCGGAGGGGACACCAGCTCAGTCTCGCCGCCGTGGCACGCAGGACGTTGCCGTGGGACTGCAGCCTTCTCGCAGCTCACCCTCCCGACGATGAGACCCGGCACGCTGCCCTGCACGAGTAACTCCAGATCGGACCCGTTCGCTACGCCCACCAACTCGCTTGGCTCGCGCAGTAGGGGCTCGTCAGGCGGCAGACATCACGCCGTCCGGGGTCAGTGGGCCGACTAGGCTGGGCGTTCGGATTGCGCTCAGTGACTAGGCAGCGGACTCTCAAGTTCGTCAGCACGCAAGGGATGCGCTAGCGAATCCAACCCGGATTCAGGCGGTGGCCTGTCGCTCGATCCCGTCGCCACCGAGGTCCTCAGACCTCGCCGTGACGCGGATCGAAAGAATGCAGAAGTCTGGGTGCAGGCCTTCGTCAGAGACGGCGCAAGGACGCTCGCGCGAAGTCATAGACGTCACGAGCGCCTCGCACACTGATCCTGTGTAGTGACCAAGTTTGGGGTCGTACTCCCGCAGGATGAGGAAGTCCCCAACCTGGTAATCACGGTCGTTGCGCCGTAACTCGTGTGACCGCTCACCTGCAGCTATCGGTCGAAAGAACTCGGACCAGCTCTTGACCTCGTGGATGCGATTGCTCACGAGTCCTCCACCGGGGTGAAGTCCGAGAAATCGAAGTTGATCTGTCGCAGGTGGTCCGCCGTAGGCGGCTCAAGTACGGCCTCAAGGGCCTGCCAAGTGTCAGGGTCCGGGACGGGCGAACTGGTACCGGGTCGTTGCGACGCGTGCACCCAGAACTCGGTATTGGCAATCCGGGCCGCAGCGGTGTGGGAGGCGCGGGGCAAAGAGTCGAAGAACGTCTGTGCCATCTCGATCACCCTCCTCATCATGTCGTCCTCGCCAAACGCGCCCTCGTCGTAACTGTCAAGGTAGAGCACACCTACGACATTCCGGCCCGCCTCCTGCCCCAGGTCAGCGTCTGCGGGCCCTAGGATCGGGATGGCGGCCACCGACGCCACTGCGTCTGCCATCTTCTGCGAGGCCTCGTCAAGGGACAACGCCTCCATGTCCGTGATGAGTTCCTGGTGGGTGGCGTGGTCGCGGGTGCGGACGACCTGGCCGAGGGTGAACGCAGCACCGATGGTGCCGTTGCTGCTAGGGAACGTTCGCCCTGCTCGGCCCTTCACGTTCTGTGGTCCCTGGTAGTCGCAGCATTGCTGCAGCACAACCTCGTCGCCAGTTGCCAGGGTCCGGTGCAGGGTCACCCTCAGCCGTGCGCTGGGCGCTCGCACGCTTGTTATGTACCCAGCTACGGCGGCGCAGAATGCAGTGGCAATTGCTTCGGTGGGGCTGGGCAGATACTCACGGCGCCATTGAGCGCGAACAGCGTTCGTGGTGTGAGGCGACTTGGTCCCAGCGGTCCGCTCCAGCAGCCCAGGCATGTCGAAGTATCCACCTGACCACGCGGGGCGATCAGTCTGAAAATACTTGTCTGGCTCCTTCAAGCACCGTTCGACTTCTTCGTGGAGGCTGGCGTCGAGGACGTCGGTAAGGCCGGCCTTCTTTTCAGTGCCGTGTCTGATGATGATCCGACCGTCCGGGACGCCATGCTCACGGGCAAGGCGGCCGAGCTTGTCAGAATCGGCGGTGACCGGCGTAAAGGCTCCGCACCGGTAGAGCAGATACGCAAGAAGTCGGTTCTGGAATGACACCCGTTTGTCAACGAACAGGTTCGTGAAACTGGGGTTGCGGACCCGTAGTAGCACGTCGGTGTCCTGTCGAAGCCGGGCACGAAGGCGACCCTGGACCGCGCTCGTGGAGTCCGCGAGAACGGGGTTCTCCCAAATGGCACGCAAGGACTCGAAGGTTGTCTCGTCAGTATCGCTTCTGTCCTTGACTTCCCGGAGCGTGCGCAGGAGGTCGGCTCGTCCGGAGAACAGTTCAGCCAAGATCCGGTCTTGCCGGAAATGCGAGATCCTGAGCCGGAACAGGTCGACCATCGCGCCGTCACCTGATCCGGAGACGATGTAGGTGCTGCGCGCTTGCCCGAGCTGTGGCTGCGCCAGCGTGTCATTGCGCCAGTAATAAGTCGCTGAGTCAGTCTCGAGGCCGAAGCCGACGGCGAGTATCACGACGTCGAATTTGTCGGACTCCCCCGAAGGCGCTGGTTGGTCAGCAGCGGGGAGCGCTGGCTCGGTCCGGTCACGCTCCTCGCCGATCCATTCAATCTCCATCTGAGAAGGATGACTCGAACGACGGATCAGCAGGTGGCGAGTGTTGCAGTACAGCCGGAGCTCAGGGGGCTCGGAGTTGATGCCTTCGGGAGCGGTCTGTTTGGCTCTGGCGACGTCTCGCCAACCGCTGAGAACCTGGACTACGACGTCTGAAGCCCGGCTCGCCGTCCAATTTAGGACCGGGAGGGCAGCGCTGTAAGCCTCGCTACCTTGGCTCGGCCAGTCGTAGATGTGTGGGTGAAGCCATCGCGAGTCGCTACCGTGCTGCAGCGGCATGACCGTGTCGCGGCGCTCAAACACGGTGATGTCAGCATTCACGCGCTTCTTCAACAGACCGGCCGCCACGGTCAGGCCAGCGAATCCGGCCCCGACGACTGCGATGCGCTTCCGGGATGAATGTGACGTGCCGGGAGCGTGACCATTGGACGCATCCAGGGCAACCTCGCCGGACTCCACGAGCGCCCAAGCTAAATTGAGCGCTCTGACCTGCTGGCTTAAGACCGTGATGCCTTTGTCGAAGGTCCCAACCATAAAAACCGGAGAGCCCGGCAGGCGGTAGTTCGTGAGCAGTCTGGTCGGACTGACCGTGTCCGCGGGGTCCACACTACGGAGCCTAGATCAGATGCAACCGGCTCACCCGAGCGGGTCCGAGAGAGTGTCCCTACCTGGTGTCGGGCGAGCTGGCCGCGCCTGGTTCGGGCATAGGCGGGGGTGAGGTGCCGGGCGACTTGATTTCGCCGTGCGCTGAGCATCGACTACAAGGGTCACCGCACACCGGCCACGCTACGCGCGGGCCTCCCGTTGCGGTCCGTGCCGTCGTATTGCTCGATCGAGTCCAATCAGAGAGCCGAGCGCCGCCGTCCACGCATGGCGCCGCTGCGCGCTCCGAATCCGGCCAAACCGGCGCAGCGGACGGATTCAATGATACGTACGAGCGGACGATTCAATCTCGTCGTCGCCTCGACGAGTTCCATATCCACGAGTGCGGTGGGCAGAGTCAGCGCCCATGAGAGCGATCGGCGGCTGTGCACCCGCCGCTCGGCCGAAGGAAGTCCGAGTGCGTCGAGGAGGCGTATCGCGGTTTGACGTTCGACATACCTCCACGATTGGGGCGGCTCCAATCCGAATTGTCGCAATTGGCTTAGAGGCACCTCGTCCCCACTGCGCCGCGGATGTGTCAGCTCGAGCGCGGACGCAGTCTCGCTTCCTTCGAAGTACTCGTCGAACTCGGCGCGGGCTATCCCGGCAGTGGCCCCAAACCTCTCCCAGATGTCGCCTGGGGTCGAGGTGTGGACCTCGCTGAGTTGGGCCACCCCGAGAACCGCCCTGGCTGTTCCGGACCCATAGATGATGACGACGTCCGGTTGATCGCGCGGCGGCTTGCGCCGCAACTCGACCGTCTTCGTTCCTTGCAGGATCGCGTTCGCGAACCGGGGCTGGATCGATATGAGTAGACCGAACCGCTCATCGGTCGACGCGCCTGCTTCTCGACCGTGTCCGGTGGTGGACCGAAGGCTACTCATCCGGGTGCGCCCTCCTCGTAGACACGGAAGAAATCCTTCTCGTCGATCTGTCGTGGCGACGGTAGCGGCTCCAACTGACTAGTCATCGCACGCAGGCGCCGCAAGGAGACCGGGCGCGTGAAGAATTCCGTGTCGGCAAACCGGACGGCCATCGCATTGCCGCGGTTGGCCCGCTTCTGGATCTGATCGACACCGAGGACGCCCAAGTGTCGGAACCGACCGTGCAACGTGGCCGGGTCGGCCACTACCACCTGGTCCAGCCGAGAGGATGCAACGACTCGTGCCTCGCCGCTGACGTACCAAAGGATCCGTCCGGGTGCTTCCAGGACTGAAGGCGATGGCGCCCGGTAGTAGACGTGCTGACGAGAAAGCCCGAGAACCGGATCACTGTCCCACAGCCCACCACCGCGTCCCAGCAGGGCGTCGGCAGGAGCAGGACGGATTGGGACCAGAAAGCACTTCAGCCCGGCGTCACGTACTTTCAGCGGCCAGTGCGACCGTTCCAACCCGGCAAGTACCCGACAGGCTGGCAGCGAGCGGTCTCCGGCAGGCGCCATCCCAAGACGCGCAGCAACATCTCCCCAGGGAAGTACACCAGTGATCACCGCGGCGGCCCAGTCGTCGCCGTCCCGATGGAACCCGCACTCGGGCAGAACGTTCAAGACTGCGGGGCTCATAAACTGATCACGGATCACAAACCGCTCGACACCTGCCAAGACAGCCTCACGACGAAGCAGGTGAATCAACTGATTGGCAAGTGTCCGGGCGAGCGGGCTGCTGATCACGCGAAAAAATGACACCGCCAGTTCATCTCCCGCCGCGGCGAAAAACAGAGCAGCCGCAATTGAATCGTCCGGGCCCCGTACTACACGTCGAGAACCCGACTGGCCGGCTTTCTGAGCCGCAGACCGCAGAGTTGCCTTGAACTGGGTGCGTCGTTCGTTTGCTCCGTGGTTGAGCAGCGGCCGCAGTTCCTCATCGACCCGTGCGTCGCCCTCTGCAACAGTAAAGCCGGTGTCGCGCAACCGCACCGGTGAATAACTGGCCGCGTCACGAATCTCGTCCAGGTGGACGAGAAGGTCGGCCGGAGTTGAGATCCAGATGTTGGTGAACGGCGCAGCGGCAGCGGACAAGATGCCGACGGCATTCTCATCTCGAGTCACGAACGCTTCTGCACCGCCCGCGGCTGCCTGCGCAAGAAGCTGTGCGTCCCTGAGCAGGGACGGGTCGCGGGTGAGGTCGTCTGGGGGCACGGCCCCGATGACTTGTGCCGTGAGTTTGACTGCCGGGTCCGGGCCGTCTGCGGGTGGACGTCCAACAATCTGGTACGACGCCTGCGCCGTACCTAACAGTCGCTGGCGCAGTGCAACGTCATCAATCGCGTTGAACTCTAGGAGGTTGCCCGGGGTAAGAACAAGCTCGATGTCATCAGCGAGCCAGTCTGCCGTGAGCGCCTGGGATTGCTCTGCGCGCACCCCTCTGCCGTCCTCGTGCAAGTCTCGAAACACGTTGGTGTCTATCGCGACGGGCATCCGCGCAGACTCGGCGGCTAGCGAGGAGAAGAGGTCGTCGTGCCCGTGGTCGCGCCACCATGCGGTGAGCAGGTGGCCCTTCTTGCTCCGGCCCGGCGCATTCGAACGGACCTCGAACCCAAGGCGGGGCCAAGCCTTGGTGGCCGGCCAGTCTCGTCGGCACCTCAAGGCGATGCCTTCGCGGTCCGCGTGGAGCCTGCTCAACTCGTCAACTAACAGCTGGGCGATTCCCCCCCGGCGATGAGCCGGTTCTACGCACAGTTGGGCGAGTGTGACCCGGGTCCCGGGAAGTCTGAAGATGGCGTAGCCGAGAAGGTCCTCGCCTTGGACGGCAACCAGGATCAGGCGCCTCGCCGCGTAATCGGAATAGGCCGGCAACGGGAGCATTCCGAACCACCGCTTGTGCCGCTCCGCAAGGTCAAACACCTTGTCAAGCAATTTGTCCTCGGCAGGTTCGAGCAGGCGAACTCTGGGTTGAGCACTGCTCATCCGACACGATCCTCTCTAGACGCACCGCGCATGTCCCAGCCGGGGGCCTGTAGATCGGTGTCTCCACCGGCAGATTGCTCCGTTCCCCTCCAAACTCATCGTGGTCAAGCCTAGCTGCTGCTGAGACGCAAGTAGCGCTGTCTTCTTGCCAAGGCCGCCGTAGAGACCGGTCATCGCGAAGTTGGCGTTAGTCGACGTGCGCCCGCAACTAAGTGATCTGTAGAGCCTTGCTCCAACGCCGCCAACCGGGTCGACTAGCGGAGATTGAGAAGCGGGTGATGACATGTGAGGCCCTGGGCGCTCGGTTCGGCCTTGAAGGCGTTTGCTAACTGCTAATTCTCTGTCCCGCTAAATTCTGATTCCCTGCTGGAAGTAGTGCCCGCCTCGGCTAGGGCACCGTACCGACACTACGGATTTACGGGCGGAACAATCACCCAGGTGTAGACGCCCGCACGGCTGTCAAACACGCACTGGTAATCGACACCGGCCTCGTAATCTCGGACGAACCTGTCGACGTCGGCCGGACCCCGGCACTCAGCAGGGTCTGGCTGCTCGCTCACGAGACCCCATGAGTCAAGTCCAGGGGTTCGTCTCCCTCGCTCAAGGGCTCCTGAAGTTGTGGCGGACCAACCCTGAAGTGCTTTCCTAGTGTCTCCGTTTGCCCTTGATAGTTGGAGGTGGAACCGGTGCCCCCGTACAGCGTGGAGGGAGGTTCCATCATTCTCTCGTAAGTCAACTTACACACGTGTTGGCCGTGCTCGACCATGAAAGGCACGTCATGGGCCCGGACTTCTAGCGCAGCCGTTGAACCACGTCTCGTGTTGGGACCGCCGTAACCGAAACCCGGGTCGAAGAAACCTGCGTAATGCGTGCGAAGCTCGCCACTGGTGGGATCGTATGCGGCCATCTCAGCGGCCAAGTGGGGAGGAATGGTAATCCCCTGTTGCGACATTAGTAGGTAGAAACTATTGGGTAGCAGGATGATTCGATTGCCCTCCTCGCGTTCCACTCGATCCCAAAAATGCTTGGGGTCGGCATGCCGAGTTCGAGTCAGATCCAGCAGGGGCGCGGGCTTCCGGGCCTGCCATCCGATCCCTTGAGCCTTAGTTTGACGCAAATTGAGACCGACAAAAAGTCCAGCGGCCAGTTGCAACTGCCCCGCTCCCAACGGCTTCCCATTAATTGAAAGCAATCCGTGCTCGGCGTGTTCCTTTCGAATCTCGGCATCAGAGAGCGATGTGTTGCCAACACTGAGCCGCAACTGGTTTAGCGCAAGTCCACGCCGCACCCGCACGGGAAACGACAGCGGCACGACCTCGACAAACAGAGGACCGGAATAACCGGGCCTGACGTCATCGAACCGCGCCCCAGCATCCGTGAGCACGCGAGTGAACACGTCTGCTCGGCCTGTGGAGCTCTTGGGGTTGGCGCGGGCCCGCATGTTCGCGGGCAATTTCAGTCGCTCGATTAAGGGAATAATGTATGGGATGCCAACCTCTAGCACCGCACCATCACCCGTGAGGGGCAGCTCATTGGTGGTCAGTTCTTCTAGCCGCTGATTAACCGTGCGGTCGCCGGGCAGGAAGCTGCACCTAATGCGGTGTGCGACATCCCCCAGGCGCAGATCCAAACTAGCGGGCTGTACGTTTGCGGGCGGAATACTGTCGTTGACGCCGGTGATCACCTCGGCGGCAATGGCTTTTTCAAGCAAATGGTCTGGAAGTACGCCAGGCCCACTCGACTGCCATACAACCACCGCTTTGTTCCTTCCCTAGCACGACCCTTACTGGGCTTGAGCATGACAGTAGTGCTCATCGGTCCCTGGAAGGGGCGCGAGTGCATGGCCCCTTCCCGCCAAGCGCCGCGCCGAGGTCGACCTGGTTGGTTCCACGCTCCGAACCCGAACCTGGCGTGGTGTCCGGCGGCCCATGACCCCTGCGCGGGTGTCACCGCATCGAGAAGCACTGTGGCCATCCTCAGGCTCGGCTCAGCTCGGCCCGACGTTACGAGCGGATCGGACGGGACGTCCCGATCTCAGCGGACGCAGCCGCCGACGCTCCGCACTGAACTCAACCTGGGGCCTCCCGCCTCTCGAACGCTTCACCGAGCCGCCCACGGTCTCGAGACCGTGGGCGTTTCGTCCTCCGGCGGCCGTGGCGGACGGGCGCCGGGGTAGCGATGCAAGGTTCGCGAGACGTCTCTCACCTGCAACGGCTCCGGACCGTCGACGCAGCCGAAGGTCCGGCTCGCAGTGGGTCCGGGACAGCGATGTCCATCGAAAGCCGGGCGTGCAGTTGGTCGAGGCAACTGATGCGCTCAAGTTGTCGGCGAACCGCGAGATGACGGGCACTGCGCGTTCCGCCGCCCAATGGCGCGCGAGCCGCAAATTCAAATACCTGGGTCCGGTGTCTCGGAACGCCTGAATCTAAAGGCGCGTACTGGTCAATACCCGACCCAACCCGAGCGCCGACAAGCAGCGCCGGCGCTAGGGACTCAGACGAGCTTCTTCTCGACCACGCGCCCGGTCTGCCCGTTGTAGCCGACGAATAGCCGTACGTCTGTTCCCCCATTCCATGCGCAGGGTCGATAGCGACGCGTATAGCCGCCAGCGTGACCGTCCGCGAACGTGCCCCGGGTGTCGAAGATGGCGTGCACTCGAGACTTCTTCATCCCGATCTTGGCGTGGCGCCACTCGTGCTGGGTGACGCAGTTGCTCGAACCGCCATCGTGTGCCGTCGCTGGCCCAGCGGTAGCCACAACTGCTGGGATAGCGAGTACCGCCACGAGGCCAACAGAGGCTGCCACAGCGCGAGCCGAGCGCACGACAATCAGCGCTTCTCGCAGGCGATGCGGTCGTTGTCGCGGTCCAGGGTGCCGTTGTGGTTCTCGGCCGCCCAGTACGCCTTGTTGTTGTGGTAAAAGTTCGTGACCCGCTTACCGCTGGTCTTGTCGACCGCGTTGCGCGTCCCCACTCCGTGGGGCCACTTCTTGTTGAGCTGGGTGCAGTTGTCGTGGATGCCGGTCGTGTGGGCCACGGCAGGCGCCGAAACGCCGACGGTAGTGGCGATGACACCAGTTGCGATAGCAATGCCGGCGGTCCTGAGCTTGAACATGTGAGTCCCCGAAGCAGTGAGCTGGTGAGCGGGCCCCGAGCGGGACGCCGGATGGAGCGTGGCACCGGAAGGTGCCGAGCGTTCGCTTCTCGCCGTTCGTCTCATTTCCAAGATGCAGAGGGCTAGTCCACTAGTCTGCGAAAATCCACTGGTCTCCGGACGACCTCCCGCGTGGTAGCGGGCTCGCCGATGCAGCCAGTAGGACTGCGCGACTCGGGCCGTGCGGCACCCGTAACGGCGATGCAACCGCGGCCACGCCGGGTCTCGTGTGATGTTGCCATCGCCGCAGCGACCTCGGTGGCGTTCGTCGGGCGCGGGACTTATCCGTACGGCTGCGTCACACCACCGGGCGGCCGCCGCACTGCCGGGCCGTTATCTCTGCCACGAGCAGCGCTAAGACGGTGTAGCCGTTGGCGGCGCACCAGTCCCGACGCTCGGTAGCCCAGACGGTGACCTGGCTGTGCAGAGTGTCTCGCTCAGCTTCGGTCAAGTCGGGTCGACAACGCGTGCAGTCGCACGACGCGGGAGAGTTTGCCGTGACCAGCTCGGCTGGCAACGCGTCGAGGATGGGTGCGAGGTCCTGGGTTCTGGGCTTCACGCTCGTTTCACCTCGTAGACCCCGCGGGTGCCCCGGCGTTGCGTCCGAGGGGCATCAGGTGCCTCAGCCGGGATGCGCAGGGCTGCAACCAGCCGAGCCAGGGTGATGCGCTGCTGGCGCACCTCCACCACGGCCGGGTTTGCCTTCATACCCTGCGGTCCTTCTACTGTCAGGCCGTTGCTGACGACGAGGCTCTCCAGCTTGTCGAGCAGGTCCGTCGTACGGCAAGCCTCAGCCAGGATGATGCGTTCGTGTACCCCCAGCTCGTAGTCGCCGGCGACTGCGCGCCAGAGGTCCCGGCCCCGCGCTCCGAGGCCGGGCGGTGCCTCCATGGGTGTACTCATGCTGGCTCCATGCGTTTGTAGGTCGATTCGTTTCAGAGTGCTAGAAACATGGCCCCCTACCTGGGGACTGGGGGCGGCGTGCCTTGTCGTGATCGTGACCCCCTCCCCCTCGCATCCTTTCCCTCGGTCCGCTCGGGGTGTGTCGGATGTGCCCGGGGCGGCATCGGGGGTCGAGCTGGGGTCAAAAGTGGTGGGTGGTGGTGGGTTCTCCAGGATTCCCCTTAGGGAAACGCGAATGGAAACTCGTGGACAACCCACCACCACCCACCATTCAGTCAGGGACGAGGCTGATGGACTGCCATTGAGCCCCCCTGCTGGCCGTCCTCTTGGTGTAGCCGCGGGCCTCCAGCGCAGCGCTGAACGCCTTGTTGGTGGCCTCTGTTGGTTCCCCTTCGTTCCTGGTCCAGGTCACGAAGGCCTGGTAGAGGTCGGCGGACATCGCAGTGCCGTGGCCGGCGCAGACGACACCCTCGTCGGCCAGGAACCGGGCGATGGTGTCGGAGTCGAGTTGGTAGCGCCGGGTGGCGGCGAGGACTGCCTGCGGGGGGTTGAGACCGTTGGCCTGGTAGTCCTGCCACCCGGCCCAGAGCCACGCCAGGACGGCGTCGGGGACGGCCTTGAGCCGTTCGGGCAGCTCCCCGTCGCGCTGGGATTCGGGCACCACCTGGTCGAAGGGGACCGCGAGGATGCGGCGCCACGTCGCGGGGTCGTCGCCGCGCACCCTGGGCAGGTGGTTCGTCAGCATGACCAGGGTGTGCGAGGGGTCGAACTGGACGGGGTTGCGGTAGAGCAGTTTGGCGTTGACCGGGTCGCCGCCGGTGAGCTTCTTCATCGTCGCCTCGTCGAGACGAGCGCCCTCGGCGATCTCGGAGCAGAACGCCAGCCGGGCCCCCTTCAGCCTCATCCGCTCCGGGGCCAGGTTTCCGGCGTACTTGGCCTGCATCAGGATGTCGGCGGGCACCTCCAGCGCGTAGTCGCCCAGGGCGTGGGCGACGGCGTCGCGCAGGGTTCCCTTGCCGTTGGCGCCGCGACCGAACCACAGGAGCAACACGTGGTCGCGGACCACGCCGAGCAGCGCAGACCCGAGGCTGCGGGCCAGGAACGCGCGCATGTCGGGGTCGGGCTGCGTCTGCTCCAGGAATCGGTCGAACACCTCGGCGCGGGCGCCGGGCTTGAAGTGGGCGTTGGTAACTTTGGAGAGATTGTCCGACGGGTTGGACCGGCATACGGTTCCGGCCTCGATGTCCACCGTCCCGTTCCCGGTGTTCAGCAGGTAGGCCGAGGCGTCGAGTCGGGCGGCGGCGAGAGTGCAGGGCACCATGTGGGAGGCCAGGTCCAGCACGCCCTTGATGCCGGCGCTGGATTCCACCTTCCCGATGTCCTGGAGCAGCATCTTGCGGGCATCGCTGCCCATGCTCGACACCTCGTCCAGGGCGGTCTTGAGGACCGCGATCACGGCGCGGTGTTCTTCGCCGTTGACGCACGGCGCCCACCGGGCTCCGTCCCAGATGTGCCAGCCGATGCCGTGGACGTGCAGTAGCTTCCCAGCGTTGGCGCTGGTGAACCGCTCCGCGAATCGGAGTTGCCCGCGGTGCGACTCCTCGGGCTGGTCGGCCAGGTGCTGCGCCGCGATGTCGGCGGCGCTGCGGATGCTCGTCACGCCATCAGCCCCTTACGCAGGCCGGACCCGAGGGTGCCCCGGGTGGCGTTGCCGATCTCGGCGGCTGTGAGGCCAGCCTGTAGCCCGGCGTCGGTGAGGGCACCGACCACGACGTACTCAGGCACCTCGCCCGCGGCGACCATCTCGCCGGCCTTCTTCGCCGCCCAGTGGAACAGGTCGTTGCGGGTTCCCTCCTCGGCGTCGAGGACGGCGTGCATGAGCCCAGTCAGGCGGGAGCTGACCCCCGGTCGCGTCCAGGGCGTCACCTTAGAGACGCCGGTGCGCCCCGAGGGGACAGCAGGGCGCACGAAGGCGGCGAGCTGGTCAGGCATCGTTGTCAGCGGGTGGTCGCCGCCCCCGTCGCCGGTCCACCGGTAGGCCCCGGCACGACCGACGGACGGGGGTACCACGACGTAGCCCGCGTCAGCCTTGGAGTCGACGCGGGGTCCGAACTTCCCCGCACCGGACAGCAGGTATCCGCCCGGGTGGGCGTAGTAGAAGTGCAGCCCCCCCGACGCGGTCGCAGCCATGAGGGTGCCCGGCAGCAGCCGCCTCCGGTCCAGGTTGCACAGCGTCTGGTACCCGGGGTCGTTGCCGGCCGGCATGCCCTGGATGAACGTGGCGATGTCCACGTCGACGACGGCCAGCCCGGACGCCGCACCGGTGCGCACGGCGAGCAACCCGGCCGGGTGGTCGAACACCATCTGGGTAATCCGGTCGGGGACGGTGGTGGCGGCGTAGAAGCCGTGGCAGGTCAGGCAGGTGCAGACCTCCATCAGCGCCGGGGTGGTGTGCTCAGTTCGGCACGGACCACAGTTGCGGAGGGGCGACTTGGTCGCGCTGAGCACGAACACGCGCCAGCCGCGGCCGGCGTAGGCCAGGGCGTTCTCGAGGAGGTAGCCGGGGCAACCGCGGGTCACCATGCGGAGGCCCGGGGGGATCGTGAGTTCACGGGGACACCTGACCGTCGTTGGCACGAGCCTCGGCGATGAAAGCCTCGACGTCCTCGACCGCGTAGAGCACCCGGCGGCCCACCTTGAATGACTTCGGTCCCTTGCCGACGTGTCGCCAGTAGCGAACGGTGTCGTCTGCTGTCCGCAGCGTGGCAGCCAGTTCCTCGGTGGTCATGAACTCCATGGCGTTCCTTCCCGGTCGTCGGTGGACCCCTTGGGAACAGCGTGGCTGACAGGCATTGCCGTTGCAATCCTTTACGGATACGGTTGATTCCACTTAGGAACAGAGGATCCATGCCACGACCAAACCCACATCGCAGCATCGCCAGTGAGGAGTCCCTCGCCAGGCGGATTGCCTACGAGCGCGGGAAGCGAGGGATGAGTTACGACGGTCTGGCCTCCCGGATGACCGAAGCCGGGTGCCCGATCAACGCCTCCGCGCTGTACAAGATCGAGAAGGTCGATCCACCCAGGCGCATCACGGTCGACGAGCTCGTCGCACTTTCCCGGGTCTTCGGCATCAAGTTGCAGGCGCTGATCCAGCCACCGGAAGAGGCTCTGAATCGCGAGCTGCTCAAGTTGATGGAGCAGATGGCGGCGGCGATCGATCAGACACTGATGGCGAACACGGCCTTCAAGCAGTCGCTGCGCAACGTCACCGAGTTCGTCATCACGCACCCGGAGACGGTGAAGCAGATCGACCAGCTCGGGGGAACGTCAGTTTCGGGTCTCATCGAGACTTTGCGCGACGTCGACGACGACGAAGACCACCGCCTCGCAGACCGACTTGAAAGGATCGCCGGTGTCCAGCATCAAGAAGCGTGACGACGGCCGATGGCGTGCCCGCTACCGCGACGACGCAGGCAAGGAGCACGCCCGGCACTTCACGCGCAAGGCCGACGGCCAGCGATGGCTCGATGAGGTCACAGCCTCCGTGATGACCGGCAACTACGTCGACCCTCGCGCCGGCAGAGTGACGTTCGGTGAGTACGCGGCGGCCTGGCAGGCATCACAGGTCCATCGGCGAAACACCGCCGCGGCGGTGGACTCCGCGCTTCGCGTGCACGCTCTGCCTCGCTTCGGTGATCGGGCCATCGCATCCGTTCGGCCATCTGAGGTGCAGGCCTGGGTCAACGACCTCACCAAGCGACTCGCGCCGGCAACGGTGCGCGTTACCTACCAGCACCTGCGATCGGTCTTTCGGGCCGCCGAACTCGACCGGATCATCGCGCGTACGCCTTGTGAGCGTGTCGTGCTCCCGAAGACGCAGCCACACCGTGTGCGGCCTCTGGCTACCGAGGTGGTGCTGGGAGCCGCCGAGGGGATGCCGCCGCGCTGGCGGGCGATCGTGACACTGATGGCCGGCACCGGACTGCGCCCCGGGGAGGCCGCCGGGCTCACCCTTCCCCAGCTCACGATGCTGCGACGTCAGTTGCACGTCGACCGGCAACTTCTACTGACGCGGCCGCCAACGTTCGGTCCGCCGAAGACGGCGTCGTCGGACCGTGTCGTGCCATTCGGCCGGGTGGTTGCGCACGACCTAGCAGCGCACATGGCCGCCTATCCGGTGGGTGTTGACGAACTGCTGTTCACAAACCCGTTCGGGGAACCGGTCAACCGGGACCAGCTCGCAAAGGCGTTCAAGGCCGCGGCGCTCGCGGCGGGTGGTCCGCCCACCGCCCGGCTGCACGACCTGCGCCACTACTACGCCTCCCTGCTCATCCGACACGGTGAGAGCGTGAAGGTGGTCCAGGAGCGGCTGGGCCACAGTTCGGCGAAGGAGACCCTGGACACCTACAGCCACCTCTGGCCCGATTCCGAAGACCGCACCCGAGCGGCCGTCGACAACGTCCTGGGCTCCGCCGACGTCGAGCCGAGACAAGACCATGCATGAGGCACAGAGGGACCAGGTCGCCGTTCACGAAGCTGGCCATGCGGTCGCCTACTACGTGATGGGACGACCGATCAAGCGGGCGGTGGTCGCCCTGTCCGAACACCGGGTCGTGCCTGTCGAACGACCACGAATCGGCAACCCAGAGGAGGCGACCGTGGCTGCGTCCGGTTGGGCGGCGGAGAAGTACTGGTACCGCACAACGATTTCCGACCCACAACACGCACAGGACGCCATCAACACCGCATGGCTCAACCTCGGCGCGAGCGCTGACGAAGAGGCAATCGAACGTTTCGCCGCAGAGTTCGACGACGTGGCGGAGGACGAAGCCTGGCTGCTTGCCGACGAACTGGTCGCCCGCCACTGGGCGCTAGTCGAGGCTGTTGCCGAAGCCCTGAAGGCCGAGGCGGAATTCGGGCAGCGACGGCTCACCGAGATTGCCGACTCGTGCGGCGTCCCGTTCGGCGAGTGCACTGCGGACTCGCTGCGGACTGGAGACGACTCCTGATCGCGTTCTCGCAGGTCAAGCGACCCACATGCGCGTGTGTGCGAACTTGCGGATGTTCACGGCCGAGAACTGCCGGCTGATGCCCTCGAGCACCACGTGCAGCCGGTGGCCCTGCGGCAGCATCGCGTCCACGAACGGCTGGCTCAGGTCGATCCGCCGACCGCTCGACTTCAGCATCCGCTCGACCAGGTCCTGCACCTCCGCGCGGGTCAGGATCACGTTGGTCAGCTCGTGGCGCCCCCTGCGTGCCACGAACACCCGCGAGGGCTCGTTGATCCAGATCTCCTCGACCTCCGGGTCGTCGAGGAACCGCTGCAGCGGCCCGAACCCCGAGACCCGTGCCACCAGCTCCTCGACCGTCCCGACCGGGTCGGGCACCGGCGCGACGACCCCGGTCAGGCTGCGGTCGTCGTGCTCACGCACCACCTGCTCGGCGATCCGACGCACGTGTCGCGCGTCGAGCTGCGGGTCCACCCCGTCGCGGCGTACGGCGGCCCGCACCCGCTCGTCCAGGACGCCCACCAGGTCCAGGTCGAGACCCGGCTCGACCTGGACAGGTGTGGGCGGGACCGCGCGAGAAGCACCAGCGCCCGAGACGTCCACTGACATGCCCAGCAGCATCGCCCCGCCGCTGACCTGCGAAAACCCCCGACGACCGATCTGTGGACAACCACGCCACACCAGTCACACCAGCGCACAACCGGCGCAGATACGAGACCGAGAGGCGTTTCTGCGACCAGTATCCGGGGCGGCGGTGGCGGCGAGGTGGGAGGCAGCCGGCCGACCACGGGCTCGCCGAGGCGCCCGCGCCGGGTCGACGACGTGGGGACCGAGACCCGCTGCGGACACGACCTGTCCGCGGGCGGGTCTAGCGTGCCGGGCATGGCCATCGCACAGTTCCCCGTGACCGTCCTCGACTGCCCCGACCCCCGCGCGCTGGCGCAGTTCTACGGGGCCTTGCTCGACTGGGCGGTGGAGGTCGACGACGACGGGAGCTGGGCGGAGATCCGGGCCGAGAACGGCCAGATGTTCTGCTTCCAGAAGGTCGACGACTACGCCGCCCCCGACTGGCCCGGCCAGGAGCGACCGCAGCAGTTCCACCTCGACGTCAGCGTCGCCGACCTCGACGAGGGCGAGCGGGCCGTCCTCGCGCTCGGGGCGACCCGGCACGCGGAGCAGCCGGGCACGACCTTCCGGGTCTTCCTCGACCCCGCCGGCCACCCGTTCTGCCTCTGCGTGAGCTGACGCCGCGGTCGCGTCCTGGTCACGGACCCGCCACCGGGCCAGGATGAGCGGGACGAAGGAGACCGCCGTGACCGCTGCCCCACCCCCGGGCCCCCCGCTCGAGTGCGACCTGGTGATGAAGGGCGGCATCACCAGCGGCGTCGTCTACCCCCTCGCCGTCACCGCGCTCTCCCGCGTCTACCGGCTGCGCTCGGTGGGCGGGGCCTCGGCCGGCGCCATCGCCGCCGCGGCCGCCGCCTGCGCCGAGCTCGGCCGCACCAGCGGCGGTTTCGAGAAGCTCACCGCGCTCCCCCGGCTGCTGACCGAGACGGTCGAGCCGGGCCGCAGCCGGCTGTTCACGCTGTTCGCCCCGCAGCCGCGGATGCGGCGGCTGTTCGCCCTGGTAACCGCCGGCCTCGGCACGTCGGGCCGCGGACGAGCGCTCGCGATGGTCGGCGCCGCGCTCCGCGCCTGGCTCCCGTACGCCGCCGCCGGGGCCGCTCTGGGCGTGGTGCTCGTCGTCCTCGGGTTCGTCCTCGGCGGGCCCGCCGCCTGGGTCTGCCTGGTCGCGGGGCTGGTGGTGGCGGTCGTCGGCCTGGCGGTCGGCACGGCGTACGGCGCGCTGCGTGACCTCGCCGACCTGCCCGAGGTCGGCTTCGGGCTCTCCTCGGGCGCCACCCCGCCGGGGGCGAGGACCCCGGCGCTCACGCCCTGGCTGCACGAGACCTTCCAGCACCTGGCCGGGCGCACCCCCGACGACCCGCCCGTGACCTTCGGCGACCTCGAGACCGTCGGCGTGCGGCTGCAGCTGATGACCACCAACCTCTCGCGACGGCAGCCGCTGACGATGCCGCTGGTCGACGACGAGTACTGGTGGGAGCCCGCCCACTTCCGCACCCTGTTCCCCGCCGCCGTGGTCGACCGGATGGAGCACGTCGACCCGACGCCCGAGACCCCGCCGGACCGCGACGACTGGATCCGCGCGGTGCACCGGCTGCACGCGGGCGGTCGCGAGCCGCGGCTGCTGCCGTTCCCCGCTCCGAACGACCTCCCGGTCGTCGTGGCGGTCCGGATGAGCCTGAGCTTCCCCGGACTGATCGCCGCCGTCCCGCTGCACGCCTACGACGAGCGGCGCACGGTCAACCGGACCTGCCGCGAGCAGGCGGCCGCCCGCTTCGACGCCGACCCGACCTGCTCGCCCGAGGACGCGGTCGCCGACCTGCCGGCCCGCGAGGCCCAGGTCAACTGGTTCTCCGACGGCGGCATCTGCGCCAACCTGCCGCTGCACTTCTTCGACGCCGCGCTCCCCCGGCGCCCCACCTTCGCCATCAACCTCGCGGAGTTCCCGCCCGAGCGGCCCAAGAGCCCGGACGAGGACCAGAACTCCGACCTGCCCGAGGACGACGAGCAGGTCGCCCGCCGCCAGACGGTGTGGGAGGGCTCCGGCCTGGGCCTGCTGCTGACCTTCTTCGGCAGCATCGTGGAGACCGCGCGCACCTGGGTCGACGAGGCCCAGCTGGCGATGCCGGGCTACCGCGACCGGATCGTCACGGTGCTCCACGACGAGACCGAGGGCGGGCTCAACCTCAACATGCCCGAGTCGGTCGTGATGGCGCTGTCCGAGCGCGGGGCGGGGGCGGCCGAGCGGCTGGTCAGGCGCTACGCCGGCGACCAGCCCGGAGTCGTGCCCGCACCAGGGTGGGACAGCCACCGCTGGCTGCGGTTCCGCACCGCCGGCGCGGCGTTCTCCGACGTGCTGGGGTCGTTCCGGGCCGGCTACGAGACGGTGCTGCCCGGCACCACGCCGTACGCCCGCTGGGTGGGGATCGACGACGACGGCACGCCGGCCGACGCGCCGCTGCCGTCGTACCCCCTCGACGACGTACGCCGGGAGGCGGTCAACCGCCGCACCGAGGGCCTGCTCGACACGGCCGAGGAGTGGACGACCGAGCCGTCCGACGCCTTCACCCGGGGCGCGCCCGAGCCGCGACCCCAGATGCGGCTGGTGCCCAGCGACCGGGCGGGGAAGGCCCCCGGACCACGCTGATCGACCCTCGCGTCCGGTTTGACCGCATCTGGGATGGGGCATGCTGGCGTCGGGCAGGATCGACCGCCGTGTCCCGGGGGTGGCGGAGATCCAGCCCTCTCGGACCTCCGGTGGCCCTAGCATGCCGACGTGGTCCTGCCTCCCGTCTCCCGGTTCCGCGGTTGGTCGAAGTGGCAGCACGTGCTGACCTTCCTGGCCATCGCCGTCGGCGCCGCGTTCTTCGTGACGGTGATCGTGGTCGCCGTGCCCCGCGACGTCCTCGCGATGCAGCTGGTCGCGGCCTACACGGCGTTCGCCGGGCTGGCCTGCCTCGTCCTGGCCGTCGCCCTGGTCCTCACCCGCCGGATGCCCGCGGGGCGCGAGGCCACCCTCGACGGTGAGCCGGCCGTGCTGTTCCGCGCCTGGCCGCTGCAGTGGTGGTTCGACGTCGCGACCGACGCCGCACTGGGCACCCTCGGGGTCCTGGTGTTCGCGCTGGCCACGACCAGCACCACCGAGCTGCTGCTCTGGAGCCTCGTCCCCCTCGCGGTCGGCCTGTGGTTCCTGGCCCGGGCCGGCCTCGCCCTGACCGGTCGCCGACACAACGAGGCCCTGTGGCTGACCGAGCGCGAGGTCGTCCACGACACCGACTGGGGCCGCGAGCGGTGCGACCGGTCCGACGTCGCCGACGTGTTCGGCACCGAGGACGGCGGCCGGGTCCTCGTCGTCGTCCACACCTCCGTGCACCGGCAGCCGTGCCCCCGGCCGTTCCGCCGCAAGGAGGTCCGCGTCGGCACCGACGACATGGGGGTGGACTGCTCGCTGATGGGCCACACCAGCGACGATCTCGCGCGTTGGCTGCTCGAGACCGTGCCGGCGACCGGCTCGCGGGCCGACCGGCGCCGCCTCAGGCGCTGAACAGGTCGCCCTCCTCGGCGATGCGCGCCAGCACCTCGTCGTAGCGCAGGTGCTCCAGCCCCAGCACGTCCTCGGCGCCGGCCTCGACCTCCTCCCAGGTCCGCGGCGCGGCGACGGTGGGCGTCTCCCGGCCACGCAGGGAGTACGGCGCGATCGTGGTCTTCGAGCCGGTGTTCTGCGACCAGTCGAGGAACACCTTGCCGCCGCGTCGGGCCTTGGTCATCTGGCTGACCACGAGCGAGTGGTGCGACCGCTCGAGGTCCTCGGCGACCTCCTTGGCGTAGTCGCGGACCTCGTCGGCGGAGAGGTCGCCGGCGAGGCCGGCGTACAGGTGGAGGCCCTTGGACCCGCTCGTCACCGGCACCGTCTCCAGGCCGTCCTCGGCCAGCCGCTCCCGCACCAGCAGCGCGACCTGCGCGCACTCCATCAGGCCGGCCGGCTCGCCCGGGTCGAGGTCGATCACGAGCCGGTCGGGGTTGCGGGGGCGTCCGGTGCGGGTGACCGTCCACTGGTGGACGTGCAGCTCGAGCGCGGCCAGGTTGACCAGCCAGGTGAGCGTGGCCAGGGAGTCCACGACCGGGAAGCGCAGCTCGCCGTCCTCCCCCGACGCCGAGCGCGACCCGGTGGTCGGCACCGCCACCGTGCGCACCCACGACGGGGTGCCCGACGGCGCGTTCTTCTCGAAGAAGCTCGCGTCCCCGGTGCCGTGCGGCCAGCGGATCCGGGTCACGGCACGGTCCGCGAGGTGCGGCAGCATCACCGGCGCGACCTGGGCGTAGTAGTGCAGCACCTCGGCCTTGGTGGTGCCGGTACGGGGGTACATCACCTTCTCGAGGTTGACGAGCGTCAGCACCCGGCCGTCGACCTCGACGCGGGTCTCGGTGCGCTCCTGGGCCGCCACGCTCAGCGCCCGATCGCGATCACGGGGTGGCGGGCGGGGTCCAGGCGCGCGAAGGTCGTGCGCATGAACCACCGCGGCACGGAGACGCACCCGGCGGTGGCGCCGCGGCCGTTCACGTGCAGGAAGATGCCGGCGCCGCGGTGCCGCACCTGCGCCTGGTTGAAGCCGGTGTTCACGGCGTACTCGTACTGCACGGGGTAGTCACCGAGCCGCTCGGAGGTGTCGTCGCCGGTGCGCAGCCACCAGCGGAACCCGCCCTGGGTCCTGCTGCGGTAGCGGTTGTAGTGGGCCGAGGCGTTGTCCTGCACCCAGTAGTCGCCCGCGGCGACGCGGCGGTAGGACAGCCGCCACGCCGCCTCGCGCGCGTGCGTCCCGAACCCCTCGAGCAACGAGTAGGTGCCCAGCGGCGTGGTGCCCGTCCCCTGCCGACGCTCCGCACCGGCGACCAGGCCGCCGTGGCCGACGCGGCCGTCGCGGGCACGGGCGAGCACCGTCCACCCCGAGGCCGTGCGCTGCCACAGCACGACGCGGGCGTGCCAGGAGCGGGTGCGGTTGACGGTGACGACCTGGGTGCTCCCCGCGGGCAGCGCGACGGCGACGCCGTCGAGGATGACCCGCGTCGCCGCGGACGCGGGCGCGGTGAGGCCGGTGCCGAGCAGCACGGCGGCGAGCAGGGCGACGAGGAGTGCGGCGGGGCGCGGTCGGCTCACGGGGCCACGCTACGCACCGAGCAGGTCGTCGGGGTCGAGGTCGCCGCGGACGCCGCGGTAGGCCGGTTGCCGCAGGCGGCCGTCGGTGGTCAGCGCGAGGTGCTGCACGTCGACCACGAGGCGTGGCTCGACCCAGACCGTGCCCTGCCGGTCCAGCCGCGGCAGCTCCTCGGCGAAGGGCGAGGTCGACGTGCGCAGCGGGGCGAGCAGCTCGGCCAGCACGACGCCCGCCCTGCCCGCGATCCCGCTCCCGACCCGCCCCCGGAAGTGCAGGCCCGACGCCGTCGGTTCACCGACCAGCACCGCACCGAGCCGGTGCTCCGAGCCGGTCTCCCAGCGGAAGCCGCCCACGACGTAGGACGCGGTCGGACGGATCGGGAACTTCAGCCAGTCCCTGCTGCGCCGGCCGGGGTGGTAGCGCGAGGACAGCCGCTTGCTGACCACCCCCTCGAGGCCCTGCTGCTCCGCGGCGTCGAGCAGCACCGCGCCGTCGGCGTACGTCGGGGGCACGGCGACCACCGGGTGGTCGAGGCCGACCCCCTCGAGCCGGGCCCGGCGCTCCGACAGCGGGCGCTCCAGGAGCTCCTCGCCGTCGGCCGACAGCAGGTCGAAGGCGATCAGGGTGACCGGGTTGCGCTCGGCGAGCCGCTGGGCGCGGGCGGCGTCGCGCACGTGCATCCGGTCGGCGAGTGCCCCGAACGACGGCACCCCGTCGGTCAGGGCCACGACCTCGCCGTCGAGCACCACGTCGGGCAGCCCCAGCGCGGCGAGTGCCTGCAGCTCGGGGAACGACACCGTCACGTCGTTCTCGTTGCGCGACCACACCCGCACGCCGGAGCGGCGTACGTCCACCAGGACCCGCATCCCGTCCCACTTGACCTCGTGCGCCCAGCCCTCGCCGGCGGGCACGTGGTCCCCCTTGGTCGCGAGCATCGGCAGCACCGCGCCAGTCTGGCGCACCTGCCCCCTGGGCGGGCATCCTGGACCCATGCGTGCGATCTGGAAGGGTGCGGTCTCCTTCGGGCTGGTCAGCGTCCCGGTGAAGCTCTACTCCGCCACCGAGAGCAAGGACGTCACCTTCCGGCAGGTCCACGCCAAGGACGGCGGCCGCATCAAGTACCAGCGCGTCTGCAGCCTCGACGGCGAGGAGGTGGAGTACGCCGACATCGCCAAGGGCTACCAGACCGAGGACGGCGAGATGGTCATCCTCACCGACGAGGACATGGCCGACCTGCCGGCCAGCAGCAGCCGCGAGATCAGCGTCGAGAAGTTCGTGCCGAGCGAGCAGATCGACCCGATGCTGTTCGAGAAGTCCTACTACCTCGAGCCCGAGAAGTCGGGGGCCAAGCCCTACGCCCTGCTGCGCGAGGCCCTCGAGGCCGCCGACCGGATGGCGCTGGTGACGGTGTCGCTGCGCAACCGGATGTCGCTGGCCGTGCTGCGGGTGCGCGACGACGTCATCGTGATGCAGACCATGATGTGGCCCGACGAGATCCGCAAGGCCGACTTCGGGTCGGTCGACACCAGCGAGGCCAAGCCCGCCGAGGTCAAGATGGCGCAGATGCTGGTCGAGACCCTCGCCGGCGACTTCGACGCCGACGACTACGAGGACGACTACCGCGAGGCGCTCGAGGCGCTCGTCAAGGCCAAGATCGAGGGCGGCGAGGTCAAGCGCACGCCGGAGACCCGCAAGTCCTCCGGCGAGGTCGTCGACCTGCTCGCCGCCCTGCAGCGCAGCGTCGACGCCGCCCGCACCTCCCGCGGCGAGAAGGCACCCGCCGCCGACGAGGACCAGACCACCGAGAAGGCGCCCGCGAAGAAGCCGGCCGCCAAGAAGTCGGCCGCGAAGACCCCGGCCAAGAAGGCCGCCGCCAAGAAGAGCACCGCCAAGAAGACCCCGGCGAAGAAGCCCGCGAAGAAGGCCAGCTGAGGCGTAACCCCGGGTCGCGTCGGCCGTTGTGACCGACGTACGCCGCTGTGGCGTGCCCCAGGGGAGGGAACCACCAGCATGACCCGCACCAGCACCCGCCTGCTCGCCGCCGGCGGCGCCGTCGTCCTCACCGCCCTCGCTGCGGCGCCCGCGACCGCTGCCACGGTGGTCTCGCGCGCGGACGCCAACGCCCTCACGGTGTCGATCGCCGGCAACGGCCAGGGCACCGGCACGGCCGGTGCGACCTACGACGGCCAGGAGTCGCGCACCGGCGAGACGCAGCCCTCGCCGTCGCCGTTCTCGCAGGACTTCGTCGACCTCGGCGTGCTGACCCAGCAGGCCACCGCGGGCGACGGCTTCTCCGCCGCGTGCGCCGGGGTCGCCGGCGCGGGTGGCGGCATCGTCCAGATCGGCGACGGCTCGTGCCTCACCCCGGGCGACACGGTCACGGGCTCGCTGAGCAGCGTGGACCTGGCCGGTCTGGGCTTGGAGCCGCCCGAGCAGCTCCCGCTGCCCGACGGACTCGGTGCGCTCCTCGACACCCTGGGTGACGGTCGCGGCCAGCTGGACGGGATCCTTCGCGACGCTCTGGGCCAGGTGGACGAGGCCGTCGGCCCACTGGGTCTGACCCTGCGCTTCGACGCCATCGAGGGTCGGTGCCGCGTCGACGGCGGCTCTCCGTCGGGGACCGCGAGCCTCGCCAACGCGGCTCTGGTGCTCAGCGGTGGTGGCCGAGACGTCAAGGTGGTGGACATCCCCGCGAACCCTGCGCCCAACACCGAGGTCACCACCGACCTCAGCGAGGTCGTGGCTCTCGTGCTCGATGCCGCTTCGACGCAGCTCCGCGAGGGTCTGGACGAGGCCACGGGCCCATTGGCCGACGCCATCGACCCCGTGCGCGACCAGATCGTCGCGCAGGTGCGATCCAACCTCGACGGCCAGCTCGAGCCCCTCCGCGACACCCTGCTCAGCGTCACCCTCAACGAGCAGAGCCGCCCGACGAGCGACTCCATCCGCGTGAGCGCGCTGCACGCCCAGGTGCTGCCCGCCGCGGCCGGCGCCGTGGGCGCCAGCCTGGCCGACGTCCGGGTCGGCAACGCCAACTGCGGCCCCGCCGACCGCGTGCCGACCGAGGCCGCGCCGGCGCCCGCGCCGAAGCAGGCCGTGCCCGAGCTCCCCACGGCGGTGTCCGCCGGGGTGGAGGGACCGGCCACCACGACGCTCTCGGCGCGGCTCGCCCAGGCGGCCCCCCTCACCGGCGTCGCCCTCGCCGGCCTGCTGATCGCGATCGCCGGGGTGCTCGGCGTCCGTCGTCACCTCGGCTGAGGCGGTCGACGTGAGCCTCCTCGACCACGCGCTCTCCCGCCTCGCGAGCGTCCTGCTCGTCCTCGCCGTCGGCCTGGTCGGCTTCGGCGCGGTGCTGCCCTCAGGGGCAGCGGCGCCCGCCGGCGACTTCCGGCCGCTGTCGTCGCCCGCCAAGCCCACCCGGCTCGTGGTGCCGGCGCTCGGTGTCCGGGCGCCGATCACCCCCATCGAGGTCAGCCCCTCGGGCGTGCTCGACCCGCCCGCGGACGTCGACGTCGTCGGCTGGTGGAAGCGCAGCGTGCGCCCGGGCGCCACCCGCGGCCAGACCGTGCTCACCGGCCACACCGTCCACACGGGCGGTGGAGTGCTGGACCGGCTCGGCGAGCTGCGTCCCGGACAGGTGGTCCGGGTCGTCACGCCCCGCGGCGCCATGGTCTACCGCACCACCCGCGTGGTGACGTTGAGCAAGGCCGAGCTGGCCGAACGGTCCAAGGCGCTCTTCGGCCAGGACCGGCGGCAGACGCGGCTGGTGCTGATCACCTGCACCGACTGGAACGGGACGGACTTCGAGAGCAACGTCGTGGCCTTCGCGCGGCCCCTCGGCGTACGCCAGAGCTGACCCGCCCGACGGGGGCTCGGGTCCGGGACTCGGAGCGGTAACGATCGGCTCCAGACGGTTCCCGCACCCGCCGCGGGGTGCGCAGGATGGCCGACGGCGCCCCGTGCGCCGTACTCGGATCTCGGACATCTCGGAAAGGTTCCCCATGCCCCCCATGGCCCACCTCGTCACGCGACGACGCTCCGTCGCGGCGGTCGCCGCCGGCGCCGCCCTCGGCGCCGCCCTCCTCGGCGGCCTGCCCGCCACCCAGGCCTCGGCCGCCGACGAGCCCCGCTCGACGCCGGTCCCGATGCTCACCCCCGAAGGCCAGGTCTCCAGCTACCTGCTCAACGCCCGCACCGCCAACCCCGGCCAGACCCGTCTCGTCGAGCGGGCCGTCGAGCGCTCCGGTGGCGTGGTCGTGCAGTCGTGGCCCGCGATCGGCGTCGTCGTCGCACACTCCCGCAACGGCGACTTCCGGGCCGACGTCGCGAAGGCCTCTGGCCGCGCGCTGGAGTCGGTCGGTGCCACCCGCAGCGTCGCGGTCACCGAGGGCACTCCCACGGCCGCCCAGGCCCCGTGGGGCCCCGGCGCCTCGGGCTACCAGAAGGGCGCCAAGAAGGCCACCAACGGCGACGTCGGCAGCGAGCCCACCGTGGCCACGACGAGCGACCCGCGTGAGTCCGAGCAGTGGGACCTGCGGATGATCAAGGCCGACCAGGCGCACCGCATCACCGACGGCAACCGCAACGTGCTCGTCGGCGTCCTCGACTCCGGCATCGACCCCGACCACCCCGACCTGGCCCCCAACATCGACACCCGCAGCTCGGTGAACTGCTCCGCGGCGGGCCGTCCGGACACCTCGGCCACCGGCTGGTACCCCACGACGAGCGACCACGGCACCCACGTCGCCGGCACCATCGCCGCGGCGCGCAACGGCGTCGGCATCGTCGGCGTGGCGCCCAACGTGCGGATGGCCTCGGTCAAGGTCGTCAACGACGACGGCTTCATCTACCCCGAGTACGCCGTGTGCGGCTTCATGTGGGCCGCGCAGCAGGGCATGGACGTGACCAACAACAGCTACTACGTCGACCCGTTCATGTACTACTGCGACGACCAGGTCGACCAGCACGCCGCCAAGGAGGCCGTGCGCCGCGCGGTCGCGTGGTCCGAGGACCGCGGCGTCGTCTCCGCGGCCGCCGCGGGCAACGCCTCGACCGACCTCGCCACCAACACCCGCGACACCACCAGCCCCGACGACGGCGCCACCGTCGACCGACAGCTCAACAGCGGCTGCGAGGACATCCCGACCGAGCTGCCCGGCGTCGTGACCGTCTCCTCGGTGCAGCAGTTCCCGGCCGGCAGCGGCCAGAGCCGGCTGTCGAGCTTCTCCAACCGGGGCCTGGGCAAGATCGACGTCGCCGCCCCCGGCTCGACGATCCTCTCCACGATCGTGGCCGGCAACGGCTACGGCACCAAGAGCGGCACCTCGATGGCCTCCCCGCACGTCGCGGGCGTGCTCGCGCTGATGAAGTCGGCCCACCCCGAGCGCACCCCCGCCCAGATGGTGGCGGCGCTGCGGGCCCAGGCCGACGACAAGCCGTGCAGCGCGTCCACGGCCGGACCCGCGTGCGTCGGCACGCCGGAGGACAACAGCTACTTCGGCGAGGGCATGGTCGACGCCCTCGACGCCGTGCGCTGACCCGCCCCTCTCCGCGGCCGCGTCACCCACCGGGTGGCGCGGCCGCGGTGCGTCCGGCGGGCGTCCAGCGGGGGCGTTCAGCGCGGGCGGTGCCCCGCACGCGCCGCGGGCACGGGCCCGGGCTGGCAGGTCGGGCACCACCAGGTGCGCCGCTGCTCGGGGTCGCCCGCGACCTCCTCGACCATCTGCACCGTGGTGCCGCAGCGCAGGCAGGGTCGCCGCTGCCGTCCCGAGACCCAGTGGGTCTCGCCGCGGGCGGTGTTGCCGGTCGTCACCTGGTAGGCGCCCTCGACGGTGGCCGACCGGTGCAGCGCGACCGCCGCCCGGTCGACGAGGCGGGCGAGGTCGACCTCGCCCACCGGTGTCCACGGGCTGACCCCGGTGAGGAAGGCCAGCTCGTTGACCCAGAGGTTGCCGAGCCCGGCGACCAGGCGCTGGTCGAGCAGCGCGGCCACCAGCGGGCGTACGGGCTCGGCACCGAGGCGGCGTACGGCCTCGGCCGGGTCCCAGTCCTCGTGGAGCGGGTCGGGCCCCAGGTGACCGGTGATGCGGTGCTCGTCGCGGGTGCGCACGATCTCGAGCTGGTGCAGCCGCAGCCCCCAGGCCGTGGTGCGCTCGGAGGTCTCCAGGACCAGGCGCACGTCGCGCATCATCCGCGCCGGCAGCCGCTTGCCGGGACCGGTGACCGACCACGCCCCGTCCATGAGCAGGTGGCTGTGGAGCGTCAGGCCGTCGTCGAGACGGGTCAGCAGGTGCTTGCCGTGGGTCGCGTGCTCGGTGATCGTCCGCCCGGAGACGTCCTTGGTGGCCAGGCGCGGTGTCCGGAAGTCCGAGCGGACCACCTCGCGCCCCAGCAGCTGCCGGTCGAGGCGCCGCGCGAGCTTCCAGACGCTGTCTCCCTCGGGCACGCCCCCATCTAAGCCGACCGGTCCGTGCCGCCCCGGGCCGCCGCGGAGTCCGGCATCCTGGCGGCCGCCGCGGCCCAGCCGGCGTCGAGCAGCCGGGGAGCGACGAGGTTGAGCACCTCGCCCAGCTGTCCCGCCAGCGTCGAGACCGTCACGGGACGGTCCTCCAGCGCCCGCACCACCATCGCGGCGGCCTGCTCCGGCGACTTCGCGGGTGCGCGGCGGTAGGCGTCGGTGGCCGCGATCATGTCGGTGCGCACCAGGTCGAGCCGCACGTTGGTGAAGGTCACGCCGTCGGCCCAGGTCTCCCGGCCGGCGATGCGGGCGAAGCTGTCGAGCGCGGTCTTGGAGGCGATGTACGCCGCGAACTTGGGCGCCTTGAGCTGCACGCCCCACGTGACCACGTTGACGACGTGGCCGTGACCGCGCCGCCGCATCCCCGGGAGCAGCCCCAGGGTCAGCCGGACCGGGCCGAAGTAGTTCACCGCCATGGTCCGCTCGAAGTCGTGGACGCGGTCGTAGGACAGCTCCAGCGACCGCCTGATCGAGCGTCCGGCGTTGTTGACCAGCAGGTCGACCCGGCCGTGCTCGGCCTCGACCTGCTGCACGAGGGCGTCGACGGCCGCGGCGTCGGTCAGGTCGCAGACGTAGCCGTGGGCCTCGCCGCCCTCGGCCCGGACCTCCGCGACCACCCGGTCGAGCTCGGCGCGGCGGCGCGCCACGCACAGCACGGTAGCGCCGCGCCGGGCGACCTCGAGCGCGGTCGCCTCGCCCACCCCCGAGGAGGAGCCGGTGACCAGGACGACCTGGCCGCGCAGCGGGCTGGGCAGCGGTCGACCCACGGCCGCGGCGAGGGGGGCCACGACGTGGCGGCGCAGCAGCGCGCGGGGCGTGAGCAGCAGGTCGGTCACGCGTGCTCCCACCGGGCCGGCTCGGGCATGGTCCACGGCCGCGCCGCCTCGAGCTGCGCCGACAGCGCGAGCAGCGTGGTCTCCGCGCCGGGGCGTCCGACCAGCTGCACCGACAGCGGCAGCCCGTCGGGAGCCAGCCCGGCCGGCACCGCGGCCGCGGGCTGGCCGGTGAGGTTCCACAGCGCGCAGTGGGCGATCATCGGCTGCGCGACCCACATCGCCCGCACGGCGCCGATGCCGTCGAGGACCCCCGCCCGGGGCGGCCGCTGCCCCAGCGTCGGGGTCAGCAGCACGTCGATCCCGGCGTCGTCGAAGATCCGGTCGGCCTTCTCCCGCAGCCGCTCCCCCGCCCGCAGCCCGCGCTCGACGACGCTGCGCGAGGCCCAGCGTCCGAGCCGCAGCGTCTGGCGCGTACGCCGCTCCAGCCGGTCGGGGTGCTCGACCCGGTCGGCCTCGTCACGGACGCCGCCGAAGAACTGCGGCAGGAACGCCGCCGTGGCGTCGGGGTAGCGCGGTCGCACCTCGCGCACGTCGTGGCCGAGGTCGGCGAGCAGCGTGGCGGTGTCGCGCACGGCGGCGGCGTCGACCTCGTCGGGATGCCGCAGCGGCAGCTGCGACCGGGTCGACCAGCCGATCCGCAGCCGCCCCGGCTCGGTGGCGGCGGCCTCGACGAACGAGGTCGCGGGCTCGGTGGCGGTGAAGCGGTCGGCGTGCGTGGTGCCGCGGACGACGTCGTAGACCAGCGCGGAGTCGCGCACCGAGCGGGCCAGCGGCCCCACGGTGCCCAGGCCCCACCACAGGTGCGGGTGCGGCGCGGTGCTCACCCGGCCGCGCTGCGGCTTGAGGCCGAACAGCCCGCAGCAGGCCGACGGGATCCGGATCGAGCCACCTCCGTCGCCGCCGATCGCGACGGGCACCATCCCGGCGGCGACGGCGACGGCGGTGCCGCCGCTGGAGCCGCCCGGGGTGTGCCGCGGGTCCCAGGGGTTGAGGGTGCGACCGCCGTCGACGGACTCGGTGAAGGGCCACTGCCCGAACTCCGGCATCCGCGTCTTGCCCACCACCACGGCCCCGGCCCGACGGAGCCGGGCGACGACCTCGGCGTCGGCCGCGCACGGGGTGGTGTTGGCGCGGCCGCCGAAGGTCGTCACGCAGCCCGCGACGTCGAGCTCCTCCTTGACCGCGACGGGCACGCCGTGGAGCGGGCCGAGCGCCTCGCCGCGGTCGCGGGCCGCGTCGCGCTCGGCGGCCTCGGACCGGGCGGCGTCGGCCAGCACGACCGAGAAGGCGTTGAGCAGCGGGTCGCGCTCGGCGATGCGCACCAGCGAGGCCTCGACCAGCGCCGACGCCGACACCTCCCCCGCGGTCGTGCGGCGCGCCAGCTCGGCCGCCTCCAGGTCCATCAGGCCGGTGTCGGGAGGGGTCACGCACCGAGGCTAGTCCGGACCCACCCGGCAGCTCAGAGCAGGCTGCGCACCACCCGCAGCGCGACCGAGACGCGGGCGAGGTCGGCCTCGTCGTCGGAGCAGATCTCGGCCAGCCCGGCCACCGCCTGCTCCACGTCGCGCTCCGGGGGCGGGTCGCCGGCCAGCGCCTTGGCCGTCAGCCGGGCGTGCACCGCGTGGAGGTCGTCGCGCAGCGCCGCGCGGGCCATCGACTGCCAGCGGTCCTCCCGCGGCAGCCGCAGGATGAGCGACAGCAGGCGCGGCAGACCGAGGTGCGCGCCGACCTCCATGTGGGTGCGGGCCACCTCCAGCGGGTCGCGCTCGTCGCGCACCGCGGTCTCGACCACGCCGAGCAGCATCGCGGCCGGGGGGCAGACGGCGACGCGGGCGGCCAGGGGCTCGGGCACGCCGAGCCCGACCAGCTCGTCGCGCCGGGCCTCGAAGGCCTCGAGCTCCTCGCCCTGCAGCAGCGACGCGAGCTCGGCCATGACCTTCTCGACCACCACCTCGTAGGTGTCGACGAGGGTGTCGGTGTCCTCCTCGATCCGACGTCCGTCGAGCAGCCAGCGCGCGCCCCGCTCGACCAGCGTGCGCACCTCCAGCCGCATCCGGGTCTGCACCGCCGCGTCGACCACGTGGTCCAGCTCGGCGATGTCGGCGCGCAGCCGGTCGGCGCCGAAGATCTCGCGGGCCACGAAGTGGGCCTTGGTGAGGTCGGCGGTGCTCGCCCCGGCCTCGCCCGAGAGCCGGTGGGCGTAGGTGATGCCCGCGGCGTTGACCAGCTGGTTGACGACCTGGGTCACCACGATCTCGCGACGCAGCTGGTGGGCCTCCATGTGCGAGCGGTAGCCCTGGCGCATGCCGGAAGGGAAGTAGCCGAAGAGCTCGCCGCGCCAGTAGGGGTCGTCGGGCAGGTCGCTGGCCAGGAGCTGCTCGGCGAGCACGATCTTGGTCCACGACATCAGCACCGCCAGCTCCGGCGCCGTCAGCCCCTGCCCGCGCTCGCGCAGCCGGGCCACGGCCCGACGGCTGGGCAGGCCCTCCAGCTCGCGGTCGAGGACACCGGCCTTCTCGAGCGTCCGCATCCAGTCCTCGTGCACGTGCAGCAGGGCGGGCGCGAGCGACTCGGCGTTGGCGAGGGCGAGGTTCTGCTCGTAGTTGTCGGCCAGCACCAGCTGCGCGACCTGGTCGGTCATCGAGGCCAGCAGCGTGCCCCGCTGCTTGCCGGTCAGGTCGCCCTCGCTGACGACCCGGTCCAGCAGGATCTTGATGTTGACCTCGTGGTCGGAGGTGTCGACGCCGGCCGAGTTGTCGATGAAGTCGGTGTCGATGCGGCCGCCGGCCCCGTCGGGGCCGCCCTCGCGGGCGTACTCGATGCGGCCGAGCTGGGTGAGGCCGAGGTTGCCGCCCTCGCCGACGCAGCGCACCCGCAGCTCGGCGCCGTCGACCCGGATCGCGTCGTTGGCCTTGTCGCCGGCCTGGGCGTGGGTCTCGGCCGCCGACTTCACGTAGGTGCCGATGCCGCCGTTCCACAGCAGGTCGACCGGCGCCAGCAGGATCGCGCGCTGCAGCTCGGCCGGCGTCATCCGCACCGTGCCGTCGGGCAGGCCGAGGGCCGCCCGCATCTCGGCGCTGACCGGGATCGACTTGGCACTGCGCGACCACACCCCGCCGCCCCGGCTGATCAGCGAGGTGTCGTAGTCCTGCCAGGAGGAGCGGGGCAGGTCGAAGAGCCGCTTGCGCTCGGCGTACGACGTGGCCGCGTCGGGGTCGGGGTCGACGAACACGTCGCGGTGGTCGAACGCCGCGACCAGCCGGATGTGCTCGGAGCAGAGCATCCCGTTGCCGAACACGTCGCCCGACATGTCGCCGACGCCGACCGCGGTGACGTCCTCGCGCTGGCAGTCGACCCCCATCTCGCGGAAGTGACGGCGCACCGAGACCCACGCGCCGCGCGCGGTGATGCCCATCGCCTTGTGGTCGTAGCCCACCGAGCCGCCGGAGGCGAACGCGTCGCCGAGCCAGAAGCCGTACTGCTGCGAGACGCCGTTGGCGATGTCGCTGAAGGTCGCGGTGCCCTTGTCGGCGGCGACCACCAGGTAGGGGTCGTCGTCGTCGTGGCGCACCACCCGGGCGGGCGGCACGACCTCGCGGCCGTCCGGCCCGTCGACGAGGTTGTCGGTGAGGTCGAGCAGCCCCGAGATGAAGGAGGTGTACGCCGCGACGCCCTCGGCCAGCCATGCCTCCCGGTCGCCCGGGTCGGGCAGCCGCTTGGCGAAGAACCCGCCCTTGGCGCCGACCGGCACGATCACGGTGTTCTTGACCATCTGCGCCTTGACCAGCCCGAGCACCTCGGTGCGGAAGTCGTCGCGGCGGTCGGACCAGCGCAGCCCGCCACGCGCGACGGCACCGAAGCGCAGGTGCACCCCCTCGACGCGGGGCGAGTAGACGAAGATCTCGAACTTCGGCCGCGGGGCCGGCAGGTCGGGGATCGCCGCGGGGTCGAGCTTGAACGAGAGCCGGTCGAGCGGTCGGCCCTCGGCGTCGGTGACGTAGTAGCTGGTGCGCAGCGTCGCCTTCACCATGGCCAGGTAGGAGCGCAGGATCCGGTCGTGGTCGAGGCTGGTGACCTCCTCCAGCGCGCGGCTGATCCGCTCCTCGATCTCGGTGCACCGCGCGACCCGTGCCTCGCCGTCGGCGGGGATCTCGTGGCGGGTGCCGGGGTCGAAGCGCGCCTCGAAGAGCGCGACCAGGGCGCGGGTGATGTCGACGTTGCCCTGCAGCGCGCCCTCGATGTAGTCCTGGGCGAACGGCGTGCCGCCCTGGCGCAGGTGCTTGGCGTAGGCCCGCAGCACGGTGGCCTGGCGCCAGGTCAGCCCGGCCGTGAGCACCAGGGCGTTGAACCCGTCGCTCTCGTTGCGGCCGTCCCACACCGCGGCGACCGTGTCCTGGAAGCGCTCGCGCACGTGGTCGGGCCAGGGCCGGTGGTAGCGCAGCCCGAAGTCGTAGATGAACGACTCCCGCGGCAGCCCCTCGAGCTCGTAGGGCCGCTCGTCGACGACCTCGACGCCCATCGTGGACAGGATCGGCAGCACCTGCGACAGCGAGAGCGGCGACCCCACCCGGAACACCTTCAGCCGCGCCTCGCCCGCGGGGGCGGCGACGTCCTGGTAGAGCGAGAGGCCGAGACCGTCGTCGCCGGTGACCTGCTCGAGACGACCGAGGTCGTTGGCCCCGGTGACCGGGAGGTAGTCCTCCTTGTAGGCCTCCGGGAAGGACCCGGCGTAGGTCCGGGCGAGGCGGCTGCCCTGCTCCTCGCCGTACGCCGCCACGACGGCGTGCACGAAGTCGTCGCGCCAGGACCGGGCCGCCTCGGCGCAGCGGCGCTCCAGGTCGGCGACGTCGACGTCGGCGAGCGCCTCCCCCTCGGCGGGACGCACCACGAAGTGCAGCCGGGCGGCGAACGACTCCCCGACGTGGGCGGTGTACTCGATGCTGTCGCCGTGCAGCCGCTCGGTGAGGATCGCCGCGATCCGCTCGCGCACGGCGGTGTTGTAGCGGTCGCGGGGCAGGTAGACCAGGCAGGAGTGGAAGCGGGCGTAGCGGTCTCGGCGCACGAACAACCGCAGCTGGCGACGCTCGCGGGTCAGCATCACCTGCGAGGCGATCGGGACGAGGTCCTCCAGCGGCGTCTGGAACAGCTCGTCGCGGGGGTAGGTCTCCAGCACGTCCATCAGCGCCTTGCCGGCGTGGCTGGTGGGGTCCAGGCCGACCTCGTCGATGACGGCGGCCGCCTTCTCGCGCAGCACCGGGATCCGGCGTACGGACTCGGTGTAGGCGGCCGAGGAGAACAGCCCCAGGAACCGCTGCTCCCCCACCACCGCGCCGTCGTCCCCGAACACCTTGACGCCGACGTAGTCGAGGAAGACCGGGCGGTGGACGGTGGCGCGCGAGTTGGCCTTGGCCAGGACGAGGAGGTGGGGGTCCCGGGCGTGCCGGGCCACGGGGCCGGGCAGCGGACGCGGTGTGGCGGGATCGGCGCGCAGGATGCCGAAGCCGGTGCCGGGCACGCTGACCAGGATGTCGCCCTCGTCGGTGGCGCGCAGGGCGTACTCGCGGTAGCCGAGGAAGGTGAAGTGGTCCTCGGCCAGCCACTCCAGCAGCGAGGCGCCCTGGGCGAGCTCGGCCTCCGGCAGCGGCGGCGGGTCCGAGCGCAGCCGCTCCACGATGCGGCCGGCCTGGGCGTGCATCCGCGACCAGTCCTCGACGGCGTCGCGCACGTCCTGGAGCACCTTGGTCAGCTGCTCGGTGATCGCGGGCAGGTCCTCGTCGGCCACGCGGTCGATCTCCACGTGCATCCACGACTCGCGGGCAACGTCGTGGTCCTCGGTGCTGCTCTGCTCGTCGAGGACGCCCTGCAGCGCGCCGGCCATGTCGCGTCGTACGACGACCTGCGGGTGCACCACCAGGTGCACGTCGTGCTCGGAGCGGTCCAGCGCCATCGAGACCGAGTCGACGAGGAACGGCATGTCGTCGGTGACGACCTCGACCACGGTGTGCCCGCCCGCCGCCCAGCCGTTGACCGACACCGACGGGGTGAACACCTTGACCGCGGCGGTGCCCTGCGGACGCTCCCGGGCCAGCCGCAGCTGGGCCATCACCGCGCCGTAGAGGTCCTGCGGCTCCCGCTCCAGCAGGTCCTCGGCCGCGACGTGGCGGTAGAAGGCGGTCATCACCTCCGCGACGTCCACCCCCGCGGGTGCGGCCCCCGCCGCGCCCCGCGCGACGTCGCACACGCGGTCGATCAGCTCGGACTTGTCCTGCTCCAGCGCCGTCACCCTCCGAGGTTAGGACGAGGTGAGCCAGGTCACCAACCGGGCCGCGCCCGGACGCCGTGCCGTCGCGATCCCGGCCGTCACAGGGCCGAGCGCAGCTCCCACAGCAGCGGGTAGTACTTCAGGTCCAGCCGGCTGCGCAGGTACGTCGCACCGGTCGACCCGCCCGTGCCGGACCGCGAGCCGATCATCCGCTCGACCATCACCACGTGCCGCGCCCGCCAGGCCGCGGCGAGCTCGTCGTGCAGCACCAGTGCCTCGGCCAGCGCCCACACCTCGCCGTGGGTGCCGCGGTCGTGGGCGACCGTGCGCAGCGACGCCGTGAGGGTCGCGTCGTCGTCGACGGGGAGGCCGCGGGCGGCGACGAGGCCGACGAAGACGTCCCACAGCGAGGGCTCGGCCAGCCGCCGGTCCAGCCGCGACCGCTCGGCGGCGGTGATGCCTCGGAAACGCTTCAGGTAGCCCGGGTCCTTGGCGCCGGAGAGGAACTCCAGCTCACGGAACTGCACCGACTGGAAGCCGCTGGCCGGGGCGAGGCGCTGGCGGAACTCCAGGAAGTCCTGCGGCGTCATCGTCTCCAGCACGTCGACCTGCTGCACCAGCACCCGCTCGACGACGTGCACGCGGTTCATCAGGTGCCGGGCCCACCACACCCGGCCCTCACCCGCCGCGAGCGCGTCGCGCACCGCCTCGACCTCGTGCAGCAGCTGCTGGAACCACAGCTCGTAGACCTGGTGGACGGTGATGAAGAGCAGCTCGTCGTGGGCCGGCGGGTCGGACTCGAGGTGCTGGGCGTCGAGCAGGTCCTCGAGCCGGAGGTAGCTGCCGTAGGTCAGCTGGCGCTCGCGCTGCCCCTCCGCCACGGCCTCCTCGCCGAAGCTGACGAACGTCTCGTCCGGGGGCTCTGCCGGTGTCATGGCTGACATGATGCGCCTCGTGCAGCTCCGTCACGAGATCACCTACCGCGCCTCGCCCGACGAGGTCTTCGCCATGCTGGCCGACGAGGACTTCCGCCGCCGGTCGGCGGTCGCCCAGGGGGTGCTGACCGCCGACGTCTCGATCGTGCGCAACGGTCCGGACGAGCAGGGCATCAGCGTGCGCATCGACCAGCTGCAGCCGACCCGCGGCGTGCCCGAGGTCGCCCGACGGTTCGTGAGCGAGACGGTGCGGCTGGTGCAGCTGGAGGAGTGGTCGGACGCCCGCGGCGGCACCGTCGTGGTCGAGCTCCCCGGGCTGCCCGTCACCGTGACCGGCAGGGTCGTCCTGTCGGCCGACGGCGACCTGACGCGCCAGCGCGTGGAGGCCGACGTCGAGGTCCGGGTCCCGCTGCTGGGAGGGCGCCTGGCAGGCTTCATCGGCGGGCTGGTCGCGGCCGGCATGGACACCGAGCAGCAGGTCGGCGAGGCCTGGCTGAGAGGAGAGCGTGGATGAAGAAGGTCACCGAGGAGCTCCGCTACGACGGCGCCACCCTGGAGCAGGTGCACGAGATGCTGGCGGACCCTGCGTTCCGCGAGCGGGTGTGCGACTACCAGGGCGTCAAGCGGCACACCGTCACCGTCGACCGGCAGGGCGACCGGATGGGCGTCACCATCGACCAGGTGCAGGCGGCGCAGGGCATCCCCGGCTTCGCCAAGAAGTTCGTCGGCGACGAGATCAACATCGTGCAGACCGAGGACTGGCTGAGCCCGGCCAAGGGCGACATCCACGTCGCCATCCCGGGCAAGCCCGGCGAGATGAGCGGCACCGCCCTGCTCACCGAGGACCCCGACGGCGTCACCGAGACCGTCAACCTCGCCGTCAAGGTCAACATCCCGCTGGCCGGCGGCAAGATCGAGGGCCTGATCGCCGACATGCTCTCCAAGGCGCTGCGCGCGGAGAACAAGGTCGGGCGCGACTACCTCTCCGGCGCCTGATCCACCGCCCCGGTCCCCGGCCCCGCGGCGTCCGGGGCCGGGACCGGGGCGGGCTCGTCCTCGCGCGCGTCGCGACGCCGGCTGAGCCAGATCGTCACACCGAGCAGCACGAACGGCCCGAACGCCAGCAGCAGCGTCAGCAGCTGCTCGGCCGGGTGCAGCGGACCCAGGTGCAGGGGGACGGCGAGCGGGACCACCGCGCTCAGCCGAGGTGGGGGTAGCGGTGGTCCTTGGGCGGCACGAACGTCTCCTTGATCGAGCGCGGCGAGGTCCAGCGCAGCAGGTTGACCGGCGCCCCCGCCTTGTCGTTGGTGCCCGACGCGCGACCGCCGCCGAAGGGCTGCTGGCCCACGACCGCACCGGTCGGCTTGTCGTTGACGTAGAAGTTGCCCGCGGCGAAGCGCAGCCGCTCGGACGCCCAGGCCACGGCCCGGCGGTCCTGGCTGATCACCGCCCCCGTGAGGGCGTACGGCGCGACCGACTCCATCTGGTCCACCACGGTCTCGAACCGGTCGTCGTCGTAGACGTGGACGGCCAGGATCGGGCCGAAGTACTCCTCGGAGAACATCGCGTCGTCGGGGTCGCCGGCCTCGACGATCGTGGGCCGCACGAACCACCCGACCGAGTCGTCGGTCTGGCCGCCGGCCACCACCTCCAGCTTGGAGGACCGCTGGGCCCGGCTGATCGCCTTCTCGTGCTTGGCGAACGCCCGGTCGTCGATGACGGCGCCCATGAAGTTGGACAGGTCGGTGGTGTCGCCCATGGTGAGGTTCTCGGTGTCGGCGACGAGCTGGTCCTTGAGCCGCGACCAGACGCTGCGCGGCACGTAGGCGCGGGACGCGGCCGAGCACTTCTGGCCCTGGAACTCGAAGGCGCCGCGGATCATCGCCACGCGGAGCACGTCGACGTCGGCCGAGGGGTGGGCGACGATGAAGTCCTTGCCGCCGGTCTCCCCCACGATGCGGGGGTAGGTGCGGTAGCCGGTCAGGTTGGCCCCGACTGTGCCCCACAGCGACTGGAAGGTCGGCGTGGAGCCGGTGAAGTGGATGCCGGCCAGGTCGGGGTGGGCCAGGGCGACCTCGGAGACCGCGAGCCCGTCGCCCGGGACCATGTTGATCACGCCCGGGGGCAGGCCCGCCTCCTCGAGCAGCTCCATCGTCAGGCTGGCGGCCAGCTGCTGGGTCGGCGAGGGCTTCCAGACCACGGTGTTGCCCATCAGGGCCGGCGCGGTGGGCAGGTTGCCGGCGATCGCGGTGAAGTTGAAGGGCGTGATCGCGTAGACGAAGCCCTCGAGCGGCCGGTGGTCGGTGCGGTTCCAGACGCCGGGTGCGTTGGCCGGCGGCTGCTCCTCCAGGATCTGCCGGGCGTAGTGCACGTTGAAGCGCCAGAAGTCGATCAGCTCGCAGGCGGCGTCGATCTCGGCCTGCCAGACCGACTTGGACTGGCCCAGCATGGTCGCGGCGTTGAGCGTGGCACGCCACGGGCCGGCGAGGAGGTCGGCGGCCTTGAGGATGATCGAGGCGCGGTCGTCGAAGGACATCGCCCGCCACATGGGCGCCGCGTCGGCAGCGGCCTGCACGGCGGCCCGGGCGTCGGCGGTGGTGCTGTTCTTCAGCACGCCGAGCACCTTGGCGTGGGCGTGCGGCTGCACGACCTCGATCTCGGCGCCGCCGCCCATGACGGCCTCCCCGCCGACGTGCGCCGGGAGGTCGCGCGGCGCGGCCGCCAGGTGGGCCAGCGCCGCCTCGACCTCCACCCGCTCGGTGGAGCCGGGCGCGTAGTGCAGCGTGGGCTCGTTGACCGGGGCGGGCGGCGTGGTGATGGCGTCCATGCTCGCGATCGTCTCAGACGCGTCGTACGCCGACCAACCGCGCGGGCGCCGTCAGGCCAGCAGGGCCGGGATCTCCTGGGTGGCGAACCAGGCCAGGTCGTCGTCCGGCCCGGCGCCCTCGGGGTCGGCGTGGACCGCCACCACCCGGCGCAGCGGCACCGGGTCGCCCTCGCGGCCGACCTCGGCGACGAGCACCACCCGTCGCGCGCCCTCCGGCTGCAGGTCGGCCGAGGCGTCGGCCGCGGCCATCAGCGCGTCGTACTCCGACTCCTCGTCGTCGTCGGCGGCCACGAACGGCTCGTCGTAGTCGCGCACCTCCCCCGCCGCGGCGTACGACGCCAGCTGGTCGAGGGTGCTGGGGAGGTAGATCCTCACGGCTGCTCGGGGCGCCGAGTGCCGCGGCCCCGGGGGGCGCGGGGACGGGTGTCGCTGGCGCTGTCGACCAGCTCGTCGAGGGCCTCGCGGACGCACTGGCCCAGCACCTCGATGTCGGGCAGCGCGTCGCGGTCGGCCGTGATGCCGTAGTAGACGGCCCCGTCGTAGGAGGTCACGCCGACCGAGAGCGAGAACCCCGGCAGCAACGGCGGCACGGGGTAGGTCTGCACCATCTCGGCGCCCGCGAGGTACATCGGGAACTGCGGGCCTGGGACGTTGGTGACCACGAGGTGGACCTGCTGCCGGGCCTCGGTGAAGGCGACCCGCGACCCGAGCGCGTGGAAGGTGGTGGGCGCGAAGCCCGCCACCCCGGCGATCCGGTCGGCCGCCACGGCCCTGCCGGTCTCGCTGTGGGCGCGCAGCGCGTAGGAGACCTGGTGCAGCCGCAGCACCGGCGACCCCTCGCCGATCGGCAGGTCGACGAGGTGGCCCACGACCTGGGAGCCCAGCGAGGTGGGCTCGAGCTCCTCGTCGATGACGCTCATCGGCACCAGCGACCGCAGCCGACGACCGGCGCCGACGGGCTCGGCCCGCGTCATCAGCCAGGCCCGGACCGCCCCGGTCAGGGTGGCCAGGATGACGTCGTTGACAGTGCCACCGTGGACCCGGCGGACCTTGCGGTAGTCCTTGAGCGAGGTCCGCACGCAGACCAGTCGCCGCTGCGCCGAGGGCTCCTTGTTGAACGGCGTGTCCGGGACCGTACGCCGCCCCGCCAGCCCGCCCGAGACCCCGGCGGCGACCTGGCCGGCCAGCGACAGCGTGCCCCCGAGGGCGCGCCCCACGGCCTCGGCGTTGCTGCGCACCGTCGCCGCCGCGACCCGGGGGTCGCGCACCGACTCGCCGAGCGCCCCGAGCAGCAGCGAGGTCTGGCTGGGCTCGTGGGAGGGCACCCAGCCCTCCTGGACCAACGGGCGCGGCCCGGGGTCGACGTCGAGCAGCACCTGGCCGAGGTCGACGGTGGAGATGCCGTCGACCAGGATCTGGTGGGACTTGCTCAGCAGCGCCACGCGGCCGCCCTCGAGGCCCTCCACGAAGTACATCTCCCACAGCGGCCGGGCCACGTCGAGGCGACGCGACATGATGCGGGCCGTCAGCTCGCCGAGCTGCTCGAGGTTGCCCGGGCGGGGCAGCGCCGAGCGGCGCACGTGGTAGTTCAGGTCGAAGTCCTCGTCGTCGACCCACACCGGGTTGGCCACGCGCCCCGGCACCCAGCGCACCCGCTGGCGGTAGCGCGGCACGAACGCGATCCGGTCGTCGATGTGCGCGAGCAGGGCGTCGAAGTCGAAGCCGGAGTCCAGCGGGTCGAAGATCTCGATGGTGCCGTTGTGCAGCGGCGTCCGCTCGGTCTCCTCCGCCAGGAGCGCCAGGTCGCTGGCGCGCAGCCGCTCGCTCATCGTCGCCTCTCGCTCGGGTGTGGCATCGGTCTCACCACCGGTGGGGCAGGGCCGCAGGACTTGGGTCGGCCGGGGGCACATGGGAGTCTGGCAGAGACTCCGCAGCGAGACAGCACGACGTCCACCACGAGAGGTTGTCCCATGTCACCCGCCCTCGGCCGGCTGCTCCGGCCGACCGCCCTGACCGTGTCGACCCTGGTGCTCCTCGCCGGCTGCGGCTCGTCGCAGGACCCGGCGTCGTCGTCGCCCCCGGCCTCCGAGAGCGCCTCCGCCTCGGAGTCCTCGGGGTCCTCGAGCCCGTCGCCGTCGTCCGGGTCCTCGGCGTCCTCCGATCCGGAGGAGGCGGGCACCGTCGTGGCCATCACGATCGCCGACGGCACCGCCTCGCCCCAGGGCAAGGCCATGCAGGTCGCGATCGGCGAGCCGGTCACGCTGCGCGTGGAGTCCGACGCCCCGGGCGAGCTGCACATCCACTCCACCCCCGAGCAGGAGCTGTCCTTCGAGGCCGGCACCACCGAGGACGAGCTCACCTTCGACCGGCCCGGCGTGGTCGACGTCGAGTCGCACGACCTCGGCCAGCTGCTCGTCCGGCTCGAGGTGCGCTGAGCGGTGCTCCTCCCCCAGGTGCTGGTCCCCCAGCACGGTCTCGGTGGCGCCCAGAACCTCCCGCTCCCGTTGCCACTGGCCGTCAGTGGCGCCGTGGCCGCGCTGGTCGTCTCCTTCTGCGTGCTCGCGCTGGCCTGGCGCCGGCCGCGCTACGTCGACGGCCACCCCTCCCGTCCCGCACCCGCGTTGCTGGCCCGCGTCGTCGACCACCCGGCGTGGACGTGGGGATGGCGCCTGGTGGGGCTGCTGTTCTTCGGCTACCTCGTCTGGCCGCTGGTCTGGGGACCCGACCTGGTCACCAACCCGGTGCTGGGCACGTTCTACGTCCTGGTCTGGGTCGGCGTGGTGCCGCTGTCGCTGCTGCTCGGACGCGTCGCCCGCGCCGTCAGCCCGGTGCGCACCCTCAACGCCCTGCTCGCCCGCGTCACCGGCGGCGACCCGGCCACCGGGATGGCGGAGTACCCCGCTCGGTGGGGCTACTGGCCGGCGGCGATCGGCCTGTTCGGGTTCGTGTGGCAGGAGCTGGTCAACCCCACCAGCGCCTACCTCGGCTCGGTGCGGGTCTGGCTGGCGGTCTACCTCGCGGTGATGCTGGTCGGGGCAGCCGTCTTCGGCGACACCTGGCTGTCGCGGGCCGACCCCTTCGAGGTGTGGTCCGACCTGTTGGCCCGGCTCTCGCCGTGGGGCCGCGACGACGCCGGGCGGCTCGTGGTGCGCAGCCCGTTGGCCAACCTCGCCACGGTCGTGCCGCGGCCCGGGCTGCTCGCGGTCGTCGCGGTGCTGTTCGGCTCGACGGCCTTCGACAGCTACGCCGACACCCTGTTCTGGCAGCGGGTGGTGCGCGACTCCGGGCTGCCCGAGGTGCCGCTCAACTCCGTCGCGCTGCTGGTGTTCTGCCTGGTGGTCGGCGTGAGCTTCACCGTCGCCGCCCGGCTCACCCGGGTCGACGAGCGGCCGGGCGGCGTACGACGTCGGGAGCTGCCGCTGCTGCTCGCCCACTCGGTGGTGCCGATCGTGGTCGGCTACCTCACCGCGCACTACCTGACCTACCTCGTCGAGCAGGGACAGACGACGCTGATCCAGCTCAGCGACCCGCTGGTGCGCGGCGACGACCTGCTGGGCACCGGCGACTGGTCGGTGAACTACTTCCTGTCCTTCCACCCCACGCTGCTGGCCGTGCTCAAGGTGCTGGCCATCGTGCTCGGCCACGTCGTGGGCGTCGTCGCGGCGCACGACCGGGCCATCGCGCTGCTCCCGGCCCGCCGGCACGTGACCGGTCAGCTGGCCATGCTGGTGATCATGGTCGTCTACACCGCCACCGGCCTCTACCTGCTGATGAGCGCCTGACCGGGTCACCGACGTCGCCGAGCACCACGTCGTGGAGCTCGGCGACCGCCGCGGCCAGGGGCGAGGCACCCGCCTCGACCACCGAGCGGCCGGCGACGAGGGCGCGGTCGGCGGCGGCCCGGTCGTCGGGCACGAACACCACGCCCGCCGGGCGCACGTAGCCCTCGACCATGCCGAGGATGTCGCGCCTGCTCCAGCCCAGGCTGTCGCGCATCCGGTTGACCACCACGGTGACCGGGACGGGCGCCAGGTCGCGCAGGTCGACCAGGGTGCGGGCCAGCCGCGCCAGCCCGACCGGCTCGGCCGTCCCGACGGCGACGACGTGGTCGGCGGCGGCCACCGCGTCGAGGGTCAGCTGGTTGCGGACCAGCCCACGCCCCAGGTCGGCGTCGTCCTCGAGGCTGAAGCCGGTGTCGACGACCACGTCGCCCACCTCGCCCGCCCGCTCGAGCACGGCGTCGAGGACGCCCGGACGGGCCTCGACCCACCGGTCGGGCCGCGGCAGCCCGGTCAGCACCTCCAGGCCCGGCACCACCTCGCGGCGGCACCGCGCGAACGAGCGCGCGTCGAGCCCGCCCGCGTTGACCAGGCGGGCGGCGGCCAGCAGCCCGCTCACCTCGTCGAGCACCCCGAGGTGCTGGGCCACGGCACCGCCGTGCGGATCGGCGTCGACCAGCACCGTCGGCGCACCGCGGCGGGCGTGCTCGGCCGCGAGCCCCGTCGCCAGCAGGGTGCGTCCCGGGGCGCCGGCGGGGCCGTGCACCACGACGGTGCGGCCCCGGTCGGCGCGGACCTCGAGCCGGCTCTCGGGCTCCGGGTCGGGGTCGAGCACCAGGTCCTGCCGCACCGCGCGCCGCACCACCTCGGGCAGCCCGGCGGGGTCGTCGGCCGGGTGCACCTCCACCACCCCGAGGCGGCCCAGCACCTCGGCGTCCCCGCCGACCGCGACGCACCGGACGTCGACCCGGAGCAGCTGCATCACCGCGTCGGCGTCGAGCCCGGCCAGCTCGCCGCTGACCAGGACCACGCCGACGGTGCCGGCCGAGGCGCTGGCCAGCAGGTCGGTCAGGTCCACGCAGCGCTTGAGCACGACCACCGAGGCCTCGGCCAGCGCGCGCAGGGCCGGGGCCTCCCACGTCTCGCCCGCCGCCGCGACGAGGACCGGCACCCGGTCGCGCAGCGCCGGGGCGCCTGGTGCTGTCGCCACCGGTCAGCCCTTCCGGGTGAGGACGACGCGACCGTCGGCGAGTCCGCCGAGGGCGGCCGCGACCTCGTCGGAGCGGTCGGTCGGCACGCCCAGGACGACCTGACGCGTCGTGTCGGGCGCCAGGCTGTCCCCGGTGCCGGGGACGGCCACCACGGTCACGTCCTCGAGCACCCGACGGGCCTCGGGGGCGCGCTGCTCGCCCGTCGCCGAGGTGGTCCCGCCACCGGTGGGAGTGGGTGCGACCCAGACGTCGACCACCGAGCCCTGCCGGACGGTCGCGGGGAGGTCGTCGGAGGCCACGCCGAGTGGCAGCTCGACCAGCTCGGAGCGCTCGCGCGGGGCGACGGCGGCGCGGGGCAGCAGCTCGCCCGCGCCCACCCGGCGGTCGAGGACGGCGCCGACGGGCGGCGCCTGGTCGGCGGAGATGTAGCCGTCGGCGGCCTCCTGGTCGGGGAACCGCACCCGCTCCCGTCCGAGGTCGGCCTCGGCGAGCGTCGCCCCGTCGGGCAGGTCACGGGTCGAGGTCCAGACGGCGACGGTGTCGTCCGCGTTCGCCAGGAGCCGGGCGCCGCCCAGCACCGAGGCGGCCACGAGCAGCAGCCCGAGCAGCAGCCGGGGGTTGCGCCACCCGGGACGGCGGCTGCGGGTCACCGGCGGTGCAGGCTCGGCAGTGGCCTCCTCGGGAGCCGGGACATGGCGGCGGTGGCGGGTGGTGGTCATCGTGCGTCTCCGGTGGTGGTGCGGTGGGTGGGCCGGGTCGGCCGGGACGGCGGGGGTCGGCGTGACGTCCACAGGTCGCCGGGGGCACCTGCTCGCCGCCGGACGCGACCGGTGGCAGAGTGACGCACGTGAACGCGACCCCACGGTTCCTGCAGCTGGCCGACGTCGCCGAGATCCTCAACATCTCGGGGGCGCAGGTCTACGCCCTGGTGCGGCGCCAGGACCTCAAGGCGATCAAGATCGGCGGCCGGGGACAGTGGCGGGTGGAGGCCAGCGAGCTCGAGGCCTACATCCAGCGGGCGTACGCCGAGGCCGACCAGTTCGTGCGCGAGCACCCGTTCGTCGAGGGCGGTCCGGCGCCGAAGGACTGAGCCTCGGCCCGCCACGGCGCTCACGACCCGCCTCGCAGGGCGGCGACCGCGGCGAGGGGGACGAGCGTGGTCGAGGTCGGGACCCGCTCGCCGGGCGCCGGGTCACCGGCCACGAGCTCGAGGAAGTCGCTGCCCACCCGGAGCACGGCCCCGGTCGTCGACGACCCGTCGGCCAGGTGGAGCCGGCAGCGGGGGTCGGACTCCGCCGTACGACGCACCAGCGCGCGGAGCGTCAGCCGGTCGACGGCCGACCAGCTCTCGGTGTCGTCCGCGCGCGGCGAGAGGCCGGAGACCGAGACCACGCCCGCGAGCGGCACCAGCCACGACGCCCCTGCGGCCTCGACCAGGAGCCAGTCGGTCCCGCTGCGCACCAGCGTGCCGGTGAGCACCAACCCGCCGACGGAGCGCACCACGAGCAGGGCGCCGCGCGAGGCGTGGGCCCGCGCGGCCAGCGCGACCTCAGCGTAGGCGGCCGCAGCCAGGTCGGCGACCTCTGCGTCCCGGTCGGCCAGGCGCAGCCCCGCGGCCTGCTGTTCGAGGTCCTCGAAGACGTCCAGCAGCGCTGCTTCCCAGCTCATCGATCGTCCCCCGTCCGGGGCCCCGCCGGTCGCGTGGCCCGATCCACCCAGGGCAGATGCCCGGCGACCGACGGGATCAAACGGGGTGGTTCAGGCTGTGGACGCTCTGTTGACACCCGACGATCCTGGACGTTGTCTGATGCAAACGCAAGCAAACGAAAGCATCGAGACGTGATCACCACCTCCGGCCACCGCGGCCCCGCCTTCGACGCCCTCCTCGAGACGGCGGCGACCTGGGTGCTGATCGCGACGCTGCTCTGGGGCGCAGCCGTGGTCCTGGCCGCCCTGGTCGAGCGGGGCAGCCGGGGACGGGTCCCGGCGCTGCACTGGGTGGGCTGCCCCCGTCGCGCCCGCCCACTCCTGCTGGCCGTGGCCGGTCTCGCCGTCCTCGCGCCGGGCATGGCCCACGCCGCCGCCGGCACGGCGGACGGACCGCGGCCCGGCGGCGGCGCCCTCCCCGTCCCCTCACGGCCCACCGACGCCGGGGCGGTCCCCTCGCTCCCCCGTGCGGCGGCCCGTCCGGCACCGGCCGGCGGGCACAGGCGGGACGCGGGCGTCACCGTGCGCCCCGGCGACTCGCTCTGGACGCTGAGTCGCGAGCGCCTCGGCCCCGCGGCGGACGAGGCCGACGTGGCCGCGCTGGTCGAGCGGACCCACCGCCGCAACCTCGCCGTCGTCGGGCCCGACCCCGACCTCCTGCGCCCCGGGCAGCAGCTCCGCTTCCCGGCCCCACCCCCACCCCTCACGGAGGCACCATGAGCAGCACGACCGTCCCCGCCGCACCGCACCGTGCCAGCGCGGGTCCCGGCCGGCCCCGCCGCCGGGTCCCGGTGGCGAGCGTCCAGGGCACCCTCGCGCTCGACCTCGGCGGGGGTGCCGCGACCACGTCGGCGGGCCTCCCGAGCCCGCTGGCGCTGCTCCCCGGTGGCCGGGCCGAGCTCGACGCCTTCGCACAGCGCTTCGCCGCCGCCGTCGTGGAGGTCGTGGGCGGTGACCGCGGCCCCAGCCAGCTGCTGCGGTGGACCAGCCCCGAGGTCTACGCCGACCTGCAGCGCCGCTCCGCCCTGATGAACCGCACCGTCCCGGGCGACCGCCGCGTGCGCCGGCTCCGCAGCCAAGTGCGCAGCGTCCACCTCAGCTGCCCTGCACCCGGGGCCGTCGAGCTCAGCATCCACGTGCGACGCGGCGAGCGCTCGCGTGCCGTCGCGGCCCGCCTGGTGCAGCGCGAGGGTCGCTGGTGCTGCACCGCCCTGGAGTTCGGCTGAGCCCGGGTGGGCTCAGCCCCCGACCCAGCGGTACGCCGCCTCGGCCGGCCCGATCCCGAACCGGCGGTGCCACCACGACCCGACGAGCACGGCCACCACCCAGAAGCCGGCGGAGAGCAGCAGCGCCGGCCCGAACCCGGTCAACGGCACCGCGCCGAGCCCGTCGACGAGCACCCGGAAGACCACGATGTGGGCGAGGTAGAGGGTCAGCGACATCGCCCCCGCCCGGCGCAGCACGTCGACGACCGGGTGGCCGGGCGCCCGCTCGGCCAGCCACGACACCAGGGCGAACGCCAGCAGGGCGGACCCCAGGGCGCTGGCGGTGTAGAGCAGGCTGCGGGTCGTCGGCACCGTGCTGGTGGCCAGCTGCAGCCGCAGCGACCCGGTCGCGGCCAGCCGCGACGCGAGGGTCGCACCGCCCAGCAGCACCAGCCCGACGCCGACGACTCCGGGTCGCCACCCGGGTCGCACGAGGGAGCGGCCCAGCAGCAGGCCGGCGCAGAAGAAGGCCAGCCACGGCAGCAACGGGTGGCTGCCGTTGACGACCGTGTCGAGGAACAACCCCTGGGGCGTCCAGTGGGGCGGGTCGGTGAGCCAGTCGACCGAGCCCCCGTCGAGGCGCCGCTCGAGGGACCAGGAGGCCAGCGCGGCCGCGGCCACCGCGGACAGCGCCCCGACCACGAGCAGGGCACGCGAGGAGAGCACCACCAGGAGCGCGGCCACGGCGAACATCGCACCGTAGTAGGGCAGGATCGTGCCCTCCCAGGTGAGGTCCACCAGCCAGCCGACGACGAACAGCGCCAGCCCGCGCCGCAGCAGCACCACCCGGCGACGACGCAGCTCGGTGCCCTGGGCACTCCTGGTCAGCAGGGTGGCCCCCACCCCCGCCACCAGGACGAAGGTCGCCGCGAAGCGGGTGGCCAGCGGACCCACACGTGGGTCGACGACGGCACCCAGGGCGCCCGGCTCACGCGGCGCTCCGGCCACCATCAGGTAGGCGTAGTAGTTCATCACCACCACGCCGATCAGCGCGACCGCCCGGACGACGTCGGGCCCGACCAGCCGCTCCCCCGCCATCGCAGGAAGCCTGTCGCTGCCCCTCAGCCGTTGTGACGTGCCGTCAGGCCGGTGGGCCCGCCCGGGGCGCCGTGGCACTTCTTGTACTTCTTGCCCGACCCGCAGGGGCACTCGGCGTTGCGGCTGATCCCGGCGTAGGCGTCGTCGTCGCCGCTCGCCTCCGAGTGCACCTCGACCTCGCCGTCCTCGGTGGGGGCGGAGTAGGTCAGGTTGGCGGGCTGCTGCGGCTCGCTGAGACCCTTGGCCCGCACGTGGGGGGTGGCCTCGACCGCGGCCTCCGCCTCGGACTCCTCGTCGACCTCGGGCTCGTCGACCTGGACCTCGAGGTTGAACACGAAGCCGACGGTCTCCTCGCGGATCCCCTCCTTCATCGCGTTGAACATGTCGAAGCCCTCGCGCTGGTACTCCACCAGCGGGTCGCGCTGGGAGTAGGCCCGCAGCCCGATGCCCTCGCGCAGGTAGTCCATCTCGTAGAGGTGCTCGCGCCACTTGCGGTCCAGCACCGAGAGCAGCACCTGGCGCTCGAGCTCGCGCATCGCCTCGGCACCGATGGCCGCCTCGCGCGCCTCGTAGGCCTTGTGGGCGTCGGCCCGCAGGTCGTCGACCAGCGTCTCGCGGTCGAGCCCGTCGCGGCCACCGGCCTCGCGCTCGAGCTCGGAGACCTTCAGGCCCACCGGGTAGATGGTCTGCAGCGCGGTCCACAGCGCGTCGAGGTCCCACTCCTCCGGGAAGCCCTCGGTCGCGGCCCGGACGTAGGTCTCGACGACCTCGTCGACCATGCCGCGCACGTGCTCGGACAGGTCGGCACCCTCGAGCACCGCCCGGCGCTCGCCGTAGATGACCTCGCGCTGGCGGCTCATCACGTCGTCGTACTTGAGGACGTTCTTGCGCGACTCGAAGTTCTGCGACTCGACCTGGCCCTGCGCCGAGGCGATGGACTTGGTGACCGACTTGTTCTCGATCGGCACGTCGTCGGGCACCTTGAGCGCCAGCAGCACGCGCTCGACCCAGTCGGACTTGAAGAGACGCATCAGGTCGTCGCCCAGGGAGAGGTAGAACCGCGACTCGCCGGGGTCGCCCTGGCGGCCGGAACGACCGCGCAGCTGGTTGTCGATGCGGCGCGACTCGTGGCGCTCGGTGCCGAGCACGTAGAGGCCGCCGAGCTCCTTGACCTCGTCGTGCTCGTTCTTGACCTGCTCGGTGATCCGCTCGACGGTCTCGGGCCAGGCGGCCTCGTAGTCCTCGGCGTCCTCGACGGGGTCCAGGCCGCGCTGGCGCAGCTCCTGGTCGGCGAGGAACTCCACCGAGCCGCCCAGCATGATGTCGGTGCCGCGGCCGGCCATGTTGGTGGCGACGGTGACCGCGCCCTTGTGGCCGGCCATCGCGACGACCTTGGCCTCGTCGGCGTGCTGCTTGGCGTTGAGCACCGTGTGCGGGACCCCGCGGGACTTCAGGTCCTTGGCGAGGCGCTCGGACTTCTCCACCGAGGTGGTGCCGACCAGGATCGGCTGCCCCTTGGCGTGACGCTCGGCGATGTCCTCGACCACGGCCGCGAACTTGGCGTCCTCGGTGCGGTAGACGAGGTCCTTCTGGTCGATGCGGGCCATCGGCTTGTTGGTCCGGATGGGGACCACGCCGAGCTTGTAGATCTTGTCGAACTCCGAGGCCTCGGTCATGGCCGTGCCGGTCATGCCGGCGAGCTTCTCGTAGAGGCGGAAGTAGTTCTGGAGCGTGATGGTGGCGAGCGTCTGGTACTCCTCGCGGACGGTCACGCCCTCCTTGGCCTCGATCGCCTGGTGCAGGCCGTCGTTGTAGCGACGCCCCGACAGGATGCGACCGGTGTGCTCGTCGACGATGAGGACCTCGTCGCCCAGGACGACGTACTCCTTGTCGTTGCGGAACAGCTCCTTGGCCTTGATGGAGTTGTTGAGGAAGGAGATCAGCGGGGTGTTGGCCGACTCGTAGAGGTTCTCGATGCCGAGGTAGTCCTCGACCTTGGTGATGCCCGGGCCGAGGATCGAGATGGTCCGCTTCTTCTCGTCGACCTCGTAGTCGGTCTCGACGTCGAGCCGCCGCGCGATCTTGGCGAACTCGGCGTACCAGTGGACCTCGTCCTGCGTGGGGCCGGAGATGATCAGCGGCGTCCGCGCCTCGTCGATGAGGATGGAGTCGACCTCGTCGACGACGGCGAAGAACGGTGCCCGCTGGACGCAGTTGTCCAGCGACGTGGCCATGTTGTCGCGCAGGTAGTCGAAGCCGAGCTCGTTGTTGGTGGCGTAGGTGATGTCGCACAGGTAGGCCTCGCGACGCTCGTCGGGGCGCATGTCGGGGGTGATCACCCCGGTGGTGAGGCCCAGGAAGTGGTGGACGCGGCCCATCCACTCGGCGTGGTAGCGCGCGAGGTAGTCGTTGACGGTGACGACGTGGACGCCCTTGCCGGCGAGCGCGTTGAGGTAGGCCGGCAGGGTCGAGACCAGGGTCTTGCCCTCACCGGTCTTCATCTCGGCGATGTTGCCGAGGTGGAGCGCCGCACCGCCCATGATCTGCACGTCGAAGTGACGCTGGCCCAGCACCCGCTTGGCCGCCTCGCGGACGGTCGCGAAGGCCTCGGGCATCAGGTCGTCCAGGGTCTCGCCCTTCTCCAGGCGCTCCTTGAACTCGGTCGTCATGCCGCGCAGCTCGTCGTCGGACATCGCGACGAAGTCGTCCTCGATGGCGTTGACGGCCTTGGCGATGGCCTCGAGCTGGCGCACGATCTTGCCTTCGCCGATGCGCAGGACCTTGTCGAAGAGCGACACGCTGGACATCTCCTAGGGAGGGGAACGGGGAGGGAACGGGCACGGCTGTGCCCCGCAACCCGTCGACCATCGTAACGGCCGGGACCCGTCCGGAGTTTCGAGACCGCGGACTCGCGGCGCGCCCGTTCAGCCGGCGACGGCGCCCAGCGCGGGCGCGAGGTCGCCGCGGTCGCGCACCACGACGTCGTCCAGACCCAGCCAGTCCGCCGTCCGGCGCAGCTCGGCGGCCAGCTCGGGTGCGGTGTCGGACGGGGCGCCGGGCTCGGCGTACGCCGCCTGCACGAGCAGCCGCCCGCCGGGTCGGTCGGCCTTGAGGTCGACCCGGGCGACGATCCGGTCGCCCAGCACGAACGGCAGCACGTAGTAGCCGTGGCGCCGCAGGTGCTGGGGCACGTAGATCTCGATGCGGTAGTGGAAGTCGAAGAGCCGCTCGGTGCGCTCACGCTCCCAGACCAACGGGTCGAACGGGCTGACCAGGGAGCGCACGTGGACGCGGCGCGGCAGCACGGCGTCGCGGTGGAGGTACGCCGGACGGGCCCAGCCCTCCACCCGGGCCGGGAGCAGCTCGCCGGACTCGACGAGCTCGGCCACCGCACGCGCGGTCGCGGCCTGGCCGGGGCCGCCCATGCTCCTCTGGAGCCGGTAGTAGTCGGAGAGGCAGCGCACGGTGGCGACGCCGTGGCTGCGCGCCGCGCGTCGCACCAGCTCGCGGGTGGCCTCCTCCGGGCTCGGGGTCGGGGTCGCCAGCACCGCCGCGGGCAGCACCCGCTCGGGCAGGTCGTAGACGCACTCGAAGGAGGCGGTCCTGCCCGCGATCGCCAGCTCGCCGACGAGGTAGAGCCAGTCGAGCGCCTTGCGGGCCTCGGACCAGTTCCAGCCCCAGTGCTCCCGGCTGCGGGGCGCACCGTCGTCGAGGTCGCGGGCCGTGGTCGGCCCGCGGGCAGCGACGTCCTCGCGGACCCGGTCGACCAGGCCGGGGTTGGTCGCGAGCCACCCGCCCCAGCGCGGGCTGGTGCGGAACCCCGCCATGCGGTGCTGCATCACCGGCCACAGCTCGACGGGCATGAAGGCCTGCACGTGGGCCCAGTACTCCACCATCCGCCGGGGACGCACCTCCGAGGCCCGGCCCAGCAGGTCGGGGTCGTAAGGGCCCATCCGGGAGTAGAGCGGCAGGTAGTGCGCGCGCTGCAGCACGTTGACCGAGTCGACCTGGAGCACGCCGGTGCGCTCCAGGGTGCGGCTCAGCGTGCGCAGCGTCGGCGGCTGGTGCACCGGGTCGCGGAACCCCTGGGCCACCAGGGCCACCCGGCGCGCCTGGGCCGCGGACAGGTGGGTCTCGGCGGTCACGGGATGTCGAGCAGCTTGGTGCGCACGGCGTACATGACCGCCTCCATGCGCGAGTGCAGCTGCAGCTTCTCCAAGATGTTGCGCACGTGGTTCTTCACGGTGTTCTCGCTGATGAACAGCTCGCGCGCCGCGTCGCGGTTGTTCAGCCCGCGCGCCACGAGGCGCAGCACCTCGAGCTCGCGGTCGGTGAGCCGGGGCGTGGGCACCTGCTCGCGCTCCGCGCGCGACATCTCCTTGAACTCGTCGATCAGCTTGACCGCCATCGACGGGCTGATCAGGGACTGGCCCTCGGCCACCACGCGGACCGCCTGGGCGACCTCGTCGATGGAGGAGTCCTTGAGCAGGTAGCCCGAGGCGCCGTTCTTGACCGACTCGTAGAGGTCGCCCTCCTCGTCGCTGACGGTGAGCATGATGATCTTGACGCTCGGCACGAGCTCCTTGATCTTCATGCAGGCCTGCAGCCCGGAGCGCTTGGGCATCCGCACGTCGAGCAGCACCACGTCGGGCACCGTCGCCACGACGATGTCGGTGGCCGCGATGCCGTCGCCGGCCTCGCCGACCACCTCGAGCCCGGGCTCGACCCCGAGCAGCATGGTCAGGCCGCGGCGGAAGAGCTCCTGGTCGTCGACCACCACCACGCGGATCGGCTCGAGGCCGTCACCGTCCCCGGGACCCGAGCCCGAGTCGTCGTCGTCCATGGGCGTCACTATGGCAGAGCACCGCCGTCGCGGGGCGCGAGTCGGTGACCGCGCCCCGCGACGGCGGTGGCGTCAGCTCAGCTGCAGCGCGATCACGCCGTAGTCGTAGCCGCGGCGGCGGTAGACCACCGACGGCTGCTCGGACTCCTTGTCGACGAACAGGTAGAAGTCGTGGCCCACGAGCTCCATCTCGTAGAGCGCCTGGTCCAGGGTCATCGGCGAGGCCGGGTGCGTCTTCTCCCGCACCACGAGCGGCCCGTCGCCGGTCACCGTCATGGGTCCGACCTTGCGCTCCACGACGGCGTCGTCGTCGGTCTCGCCGACCTGCTCCTCGGGCAGGCTGCGGGCCATGGCCGCGCGCAGCGACTCCGGCGTCGCGTGGCCGCGGTGCACCTTGCGGCGGTCCGCGGCGCGGCGCATCTGGGAGGCCATCTTGTCCAGCGCGAGGTCGAGGGCGGCCATCTTGTCCTCGGCGGCCGCCTCCGCACGCACGATCGGGCCCTTGGACCGGGCCGTGAGCTCGACGCGCACCGCCCGCTCGGGGTCCCGGGGGCGGGCCTCCTTCTCGACGGTCACGTCCACACGGATGATGCGGTGGTCGTGCTTCTCCAGACGTCCGAGCTTGTCCTCGACGTGCTCGCGGAACCGGTCCGTCACCTCGCAGTGACGGGCGCTGACGACGACATCCACCTGTACCTCCTGTCCCCGGACGCGCCCCGGCTCTCGACGACGCGCGCCTGAAATGAGTCGGTTACCCGTTGACTCCCGTCCCTCGACACCGGACGGGCAGGAACCCCGGGCGGACCGCTCCGACGACGCGGAGGGTGCTCCGGGGCTCCATGCACCGACGCTAGTCCCCCGGCGGGCAGACCGGTAGGGCACGTTGGTGCTACTCCGCCCGCACGGGCAGCCGTCGACGGGTGGCGGCCACGGTCGCGACGCCGGCGACCGGCACGCCGGACACCTCCAGCGCCCGCTGCGCCTCGCGCACGGTCGCCCCGGTGGTCAGCACGTCGTCGACGACCAGCACGCGGACCGGGACGCCCGTGCGTGCCAGCGCCGCCCGCGGGCCGGGCCGCACCGCGAGGGTCCCCTCGCGGTTGCGGCGTCGCGCCCCCGAGTCCAGGCCCGCCTGGTCGGCGACCGGCAGCCGCGTCGTCAGCAGCGGCGCCACCTCGACCACCCCTCCGGACGTACGCCGTAGCCGTGCGGCGGCGCGTCGGGCCACCCTCAGCACGGGGTCGTGACCGCGGCCGCGGACCACGTGCCGCGGGCTGGGCACCGGCACGAGCAGGGTGCGCACCGGCGCCCGGCCCGCGGGGTCGAGGAACGGCTCGAGCGCGACGGCCAGGCAGCCCGCGAGCGGACCGGCCAGCGCCAGCACCGCCTGCTCCTTGTGGGCGAGCACCAGGGCGCGCAGCAGCCCGTCGTACTCCCCGGCCGTGGAGCAGGCGACCAGTCCCGGTGGGCAGGGCGTGGGCCGGGTCGGCCGGCCCCGGGTCGGCAACCGGGCCGCGCAGGCGCGGCACAGCGACCGGCCGGCGCGGCCGCAGCCCACGCAGCAGCCGCCGTGCACCAGGTCCAGCCAGGTGTCCCGCACCACCCCAGGGTCGTCGCCCGCGGCGTCCGGGACCAGCAGCGGCGGGGCGCCTGTGGACGGGTGGACAGAGCCACCCTCAGGGCGAGTACGTCGCCGCGCCCAGCTCCGAGGCGGTGCGGGGCCAGGTGCCGCCCGCCACGAGGGTGAAGAGCCGCTGGTCGGCGGTCACCAGGCGCAGCGGGACGTCGGCCTGCGGCGAGACCACCAGCTCGGTCGCGTCGTCGCGGAACACGCTCGGCTCGACCAGGCCGGAGCCGACCGGTGACCCGTCGGCCGAGACGTAGTCGACCCGGCTGGTCTCGGCCCCGGTGCGGCTCAGCACGGCGAGCGTCGCGGGATCGCGCCACCCGACGTCGACCGCCTGTGCGGCGTCGCCGGCGACCGTCAGCGACCGCGACGTGCCGGTGCCGGTGACCTGCCCCTCGTCGGTGCGCAGCACGTCGACCACCCGCACCCGGGCGACGTCGCGGCCACCGAGCGCCACGGCCAGCCGGGTGCCGTCGTGAGACACCGCGGCCGCGGCCACCGTCCGGCCGGTGACGCCCCGCACCTGCAGCTCTCGCACCGCGCCGTCCTGGACCAGCCGGACGCGCGCGCCCGCAGGAGTCCGGTCGACGACCCACAGCCCGCCGAACAGGTCGTAGGACGGGCGCAGCAGGTCGGTGCCGGTCACGGCCTGACGCACCCCCTCGTCGGCGCCGCCCTGCTCGAGCGGGGCCTCGAAGACGGTGCCGCCGTCGGCGGAGACCGCGGCGACGCGGCCGGTGGTCGTGCTGACCGCGAGGCTGCGGGTCTCGAAGCCGGTGCGCCCCAGCGGGCCGCCCACGGGCTCGGCCGCCCCGCCGTCGAAGGCCACCACCCGACCGTCGCGGAGGCCGAAGAGCACCGAGGGGGTGTCACCCGCGGCGTCGAGGGCCTGGCCGCTGGAGACCGGGACGTCGACGACACCGCGCGGCAGCGGCACCGCCGTGCCCCCGACCACCATCCGCACCCGGGCGACGCCCGGCACCTGGCGCAGCGTCCACGCGAGCTGGTCGGCGGCCCGCTCGAGGTCGCCGGGCGAGGCCCGCAGCAGCTCGCGGCTGAGCGGCACCTCCGCCACCCCGCTCTCGGTGACCACCACGGACAGGTCGAGGCCCGTGCCGCGCGGGAAGGCCGACGTCGCCACCTGGGCCAGCGCGGGGCCCGGGCCGGTGAGCAGCCCGCGGACCAGGTTGGTGGCCAGCTGCCCGCCGCGGGGGATGAAGACCGGGTCGGGCAGCAGGACGCGACCGGTGGGGTCGTAGAAGAACAGCGTGCGCCGCTCGAAGGTGCGGTCGAAGAACGAGGCCGGCACCACCAGGGCGTCCGGGGGGTTCTCCACCCGCCACTGGCCCTCCTCGTACTCCAGGTCCAGCCTCAGCTCCTGCGCCCGGCCCGGCGCGTCACCGCGCCAGCCGCCGCGCGCGTCGAGCCGGCGCACGTCGGCGAGCCGGACGGTGGCCTGCGACCCGCTGGGGGTCACGGTGAACGCCTCGTAGACCAGCGTGCCCCGGTTGGGGCGCCAGGTGCGGGCCGCGCGGTCGGTCAGGAACTCGCGGGCGACCTTGGTGCTCAGCGGGTTGGCCTGCATCGCGACGAGGAAGCCCGAGGCGATCGCGGCAGGCGAGCCGTCCTCGGCGGGTCCGGGCGGGTTGAAGTAGGGCGCGCTGGGGACCTCGTCGTCGCCGGTGGCGGCCTCCCGGCGCACCGGCCCGCTCTCGGGCAGGCTGGCGCACCCGGCGGCCAGGGCCAGCACGACGAGCAGCGCCGCGAGGGGGCGTACGCCGCGCGGCGGCCTCACGCCGCTCCTCCGCCGGGCGGGGAGGTTGCGGGCTGGGGCACCTGGGGCGTCCGGCGCGGCGCGGTCCGCAGGTCCTCGGGCACCAGCGGCAGCGGGCTGTGGGTCACCGGCTCGCCCGCCCGGCGCGGCAGCGTCAGCCGGAACTGCGCCCCGCCGCCGGGGATCCCCCACGCCTGCAGCCACCCGCCGTGCAGCCGGGCGTCCTCGAGGGCGATCGAGAGCCCCAGGCCGGTGCCGCCGGTGGTGCGGGCACGGGCGGGGTCGGCCCGCCAGAACCGGTTGAAGACCATGCCCGACTGACCGGGCTGCAGGCCGACCCCGTGGTCGCGCACGGTGAGCGCGGTGGTGTCCTCGTCGCTGGCCAGCCGGACCACCACCCCGGAGGCGTCCGCGTGGTCGATGGCGTTGGTCACCAGGTTGCGCACGATCCGCTCGACCCGGCGTACGTCGGACTCGGCCATGAACACGCCGTCGTCGAGCACCTGCACCCGGACGCCTCGCTTGGTCGCCATCGGCGCGGTGGCGGCGACCACCCGGCGGGCGACGTCGCCGAGGTTGGCGTCCTCCAGCTCCAGCACGGCCGCCCCGGCGTCGAAGCGGCTGATCTCGAGCAGGTCGGCCAGCAGGTTCTCGAACCGGTCCAGCTCGGCCTGCAGCAGCTCGGCGGCCCGGGCCGCGACCGGGTCGAAGCCGTCGCGGGCGTCGTGCAGGACGTCGCCGGCCATCCGCACGGTGGTCAGCGGGGTGCGCAGCTCGTGGCTGACGTCGGAGACGAAGGTGCGCTGCACCCGGGAGAGCTCGACCAGCTTGCGGATCTGCGACTGCAGCGCCTCGGCCATCTGGTTGAAGGAGGTGGCCAGCCGGGCGATGTCGTCCTCGCCGGTGACCTGCATCCGCTCCTCGAGCCGGCCCGAGGCGATCCGCTCCGCCACCCGGCGCGCCAGCCGGACCGGGGTGATCACCTGGCGGGTGACCAGCAGCGCGACGCCCGCGATCAGCAGCAGCAGGACCAGGCCGGCCACGACGAGCACCTGCCGCAGCAGCGCCAGGGTCTGCTGCTCCTCCCCCATCGGGAACAGGTAGTAGAGCGCGTAGCTGCCGCCGTCGGCGGGCAGCACCACGGTGGCCCCGACGGCGACGCCCGGCTGCGGGGCCGGGGTGGCCGCGCCGGTGTCGGCGGCGGCGTACCGGATCCGGGTGTAGGTCCAGGCGAGGCCCTTCTCGCCCTCCTCCACCGTGCGGCGCAGCGACGCCGGGACGCTCGCGGCGTCGACCTGGGGCGTGGTGCGCACCCCCGACGGCGCGGTCCCGTCGCCGAACGGGCCCTGCACGACCACCTCGAAGCCCTTGGCGTCGCCGCGGGCGACGAGGGTCTCGACCAGCAGGCGCAGCTGCGTCTCGGGGTCGAAGTCGTTGCTGCCGGCCGGCCCGAGCCGCTCGCGCACGATGGCGGTCTCGGTGCGGGCCTCGGCCAGCGAGCCGTCGACCCGGCTGCTGACCAGGCCGTCGGCGATCTGGCGGGTGACCATCCAGCCCACCGAGCCGACCACCAGCGCGCTGAGGACGACGATCGCGGTCACCACGCGGGTGCGCAGCGAGCGCCGCCAGAAGCCCAGGGCGGCGCGCGGCAGGCGCTTCACCGCGGCGAGCGGCAGCTCACGCCTCGTCGACCGGGTCATCGGTCACGCCCGCCTTGTAGCCGACTCCCCGGACGGTGACGACGATGGTGGGGTTCTCGGGGTCGTTCTCGATCTTGGCGCGCAGCCGCTGCACGTGCACGTTGACCAGGCGGGTGTCGGCGGCGTGGCGGTAGCCCCACACCTGCTCGAGCAGCACCTCGCGGGTGAAGACCTTGCGCGGGTTCTGGGCCAGGCACACCAGCAGGTCGAACTCCAGCGGCGTCAGCGCGATCGGCCGGCCGTCGCGGCTGACCTCGTGGCCCACGACGTCGACCCGCAGGTCGCCGATCTGCAGCTCCTCGGGCGCCGGCACCTCGAAGCGACGCACGCGCGCGCGGATGCGGGCGACCAGCTCCTTGGGCTTGAACGGCTTGGCGACGTAGTCGTCGGCCCCGGACTCGAGGCCGACGACGACGTCGACGGTGTCGCTGCGGGCGGTGAGCATCACGATGGGGACGCCCGACTCCGCCCGGATCTCCCGGCAGACGTCGACGCCGTCCATGCCCGGGAGCATCAGGTCGAGCAGCACCACGTCGGGCCGGAAGCTCCGGAAGGCCGCCAGCGCTTCGTCGCCACGGGCGACGACCTGGCTGGCGAACCCCTCGGTGCGCAGCACGAGGGTGAGCATCTCCGCGAGCGCCGCGTCGTCGTCGACGACGAGGACCCGCGGTCGCTCGACCACCTCGTGCTGCGCCACTCCCGGGCCGCTCAGTAGCGGTACTGGTCGGACTTGTAGGGACCCTCGGCCGGGATGCCCAGGTAGGCGGCCTGGTCGTCGGTCAGCGTGGTGAGGTTGACGCCCAGCGCACCGAGGTGGAGCCGCGCGACCTCCTCGTCGAGGTGCTTGGGCAGCACGTAGACGCCCACGGGGTAGTCCTCGGTCTTGGTGAAGATCTCGATCTGCGCCAGCACCTGGTTGGTGAAGGAGTTCGACATCACGAACGACGGGTGGCCGGTGGCGTTGCCGAGGTTCATCAGGCGGCCCTCGGAGAGCACGATGATCGCGTTGCCCTCGGGGAACGTCCACAGGTCGACCTGCGGCTTGACGTTCTTGCGCTCCGCCACGCCGGGCGCCTCGAGGCCCGCCATGTCGATCTCGTTGTCGAAGTGGCCGATGTTGGCCACGATCGCGTTGTGCTTCATCCGGCGCATCTGGTCGAGCGTGACGACGTCGCGGTTGCCGGTCGCGGTGACGATGATGTCGGCGACCGGGAGGGCGTTGTCGAGGGTGTCGACCTGGTAGCCGTCCATGGCGGCCTGCAGCGCGCAGATCGGGTCGATCTCGGTGACGATGACCCGGGCGCCCTGGCCCCGCAGCGACTCCGCGGAGCCCTTGCCCACGTCGCCGTAGCCCGCGACGACCGCGACCTTGCCGCCGATGAGGACGTCGGTGGCGCGGTTGATGCCGTCGATCAGCGAGTGGCGGCAGCCGTACTTGTTGTCGAACTTGGACTTGGTGACCGAGTCGTTGACGTTGATCGCCGGGAACAGCAGCTTGCCGTCGCGCATCATCTCGTAGAGACGGTGCACGCCGGTGGTGGTCTCCTCGGTGACGCCCTTGACCGAGTTGGCGATCGGGGTCCAGTGCTCCTTGTCCTTCGCGAGCTGGGCGCCGAGGACCTCGAAGATGATCCGCTGCTCGTTGCTGCCCGCGGTGGCCGGGTCGGGGGCCTGGCCGGTCTTCTCGGCCTGGACGCCGAGGTGCAGGAGCAGGGTGGCGTCGCCGCCGTCGTCGAGGATCATGTTGGGCGGCTCGGACTGGCCCCAGTCGAGGATCTGCTGGGTGCACTCCCAGTACTCCTCGAGGGTCTCGCCCTTCCAGGCGAAGACCGGGACGCCCTGGGGGGCCTCGGGGGTGCCGTCGCGGCCCACGACGACCGCGGCGGCCGCGTGGTCCTGGGTGGAGAAGATGTTGCAGGAGGCCCAGCGGACCTCGGCACCCAGGTCGACCAGCGTCTCGATGAGCACGGCGGTCTGGATGGTCATGTGCAGCGAGCCGGCGATGCGCGCCCCGGCGAGGGGCTTGTCGGCGCCGTAGCGCTCGCGCATCGCCATCAGGCCGGGCATCTCGTGCTCGGCGAGGGTGATCTCGGTGCGGCCGTAGTCGGCCAGGGAGAGGTCGGCGACCTTGAAGTCCATGCGGGATCCTTGTCAGTCAGCAGAGGGTCGGGTCGGTGCGGCAGGGGCGGCGCCCCGGAGCGCGTCCGCAGGAACGGACGGCGGGCCCACCGATGCGTCAGACCACGATCTCGTGCGAAAGGCGCGTGCCCATCGTAGTCGAACGCCCCCGGCCTCCCCAACGGCGCGCGGGCCCGGAGCAGCCGCCGGCCCCGCCGGGCGAGGTCTCAGCCCCGGCCCATTCCGAGGCTGAGGTAGGACGCGGCGTAGGTGCCGACCGAGAGCATCGCCGCGTAGCGGGCGACCTCGCCGTCGGCCTCGGAGGTGATGGTCTCGACGCGCACCCCGTGCTCGCGGGCGACGGTGGCGAGCCGGTCGCGGGTCGCGGTCACCGCCACCTCCTCCGAGCCGTCGTCGAGCAGGACCAGCGCGGGGCGCGGCTCGGCCCCCGGGTCGGCGAACGGGTCGGCGAACACGTCGGCGGGGGCGGTGGCCTCGAGGACCGCGAGCAGCTGCTCGGCGTCGGCCGCCAGCGCGGTGCGGCCCGTGGCGCGGCGTACGGACTCGGCCACGCGGCGGCCGGCCCGCGCCGCGAGCACGGTGCCGCCCCAGAAGACCGGGTCGGCGTCGGCGACGCCGATGGCGAGGATCTTGGCGGGGTTGGTGGCGAGGTCGCGGTGGGGGCTGCACACCACGGCGACCTCGTCGAGCGCGTCGGCCACGACGTCGGGGTCGGTGCGGGGACCGAGGTCGACCCGGTCGAGGAGGTCCAGGACGGTCACCGCCACGGCCAGCTGGTCACCGGTCTGGGTGGGCAGCAGCGAGGTGTAGCGGCCGGCCGCGTGGTCGGCCACGAGCGACCCCTCGGGGGCGGCCACGACCAGCTGGCACCCGCGGCGCACCGCCTCGGCCACGGCACCGGCGGTCGCCGCGTCGTCGCCCACGGGCGCGAGCACCACGACGAGGTCCAGCCCCCCGGCCCAGCCGGGCAGGCCGGGCCCGGGCCAGGCCACGAACGGGACGGGGCAGACCGGCTCGAGCACAGCGCGCAGCAGCCTCGAGTCGGGGCCGGCCGCCACCACGGCGCGCGGTCGGCTCTCGCTGAGCCGCTCCACCGCCGCCGCCAGCACCTCGGCCGCCGCCACCGCCTCGCGGCGCACCCGGGAGCCGCTCTCGGCCAGGTGCCGCAGCCGGGTGTCGGCGCGGGCGAGCGCGGTCTCGTCGTCGAGCAGTCCGTCGTCGAAGGTCATCGCAGGCCTCAGGAGGGGACGCGGGCCTCGTCGACCAGGAGCACCGGGATGTCGTCGCGGACCGGGTAGGCGCGACCGCAGCCCGCGCACACCAGCTCCTCGGCCGCCTCGTCGGCGGCGAGCGAGGACCGGCAGGCCGGGCAGACGACCACGTCGAGGAGTCGGGGGTCGAGGTTCATCGGGATCTCCTGATCAACGCGAGCACGTCGTCGCGCACCCGCTCCATCGTGGCCTGGTCGCGTCCCTCGGCGTTGAGCCGCAGCAGCGGCTCGGTGTTGGACGCGCGCACATTGAACCACCAGTCCGGGTGCGTGACCGTCAGGCCGTCGAGGCGGTCGAGCTCGACGTCCTCGCCACCGCCCCAGGTCTGCTCCACCTCGGCGACGACCGCCTGCTGGTCGCCCACCGTGGAGTTGATCTCGCCGCTGGCCACGTGGCGCGCCCAGGGCGCCAGCACCTCCGACAGGGGCGCGTCGGTCTCGGCCAGGGCGGCCAGCGCGTGCAGCGCCGCGAGCATCCCGGAGTCGGCCCGCCAGAAGTCGCGGAAGTAGAAGTGGCCGGAGTGCTCGCCGCCGAAGATCGCGCCGGTGCGGGCCATCTCGGCCTTGATGTAGGAGTGGCCCACGCGGGTCCGCACCGGGGTGCCCCCCAGCTCCTCCACGATCTCGGGGACCGCCCGCGAGGTGATCAGGTTGTGGATGATGCTCGCGCCCGGCTCCTTGGCCAGCTCGCGGGCCGCGATCAGCGCCGTCAGGGTGCTCGGGCTGACGAGCTCACCGCGCTCGTCGACCAGGAAGCAGCGGTCGGCGTCGCCGTCGAAGGCGAGCCCGACGTCGGCGCCGTGCTCGCGGACGGCCGCCTGGAGGTCGCGGAGGTTCTCCGGCTCGATGGGGTTGGCCTCGTGGTGCGGGAAGGTCCCGTCGAGCTCGAAGTAGAGCGGCAGCACCTCGACGTCGAGGCGACCCAGCACGGCCGGCGCGGTGTGGCCGGCCATGCCGCTGCCGGCGTCGACGGCCACGCGCAGCCGGCGCCCGGTCACCGGGGCGAGCGAGAGCAGGTGGTCGGCGTACGCCGTGAGGAGGTCCTGCTCGTCGACGACGCCCTCGGTCTCCGCCCGCTGGGTCTCCCCCGCCGCGACCCGCTGCTCGATCTCCACCAGCCCGGTCTCGCGACCCACGGGCGCGGCCTCGGCGCGGCACAGCTTGATCCCGTTGTACGCCGCGGGGTTGTGGCTGGCGGTGAACATCGCGCCCGGACGACCCAGGTGGCCCGAGGCGAAGTAGAGCTGGTCGGTGCTGGCCAGCCCGATCAGGGTGACGTGCGCCCCGGCCGTGGCCGCGCCGCGGGCGAACGCGCGGGCCATGCCGGGCGAGGAGTCGCGCATGTCGTGCCCGACGACCACGGCCTCGGCGCCGAGCACCGCGACGAACGCGTTGCCCACGGCCTCGGCGAGCTCCTCGTCGACCTGCTCGGGGACCAGCCCCCGCACGTCGTAGGCCTTGAAGACCGCGGCGAGGTTGGCGGGGTCGCGGGTGCTGTTCGGGGACATGCCCCGCAGCCTAGGGCTCAGGCGTCGGAGCGCAGCGAGCGCAGGTGACCGCGGCGGACACCGTCACGGGTCCCGACCGGCGGGGCGACCGGAGCCGCGGCCGGTCGGGGCTGGGCCGCCTCGCGCACGGCGTCGGCCAGCGCGAGCAGGTCGTCGGAGGTGGGACCGGACCGGTCGTCGACCGCCAGCCGCATCACCTCCCAGCCGCGCGGGGCGGACAGGCGCTCGCTGTGCAGGTCGCACAGGTCGTAGGCGTGCGGCTCGGCGTGGGTGGCCAGCGGGCCGACGACGGCCGTCTGGTCGGCGTACACGTAGGTGAGGGTGGTGGTGGCGGGGCGGCCGCACGCGGTGCGCGAACAACGACGGAGGAGGGCCACGGCCGCGACGCTACCGGCTCGGGAGGACTGCGGCCCTTAGGCTCGCGGTCGTGACGACACGGGACCGGCGAGGACGCGGGATGCGCGGGCCGGCGTACGCCCCGGGGGCGCCGCGCGGGCCGGTGCCGGCGGCCCTGACCCGCCGCGAGCGCTTCGACCGGATCGCGGTGACGGTGATGGCCGACGTCGAGGAGCGCTGGCACGACGAGCTGTCGCGCGTCGAGCTGGCGGTCGAGGACGCACCGGTGCTGCCGGTCTCGTGGGTGAACCCGCGGGTGCCGCTGGCGTCGTTCGTCGACGCCGCCGGCCGCGTGCCGCCGCGCCTCGTGCTCTTCCGCCGGCCGCTGGAGCACCGCGCCGAGACGCCCGCCGACCTCGAGGCGCTGGTCCTCACCGTGGTCGTCGAGCAGCTCGCCGAGGTGCTCGGGGTGCCCCCCGAGGACGTGCACCCCGACTACGAGGCCTGAGCCCCCCGCAGTCGAGCGGTCGGTCGAGCCGTCAGACGGCGCGCTTCTTGAGCTTGCGCCGCTCACGCTCGGACAGGCCGCCCCAGATCCCGAACCGCTCGTCGTGGGCCAGGGCGTACTCGAGGCACTCCTGACGCACGTCGCAGGTCAGGCAGACCTTCTTGGCCTCCCGGGTCGAGCCGCCCTTCTCCGGGAAGAAGGCCTCGGGGTCGGTCTGGGCGCACAGTCCGCGCTCCGCCCACCCCGGGTCCTCGCCGCCGCCGCCATCGCCGTCCAACACGTACAGTTCGCGCATCTTGTGCCCCTTCGACCCTGCGGCCCTGACGGACCGAGTTGATAACCACACTGGTGTGATTACATGCCTGTCGTGCACGGGTCGTCAAGCGGAACAGTGGTAATGGATCCCACTGGTACACACTGTGGTCCATGTCCTCCACGCCCGTGACGCCCCGCCCGGACGCCTCCCCCGGCACCGACCCGGGAGCCGCGCCGCGCCGCCTCACCGTCCTGTCCGGTGGCGTCGGCGGCGCCCGGTTCCTCCAGGGCCTGCTGCACCTGGCCCGTCGCGAGCAGGACGCGACCGGCACCGTGACCGAGGTGACGGTGGTGGCCAACACCGCCGACGACTGGTGGCTGCACGGCCTCAAGGTCTGTCCCGACCTCGACACCGTGATGTACACCCTCGGCGACGGCATCGACGTCGAGCGCGGCTGGGGCCGGCGCGAGGAGACCTGGAACGCCCGCGACGAGCTGGCGGCGTACGGCGTGGGGCCGGCGTGGTTCGGCCTCGGTGACCGCGACCTCGCCACCCACCTGGTGCGCACCCAGATGCTCGACGCCGGCTACCCGCTCTCCGCGGTCACGGCCGCGCTCTGCCGGCGGTGGCAGCCCGGCGTGGAGCTGCTGCCCATGACCGACGACCGCGTCGAGACCCACGTCGTCATCGACGACCCCGACACCGGGGAGCGCCGGGCGGTCCACTTCCAGGAGTACTGGGTGCGCCACCACGCCGAGGTGCCCGCCCACGCGGTCGTGCCCATCGGCCTGGAGGACTCCTCCCCCGGCCCCGGTGTCCTCGCGGCGATCGCCGGCGCCGACGTGGTGCTGGTGCCGCCGTCGAACCCGGTCGTCTCGGTCGGGACGATCCTGGGCGTGCCCGGGCTCCGCGAGGCGCTGGCCAGCACCCCGGCCCCGGTCGTGGGCGTCTCGGGGATCATCGGCGAGGACCACGTGCGCGGCATGGCCCGCCAGCTGCTCGGGGTCGTCGGGGTGGAGGTCTCCGCCGCCGGCGTCGCCGAGCACTACGGCCGTCGCGGCGCCACCGCGAGCGACGGGGCGGCCGGCGTGCTCGATGGCTGGCTGGTCGACACGGTCGACGAGAAGGCGGTGGAGCGGCTCCGGGCGAGCGGGTTCGCCTGTCGCGCCGTACCCCTGTGGATGGACGACCTCGACACCACCGCCGCCCTCGCCGCCGCGGCCCTCGACCTGGCCGCCGAGGTCGGGCGCCGGTGACGGGCGGGTCCCCGCCCGGTCATACCGACGGGGGGCCGGGCCTGCGGGCGTGGCCGGTCGACGGCCTCGGCGAGGTGCGACGCGGCACCGCGCTCGTCGCCCTGCTCGACGGCGTCGACCTGCACGACGGCGACGTGGTGTGCGTGACCAGCAAGGTGGTGTCCAAGGCCGAGGGCCGGCGACGCCGCCAGGACCGTGAGGAGGCGGTGACCGAGGAGACGGTGCGCGTCGTCTCGCGCCGCGGGGCCACCCGGATCGTGGAGAACCGGCTCGGGCTGGTGATGGCCGCGGCGGGCGTCGACGCCTCCAACACCGAGCCCGGCACGGTGGTGCTGCTGCCCGAGGACCCCGACGCCTCGGCCCGGCGGCTGCGCGAGGACGTGGCCGCCCGGCACGGGCGCAACGTCGCCGTGGTGGTCACCGACACGGCCGGCCGGGCCTGGCGCACCGGCCAGACCGACCTCGCCATCGGCGTCGCGGGGCTCGAGCCGCTCGAGGTGCTCGACGGCGCGGTCGACGGCTACGGCAACCAGCTGGTCGTCACCGCCCCGGCCGTGGCCGACGAGCTGGCGGGTCTCGCCGAGCTGGTCACCGGCAAGCTGGGCGGCCGGCCGGTCAGCGTGGTCCGCGGGCTGTCGCACCGCGTGCTCGCCGCGGGAGACCACGGCCCCGGGGCGCGGGTGCTGCAGCGTCCTCGCTCCCAGGACATGTTCGCCCTCGGCGCGCGGGAGGCGGTCGTGGCCGCCGTCCGCGGTCGCGACGCCGACTGCTTCGGCGCGCCCGCGACGGCCGAGGAGGTCGTGGCGGCCCTGGCCTCGTGCGGCCTGGACGCGACCCTCGACGGGCCCGCCGTCCGGGTGGGCCTGGGAGCCGGCACCCGCGACCAGGTGGTGGCGCTGGAGCGGGCCCGGCTGGTGTGCCTGGCCCACGGCTGGGGGCCGTTCAGCGACACCGGCCCGACCACCTCCGCCGTCGGGGACGCCGTCTTCTTCTCACCGGGCGATCCGTAGACTCACCACCGCCCGCACCCGACCAGCACCCGAGCCGAAGGCGGACCATGGCCAAGAAGAACACCCGTGACCACGAGCGTCGCGCCGTCGCCGAGCAGCTGCGCAAGGACCAGCAGCGCAAGGAGCGGATGCGCAGCTTCGCGATCCTGGGGGTCTGCGTCCTGGTCGTGGTGGGGCTGCTGGGCGTCGCGGTGTTCACCTACGTCCGCTCCGAGCGCGACAAGGCCGCGGCCGCCGGCGCCCCGCTGGCCGACCTGGGCGTCCCTGCGTCGCAGGCCTCGTGCGACGCCCCCGCGGAGAAGGCGGCCACCGGCAACAACGAGCACCTGACCATCGGGCAGCCCATCGACTACCCCGACGCCCCGCCCGCCTCCGGCCCGCACTGGGGCAACTTCCTGCAGGGCTCGGAGATCCGGTCCTTCTACACCGTCGACGACCGCCCCGAGAAGGAGCGGCTGGTCCACAGCCTCGAGCACGGCCACACGGTGGTCTGGTACGACGACACGGTCACCCGCGACACCGACGCCTACCGCCAGCTGCGGTCGATCTCGCAGAAGTTCGACGCCGAGTCCGACAAGGTGATCGTGGCGCCCTGGACGTCGGAGGACGGCGGCGGCTTCCCGGAGGGCAAGCACGTCGCGCTGACCCACTGGACCGGCCCGGAGGACCAGAAGGGCGTGACGCAGTACTGCGGCGCCCCGAGCGGTGCGGTGCTCGGCGAGTTCATGGAGACCTACCCCGCCACCTCGGCGCCGGAGCCCAACGCCCCCTGACCCGGGAGCGTCAGGTCACGTCAGGTCGGTGCGGCCCTCGCGCTTGAGGGTGTCCACGACGTCCTTGACCTGCTGCGCGTGGGCGTACGTCGTGACCAGCACCGCGTCGCCGGTGTCGACCACGACGACGTCCTCGAGCCCGACGACCGCGACCGTGCGGCCCCCGGAAGGCACCACGAGCCCGGTGCTGCCGGGCGCCTGCACCAGCGCGGCGTCGCCCAGCACGTGCACGCCGGGGGTGTCCCGGGGGCGCATGGCCCCCAGCGCGGCGAAGTCGCCGAGGTCCTCCCAGGCGAACGGCCCGGGCACCATGGCGACCCGGCCGGTCGCGGCGGCGGGCTCCGCCACGGCGTGGTCGATGGCGATGCGGGTGAGGCCGGGCCAGCGGCGCTCGAGGCTGTCGGGCTCGGCCGCGATCGCGCGCAGCGAGGCGGCCAGGTCGGGGTGCTGCTCGGCCAGCAGGTCGAGCAGCACGCCCGCACGGCACAGGAACATGCCGGCGTTCCAGCGGTAGCGCCCCGAGGCGACGTACTCGGTCGCGCGCTCGCGGTCGGGCTTCTCCACGAACTCCTCGACCTCGCGCGCGGTGGCGAACCCCTCCAGCGCCGCGCCTCCCCGGACGTAGCCGAACCCGGTGGCGGGCTCGGTGGGCTCGATGCCGATGGTGACCAGCAGCCCGGTGTCGGCGACCTCGGCGGCCTCCTCGACGCAGCGGCGGAAGGCGTCCTCCTCCCAGATCACGTGGTCGGCGGCGAAGGAGCCGAGCAGCGCGTCGGGGTCCTCGCGCTCCAGCAGCGCGGCGGCCCAGCCGATCGCGGCCATCGAGTCGCGCGGCGAGGGCTCGGCCAGGACCCGCTCCACGGCCGGCAGCTGGCGGCGTACGGCGCGCTCGTGGACCGCGCCGGTGACCACCACCACGCGCGGGCCCACCAGCGGCTGCAGCCGGTCCACCGTGCCCTGCAGCAGGGTGCGGCCCGAGCCGGTGAGGTCGAGCAGGAACTTGGGGTGGGCGGCCCGCGACAGCGGCCACAGCCGGGTGCCGGCTCCCCCCGCGGGGACCACCGCCCAGAGGCGGTCGAGGACGGGTCGGGCACCGGTGGCGGGAGCGGTCACGGCGGTGAGTCTGGCACGACGCGCACTAGCGTGAGCAGCGTGAACGCCACCGCGACGTCCTCCTCCCCCACGTTCCCCGCCCTGCTCGCGCGGCTGCTGCGCGAGGACCCCGGCCGACCGCTGGTGACCTTCTACGACGACGCCACCGGGGAGCGCACCGAGCTGTCGGTCGTCACCTACGCCAACTGGGTCTCCAAGAACGCCAACCTGCTCCTCGAGGAGCTCGACGTCGAGCCGGGCGACGCGGTCCTGGTCGACCTGCCCGGCCACTGGCTGGTGCCGGTGTTCCTGGGGGCCGCCTGGTCGATCGGCGCGGCGGTGACCACCGACCCGGCGGCGGCCCACCGCGTCGTGGTCTGCGGTCCGGACACGCTCGAGGCCCATGCGGCCGACCCGGCCGGGCCGCTGGTGCTCGCCTGCTCCCTGCACGCCTTCGCCACCCGGTTCGCCACCCCGCTGCCGCCGGGCGTCGTCGACCACGGCAGCGCCTGGCCCGGCCAGGGTGACGTGCTGGTCGCCCCCGAGCCGGTGGAGCCCGACGCCCCCGGCTGGGCCGGGGCCGACGGGTCACGCTCCCAGGCCGAGCTGCTGGCCGCGGCCCGGGCGCAGCCGCTGCCGGGCGGCGGCCGGCTGCTCACCGACCACCACCCGCTCGAGCCCGGGCACCTCGTCGCCGACCTGCTCGCGCCGCTGCTCCAGGGCGGCTCGGTGGTCCAGGTGCGCCACGCCGACCCGGCGAGCTGGACCCGCCGGGCCGAGCAGGAGCGGGCCGACGTCGTACGCCGCGCCGGCTGAGCCGGGCGGCCGGGCGACCGGTCGGCTCAGCCGCCGAGGTCGTAGCCGCCGTAGCCGGTGGCCAGGAGGCGCCGCGGACCCAGCCCGGTGGTGGTCCCGGGCAGCAGCCACACCACGCCGGCGGTGTCCCGCGCCACGAGGTCGGCCCGGCCGTCGCCGTCGACGTCACCCGGCCCGACCGTCCAGGTGTAGCCCGTGACCGCGGTGCCGGCCGCGCCCACGAAGGGCACGAACGAGCCGTCGGGGCTGACGAACGTGCTGCCCGGCATCGAGGTCGTCCGGAAGGACCCGGTCCCCACCTGGTTGAAGGTCCGCATGGTCGACGGCGCCAGGATCGGTGCGAGCAGCCCGGTCCCGCCGTCGCCGGGGAAGATGACCGGCTTGCCCTTCGCCGTGCGCCCGAGCAGGTCGGGGTTGCGGTCGCCGGTCACGTCACCCACCGCGGCGAGCTGGACGAAGTCCTCCCAGCCGTGGCTGAGCAGCACGGGTCCGCTGAAGGTGCCGGTGCCCGTGCCGAGCCGCAGCTTGAGGGTGCCGTCGTCGTTCTGACGGGTCACCAGGTCGCCCTTGCCGTCGCGGTTCCAGTCGCCCGCGGACAGGACCTGGGTCGCGGCCGGCAGCTCGAGACCGGAGCGGAGCACCGCACCGGTGTTGCGACGCCCGTTGTGAGGCACCACGACCACCCGGGTGCCGTCGGCCGAGAGCGCCACCACGTCGGGCTGTGCCGAGCCGGTCATCGGACCGGCCGAGACGAGCCGCAGGCCGGTGGGCGCGGTGAACGGGCCCAGGGCCGCGCCCAGCGCCGGGCGCCCGGTGCCGGTCAGGACCGAGACCGCACCCGTGGGTGCGATGCCGTAGAGGTCGGGGCGGCCGTCCCCGTCCAGGTCGGTGCCGGCGCCGACCACCCGGGTGCTGCCGGCCAGCGAGCCGGTCAGCCGGGTCCAGGGGCCCAGGGTGCCGGACGCGGTCGACGGGGCGACGTAGGCGACCCCCGCCCGCACGACGGCGAGGTCCGGTCGCCCGTCACCGGTGACGTCGCCGACGGGCGCCGTCGAGGTCACCCCGCGCCAGTCGGTGCTGAGGACCTTGGTGGTGCCGAAGGTGCCGTTGCCGTTCCCACGGGCCAGCCAGAGGGCTCCGCTGACGCGGTCGCGCACCAGCAGGTCGTTGCGGCGGTCGCCGTCCCAGTCACCGGCCCCGACCAGCATCGTGGCGGTCTTGAAGCGCTTGGTCGCCCCCACCCCCGCGGGGTCGATGCGGCCGGCGCCGTCGCCGCGGTAGACGCGCAGCGTCCCGCCGCGGACGGCGCGGCCGACCAGGTCGCCCTTGCCGTCGCCGGTGAGGTCGCCGGCCGCGGCGAGCAGGTTCACCCGTCCGGACCAGCGCACCGGGGTGGTCACCGCGGCACCGAGGCCCACCTGGCCCTCGGTCGGCAGCACGCCGACCTCGCCGGTGGCCTTCTCCCGCAGCACGACGTCCGGGTACGCCGACCCGACCAGGTTGGGGCGGGTGAGGCTGATCCCCGCGGGTTGCGGCTTGGCCGCCCGGGGCGTCTGCGTCGGCGAGGTGAAGGTGGCGGGCGGCGACGGTGACGGCGCGGGGCTCGGCGTGGGCGTCGGGGTCGGGGCCGGGACCGACACCTGGCCGCTGGACTGGATCCGTGCGGCGGCGGCGCGGATCTCGGGGAGCTTGGCGTAGAGGTAGCGCCCCGGGCACGCGGTGGTGCCGGCGTCGCGGTGGCCGTTGATGCCGTTGAAGTACTTGTTCTTCACGTAGAGCCGGGTGGCGTCGGCACGCGCGTCGCTCAGCGACAGCTTCCACGCGAACAGCGCCGCGTAGGCGTTGACCACGGCCTGGGGAGGCTGGGCGACGTCGAAGTTGCCGATCGCCGACATCGCGAAGGAGACCTCGTTGTAGCCCAGGGTGTGCGCCCCGACGACGGCCTTGTCGACGCCGCCGTAGCGGCCCTCCCAGATGCGGCCGAAGCGGTCGACGAGGAAGTTGTAGCCGAGGTCGCTCCAGCCCCGCGACTGCGTGTGGTAGGCGTAGATGCCGCGCAGCAGGCTCGGGACGTCGGCCTCGGAGTAGTTGTTGGCGTTGACCGTGTGGTGGATGAACCCGGTCTTCACGGTGCCGTAGCTGGGCGCCGAGCCGCGGAGCCGCTCGTTGGCGCCCCACTGGGCGCGCGAGAAGATCTGCGGCTTGGGTGCGACCCGCATGGCGCTGAGCGCCGCCGTGGCGCTCGAGGTCGTCGCCTGCTCGCCCGAGGCGGAGGACTCCGGCTGCGGCGCCGTGGTGGGAGCCGTGGTCGGGGCTGCGGTCGTCGGCATGGTCGCGGTGTCGAGGGCCGGCTCCTCCACCTCGGTCGTGCCCGCACCGGGGTCGACGACGGCCAGCTCGAGGTCGGGCGGGGTGGTGCCGTCGCTGGTCAGCGTCCGCATCTGGACCGCGTCGACGTCACCCACGACGACGGCGTCGGTGCCGGGTCGCTCGGCACGCGAGGCGGCCGCGGCGGCCTCGGCCGGCTCCGGGGCGTGCTCGTCGTGGTACTCCGCCGGGCTCCAGTCCGACCACCGCCCGTCGTCCTGGGTGCGGACCTCGACGGCGATCTGGTCCTCGGCGTACTCGCGGCCCGACTTCCAGGTCACGCCGACGGTCGCGTAGCCCTCGACGGGCTGCGCCGCGGACCGCGCGACGAGCCGCGTGGGCGCGGGCTCCGCGGCGTCGCTCTCGTCGGACTGGCTCTCCTCGGGCCGGCTCTCCTCGGGCCGGCTCTCCTCGGGCTGGGCCTGCTCGGGGGCCGTGCGGCCGCCGCCGGGTCCCCGGACGCCGGTGACGGCGACCTCCCGCACCTCGGGCGTGACCGGGGCGGTGTCGACGGTCGCCGGACGGGGTGCGGGCGCCGGCGGGGTCCCGGGCGTCGGAGCCGTCGTCACCTGCTGCTCGCCCTCGCGCAGGGCGGTCGTCCGCTCGGGCGGCAGCGCCCCCGCCTGCGCCCCCGACGGGGCCGCTCCCGGGGCCGGGACGATGTCCAGGGTGCGCACACCGGCCGCCGAGCAGGCGACGACGAGGACCGCGGCCGTGACCAGGCTCTGCTGGCACACGGTGACGTAGCGGGCACGGCGCGAACGCATCAGGAGTACTCCACGTGAAGGAAGGGGAATTCACACGAGTACCAAGTTTCACACCAGTTACATATGCAGCCGCAACCAATATGCCCGAATTACAAACCTGTATTTAAATGGGATCCTATTAATAACACGGGTGTCATTAACGATCGGATATCGGATCAGACGTCGGAGCCCAGCTCGGCGTCGACGTCCTCCTCGGTGGTGGCGCCAGACAGGGGCGGCTCGTCGTCGTGCAGGTGGCGGATGCCGGCGTCGACCTCGCCGTCGAAGGTCAGCCGGCCCTGCTCGAGCACCAGCACCCGGTCGCACATCGCGCGCACCGACGCGGTCGCGTGGCTGACGTAGAAGATCGTGGTGCCCTGGCGACGGATCTCCTGCATCTTCTCCATGCACTTCTTCTTGAAGGGGCGGTCCCCCACCGCCAGCACCTCGTCGGCCAGGAAGATGTCGGCGTCGACGTGCACCGCGATGGAGAAGCCCAGCCGGGCGTACATGCCCGAGGAGTAGTGCGAGACCGGGGTCTCGAGGAACTTGCCGATGTCGGCGAACTCCACGATCTCGTCGAAGCGACGGTCGATCTCCCGCTCGTTCATCCCGAGGATCGCGCCGTTGAGGTAGAGGTTCTCCCGACCGGTGAGCTGGGGGTGGAACCCGGCCCCGGTCGCGATCAGGCCCGCGATCCGGCCCCGGGTCAGGACGGTGCCGCGGTCGGGTCGCATGACACCGTTGAGGACCTTGAGCAGGGTGCTCTTGCCGGACCCGTTGAGCCCCATCAGACCGATGGACTCGCCCTGCTCGACGGTGAACGAGACGTCCTGGACGGCCTGGAACTGCTCGGTCAGGGGCAGCCGCCGCACCGACGCGACGGCCATCTGCTTCAGGGTGCGGTGGTACTGCATCGTGAAGTGCTTGCTGACGTGGTCGACCTCGATGGACACACTCATCACAGACGCTCCGGGAACTGGCCCTCGACGCGCGAGAAGAACCGTTGCGCGCCGGCGAGCAGGACGAGGCTGATGGCCAGGGTGATCAGACCGCGGACGAACATGTCCGGCGGGAAGGCCTGGCCGAGCGAGGACGGGTCATCGACCAGGGGGTACCAGAAGAAGCGCTGCAGCAGCATGACCGCCTGCGCCACCGGGTTGGCGACGTAGATCTGGTAGAGCACCGGGTGGTCGGCGTGGGCGGCGTAGATGCGCTCGAAGGGGTAGATCATCGGCACCAGGAAGTGCATGAACTGCAGGATCGTGCCGACGATGTTCTGGAAGTCGCGGTAAAAGACGTTGATGGCCGAGAAGAAGATCGCCAGCGCCGCCGAGAACACCGCCAGGATCGACAGGCCCAGCACCAGCGCGGCCACCGAGGTCCAGGTGATGCTCCACCCGATGAACAGGCAGCAGACCACGAGCACGAGCACCTGCGGGAAGGTGTGGTAGGCCGCGACCACCATGGCCGAGACCGGGAAGATCTCCCGCGGCATCCGCATCTTCTTCACCAGCGCCTGGTTCTGCCAGATCGACCGGGTGCCGCCGTTCCAGGTCTCGCTGAAGTAGTGCACCACCACCATGCCGGTGAACAGGTGGATCGCGAAGTAGGGGAAGCCCTGGTGGAGCACCAGGATGTAGCCCATCACGACGTAGTAGACGCCGAAGCGCATCGCCGGCTGCACGTAGGACCACAGCAGCCCGAGCAGCGAGGCGCTGTACATCGCCGCGAGCTGGCGCCGCACGATCAGGCGCAGCAGGTAGGGCTGGTGGAAGACCTCGACCAGTCCACCGCGCGGGGCGGGGGCCTGGAGCTCGGCCTCGACGGTGCGCGTCTCCCGGGGGCCGTCGACGGCCTCCACGACCGGCATCGCGTCGGCCTGGCGCCGGGCGAGCCGCCGGGCCCTCCGGCTGGCGTTCCGGGGTCGCTCGCCGGTCTCCCGGGTCGCGGTCCGCTTGTCTGCGGGGTTCATCGGTCTCCTGCACCACCGTGGAAGGTCGTGGCCCAGCGCTCGGGCGAGGTGATCTCGGCCAGCTGGTCGCGGTACTGCTGCGCGAGACGGGGCCACTCGCGGTGCAGCCGCTGGTGGATGTCGACCGTGCGCCGCAGCAGGTCGCGGAACTCCTCGGGGTCGCGGTGGCGCCAGGCGGCGCTGCCGCCGTCGGGCATCGAGACCACCACGGAGTCGAACTGCGAGACGATCCACCACCGGGCGTCCATGGCCGCGAGCCGGGCCTCGGGATAGGTGTCCGAGAGCGGCCGCTTGGCCCGGACCTGGCGCACCGCGCTGGTCAGGGCGGAGACGTAGAAGCCCACCCGGCCCTTGGCCTGCGTCGGGTCCTGGCCCCGCTTGGGCGGCTTGGCCCGTCGCTCCTCCGGGAAGGCCTCGGGGTCGGGCGAGGTGCGGGCGTCGGCGTACTGCTGACGCATGTCGCGCAGCTCGGGCAGCGTGGTGCCGAGGCTGTCGTGCAGCTGGTCGGGGCCGGCCAGGACGTCCTCGAGGGCACGGTGACGCAGCTCGGCGGTGGAGTACTCGAGCCCGAAGAGGTGCTTGACCTGGTGGTTGAAGCTCTCGACGACCATCCGGCCGCCGCGCTCGTAGGGCGAGTGCAGCAGTGCGGCGATGAACCGGTTGCGCTGGTGGAAGTAGGCCTGCCAGTCCACGGCGTCGTTCTTGTCCGACCAGGGCACGTGCCAGACCGCGGCCCCGGGCAGGGTCACCGTCGGGAAGCCCGCCTGCTGTGCCCGCAGGCCGTACTCGGAGTCGTCCCACTTGATGAACAGCGGCAGGCTCAGGCCGATCTCGCGGAGCACCCGGGTCGGGATCAGGCACATGAACCAGCCGTTGAAGTCGACGTCGACGCGTCGGTGCAGCCACCGGCTCGAGCGCAGGTTGCGCTCGCCGAAGTCCCAGTCGGTGTGGACCGACTGCGGGGACTGCCACCAGAACCGGTAGCGCTGGACGACCTCGCCGAAGCTGTGCAGGCGCGACTTGGCGTAGAGGCTGAACATGTGGCCGCCGACGATGGTCGGACGGCGGCACAGGTCGCCGAAGGTGACGGCCCGGACGATGCTCTCGGGCTCGCAGACCACGTCGTCGTCCATGCACATCATGTAGGTCGAGCGGCCGGCCTCGAGGGTCTCCAGCTGGGCTCGCGCGTAGCCGCCGGAACCGCCGAGGTTGCCCTGCTCGATGATGCGCAGCCGGTCCCCCAGCGCCGCGGCGGCCGCCGCGTAGCCGGCGTGGTCGGCGACCTTGTCGGTGCCCTGCTCGGCGAGCACGACCTCGTCGAGGACGCCGCGGACGTCGTCGTCCTCCCCGATCTGCCGCAGCAGGTCGGCGCAGAACGCCGGACGGTTCATGGTGGTGATGCCGATGGTCACGGTGCCGGGCTCGACCCGGTCGGCCGGGACCTCGGCGGTCCAGGAGGCCTCGTCGAGGTGGAGCCCCTGGTCGCCGGCGATCAGGTCGAACCAGTACCAGCCGCCGTCGGCGAAGGTGGCGAGCGAGAGGTCGAAGACGAAGCTCTGCGCACCCTCCCCCGTCGTCTGCTGGTCCTGCACGCGCTGGGCCCGGCCGTCGGGCATCGAGCGGTAGACGGTGACGCGCGAGCCGGCCCCCGTCACCGTGACCTCGAGCCGCACGTCGTCGACCACGGTCCAGCGCCGCCAGTAGCTGGCGGGGAAGGCGTTGAAGTAGGTGCCGAAGGAGACCCGGTCGTTGGGCTCGACCCGGTAGCCGCGGCGGCCCGTCACCGCGTGGGGGTCCGGCTGGGTCTCGGCGTTGGGCATGGCCGGGGGGATCCGACCGCGCTGCTTGGCCGTCATGCCGTTGGTGTTGACGTCGAGCTGGGGACGGTCGGGGTCGACGTACAGCGGGAGGACGTCGGTGTCGCGCGAGGTCGGGAGGACGACCCGCTGCAGCACCCGTCGCTGGGTGCCGACCGCGGTCGAGGCGTCCGCGGGGCGGTCGGACAGAACGGTGTCACTCATCGACGCCTCCGGAGGTCAGGGCGGCGCCGTCGGTGAAGTGGGGCGCCAGCTTGTTGTCGAACATGGACAGGGCCGACCCGATCGCCATGTGCATGTCGAGGTACTTGTAGGTGCCGAGACGACCACCGAAGAGCACCATCGGCTCGGCCTTGGCCAGCTCGCGGTAGCGCAGGAGCTTGGCGCGGTCCTCGGCGGTGTTCACCGGGTAGTAGGGCTCGTCGCCCTCCTCGGCGAAGCGGCTGTACTCGTGGACCACGATCGTCTTGCCCGGCAGGTAGGTGCGCTCGGGGTGCAGGTGCTTGAACTCCAGGGTGCGGGTGAAGGGCAGCCCCTCGTCGTTGGCGTTGACCACGCCCGTGCCCTGGAAGTCGTCGACGTCCATCGTCTCGGCCTCGAGGTCGATGGTGCGCCACGACAGCCGGCCCTCCGAATTGCCGAAGTACTCGTCGACGGGGCCGGTGTAGACGATGGGGACCTTGCCCTTGTAGTCCTCGGCGACGTCGAAGAAGTCGGTGTCGAGCCGCACCTCGATGTTCTCGTGGGAGGCCATCCGCTCCAGCCAGGCGGTGTAGCCGTCGACCGGGAGGCCCTCGAAGTCGTCGTTGAAGTAGCGGTTGTCGAAGGTGTAGCGGACCGGGAGGCGCGTGATGATGTCGGCGCTGAGCTCCTTGGGGTCGGTCTGCCACTGCTTGGCGGTGTAGCCGCGGACGAACGCCTCGTAGAGCGGGCGCCCGATCAGGCTGATCGCCTTCTCCTCGAGGTTCTGCGCGTCGGCGGTGTCGATCTCGCTGGCCTGCTCCGCGATCAGCGCGCGCGCCTCGTCGGGGGTGTGGCTCTTCCCGAAGAACTGGTTGATCAGCCCGAGGTTCATCGGGAAGGAGTAGACCTGGCCCTCGTACTTGGCGTAGACGCGGTGCTGGTAGCCGGTGAAGTCGGTGAAGCGGTTGACGTAGTCCCACACCCGCTTGTTGGAGGTGTGGAACAGGTGGGTGCCGTAGACGTGCACCTCGATGCCGGTCTCCTCGTCGAACTCGGAGTAGGCGTTGCCCCCGAGGTGGTGACGTCGCTCCAGGACGAGCACCTTGAGCCCGAGCTCGGAGGCGCAGCGCTCGGCGATGGTGAGGCCGAAGAAGCCGGATCCGACGACGACGAGGTCAGGGGTGGTCTCGGCAGTCACTGGTGGGTACTCCTCGGCCGGGGGGGCAGGGTGGGGGGCGCGGCTCCGCCGCGAGGACCGGATGAGTCTAGCCGCGGGGGCTGCCGGTCCGGTTGGCCAACAGGCGGCGGTAGGCGACCTTTCTCACGCCCTCCGGGACCAGCCGGTAGCCGCCCCGCACGACCACGTTGCGCAGCAGCTGGCGGCGCGTGGTGAGACCGAGGGCGCGGAACCGGCGCTGCAGCGCCACCTCGGAGCGCAGCAGCGCCCACCCGCCGCGCCGGGCGTAGGCACCGGCCCCCACGCGGTAGCGGACCAGCGGGTCGGCGAGGTTGGCCGGCACCGCCCCGGCGGCGAGCATCCGTGTGAAGAGGAGGTAGTCCTCCATCAGGGCCATGTCGGTGTAGCCGCCGGCCGCCAGCACCGCACTGCGCCGGTAGACCACCGTGGGGTGGTTGAACGGGTCGCGGAACCGGATGACGCGGCGGATCTCGTCGGGGTCCGTCGGCGGCGTACGACGGCCCACGACGTCGCTCGGGTCGCTGCCGAACTCCCACAGGCCCGAGCCGACGATGTCGGCCCCCGCCTCGACGAGCGGCAGCTGACGTGCGAACCGGTCGGGAGCGCTGACGTCGTCGGCGTCCATGCGCGCCACGATCTCGTGCTCGCTCGCCTGCAGCCCGGCGTCGAGCGCCGGACCCAGCCCGATGTTGTCGGAGAGGTCGACGTGGGTGACCGGGACCGGGCTGGTCGCGCGCAGGTGGGCGATCTCCGCGGCCAGCTCCTCGGGCACCGGGCCGTCCTGGACCAGCACCACCTGGGCCGGGCGTCGGGTCTGGTCGTGCACCGAGGAGGTGAACGCCAGCCGGAGGTAGTCGGCCCGGTCGCCGCCGTAGGTGCTCAGCAGCAGGGCAAAGGGCTGGCCGGGCTCGAGCGGCTCGGTCGGTCCGACGTGGCCGGCGGCGGGGTCGGTGGTATCGGCGGAGGCCTCCCACCCGGCCTCCTGCAGCACCGAGGCGGTCGGCCGGGGCGCCTCGAGGACGCCGGCCCGCAGGCCCCGGGCGAGACCGCGCAGCAGGGTCGGGCGGTCCTGGGAGCGGGCGAGGGTGCGGCTCCAGCGGCGCACGGTCGAGCCGGCGTACAGCACCTTCTCGTGGGGGGCGAGGCCGGTCGAGCGGGAGAACAGCCACACCTTGTTGCGGACCTCGTAGAAGAACCGCTCCCCCGGGTCGGCGTCGGTGGCGCCGAAGACACGGGTCTTGTGGACCACCACGCTGGTCGGGACGTAGAGGCCGGTGCCACCGCGGACCAGGCGGGTGGAGTACTCAAAGTCGTCGTTCCACAAGAAGTAGTCGGCCACCGGCAGCCCCCGCTCGCGGACCGCCGCGGCGTCGCAGGCCAGCGAGACGAAGCTGGCCGAGCGCACCGGGACCGCGCCGACCGCCGCCGCGGCCTCCCGCACCGCCCGCGGGGCACCGGGCCGTGGGCGCGGGGTGTTCATGGGGTGGTCGCGGCCGTCGGTCCACACCACCCGGCTCGCCAGCACGGCCGGGCGCGGCGAGCCGGGCGCGTGGTCGCGGTGCACGCGCACCAGCTCGGCCAGCGCGGTCTCGGTCGGCACCGTGTCGTCGTCGAGCAGCCAGACCAGGTCGGGGTCGTGGGTCAGCGCCTGGGCGATGCCGGCGGCGAACCCCCCGGCGCCCCCGGTGTTGAGGCTCAGCGCGACCACGTCGAGGTCGTCGCGACCGACCAGGTCCTCGGCGGTGCCGTCGGTGGAGGCGTTGTCCACGACGACCACCGCGGCGGGCGCGTGCGTCTGACCCAGCACGGCGGCGAGGGACTCCGCGAGCAGCGCCCGACGGTTCCACGTCACCACCACGGCCACCACGGACGTCACGTCGGGGCCCTCCGCGGCGCTCAGCACGCCGAGGAGAGGTCCTCGGCCTGGTTGGCACCGTAGCCGTCACGCAGGTTGCCCAGGGAGCCGCCGGTGGTGCCGGTGTCCTTCGGGCTGGTGGGAGCCGGGGCCGGGTCGGCCTGCCGGGCACCGTCGTCCTGGGACTTCTCCGGCGGGTCGACCGCCTTCTGCACCGCGGCGTGGATCTTGTCGATGTCCGGGTCGCCGGTGGAGATCATCGGCGGCACGAAGGAGACGGTGCGCACCGGCTGGCTGCGTGCCTGGAGCGCGAGCCGCATGAAGCGGTCGACGTCGCCCTGCGGGATGTCGGTGGTGATCAGCGCCTCGCCCGCCTCGGCGATCTTCTCGAAGTTCATCACCACGGTGCGGGGGCTGAGCTGGTGCAGCATCGCGTTCATCACGCACTTCTGCCGCGCCATCCGGGAGTAGTCGTCGGCCGCGACGCGTGACCGGGCGAACCACAGCGTCTCGAAGCCGTCCAGCGTGCGGGTGCCGGGCTCGACGTAGCCGGTCACCGGGGCGCCGATGCCGCCGATCGGGATGCGGTCGCGCACGGTCAACTCGACCCCGCCGACGGCGTCCACGAGCTTCTCGAAGCCCTGCAGGTTGACCATGGCGTAGTAGTTGATCTCGAGCCCGGTGATCCCCTCGACGCCCTCCTTGGTCGCCTCGACCCCCGGGTCGGCGTACCCCTCGAAGAGGGACTCGTGGTCCGCGGCCCAGGTGGCCAGCGAGTTGAGCTCGCACTCGGGACCGCAGTCGTAGCCGTCCGGGAACTGCTCGTGCATCACCGAGCCCTCGGGGAACGGGAAGTCGAGCATGTTGCGCGGCAGCCCGAACAGCACGGTCTCGCCGGTCTCGGCATCGATGCTGGCCACGGAGATCGAGTCGGGTCGCATCCCCCAGCGGTCGGCGCCGGAGTCGCCGCCGAGCAGCAGCACGTTGTAGCGGCCGTCGTGGGCACCGACCGTGGTGCCGTCGGCGAACATCGTGCTCACCAGGTCGCGCTGCACCCCGACGACGTGGGAGGCGAACAGCAGCGAGCCCGCGACGCCGAAGCACAGCACGCCGTTGATGCCGACCATCGCCAGGCGCTGCTTGCGGTGCAGGGTGAGCGGCTCGCCCAGGCGCCACGCGTCGACGAGCAGCAGGGCCCAGCCCACGGCGAGCGCCATCAGCACGACCCGGAGCGTGCCGAGCACCGGCGGGCTGCTCAGCAGCCAGAACACGAAGGCGTCGAAGACCAGGCCCAGGCCGAAGAGCACCAGGGCGGTGGCCCACAGGCCGATCCACACCCGCAGCGCGACGCGACCCACCCGCTTGTTGCCGGCGACCAGCTGCGCCGACCCCGGCGCCACCAGGGTCATCAGCATCAGCACCAGGGCGCGGCGGAAGTGGTGGGGGCTGCGGCCGGGACCGCCGCCACCGCCGCCGCGCGAGGTGGCGCGAGGTGGTTCGGTCAGGACTGACGCCATGGGGAAGGCCTCTCCGGTGTGGTCGCGGGCGAGGGTGGTCGAGGAACGCTGGGGGGCACCGCTCGCTGCTCGTGGAGGGTGCGGACCAGTATCACCAGCCGACCCGCCGCCGACCGGTCCGGCGCGCCGGGAGCGGCCGCCCTGCGCGGTAGCGTCGGCGCATGCCAGCAGGTGGAGGCGGGTCAGGACGGCGCCCGGACGACGACGACTCGCAGTACGGCTGGCTCTACGGCAGCTCCGACGACCGGCCCGGTGGGTCCGGTCGACCCGGCTCGGGCGACCCCGAGCCCACCCGGATGATCCCCCGGCTGGACCGGCGCACGGGCCGGCCGGTGCAGGAGGAGCGCACCACCGCGATCCCCCGCGAGCCGCGCCCGCGGCAGGACGCCCGCGACCCGCGTGGCGGCGGTGAGCCTCCCCGGCGCATCGTGCAGCCGCCCCGCGAGGCGGCGGGCGGCGGCCGGCCCCGGCGTACCCGACGACGCCGGCCGTGGGGCCGGATCGTGCTGCTGGTGCTCGTGGCCTGGCTGGTGTTCCTGGTCGCCGTGCCGATCTGGGCCGTGGGACGGATCGAGAAGGTCGACGCCTCCCCCGACGCCGACCGGCCCGACCAGCAGCCGGGGCGCACCTACCTGCTGGTGGGCTCCGACAGCCGCAAGGGTCTGAGCGAGGCCGAGAACCGGCGGCTCGGCACCGGCGGGGTCGACGACACCAGCCAGCGCACCGACACGATCATGCTCCTGCACACCGGGTCGGGCCCCTCGATGCTGCTCTCCATCCCCCGTGACTCGCTGGTGAACGTGCCCGGGACGGGCCGGACCAAGATCAACTCCGCCTTCGCCCGCGGTGGGCCGGGACTGCTCGTGCAGACCATCGAGGAGAACACCGGTGTCCGGGTCGACGACTACGTCGAGATCGGCTTCGGCGGGTTCGTCAACGCGGTCGACGCGGTCGGCGGGATCACGGTGTGCCCCCGGGAGCGGATGGTCGACCCCAAGGCCAACCTGCGGATCCGCAAGGGCTGCCAGGAGGTCGACGGCGTCACGGCGCTGGGCTACTCGCGCTCGCGCTACGTCAGCCGGTACGGCGACCTCGACCGTGCCCGCCGCCAGCGCGAGGTGGTCAGCGCGATCGGCGCCGAGGTCAAGTCGCCGTGGACCTTCCTCAACCCGGTCCGCTACTTCCGCGTCAACCAGGCCGCCACCTCCTCGCTGCGCATCAGCGAGGGGACCGACCCGGTCGCGCTGGCCCGGTTCGGGCTCGCCATGACCCGCGTCAACGGCATCGACGGGCTGACCTGTGGCATGCCGATCGCCGACCAGGAGGTCAACTGGGACCGGGAGCGGGCGCTGGCGCTGCTGGCGTACGTCAAGGAGGACCGCACCGGTGACATCCCCAAGGAGCTGTGCACCCCGACCGGGTTGGCCGGGGTCGGCTAGGGAACCCTGTCGGGCATGACCTCCTTCGAGACGCTGTCCTGGTCGCTCGACGACGACGGGGTGGGCACCCTCACCCTCGACCGTCCCGACGCGCTGAACTCCTTCACCGTCACGATGGCGCGCGAGCTCGAGGAGTTCTTCCGCGTCACCGCGGCCGATGACGCCGTGCGCGCCGTCGTGGTCACCGGCGCCGGCCGTGCCTTCTGCGCGGGCATGGACCTCTCGGCCGAGGGCAACGTCTTCGGCCTCGACGAGTCGGTCACCCCGACGCCCGCCGACCTGCGCGACCACCTCACCGAGGAGCCGTTCCAGTCGGGCGTCCGCGACACCGGCGGCAAGGTCACCCTGGCGATCCACGAGCTGCCCAAGCCCGTCGTCGCCGCGATCAACGGCCCGGCCGTCGGCATCGGCGCCACCATGACCCTGGCCATGGACATCCGGATGGCCTCGACCAAGGCCCGGATCGGGTTCGTGTTCGGCCGCCTCGGCATCGTGCCCGAGGCCGCCTCGTCGTGGTTCCTGCCGCGCATCGTGGGCCTGCAGCAGGCGCTGGAGTGGGTGTACGCCGCGGACGTGCTCACCGCCGAGCAGGCGCTCGAGGGCCGGCTGCTGCGCTCGGTGCACGAGCCCGACGACCTGGTCGGCGCCGCCCAGGAGCTGGCCCGCTCGTTCGTCGTCGGCCGCTCCCCCGTGGCGCTCGGTCTCGCCAAGCGGCTGCTGACCGCCGGCGCCGGCTTCGAGCACCCCGTCGAGTCCCACCGCGCCGACAGCCTCGCGATGTGGCACGCCTCCACCGGCGACGGCAAGGAAGGCGTGGCGGCCTTCCTCGGCAAGCGCACCCCGGAGTTCACCGGCCGCGCCAGCGAGCTGCCCGAGATCTTCTGACGCCGGGCCGGCGTACGCCGGGGCGTCGGGCCTGGTGACGGGTCCCGGCGGCCCGGACGAGCCCCCTTGACAGGCCCCCGGGGGCAGCCCCATCGGATTTCACCCCTTCGGGCTCGACTGTCCGGGATGCGGACGGGTATGGGGCCAGCATGTCCGTCGTCCCCACGACGTCGTCCCCGGTCACCACCCTCCGACCGGACCGCTCGACGTCCCCCAGCCCCCGAGCCCCCGGTGCGACCACCGTCGTCGCCTCGGTGCCCGGCTCGCACGTCTACGTCCGTCACGTCGCGGCCGAGCAGCCCGACGGCGTCGTACGGCTGGCCGACCCGGACCCCGACGACCCCACCCGCACCACGACGACGCGGTGGTGGCCGCCGGTGATGCTGTCCCCGGAGTGGGTCGCGCGGGCCGACTTCGACGTCTTCCACGTGCAGTTCGGCTTCGACTCCTGGGAGCCGGACCGGCTCGAGGCCGTCGCGCAGGCGGTGCACGCCCGGGGCGCCCGGCTGGTCCACACGGTGCACGACCTGCGCAACCCGCACCACACCGACCCCACGCTCCACGACGCCCAGCTGCGCGTGCTGCTGGCCCACGCCGACGAGGTGCTCACGCTGACGGCCGGTGCTGCGGCGGAGGTCGAGCGTCGCCACGGTCGCCGCCCCACGGTGGTGCCCCACCCCCACGTGGTCGAGCTCGGCACCATGGCGTCGTACGCCGCCCGCCCGCGCCCGGCGGGTCCCTTCCGCATCGGGCTGCACGTCAAGAGCCTGCGTGCCAGCCTGGCGCCCGAGGTGGTGCTCCCCGCCCTCGTCGAGGCCGTCGCCGACCTGCCCGACACGGTGCTCCAGGTCAACGGGCACCGCGACGTGCTCGACGGCGACAGCCCCCGGGCCGACCACGCGCTGGCCGCCGAGCTGCGTCGGCTGGACGCGGCCGGTGCGCTGGAGCTGCACGTCCACGACTACCTCACCGACGCCGAGCTGTGGGACTACCTGCACCGGCTCGACGCGTCGGTCCTGCCCTACCGCTTCGGCACCCACTCCGGCTGGCTCGAGGCCTGCCGCGACCTCGGCACCGCCGTGGTCGCGCCGACCTGCGGGTTCTTCGCCGACCAGGGCCCGGTGCACTCCTACGACCTCGACGAGGAGCGCTTCGACGCCGACTCGCTCGTGGCAGCCGTGCGGGCGGCCCGCGACGCGGGGCCGGTCGCCCCCGTCACGGTCGCGGAGCGACGGGCGCAGCGCGCGGCCGTGGCCGCGGCGCACCGGGAGGTCTACGGGCGGGCCGGGCAGGCCTCATGAGGTTGCGCATCTGCCTGATCGCCTCCTCGCGGTTCCCGGTCGCCGAGCCCTTCATGGGCGGGCTGGAGGCCCACACCCACTCCCTGGCCGCCGCGCTGAAGCGACGCGGCCACGAGGTGCTGGTCTTCGCCGGGCCCGGCAGCGACCCCGCCCTCGAGGCGACCACGCTGCCGGTCGCACCGTTCTCGAGCAGCGAGGCGGCCCGCTCCGACGTGGGCGGCCGTCCCGAGCAGTGGATGGCCGAGCACCACGCCTACCTCGACCTGATGCTGGCGCTCGCGCGCGGCGACCACGGCCACGTCGACGTGGTGCACAACAACAGCCTGCACCACCTCCCGATCGCGATGAGCCGCACGCTGTCGGCCCCGCTGCTGACCACGCTGCACACCCCGCCCATCGCGTGGCTGGAGTCGGCGGCCGAGTTCGCCGCCAGCAACGCCCACTACGTCGCGGTCAGCGACCACCTGGCCCGCTCCTGGGAGCACGTGGTGACCGCCGAGACCATCCCCAACGGCATCGACACCGCCGCCTGGCGCCCGGGCCCCGGCGGCCCGCGCGCGGTCTGGTCGGGACGGCTGGTCGCCGAGAAGGCACCCCACGAGGCGATCGACGCGGCCCGGCTGGCCGGTGTGCCGCTCGACCTCGTCGGCCCGGCCCACGACCCGGCGTACTTCGCGCGCGAGGTGGAGCCCCGGCTCGGCGCGGGGGTCCGCTACCTCGGCCACCTCGCCGGGGACCCGCTGCGGCGGCTGGTCGGCGAGGCCGGCGTCGCCGTGGTCACGCCCGCCTGGGACGAGCCGTTCGGGCTGGTCGCCGCCGAGGCGCTGGCGAGCGGGACGCCCGTCGCGGCGTACGCCCGGGGTGCGCTGCCCGAGATCGTGACGCCCGGCTGCGGCCGGCTGGCTGTCGGCGGCGACACCGCCTCGCTGGCGGTCGCGATCCGCGAGGCGATGACGCTCGACCGCGGTGCCGCACGCCGACGGGCCGTGGAGCACTTCGACGTCGAGGTGATGGTCGACCGCTACGAGGAGACCTACCGCTGGCTCTCCGGGGTGAGGGACGCGGCGTGATCGGCTACTACGTCCACCACCAGGGCAGCGGCCACCTCCACCGCGCCCTGGCCGTCGCCCGCGCCTGGGTGGCGCAGGGCGGGGAGGTCACCGGGCTCTCGTCCGCCGAGCGGCCGCGCGAGTGGCCCGGCCCCTGGGTGCGGCTGCCCCTGGAGGACGTCACCGACCCGGCGGTCGCCGTCGACCCGACGGCCGGCGGCGCGCTCCACTGGGCGCCCCGCGGCGACGGCGGGCTGCTGGCCCGGCAGGGCGCGATCTCCGGGTGGTTGGCGTCGGCCCGACCCCGGGCGTTCGTGGTCGACGTGTCGGCCGAGGTCGCCTGGCTGGTGCGGCTGCACGGGGTGCCCACGGTCACCGTGGTGCAGCCCGGCCACCGGGCCGACGACGCGCACCTCGCGGCCTACCGCTCCGCCTCCGCGCTCGTCGCGCCCTGGCCCGCCGCCGCCGAGCAGCGCGTCGCCGGGGGCTTCACGCCCCGGCTGCCCCTCGACGTCCGCACCCGGGTGCAGCCGGTCGGCGCCATCTCGCGGCTCGGCACCACCGGTCTCGACGCGGGGCCCGCGCGCCCGGCGCCCGACCCCGGCCACGCCGTGGTGCTGCAGGGCCGCGGGGGCGGACGGCTGACCGAGGAGTCCGCCACGGACCTGGGTCGTCGGCTGCCGCGCTGGCGGTGGACGGTGCTCGGGGGCGGCGGCACCTGGGTCGAGGACCCGGCCGCGGTGCTCGCCTCCGCCGGGCTGGTCGTCGCCCAGGCCGGGCTGGGCTCCCTCGCCGACGTCGCCGCGCTGCGGCGACCCGCGGTCGTGGTCCCCTTCCCCCGCCCGTACGACGAGCAGCACGCCACCGCCCGGGTGCTGGCCGCCGGTGACTGGCCGGTCGTCGTGGCCGCCTCCGGCGCCGAGGCGCTGCGCGAGGAGACCCTCGACGCGGCCGCCGCCCTCGACGGCGAGGCCTGGCGGGGCTGGGTCGACCCCGACGCGCCCGCCCGGGTCGCCAAGGCGGTCGCCGAGGTGGCGCTCCCGTGAGCCCGTCGGCCCGCGCGACCTCCGACCACGTCGCCGTCATCACCCTCGTGCGCGGCCGTCGCGAGCACCTGGCCCGCCAGCAGCGGTCGCTGTCCCGCGGGACCGTCCGGCCCGGGCAGTGGGTCGTGGTGGCCATGGACGACCCCGGCCTGGTCGACTTCTCCCCCCGAGACGGCGTGCGCCCGACCGTGGTGCACCTCGACGCCGACCCGCGGCAGCTGCCCCTCGCGGCGGCCCGCAACGCCGGCGCCGAGCGCGCCCTGGCGGGCGGTGCACGGGTGCTGGTCTTCCTCGACGTCGACTGCCTCGCCGGGCCCCACCTCGTCTCGTCCTACGACGCCGCCGTGACCGACGACCCCGACGTGGTGTGGTCGGGCCCGGTGACCTACCTGCCCGCGGGCCTCGACGAGGAGCAGCTCGCGACCCCGTGGACGCTCGACTCCCCCCACCCCGCCCGCGCGATGCCGCCCCCCGGGCAGCGGGTGCTGGGGGCCCCGCCCGAGCTGTTCTGGTCGCTGTCCTTCGCCCTGTCCGCGCGGGCCTGGGAGGCCACCGGCGGCTTCTGCGAGGACTACGTCGGGTACGGCGGGGAGGACACCGACTTCGGCATGCTCGTCGTGGAGCGCGGGCTCGAGCACGGCTGGCTCGGCGACGCCCGCGCCTACCACCAGCACCACCCGACGTCGTCGCCGCCGGTGCAGCACCTCGAGGCGGTGGTGCGCAACGGCGCCGTCTTCCGCGACCGGTGGGGCTGGTGGCCCATGACGGGGTGGCTGGAGGCCTTCGAGGAGCGCGGGCTGGTCGAGCGCGTCGGCGACGACTGGCGGCTCGTCGAGGGCGCCCGGGTGGACCACCCCACGACGTAGCCCCGTCCGGTGGGGCAGGGTGGCCCGATGGACGACGCGGCCCCTGATCCGGGCGGAACCCCCGACCACCAGCACGACGACCGGTCCGAGCAGCCCGACGACCCGGCCGCCGACCTGGTCGGCCGGCCGGTCGAGGAGGCCGGCCACCTCGCCGAGGAGCGCGGGTGGCGGGTGCGCTCGCACCGCCCCGACGACCTGCTGACGATGGACCACGTCGACGACCGGCTCAACCTCGAGCACGACGACGACGGTGTCGTGCGACGCACCTGGTTCGGCTGATCACCGGTCTGTCGGCGCCGGCCCGTAGGCTCACCCGGTGAGCCGACGATGAGCAAGATGGACAACCTGCGCGCCATGCGCGAGGCACGCTTCGAGCAGAACGCCGCCCGTGCGGGCACCCGCCCGGCGGCCCGACGGGCCACCCCGCCCGTCGCGCCCCCCGAGGAGGCATCGCCCCGCGGCGCCCGCGCCGCCAAGCCCCCCAAGCCCGCCGATCCCGCCGCCGGGTCCGCCGCCACGGGGGCCGCCGAGGCCCTGTGCGGCCACCGCAACATGAGCGGTCGCACCTGCACCCGCGAGGCCGGGCACGCGGCGAAGAGCCACCGCTACTCCTGATCCCCCGGCCCACGTCCCAGCCCGGGGCCCGCGGCCCGGCGCCCCCTACGATGGCCCTCCCGTGACGTCCCAGCACCGAAGGCCCACCGTGATCGCAGGCAGGTACTCGCTCGAGCGCGAGGTCGGCCGCGGCGGCTCCGGCGCGGTGTGGCTCGGCCGTGACGAGACCCTCGGTCGACGGGTCGCGCTCAAGCGCATCGGCCTGCTGCCGGGCGCCGACTCCACCGACCTGGCGCGGGCCGAGCGCGAGGCGCGCCTCAGCGCCCAGCTGCACCACCCCCACGTCGTGCTCGTCTTCGACGTCGTGGTCGACGGCGACAGCGGGGCCCGCTGGCTGGTCATGGAGTACGTCGAGGGGCCGACCCTCGACGCCCTGGTCCGTGAGCGCGGGCGGCTCTCGCCCGACGAGGCCGCCCCGCTGCTGTGGCAGGTCGCGGACGCGCTGGTCGCCGCCCACGCGGCCGGCATCGCCCACCGCGACGTCAAGCCGTCCAACGTGCTGCTCGAGCACGGCCGCGTCGCCAAGCTGGCCGACTTCGGCATCGCCCGCGTCGCGAGCGACCCGTCGCTGACCCAGACCGGCATGGTGACCGGCTCCCCGGCCTACCTCGCTCCCGAGATCGCCACCGGCACCGGCGGCGGCGCCGCGGCCGACGTCTGGTCGCTCGGGGCGACCGCCTGGCACGTGCTGGCCGGCCGCAAGCCCTACGACTCGGGCGACAACGTGCTGGGCACGCTCTACCGGATCGTCCACGAGGAGCCGCCGCGGCTCGACGAGGCCGGCTGGCTGGCGCCCGTCCTGGCCGGCACCATGGTCCGCGACCCGGAGCAGCGCTGGTCGATGGCGCAGGTCCGCGACTACCTCGCCGCGGGCCGCGACGCCGCGGGGCCGACCGCGGCTGCCCCCGCCGTCGGGGCCGCGGCTGCACCCTCCCCCGCCGACGAGCCGACCCAGCGGATCAGCCCGGCACCGGCCCCGGCAGCGGCCCCGGCGGCACCGGCGGCGGCGCCCGGCCCACCCGCCCCGCCCACCGTCGGCCACGCCGACCCCGGGAGGGGCGCTGGGGACGACCGGGACGACCCTGACCACCGCGACCCCCGGCGCCGCCGAGCCCTGCTGCTGGGTGCGGCGGCCCTGCTCGCGCTCGTGCTGCTCGCCGTCCTGGTGCTGCCGCTGCTCGGCGGAGACGGCGACGAGCCCGCGGCCTCGCGGCCCAGCGCCTCGCCCACCGCCTCGGCCAGCCCGTCGGAGTCCCCCTCGGAGTCGCCCTCGCCGTCAGCATCGGCCTCGACGCCCGCCGGGCCGACCGCCGCGGGCATGCGGGACTTCATCCGCAGCTACGTCTCGACGGTCGCCGCGGACCCCGACGCCGCGTGGACGATGCTGACGCCGAAGTTCCAGCGGGAGAGCGGTGGCATCGAGCGCTACCGCGCCTTCTGGGACCGCGCCACCTCGGGTCGGGTGCTCAGCATCCAGGCCAACCCCGACGACCTCAGCGTCAGTTACCAGGTGCGGTTCGAGAACTTCGACAACGGCCCCGGGCCGACCGTGCTCGACCTGGCCTTCGACGACGGCACCTACCGCATCGACGGCGAGCGCTCCGAGGGGTTCACGCCCGTCGGCTGAGCGGCACCGACGGCTAGCGCCCCTGCCAGCGCGGCGGCCGCTTCTCCGCGAAGGCGCGTGGACCCTCCTGGGCGTCCTCGCTGAGGAACACCGGCAGCGTGAGCTCGTCCTGCTTGTCCCACCGCTCCGCGTCCGACCAGCCGCGGGAGGCGCGGGCGACGCGCCGTGACGCGGCCACCGCCAGCGGGCCGTTCGCGGCGATCCGGGCCGCCAGCTCCAGCGCCGCCTCCAGCGCCAGACCGGTCGGCACCACCCGGTTGACCAGGCCGAGCCCGGCCGCGCGGCGGGCGTCGATCGGGTCGCCGGTGAGCAGCAGCTCCAGGGCGATCGGCAGCGGCAGCAGCTCGGGCAGCCGCAGCGCGGCGCCGGCCGCGGCGACCAGGCCCCGCTTGACCTCGGGCACGCCGAACCGGGCGTCCTCGGCCGCGACCACCAGGTCGCAGGCCAGCGCGATCTCGAACCCGCCGGCCAGCGCCCAGCCCTCCACCGCCGCGATCAGCGGCTTCTCGGGGGCCCGCTGCGTCAGCCCGGCCAGGCCACGGCCCTCCACCATCGGCGACTCGCCGGCGAGGAACGCCTTGAGGTCCATGCCGGAGCAGAAGGTGCCGCCGGCGCCGGTGAGCACGCCGACGCGCAGCTCCTCGGTGGCGTCGAGGTGGTCCAGCGCGGCGGCCACCCCGGCCGCGACCGCCGCGTCGACGGCGTTGCGCGCCTCGGGCCGGTCGAGGGTGATCACGAGCGTCTGGTCGCGGACCTCGGTGCGGACCGGCCCGCCCGGGCTGCCGGCCGGGCTCACGTGAAGTGCGGCTTGGGCAGCGTGAACAGCGGCTCCGCGCCGAGCTCGGCGCGCGCCAGCGAGGTCAGGTGCACCTCGTCGGGCCCGTCGAAGATGCGCATCGCGCGGTGCCAGCCGTACATCATCGCCAGCGGGGTCGCGTCGGAGATGCCGGCGCCGCCGTGCACCTGGATGGCGCGGTCGATGACGTCGTTGACCGCGCGCGGCACCGCCACCTTGGCGGCGGCGATGAGGTGGCGGGCGGCCTTGTTGCCCTGGCTGTCGATGACGTACGCCGCCCGGTGGCACAGCGCCCGGGCCTGCTCGAGCTGGATCCGCGACTCCGCGATCCGCTCGCGCACCGAGGACTGCTCGGCCAGCGGCCGACCGAACGCCACCCGCTCCTGGGTGCGCTCGACCATCATCTGCAGCGCACGCTCGCCGGCGCCCAGCGCCCGCATCACGTGGTGGATGCGGCCCGGGCCGAGCCGGGCCTGGGCCGCGGCGAACCCGCCGCCCTCCTCGCCGAGCAGGTTGGTGGCCGGCACCCGGACGTCGTGGAACTCCACGACGCAGTGGCCGTGCTGGTCCTGGCGGCCGAAGACCGGGTAGGACCGCTTGATCTCCACGCCCGGGGTGTCGGCGGCGACGATGATCATCGACTGCTGGCGGTGGGTGGCGGCCTCGGGGTCGGTCTTGCCCATCGTGATGAGCAGCGAGCAGCGCGGGTCGGCGGCGCCGCTGCTCCACCACTTGGTGCCGTTGACGACGTAGTCGTCGCCGTCGCGCACGATCCGGGTCGCGATGTTGGTGGCGTCGGAGCTGGCCACGGCCGGCTCGGTCATCGCGAAGGCCGAGCGGATCTCGCCACGCAGCAGCGGGTCGAGCCACTGCCGCTGCTGCTCCTCGGTGCCGATCAGGTGCAGCAGCTCCATGTTGCCGGTGTCGGGCGCCTGGCAGTTCATCGCCTCGGGCGCGAGCTCGTTGCTCCACCCGGACAGCTCGGCCATCGCGGCGTACTCCAGCTGGGTCAGGCCCGACTCCGAGGGCAGGAAGAGGTTCCACAGCCCGCGGGACTGCGCCTTCTTCTTCAGCTCCTCGATCACCGGTGGCACGGTGTGGTCCTCGGGACCGACCTGCTCGCGGTAGGCGTCGTAGGTCGCCTCGGCCGGGAACACCTCGGTCTCCATGAAGTCGACGAGCTCGGCGTGCAGCGCCACCGCCTTCTCCGAGGGAGCGGGGTAGGCGTCGTACAGGGTGGACCCGAGGGAGCGGGGGCTCGTCGCAGCTGCCATGGCGCCCATCCAACCCCCTGCCCCCTGGGGTGCACCATGGGCCCATGACTACTGGGACTCCTGCACCCGTCACCGGACCCACCCTCGCCCTGACCGGCGTCACCGGCGCGCTCGGCGGACGCGTCTCCGCGCTGCTCGGCGAGCGCGGCGTCGCCGCCCGGCTGCTGGCCCGCGACCCCGCCCGCGTCGCCCCGGTCGAGGGCGGGATCCCGGTCCGGTTCACGGGGTACGCCGACCGCGACTCCTGCCTGGCCGCGCTGCACGGCATCGAGACGCTGCTGATGGTCTCGGGCTCGGAGAGCGCCGACCGGCTCGACCAGCACAGCGCCTTCGTCGACGCGGCCGCCGAGGCCGGGGTGCGCCACGTCGTCTACACCTCCTTCGTCGGCGCGTCCCCCACCTGCACCTTCACCCTGGGCCGCGACCACCACGCCACCGAGGAGCACCTGCGGGCGTCGGGGATGACCACGACGTTCCTGCGCGACAACTTCTACCTCGACGTGCTGCCGCTGTTCGCGGGCGAGGAGGGCGTGCTGCGCGGGCCCGCCGGCGAGGGCCGGGTGGCCGCGGTGGCCCGCGAGGACGTCGCCCGGGTGGCGGCGGCGGTGCTGGCCGACCCCGACGCGCACGCCGGGGCGACGTACGACCTGACCGGGCCGGAGGCGATCACGCTGGCCGAGGCCGCCGCCGTGATCGGTGCGGCCCAGGGCCGCGAGGTGCGGTTCGAGGACGAGACGGTGGAGGAGGCCTACGCCTCGCGCCGGGCGTGGGACGCGCCGCAGTGGCAGTACGACGCCTGGGTCAGCACCTACACCGCGATCGCGGCCGGCGAGCTCGAGCAGGTCACCGACCACGTCGAGCGGCTCACCGGCCGGCCGCCGCTCGACCTCGCCGCGGTCCTCGCCGCCGGGTGAGCTCCCGCCGGCCGGGCCTCAGCCGGCGCAGCGCTTCGCGGCCTCGGCGGTGCAGTAGGTCGTGCCGAGGAACGGCGGGGTGACGACGCCGGCATCGAGCGCGAACCGGCCGGTCATCCCCACCACGGGCAGCGTGCCGCTGATCATGGTGCGGTCCGTCACCTCCACGGCCGTCAGCGTCGCCGTCGCGCCGCGCTTCGCGCCGGTGCCGGTGGCGTCGGCGAGCTGGTAGGTCAGGTCGATCACCGGACCCTTCGGTCCGGCCAGCCGCTCGGTCACCAGACCGGTCTCGCCGACCACGAGGCTGCGGCGCGGGCCGCGGTAGGCGCCGACGAGGCCCTCGAAGGTGGGCTCGTCGCGGCTGACCTCGATGCGCTGCTCGACGCCGGCCGCCCGCTCCGCCAGGCGGCCGAGCTCCTCGGTCAGGGCGCCGCGGAGCACGGGCGCGTCCAGGACGGGGGCCAGCAGCACGCCGGAGGCGGGCACCAGGGTGCCCAGCGCGCCCTCCCCGGCGCAGCCCTCGAGCAGGGCCACGGCGTCCTTGCCGAGCGCACGGGTGCAGCTGCGCTCGCCCAGCAGGTCGGCGAACAGCTTGCGCGCGGTAGGCGCCCCCTCCACGCCGAAGGCGCGCAGCCGGGCGGAGAGCGTGGTGGCCAGCGAGCGCAGCGCCTGCACCGAGCGGCCCCGGGCGTCGTCGGTGGCGGTGGCGAGCAGCGTGCTGCCCGGGTCGAGCTCGACGTCGTACGACGCGGTGCGGCCCGGCGCCAGCCAGGTGCCCCCCGCGCCACCGCCGCCGCCGACCGCGGCGGACCAGGCGTCCCAGGGGGTGCCCTCGGTGGTGGAGCCGGTGGTCGCGGGCGCCTCGACCCCGGGCACGCTGACCCGGACCGGCACGCTGCGGGTGTTGGTCAGGCGCAGCGTGCGGCCCTCGCCGACGTCGCCGAAGCACCAGGCGAGCGTGCTGCGCTTCCAGGACCGGGCGCCGTAGCCGTCCTCGCGGGCCGCCTTCGACCCGACGCAGGACGCGGTGGCCGTCTCGGGGGCCGGGAGGGCGGGCACGTCGGCCAGGTCCTCGCGCACCGCGTCGAGCACGGCGCGCCGATCCATCGCCAGGACGCCGATGTCGCCCACCTGGGAGACGATCAGCTCGACGTGGCGTCGCCCGGCGTCGAGGTCGCCCTCGAGGTAGGTCCACGGCTGGTCGGGCGCCGCGCGGCTGACCACGACGACCGGCGTGCCACGCGGGACGGCGTTGTCCAGCGCCACCCGGACCAGCGTCGGCGCGGCCAACGGCCCGTCGTGGCTGATCCGGTGGACGTCGGAGACGGGGTAGAGCCCCCCGCCGGGCTCGGGCGCCGACTGCGGGTCCCCGACCGAGAACGCCTCGGGGTCGGGGGCGCCGACGATCTCGACGGCCTGCTCCTCCTCGGCGGCCGGGGTGGTGGACGGCGCAGCCGCGGGCAGCTCGGCCGCCTGCGGCTCCGCGTCGGTGGCCCCGCACCCGCCCAGCACCAGGGCGGCCGTCGTCGCTCCCACGAGGACGCGCCAGGTGGTCGCGCGTCGCCGGTGTGCACCCATGTCGGTCTCCACCGTCGGACGACGGCGCCTTTCCGGACCACCGTACGAGAGTCGGCGCCCGAATTGGGCGGTTTTCGGATTACCCGTGGAGCTGGTGGTGCTCCTGGGACGACCCGCTGCCGACCTCGATCTTGCGCGGCTTGGCCCGCTCCGCGACCGGGACCACCAGCCGCAGCACGCCGTCGGCGTAGTCGGCCTGGATCCGGTCGAGGTCGAGGTTGTCCCCCAGGACCAGCTGACGGCTGAACATGCCGCGGCTGCGCTCGGAGGTCAGCATCTCCCAGTCGCCGTTGCGTGGCAGCCGCTCGGCCCGGACGGTGAGCACGTTGCGCTCGACGTCGAGGTCGATGGTCTCGCGGGCGACGCCCGGCAGGTCGAACTCGATCACGAACCGGTCGCCCTCGCGCCAGGCGTCCATCGGCATCGCCGCGGGTCGGGTCGCCGTGCCCATCATCTGCTGGGCGAGGCGGTCGAGGTCACGGAACGGGTCGGTGGTGCGCAGCAACATCTCTTCCTCCTCGGAGTCGTCAGGTCGTCGGGACGACCTGTAATGTCTGATACAGGTTTTATAGATCGACCGAGGTGCTTCTTTCAAGTCCGTCATCCACTTTTCCCGGAGGAGTCGTGCCCCGTCCCCCGACCCACCACCGCGGCGTCTACGCGATCTCGGTGGCCGCCGAGATGGTCGCGATGCAGGTGCAGAACCTGCGGGTCTACGAGCGGCGCGGCCTGCTGCGGCCCGACCGCACCGAGGGCGGGACCCGCCTGTACAGCGCCGCGGACATCGACACGCTGCACCGCATCCGCGACCTGCTCGCCGAGGGCCTCAACCTGGTGGGCGTCGCCCGCGTGCTCGACCTCGAGGCCGAGAACGCACGACTGCGGGCACGGCTGGGCTCCCGACCCCGAGCTCGGGGGCACGACTGAGGGGGTTGCCGCAGGGCGTGGCGTCGGTCACAGTGGCGGCCCGTCGTACCCCGCAGGAGGACACGTGTTCCCGGGCACCCACGCCGCCACCACCCCCGACAAGGTCGCCCTGGTGATGGCCGACACCGGTGAGACCCTGACCTACGGCGAGCTCGAGGAGCGCTCGGTCCGGCTCGCGCACGTGCTGCGCGACGGCGAGGGCACGGCCGGGTTCGCCGGTCTGACCGTCGGCGACGACGTGGCGCTGCTGTCGGAGAACTCGCTGCGCTACCACGAGGTCTACTGGGCCGTCCTGCGCAGCGGCCTCTACGTCACCGCGCTCAACCACCACCTCGCGACCGAGGAGCTGGTCTACATCCTGCGCGACTGCGGCGCGAGGGTGCTGGTCGCGAGCGCCGACCGGCGGGAGCAGGCGCTGGCCCTGGCCGCCGCGGTGCCGGGCCTGGAGCTGCGGCTGGCCTTCGACGGCGAGGTCGAGGGCTTCGAGGACTACGAGTCGGCGCTGGCCGCCGCCTCCCCCGTGCCGTACGACGACCAGCCGGCCGGCAACGACATGCTCTACTCCTCCGGCACCACCGGCCACCCCAAGGCGATCCGGCCGAGCCTGCCCGACCGGCAGGTCGACGAGCCCGGCGACCTGCTGCTGGCGGTGTTCGCGAAGCTCTACGGCTTCGACGGCGAGACCGTCTACCTCTCCCCCGCCCCGCTCTACCACGCCGCACCGCTGCGCTTCGTCGGCATGATCACCGCCACCGGCGGCACCGTCGTGGTGATGTCGCGCTTCGACGCCGAGCGCGCGCTGGCGCTGGTGCAGGAGCACCGGGTGACCCACAGCCAGTGGGTGCCGACGATGTTCGTGCGGATGCTCAAGCTGCCCGAGGAGGTGCGGGCGGCGTACGACGTGTCCTCGCTGCGCGTCGCGATCCACGCCGCCGCGCCGTGCCCGGTGGAGGTCAAGCAGCGGATGATGGACTGGTGGGGCCCGGTGCTGCACGAGTACTACGCCGCCACCGAGGCCGCCGGCGTCACCCTGGTCGGGCCGCAGGACTGGCTGCAGCGGCCCGGCACGGTCGGGAGGGCCGGCCTCGGCGTGGTGCACGTCTGCGACGAGTCGACGCCCGACCAGGACGAGGTGCCGACCGGCGAAGTCGGGCTGATCTACTTCGAGCGCGAGCAGATGCCGTTCGTCTACCACCACGACCCCGACGCCACCCGCGCCGCGCAGCACCCGCGGCACGACACCTGGGCCACCACCGGCGACATCGGTCGCATCGACGAGGACGGCTTCGTCTACCTCACCGACCGCAAGGCGTTCATGATCATCTCGGGCGGGGCGAACATCTATCCCCAGGAGGTCGAGGACGTCCTCACCCTGCACCCCGCCGTCCACGACGTCGCGGTGATCGGCGTGCCCGACGACGACATGGGCGAGGTCGTCAAGGCGGTCGTCCGACCCGCCGAGGACGCCACCCCCGGGCCCGACCTCGAGGCCGAGCTGATCGGCTACGTCCGCGAGCGCATCGCCCACCTCAAGGCCCCCCGCTCCGTCGACTTCGTCGACTCCCTCCCCCGCACCCCCACCGGCAAGCTGGTGAAGCGGAGGGTGCGGGAGCGGTACGTGTGAGGGGGGCAGTTTCACCGGCCAGCCGGTGAAACTGCCCGCCGAACGCCGCATACCGGGCACCCACGGGCAGTGTTCCCCCGTCCGCCATCCGTTTCGTCCGATCCACCCCGAGGAGCCCGCATGAGCCAGACCGCCCCCGAGCCGACGCCGATCGACCTGCCCAGCGCGGGCGGGGTGACCGTGCAGGCCTACCGGTGGGACCCCGAGGGCGAGCCGACGGCGGTGGTGCGGCTGACGCACGGCATGGGTGAGCACGTACGCCGCTACGACCACCTGGCCGCGCAGCTCACCGCCCGCGGCTGGGTCGTCTACGGCCAGGACCACCGGGGCCACGGGACGACCGTGCAGCGGGCCGGGACCGAGCCGGGGGTGATCGGGGCCGAGGGGTGGACCGAGCTGGTGCGCGACGTCGGGCGGCTCGGCGACCTGGCCCGCGAGGCGCACCCGGGGCTGCCGCACGTGCTGCTCGGGCACTCGATGGGGTCCTTCGCCACCCAGCAGCACCTGCTCGACCGCGGCGACGACCCCGACGCGGTGGTGCTCACCGGCACCGCCGTCATCGACCTGCTGGAGCCCGCGCTCGACCTCGACGCCCCGCTCGACCTGTCGATGTTCAACGCGCCGTTCGCGCCGGCGCGCACCGACTACGACTGGCTCAGCCGCGACGAGGCACAGGTGGACGCCTACGTCGCCGACCCGCTGTGCGGCTTCGGGCTGGACGGCGAGGGGGGCCGGCAGATGTTCGTGGCCGCCCGGCGGATGGCCGACCCCGACGCCGTGGCCGCGATCCCGAGCTCGCTGCCCGTGCTGGTCGCGGTCGGCACCCACGACCCGGTGGGCGGCGACCTGGCGCTGGTCAACGCCCTGGTGTCGCGCTACACCGCCGCCGGGCTCGACGACGTCACCCTGCTCACCTACCCCGAGGCGCGGCACGAGGTGTTCAACGAGACCAACCGCGACGAGGTCGAGGCCGACGTCGTGGGCTGGGTCGCACAGCGGTTGGAGGGCCTCAGCCGCTGACCCGCGCCATCCGGGTGACCGCCTCGGTCAGCACCTCCGTGCTGGTCGCCATCGTCACCCGGACGTGGTCGAGGCCGCCGGCGCCGAACGCGGTGCCGGCGGCCAGCCCGACCCGCGAGCGCTCCAGGAACGCGCGCGCCGGGCCCGCGTCGGCGTTCATCACGCCCCGGGGCGCCGGGGCGTCGGCGTACGGCCCGGTCAGGCCCAGCCCGGAGCAGTCGAGCCAGGCCAGGAAGGTCGCCCGCGGCGGCGTCCACGAGACCTGCGGCAGGTGCTCGGCCAGCAGCGTGCCCAGCAGGTCGCGCCGGGCACGCAGCGCGGCCAGCACGTCGTCGAGCCAGGGGCCGCCATGCTGCAGCGCGGCGGTGTGGGCGAGCACGCCGAGGTGGCTCGGCCCGTGGGTGGCGACCTCGGGCAGCCGGGCCAGGTCGGCGGCCGCGTCGGGCCCGGCGACGAGCACCGCGGCCTTGAGGCCGGCGAGGTTCCACGCCTTCGAGGCCGAGGTCACCGCGAGCCCGGCGGGATCGACCGAGAGCCACGGCACGAAGCCGGGCCCGTCGAGCACCAGCGGGGCGTGGATCTCGTCGGCCACGACCCGCACTCCCGCGGCCCGTGCCAGGTCGGCCAGCGCGGTCAGCTCCTCGGCCGTGTGCACCACGCCGGTCGGGTTGTGCGGCGAGCAGAGCAGGTACGCCGCGGCCCGGCCGCCGGAGGTGGCCCGCTCGAACGCCTCGCCGAGACCCTCGAGGTCGAGCCGTCCGTCGTCGCCCAGCGGCGCCTCGAGCACCTCGCGCCCGGTGTCCTCGAGGTAGCCGAAGAACGGCGGGTAGACCGGCGGGCTGACCACCACGGTCGAGCCCGGTCCGGTCACCAGCCGCACCGCCTCGGCCACGCCGGTCATCACGTCGGCGACCAGCGCGGTGCGGGCGGGGTCGTGGCCCGACCAGCCCCAGCGCTGCTCGGCGAACGCGGCCAGCGCCTCGGCGTACGGCGTGGTGCCGGGGTAGCCGGTGTCGCCGTCGCGCACGGCCCGCACCAGGACCTCGCGGACGGGGTCGGCGAGCAGCACGTCCATCTCGGCGACCCACAGCGGCAGCACGTCGGGGTCGAACCGGTGCCACTTCATGCTCTGCCGGGTGCGCAGCTGCTCCAGGGTGAGCGCGTCGAACGGGTCCACGGGTGTCCTCCTGAGGGCGGGGACCCCGACGCTAGCGAGGCGGCGCGGTCCTCACCCCTCGTGGGCGCTGACCGACCCGAAGCCGCTGCGGTGGAAGACCAGGGGGCCGGCCTGCTCGTGCGCCGGGTGGTCGGCGTCGACCGGCGCGTGGTCGTAGCCGTGGAGGGCCAGCAGCACCAGGGTGTGGTCGCCGGCCTCGACCTCGCGGTAGATCGTGCAGTCGAACCGGGCCAGGCCGTCGTCGAGCGTCAGCGCCCCGTCGTCGTGGGAGGTCCACGCCAGGCCCTCGAAGCGCTGGCCCGCCGGCCCGGCGAGCTGGCGGCAGGCCTCGCCGTGGTGGTCCGCGAGCACCGTCACGCCGAGGTGGTCGGCACGGCGCAGCGCCGGCCAGGTGCCCGAGGAGTTGGCGACCGAGAACGACACCAGCGGGGGCTCGAGGCTGACCGAGGTGAAGGACGACGCGGCCAGGCCGGTCGGCACGCCCGCGACGGTCGCGGCCACGGCGACGACCCCGCTGGGGAACGTCCCGAAGGCCTCGCGCAGCCGCACGGGGTCGAGGTCCTGGTTGGTCGGGAAGCTGCCCGACTGGGCGGTGACGGTCACGGTGCTCCTGTGGTCTCGCGGTCGAGCAGCGCGCGCACGGCGGGGCGCGCCGTCGCCAGCCACGCGTCGTACGCCGCGGGGTCGTCGTGGTCGCGGTCCAGCACGTAGAGCGCCCGCGTCGGCAGCAGCGCGCCCAGCTCGGCCAGCAGCGGCCGCAGGTGGAGCTCGCCGGCCAGCGCGTGGGCGGGCGACCCGCCGAGCATCAGCGGCACCGCGACCCCGCGCAGGCCGGTGTCGCCGGCGAAGCGGTCGAGGAACAGCTTGAGCAGGCCGGTGTAGGTCGCCTTGTACGTCGGGCTCGCGACCACCACCAGGTCGGCGGCGCCCACCTGCTCGACGAGCGCCGTCACCTCGGGCGCGGACCAGTCGAGCAGGGTGGTGCCGAGGTCGGCGAGGTCGACCACCAGGTCGGGCTCGCCGGCCAGCTCCCGGGCGACGTGCACCCCGGCGGCCCGGGTGCGGGACCCCGACCGGGGGTTGCCCACGACCACCGCGACCCGGGGACCGCCGGCCCGGTCGCTCACCGGGCGGAGCCGAACGGCACGGCGGCGCCCTGCTCGCGCTGCGGGTGCGGGTGGGTCCACCGGCCCCGCCGGGCCAGCTCGGGCAGCACGCCCTCGCCGAACCAGTAGGCGCCCTCGAGGTGGGGGTAGGCCGAGAGCACGAACTCCTCGATGCCGATCTCGGCGTACTCCTCGATCCGGTCGGCCACCTCCTCGTGCGACCCCACCAGGGCGGTCCCGGCGCCGCCGCGCACCAGGCCGACACCGGCCCAGACGTTGGGGTGGATCTCCAGCCCGTCCTTGGAGCCGCCGTTGAGGGCGAGCATCCGGCGCTGCCCCTCGGACTCGCTCCGGCGCAGCCCGTCCTGGACCTTCTTCACCGACGCGGGGTCGATGGCGTCGAGCAGCCGGTCGGCCTCGGCCCACGCCTCGGCCGAGGTGTCGCGGTTGATGGTGTGCATCCGGATGCCGAAGCGCACCTCGCGGCCCTCGTCGGCGGCGAGCTTGCGGATCCACTCGACCTTCTGGCGCACGGCGTCCGGCGGCTCGCCCCAGGTCAGGTAGACGTCGGCGTGCCGCGCGGCCACCGCGCCGGCGGCGGGCGAGGACCCCCCGAAGTAGATCTCCGGCAACGGGTCGGGGACGTGCGCGAGCACGGCGTCCTCGACGTGGACGTGCTCGCCCTCGAAGGTGACCGCCTCCCCCGTCCAGAGCCGACGCACCACCTCGAGGAACTCCCCGGCGCGGGCGTAGCGGGCGTCCTTGTCGAGGAAGTCGCCGAACATCCGCTGCTCGTGGCTCTCCCCGCCCGTCACCACGTTGAGCAGCAGCCGGCCGCCCGTGCGGTTCTGGAAGGTGCCGGCCATCTGGGCGGCGAGGAACGGCGAGGTCAGGCCGGGACGGAAGGCGACCAGGAACTTCAGCCGCTCCGAGACCTGGCTCAGCATCGCGGTGGACAGCCAGGCGTCGTCGCACCAGGCGCCGGTCGGCGTCAGCGCGGCCTCGAAGCCGACGTCCTCCGCTGCGCGGGCGATCTGGCCCAGGTAGGAGATCGACGCCGGTCGACCGGAGGCCCCGGCGCTCACGCCGTGGCCGCCCCCGACGATCTGGCGGCCGTCACCGCCGTTGGTCGGCAGGAACCAGTGGAACCGCAGCTGGTCGCTCACGATCGCCTCCTTGTTGAGGTGTATCTCGATCAGGTCACTCGACAATGTACGCCGGTGCACCACCTGTCGTGCGCCGTGCCCGACCCGTGGGCCGCCGACCCGCCGTTGTGCGGGCCGGGGTCGTCGGCGACGCTGGGGGCATGACCACCCTGGACAGCCCGCCGGCCGACGACACCCGCGAGGCACCCGAGCTGCTCGTGCCGCGGCTGCGGGCGGCGTACACCTCGGGCCGGACGCGCTCCCTGGCCTGGCGCCACGAGCAGCTCGCCGCGCTGAAGCGGATGCTGGTCGAGCGCGAGGCGGAGTTCACCGCGGCGCTCGTCGAGGACCTCGGCCGGCCGCCGTTCGAGGCGTGGGCCGCCGACCTGCGCGCGAGCGTGCGCGAGGTCGAGGACCTGCAGGAGAACCTCGAGGCCTGGACCGCGCCCCGCCGGCAGAAGGTGCCGGCGCTGTTCAAGCCGGCCAAGGCCTCGGTCGTGGTCGAGCCGCTGGGCGTGGCCCTGGTGATCGGTCCGTGGAACTACCCCGTGCAGCTGCTGGCCTGCCCGCTCGCGGCGGCGCTCGCCGCCGGCAACGCCGTCGTGCTCAAGCCCTCGGAGGTCGCGCCGGCCACCTCGCGCGCCTTCGCCCGCTGGGTGCCCGCCTACCTCGACCCGGCCGCGGTGGCGGTCGTCGAGGGCGGCGTGCCGGAGACCACGGCCCTGCTCGAGCAGCGCTTCGACCACGTCTTCTACACCGGCAACGGCACCGTGGGCCGCATCGTGGCGCAGGCGGCCGCGAAGCACCTGACCCCGGTCACCCTCGAGCTCGGCGGCAAGTCGCCGGTGATCGTGGCGCAGGACGCCAACGTGCGGCTCGCCGCGAGCCGGGTGGCGTTCTCGCGCTTCCTCAACTCCGGTCAGACCTGCGTCGCCTCGGACCACGTCTACGTGCACCGCGACGTCGAGCAGGCCTTCCTCGACGCGCTGGCGGCCGAGATCCGCACGCGCTACGGCGCCGACCCGCGCACGTCGGCCGACTTCGGCCGCATGGTCAACCGGCGCCACACCGAGCGGGTCCAGGCGCTGCTCGACGGCGGCGGCCACGAGGTGGTCGTCGGCGGCGAGGTCGACCTCGAGGAGCGGTACGTCGCCCCGACGGTCGTGCGGACCACCGACCTCGACTCCCCGCTGATGCGCGAGGAGATCTTCGGCCCGGTGCTGCCCGTGCTCACCTTCACCGACCTCGACGAGGTGTGCGCGACGATCACCGCGGGCGACAAGCCGCTCGCGCTCTACCTGTTCACCGGCTCCGACGCGGTCGTCGACCAGGTGCTCGCGAGCACGTCGTCGGGCGGGGTCTGCGTCAACGACGCCCTCACCCACCTGCTGGTGTCCTCGCTGCCCTTCGGCGGCGTCGGCGAGAGCGGCTACGGCAGCTACCACGGCCGGTGGGGCGTGGACACCTTCAGCCACCACAAGGCGGTCTACCGCCGGCCGTCGTGGCACCGCGACCTGCCCCTGCTCAACCCGCCCTACGGCCGGTTCAAGCAGCGGGCCGCCCGCCGGCTGTTCTGATCCCGGGTCCCGCTCCGGTCACGCGTGGCCGCTAGCCGGCGATCGGCTTGCGGCGGCCGGGGATCCGGTTGGCGAGGTCGGAGAGCGGCCCGACCGAGCGGCCGAGCACCTCGATGGCGCGGTGCAGCTCGGGCAGCACGTCGACGAGCTCATCGAGCTGCGGGTAGACGCGCTCCAGGGTCGGGCCCAGCGCCACCAGCTGGTCGAGCGTGCCGTCCTCGGCGACGAGCTTCTCCACGAAGCCGCGCTCGGCGAGCAGCCGGTCGACCAGACCTCCCTCGGCCAGCACGGTGTCCAGCGCTCCCCCGGGCCGGGTGACACGGTCGAGCGGGCCGTCCTCGTCGACGAGCCGCTCCAGCGGGCCGTCCTCGACGAGGAGGCGGTCGAGCACGCCGCCCGAGGCCAGCAGCCGGTCGAGGGCGCCGCCCGGGGCCAGGATCCGGTCGAGGGCGCCGTCGTCGCTGAGCAACCGGGTGAGCGGGCCGTCGTCGGCCAGCGCGCGGTCGAGGATGCCGCCGGGGGCCAGGGCCCGGCCCAACGGGCGCTCCTCGCCGGCGGCCTGCGACAGCGCCGCGACCCGGCCCAGCGGGCTCTCGGGGTCGCGCGACATCGCGTCGAGCTTGCCGACCATGCCGTCCTCCCCGAGCACGGCGGCCAGCTGGTCGGCGTACCCCCCGGCTCGGCGCACCGGGCCGTCGGGCGCCACCAGGGCGCCGACGGCCAGCGTCACGTGCACGGCGGCACCGACCAGGCGGAACGGCAGCGCCACCGCGCGGGTGACGAGAGGTGCGTCGCGGTCAGCGGACAGCTCGACGGAGGCCATGGCCGCAGCCTAGGGACTGACCCCGCTCGTCGTGGCGGGAGTCAGCTCAACCGGTCGACGTAGGAGACCATCCGGTTGAACAGGCCGGTCACCGCGAGCGGATCGGCGGAGGACCCGGGCGGGTTGGTCACCGGGGGCGCCTCGACGCCCGCCACCGACGCGCACACCCGGGCGGCGTCGTGGACGGCGGCGGAGTCGACGGTCCACATCGACTCGAACAACCGGTCGCGGTCGCGCACGTCGGACTGGCCGGGCAGCTCCCACGCGGTGAGCACCATCGGCAGGTCGGGGGCGTCGCACACGACCGCCCACTCCCGGCGCATCGGCGCGTCGGGCTCGAGGTGGACCTCGACCGGCGAGGCGTCGCGGTCGTCGGCCCCGAAGTCGGCCAGCACGGTGGCCGAGCGCGCCACCCGGGCCAGCTCGGTCCACCGGGGCTGCGCCTTGCGGTAGTAGCGCTCCTGCTGGAAGGCGCCGTAGATCGACGCCCGGTCGGCCTTCGCGCAGAACTCGTCCTCGATCGCCCACGACAGCGCCAGCAGCGTCGTCTTGCGCAGCCGGTGCACGCCGATCGCAGGGTGGCGGCGGCGCAGGTAGGCGTACACCGACGGGGCCGCGGGCTGGGCGTCGGCCATGGCGCGGCGGATCGCCTGCTCGAGCCGGGTGCCGGCGTCCTTGTGCTGCACCACCCGCTCGATGGTGGACACGTCCTCCTCGGAGTAGCGGCGGTGGCCGCTGTCGAGGCGCTGCGGCTTGGGGAACCCGTGGCGCGTCTCCCACATCCGCAGCGTCGCGGGACTCAGGCCGGTGCGGTCGGCCAGGTCCCCGATGCTGAGGTGTGCCTCTTCCGTCGAAGAATTTGTTGATGACATCTCAGACATGTCGGACGCGTGGACTTGCGCATCGCGGTCAGTGGTGGGCATGCTGACCATCATAAACCTCAACAGCTTGTTGAGGTCAACGCAGGAGGTACGACATGCCGCAGAGCAACCGCGCGATGGACGACAGCTCCCCCGAGGTCGTCGACTGGACCGACCTCGGCCGCAAGATGTGGGACTTCCTCACCGGGCGTGAGGCGGCCATCAACTACACCTTCTCCGACATGACCGTCGAGATCCCGCGTGACACCGGGCCGCAGGCGCCCCGCGCCACCTGGAAGGTCGACGGCACCCTGACCGTCACCACGAGCGACAACCACGACCCGCGACGCTCGTGAGCCCCGCCGCCACCCTCGTCGAGGTCGACGCCGACCTGCGCGTCGAGCTCACCGGACTCGACGGGCAGTCCGCCCGGGGCCACCTCTACGGCGAGGCCAACCACTTCACCTTCGAGCTCGACCACCCGGGTGTCTTCGCCGGCAGCGACGACGCCCCCACGGTGGCGGCGGCCGCCGAGATGTTCGCCGAGCGCGGCATCACCATCAAGGTCGTCAGCGACGGCGTCCACCTCGTCACGATCGGCGCGGTCCGGGCCCCCTGGTGGCAGCGACGCGCGACCGGCTCGCGCCACATCCGCGTCGGCACCTGGCGCGGCGGCTGGACGGCGCTGCGTTCCCGCGCGGCCGGCCAGCCCCCGGTGCTCCCGTCGGGGAAGGCGTTCCCGCCGCCCAGCATGCTGCCCGTCGCGCCGACCTTCGGGTTCCGCCGCCGTCGCCTCACCGGCACCGACTCCCCCGGAGCCGGGTCTCCCCGCCTGGCCGTCGAGCGGGCCTCGGTGATGGCCGGCGAGACGCAGTCGGTGTTCTGGCTGCAGGGCGACGTGGTCGGCATCGGCTCCGACCCCTCCAACGCGGTGGTGCTGCCCGACATCGAGCCCTTCCACGCCGTGATCAACCGCGACCCCGAGCGCGACGAGTTCGTGATCAGCACCGCGGGTCCGGAGGTCCGGGTCCACGGCGAGGTCGTGCGGGAGAAGCTGCTCCGCTCGGGCTCGCGGATCGAGGTCGGACGCCACACGCTGGCCTACTACCGCGACGAGCACGCCGACCACGGCCGCCCCTACGGCGGCCGGCAGGGCGGCGAGATGGGACGACAGCGGCCCCAACCGGGCCGCTGATACCCGGACCGGGTGACCCGGCGCTCCCCGCCGGTACCCGGCACCCGGTCCGATGAGGCACGGGGACCTGCGCAACTGTGCCTGCGCAGGTCCTCGTGCCGCCCCCCTGAGGAGTCACGTGCCACTGCCCACCCAGACCGACGTCGTCGTCGTCGGGGCCGGCCTCGCCGGTCTCGCCGCCGCTCTGCGCCTGCAGCGGGCCGGCCTCGGCGTCGAGGTGCTCGAGTCCGCCGCGGCCCCCGGGGGCCGGGTGCGCACCGACGAGGTCGACGGCACCCTGCTCGACCGGGGTTTTCAGCTGCTCAACCCCGCCTATCCCGAGGTGGGCCGCGTGGTCGACGTGGGCGCGCTCGACCTGCAGCCGTTCGGTGCCGGCGTGGTCGTCGCGCACGGCGAGGGCCGGTTCACCCTCGGCGACCCCCGGCGGCTGCCGAGCAGCCTGGTCTCGGACCTGCGGGCACCCGTCGGCGGGCTCGCGACCAAGCTGCGGCTGCTGCGGTGGGCCGCGCCGGTCGGCTTCGGTCCGGCGAGCGCCGTGCGCGCCGGGTCGGACCGCCCGTTGATGGCCGAACTGCGGCGGCGCGGCCTCGACGGCCCGCTCACCGAGCGGGTGCTGCGTCCGTTCCTCGCGGGCGTGCTGGCCGACGAGGAGCTGGTGACCTCGCGGCGCGTCGCCGAGATGATCCTGCGGTCCTTCGTCCGGGGCACGCCCGCCGTCCCGGCCCGCGGCATGCAGGCGCTCCCGGACCAGCTGGCGGCCGGTCTCGTCCCCGGCACCCTGCGCTGCGGCGTACGCGCCCGGCTCGCGACCGGGCACCGCGTCTCCACCGACCAGGGCACGATCGGTGCCCGCGCGGTGGTGGTGGCCGCCGACCCGGTGGCCGCCGCCGACCTCGTCGCGCTCCCCCGGCCGCGGGTGCGGGCACTGACGACCTTCTGGTTCCGCGCGGCGCAGCCGCCGACCGGCTCACGGTTGCTGCACGTCGACGGCGACCGCCGCGGACCGGTGGTCAACACCGCGGTGATGACCAACGCCGCCCCGTCGTACTCCCGGGACGGCGCGCTGGTGCAGGCCACCGTCGTCGGCGCCCACCGCGACCTGGCCGAGGACGTACGCCGGCACGCCGGCTTGCTCTACGGTGCGGACCCGCGGTCGTGGGAGCTGCTGCGCACCGACGTGATCGCCACCGCGCTGCCGGCCCACGCGGCGGGGGTGCCGCTGCAGCGCCGCGTGGACCTCGGCGAGGGGATGTTCGTGGCGGGCGACCACCGCGACACCCCCTCGATCCAGGGCGCGCTGGTCTCCGGGCGCCGCGCCGCCGACGCGGTGCTCGCCCGGCTCGGCGCGACCCCGGCCGCCTGAGTCGTCCTAGACCTTCGTGAACTGCTTGCGGGCGTAGCCGCCGACCTGGCGGGTGGCCCAGGCGTCGCTGCCCGCGCCGATGACGCCGCCCACCACGGGCACTCGCTTGCCGGCGAAGGTCGCCAGCCGCTTGCCGCCCACGTTGGCGATCAGCGTGGTGGCGACCTGGGCGCCGACGACGCGGTCGAGCTGGGTGCGGGCCTTGCGACGCGACCCCTTGGCGTCGCTCTCGCGGACGGCGTCCGGGGGACGCTCCTCCTCGAGCCGGCGCTCGGCGGACGCGGCACGGTCCTCGACCTCGGCCGAGGGCAGGGTCGCGATCTGGTGGGGCGTGCCGGGCAGCTTGCCCTTCTTGACCAGCGACCTCACGGCGTCCTCGCCCATCATCGTGGCGAGCACGGCGTTGCGGACGCGCGAGTCGTCGACGTCGTACCCCCGCAGGTGCGCGATGGCGGCCACCATCCGGCACTGCAGCAGCGCGAGGCCGCTGATGTTGGCCGGGATCGTCGCCGCGGCGGTCACCAGCCCGCCGAGGTTGGTGGCGAAGCCCTCGGCGCCGGCGAGCGCGAGGTGGGTGTTGACCAGCTTGTCGATCGCCTTCTCGACGTCGCCTCCCTGGTCCTCCAGCTCCTTGTCACCGGCGGCGCGGGCGCCGTCGAGCGGACCGATGCCGCGGATGGCACGGTCGAGGGCCTGGTGGACGATCTCGGCCACGGGGCCGGGGGCGAGGTCCCCGGCGCGGGGGACGAGCTTGGCGCCGAGTCGGCGAGTGATTCCCATGGCCGAGAATCTAGCGGGGGCTCGTTTACGTTGTACGCGCCCTACCCAGCCAGCCGACCCGAGGAGACACCGTGGCCAAGCAGCGCGACCTGATCCAGATGACCGCCGCGGAGGTCGACGAGCTGCTGCACCAGCAGCGCAGCGCGACCGTCGCGACCTACGGCCCGGACGGCGCGATCCACCTCGTCGCCATGTGGTACGCCGTCCTCGACGGCGAGGTCTGGATCGAGACCAAGGCCAAGTCGCAGAAGGTCGTCAACCTGCGTCGCGACGACCGGATGTCGGTGCTCGTCGAGGCCGGCCACACCTACGACCAGCTGCGCGGGGTGGCCCTTGAGGGACGCGGCGAGGTGGTCGAGGACCCCGAGACGGTCTGGCGCGTCGGGGTCGACGTGTTCGAGCGCTACCAGGGCCCCTACACCGAGGAGATGAAGCCGCTCGTGGAGGCGATGCTGGCCAAGCGCGTGGTGGTGCGCCTCGCCGTCGAGCGCACCCGGTCGTGGGACCACCGCAAGCTCGGGATGGGCGCCGTCGAGCTCGGCGGCACCACCGCGGCACACGTCGGGTAGCCCGCGGCGCTGCGCCACCACCCGGCGCCCGTGGGGGCCTAGCGTTCCTCCGGTGCCTCCCCCCACGCCTGCCGACCGCTACGGCTCCGACGTCCTCGCCACCGACTGGCGCGCTCCCAGAGGCGGCCGGGCCGTCGAGATCGACGCCGACCTCGGGCTGGTCGTGGAGGAGGTCGGCCGCGACTGGGTCGGCGAGATCGTCAAGGTCGAGCGCGACCTCGGCACCGTGACCCTGGAGGACCGCCACCGCAAGCGGCGCACCTTCCCGCTCGGCCCGGGCTTCCTGCTCGAGGGCCGCCCGGTCGTGCTCGTCGCCCCCACGCGCCAGGGCCCGCAGGCGGCCACCCGCACGGCGTCGGGCTCGGTGGCCGTGCACGGCACCAAGGCCCGCGTCGCCCGGGCCAGCCGGATCTTCGTCGAGGGCCGCCACGACGCCGAGCTGGTCGAGAAGGTCTGGGGCGACGACCTGCGCATCGAGGGCGTCGTCGTGGAGTACCTCGACGGCGTCGACGACCTGGGTGAGAAGCTCCGCGACTTCGGGCCCGGCCCCGAGCGCCGCGTCGGCGTGCTCGTCGACCACCTCGTCCGGGGCTCCAAGGAGAGCCGCATCGCCGACTCCGTGCGCCGCTCCCCGGTCGGCCAGCACGTGCTCATCGTCGGCCACCCCTTCATCGACATCTGGGCGGCGGTCAAGCCCGAGCGGCTCGGCAAGAAGGCCTGGCCGCAGGTGCCGCGCCACATCGAGTGGAAGAAGGGCGTGTGCCAGCAGTTCGGCTGGCCGCACCGCGAGCAGGCCGACATCGCCCGCGCCTGGAAGCACATCCTCGGTGGAGTGCGCGGCTTCCAGGACCTCGACCCCGCGCTGCTCGGCCGGGTGGAGGAGCTGATCGACTTCGTGACCGAGCCCGGCCACTGAGGTCGCCCGGCTCGGGCCCGGTCAGGTCAGGTCGCGGACCACGGCGTCGGCGAGCAGCCGGCCCTCGCGGGTGAGCACCAGCCGGTCGTCGCGTCGTACGCCGAGACCTCGCGCGACCACGTCGTCGACCCCCGTGGCGGGGACCAGCGACAGCGGCAGCCCGTCGCGCAGCCGGACCTCGAGCAGCACCCGCTCGAGGTGGCGGTCCTCGGGGCTCAGCGTCTCGCGGTCCTGGGCCGGCGACTCGCCGGCGGCCAGCCGGGCGGCGTAAGCGCTGGGGTGCTTGACGTTCCACCAGCGCTCGCCGTCCACGTGGGAGTGGGCGCCGGGGCCGATCCCCCACCAGCTCGCCGAGGTCCAGTAGAGCCCGTTGTGGCGGCACCGCGACTGCTCGCTCCGGGCCCAGTTGGACACCTCGTACCACCCCAGGCCGGCGGCGGTGAGCAGGTCGTCGACCAGGACGTACTTCTCCGCGAGGTCGTCCTCGTCGGGCATCGGGACCACGCCGGTGCGGACCTGGCGGGCCAGGCGGGTGCCGTCCTCCACGATGAGGGAGTACGCCGAGACGTGGTCGGGCCCGCTCGCGAGCGCCGCCTCCACCGAGGTGCGCCAGTCGGCGACCGACTCGCCGGGCGTGCCGTAGATCAGGTCGAGGCTGACCTGCTCGAAGCCGGCCTCGCGCGCCCACCGCACGGCCCGGTCGACACCTGCGGGGTCGTGGGTGCGCTCGAGCACGCGCAGCACGTGGCCGACCGCGGACTGCATCCCGAAGGAGACGCGCGTGAACCCCGCCTCGCGCAGCCGTGCCAGCGACTCCGGGGTGACGCTGTCGGGGTTGGCCTCGGTGGTGACCTCGGCGCCGTCGGCCAGCCCGAAGTGCTCGCGCAGGCTGTCCAGGACGCGCGTCAGGTCGTCGGCGGGCAGCAGCGTCGGGGTGCCGCCGCCGAGGAAGACCGTGTCGATCTCCGGGGCGTCCGGGCCGAGCGTCGCGGCGGCCAGCGCCACCTCGGCGACCGCGTGGTCGGCGTACGCCGCCTGGGAGCCGCCGCCGCCGAGCTCGGTCGCGGTGTAGGTGTTGAAGTCGCAGTAGCCGCACCGGCTCGCACAGAACGGCACGTGGACGTAGACCCCGAACGGGGTCCCAGGGGGCACGTGCACGGCTCCAGTCTCCCACCCGGTGCTGGGGCCGCGTCGTACGGTGGGCGGGGACGAAAGGGACCCGCCATGACTCCTCGACCCCGTCCGCTCCTCGCCCTCGCCCTGGCCGCCGTGCTGGGCGCCTCGCTCGCCGGTCCGGCCACCGCCGCCTCCGCCGAGCGGCGTCCACCCCGGGCCGAGCCGCCGAGCCGGATCGAGCTGCCCGACGGGTTCCAGCCCGAGGGCATCGAGGCGCGCGGACCGATCGCCTACCTCGGCTCGCGCGTCGACGGCGACGTCTACGCGGCCGACCTGCGCACCGGCACCGGCCGGGTGATCAGCCAGGGCGACGGGACGCCGGCCATCGGCCTCGAGCTCGGCCGCGGCACGGACCTGTGGGTGGCCGGAGGGGCCGACGGCGACGTCAAGGTGGTCGACGTCCGCACCGGCGCGACCACGGCGACCTACGAGCTCACCCCCGACCCCGCCCCGGGCACGAGCTTCGTCAACGACGTCGTGGTGACCGGCCGGGCGGCGTACGTCACGGACTCGCTGCAGGCGGCGCTGTTCCGCGTCTCCCCCGGCCCCCGCGGCACCGCCGAGGTGACCCGGCTGCCGCTGACCGGCGACTGGGTGCAGACCCCCGGCGTCAACAACGCCAACGGCATCGAGACCACGCCCGACGGGCGCGCGCTGCTGGTCGTGAACTCCAGCAACGGCCTGCTCTACCGCGTCGACCCGCGCACCGGCGTCGCCCGCCAGGTCGACCTCGGCGGCACCCTGCTGACCAACGGCGACGGCCTGCTGCGCGAGGGCCGCACGCTGTTCGCGGTCCAGAACCGGCTCAACCAGGTCGCCGAGCTCCGCCTGTCCCGCGACGGCCGCTCGGGCCGGCTGGTGCAGACCCTCACCTCCCCCGACTTCGACGTGCCGACCACGGTCGCCCGCTGGCGCGACGGCCTCTACCTGCCCAACGCGAGGTTCACCACCCCGGCGACCCCGACCACGGAGTACTGGGTCACCCGCGTCCAGGACTGAGCACCTACGCCGACCGGGCATTCGGCGTACGCCGTGGGGCGCCGACCGGGCGTTCGGCGTACGCGCACTGGGGCGGCATCTGGTGCGGTGCTGTGGTGCCCGAGTGCGCGGCACACGGCTTGTTCAGATGCCATAACTCCGCGTTACATGCGGGCCCGGCGGGCGTACGGCGGGCGGGCGCGCGGCGTACGCCGCTCAGACGGGGACGTTGAGCGTGGCGGTGTAGCCCTCCTCGACGCTGCCGGTGACCTTGGCCATCTGGAGCGAGTAGCCGTCACTGAAGACCATGTCGCTGGAGAGCGAGACCTGGCCGAGGTTCTGCACCGACGCCTCGTAGCCCTCCGTGGCGTAGACGGTCTCGCAGACGTCCTGGGGCAGCGCGAGCTGGGAGGTGCGCAGCTTCTCGCCCCCGCTCGTGGCGGCCTCGACGTCGGCGTACACCTCGAAGTGGACGTGCGGCCACCGGCCGGCGTAGCAGGAGGGGAAGATGCTGGCGAACTCCACCCAGCCCGTCGCGTCGGTGACCTGGACGCCGCGGAGGTAGTTCTGGTCGGCCACCTCGTCGTCGTACATCGAGTAGCGGCCCTCGCGGTCGGCGTGCCAGGCGTAGACCGCGGCGCCGGACAGGACGGTGGCGTCGTCACCGTCGAGGTCGTAGACCTTCATCCGGATGGTGAGCGGCACGCCCCCGGCGGTGCCGCTGGCCGAGCCGAAGCTCGTGGTGATGTCGCTGCGGACCACGCCGCTCTCGGAGAGCACGTCGGGCCCGTTGCTGCCGTCGCCCGGGTAGGGGCCGGCGGTCTCCTCGGGGATCTCGCCCTCGGCGACCGTGGTGGTCGACCCGCCGCCGTCGGGCGGGGTGCCGGGACCACCCGACGACGCGCCGGAGGACGACGAGGACGTGGACGCCTCCGACCCGCAGCCGACGACGGCGACCGCCCCGACCCCGCCGAACAGGGCCAGCAGGCCGCGACGGCCGAGGTTGCGCTCGACGATGCGCGGCAGGTCGTGGGACAGGCCGAGGTCGTGGGCCTCGACCTCGCCGTGCTCGTGGGCGGCGTGGTGGTGGGCGGGGACGGCGACAGGGGTGCGGGTGCGGCGGCTCATGGGCCGATCCTCACCCGCACCCCTGTGCGGTGGCTGTGCGAGACCTGGGTCAGGCGTACATGCCGTCGATGACGTCCTGGTGGTTGGTCTGCACGACGTTGCGCTTGACCTTCATCGAGGGGGTCAGCTCGCCCGACTCGACCGAGAGGTCGTGGTCGAGGAGCGTGAACTTCTTGATGGTCTCCCAGCGGTTGAGCTGGCCGTTGAGCTCCTCGACGTAGCCGTCGACCATCTGCTCGGTCTTCGGGTCGGCCACGATCTCGGCGTAGGACTTGCCGCCCAGGCCGTTCTCCTCGGCCCAGCCCACGATGGCGTCGGGGTCGAGGGTGACGAGCGCGACGCAGTAGTTGCGCTCGTCGCCGAAGACCATGAACTGGCTGGCGTAGGGGCACACGGCCTTGAACTTGGCCTCGATGGCCGGGGGCGCGATGTACTTGCCGCCGGAGGTCTTGAAGAGCTCCTTGATGCGGCCGGTGATCGTCAGGTAGCCCTCGTCGTCCAGGGCGCCCTTGTCGCCGGTGCGCAGCCAGCCGTCCTCGGTCAGCGTCTCGGCGGTCTGGTCGGGCAGGTTGTGGTAGCCGTCCATGATGCCGGGACCCTTGATCTGGATCTCGTCGTTGTCGCCGAGACGGACCTCGCTGCCGGGGACGACCGGGCCGACGGTGCCGAACTTGTAGTTGTCCGGGTGGTTGACGAACGAGCCGGCGGAGGTCTCGGTGAGGCCGTAGCCCTCGAGGATCAGGATGCCCGCGGCGTGGAACCACTCGGCGATGTCGCGGTTGAGCGCCGCGGCGCCGGAGATGAAGAACCGCACCCGTCCGCCGAAGCGGTCGCGGATCTTGGAGAAGACCAGCTTGTCGAACACGGCGTGCTGCAGCTTGAGCGGCAGCGGGACCGACTTGCCCTCGCGCTTGAGGGCGTCGACCTTGCGCCCGACGGCGAACGCCTGGTTGAAGATCTTCTCCTTGGCGCCGCCCTCGGCGGCCTGCATCGTGAGGATCCGGCCGTGGGCCTTCTCGAAGATGCGCGGGGCCGCGCCCATGAAGGTCGGCTTGACGATGGCGAGGTTCTCGATGATCTTCTCGACCCGGCCGTCGACGGCGGTCGCGAAGCCGCAGGCGAGCTGGGTGGAGAGCAGCACCTTGCCGAAGGAGTGGGCCATCGGCAGCCACAGGAACTGCAGGTCCTCCTCGCTGAGGATGCCCTGCGCCTCCATCGCGGCGCCCTCGTAGGTCCACGAGGAGTGCTTGAGCCGCACGCCCTTGGGCTTGCCGGTGGTGCCGGAGGTGTAGATCAGGGTGGCGAGCTGGTCGGGGCCGATGGCGTCCACGGCCCGGTCGACCGCGTCGCCCGACTCGGCGAGGTGCTTCGCGCCGAGGGTGGAGAGGTCGTCGAGGCTGAGCACCCAGTCGCCGTCGCCGGCGCCCTCGAAGAGCACCACCTTGTCGAGGTGGGGCAGCTCGGTGCGGTGCTGGCGCAGCTTCTCCAGCTGGCTCGCGTCCTCGGCGAAGACGATGCGGCACTCCGAGTCGGCCACGATGTAGGCGACGTCCTCGGCCATGGTCGAGGGGTAGACGGTCGTGGTGGCGCCGCCGGCGCACATGATGGCGAGGTCGGCGAAGATCCACTCCACCCGGGTGCCCGAGGCGATGCCCACGCGCTGCTCGGGCTGCAGGCCCAGCGCCAGCAGGCCCGCGGCGAGGTGCTCGACGCGGTCGCCGGTCTCCTTCCAGGTGATCGACGTCCACGGCTCGCCGTCGGCCGCGGGGTAGCGGTAGGCCTCCCGCTCGGGGGACTTCTGGACCCGCTCCCGGAACTGGACGGCCACGCTGGGCGGCCGGTTCTCGATGAAGGACGTGTCGGGCGTGACCGCTGACATGGGGGCTCCTGCCTGGGGCTGGCCGGGCCGTCTCGGAGGCCCGACACCTGGGTGACGTGGCAGTAACTTAGATCACAGGAGCAAGTCGGGCACCCCTCGGGGGCGACCCGATATCCCGGTCGCCACGACATGGTGGACGTGGGCAACCGACGCAAAGCCGACCCCGTCAGTAGGGTTCGGGTCATGGAGCTCGTCGACACCCCCCTGCCCGCCGTCGAGGACGCCCAGGTCGTCGTGCCGGCACCCGGGTCCGGCCCGGGCAACTGGGCCGGCGCCGCGTCGGCCGTGCTCGTCGACGGCGTCACCTACCTGACCTACCGCGTACGCCGCCCGCTCCCCGACGGCCGCGGGGTCGCCACCGTGGTCTCCCGGTCGACCGACGGCGTCACCTTCACCCCCGTGTGCGAGGTGATGCGCGACGACTTCGGCGCGGAGTCCTTCGAGCGCCCCGTCGTCTGCCGCCGCCCCGACGGCGGCTGGCGGCTCTACCTCTCCTGCGCCACCCCGGGCTCCAAGCACTGGTGGATCGAGGCGCTGGACGCCGACACCCCCGAGGAGCTGCCCCGCGGTCGCCGTACCGTCGTGCTGCCCGGGTCGGACACCGTCGCGGTGAAGGACCCCGTGATCACGCTGCGCGACGGCCGCTGGGAGATGTGGCTGTGCGAGCACCCGCTGACCGACCCCGGCCACGAGGACCGGATGTCGACGGCCTACCTCACCAGCGACGACGGCCTGGTCTGGGAGCGGCACGGCACCGTGCTCGAGCCCACCCCCGGCACCTGGGACGCCCGCGGCGCCCGCGTCACGACCGTGCTCTCCCACGACCCCCTCGTGGTCCTGTACGACGGCCGCCCGACCGCCGAGGACAACTGGCACGAGACCACCTCGGTCGCGCGCGCCGACGCCACCGGCGTGCTGCGCCCGGCCCCGGACGCACCGGTGCTGCGCTCCCCCGCCAGCGACGGGGCGATGCGCTACGCCAGCGCCGTGCCGCAGCCCGACGGCAGCACCCGCTTCTACGTCGAGGTCGCGCGCCCCGACGGGGCGCACGACCTCGTCACGTCACTGGCCCGCTGAGGCCTTCGACCGGCCGGCCGCCTGGCGGCTGGAGAACGACCCGCCGTCGCGGTACTCCCGCCACTGCGCGAACGACTCGCCGGTCAGCTCCTCGAGCAGCGCGATGTCCTCGAGGTGGGGCTGCAGCAGGAGGGTGCGCTGCTCGGGGGTGAGCCTGGGCCGCCCGGTCTCCCCGCCCTTGTGGAGCTGGTTGATCAGCGGCTTGCTGACGGTGCGCCAGACCTTCGGCGGCAGGAACTGGCCGACCGCGGCTCCGGCCCGGATCACCGGGCCGACGGTGCGGGCCCGCACCCCGTCCTTGACGAAGGGGCGGCTATTGTCCGAGGGGATCTGGGCGATCTCCTGCGTCTGCACCCCGAGGAAGTCGAAGACCCGGTTGAGCACCCGGTCGGGCTCGTCGACCAGCTCGCGGTAGCGCAGCACCAGCACCTGCTCGCGCGGGACGTGGTCGTAGAGGTCCTGCAGCTGCCGGCCGTACATCCCCATCGACTGGTAGTGCCAGAACGGCGCCCAGCCGTTGTCGATGCGCTCGGGCTCCTTGCGCACCGCCTCGACGATGTCGGCGCGCGGCTCGAGGCCGTCCATCCACAGGTGCATCCAGTTGGAGTACGCCCGGTCGACCGGGTCCCGCAGCACCGCGATCAGCTTGGCGTCGGGACGGTCGGCCGCGATCCGGCGGCGGGCGTCACGGTTGTAGAGGTAGAACGGCGTGCTCTCGCCGCGCAGCTGGTCCTCGCCCGCCCCGTCGAAGAGGTCGAGGTAGCGCTCGCGCTGCCAGATCCACTCCTGGTTGCTGTGGGCGTCGCCCGGACCCTTGTACGCCGGGGGCGGGGAGTCGCCGCACATGTAGTACTTCGGCTCCTTGACCCGGCTCAGGAACAGCTGCGGGTGGAGCGTCAGCGCGGCGTGGAGGGCGCTCGTGCCCGCCTTGGGTGCCCCGACCAGGAAGAAGTCGGGAGGTCGTCGACTCATGACGAAAGCCTACCCACTCTATGGACTAACAATGCGCGAGGCCACGAGATGGACGCTCAGCCGCCGACGTAGGCCTCCGCGCGACGCCGCGCCTCGGTCGTGAGCCCCTCGACGCGCAGCAGGTCCGGCAGCAGCGACCGCTCGGTGGTGAGTGCCCGGAACATCGTCGCGACCGTCACCCCGTGGCCGGGCTGGTGCACCACCTCGATCGGGTCGCCCACCTGGACCTCGCCCTCGTGGACGACGCGCAGGTAGGGGCCCGGTCGGCCGTCCTCGGTGAAGCGCCGGACCCAGCCCCGGTCGTCGAAGCCGTGGCGACGCTGCCAGGTCTTGAAGTCGTTGCAGGGCGTGCGGACCGAGGCCACCTCGAGCACGGCGGTGCCGACGCGCCACCGCTCCCCCACCTCGGACTCGTTGACGTCGAGCCCGCGGGTGGTGAGGTTCTCGCCGAAGTGCCCGTCGGGGACCTCCTGGCCCAGCCGATCGGCCCAGCGGTCGAGGTCCTCGCGGGCGAAGGCGTAGACCGCCCTGTCGATCCCGCCGTGGTGGCGGGTGTCGGAGACCTCGTCGCCCTCCAGGCCGAGCCGGCCCACGGCCACCGGCCCCGTGACCTGGTGCTTGTCGATCGAGGTGCGGCCGATCCCGGCCCACGCGGCGGGGCGGGGACGACCGACGTTGACGGAGACCACCTGCACGCGGACATGGTCTCAGGAACCCGCCGGAAGTTTTTTTCGCGCGGGGTGTCGTGTGTGGCCCTCCCCGTTCGTGGAGAGGGTGAGACCGGGCGCACCGGGCGCCCGGCCCGAGCAAGGAGCACCGACATGACGCAGTACCTCCTCTCCGTCCACACCGACTTCGACGACGTGGCCGGCACCACCGAGGCCGAGATGCAGCAGGCCTTCGCCCAGGTCGACGCCTTCAACACCGAGCTGCAGGCCAGCGGCAGCTGGGTCTTCGCCGGTGGCCTCACGCCGCCCTCGGACGCCACGGTGGTCGACGCCACGGGCTCCGACGCGGTGCTGACCGACGGCCCGTACGCCGAGACCAAGGAGGTCCTCGGCGGGTTCTGGGTCATCGACGTCGCCGACCTCGACGCGGCGCTGGAGGTCGCGAAGAGGGCCTCGGCCGCCTGCATGGGCAAGGTCGAGGTGCGCCCCTTCCAGGGCGAGTGAGCACCCCCGCCCCGGTCGGGCTGTCGGCTGTGTTCCGTGCCGAGCACGGACGCGTGGTCGCCGGCCTGGCCCGGCGCCTGGGCGACCTCGACCTGGCCGAGGACGCGGTGGGCGAGGCCCTCGTCGTGGCCGCCGAGCGGTGGCCGGTCGACGGGGTGCCGCCCAACCCGGGTGCCTGGTTGACCACCGTGGCCCGCAACAAGGCCCTGGACCGGCTGCGACGCGAGCAGCGCCGCGACCTTAAGCACGCCGAGGCGCAGATGGTCTCCGACCCCACCCCGCACGAGCCCACCGGACCCGTGGCGGACGACCGGCTCCGGCTGGTGTTCACCTGCTGCCACCCGGCGCTGGCCCCCGAGGCCCGGGTGGCGCTCACGCTGCGGCTGCTCGGCGGGCTCACCGTGCCCGAGATCGCCGCGGCCTACCTGGTCCCCGAGACCACGATGGCCCAGCGCCTGACCCGGGCGAAGCAGAAGATCGCCCGGGCCGGCATCCCCTACCGGGTCCCGGCGGCATCGGACCTCCCCGAGCGGCTCGACGGCGTGCTGGCCGTGCTCTACCTCGTCTTCAACGAGGGCTACCTCTCCCACTCGGGCCAGGCGGTGCGCGAGGACCTGACCGGCGAGGCGATCCGGCTGGCGCGGCAGCTGCACGAGATGGTGCGGCACACGCCGTCGCTCGGTGCTCAGCCCGAGGTCGACGGCCTGCTCGCGCTGATGCTGCTCACGGAGGCCCGCCGCCCGGCCCGGGTGGCCGAGGGACGGCTGGTGCCGCTCGCCGAGCAGGACCGCACCCGCTGGGACGCCGCCCTCGTCGACGAGGGGCACCGTCTGGTCCGGGGCTGCCTGGCGCTGGGGCGGCCCGGGCCCTACCAGCTCCAGGCGGCGGTCAACGCGGTGCACACCGACGCCCTCGACGCCTCGATGACCGACTGGTCGCAGGTCGTGCAGCTCTACGACCAGCTGCTCGCGCTGCGCCCGACCCCCGTGGTGGCGCTCAACCGGGCGGCCGCGGTGGCCGAGGTCGACGGGCCGGAGGTCGCGCTGGGCGTGGTCGACCGGCTGCCGCTGGAGCGCTACCACGCCTGGCACGCCACCCGGGCCGACCTGCTGCGACGGCTCGGACGGCACGAGGAGGCGCGGACGGCGTACGACGCGGCGATCGGGCTGGCCGGCAACGACGCCGAGCGGGCCTTCCTCGCCGGCCGCCGGGACGGCCTGGGCCGCGGCCCGACCTAGTCCTGGACCGCCTTGGCCACGGTGACCGCCCGGGTCACGACCGCGGCGTCCGCGAGCGCCCCGGCCGCGTCGGCGAGCACGCGCACCACCACCCAGGCCCGGGCGCGGTCCTCGTCGAGCCCGGCGGTGTCGACCAGTGCGTGGAAGCGCTGCCGCAGCCCGTCGCGGACGCCGACGCCCCCGGGCAGCGAGAGCTCGTCGTAGCGGTGGGTCAGCATCGGTGCCGGCTCGTAGTGCCGGTCGCCGCTCAGCGGACGCGGGTCGACGACCAGCCACGGCTCGCGGTCGCCCGCCAGCACGGTGCCGTAGTGCAGGTCGCCGTGCACCAGGGTGCCGTCGGTCGCCGGGTCGCCCGCGAGGTCGCGGGCCAGCCCGGCCGCCTGCTCGACCAGCCGGCGCGGCAGCGGGGCCGAGCGGGGCAGGGCGGCGAGGTGGTCGGCCACCCGGGCGGCGTACGCCGAGAGCAGGCGCAGCTGCGGCGTGGCCCGCACGTGCAGCCGGCCGTAGAGCCCCGCCACCACCTCGCAGGCCTCGACGTCCCAGGCGTCGGCGAGGTCCTCGGCGTGCAGCCGCTCGAGCAGCAGCGCCCCCTGGTGCGGGTCGGCCCGCAGCAGCCGGGCGGCGCCGGCGCCGTCCCAGCGGCGCAGCGCGAGGTGCTCCTCGGGCGCCGCGCCCAGCTTGAGGGAGGCCGGGGTGCCGGCCTCGGTGCGCACCGGCTGCACCGTCGCCGCGCCCCGGCGCGTCACCGGGCCGTCGGCACGCAGCTCCCACGCGCGGCGTACACCCTCGAGCGGATCGGCGCTGGACATCCCGGCGATCGTGCCACGCCGGTCTGGTCCAGGTGCGGGTCGGTGTGACAACGCCACCCGGTCGGGGCACGGAGATGATGGGCTCCCCTCATGCCCCCCACCGTCACGCCGGCCGCCCCCGCGACCGGGCTGACCCAGCTCCCCGCCCGCGAGCTCGCCGCCCTGGTCCGCCTCGGTCGGCTCTCGGCCCCGGACGTGCTCGCCGCCCACCTCGACCGGCTGGCCCTCGTCGCCCCGGGGCTCGCCGACACTCGGCGCGCCGCCGCCCAGGTGGTGCGGCTGGACACCCGGCTGCGCCACGGCCTGCCCGGCGGCGCCCTGGCCGGGGTCCCGGTGCTGGTCCGTCCCGACCTCCTCGCCGCGGCCCGGCTGACGGCGGCCGGCGCGGTCGTGCTCGGCTGCCGCGACCTGAGCGACGCCGCCGCGGCCGCCGCCGTCGCCGCGGTCACCGACGGCGTGCTGCCCCTGGCGCTGGTCGCGGCCGGCCCGGCCGGGTCGTTCGCCCCCGACCTGGTGCGGCTCGACCTGACCGTGGGCGAGGAGCGGGTGCGGGTGCTGGCCCGGGACGTGCGCGACGCCGGGCTCGTCCTCGGCGTGCTGGACGCGGCGTACGGGACGGACTCGGTGCTCTCGCTGCCCCGCGCCGACCACGCCGTGGCGCTGCCCGAGGCCGAGGCCCGGCTGCTCGCGGCGGCCGCGCGGGTGCCGCGGGCCTGACCCGGTGGCTACGGTGGGCGCCGTGACCACGACCGCCCCCGCCCCCGAGCGCCAGGCGTCCGACCCGACGGCCCAGGACCCGGTCACCTCGCTCTTCGCCAGCCGGAGCGTCACCGAGCACGTGCTGCGCGGCCTGCTCGGCCTGGCGCTCGTGGTGGTGGCGCTGTGGCAGGCGGCCGCGCACCCCGCGGCCCTGCTGCTGCTCGTGCCCGCCGCCGTGGCCTGGCGGGGCTGCCCGACCTGCTGGGCGCTCGGCCTGGCCGCGACCGTGTCCCGCTGTCGCGCCGCAGCCGGCGCGGGCTGCGCCGACGGGTCCTGCCGGCGATGACGGTCCGCACCCGCACCCTCGACGTCACCCACCTCGTGGTCGGGGCCGGGGCGACCGGCCTGGCCTTCACCGACGCGCTGATCGACCACTCCGACGCCCGGGTGGCGCTGGTCGACCGCCGGCCGGGCGTGGGCGGCCACTGGCGCGAGGCCTACCCGTTCGTGAGGCTGCACCAGGCCTCGTCGTTCTACGGCGTCGCCTCCACGGTGCTGGCCGAGGGACGCACCCAGACCGAGGGCCCCGAGGCGGGCCTGCACGTCCGCGCCGACCAGCCCACCATCCAGGCCTACTACGACGACGTCGTGCAGCGCCGGATGCTCGACAGCGGCCGGGTCGAGCTGTTCGCCGGCTGCGACTACCTCGGCGACCGCAGCTTCGTCTCGGTGGAGACCGGCACCGTCCACCTCGTGCCCGAGGACTGCCGCGTCGTCGACGCGCGCTACCTCGCCCCGCGGATCCCCGCCGAGACCCCGCCCCGCTTCGTGGTGGGCGCCGGGGTGCAGGTCGTGCCCGTCAACGACCTCCCGGCCCTGGAGCACGACCCGAGCCAGTACGTCGTCGTCGGCTCCGGCAAGACCGCCACCGACGCCTGCGTCTGGCTGCTCGGACGGGGCGTCGACCCCGACCGGATCTGCTGGGTCCGCCCGCGCGACCCCTGGATGCTCAACCGCGCGCTGATCCAGCCCGACCCCGAGGTCTACCTCGGGATGGTCGCGGAGATGATGCGGCTGGCCGCCTCGGCCGAGACCCTCGAGGGCCTGTTCCTCGACCTCGAGGAGGCCGGCATCATGCTCCGGGTCGACCGCACCGTCACCCCGAGCATGGCCAAGGCGCCCACGCTCGGCACCTGGGAGCTCGACCTGCTCCGCACGATCGGTCACGTCGTACGCCGGGGGCACGTCGTCTCGGTCGAGCGCGGCCGGCTCCGGCTGACCGAGGGCTCGGTGGAGATCGCCGAGGACGCCGTAGTGGTCAACTGCGCCGCCGACGGGCTGCGCTCGCGGCCGCGGCTGCCGGTCTGGGGCCAGCAGGCGATCACGCTGCAGCCGGTCCGCGCCGGGTTCCCCTGCTTCGGCGCCGCGCTGACCGGCTACGTCGAGGCCACCCGCCCCGCCGGGCCGGAGGGCGACGCCGAGAAGAACCGGCTGTGCCCGCCGTCGTCGTTCGGCAACACGCTGGCCGACTGGGCCCGGATGAACGTCCTCGGCACCCGTAGCGCCGCCTCCTTCGGCGCCGAGCCCGACGTCAAGGCGTGGTCGGACCGGGTCGCCCTCAACCCCGCGCGGGTGCCGCCCGAGCACCCGGGCTCGCCCGCGCTCGACGCCGCCCGCGAGGGCCTGGCGCGCTGGACCACCCCCGGCGTCACCCGCCTGGCCGCCCTCGGCGGCCTGGGAGGGGGTGCCTGATGGTCGCCAGCCGCTCCGCGCGCGAGCGCAAGGCCGGCGTCGAGGCCGGGCCCCTGGCCCGCGTCGTCGTCGACGTCGACCGCACCCGGGCCTTCGTCTACAAGATCAGCTGCACGACCTGCACGACCAAGGGCGACAAGCCCTGGGGGGCGTACCGTCCGGGCGGCGACAACGGCTACCTCGCCGCCATGGACCGCTGGACGTTTCACCTCGTGGAGCGGCACCCGGGCACCGAGGCGCCGTGCCTGACCTACCTCGCCGACGCGCAGCAGCGGCTGCACGAACGGCGCGAGGGATCGGCCCCGACGCCCTCCCCCGACGCCTAGGCTGGAGCCCCCGACCCCAGGAGTCCGCGTGTGCGGCATCGCAGCGGTGCACGACCTCTCGCCCGACGCCCCTGACCCCGGCCGCCGGCGCCGCTCGCGCGAGCTCGGTGAGCAGCTGCTCTCGCGGCTGCACCACCGCGGGCCCGACGGCTCGGGCACCCGCCAGGTCGGCCCCACCTGGCTGGGCCACACCCGGCTGGCGATCGTCGACCTCGACGGCGGCGAGCAGCCGCTGCGCAGCCAGGACGGACGGCGCTGGGTGGTGGCCAACGGCGAGATCTACAACCACGAGGCGCTGCGCGCCGAGCTGGGCGGCCCCTTCGCCACCGGGTCCGACTCCGAGGTGGTGCTCCGGGTGCTGGAGCGGCGCGGCACGGCGGGCGTGCACGACCTCAAGGGCATGTACGCCTTCTGCACCGCCACCGGCGACGGCGAGGTGGTGCTGGCCCGCGACCCGCTGGGCGTGAAGCCGCTCTACTGGGCGCGCCACGAGGACCGGGTGCTGGCCGCCTCCGAGCTGGTGGCGTTCCCCGAGGCGCTGCGCGGGCTGGTCGAGGAGTTCCCGCCCGGGCACCACTGGACCCCCGAGCAGGGCCTGATGCCGTTCGTCGACCTGCGGACCGACCCGCTCGGGCTCGACGCACCGGCGGCGCCGGCGTACGAGGACCGGGAGCAGGCGCGGGTCGCCGTCCGCGAGACGCTGGTGAGCAGCATCGGCGCGCGGATGATGGCCGACGTGCCGGTCGGCGTCTTCCTCTCCGGTGGGCTCGACTCCAGCATCGTCGCGGCGGTCCTGGCGAGGCTGGCCCGGACGACGGACGGGCCCGGGGCCGTCGTACGCTCCTTCGCCGCCGGCACCGAGGGCAGCTCCGACCTGGCCGCCGCCCGCGTCGTGGCCGAGCACCTCGGCCTGGACCACCACGAGCGGGTCTACACCGACGACGACGTCGTGGCGGTGCTGCCCGAGGTGGTCCGCTCGATCGAGAGCTACGAGCCGTCGCTGGTGCGCAGCGCGGTGCCCAACTACCTGCTCGCCGAGCTCGCCGCCCGGCACCTCAAGGTCGTGCTGACCGGCGAGGGGGCCGACGAGCTGTTCGCGGGCTACCACCACTTCCGCGACCTGGACGCGGTCGCGCTCGGCGAGGCGCTGGCCGACGGCGTCGACGGGCTGCACCACCTCAACCTGCAGCGCTGCGACCGCGTCACCATGGCCCACGGGCTCGAGGCGCGGGTGCCGTTCCTGTCCCGCGAGCTGCTGGCCGTGGCGCAGCGGGTCCCGCTGGAGTGGAAGCTGCTCGGCGAGGACGGCCAGGAGCAGGCGCAGGAGAAGGCGCTGCTCCGCGAGGCCTTCGCCGGCTGGCTGCCCGAGAGCATCCTGTGGCGCCGCAAGGAGCAGTTCGGCGACGGCTCCGGCACCGCCGAGGTGATGGCCCGCCAGGCCGCCCGGCTGGTGCCCGACGCCGACTGGGAGCGGGTGCGGATCCCCGGCCTGCCCCCCGCCCGGACCCGCGAGGAGCTCGGCTACCAGCGCATCTTCGCCGAGCACCTGGGCGGCATCCGCGCCGAGCAGGTCCTGGGCCGGTTCGCGACCGCCTGAGCCCCGATGACGCCGTACGACGCCCCGCCGGGCACCAGCGACGCGCGCGCGACCGCCCGGGCCGTGCGCCGCGGCGAGCGCTGCGCCGAGGAGGTCCTCGAGGCCCACCTCGAGGTGGTCGCGCGGCTCAACGCCGAGGTCAACGCCCTGGTCCATGTCGACGCCGAGGGTGCGCTCGCGGCGGCCCGCGCGCTCGACGAGCGGGTCGCGGCGGGGATCCGGCCGGGCGCCCTGGCCGGGGTGCCGGTGGTGGTCAAGGACAACATCGACGTCGGCGGCCAGACGACCGCGGCCGGATCGGCGGGCCGGTTGCCGGTGAGCGCGGTCCGCGACGCCACCGTGGTGACCCGGCTGCGGGCCGCCGACGCGATCCTGCTCGGCCGGGCCAACATGGACGAGCTGGCCATGGGCGCCTCGACGCAGACCTCCGCCTTCGGACCCACGCGCAACCCGCTGGACCACCGCCGCAGCCCCGGCGGGAGCAGCGGTGGCTCGGCGGCCGCGGTCGCCTCGGGGATGGCGCCGCTCGCGCTCGGCACCGACACCGGCGGCTCGGTCCGCGAGCCCGCCTCGCAGTGCGGGCTGGTCGGCATCGCCCCCTCGCAGGGCCGGTTCCCGATGCGCGGGGTGCTGCCGTTCGCGCCCGGCTTCGACACGGTCGGTCCGCTGGGCCGGTCCGTGGGCGACGTACGGCTGGCCACGGAGGTGCTGGTCGGCCGCCGGCTGCGCTCGCGTCTCGGCGGGCGGGTGCGGCTCGGCGTACCGCAGGAGCTGTGCGGGCCGGCCAACCAGCCCGGCGTCCTGGAGCGGTTCGACGAAGCCCTGGAGCGGCTGCGGGGGCTCGGGTGCGTGGTCGACCCCGTCTCGCTGCCGACCGCGCCCCGCGGCCTCGACGCCTACATGAAGCTGACCTCGGTGGCGGCGCTGCCCGTGCTGCGCCAGGGGGTGCAGACCCCCCACGCGGGCGCCGAGGTGGTGCGCCGCCACGAGTACGCCGACCACCTCCGCCGCCACGGCCGCGACCTGCTCGAGGCGGCCGAGCGCGACCGCCACTGGCTCCGCGCCGAGACCCGCGCGGCGCTGGCCGAGCACGACCTGCTGGTCTCCCCCACCATGCCGACCACCGCCCCGCTGCTGTTCGGCGACCTCACGCCCGAGGACCTCACCGACCCGATGGCCCGGCCCTACACGGACTGCTGGACGGTGGTCACCAGCCTCGGCGGCTTCCCCTCGCTGTCGGTCCCGATGGGCACCTCGCCGGCCGACGGCATGCCGGTCGGGCTGATGCTCGCCGGACCGCCCGGCTCCGACGCCGACCTGCTCGCGCTCGGCGCCCGGTTCCTGGGCGAGCCGGGGGGCTGAGGCAGCTCGGGCCCGGGCCCGCAGCCGCAGCCCGGCGTACGCCCGACACCGATGAAGCCGGACACCACCAGGCAGAACCACGCCACCGCGCGCCAGGACGTGGAGCCCAGGTCGAGCGGGTGCGAGCCGCCCGGCCGCACGCTGCGTCCGAGGGGCGGGCCCGCGGGGCGCACCGATGAGACCCGTCCCCCACCACGGTCCACCCCGGCATGAGCGACGAGAGCGTGAGCGCCACCCGCATCCTGGCCGCGTCCCGCGCTGCCGTGTTCGCCGTCCTCACCGACCCCGCCCAGCACGCCGGTATCGACGGCACCGGATGGGTGACCGCGGCGGTGGACCGGCGGCGGATCACCGGGGTGGGCAACCACTTCCGGATGGCGATGTACCACCCGGACCACGTCGACGGCGCCTACGAGACCGTCAACGAGGTCATCGCCCACGAGGAGGCGCGGGTGGTCGCCTGGCGCACCGGCTACGTCGAGGCGGAGTCGGGGGAGCTGCGCTTCGGCGGCTGGTGGTGGCGCTACGACCTGACGCCGGTCGGCTTGGGTGACACCGAGGTCACGTTGACCTACGACTGGTCCGAGGTCGGCCCGGGGCCCCGCGAGTACCTCACCTTCCCGGGGTTCGCCGACGGCCACCTCGAGCGCTCGCTCGCCCACCTCGCCGAGCTGGTGGCCGGCGCCTGACGGGTGGCCTGCTCGGGTGCGCCGCGACGCGGGGAGCCCCGGACGTCATACGAACTGGTGCCTGGAGGCCACGTTGCGCATGACGTCCCGCGACGTGTCATACGAGCTGGCGGCTGAGGGCACCGATCCGTATGACGCTCCCGCTCGGCGCCGCGACGCCGGCCGCCCGGCGTCCGCCTACTTCTTCTTGTCCGGCGGGCCGGAGGTGGAGAGGGCGGCGATGAACGCCTCCTGGGGGACCTCGACGCGGCCGACCATCTTCATCCGCTTCTTGCCCTCCTTCTGCTTCTCCAGCAGCTTGCGCTTGCGGGTGATGTCGCCGCCGTAGCACTTGGCGAGCACGTCCTTGCGGATCGCGCGGATGGTCTCGCGAGCGATCACGCGGGCGCCGATGGCGGCCTGGATCGGCACCTCGTACTGCTGCCGCGGGATCAGCTCGCGCAGCTTGCCGGCGAGCATCACGCCGTAGCCGTACGCCGCGTCGCGGTGCACGATCGCGCTGAACGCGTCGACGGTCTCGCCCTGCAGCAGGATGTCGACCTTGACCAGGTCGGCCGCCTGCTCGCCGGTGGGCTCGTAGTCGAGGGAGGCGTAGCCCTTGGTCTTGGACTTCAGCTGGTCGAAGAAGTCGAAGACGATCTCACCCATGGGCAGCGTGTAGCGCATCTCCACGCGGTCCTCGGAGAGGTAGTCCATGCCCTCGAGCTGGCCGCGCTTGGACTGGCAGAGCTCCATGATGACGCCGATGTAGTCGCTCGGGCTGAGGATCGTGGCCTTCACGACGGGCTCGCGGACCTCGGCGATCTTGCCGCCGTTGGGGTACTCGCTCGGGTTGGTGACGACCTGCTCGGTGCCGTCCTCCATGAGCACGCCGTAGACCACGTTGGGGGCCGTCGAGATCAGGTCGAGGTCGAACTCGCGCTCGAGCCGCTCGCGCACGATCTCCATGTGGAGCAGGCCGAGGAAGCCGCAGCGGAAGCCGAAGCCCAGGGCGCCGGAGGTCTCGGGCTCGTAGGCCAGCGCGGCGTCGTTGAGCTGCAGCCGCTCCAACGCGTCGCGCAGCGTCGGGTAGTCGTCGCCGTCGATCGGGTAGAGCCCCGAGTAGACCATCGGGTTGGGGTGCTTGTAGCCACCCAGCGCCTCGGTCGCGCCGTGGTGCTGGCTGGTGACGGTGTCGCCGACCCGGGACTGACGCACGTCCTTCACCCCGGTGATGAGGTAGCCCACCTCGCCGACGCCGAGGTCGCCGGCCTTGACCGGCTCGGGGCTGATCACGCCCACCTCGAGCATCTCGTGGACGACGCCGTTGGACATCATCTTGATGCGGTCGCGGTGGGTGAGCTTGCCGTCGACGACGCGGACGTAGGTCACCACGCCGCGGTAGGTGTCGTAGACCGAGTCGAAGATCAGCGCGCGCGGCGGGGCGTCGGGGTCGCCCACCGGACGCGGGGTCTGGGACACGATCTCGTTGAGCAGCAGCTCGACGCCCATGCCGGTCTTGGCGCTGACCTGGAGCACGTCGCCGGGGTCGCAGCCGATGATGCCGGCCAGCTCCGCGGCGTACTTCTCGGGCTGGGCGTTGGGCAGGTCGATCTTGTTGAGCACCGGGATGATGTGCAGGTCGGCGCCGATGGCGAGGTAGAGGTTGGCCAACGTCTGCGCCTCGATGCCCTGGGCGGCGTCGACCAGCAGGATCGCGGCCTCGCAGGCCTCGAGCGAGCGCGACACCTCGTAGGTGAAGTCGACGTGGCCCGGGGTGTCGATCATGTTCAGGACGTAGGTGCCGGGCTCGGCGTCGTGCACCGTGGCGGCCTCGTCGGTCACCGTCCAGGGCATCCGGACGGCCTGGCTCTTGATGGTGATGCCGCGCTCGCGCTCGATGTCCATCCGGTCGAGGTACTGCGCCCGGGCCGCGCGCTCGTCCACCACACCGGTCAGCTGCAGCATCCGGTCGGCCAGCGTCGACTTGCCGTGGTCGATGTGGGCGATGATGCAGAAGTTGCGGATGATCGCGGGGTCGGTCTTGCCCGGGGCGGGCGCGTGGGCGTTCAGGGTCACGGAGTGCTCTCGGGACGGTGGGTGCGGCCGGGCCATCCTCCCACGCCGGGCCCCGTCCCCCGGCCCTCACCCGGCGGTCCCCAGCCGGAGCCGCGGGGGCGACCTCGCCGACGCTGGTCACTCGGCGCTGGTCAGCGCCTCCGTGGTCTTGGCGATGGCGAAGCCCCAGGCCTGGGAGACGGTCGGCGAGGGCGGCAGCGCCACCTCGTCGGGGTTGGTCACGACGTCGAGGAGCACCGGGCCCTCGTGGGCGAAGGCCTCGCGTACCGCCTCGTCCACGTCGCCGGGCCGCTCGACCCGCACGGCGTGGAGTCCCATGGCGCGCGCGACGGCGGCGAGGTCGGGGTTGCGCAGCACGGTGCCGAACTCGGGCAGACCGACCTGCTCCATCTCCAGCTTGACCATTCCCAGCCGCCCGTTGTCGAAGACCACGAGCTTGACCGGGAGGTCGTAGGCCACGGCCGTGGCCAGGTCGCCCAGCAGCATCGTCAGCCCCCCGTCGCCGCACATCGCGACGGCCTGGCGACGCCGGTCGAGCGCGCTGGCACCGAGGGCCTGCGGCATCGCGTTGGCCATCGAGCCCAGGTTGTAGGAGCCCAGCAGCCGCCGGGTGCCGGTCATCCGCACGAACCGCGAGAACCACACTGTGGCCATCCCGGTGTCGGTGGTGAAGACGGCGTCGGAGGCGGCGTGCCGGTCGACCGCGGCGGCCAGCAGCTCGGGCCTGATCAGGGCGTCGGGGTTGTCGACCTTGCGGCGCAGCAGCCCCTTCGGGGTGTGGTCGTACGCCGGGTCGGCCAGCGCCTGCTGCGACTCCTGCCACGACAGGTACTCCTCGCGCACCGCGTCCAGGTGCGACCGGTCCCGGCCCTCCCGCAGCAGCGGCAGCAGCGCCTGCACGCCGAGCCCGGCGTCGCCGACCAGCGGCAGGTCGACCGCGAGACGGCGACCGATGTGCGAGCCACGCACGTCCAGCTGCACCACGGTCTTCCCCTCGGGCAGGAAGTCGCGGTAGGGGAAGTCGGTGCCGATCAGCACCAGCGCGTCGCAGTCCGCGAACGCCGTCGCCGTCGCGGGATTGCCGAGCAGGCCCGACTGGCCCACCTCGAACGGGTTGTCGTCCTCCAGGCCCTCCTTGGCCTTGAGGCTCAGCACCATCGGCGCGGCCAGCCGGTCCGCCAGCCGGAGCACCTCCTCGCGCGCGTCGATCGCCCCGAGACCGACGAGGAGCGTGACCTTGTCGGCCGCGTCCAGGGCCGAGGCGGCGGACTGCACCGCGGCCGGGTCGGGCACGGCCCGGGGCGACTGGCGCACGAACCGGGGCACCGGGGTGTCCTTCGGGAGGTCCAGTCCGCCCACGTCGCCCGGCAGCGTGAGCACGGCCACGCCGCGGTGCTGCAGCGCGGCGTTGCCGGCGGCCTCGATCAGGGCGGGCAGCTGGTCGACGTGGGTCACCGTCTGGTTGAACACCGCGACGTCGGCGAAGAGCGCGTCGTTGTCGACCTCCTGGAAGAACTCGCTGCCCATCTCCTCCCGCGGCACCTGGCCGCACACCGCCAGGACGGGGGCGTGCGACTTCTTCGCGTCGTACAGGCCGTTGAGGAGGTGGATGGCGCCGGGCCCGACGGTGCCCATGCACACCGCGAGGTCGCCGGTGAGCTGGGCCTGGGCGGCGGCTGCGAAGGCCCCCACCTCCTCGTGGCGCACCCCGATCCACTCGATGCGGTCCTCCCGTCGGATGGCGTCGGTGACCGGGTTGAGCGCGTCGCCCACCACGCCCCACACCGACCTCACGCCGTGCTCGGCCAGGGACTCGATCAACAGCTCGGCGACGGTGGGCACGCGGACTCCTCGGGGGACGGTGACGGGCGTCGCCCCGGATCCGGAGCCGCCGTGGCGGATGTACCCGGACCACCGGCCGACGCACGCCCCGACGCGATTTGGCCGCCCCGGAGCCACGCTGGTAATCTCGGCGATCGTGTCTGGCCGCTCCGGCGAGCAGGCCGACCCCATGACTCAGCACCACATCCACACCCGACCCAGACGAGGCGAGCCTGCAGTGGCCAACATCAAGTCCCAGATCAAGCGCAACCGTCAGGCCGACGCCGCGCACGAGCGCAACAAGTCGGTCAAGACCGCGCTGAAGAGCGCCGTGCGCAAGTTCCGCCAGGCCGCCGAGTCCGGCGACGCCGACCAGGCCAAGACCCTCGCCGCCGCCGCCGGTCGCCAGCTCGACAAGGCCGCCAGCAAGGGCGTCATCCACAAGAACCAGGCCGCCAACCGCAAGTCGGCGATGGCCAAGAAGGCCGCTTCGCTCTGAGGTAGCCCCCGCAGCACCAGGCGTCGCACCCCCTCGGGTGCGGCGCCTTCGTGCGTCCCGGGCTCCCCGCGACCGTCAGCGGCGCGGCCGGGCCCGGACCACGTCGAGCACCATCTTCTCCAGCGCGTACGCCGCGTCGCTGGCCTGGCCCTTGACGTCGGCGTCGGCCCGGGCGACCGAGCGGATCGCGCGCCCCACCCCGTCGGCGTCCCAGCCGTGCGACTGGCGACGCAGCACGTCGATCTTCCACGGCGGCACCCCGACCTCCCGGGCGAGGTCGTTGTTGCGCATCCCCCGGGGAGCGCCCATGAACTTGGCCAGCCCGCGCAGGCTGCCCGCCAACGCGCTGGTCACCAGCACCGGCGCGGTGCCGCGCTCCAGCGCCCACCGGAGCTCCTCGAGCGCCTTGGCCGCCTGGCCGTGCAGGGCGAGGTCGGCGACCGCGAACGACTTGGCCTCGGCCCGGCCGCCGAAGTAGCGCTTGACCATCTCGGTGGTCAGGGTCGAGCCCTCGAAGTCGCTCGCCAGCTGGTGGGCGGCCGCGGCCAGCGAGCGCAGGTCCTGACCGACGGCCTGCACCAGGAACTCGGCGGCGTCGGGCTCGATCCGCGAGCCGTGGCCGCGCAGCTCCTGGCCGACGAAGCCGGGCAGCTCGCTCGGTCGTGGCGAGGCCGACTTGACCTCCACGACGCGCTCCAGCTTGCGCAGCCGGGTCAGCACCCCGCTGCCCTTCTGGCCACCGCCGTGGGCCAGGACCAGCGCCACGTCGTCGGCCGGTGAGGCGGCGTACTGCAGGAGGCCGGGGACCGACTCCTCGGGCAGCTCCTCGAGCCGGCGCACGACCACGCAGCGGATGCTGGAGAACAGCGACGGGGCGGCGAGGTCGCCGAGCACGGCCATGGTGAGCGTCGCGGCGTCGGTCTCGGACAGCTCGGCGTCGGCGTCGTGGCGGCGGACCTGCTCGCGGACCGCGCGCACGGCGCGCTCCCCCAGGAACTCCTCCGGACCGGTCACCAGGGTCACGTGACCCAGCGCCGGCCGGCTCTCCGCACGTGCCATGGCCCGACCTTCTCACGCGGCGCCGACAGCCGGCGGACGCAGGGTCAGGGGGTGAGGTGGCCGGCCACGACCGTGCGGGTCGTGCCGCCGACCCAGAGCGCGCCGCCGTCGTCGCGCTCGACGTGCACGCGGCCGTCGCGACCCACCGCAGTGCCCTGCCGGGCGACGTAGGAGGCGGGCAGGACGCCCTCGCCGACCAGCCACACGGCGAACCCGGCGTTGAGGCTGCCGGTCACCGGGTCCTCCGGGACCGCGAGGCCGGGGCAGAACGCCCGCACCTCGTACGCCGCCCGGAGGTGCTCCGCCTCGGCCGTGTCGTGGGCGCCGATCACCCCCAGCTCCAGCCCCTGCATGGCCGCGAAGTCGGGCGCGAGGTCGAGCACCGTCCGGGCGTCGCGCAGCTGCAGCCCCAGCCACCCCGGCCCGTTGTCGATCCACGCCGCCCGCAGCACCAGGGCGGGATCGACCCGCAGCGCCGCCACCGCCCGCGCGAGGGTCGCGTCGTCGACCGGGCCGGACCGGAGGAACCCCGGCGCGCGGAACGACCGGCGTTCCGCGCCGGGACGGGCGCGCACCTCGACCAGCCCGAGGCCGCACTCCTGCACCGCCACGCCCTCGCGGGCCGGCACGCCGCCCGCCTCGAGCCAGGCGTGGGCGGTGCCCAGCGTCGGGTGACCGGCGAACGGCAACTCCTCGGCGGGGGTGAAGATCCGCACCCGGTAGTCCGCGCCAGACTCCCGCGGCGGCAGCAGGAACGTCGTCTCGCTCAGGTTGGTCCACCGGGCGAAGGCCGCCAGGGTCCCGTCGTCGAGCCCGTCGGCCCCGTGCACCACGGCGACCGGGTTGCCGCTGAGCGGGCCGTTCGCGAAGACGTCGACCCAGGACACGGGGAGGCTGACCATGCGGGCCAGCCTGGCAGGCGGCCGCGACGTCAGTCACGGCTCCCCACCACGCGCAGGCCGTGGTCGACGACCACCGCGACGTCGCCGTCACGGTCGGTGCGGGCGACCCGCATGCCGGCGTCGCGCAGCAGCGCGCTCAGCGACGGCGCGGGGTGGCCGTAGTCGTTGCCCTCCCCCACCGAGACCACGGCCACCCGGGCCCCGGTCGCCCGGACCAGGTCGGGGTCCTGGCTGGCGCTGCCGTGGTGGGCGACCTTGAGCACGTCGGCCGCGATGCCGCCGGTCTCGCGCAGCAGCCGGGCCTGCGAGGCCTCCTCCTCGTCGCCCATGAGCAGCAGCCGGACGCCGCGGGTGCGCACCAGCAGCACCACGCTGGAGTCGTTGGGCGGGGACTCCGAGGCGGCGGGGGGCGGACCGGCCGGGGCGACGACCTGCCACTCCAGGTCGCCGAGCCGCCGGGTCCCGGCGTACGACGCACGCTGCACCGGCACCCCGGCCGCAGCCGCCACCCGCGCCACCTCGCGGGCGCCCGCCGCCGGCTCGTCCAGCCCGGTCACCTCGACCGCCCCGGCACGGCGCCCGCGCAGCACCCCCGCCAGCCCGTCGACGTGGTCGGCGTGGAAGTGGGTGAGCACCACCAGCGGGACCTCCTCGACGTCCAGCCGGCGCAGGCAGCGGTCGACCGGGGCGGGGTCGGGTCCGGCGTCGACCACCAGGGCCCGGCCGGGCCCCACCCGCAGCACCAGGGCGTCGCCCTGGCCCACGTCGCACGCCACCATCACCCAGCCCGGGGGCGGCCACCCGGGGCTCGGCAGCGGCACGAGCAGCGCCACCAGCGCGAGCGAGGCCAGCACCACGCTCGTCCGCCGGCGCGCCAGGACGTGGCCCAGCACCACCGTGAGCACCAGGCAGAGCAGGGTGAGCAAGGTCAGGCCGAGGGCGGAGGTGGGCCACGAGGCCGACGCCGAGGGCAGGTCGGCCGCCCGCTGCGCCACCGCGACGATCCAGCTCGCGCACCACGCCGCCGGGGCCGCGACCACCGCTCCCAGCCAGGGCCAGAGCAGCCCCACCACCCCGCCCGCGAGCCCGAGCAGCGTGGCGGGCCCCACGGCCGGCGCCACCAGCAGGTTGGCCAGCACGGCCACGAGGCTGACCTGGCCCGACAGCGCCGCCACCAGCGGCGTGCAGGCCAGCTGGGCGGCGAGCGGCACCGACACCGCCTCGGCGACCCAGCGCGGCACCCAGCGCACCATCCGGTCGCGCCAGGCGGGCGCCAGCCACACGATGCCGGCCGTCGCCAGGGCCGACAGCGCGAACCCGGCCGACAGCGCGAGCCACGGGTCGAGCAGCAGCAGGCCCAGGACGGCGGCGCCGAGGGCCCGCGTGGCCTGCCGCCGCCCGTGCGACCCCAGCGCGAGCAGGCCCACCACCCCCATCGCCGCCGCCCGGACCACGCTCGGCTCGGTGCGGGCCAGCAGCACGAACCCGGCCACCCCGAGCAGCCCGACCACCAGCAGCCCCCGAGCCCGTACGCCGGCCCAGCGGGCCAGCAGCAGCAGGCTGCCGACCACCAGCGTCAGGTTGGTGCCGGAGACCGCGAGCAGGTGGGTCAGCCCGGCGGTGCGGAAGTCCTCGGCGACCCCCTCCGGCATCGCCGTGTCGTCCCCGTCGACCAGGGCGGGCACCAGGGCCCGAGGAGCCGGCGGCCGGTCGGCCACCGCCTCGCGGATCGAGGCCCGCAGCGCCGCGGCGCCGCCGAGCAGCGGACCCGGCTCGCCGACCACGACGGGCGGACCCCGGGGCCCCAGCACCGCGGCGAGGTCGCGGCTGCGCGGCGGCGCCAGCCGGCCCGAGGTCTCGACCCGGCTGCCCAGCTCCACCCGCGACCACGCGGTGTCGGCCAGGAGCAGCACGGGGGCGCGCACCGCGTGCGACCGCCCCCGACCACTGACCTGCTCCACCCGGGCGCGCACCAGCACCACGTCGCCGAACCGCCCCGGCCGCAGCACGGGGTCGGAGGTCGTCACCAGCTCGACCCGGACCACGGCACGCTGCCGGGCCAGGTCGGCGACCGGACCCGACCCCACCCCGTCGACCCGGAGCAGCACCGAGGCCACGACCCCGACCCCGCAGCACAGCCAGACCACCAGCGTGGTGGTGTCGCGACCCTGCCGCTGCCGCCGCACCCACAGCACGCCCACGACCGCCACCACGGGCACGGCCGCCCACGAGGGTGCCAGCAGGGCGAGCAGCGCGCTCCCCCACGCCACCAGCGCCAGCGCCGGCAGCCGCAGGTCGTCGACCGACGGCGGCCTCACAGGGTGACGTGGGGGGCGATCTCGGCGAGCGTCTTGTCGCCGATGCCGTCCACCTCGAGCAGCTCGTCGACGGCGGTGAACGAGCCGTGCGTGCTGCGCCAGTCGAGGATCTTGCCCGCCGTCACCGGCCCCACCCCCGGCAACGTCTCGAGCTGCTCGGGCGTCGCGGTGTTGAGGCTGACCAGTGCCCCCGCGGGGTCCGGCGCGGCCTGCGCCGCCCCCGCCGCCGCTCCCCCGGGTCCGGCAGCACCAGCTGCGGCGGCCGGGGCGCCGACCAGCACCTGCTCCCCGTCGACCAGCACCCGCGCCAGGTTGAGGCCCGCGAGGTCGACCCCCTCGCGAGCACCGCCGGCGTGCTCGAGCGCGTCGACCACCCGCGACCCGGCGGGCAGCGTGGCCACGCCGGGGCGACGGACCTTGCCGGCCACGTCGACCACGACCGTGGCGCCGGGCGACCCCGTCCCCGACGGGGACGTCGCCGGCGGGGAGGTCGCCGACGCCCCGGTCCCCGCCGCGACCGACGGCGACGCCGAGGGCGTCAGCTCCGCCAGCGGCTCGGCCGACGCGGGGGCGCGGTCGAGCGCGACCGGCCGCGGGCTCCCCCGCTGCCAGACGTACGCCGCCAGGGCGACCCCCGCCACCACCAGCAGGACCACCAGCACCGCCTGGCCCCGCTGCAGCCCCACCCGACCCCGCACCGTGCTCGGCAGCACGTCGACCACCCAACCGCGGACCCCACCGCCGAGCCGGGCCCCGAGGCCCGGCGGCCGCTCGCGCGCGTGCCGACCCACCGGCCGCACCACGGCCGGCGCCCCGATCCCGACCCCGACCTCGGGCGGCTCGTCGACGGCGTCCGGCTCCTCCCAGGGCGCCGGCTCGTCGTCCACGCGCCGCAGCCCGGCCGCCTCCAGCTCCCGCCCGAGCAGCTCGAGCCGACGACGGGCCGCCGCGGCGACCTCCTCCTGCGACTGCCTGCTCCTGCCGACCATGGGCCCGACGCTAGGAAGCGGGCGCCGGCCCCACCAGGGTCGCCCGGCACCCTGTGGACAACTCGGGTCAGGCCCCGGCCTGTGGAGGCCGGGGGGCCACCACGACCGCGACCATCCCCGGGCCGACGTGGGCGCCGAGCACGGCACCGATCTCGACCAGGGCGACCTCGCGACCCTCGAGCTGGTCGGCCAGCCGCCCGCCCAGCGCCTCGACGAGCGCCGTGGCCCGCTCCTCGGACTCCAGGTGCGCCACCGCCACGTCGACCGGGCCGGTGGCCGCCTCCACGGCGAGCACCTCGAGCCGCTGCAGCGCCTTGCCGGCGGTGCGCACCTTCTCGAAGGCGCCGACCCGGCCGTCGGTGAGCCTGAGGATCGGCTTGACCGCCAGCGCCGAGCCGACCAGCGCCGCCGCCGCACCGACCCGGCCGCCACGACGCAGGTGCTCGAGGGTGTCGACGTAGAACAACGAGGTGGTGGCCTCGCCGCGGGCCCGGGCGACCTCGGCCGCCTGCTCGGCGCTCGCCCCCGCCGCCAGCGCGTCGGCGGCCGAGAGCACCGCGAAGCCGGTGCCCATCCCCACCTGGCGGGTGTCCACCACGTGCACGGGCACGCTGGCCCGCCGCGCGGCCAGGCGGGCCGACTCGACGGTGCCGCTGAGCTCGCCCGAGATGTGCACCGAGACGATCTCGTCGTGCCCCTCGCGCACCAGCTGCTCGTAGACGGCGAGCACGACCTCGGGACCGGGGCGCGAGGTGGACACGGCGCGACGCCGGTCGCGCAGCGCCGCCGCCAGCCGACGGGGCGAGGCGGCCTCGCTCCCCTCCTCGTGGGCGGTGCCGCCGATGACCACCTGCAGCGGCACGACCCGGACGCCGCGCTGCTCCGCGGTCCGCTGCGACAACGAGGCCGTCGAGTCGGTGACCAGGGCGACGGGCATGGCGCTCAGGCTAGCCGCGGCCGTGGTCGGGCTCCGGCGCCCGTCCGGTCGCGGCCGGGGTGACGCTCGCCCCCGGCGTACGCACGCGACGCACGAGGTCGGCGAGCCCCAGCAGCAGCGCCACCACGACCAGCCCGATGGTGGTGCGCAGCGACGTCGAAAGCGCCTCGGCGTAGTCGCCCCGGGTCGCGGCGAGCGCCCCGAAGAACTGCGCGAGCACGACGGCGACGCCGAGCGCCGATCCCACCCGCTGGGCGGTCTGGAGCAGCCCCCCGCCCGCGCCGGCCCGGGCGGGGTCGACCTCGTCGAGCGCGAGGGTGATGTTGGGCGAGATCACCAGGCCGCCCCCGGCGCCGGCGAGCAGCAGCAGCGGCGCGAGGCTCAGCCCGACGTGGCCCTCCAGGCGTGGCAGCACCAGGTCGATCGCGACCAGGGCGACGGTGATGGCCACGAGCCCGCCGAGCACCAGCGCGCGACCCCACCGCTGCACGACGCGGCCGCCGTAGAACGCCGTCACCGCCGAGCCCGCCGCGAACGGCAGCTGGGTCAGGCCCGCCTCGAGCGCGCTGTAGCGCAGCCCCGACTGCAGGTAGAGGGTCAGCACGATGAAGATCGAGGTGAAGCCGGCGAAGTAGAACGTGCCCAGCCCCAGCCCGAAGACGTACGACGGCACCCGCGCCAGGCTGAGGTCGACGAGCGTCTCCCGGCCGCGCCCCGACCAGTGCCGCTCCCAGCCGTAGAACACCGCCAGCACCACGACGGCGACCCCGGCCAGCCACCACGGCCGCTGCGACAGCGGCGCCCCCTGGTCGCCCTCCACCACGGGCAGCAGCACGAGCAGCATCGCCGAGGCGAACAGCAGCACCCCGACCGGGTCGAGGGACTGCCGGCGCCCGGGCGGCACGCGGGGCAGCCACCTCCGGGCCAGCACGAGGAGCAGCAGCCCGACCGGCAGGTTGACGTAGAACACCAGCCGCCAGCCCCACTCCGGACCGCCGAGCTGCACCAGCAGCCCGCCGAGCAGCGGACCGATGGCGGTCGAGATGCCGATGCTCGCGCCAAAGAGCCCGAAGGCCCGCCCGCGCTCGGGTCCGCGGAAGAGGTTCTGGATGAAGCCCGACACCTGCGGCGTGATCATGCCGCCACCGACGCCCTGCACGACCCGGGCGACGGCGATGGCCCACGCGGTGGGGGCGGCCCCGCAGGCCGCGCTGGCGACGGTGAACAGCGCCACGCCCCACATGAAGACCGTACGACGCGAGCGCGCGTCACCGAGCCGACCGGCCGGCACCAGCGCCATGCCGAAGGCCAGCGAGTAGCCGGCCACCACCCACTGCACCTGGCTGTCGCTGGCGTCGAGGCCCTCGCGGATCGACGGCAGCGCGACGTTGACGATGCTGACGTCGAGCAGGCACATGCCGCCCGCCACCAGGCACACCGCCAGCGCCCGCCAGCGGTCGTCGTGACCCGGCTCCCCGGCCGCCCCGTGACCCGCCCTGCCACCCGTCGCGGCCGCCCCGGCCCGGTCGTCCTCACGCACCTCGCCACGCTAGCCGTGGGGTCGCTACGGCCCGGCCGCTACGGTCGGGGCATGCGCATCGTCATCGCAGGAGGACACGGTCAGATCGCCCGCCAGCTCGGGCGCCTCGTCACCCAGGACGGCCACGAGGTGGTCGGCCTGATCCGCAAGGCCGAGCACGTGCCCGACCTCGAGGCCGACGGGGTCGGCTGGAAGCAGCTCGACCTCGAGGACACCTCGGTCGAGCAGCTGACCGAGGCCGTCCGCGGCGCCGACGCCGTGGTGTTCGCCGCCGGCGGCGGGCCCGACGGCAACGCCGCCCGCAAGGAGACCGTCGACAAGGGCGCGGCCGTGATGCTGGCCGACGCCGCCATCGCCGCGGGCGTGCGCCGCTACGTGATGATCTCCTCGATGGGCCAGGACCGCATCGACGAGGACTCCGACGAGGTCTTCCAGGTCTACCTCCGCGCCAAGCGCGACGCCGACGACCACGTCCGCTCCCAGGACGCGCTCGACTGGACCATCGTGCAGCCCGGCAAGCTCACCGACGACGTGCCCACCGGCACCGTCGCCGTCGGCGACGTCGAATACGGCTCGGTCACTCGCGGCGACGTCGCCCACGTGCTGGCCGAGGTGCTGGAGTCCGACCACACCATCGGCCGCACCTTCGCGGTGATCGGCGGCGACCAGCCCGTCGCCGAGGCGGTCCGCAAGCTCTGAGCCAGGGGTAGTCCGAGACGAGGAGCACCGTCCACCGGTCCGCGACGGTGCTTTTCGTCTCGGACTACCGCCCCCGTGTCAGCCGGCGACGACGTTGACCAGCTTCGGCGCGCGGACGATCACCTTGCGCACCTGCTTGCCCTCCAGCGCGCGCTGCACCCCGGGGTCGGCGAGGGCGGCGGCCTCCAGGTCGGCCTCGGAGACGTCGGGGGCGACCTCGAGGCGGGCCCGGACCTTGCCCTGCACCTGCACCACCGCGGTCACAGAGTCCTCGACCAGCAGTGCCTCGTCGACGTCCGGCCACGGGACCCGGGCGACGGTGGGCTCGTGGCCCAGCCGCTCCCACATCTCCTCGGCCGTGTAGGGCGCGACCAGCGACAGCAGCACGGCCACCGTCTCCGTCGCCTCGCGCACGGCCGGGTCGGCGGGGCCGACACCGGAGTCGATCGCCTTGCGGGTGGCGTTGACCAGCTCCATGGTGCGGGCCACGACCACGTTGAAGCGGTGCGAGGCGATCAGCTGCTCGGCCTCGCGCACGGTCTTGTGGGTCTGCCGGCGCAACGCGGTGTCGCCGCCCCCGGGGTCGGTGCCCGCCGGGCTGGTGACGTCACCGGAGAGCCGCCAGGCGCGCTGCAGGAACCGCGCCGACCCGCCGGGCGAGACGTCGGCCCAGTCGATGTCGTCCTCGGGCGGGCTGGCGAAGACCAGGGTCAGCCGCACCGCGTCGACGCCGAACTCCGAGAGCTGCTCCCCCAGGCTGACGCCGTTGCCCAGCGACTTGCTCATCTTGCGGCCGTTGTTGACCACCTTGCCCTGGGAGAGGTACGACGAGAACGGCTCGTCCCACGAGACCAGGCCGATGTCGCGCAGCGCCTTGGTGAAGAATCGGGCGTACAGCAGGTGCAGCACCGCGTGCTCGTCACCGCCGACGTAGAGGTCGATCGGCCCCCACGCGTCGGCCAGGCCCTTGTCGAAGGCCTGGGTGTCGTCCTGCGGGGAGAGGTAGCGCAGGAAGTACCACGACGAGTCGACGAAGGTGTCCATCGTGTCGGTGTCGCGGGTGGCCGGGCCGCCGCAGGTCGGGCACGTGACGTTGACCCACTCGGTGGCCGCGCCCAGCGGCGAGGTGCCCTTGGGCTTGAGGTCGGCGCCGCGCAGCTCGGGCAGCTCGACGGGCAGCTGGTCCTCGGGCACCGGCACCTCGCCGTCGACCGGGCAGTGGATGATCGGGATCGGAGCGCCCCAGTAGCGCTGCCGCGACAGCAGCCAGTCGCGCAGCCGGAAGTTGACGGTGCCGCGGCCCAGGCCCTGGCGCTCCAGGTAGGCGATCGTCGTCGACTTCGCCTCGGTGACGCCCATCCCCGACAGGTCGATCTCGTCGTTCGCCGAGTTGATGGCCGGGCCGTCGCCGGTGAAGGCCTCGCCGTCGAAGTCCTCGGGGGGCTGCACGGTGCGCACGACCGGCAGGTCGAAGGCCGCGGCGAAGTCCCAGTCGCGCTGGTCCTGGCCCGGCACGGCCATGATGGCGCCGGTGCCGTAGTCGGCCAGCACGTAGTCCGCGGCGTACACCGGCAGGGCCGTGCCGGTCAGCGGGTTGGTCGCGTGGACGCCCAGGAAGACGCCGGTCTTGGGCCGCTCGGTGGAGAGCCGGCTGATGTCGGACTCCTTGCGCACCTCGACCAGGTAGTCCTCCAGGGCCCCGCGCTGCTCCTCGGTCACCAGCTCGGCGGCCAGGGCCGCATCAGCGGCCACGACCATGAAGGTCGCGCCGAACAGGGTGTCGGGGCGCGTCGTGTAGACGGTGATCGGCTCCTCGCGGCCCGCCACGGGGAAGTCGACGTGGGCACCCTCGGAGCGGCCGATCCAGTTGCGCTGGGCGTTGACGACCTTGTCCGACCAGGTCGGCTGCAGGTCGTCCAGGGAGTCCAGCAGCTCCTGGGCGTACGCCGTGGTGCGGAAGTACCACTGCGTCAGCTCGCGCTTGGTGACCTCGGCCCCGCAGCGCTCGCAGGCGCCGTCGACGACCTGCTCGTTGGCCAGCACGGTCTGGTCATGGGGGCACCAGTTGACGGCGCTGTTCTTGCGGTAGGCCAGGCCCTGGGCGTGCAGCTGCAGGAACAGCCACTGCGTCCAGCGGTAGTACGACGGGTCGCTGGTGTTGAACCGGCGCGACCAGTCCACCGCCACGCCGTAGCGCTGGAACGACGCCAGCTGGGTGGCGATGTTGCCGTAGGTGTAGTCGGCCGGGTGGGCGTCGTTGCGGATCGCGGCGTTCTCGGCCGGCAGCCCGAAGGAGTCCCAGCCCATCGGGTTGAGCACCTCGTAGCCTCGCTGCCACCAGTGGCGCGCCACAACGTCGTGCAGCGCGGTGACCTCGGCGTGGCCCATGTGCAGGTCGCCGCTGGGGTAGGGGAACATCGTCAGCGCGTAGCGCTTCTCGCGCGGGCTGTCGTCGTCGGCGCGGAACGGGTCGAGCTCGGCCCAGACCCGCTGCCACTTCTCCTCGGCCGCCTGCACGTCGTATCGCGCGGTGCCGTCGGTGTCGTGCTCGCTCATCTGGGGGCTCCTCCTGGGCGGGAACGGGCGGGGACGGTCGGGACATGGAAAAGCCCCTCGCGCAGAGGGGCGGCCGCGTCGTGGTCGACGCGGCTAGGCGAGACGCAGGGAGGTGCTCACCGCTCCATCCTAGACCCTGCCCGGCGCAGGCGGCCGCTCGCTCCCGGAGCCGCCTTCGGGCGGGGTCGTACCGTGAGGCGCATGGGTCCTGCGGCGCGCTGGCTGGTGGTGCTCGCCGTGGCCGTGGCCCTCGTGGCGGTGCCCCAGGGCCTGCGCGCCCTCCCCGTGGCCGACACCGAGGAGAGCGCCGCCGACCTGGCCGCGCGCGTGCTCGACGCCGACCGTCTCGGCTGGTCCGGCGAGGTCGCCACCCAGGGTGACGTCGAGGTCCCGCTCAGCGGCGACACCTTCGGCGGCGTGGTGCGGATCCTCGGCGAGTCCAGCCGGCTGCGGGTGTGGTGGCGCGGGCCCACCGAGCACCGTGTCGACCGGGTCCGCGAGAGCGGCGAGACCGACGTGGTGCGCAACGGTGGCATGACGATCCGGTGGCGCTACGAGGGCAACCGGGTCAGCTTCGTGCCGTACTCCCGGATCCGGCTGCCCGACGACCCCGACGTCGTCCCCGTCGCGCTGGCGCAGCGGCTGTTCACGGGCGCCCGACCCGCGGAGCTGTCCCGGCTGCCGTCCGAGCGCGTCGCCGGTCGCGCCGCCGCCGGTCTGCGGCTGGTGCCCGCCGACCCCCGCTCCACCATCGGCCGCGTCGACCTGTGGGCCGACCAGGAGACCGGGCTCCCGCTCCGCGTCGAGGTGTACGACGGAGCAGCCGGCTCGCGCCCCGTGCTGACCACCGAGACCACCTCGGTCGACCTCGACCGCCCGGCCCGGTCCGCGACCCGGCTCGACATCTCCTCCGGCGTGGACTTCTCCCGCGGCGTGACGCTCGACGACGCGGCGGGCGCCGACGCCTACGCGCCGTTCGCCCCGCCCGACGAGGTGGCCGGGCTCCCCCGCCGCGGCGACCCCGAGGACTTCGGCGCGGTCGGCGTCTACGGCCGCGGGCCGACTGCCCTGGTCGCGGTGCCGCTGCGCGACGTGGTCGCCCGGGGGCTGCGCGAGCAGCTGCGCAAGGCCGGCACCGTCCGGGACACCGGCGAGCGGCAGGCGCTGGAGTTCGGGCCGCTCTCGGTGCTGCTCGACAGCAGCGGCCGCGGCAACTACGTGCTGCTCGGCACGGTCACCCCGGAGACCCTCGAGCAGGCCGCCGACGACGTGCGGGCCGGCGTACGCCTCGTGGACCCGGTGGGCCGATGAGCGAGCTGCTGATCGCCACCCACGGGCTGACCAAAGTCTACCGCGGCGGCGTCACCGCCGTCGACCACGTCGACCTCGAGGTCCGTGCCGGGGACGTCTACGGCTTCCTCGGCGCCAACGGCTCGGGCAAGACCACGACCGTGCGGATGCTGCTCGGGCTGGTGCTCGCGACCGAGGGCGGGATCGAGCTGTTCGGCGAGGCGATGCCGAAGGCGGGCGCGTCGGTGCTGCCCCGGGTCGGTGCCCTGGTCGAGGGGCCCGGGGCCTACCCCCACCTGTCGGGTCGGGCCAACCTGACGCTGCTCGACTCCACCGACGGCCGGCGCCGCCGCGGCGACCGCCGGCGCCGGGTCGGCGAGGTGCTGGAGCAGGTCGGGCTCGACCCGGCCGACCGGCGCCCGGTCCGCACCTACAGCCTCGGCATGCGCCAGCGCCTGGGGCTCGCCTCGGCACTGCTGCGGCGACCGCCGCTGCTCGTGCTGGACGAGCCGACCAACGGCCTGGACCCCCAGGGCATCCGCGAGATGCGCGAGCTGCTGCTCTCGCTCAACCGCGCCGGCACCACGATCTTCCTCTCCAGCCACCTGCTCGCCGAGATCGAGCAGATGTCGAGCCGGGTGGGCGTCCTCGACCGTGGCCGGCTGGTGCTCCAGGAGGACCTCGCCACGCTGCAGGCGCCCACCGGCCTGGTGCGGGTCCGCACGCCCGACCTGAGCACCGCGCTGCGGCTGCTCGACGGCCAGGTGGTCGACCGCGGCGAGGGCCACCTCGTCGTGCGCAGCCCCGACGCCGCCGCCCTCAACGCCCACCTGGTGGCCCGCGACGTGCGCGTCACCGAGCTCGGTCCCGAGCGACGCAGCCTGGAGGAGATCGTGCTCGCCGCGAGTGAGTCGGCGTGATCCGCGTCGAGCTGGTCAAGCTGTTGACCCGTCCGCGCACCTGGATCACCATCCTGGCGCTCAACGCCCTGCCCACGCTGGTGGCGGTGCTGCTCGCGGTCACCGACCTCGGGCCCCGCCCGGGCACCGGCCCGCCGTTCCTGTCCGCCGTGCTGACCGACGGCACGCTGTTCCCGCTGGCGGCGCTGGGCATCGTGCTGCCGCTGTTCCTGCCGGTGGCGGTGGCCGTGGTCGGGGGCGACGCGATCGCCGGGGAGGTGCAGAGCGACACGCTGCGCTACCTGCTGGTGCGGCCCGTGTCGCGGCTGCGGCTGCTCGTGGCCAAGCTGGTCAGCGTCGTGGTCTTCGTCGTGCTGGCCGTGCTGGCCGTCGCCGTCGTGGCGTACGTCGAGGGGCGACTGCTGCTCGGCGACGCCCCCGCCACCGGGGTGGTCAGCGTGTCGGGCTCGACCCTGACCCAGGCCGAGATGACCCAGCGCACCGGGCTGGCCTTCGTCTACGTCGTGCTGGCGATGCTCGGGGTGGCCGCGATCGCACTGTTCTTCAGCACCCTCACCGACTCCGCCGTCGGCGCCGCGCTGGGCACCATCGGCGTGCTGGTCGCCTCCACGGTGCTGCTGGGCCTGGACGCCGCCGACGCGATCAAGCCCTACCTGATGACCCGGCACTGGCTGGCCTTCGTCGACCTGTTCCGAGATCCGATCCGGTGGGGCGACGTGGTCGACGGGGTGCTCACCCAGCTGGGCTACCTCGTGGTGTTCGCGGGTGCCGCCTGGGCCAACTTCGCCACCAAGGACGTCAACCGGTGAGGGCGCGGCTCGTGGGTCTGCTGGCGGCGCTCCCCCTCGCCGCGTGCGGCGGCGGCCCCGAGGGTCCCGACCTGGGGTTCGACCCGCCCGTGGAGCGGCTCGACCAGCAGCAGTACGACCAGCTGCGTGCGGCCGTCGACCGGGTCGCCGACGACGCCTTCGCCGCGGCGGGCACCGCCGTCGACGGGCGGGTCCGGGCCTACCAGCTGGTGACCGTGCGGTGCGCCGGCGAGCCGCGCACCGTCGGCAGCCTCACGGTGGTCGGCGAGCTGACCTACGCCGAGCCCGACGACACCGTGACCGACCGGACGATCGGGGCCGCCTGGCGCGACCAGGGCCTGGAGCCCGACGCCGAGGGACGTGCGGGCGCCTTCGCCAGCGCGGACCTCCCGGCCGGGTTGCCCGGCGACCTGCGGGCCGACGTGGGCGCCCGCGCCTCGCGCGACGAGCCCGGGACGCAGGACCGCGTCCGCCAGCTGTTCGCCCACAGCCCGTGTGTGGACCTGCGTGACGTCGAGGTGCCCGACGAGGACCGCGGCGACCTCGACGACCAGCTGCGGTAGGCCGGACTCAGCACCCCGGCTCGGGCGCCACGACCGGCCCAGCACCGAGGGCGGCGTCCAGCACCCGGGCCACCCGGGGGTCGCCCGGCAGGTCGTCGTGCTGCACGTCGGCCCCCGGGCACAGGTCCTGGACCAGCACGTTGCGCGCCCCCGCCAGGACCGCGGAGTCCGTCGGCGTCACCACCCGGTCGGCGTCGCTGCGCACCGTCGCCCACCGCGGCCCCTCGGGCGTCTCGTCGCCCGCGTTGAGCCCGCGCAGCAGGTCGCTGTCGGGCACCAGCTGCTCGCAGGCAGTGGGGCAGGTGCCGGCCGCCTCGACGGCCAGCTCGGCCACGTCGGTGCCGTGGTGCGGCGAGCCGAGCGTCACCACGCGGCGCACGACGTCGGCGCCGCCGTCGTCGCGGACGTAGAGCCGGACCACCACTCCCCCGGCCGAGTAGCCCACGAGGTCGACCGACGCGGCCCCGGTGCGCTCCCGCGTGTCCTCGACGAGCGTGGCGAGCCGGGCCGCCTCGTCGCGCAGGTCGCCGGTGCCGCCGCCCGCGGGCTGCAGCACCACCACCTCGCGGCCCTGGTCGCGCAGCCGCCGCACCAGCGGGTCGAGGGCGGCCACGCGGCCGCCGTACCCCGTCACGGCCACGACCGGGCCCGGGGTGCCCTGGTCGACCGACGGGCCACCGAGGACGGCTCGGATCCCGGCCCACGCGACGAGCGCGACGAGGGCGGCGACGAGGAGGACGCCGAGCACCACCGCCTGCCGGCGCCGGGCCGGCGCGAGCCGGGACCTCACGGAGATGTCAGGGCGTGTCCTCGGGCACCACGACCGGACGCAGCCGCGCCCAGGCGAAGAACACGATCGCGGTCACGACCATGCCGGCGCCGGCCCACAGGTTGACCCGCACCCCGTCGGCCTTGGCGATGTCGGCCGCGCTGTCGAAGATCGAGGCGATCAGCAGCACCACGCCGAAGATGCCGATCAGCATCCCGATGAAGTTGCGGATGTCGAAGGCACCCGCCTTGCGGGTGCGCTCCGCCTGCGCGTCCGCGCCGGACATTTTCTCAGCCATGACTACCGCCCTACCAGAAGATGATGTTGAGGCCGACGACGATGACGACGCCGACGCCGGCGAGGATGTTGGGCTTCTGGTACCACGCCAGTGCCCCCTCGTTGTCGTCGTGGAAGTCCATCTTGGGGGTCAGCGAGTAGACCAGGCCCCGCAGCTCGGACTCCTCGCGCGGCTTGGTGACCAGGGTGACCAGGACGCTGACGATGATGTCGACCACGAAGGCCGCGCCCGCGGCCACGAAGCTCGCGCCCTGCCCGGAGAGGCCGACCCAGCCCTGCGAGAGGCCGCCGAGCGCGTCCTGGGAGGCGATGCCGACCAGGATCGCCGCCGTGGTGCCGGCCACCAGGCCGGTCCAGCCGGCCGTCGCGGTCATCCGCTTCCAGAACATGCCGAGGATGAAGGTCGCGAACAGCGGTGCGTTGAAGAACCCGAACAGCGTCTGCAGGTAGTTCATGATGTTCGAGTACGACGCCGCGAACGTCGCCGTGAAGATCGCGATCACCGTCGCCCCGACCGTGGCCGCCCGACCGACGGCCAGGTAGTAGCCGTCGGGCCGGTCCTTGACCACGTAGGTCTCCCACAGGTCGTAGGAGAAGACGGTGTTGAAGGCCGAGATGTTGGCCGCCATGCCGGCCATGAAGGACGCCAGCAGGCCCGCGATCGCGACGCCCAGCATGCCGTTGGGCAGCAGGTCGCGGATCAGGTAGAGCAGCGCGTTGTTGTAGTCCGGAGACCCGCCGTTGTTCTTGGGCTCGGAGATCTCGTTGACCAGGACCGCGGCGATCATGCCGGGGAAGATCACGATGAACGGCACGAACATCTTGGGGAAGGCGCCGATGATCGGCGCGCGCTGGGCGGCCGAGATCGAGCTCGAGGCCATCGCCCGCTGCACCTCGACGAAGTTGGTGGTCCAGTAGCCGAAGGACAGCACGAAGCCGAGGCCGAGCACGATGCCGACCACCGACCAGAACGGGCTGTCGAAGCCGGTCAGCGCCTGGCCGGGCCACGACGAGAGCTGCTCGGCGCCGCCGGCGCTGGCGGCCACCTTCTCCTTCAGGCCGCCCCACCAGCCGACCTTGTGCAGGCCGATCAGGGTCAGCGGCAGCAGCGCGGCCACGATGACGAAGAACTGCAGCACCTCGTTGTAGATCGCGGCCGAGAGGCCACCGAGCGAGGTGTAGGTGAGCACGATGGCCGCGGCGACGATGAGCGAGACCCACAGCGGCCAGCCGAGGATGATCTCGACGATGTTGGCCAGCAGGTAGAGGTTGATGCCCGCGATCAGCAGCTGCGCGATCGCGAAGCTCAGCGCGTTGACCAGGTGGGCCCCGGTGCCGAACCGGCGGCGCATGAACTCGGGCACCGAGCGGACCTTGGAGCCGTAGTAGAACGGCATCATCACCACGCCGAGGAACAGCATGGCCGGGACCGCGCCGACCCAGAAGTAGTGCACCGTCGGGATGCCGTAGTTGGCGCCGTTGGCCGACATGCCGATGATCTCGACCGCGCCGAGGTTGGCGGAGATGAACGCCAGTCCGGTCACCCACGCGGGCAGCGAGCGGCCCGAGAGGAAGAAGTCGATGCTGGAGGAGACCGAGCGGCGGGCCAGCACGCCGATGCCGATCACGAAGGCGAAGTAGACGCCGATCAGCAGGTAGTCCACCCAGTTGGTGTCGAGCCGCAGCGCACCTTCCGCAGCGAGGACCGTCATCGTCGTACCTCCGTCGTGCCCCAGCGGCGACCCGATGTCGCCTCGGGCACGCTACTCCTCGCGCCTGGTCCCGTCGCGCACCCCGCTGGGTAAAGTCGCCGCTCCGTGTCGACGAGGTGAGGACGGGCGATGAGCTGGCTGGTGACCGGGGGTGCGGGCTACATCGGCTCCCACGTGGTGAGGGCGTTCGGCGAGGTCGGTCTCGAGGTGGTCGTCGTCGACGACCTGTCCAGCGGGCACCGCGAGTTCGTCGGGTCCGACGTGCCCCTCGTCGAGGGCAGCGTCGTCGACACCGACCTGCTGACCCGCACGATGCGCGAGCACCGCGTCGAGGGCGTCGTGCACCTCGCCGGCTACAAGTACGCCGGGGTCTCGGTGCAGCGACCGCTGCACACCTACACCCAGAACGTCACCGGCACCGTCCACCTGCTCGAGGCCATGGCCGCCACCGACGTCGGCGCCCTGGTGTTCTCCAGCAGCGCCGCGACCTTCGGCACCCCCGACGTCGACCTGGTGACCGAGGAGACGGCCACGCGCCCGGAGTCGCCGTACGGCGAGAGCAAGCTGGTCGGCGAGTGGGTGATCCGCGACCAGGCGGTCGCCACCGGCCTGCGCCACACCTCGCTGCGCTACTTCAACGTGGTCGGCTCCGGCACCGACGACCTCTACGACACCAGCCCGCACAACCTGTTCCCGATCGTGTTCGAGAAGCTGCTGGCCGGCGAGACGCCCCGCATCAACGGCACCGACTTCGAGACGCCCGACGGCACCTGCGTGCGCGACTACGTCCACGTCGCCGACCTCGCCCGCTCCCACGTGGTCGCCGCCCAGCGGCTCGCGGCCGGCGAGGACCTGCAGCCGGTCTACAACCTCGGCAGCGGCACCGGCTCCTCGGTCGCGGAGATCATGACCGCCATCCGCACCGTCACCGGCATCGACTTCACCCCCGAGCACGGCCCCCGCCGCCCCGGCGACCCCGCCCGCATCGTCGCCACCGGTGAGGCCGCCGCCCGCGACCTCGACTGGCAGATGCGCCACACCCTCGAGGACATGGTCCGCTCGGCCTGGCAGGCCCGCAGCAGCCACTGACCCTGGCGCTCCGGGGGGCCGGTGCTGCCATGATCACCACATGAGCGCACCCATCACGGACCTGTTCGACCTGACCGGCAAGGTGGTCGTGGTGACGGGGGCCTCCTCGGGCCTCGGCGTCGCCTTCGCCGAGGCCTTCGCCCAGGCGGGCGCCGACGTCGCGCTGGGGGCGCGCCGGGTGGCGCGGCTCGACGACACCGCGGCGCTGGTCGAGGCCGCCGGGCGGCGGGCGCTCAAGGTCGGGACCGACGTCAGCTCCCCCGAGGACTGCCAGGCGCTGGTCGACGCGGCGGTCGAGGCGTTCGGCCGCGTCGACGTGCTCGTCAACAACGCGGGCATCGGCACGGCCGTGCCCGCGACCCGGGAGACGCCCGAGGAGTTCCGCTCGGTCATCGACGTCAACCTCAACGGCTGCTACTGGATGGCCCAGGCCTGCGGCCGGGTGATGGAGCCCGGCTCCTCGATCATCAACATCTCCTCGGTGCTGGGCCTGACGACCGCCGGGCTCCCCCAGGCGGCGTACGCCGCGTCCAAGGCCGCCCTGATCGGACTCACCCGCGACCTCGCCCAGCAGTGGACCGGGCGCAAGGGCATCCGCGTGAACGCGCTGGCGCCGGGGTTCTTCGCCTCCGAGATGACCGACAGCTATCCCGAGGGCTACCTCGAGGCGCAGCAGCAGCGGATCCCGGCCGGCCGCCAGGGAGACCCCCGCGAGCTCGCGGCCACGGCGGTGTTCCTGGCCTCGGACGCCGCGGGCTACATCACCGGGCAGACCCTCGCCGTCGACGGCGGCATGACGATCACCTGATCAGCCCACCGCAGCGAGCGCGAGCAGCACCAGCGCGACGGCCGGCAGCGTGCCCTGCACCGCGGCCGGGCGCGCCTTGGTGCGGTCGGAGGTGATCAGCACCAGTGCCGCGGCGAGCATCGAGCCGGTGCCCGCGACGACCAGGGCGACCCCGGCCTCGCGCACCGGCCCGAGCAGCGCCACGCCGACCAGCGTGACCACGGCGAGGAACAGGTTGTAGAAGCCCTGGTTGTAGGCCATCTCCCGCGTCGCGGCCGCCTGCTCGGCGGTCGTCCCGAACGTACGACGCGTCGCACGCTCCTCCCACCGCAGCGACTCCAGGACGAAGATGTAGACGTGCAGCAGCGCGGCCAGGACGGCGGGGACCGCGGCGGCGACGAGGAGGGCGTCCATGGCCGGGGACGCTACGCCCCCTCTCAGGTGCTCAGGAACCGCTCAGAGCGCGGTGGGACCCTGGAGGCATGAGCCAGCAGCAGCCCTCCCCCCGCTTCCCGCAGTCCCCGCTCACCCTCGCGTTCCCCATGTCGCTCGGCGTCTACAAGAAGTACGCCGACGCCCAGCGGGCCGTCGACCACCTCTCCGACCACGAGTTCCCGGTGCAGAACTGCCTCATCGTCGGGACCGACCTGCGCCAGGTCGAGCGGGTGACCGGCCGGCTCACCTGGGGCAAGGTGCTGCTGGGCGGCGCGGCGTCGGGCCTGTGGCTCGGTGTCTTCGTCGGCCTGGTCGTCTCGCTCTTCGGCACCGGCAGCGCGGTCCCGGTGGTCCTCTCCACGATGCTCTTCGGTGCGCTGTTCGGCGTCGCGTGGGCCGCCGCGGGGTACGCCGCGACCCGCGGCCGCCGCGACTTCACCTCGGTGTCCCAGGTCGTGGCCACCCGCTACGAGCTGCTCGTGGAGCACAAGCACGCCGAGCAGGGCCGCGCGCTGCTCACCGGGCAGGACGACGCGCAGCAACCCCACCAGCCGGCCCCGTGAGCCGCTAGGTTCGGCGGATGCGACCTCTCGGAAGCCGGCCCAGCGTCACCGTCATCGGAGCCGGGTTCGGGGGGATCGGCACCGCCGTCGCGCTGCGTCGCGCGGGCTACAGCGACGTGACGGTGCTGGAGAAGGGCGACTCCGTCGGCGGCGTGTGGCGCGACAACACCTATCCCGGGGCCGCGTGCGACGTGCCGTCCTCGCTCTACTCCTTCTCCTTCGCGCCCAACCCGCGCTGGCCGCACCGCTACTCCCGCCAGCCCGAGATCAGGGACTACATCGAGACCGTCGCGCGCGAGCACGGGGTGCTCGACCTGGTCCGGTTCGGCGTCGAGGTCGCCACCGCGGCGTACGACGAGGACGAGTGCCGCTGGACCCTCACCACCACGACCGGGGAGTCGCTGCACACCGACGTCGTCGTCAGCGCCGTCGGCCAGCTCTCCCGACCGGCGATCCCCGAGCTGCCGGGCCGCGAGGAGTTCGAGGGCCCGGCGTTCCACTCCGCCGACTGGGACCACGACGTCGACCTGACCGGCAAGCGGGTCGCCGTGCTCGGCACCGGCGCCAGCGCGATCCAGTTCGTGCCCGAGATCGCGCCGGTGGCCGGTCACGTCACCGTCTTCCAGCGCTCGGCGCCCTACGTCGTGCCCAAGCCCGACCGGGAGTACACCGGGCTGCACCGGCGCGCCTTCGAGCGCGCGCCCCGCAGCCAGCGCGTCGGCCGGCTGCTGACCTGGGTGGTGACCGAGAAGTTCAACAAGGCGCTGCTCGAGGACACCTGGATGAAGAAGGCCGTGGGCCTCGGCTGGCGCGGGCTGCTGCGCACCCAGGTGCGCGACCCCGAGCTGCGTCGCCGGCTCACCCCCGACCACGAGCTCGGCTGCAAGCGGGTGCTGTTCAGCAACGCGTGGTACCCCGCCCTGACCCGCGACGACGTCGAGCTGGTCACCTCGCCGGTCTCCCGGGTGCTGCCCCACGGGGTGCTGGCGCAGGACGGGACCGAGCACCCGGCCGACGTCGTCATCTACGGCACCGGGTTCGCCGCCACGGAGTTCCTGGCGCCGATGCAGGTGACCGGGGCGGGTGGGGCCGACCTCCAGGACCGCTGGAAGTCCGGCGCCCACGCCTACCTCGGCCTGTGCGTGCCCGACTTCCCCAACTTCTTCGTGGTCTACGGCCCCAACACCAACCTGGGCGGCAGCTCCATCGTGGGGATGCTCGAGGCGGCCGCGGGGGCGGTGGTCACCCTGCTCGACCGGGCACGCGCGGCCGGGGCGCGCAGCGTCGCAGTGCGTGACGACGTCGAGCGCACCTTCGACGACGAGGTCCAGCGACGGCTGCGCGAGAGCGTGTGGGCCGGGTGCCAGAGCTGGTACCGCGGCTCCGACGGACGCATCAGCACCAACTGGCCGGGCCTGGTCGCGGAGTACCAGCGCCGCTGCGCCGACCTCGACCCCGACGCCTTCGTCCTCGCCTGAGGGGCCCGTCCGCCACGTCGACTTCACCCCTCCGGGTCGCGAGGGAACGCGCGGGGTGGGTACGGAACCAGGGTCCTGACCGGGGCTCGGTGCCCCACCCGACGAGAGGCGACACGTTGCTCCTCCCCCGCGAGCGAGGCCCGCTGAGCCGCCGCGTCCTGCAGACGCTGCGGACCGGCCCCGGGTCCTCCCGTTCCACCACCGCCTTCACCGAGCTGGCGCTCGGCCCCGACTCCGTGGTCACCGACGAGGACGCCCAGCTGGCGCTCTGGACGCTCTACGAGCTGCACTACCGCGGCTTCGACGACGCGGCCGAGGACCTCGAGTGGGACCCCACGGTGCTGCGGCTGCGTCGCACCCTCGAGCGCCGCTTCGAGCGCGAGCTCCGCGAGGCCGTGGCCCTCCGGCTGCGCTCGCTGCCCGGCGAGGCACCGGTCGGCGAGACGCTGCTGGCCCTCCCGGCCACCTCCACCGGCCCCTCGCCCGCGGCGTACCTCCACCGGCACGCGAGCCGTGAGGTCGTCGTGGACTTCCTGCGCGAGCGCAGCCTGCAGCAGCTCAAGGAGTCCGACCCGCAGGCCTTCGTGCTCCCGCGCCTGACCGGTCGCTCCAAGGTGGCCCTGGCCGAGCTGCTCTACGACGAGTTCGGCGGCGGACGGCCCGAGCGGCTGCACCAGCGGCTGTTCGCCGAGGCCATGGTCTCCGTCGGGCTCGACCCGACCTACGGCACCTACGTCGACGAGGTCGGCGCGCTGTCGCTCGCCAGCGCCAACGCGATGTCGATGTTCGGGCTGCACCGGCGGCTGCGGGGCGCGGCGATGGGCCACCTCGCCGTCTTCGAGGCCACCAGCTCGGTGCCGTCGCGCAAGATCGCCGGTGGCATGGACCGGCTCGGGCTGCCGCCGGCCGCCGCGGCGTACTTCCACGAGCACGTCGAGGCCGACTCCGTGCACGAGCACCTCGCCGCCCACGACATCTGCGGCGCGATGGTGGCCGAGGAGCCCGGGCTGCGCGAGGACGTCCTCGTCGGCGCCGCCGTGTGCCTGCACCTCGACGAGCTGTCGGCGCTGGAGCTGACCGAGCGCTGGAACCCCACGGCCCCGACGGCCCAGGAGGTGGCGTCGTGAGGCTCAGCGGACCCGACGACGTCAGCGTGCGCTCCTGTCCCGGCGGGCCCGACCTCGTCCGCGGCGCGACCCTGGTCGTCGACGACGACGGCGTGCAGCACGAGGTCACCCGCCCGGTCGTCGCGATCTGCCGCTGCGACCGCTCCTCGCGGATGCCGTGGTGCGACAGCACCCACAAGGCGGTGCGGCCCCGGTGAGCACCACCTCCACCACCACCCCCGGCACCTCGCACCCCGGCGCCGACCGACTGGCCTACGGCGAGCTCGAGATCTCCTTCGACGACCGGGTCCTGCGACCGCGGCCGTGGACCGCTGCGCAGTCGCGGTGGGCCGCCGACCTGCTCCGCACCGCTCCCCCGGGTCCCGTCCTCGAGCTCTGCTCGGGCGCCGGCCACATCGGCCTGCTGGCCGTGCACGGCTCGCGGCGGCACCTGGTGTGCGTCGACGCCAACCCCGCCGCGACCGAGCTGACCGCCGCCAACGCGCGCGCCGCGGGGATGGCCGACCGCGTCGAGACCCGCGAGGGCTGGATCCGCGACGTGCTGCGTGCCGGCGAGACCTTCCCGCTCGTCGTGGCCGACCCGCCGTGGGTGCCGGCCGCCGAGACCGGACGCTTCCCCGAGGACCCGCTGCTCGCCATCGACGGCGGCGAGGACGGCCTGGTCGTCGTCCGCGAGGTCCTCCAGGCGCTGCGGCAGCACCTGGCCCCCGGTGGGGTGGCGCTGCTGCAGCTCGGCACCGCGGCCCAGGCGGAGGCCGTCGGCGAGGCGCTGCGCGACTCGGGGCTGGTCCCCGGTGAGCTGCGGGAGTACGGCGACCGCGGCGTCCTGCTGCGCCTCGACCGCCCCGCCTGAGGGCCGCCCCGCTCAGCCCACGTGCACGTGCGGCCGACGCGCCGGGTCGCGCTCGGCCCGGCGGAGCACCTCGCGCGTCGTCGGGGCGACCTCGCCCCGCCCCAGCAGCAGGAAGCCGGCGAGGTGGCCCAGGGGGCTGCCCTCGGTCCAGTCGAGGTAGAGGTGCGGCACCGATCCGCCCACGTCGCGCACCCGCAGCGCCAGCGCGGCCAGCGCGTTGGCGACCGACGACGCGTCGACGGTGAGCACGCGGTAGCGACCGTGGCGGGTGTGCCCCTGCACCAGTGACGGTCCCTCGAACTCCGAGGGGTCGGTGACCCGGACCTCGACGAAGACCAGGTCGGCGTCGGCGGGCAGGTCGTGGTCACGACGCACCTCGCGCTCCTTGGCGGCGTACTCCTCCGCGTCGCCGAGCCCGGGCTCGTGCGCCACCAGCCGCACGGTGCGACGGCTGCAGTCGCGCACCCAGCGCCGGGCGGTCTCGTCCAGCTCGACACCGGTGGTCCGCAGCTCCAGCGACCGACCGAGCCGGGAGACCAGCGACACCAGGACGATCGCGACCACGAAGCACGCGCCGATCTTGACGCCGTCCGGGCGCTCGACCACGTTGTCGGCCGTGGTGTAGGCGAACACCGCCGTCACCGCCCCGAAGCCCAGCGTGCGCCAGCGCTGCCCCGCCCGGCGGGCCGAGAGCGTGACCGCGACGGCCGCGCTCGTGATCAGCACCAGCACCCCGGTCGCGTAGGCGCCGCCCTGGGCGTCGACGTCGGCCTCGAAGATCCAGGTGATCAGGAACGCCACCAGCGTCAGCACCACGACGAGGGGGCGCACGGCACCCGCCCACTCCGGGGCCATGCCGTAGCGGGGCAGGTAGCGCGGGATCAGGTTGAGCAGGCCCGCCATCGCCGACGCGCCGGCGAACCAGAGGATGGCGATCGTGGACACGTCGTACGCCGTGCCGACGACGTCGCCGAGGTAGCGGTGCGCCAGGAACGCCAGCGCCCGCCCGTTGGCCTCCCCACCGCTGCGCAGCTCGGCGGCCGGGACCAGCAGCGTCGTGGCGAACGAGCTCGCGACCAGGAAGACGCTCATCGTGACCGCGGCCGTGGTCAGCAGCCGCTTGGTGCCGCGCACCCGGCCCGCGGGACGCCCGACGGTGTCCCCGGGGTCCCCCGACACGTGGGGCATCACGGCGACGCCGGTCTCGAAGCCCGACAGGCCGAGCGCCAGCTGCGGGAAGACGAGCAGCGCCACCGCCACCATCATCAGCGGGTCGCCGTGCGAGGTCGTCAGCGCGCTGCCCCAGTCGCCGACGACCTGCGGCCGCGCCAGCACGTGGTACGCCGCGGTGCCCAGCACGACGACGTTGAGCGCGAGGTAGACCCCGACCAGGACGACGGCGACCCCGATGGCCTCGCCGAAGCCGCGCAGGAACACCCCGCCCAGCAGGGAGAGCAGGCCCAGGGTGATCCACAGCTCCTGGCCCTCCAGGAAGCCCGGCACGTAGGGGTTCTCCGTCACGTGCGCCGCGGCGTCGGCGGCCGAGAGCGTCATCGTGATCACGAAGTCGGTCGCTGCGAAGCCCAGCAGCACGAGCACGAACAGCTTGCCGCGCCAGAACGGCAGCAGCCGCTCCAGCATCGCGATCGACCCCTGCCCGTGCGGGCTCTCCTCGGCGACGCGCCGGTAGACCGGGAGCGCGCCCAGCAGGGTCACCGCGACGAGCACCAGGGTGGCGATCGGCGAGAGCAGCCCGGCGGCCAGCGCGGCGATGCCCGGCTGGTAGCCGAGGGTGGAGAAGTAGTCGACGCCGGTCAGGCACATCACCTTCCACCACGGCCGGCCGTGGTGGGGCGAGGCGCCGGCCTCGGCGCGGGACTCGTGGAAGAACCAGGCGCGGACGGGACCCCGGGGGGCTGCGGTGCGCGCGACGACCTCGGTGCTCACCGGGCCATCACAACGCGCCCCGAGGGCCCCGGGCGCCGTCCTGACAGGATCCTGACACCGCACCGGCGCCCACCCGGCCTCCCCGACGTCGGGCAGGGGCCACACTGGTCGGGTGAGTGCCGTGCCCGACCTCGCGGTGACGCCCGACCCGACGCCCCACCCGACCCCGGACCCGCCGCCGGGGTCCCTGTCCCGGCGACGGTGGGCCTCCGGCCTGGCGGTCGCGGTCGTGCTGCCGACGTTGCTGTCAGCCGGGCTCGTAGTCCTGGACGACCGGCTCGACCTGGCCACGCAGGCCCTGCTGCTGGTGCTCCCGACCGTGGTGGCGGCCCTGGTCGGCGGGCTGGCCCCCGCGGTGGTCGCCGCGGTGCTCGGCTCGGTGCTGCTCGCCTACCTGTTCACCCCGCCCGAGCGCACCTGGGAGGTCGCCGGGGCGACCAACGTCGTCGGGCTGGTCGTGCAGCTGGCGGTGGGGCTCTCGACCGCCGCGGCCGTCGACCTCGCGGCCCGACGGGCCCGCCAGGCCGAGGAGGCCGAGACCCGGCGCCGGGCCCTCGCCGCCGTCGACCGCACGCGTACGGCGCTGCTCGCCGCCGTCGGCCACGACCTGCGCACCCCGCTCGCGGCGGCGGGCGCCAGCATCGCCACGCTGCGCAGCGACGACCTGCGGCTGAGCGACGCCAACACCGCGGAGCTGCTGGAGGGCGCCCAGCAGTCCCTCGACCGCCTCGGCGCTCTCGTGGCCGACCTGCTGGACGTCAGCCGCCTCCGGGCCGGCGCGATGGCGGTGGTGCTGCAGCCGGTGGACCTGGAGGAGGTCTGCGCCCGGGCGCTGGACGACCTGGCCGCCGCTGCGACCGTGACGCTCGGCCGGGCCGCCGACGTGCCCGACGTGCGCGCCGACCCGGGCCTGCTCGAGCGCGTCGTGGTCAACCTGGTGGCCAACGCGCTGCGCCACACCCCCGGCGGACGGCCGCCCCGGCTGGTCGCCCGCCGGACGGACGGGATGGTCGAGCTCCGCGTCGTCGACCACGGGCCGGGCATCCCCGCGGAGCGGCGCGAGGAGGTCTTCGCCCCCTTCCAACGGCTGGGCGACACCGACCCGGCGAGCGGGATCGGGCTCGGGCTGGCGCTGTCCCGGGGCCTGGTGGAGGCGATGGGCGGGACGCTGCTCCCCGAGGACACCCCCGGCGGCGGCCTCACCATGGTCGTGGCCCTGCGCCCGGCGCCCGGGGGCCACGCCGGGCTGGTGCCCGGTCGGCGCGAGCGCGGCGAGACCCCGGAGGCGTCCCCGTGACCCGCGCGCTGGTCGTCGACGACGAGCCCACCATCCTCCGGGCGCTGGGGATCAACCTCACCGCCCGCGGCTACGACGTCAGGACGGCCGCCGACGGGGCCACGGCGCTGGCCGAGGCCGCCGTGCACCGGCCCGAGATCGTGGTGCTCGACCTGGGCCTCCCGGACCTCGACGGCACCACGGTGATCGCCGGGCTGCGCGGCTGGACCAGCGTGCCGGTGCTGGTGCTCTCGGGTCGTTCGGACTCGGCCGACAAGGTCGAGGCCCTCGACGCGGGCGCCGACGACTACGTCACCAAGCCGTTCGGCATGGACGAGCTGCTCGCCCGGATGCGCGCGCTGCTGCGCCGCGCCGACCGCCCGGGCGAGGACCCGCCGGTCGTCGGCTTCGGCGACGTCACCGTCGATCTCGCTGCCCGCCGGGTGCGACGGTCCGGGGCCGACGTACGGCTGACGCCCACGGAGTGGCACCTGCTCGAGGTGCTGGTGCGCCACCCGGGACGGCTGCTGACGCAGGCGCGGCTGCTCGACGAGGTCTGGGGGCCGGGCTACGAGACCGCGCACGGCAACCTGCGGCTCTACGTCGGCCAGCTGCGCAAGAAGCTCGAGCCCGACCCCGCCCGACCCCGGCACCTGCTGACCGAGCCGGGCATGGGCTACCGCTTCGAGCCCCAGGGCCGCTCGGCCCCCTAGCCTGGGCGGGTGACCTTGCCCCGATGGTTGCCGGCCGCCCGGCTCCCGCTGCCGCCCCGGCCGGCCCCGTGACCACCGATGACGGCGACCCCGTCTTCACCGTGCAGCGCCACCACGCCTCGACGCTGCACTTCGACCTGCGCCTCGAGGTCGACGGCGTGCTGGTCAGCTGGGCGGTGCCCAAGGGACCCTCGCTCGACCCGTCGGTGAAGCGGCTGGCGGTCAAGGTCGGCGACCACGACCTCGACCACGCGACCTACGAGGGACGGCACGCCGGCGGGCGGGGCCCCGGCACCAAGATCGTCTGGGACACCGGCACGCTGACCAACCTGACCCGCCGCGACGGCACGGAGCTGCCCCTGACCGAGGCCGTGGAGGCCGGCCACCTCAAGGTCGAGCTGCACGGGCACCGGTTGAACGGCGCCTTCGCCCTGACCCGCACGTTGCTCCGCGGCGACCCCGCCAGCTGGATCCTGGTCAAGGTCGACGACCACGGCGCCGACCCCGCGCACGAGGTGACCGAGGCGCTCACCTCGGTGCTCACGGGCCGCACCAACACCGACCTGGAGGACGTCGAGCCGGACTGACCCCGGGGACGCAACAGGCCCGGTGCGCAGTGCACCGGGCCTCTCGGTGGAGCTGAGGGGATTCGAACCCCTGACCCCCTGCATGCCATGCAGGTGCGCTACCAACTGCGCCACAGCCCCGAGTGTCACCCGTTCAGGCAACGCCGGAAATCCTAGCGGGCACCCCCGTCGGACGCGAATCCGGGGGTGCCGATCAGGAGATCTCGACGTCGGTCGCGCCGAGGTTCCAGCCGGCGAGCCGCAGCCGGCTGGCGCCACGCTCGCGCAGCACCGCCCACGCGCAGTTGCGCATCGCCTCCAGCCCGTCGGCGGCTGCCAGCGGCCAGCCGAGCATCCCGGCGACCCCGACGCGCATCGCGGCGCCGTGGAGCACCACGACGGCCGTCCCGTCCTCGGGCAGCCGGTCGAGCACCTCGCGCAGGGCAGGCACGAGCCGCTCCCCCACCTGCTCGACCGTCTCGGCGCCCTCGGCGTCGACGTGGGCGTGGACGTCGAAGGACTGCGCGGCCCCGGGTCCGAGGCGGTCGGCGAACTCCTGGCGGGTCAGGCCGGTGCGGGCGCCCGTGTCGTACTCCCGCAGCCGCGGGTCCTCCTCGGCGACCATCCCGATGGCCTTCTCGAGGAACGCCGCGGTCTCCCGGGCGCGCGCGAGGTCGCTGGTGACCAGCAGGTCGGGCCGCACCTCGGCGACCACCGGCGCCATCGCCTCGGCCTGGTCGCGCCCGGTCGCGTCGAGACCGACGTCGGCGTGGCCCTGGGCGCGCCCCTCGGCGTTCCAGGCGGTCTGCCCGTGGCGCACCAGCACCAGGCGTCGGCCGCGTCCGGGCGCGCCGGCCTCGGGCTGCCGCTCAGCGACCACGGTCAGCGGCCACGGCCGGAGGTGACGTCCGCCGGCAGGGTCAGCGCCGGGCAGTCGCGCCACAGCCGCTCGAGGGCGTAGAACTCGCGCTCCTCGGTGTGCATCACGTGCACGACGACCTCGGTGTAGTCGAGCAGCACCCAGCGACCCTGGCGGTGGCCCTCGCGACGTACGGGCTTGGCGCCGGCCTCGCGCAGCCGGTCCTCGACCTCCTCCACGATCGAGCGCACCTGGCGGTCGTTGGGCGCCGAGCAGATGACGAAGACGTCGGTGATGGCCAGCTGGTCGGAGACGTCGAAGGCGACGATCTGCTCGGCCAGCTTGTCCGAGGCGGCGCGGGCGGCCGTGTGGGCCAGCGCGACGGCCTGCTCGGTGGCGGTCATGTGGGTGCTCCCATGGCGTAGAGGTCGTGCTTGGCGATGTACTGCACCACGCCGTCCGGCACGAGGTACCAGACCGGCTCGCCCTTGGCGCGGCGGTCGCGGCACTCGGTGGAGGAGATCGCCAGGGCGGGGATCTCCAGGATGGTGACCCGGTCGGCGGGGATGCCGTCCAGCGTGCCGGCGGTCATCTCGTAGCCGGGGCGGGTGCAGCCGACGAACTGGGCGAGGTCGAACAGCTCGTCGGCCTCGCGCCAGGTGAAGATCTCCGCCAGCGCGTCGGCGCCGGTGATGAAGTAGAGGTCGGCGTCGGGCAACCGCGCGGTCAGGTCGCGCAGCGTGTCGATGGTGTACGTCGGTCCGTCCCGGTCGATGTCGACGCGGGACACGGTGAACCGCGGGTTGGACGCCGTGGCCACCACCGTCATCAGGTAGCGGTGCTCGGCCGGGCTGACGTCACGGTCGGACTTCTGCCAGGGCTGTCCGGTCGGCACGAAGACGACCTCGTCGAGGTCGAACCACGACTGGACCTCGCTGGCGGCCACGAGGTGGCCGTGGTGGATCGGGTCGAAGGTGCCGCCCATGACCCCGACGCGTCGCCGACGCGGCGTCGTCGTGCCGGGTCCGACGGGGGACTCCGCGGGGTCGGCGAGCACCTCCGGGACCTGCGCTGCGCTCAGGAGTGATCGCGTCCCTTGCCGAAGGCCGCCAGCGCGAGCACCAGGGCCAGGAGCAGGACCAGCGTGCCCCCACCGATGAGGTAGGGGCCGAACCCGGGGCCCTCGCCCTCGGCCGCGTTGAGCGGCAGCATCATCAGCACGTCGATCATGGGCGTCAGCCTAGCCGCAGGCCAGGTCAGTGGAAGAGCAGGCCCACGCCCAGCAGCCAGGCCCAGAAGAACAGCGTGCGGCCGACCAGGCCGGTGACGAAGAAGACCACGACGTTCATGCGCAGCGTGCCCGCGAGCACCGCCATCACGAAGAACGGTGGGAACCCGGCGGCGGCCGAGACGAAGTTGAGGGCGCCGCTGACCACGGGGCGACCCTCCACGGTGCGCTGCCAGCGGGCCAGCTGGGCCTGCCGCTTGGGGCTCTGCATCCGCTTGCGCATGAACGGCACCCCGACGGCGCTGCGCGAGCCGTAGTACCACGCGAGCTTGCCGATGTTCTGACCCAGCGAGGCCACCGCCGCCAGCAGCAGCGCGTTGCGGTCGTTGTTCGTGGCGTACGCGACGGAGATGTAGGCCTCCATGTTGAAGATCGGGATGCTCGAGGAGACGATCCCGAACCCGAAGGTCAGCAGCAGCAGCTTCACCGGGTGTGGCCGTCACCCGTCACGACGTACTTGGTGGAGGTCATCTCCGGCAGGCCCATCGGACCACGGGCGTGCAGCTTCTGGGTGGAGATGCCGATCTCGGCGCCGAACCCGAACTCGCCACCGTCGGTGAAGCGCGTGGAGGCGTTGACCAGCACCGCGGCGGAGTCGACCGCGGCGGTGAACCGCTGCGCCGCGGCCGCGGAGTCGGTGACGATCGCGTCGGAGTGGCCCGAGGAGTGGCGACGGATGTGCTCCAGCGCCGCGTCGAGGTCGGGCACGACGGCCGCGGAGATCTCCAGGGCGAGGTACTCCGTGCCCCAGTCGGCCTCCGTCGCCGGCACCACGCCGTCGACGGCGGCGAAGGTCGCGTCGCCGTGCACCAGCACGCCGGCCTGCTGCAGCCGGGCGGTGATGCGCGGCACGAACTCCGCGGCGACCGCCTCGGCCACCAGCAGCGACTCGGCGGCGTTGCACACCGAGGTGCGGTGGGTCTTGGCGTTGAGCACGATCCGCTCGGCCATGTCGAGGTCGGCGGCCGCGTCGACGTAGACGTGGCAGTTGCCGACCCCGGTCTCGATCACCGGCACCGTCGACTCCTCCACCACCGAGGCGATCAGGCCGGCACCCCCGCGCGGGATCAGCACGTCGACCAGGCCGCGCGCCCGCATCAGCTCCTTGACGGCGTCGTGGCCCTCCCCCGGCACCAGCTGCACCACGTCGGCGGGAAGGCCGGACGCGGCGGCGGCCCGCTGCAGCGAGGCCACGATCGCGGTGTTGGAGCTCAGCGCGCTCGAGGAGCCCCGCAGCAGCACGGCGTTGCCGCTCTTGAGGCAGATGCCGGCGGCGTCGGCGGTGACGTTGGGTCGCGCCTCGTAGATGATGCCGACCACGCCGAACGGCACCCGCACCTGTCGCAGCTGCAGCCCGTTGGCCAGGGTCGAGCCCCGCACCACCTCGCCCACGGGGTCCGGCAGGCCGGCGACGTCGCGCAGCCCCTGGGCCATCGCCGCCAGGCGCGGGCCGTCCAGCCGCAACCGGTCGACGACGTTCTCCGCCGTACCCGCCGACCGAGCACGCTCGACGTCCTCGGCGTTGGCGGCGAGGATCACCGCCTCGTCGTCGAGGAGGGTGGCCGCCATCGCCTCGAGGGCGGCGTCCTTGGCCGCCCGGGTGGCCAGGGCCAGGGTGGACGCGGCGGTCCGGGCCCGTCCGGCCACCTCGGCGAACACGGTGGTGGGCATGCGCCCAGCGTAGAGGGACCTCAGGCCCGCCGGCCGGGACGGGTGCGCCGGTCGTGGATGTGCTTCTCCACGATCTCCAGCCCCACGACCTCCCAGTCGGGCAGCCGGGCGCTGTCGCGGTGCTCGTTCCACAGCCGCATCGCCAGCGAGGCCACGTCGAGCATCGACTCGCCCTCGTCCCAGAAGCGCACCTCGGCGGTGTCGCCCGTGGCCGAGACCGAGTCGAGGAACGGTCGCTCCGCGGTCAGTCGCTGCACCGCCGCCCGCGCCAGCAACGGCTCGACGGCGGCACCCCCCAGCGTCAGCGTCACGTGCCAGTGACGCACAGCAGCCTCCACGCCAGTCCCCCTCGCGACGTCCCCTGCTCCGGTCATCTGCTGCCGGCGGAGCCACCCCATGGCCCGACCGGCGGGCTCCATTCTGTCCGGATCCTGGGACCAGCGGGGCAGAACCGACAGATCGGACCCGTGGTTCAGAGCACCACGAGGTCGTCGCGGTGGACCACCTCGCGCTCGTACGCCGCCCCCAGCTCGCGCGCCAGGTCGTGCGTGGACCGCCCCAGCAGGCCGGGCAGCTCCGCGGCGTCGTAGTTGACCAGCCCGCGGGCGACCGGGCGCCCGTCGGTGCCCACGAGCTCGACCGGGTCGCCGGCCACGAAGCTGCCGCCGACGTCGGTCACCCCCGCCGGCAGCAGCGAGGCCCGCCGCTCGGTCACGGCGCGGACCGCCCCGGCGTCGAGCACCAGGTGGCCGCGCGGCTCGGTCGCGTGCGCCAGCCACAGCAACCGGGTCGGGCGGCGCCGTCCGGTGGCGTGGAACAGGGTGCCGGTCGGCGCACCGGCCAGCGCCTCCCCCGCGTGGGCGGTGTCGGTGAGGACGACCGGGATGCCGGCCCCGGTGGCGATCCGGGCGGCGTCCAGCTTGGTCTCCATGCCGCCGGTGCCGACGCCGGCACTGCCCGCGCCACGGACCTCGACGCCGGTGACGTCGTCCCACGAGTGCACGTCGGCGAGCAGCGTGCTGCCGGGACGGCCGGGCGGCGCGTCGTACAGGCCGTCGACGTCGGAGAGCAGCACCAGCAGGTCGGCGTGCACGAGGTGGGCCACGAGCGCGGCGAGCCGGTCGTTGTCGCCGAAGCGGATCTCGGAGGTCGCGACCGTGTCGTTCTCGTTGACGATCGGCACCGCGCCCAGCTCGAGCAGCTTGTCGAAGGTGCGCTGGGCGTTGCGGTAGTGGCTGCGTCGCGTGACGTCGTCGACCGTGAGCAGCACCTGGCCGGTCACCTGGCCGTGCCGAGCGAACTCCTCGGTGTAGCGGTGCACCAGGATGCCCTGGCCCACCGACGCGGCCGCCTGCTGGCGGGCCAGGTCGCGGGGCCGCCGCCGGAACGCCAGCGGCGCCAGCCCGGCGGCGATCGCGCCGGAGGACACGAGCACCAGCTCGGCCCCGCGGGCGCGTACGCCGGCCAGGTGGTCGACGAGCTCCCTGACCCGCTCGGGGTCCAGGCCGCCGCTGGCCGTGGTCAGCGACGACGAGCCCACCTTGACCACGACGCGCCGGGCGCCGGAGACCGCGGGACGGCTCATCGCCAGTCGTCCCGGTCGTCCCCGTCCTGACCGTCCTGCTCGTCGTCGTCGAAGTCGAGGTGGGTCAGGCCGTGCTCCTGGTCGTAGCGGCGGGCGACGTCGGCCCGCTCCTCGCCCTCGGCGCGGCCCTCCATGAGCGCGTCGATGGCCCGGCGTCGCTGCCGGGCCACGCGCGACTCGCTGAAGCGCTGGTCCTCGCCGCGGCGGCCGAGCATCTGCGCCCCGGCGTCGATGCCGGGCCGGAAGTCGAAGACGACCGCGTTGTCGGGGTGGCCGATCAGCACCGGGTCGCCCTCGTGGGCACCCAGCTCGACCAGGCGCTTCTCCACGCCCAGCCGCTCGAGCCGGTCGGCGAGGAAGCCGACGGCCTCGTCGTTGCTGAAGTCGGTCTGCCGGATCCAGCGCTCGGGCTTCTCGCCGCGCACGCGCCAGCCCTCGCCGGTCTCCTTGACGGTGAACTCCACCGCGGCGCTGGTGCTGCGCGGCCGGATCACGATGCGGGTGGACTCCTCGCGCGGCTCGGCCGCCCGGCGGGCGGCCACGACCTCGGCCATCGCGAAGGACAGCTGGCGCAGTCCCTCGTGGCTCGCGGCGCTCACGTCGAAGACCGGCCAGCCTCGCTCGGCGACCTCGGCCCGCACGATGTCGGCCATGTCGCGGCCGTCGGGCACGTCGATCTTGTTCAGCGCCACCAGCCGCGGTCGGTCGGCGAGACCGCCGTAGCGCTCCAGCTCGCGCTCGATGACGTCGAGGTCCTCGGCCGGGTTGCGACCGGGCTCCAGGGTGGCGAGGTCGACCACGTGGACGAGGGCGGCGCAGCGCTCGACGTGGCGCAGGAAGTCGTGGCCCAGGCCCCGACCCTCGCTGGCGCCCTCGATCAGGCCGGGCACGTCGGCGACGGTGAAGGTGGTGTCGCCGGCCTTGACGACCCCGAGGTTGGGCACCAGCGTGGTGAACGGGTAGTCCGCGATCTTGGGGCGGGCACGCGAGAGCGCGGCGATCAGGCTGGACTTGCCGGCGCTGGGGAACCCCACCAGCCCGATGTCGGCGACCACCTTGAGCTCGAGGTGGATGACCAGCTCCTCGCCGGGCTCCCCCAGGAGCGCGAAGCCGGGCGCCTTGCGCTTGGCCGAGGCGAGCGCGGCATTGCCGAGACCCCCGCGACCGCCCTCGGCGATGGTCATCTCGGTGCCGGGACCCACGAGGTCGGCCAGCACCTCGCCGTCCTCGTCGGTGACGACGGTGCCGTCGGGGACGGGCAGCACGAGGTCCTCGCCGTGCCCGCCGTTGCGGTGCGCGCCGGCGCCGTGGCCGCCGTGGGGCGCGACCCGTCGCGCCTGGTGGTGGTAGTCGATCAGCGTGGTCACGTCGGGGTCGACACGCAGGATGATCGAGCCGCCGGGCCCGCCGTTGCCGCCGTCGGGGCCGCCGAGCGGCTTGAACTTCTCGCGGTGCACCGAGGCGACGCCGTTGCCGCCGCGTCCGGCCACGACGTGCAGCCGGACTCGGTCGACGAAGGTCGGGACGGCCATGGGGCTCCTACTCGGTGCTGCTGGGGGTCCCGCCACGACCGGCGGCCGGGGTCGGGGAAGCGCGAAGGGCGCTCCTGATGGTCTCAGGAACGCCCTTGCAGGTGGATCGGAGATCGGGTCTGCGTCACTCCGCCGAGACGACGACGTTGACCACGCGGCGACCGCGCTTGGTGCCGAACTCGACGTTGCCGCCCACGAGGGCGAACAGCGTGTCGTCCCCGCCGCGGCCGACGCCGGCACCGGGGTGGAAGTGGGTGCCACGCTGGCGCACGATGATCTCACCGGCGTTGACGAGCTGTCCGCCGAAGCGCTTCACGCCGAGACGCTGCGCGTTGGAGTCGCGGCCGTTCTTGGTGGACGCCGCGCCCTTCTTGTGTGCCATGAGGTTGAGTCCTTTGCGTGCGGAGGAGCGGGAGGGGGATGACCAGGAGTGGTCAGACGGTGATGTCGGTGACCTTCACCTGGATGTACTTCTGGCGGTGACCCTGACGCTTCTTGTAGCCGGTCTTGTTCTTGTACTTCTGGATGACGATCTTGGGCCCCTTGGTGGCACCGAGGACCTCGACGGTCACCCCGGCCTTGTCGAGGCCGGTCGAGGTGACGTTCTCGCCGTCCACGACCATCACCACGGGGAGGGTCAGCGACTCGCCGACACCGGTGGCGGTGCGGTCGATCTCGATGACGTCGCCGACGGCAACCTTCTGCTGCTTGCTGCCTGCGCGCACGACTGCGTACACGACGACTCACTCTCCTCGGGTCTGCTGCTGGTGGTCAGTCTGGGTGGCCCGCTCGACGTCCTCGGCCCCGGGTCCGTGGACCAGGCGCGAAGCGGCTCGGGCGACGGTGCCGCGTAGCGCACCAAGGGAGTACGTTACCGGCCCCCCGGCGGCAGGGTCAAAACGGCCCCGCCCGCCGGCGCGGGGGTCAGCGCTTGCGGGCTCCTTTGCGCTTCACCGGCACGTGGAGCAGCGAGCCCTCCCCGTCGCCCTGGTCGTCGGTGTCGTAGGCGTCCTGGGGCGCCTCGGCCTCCTCGACCGTGGGGGCGAGGGCCTCGCCGCTGCCCGCGTCACCGGTGGTCACCTCGGGGCTGCTCGGCTCGGGCTGCTCGGCGGCCGGGCCCTGCGTGGGCTCGGCCACGACCACCGGCGGACCGGCGGCGCGACGGGCGCTGCGCCGCCGCGTGCTGGTGACGATCCGGGGGGCGGGGTCGACGGGCGTCTCGGTCGGGGCGTCGGCCTGGGTCTCGGCCTGGGTCTCGGCCGGGGTCTCGGGCTGGGTCTCGGCCTGGGTCTCGATCGGGGCCTGTGCCTCGGTCGCCGTCCCGTCCGGAGCCTCGGCAGGCGTCTCGGCGGCGGTCTCGGCCGTGGCTCCGACGTGCTCGACCGGGGCGACCGGGCCGTCGGTGCTGGGCACCTGCTGCGGCTCGGGTGCGGTGCCAGCCGGCCGACCGATCACGGCCTGCTCGGCAGTGGCGTCGGTCGGGGCGTCGGTCGACACGTCGCTCGGGGAGTCGGCGGAACCGGCGTCGGTGGGGGCGTCCGCGGGCTCGGGCGGACGGCTGTGGGCCAGGTCACGGGGAGACGGCGGACCGCTGGGGGCGGCCCCCTGGTTGCCGTTGCCGTTGCCGTTGCCGTTGCCGTTGCCGTCGGAGTCCTCGCCACGGCCGCCGCGGTTGCGGCCGCCGCGACTGCGCCGCCCGCCGGAGCGGCCGTCGTCGTCGCTGGCCGGCCGGTGCTCGACGGGGTGGTCCTCCACCACGATGCCGCGGCCCTTGCAGGCTTCACAGTCGTGGCTGAAGGCCTCGACCAGGCCGGTGCCGATGCGCTTGCGGGTCATCTGCACGAGCCCCAGCGAGGTCACCTCGGCGACCTGGTGGCGGGTGCGGTCGCGACCGAGGCACTCGACGAGACGCCGGAGCACGAGGTCGCGGTTGGACTCCAGGACCATGTCGATGAAGTCGACGACGATGATGCCGCCGATGTCGCGCAGCCGGAGCTGGCGCACCATCTCCTCGGCCGCCTCCAGGTTGTTCTTGGTGACCGTCTCCTCGAGGTTGCCCCCGGAGCCGGTGAACTTCCCGGTGTTGACGTCGACGACCGTCATCGCCTCGGTGCGGTCGATGATGAGCGACCCGCCCGAGGGCAGCCAGACCTTGCGGTCCAGGCCCTTGGCGATCTGCTCGTCGATCCGGTGGGCCGCGAAGACGTCGGCGCCGCCGTTCTGCCCCTGCTCGGCCGGGCCGTAGTGCTCGAGCCGGTCGCGCAGCTCGGGCGCGACGTGCGACACGTAGCCGTCGACCAGGTCCCACGCGTCGTCGCCCTGGACGACGAGCCGGGCGAAGTCCTCGGTGAACAGGTCGCGGACGACCTTGAGGGTGAGGTCGGGCTCGCCGTACAGCAGCTGCGGGGCCTTGCCGCCCTTGATCTTCTCCTCGATGTCCGACCAGCGCGCGGTCAGCCGCTCGACGTCGAGGGTCAGCTCCTCCTCCGAGGCGCCCTCGGCGGCGGTGCGGACGATGACGCCCGCCCCGTCGGGGACGATCTGCTTGAGCAGCGTCTTGAGGCGGTGGCGCTCGGTGTCGGGGAGCTTGCGCGAGATGCCCGACGTCGTGCCCTCGGGGACGTAGACCAGGAACCGGCCCGGCAGGCTGATCTGCCCGGTCAGGCGCGCACCCTTGTGGCCGACGGGGTCCTTGGTGACCTGCACCAGGATCGACTGGCCCGAGGAGAGCACCGACTCGATCTTGCGCGGCTGCCCCTCCTGGTGGCCCAGGGCCTGCCAGTTGACCTCGCCGGCGTAGATGACCGCGTTGCGACCCTTGCCGATGTCGACGAACGCCGCCTCCATCGAGGGCAGCACGTTCTGCACCCGCCCGACGTAGACGTTGCCGATCATCGAGGTCTGCGACTCGCGGGCCACGTAGTGCTCCACGAGGACCTTGTCCTCGAGCACCGCGATCTGGGTGAGGTCCTGCCGCTGCCGGATCACCATGACGCGGTCGACGGCCTCGCGGCGCGCCAGGAACTCCGCTTCGCTGACGATCGGGGCGCGTCGGCGTCCGGCCTCACGGCCCTCGCGACGCCGCTGCTTCTTGGCCTCGAGACGCGTCGAGCCCTGGACGCTGGTGATCTCGTCCTCGGCGTTGCGCGGCCGGCGCGAGCGGCCGCCCCCGCCCTGGCCGCCGCCCGAGCCCGATCCCGAGCCCGAGCCGCCGTTGTCCTGGGAGTCGCCGCCGTCGGAGTCACCGGAGCGACGACGACGGCGCCGACGACGCGAGCCGCCGCTACCACCCTCGTTCGAGTCGCCCGAGTCGCCCGTGTCGTCCGAGTCCTGGGCGTCGCCCGGCTCGCCCGCGTCGGCGTCCTGGTCCGACGAGCCGTCGGAGTCGGAGGCGGAACCGCCGCGGGAACGCCCGCGGCCCCGACCGCCCGAGCCGCTCCTCCCGGAGCCGTCCGTGCCGGACGTGGTGTCGGTGCCGCCGGCGCTGTCGGAGGCGTCCGAGTCGTCCTGTCCGTCCTGACCGTCGCCGGCCCCCTCGGCGGAGTCCGACGGCCGGCGGCGCCGGCGCCCACCGCGGCGACGGCGACGGCGGGGCGCGGTGTCGTCGCCCTCGTCGGTGTCGTCGCCCTCGTCGGGGTCGTCGGTGGCGGCATCGGCCGTCGTGTCGGTGGTCTCCGAGGCGTCGGTCGCGTCCGTCCCGGCGTCCGAGGCGTCCTCGGCGTCCGGGTCGGCGACGACGTCGACCGTCTCGTCGTCCGTCGCGTCCGCGGCGACCGTCGCGGCGGTCGCGTCGTCCTCGTCGGCGGGGGCAGCCTCGGCGTCGGCCTTCTTCTTCGACCCGCTCTTCTTCTTGCCGCCGCCCGACTTCTTCTTCTTGGGCTTCTCCGGGGCGTCCCCGTCGTTGCCGGCCCGGGTGTCCGCCGGGGTGTCGGCCGGGGCGTCGGCCGGGGCGTCCGTCGGGGCGTCGACGGCCACGGTCGCCTCGACCGGGGTCGGTGCCGCCTCGGCGGGCTCCGCGGCGGGCGCCGGGGCCGTCTTGCGGGCGGCCCGCTTGCGCGGAGTGGCCTTCTTGGCCGGGGCCTGGAACAGCACGGCCGGGGCGGCGGGGACGGTCGACTGCTCGGTCGGCTGCTCGGTCGGCTGCTCCGTCTGCTGGTCGGTCGGCTGGTCGGTCGGCAGGTCGGCCTGCTCGTCGGCGACGGTCGCGGCGGCCCGGACCTCGGCGGACGCGGGGGCCTCGGCAGGTGCGGGGGCGCCGGCAGGACGGCGGGCGGCGGTCCGCTTGCGGGCGGCCGCCTTCTTGCGCGGCGCGGGAGCGTCCTCGGTCGCGGCACCGGTGTCGGCGTCCGCGTCGGCCGGCGCCGTCAGCGGGTCGACCGGCTCCGGGGCGGCGGCCCGCTTGGCCGGGGCCTTGCGGGTGGTCTTGCGCGCGGTCTTGCGGGCCGGGGCCACGGACGCGTCAGGAGCCGCCGGGGCGTTCGGGTCGGGCGTGGGACCGGTCTCGGCCGGCGGCGTGGTGCCGCCGTCGCCGGGGGTGCCACCCGGGGAGCCCCCGGTGGTGTCGGGCCCGGGGGCCGACGGGTCGGGCGTGGGGGTGGTGGTCTGGTCGTCGTCGGGCACGGGATGAGCTCCTCGTGCACCGCGGGGCCGGGAGTGCCGGGCCTGCTGGTGCGTGGTCGCGGCGTGCGACGCGTCGTGGATGCGGCGCGCTGCACGCAAAGCCTGTCGGTGGCGACGACTCCTCCGCCTGTGCGCGTCGACGGGCGCTGTCCACACCGACCGCGGTCGCCGGGCCTATCGGGAAGCTGTCACCTTCACCGAGGGGCCGCGTCGCGGTCCGGTGCCAACGGGTCGCCCACCGTGCCGTCCGCCTCGTCCAGAGGCCCCTGCGCCAACCGCTGCTGGAGGGCCGCGGTGACGTCGAGGCCGGAAGACTTGGTGAGAGCGGCGAGAACGTCGTCGGGTCTCACGGACGGCGTGCCGTGCCGCAGGACCACGTCGAGTATCGCACACCCGGGTCGATCCGGGTCCTCTCCGCGCACCGACGCCGCCTGCACGGCGGCGCGGGCGTCGAAGCGGCGCAGCCCCTTCTTGGTCATCCGCTCGACCTCGACCTCGGGCGTGTCGAGCAGCGCGGCGACCGCCTCGCGCGCCGCGTCCACACCGATGCCGTCGAGGGTGATCCGCCAGTGCGAGGCCTCCAGCCGCTCGGCGAGGGAGCCGCCGGAGCTGACCACCACCTCGAGCAGGTCGAGGCCGTCGGGCAGCGCCTCGGACAGCGAGGCGTGCACGCGGGCCGGGTCGACGACCTCGGCGAGGGCGACCTCGACGTACTCCGCCTCGCTCGCCGACCCGGTGGGCGCGGCGCCCGCGTAGGAGATGCGCGGGTGGGGGTTGAAGCCCGAGGAGTAGGCCATCGGCACCCGGGCGCGGAACACCGCGCGCTCGAAGGCGCGGCTGAAGTCGCGGTGGCTGGTGAACCGGAGCCGGCCGCGCTTGGCGTAGCGGATCCGCAGCCGCTGCAGCGGCGGCGGCTGTTGCTCGGGCTGCTCACGCACCCGCAGACCCTAGCCCCGGCGGACCTCAGGGCCGCCGCTCCCCCTTCATCTGGGGCGAGGCGTAGACGGTCGAGACGACGTCGCCGTCGAGCCAGGCGGTCAGGCGCGCGGCCTCCTCGTCCAGGGCCCGGCGCCCCTGCTCGCCGACGTCGCGGCGCAGCACCACCCGCACGACCGCATCGGGGTCCTGCACCCAGCAGCCCACCACGCGGCCGTCCCACCACGCGGTGGTGCCGCCGTTGCCGTTGGTGTCGAACAGGTGGGGGACGTCGTCGGGGTCGAGGTAGAAGTCGCGTTCCTTCCAGCCCATCAGGGTGGGGTCGAGGACTGGGAGGAGCGCCGCCCCGGCGGCCGGACCGGGCTCCTCGTCGAGGTCGTCGGGCAGCACCCAGCCGGTGGCCCCCGAGTCGAGGCCGACCTCCAGGGCCTCGAGGTCGGCGAGGGCACGACGCACGGCTGCCTTGGTGCCGCCCAGCCACCACACCAGGTCGGTCTCGGTGCCGGGACCGAACTGCGCCAGCCAGCGACCGACCAGGACGCGGTAGCCCTCGGCCTCGCCCAGGGGGGCGGGCGGGTCCTCCCCCAGCCAGGTGGCCGGCAGGGTCCAGCGGTGCCGGGCCGCGCGCCAGCCCAGCTCGTTGTCGCCCCGCAGCAGGCGGGCCTCGGCCGCGAGCACGGTCAGCACCCGCCCGGCGACGGGCGTCGTGGCGCCACGCCAGGCCCCGAGCCGGCGGTCGAGCTCGGGGACCAGGCCGCGCAGCTGCGTGGTGGTGGCCGGGCCGGCGTCCCCCACCGCGGCGAGGACCGCGTCGCCCACGACCTCGACCCAGGCCGCGCCGTCGTCGGCCAGTCCGGCCAGCTCGACGTCCTTGGCCAGCCGGGCGCGCTGCTGCGCGGCCACGCGACGCGATGCGCTCCCCCACACGGCGGGGAGCAGCTCGCGCGGGAAGCCGAACAGCGTGCGGCGCATCGCGAGCTGCTTGACCACCGAGCGGTCGGCGTACAGCGCCGCGTCCACCTGCGCGCGCGACGCGCCACTGCGTGCCCGGACCGCGAGGTGCACCGTCGGCGGCTCGGTGGCGTGCAGGCACACGACCGAGGCCACGGCCGTCTCGACGTCGGCGACCGGCGCCGCCAGCGCCTGCCGTCGCCAGGCCCGGGCGCGGCGCTGCTCGTCGGAGATAGCGTGCACGGGGCCGATCATGGCACCGGCCTCCGACGCGGGTCAGGCGCGGCGCTGCCCGGGGACGACCGGCACCGGACCGGTCGGGGTGGCACCGGGCGAGGCGTCGAGCAGCAGCGTCCGGACGTGGGCGCGCACCGCCGCCACCTCGCCGAGGTCGAGCCGCGCCCAGGGACAGCCCGGACGGTAGAGGCGGTGCAGCGCCTCCACGTCGGAGTAGCAGTAGAGCACCAGGCGGCCGTCGGGCCCCTGCCACAGCTCGACCCGACGGTCGCGCTCGTCGCCGCCCGAGGTCGGGACCACGACCAGGGGTGGGAGGGGGCGGTGGGTGCTGTCGTCCATGGGGACCGATCCTCGGGCTCGTGGCCCCGGTGGACCACGTGGTGCCAGTGTGCGTCCCCGTCGGCCGCCCGGGGGCGGGGCCGGTGCTTCGTCCCGCCTGCCGGACCGTGCCCGGCCATGGGCGAGACTTCCGCGGTGACCGACGTACGCCGCCCGCTCGCCGCCCGGACGTTGGTCGTCGTGGCGATCGTGGCGCTCGCCTTCAACCTGCGCCCCGCCGCCGTGAGCATCGGACCCGTCCTGGAGGACCTCCGCGCCGACCTCGGGCTCTCCGGCGCCGAGGCCGGGCTGCTGACCACGCTGCCCGTGCTCGCCTTCGCCGTCTTCGGTGCGCTCGCACCCCGGCTGGCCCGCTCCCTGGGACCCCACCGCCTCACCTTCGTCGCGCTGCTGTGCGTGGTCGCCGGGCTGGCAGGACGCAGCCGCGTCGACCACGAGTCGACGTTCCTGCTGCTCTCGCTGCTGGCGCTGGCCGGCATGGCGACCGGCAACGTGGTGCTGCCCTCGCTGGTCAAGCTGCACTTCCCCGACCGGATCGGGCTGCTGACCTCGATCTACACCACCTCCCTGGCGGTCGGCCTGACCTGCGCGCTGACGCTGACCGTGCCGGCGGGCGAGGCCACCGGCGGCGGGTGGCGCGACGGGCTGCTGCTGTGGGCCCTGGTCGCGGCCGTCGCCGCCGTCCCGTGGATCGGCCTGCTGCGCCGCGACCGCCGCGACCCCGACGCCGCCCCCACCCGCGCGATCGGCGTCCTCGAGGTCGGACGCACCTCGCTGGGCCGACGGATGGCGCTGTTCTTCGGGCTCCAGTCCCTCCAGGCGTACGCCGTGTACGGCTGGTTCGGCGTCGTCTACCGCGACGCCGGGTTCTCCGCGACGACCGCGGGCCTGCTCCTGGGCGTCATCGGCGGGCTGAGCATCCCGCTCTCGCTGGTCATCCCCCGGCTGGCGGCCCGCACCGACGACCAGCGGCCGCTGATGTGGGGGCTGATGGTCTGCTACCCGCTCGGCTACCTCGGCCTGGCGATCGCGCCGGTCGCCGGCGCCTGGCTCTGGGCGGTGCTGGTCGGGACCGGCCTGTGCGTCTTCCCGCTGATCCTCACCCTGATCGGGCTGCGGGCCCGCACCCCCGACGGCACCGCGGCGCTGTCGGGGTTCACGCAGGCCGTCGGCTACCTGCTGGCCGCGGTCGGCCCGTTCGGCATGGGCGTGCTCCACGACGCCACCGGCGGCTGGACGGTGCCGCTGCTGGTGCTGCTCGCCCTGGCCGTGCCGCAGCTGCTCGTCGGGCTGTCGGTCGCCCGGCCCGAGCACGTCGAGGACCAGCTGCGCGAGCCCGAGGCGGCGCGGCGATGAGCCCCCGCGTCGTCGACCACCGGATCACGGTCCCGCTCGACCACGACGACCCGGACGGCACGACGCTCGAGGTGTTCGCCCGCGAGATCACGGCCGCGGACGGCGCCGACCGGCCGTGGCTGGTCTACCTCCAGGGCGGTCCCGGCCACGAGTCGCCGCGCCCCACGCTCGAGCCGCTCGCCCCGTCGTGGCTGGAGCGGGCCCTGGTCGACTTCCGGGTGCTGCTGCTCGACCAGCGCGGCACCGGTCTGTCCACCCCCTACGGCACCGGCACCCGGCCCCGCCCGCTCGACCCGGCGGCCGAGGCGGCGTACCTCACCCACTTCCGGGCCGACGCCATCGTCCGCGACGCCGAGGCCCTCCGCGAGCACCTCGGGGTCAGGCGCTGGTCGGTGCTCGGCCAGTCCTTCGGCGGGTTCTGCGTGCTGCACTACCGCTCGCGCTTCCCCGACAGCCTGCGCGAGACCTACGTGACCGGTGGGCTGCCGCCGGTGGGCCGTCCGCCCACCGAGGTGTACGCCGCCACGCACGCCGCGCTGCGTCGGCTCGAGGCCGCCCACCACCGTCGCCACCCCGAGGACGCCGACCGGCTGCGGGCGGTGCTCGAGCTCGCCGGGGCCGGCGACCTGCGCCGCACCGACGGCTCGCCGCTGACCTCGCGGCTGGTCCGCACCGTCGGCAACCAGCTCGGCCTGCACGGCGGCTCCGACGCGCTGCACCACCTGCTCGAGCGCGACCCCCGCTCCCCCGCGTTCGTCCCCGACCTCGAGGCGCTGCTCCCCTTCGGCGGTCGCAACCCGCTCTACGCGGTGGTCCACGAGTCCTGCTACGCCGACGGCGGGGTCACCGGCTGGGCGGCCGAGCGCACCCTGCCCGACGAGGACCACCTCACGGGCGAGCACGTCTTCGGCTGGCACTTCGACGACGACCCCGCCCTCGTGCCGTACGCCGCGACGGCCCGCCTGCTCGCCGAGCACGACTGGCCGCGCCTCTACGACGCCGACGCGCTGGCCGTGGTCGACCTGCCGGGCGCGGCGGTCGTCTACGTCGACGACCCGTTCGTCGAGCGCCGCTTCAGCGAGGAGACGCTGGCGCTGCTGCCCGGGGTGGCCGGCTGGATCGACGACACCCACCTGCACAACGGGCTGCGCGTCGACGGCCCGAGCATCCTGGACCGGCTGGTCCGGCTGGCCCGCGAGCGTGCCTAGGGCTCAGACGACCGAGAGCGGCAGCAGCGACTGCCCGGTCGGCCCGACCTGGATGTCGGTGCCGAGCTCCGGGCACACCCCGCAGTCGTAGCACGGGGTCCACCGGCAGTCCTCGACGTCGACCGAGTCGGGGTCGAGGGCGTCCTCCCAGTCGGCCCACAGCCAGTCCTTGTCGAGACCGGAGTCGAGGTGGTCCCAGGGCAGCACCTCGTCGTAGCCGCGCTCGCGGGTGGTGAACCAGTCGAGGTCGACGCCGGTGCCGGCCAGGCCGGTCTCGGCCGCGGCGATCCAGCGGTCGTAGGAGAAGTGCTCGCTCCAGCCGTCGAAGCGGGCCCCCTGGCGCCAGACCTCCTCGATGACCGCGCCGACACGACGGTCCCCGCGCGAGAGCAGTCCCTCGATGATGCCGGGCTTGCCGTCGTGGTAGCGGAACCCGATGGCGCGGCCGTACTTCTTGTCCGCCCGCACCAGGTCGCGCAGCTTCTTCAGCCGCTCGTCGGTGGTCTCGACGTCGAGCTGGGAGGCCCACTGGAACGGCGTGTGCGGCTTGGGCACGAACCCACCGATCGACACGGTGCAGCGGATGTCGTTGTGCCCGGCCACCTCGCGGCCCTTGGCGATCACCTTGCGGGCGAGGTCGGCGACCTGCAGGACGTCCTCGTCGGTCTCGGTGGGCAGCCCGACCATGAAGTAGAGCTTCACCTGCCGCCAGCCGTGGGAGTACGCCGCCGCGACCGTGCGGATGAGGTCCTCCTCGGTGACCATCTTGTTGATCACCTTGCGCATCCGCTCCGACCCGCCCTCGGGGGCGAAGGTCAGCCCCGAGCGGCGGCCGTTGCGGGAGAACTCGTTGGCCAGGGTGATGTTGAAGGCGTCCACCCGGGTGGAGGGCAGGGACAGCGAGACGTTGGAGCCCTCGTAGCGGTCGGCCAGTCCCTTGGCCACCTCGCCGATCTCGGTGTGGTCGGCGCTGGAGAGCGAGAGCAGGCCGACCTCCTCGAAGCCCGACTTGCGGATGCCGTTCTCGACCATGTCGCCGATGGTGGTGATCGAGCGCTCGCGCACGGGACGGGTGATCATGCCGGCCTGGCAGAAGCGGCAGCCGCGGGTGCAGCCCCGGAAGATCTCGACGCTGAACCGCTCGTGGACGGTCTCGGCGAGCGGCACCAACGGGTTGCGCGGGTAGGGCCAGGCGTCGAGGTCCATCAGGGTGTGCTTGCGGACCCGGTCGGGCACGCCGGGCCGGTTGGGCCGCATGCCGAGCAGCGCACCGTCCGCGGCGTAGGTCACGTCGTAGAAACGGGGCACGTAGACGCCGCCGCTCACCGCCAGGCGCAGCAGCAGTTCGTCGCGGCCGCCGGGGCTGCCCTCGCCCTTCCACTCGCGCACGACCTCGCTGATCTTGAGCACGACCTCCTCGCCGTCGCCCAGGGCCACGGCGTCGAGGAAGTCGGCGACCGGCTCGGGGTTGAAGGCCGCGTGGCCACCGGCCAGCACGACCGGGTCGGCGTCGGTGCGGTCCGCGCTGTGCAGCGGGATCCCGGCGAGGTCGAGCGCGGTCAGCATGTTGGTGTAGCCGAGCTCGGTGGAGAACGAGAGACCGAGGACGTCGAAGTCACGGACCGGGCGGTGCCCGTCGACGGTGAACTGCGGGATCGCCTCGCGCCGCATCACCTCCTCCATGTCGGGCCACACCGCGTAGGTGCGCTCCGCGAGGGTCCCCTCCTGCTCGTTGAGCACCTCGTAGAGGATCTGGACGCCCTGGTTGGGCAGTCCGACCTCGTAGGCGTCGGGATACATCAGGGCCCAGCGCACGTCGGTGTCCGCCCAGTCCTTGTGGACCGAGCCGAGCTCGCCGCCGACGTACTGGATCGGCTTGCTGACCCGCGGCAGGTGCGGCTCGAGGCGGGCGAAGACGGACTCTCCGGTGACGGACATGCAGGACCTTCCGAGGTCGGGGGACGACGGTCCAGGGTACGCGGCCGCGGGGGCTTCCCCGTCGGTCAGGGCGCGCTCAGGGCGCCCCGCGGTCCTCCTGCAGGGTCGACGAGCCGGTCAGCTCGTCGACGTCGAGCAGGTCGTGGCGCACCTGGCCGCCGCGCCAGGAGGCGCGGGCGACCATGTGGCTGGCCACGGGGATGGTCAGCAGCTGCGCCACCACCACGAGCCCGAGGAGCAGCGTGGTGGAGCCGTCGCGCAGCACCAGCGCCAGGCCGCCGGTGACCAGCACGAGCCCGAGCACCTGCGGCTTGGTCGCGGCGTGCATCCGGGTCAGCAGGTCGGGCAGGCGCACCAGGCCGATGCCGGCCACCAGGCTCAGCACCGAGCCCAGCAGCACCAGCACCGCCCCCGTCACGTCGAGCACCTGGCTCATCCGTCCCCCTCCTCGTCGTCGGCCGCCTCGGCCTCGACGTCGTCGCTGCCGGGACTGAACCGGGCGACGCTGACCGAGCCGACGAAGCCCAGCAGGGTGGCGACCAGCATGGCGGGCAGGTTCTCGGCCGTACGCCGCAGCGCGGCGTCCACGGCGATCACGCAGATCGTGATCGAGAGCAGCACGTCGAAGGAGATCGCGCGGTCGAGCATGGTCGGGCCCATCGTCATCCGGGCCAGGGTCAGCATCGCCGAGACGCCCAGCACGACCGCGGCGACGGTCAGCACGGCGCTCATCGGGTCGGCTCGGGCGGGACGCCCTCGCGGCCGACCGCGGCCAGCACCCGCGCCTCCTGGGCCCACACCATGCTCCGGACCGCCTCGACCCCCGCGGCGTCGGTGTCGATGGCGTGCAGGAAGAGCGTGTGGCTGCCGCGGTGGGCCTCGACCACGACCGTGCCGGGCACGAGCGAGACCAGCTCGGCCACGGCGGTGAGCACCAGGTCGGACTCGGTGCGCAGCCGCACCTCGACCAGGGAGTTGCGCAGCGGGTCGGGCGGGAACAGCGTGGTGCGCGCCACCTGCAGGCTGGCGACGACGACGTCGACGGCGAACCGCACGACCAGCACCACCAGGCCGACCGGGTGCAGCCGCACGCGCATCCGCAGCGGCGGCAGCGGGAAGACCCAGCAGGCGGCGACGGCCACGAGCACGCCGCCGACCAGCGACAGCGCGGAGTAGCTGCCCCACAGCACCCACCACACCAGCGTCAGCCACAGCACCATCGGCCACTGCACGGCGCGGTAGCGCGCCGGACGGGTGCGCCCCCGACGGGTGGTGCGGACCTCGGGGCTCATCGCGGCCTCACCGGGGCACCCCGTCCGTCACGGCGCCGACGTAGGAGGCGCGGTCGGTCAGGTCGGCGGCGGCGCGGTCGGTGTAGCCCACCAGCGGGCCGGCGATGACGGTGATGGCCAGGCTGGCCAGGACGAGCCCGGCGGTCGGCAGCACCATGAGCAGCGGTAGCCGGTCGGGCAGCGCGTCGGCCTCGAGCAGCTGGTGCAGGTCGCGGTCGGGAGCGTCGGCGTCGGCGACCTGCCGGGCCTCGTCGAGGTCGGCGGCGCCGAAGGCGACGCTGCCGACGTGGACGTGGCCGCGGTGCTCGACCATCGCCGGGACCGCCTGCTGGTCCTGCTCGCGCCGGTCCTCCTCGCCGTGCCCGACCAGCAGCCGGGCCATCTCGTGGGCCTGCTCCGGCGAGCGCCAGAACGCCAGCGCCCACGTCTTGGCCACGGCGTACAGCGTGAGCAGGCTGGTGGTGGTGCCGCCGGCCACGAGCAGCAGCGCCAGCGGCGAGCCCTGGGCCACGCCCGCCTGGAACAGGTCGACCTTGCCCAGGAAGCCCGACATCGGGGGGATCCCGGCGAGGTTCATGGCCGGCACGAAGAACAGCACCCCGAGCAGTGGGCTGAGCCGGGCCAGGCCGCCGAGCCGGAGCAGGGCGGTGCTGCCCGCCCGGCGCTCGATCAGCCCCACGACCAGGAACAGCGCGGTCTGGATGGTGATGTGGTGGGCGACGTAGAACACCGCCCCGCCGGTGCCCGCCTCGGTCGCGAGGCCCACCCCGAAGATCATGTAGCCGATGTGGCTGACCAGGGTGAAGGACAGCATCCGCTTGATGTCGGACTGCGCGATCGCCCCGAGGATCCCGATCACCATCGTCAGCAGCGCGGCCACCATGAGCAGCGTCGAGAGCGGGCTGTCGGGGAAGAGCAGCGTCTGGGTGCGGATGATCGCGTAGACGCCGACCTTGGTGAGCAGGCCCGCGAACACCGCGGTCACCGGGGCGGGGGCCGTGGGATAGCTGTCGGGCAGCCACAGCGACAGCGGGAAGACGGCCGCCTTGATGGCGAACGTGACCAGCAGCAGCAGCTGGATCATCAGCGCCACCGACGGCGGCAGCCCGTCGAGGCGCGTGGCGATCTGGGCGAGGTTGAGGGTGCCGACCGCGGCGTACGTCGTGGCCAGGGCGACCAGGAACAGCATCGAGGACAGCACGTTGACGACGACGTAGATCGTGCCCGCGCGCACCCGGGCGGCGGTGCCGCCGAGGGTGAGCAGGACGTAGCTGGAGAACAGCAGCATCTCGAAGCTGACGAACAGGTTGAACAGGTCGCCGGCCAGGAAGGCGTTGGAGACGCCGGCCACCAGGGTGAGGAACGTGGGGTGGTAGATCGAGACCGGGGTCTCCCGCTCGTCGCCGGTGATGCCCTGACCGATGGAGTAGAGCAGCACCGCGAGGGTGACGATCGCGGAGACCAGCAGCATCAGCACCGCCAGCCGGTCGGCGACCAGGGCGATGCCGAGGCCCTCCCAGCCGCCCAGCCACACCACCTGGGTGCCGTCGCGGTCGACGGAGACCAGCAGCACCGCCGCGACCGCGACCACGGCGGTGAGCACCAGGGCGCTGACGATCCGCTGCGCCCGCGGGAAGCGGAACAGCATCAAGGTGGCACCGGTCCCCAGCAGGGGCAGGATCACCGGCAGCGGCACGAGACTCGTCACTGGCGGTCCTCCACGGGGTCGTCCTGCTCCTGGCCGTCGGTGCTCAGCCCGAAGGAGTCCGAGGTGGCGTCGTCGAGGGCGAGCCTGCGGATCGCGGCGTCCTCCACGTCGTCCTGGACGTCGTCGTGGCCGTGCAGCTGCCAGCTGCGGTGGGCCAGGGCCAGCAGGAAGGCGATGGTGCCCAGGGTGATCACGATGGCGGTGAGCACCAGCGCCTGGGGCAGCGGGTCGGACATGTCCTCGGGGTCCGCGCTCCCCCAGAACGGCGAGTCCCCCGCCGGGCCGCTGGCCGCCAGGAACGCGAGGTTGACGCCGTTGCTGAGCACCACGAGCCCGACGAGCACCCGGGTCAGGCTGCGCTCGAGCAGCAGGTAGACGCCGCAGCCGCTCATCACCGCGCAGGCGGCCAGCAGGGTGAGGTTGACCTCCATCAGTGCACCCCCGACGCTTCCGGGGTGGCCGCGTCCTGGCGCTCGCTGCGCAGGATCTCGCGGTCGAGCTGGGAGCCGAAGGTGCGCAGCAGGTCGAGCACCAGCCCCACGACGACGAGGTAGACGCCGATGTCGAAGCCGACCGAGGACACCAGGTGGACCTCGCCGAGCAGCGGCAGGGTGACGTAGACGTCGGCCGTCTGCAGCACCGCGCCGCCGACGAAAACCGGTCCGATGCCCGACAGCGCCGCCACGAACAGGCCCGACCCGATCAGCACGCCCGCGTCGACCGGGGCGGCCTCGTTGAGCTCGTAGCGCCCGCCCGCGAGGTAGCGCACCATCAGCGCCAGGCCCGTGACCATGCCCGCGGCGAACCCGCCCCCGGGCAGGTTGTGGCCGGCGACCAGCAGGTAGATCGAGAACACCACGATGGTGTGGAAGACCAGCCGCGTGACGACCTCGAACACGATCGACCGGCGCTCGGGGCTCAGCGTCCGGGGTCCCGGCAGCCACACCCGGCGTCCGGGACGGGTCGACTGCTTCTGCACGCCCTGGGGGTAGGGGATCTCGTGGACGCGGCGGATGCCGGTGGAGCGGGAGTCGAGGAAGATCAGGCTCGCCACGCCGGTCGCCGCCGCCACCAGCACCGAGATCTCGCCGAAGGTGTCCCAGGCGCGGATGTCGACCAGGGTCACGTTGACGACGTTGCGCCCGTAGCCCTCGACGTAGGCCATCAACGGGAACGTCTCCGAGATCGGCGTGGTGCTGCGCGCGGCCGCGGCGACCAGGACGAAGCCGGCCACCGCGACCCCGACACCGGCGGAGAGCGCCATCCGGTAGAAGCGCGTCACCCGCAGCGGCCGGTCGGTGAAGTAGTCGGGCAGCCGTCGCAGCACCAGCACGAACACGGTCAGGCTGACGGTCTCGACCAGCACCTGGGTGAGCGCGATGTCGGGGGCGCCGTGCAGCAGGAAGAGCACCGCGCAGCCGTAGCCGGTGACCCCGGCCAGCACCACGGCGCGCAGCCGGCGGCGCGACCGCACCGTCATGATCGCCGCGGCCACCATCACCAGGGCCACCAGCGGCTGTCCGCCGCGGTCCCACAGCACCCACTCCGGCGCCGGCAGCCCCCCGGTCACCAGGCCGTGGACCAGGGCGCCACCGGGCGCGGCCAGCACCACGGTGAGGATGACGCCGAGGTAGATCGAGACCGAGCCGCGCTGGAACGACCCGGTGACCTCGACCGCGACGCGGTCGAGCAGCCGCATCCCCCACCGGTAGACCTGCTCGGCCTGGAGCGGGGCGACGAACCGCGCCTGCAGCCGGCACAGCGCGTCGCGCCAGCGGAAGACGAGGTAGCCGGCCCCGATCGAGACGGCGCTGAGCAGGAGCGGCAGCTCGAGGCCGTGCCACAGCGCGAGGTACTCGTCGTGGCCGCGGGCGGGCAGCTGGTCGGCGTACGGCGCGAGCACGGCGGTCAGCGCCGCCCCGGCGAGACCGAGCCCCAGGCTGAGCCCGGCGAGGACCACCGGCGCCGCGCCGAAGCCGGGCGAGAGCGGCAGCGGGGCGCTGTCCTCCACGTCGCGCTTGCGGGCGAAGGCTCCCCACCAGAACCGGGCGGCGTACCCCGCGGTCAGGGCGGAGCCGAGCACCAGGCCGACCAGCACCAGGGTGCCGGCCCAGGCGGGGACGCCCGGGGTCTCGCCGTCGGCGAGCTCGAGCAGCGCGGCCCACAGCGTCTCCTTGCCCACGAAGCCGAGCAGCGGCGGCAGGCCCGCCATCGAGGCCGCGGCCAGGCCGGCGGCGACCGCCAGCACGGGCAGGCGGCGCCCCAGACCCGAGAGCCGCTGCAGGTCGCGGGTGCCGGTGAGCGTGTCGACCACGCCGACGGTGAGGAACAGGGTGGCCTTGAACAACGCGTGGGCCAGCAGCACGCCCGTCCCGGCGAGCGCGGCCGTGCGGCTGCCGATCGAGAGCACCACCAGCAGGAAGCCGAGCTGGCTCACGGTGCCGTAGGCGAGCAGCAGCTTGAGGTCGAGCTGACGCAGCGCCCGCCAGCCGCCGAGCAGCATGGTGAGCGTGCCCAGCGTCAGCAGCGTGAGGTGCCAGCCGGGGACGCCGGCGAAGGCCGGGGCGAGCAGCGCGACGAGGTAGAGGCCGGCCTTGACCATGGAGGCGGCGTGCAGGTAGGCGCTGACCGGGGTGGGCGCCGCCATCGCGCCCGGCAGCCAGAAGTGGAAGGGCACCTGGGCGGACTTGCTGAGCGCCCCGACGAGCAGCAGCAGCACCGCCACGGTGGTGGCGGTGCCCTCCGGGGGGTCGGCCAGGATCGTGGAGATGCGCATCGTGCCGGCCTCGTGGCCCAGCACCAGGACGCCGACCAGCATCACGAGGCCACCGAGGGTGGTGACCAGCAGCGCCTCCATCGCGGCCAGCCGCGAGGCCCGCTTGGTCGGCTCGAAGCCGATCAGCAGGAAGGAGAAGATCGTGGTCAGCTCCCAGAACACGACCAGGACGATGAGGTCGTCGGAGAGCACCAGGCCGAGCATCGCGCCGACGAAGGCGGTGAAGCTGGTGGTGAACCCCACCAGTCCGGGCGTGCCGTCGGAGAAGTAGAAGGCCGAGTAGGCCATCACCAGCACCCCGATGCCCGCGACGACCAGCACCATCAGCCACTGCAGCGACCCCAGCGAGAACGCCAGCTCCAGGTCCAGGCCCGGCGCCCAGCGCACCACCTGGGTCACCGGGCGGCCGTCGAGGACCTGCCCGGTGCGGGTCAGCGCCCACACCGTGGCCACCAGCGGCACCACCGCCAGCGCCAGGAAGGCGCGGGGCCCGAGCCGGCGCACCAGCACGGGGGCGGTCGCGGCGGCCACGAAGTGGGCAGCGACGATCGCGAGCAGCACTGCGGCCTTCCGGTCGGGTCGGTCGTGGGGACGAGGTCGGGGCGTGGAGGGCCAATACTAGGGAGCGGGCGCGAACCGTCCGGCGGGCCCCGTTGGGGGGACGTCGGCCCCGCAGCCGCCTACACTGCGGGCTCGGGGGTGGCGCATCGTGCACGGTCAGGTGGGACGCCTCGGCTTCGTCGGCTGCTGCTACCTGCTGGCGCCCTGGATGGGTCTGGACAGCTTCACCGTCGACCCCCGCATCGCCGAGGTCTGGCCGCTGGGTGGCGTCGGCTTCGTGCTGCTCACCCTGGTCTGGGACCTCGACCGGCCCAGCCTCCTCGGCGTGCTCGGGGCGATGGTGGTCGTGGTCACGGTCACCGCGCTGGCGCTCGGCCAGCCCCCGTCGTACGCCGTGTGGTTCGGCGTCGTCGCGGTGCTGCAGCCGCTCGCCATGGCTGCGGCGTACCGCCGGGGGCGGGGCGCGCCGGGATGGTCACCGCGCCACGCCGCCGACGTCGGCACCCTGCTGGCGGCGGCCGTGGTCTCCTCGCTCCTGGTCGGCCTGCTCGGCGGCTACCCCGGCCTGGCGCTCACCGACCTGCCCAGCAAGGTGCTGCTGTGGTGGGTGCTGCGCAACGCCGTGTTCAGCTTCGTCGGCGGCCTGATCCTCTGCGTGCTGCTGCACCGCGAGGAGCCGGAGGCGCTGGCGCCCAGCGCGTGGTTCCACCGCGTCGGCCTCGCCGCCGTCGCCGCCCTGTGCGTGGTCGGGACCTACCACGACCCCTCGCTCCCGCTGTCGTGGCTGCTCATCGTGCCGAGCGTGTGGGGCGGCATGACCCTGACCGTGCGCGGCACCGCCTGGCTGACCCTCTACGTCGCCCTGGTGGCCGCCGGGATGACCTACCTGCCCCAGAACCAGTTCGGCTACGCCGGCCTGCTCCCGGCGGCCTCGATCGTCGACCTGCTCGTCGTGGCCAGCTCCGCCTTCGCGCTGCTGCTGGCCCTGATGCGCGACCAGCGGGCCCGGCTGATCGAGCAGCTCGACGCCCGGGGCCGGGAGTCCGAGGCGCAGCGCGGGCTGCTCGAGGCGGTGCTCGACGCGATGGAGGAGGGCGTGCTGGTGGTCGGTCCGGAGGGGGTACGCCGCCACAACAGCGCCAGCCGCCAGCTCCTGGGCCGACCGGTGCCGCTCGACCACGACATCGCCTGGAGCGAGACCTACGGGCTGCAGACCCTCGACGGCCAGCCGCTGACCGACGACGTGCTGCGGCGCGTGCTCTACGAGGGCGAGGACGGCGACCGGCTCGAGGTGCGGGTCGGCCGGGGGGCCGACGCGCGGCTGCTGGAGGTCTCGGCCCAGTCGGTGCAGCACGGCACCCGGGCCTCCCGGCTGCTCCTGCTCCACGACGTGACCGCGCAGCGTGCGCGCGTGCGCGAGCTCAGCAGCTTCGCCAGCATGGTGGCCCACGACCTGCGCGGCCCGCTGACCGTGCTCGACGGCTGGCTCGAGGTCGTCGAGGACGACCCGGGTCAGGGCGAGGCGGCGCTGGCCCGGGCCCGCGACGCCAGCCAGCGGATGCGCCAGGTGATCGAGGACTGGCTCAACTACGCCGTGGTGCAGGAGGGCCGGCTGCACCCCGAGGTGGTCGCGCTGGACGAGGTCGTCGGCGGCCTGGTGGAGTCACGCCGCTCGGCGGGCCTCGACCACGACGAGCCCCGCTTCGAGCTCGACCTGGCGCACCGGGTGCGGGCCGACCCGGGCCTGCTGCGCCAGCTGCTCGACAACCTCGTCGACAACGCCGTGAAGTACACCGCGCCGGGCGAGGTGCCGGTGGTCACCCTCAGGTCGCACGAGGACGACGAGCCGGGGTGGGTGCGGGTCGAGGTCGTCGACCGGGGCATCGGCGTTCCCGAGGGCGAGGAGGAGCGGATCTTCGAGGAGTTCCACCGCGGTCCCGCCGAGGGGCGCTCGCAGGGCACCGGCCTCGGCCTGGCGCTGACCCGGCGCATCGTGGCGATGCACGGGGGTCAGATGACGGCGCGGCGCAACCCCGGGGGCGGCAGCACCTTCGCCTTCACCGTCCCAGCGGCCTGACGCCGAAGCCCGGACGGCCGGTGCCGGTCCCGCGCATCCCGATGTTGACCAGCAGCCCGATCGCCATCATCGAGGCGAACATCGACGACCCGCCGTAGGAGACCAGCGGCAGCGGCACGCCGGTGACCGGCATGATGCCCAGGCACATCCCGACGTTCTGGAAGGTCTGGAAGGCGAACCAGCACGCGATGCCCGCGGCCGCCACCCGACCGAACATGTCCTCGGCGTGCCGGGCGATGAGCAGCGCCCGCCACAGCAGCACCGCGAACAGCACGATCAGCAGGCCCGCGCCGACCAGCCCGAGCTCCTCGCCGGCGACGGTGAAGATGAAGTCGGTGTGCTGCTCGGGCACGAAGCGCGAGCGCGTCTGCGAGCCGTCGAAGAGACCCTGGCCGAACAGCCCGCCGTTGCCGATCGCGATCCGGGCCTGCGTGGTGTTGTAGCCCGCGCCCCGTGGGTCGAGGTCGGGGTTGGTGAAGGCCAGGAACCGGTTGATCTGGTAGGTCTTCAGCACCCCGGCGGCGACCACCAGCACCGCCAGCGTCACCCCGCCGGCGAACAGGCCCACCAACCAGCGCCGCGGCACCCCGGCGACGGCGAGCACCCCGAAGACGGTGGCGGTCAGCACCAGCATGGTGCCGAGGTCGGGCTGGGCCATGATGAGGATCGCCGGCAGGCCGGCCACGGCGCCCATCAGCGCGACGTCGACGACACCCACCTTGCGGCGGCGGGAGTTCTCGGTGCGCTCGGCGACGATCATCGCCATGCCGATCACCACGGCCAGCTTGGCGAACTCGGCCGGCTGGATCGACAGGCCGCCGATCATCAGCCACGAGCGCGAGCCGTTGATGGTGCTGCCCATGACGAGCACGAGCAGCAGCCCGACCACCGACCCGGCGTACACCAGCGGGGTGACGATGCGGACCCACCGGTGGTCGGTGGCCATCACCACCGCGGCGAGCACCAGGCCGATGACGACGTTGACCAGGTGCTTGTGGAGGTACGCCGTGGAGTCGCCGCCGGTGAGCACGTCGTTGGTGGCGGTCGCCGACCACACCAGCAGCGTGCCCATGGTCATGATCAGCGCCGCGCAGCCGACGAGCACCCAGTCCAGCGGGGGCACGACGACGCGGCTGCGGGCCACGGAGAACCGGTGGAGCGGCAGGACGGTCATGGCCTCAGTCCCCCTTCGGGCGCGAGGTGGCCGGCGGCAGGATCGAGCCGTCGTCGGCGAAGGTCGGCAGCCCGGCGGGCGGGGTGGTGCCGGCGATGGCGGCCTGGCCCGGACGCACGTCGGTCCCGGCGACGCCGTACAGCTTCTCCCAGATCTTGCGGATCGCCGGGCCGGAGGTGCCCGAGCCGGTGCCGCCCTGGCTGACCATCATCACCACGACGTAGTCCTTGGTGTAGGAGGCGACCCAGGAGGTGCTCTGCTTGCCGTAGACCTCGGCCGAGCCGGTCTTGGCGCGGATCGTCACCTTGTCGAGCGGGAAGCCCTCGAGGCGCCAGGCCATGGTGCCGACCGACGCGACGTTCTCGAGCGCCGAGTCGATGTAGTCCAGCACCGCCTTCTTGACCGGCAGCTCCTTGTCCACGACGGGCGGCAGCTCCTTGATGAGCTCGCCGTCGGGGCTGACGATCGCCTTGGCGACGCGGGGCTCGTAGAGGGTGCCGCCGTTGGACAGCGCGGCGTACGCCCGGGCGAGCTGCAGCGGGGTGACCACGGTGTCGCCCTGGCCGATCGCGAAGTTGACGGCGTCGCCGGCACGGTAGTGGCTGCCCTCGACGCAGAACTCGCGGGCGAACCGGTGCTGGAAGTCGCTGCCGTCCTGCTTGCCGATCTTGCAGTAGTAGTCCTTCATGGACTTCCAGTAGGCGAGCTTCCACCTGCGGTCGGCGATCCGGCCCGAGGCCTCGCCGGGGATGTCGATGCCGGTGGGCTTGCCGAAGCCGAAGGTCTTGGCCATCGAGACCAGCGGGTCCTCGGCGTCGACGTCGGTCTCGTCGCTGCCCAGCTGCTGCCAGTAGTCGAAGCCGATCTTGTAGAAGAACGTGTTGCAGGAGACCTCGAGCGCCTTGGCGAAGGTGATGTAGCCGTAGGCGCCGGACTCGTAGTTCTTGAAGGTGCGGTTGCCGACCTGGAAGCCGGACCCGCAGGCGAGCACGGTCTCGGGGCTGTAGCCGTGGGACAGCGCAGCGGCCGTCATCATCGGCTTCCACGTGGAGCCCGGCGCGAACTGGCCCTGGGTGGCACGCGAGAGCAGCGGGGTGCCGGCCTCCTCGGAGTAGAGCCGGTCGAGCTGCTTGGTGGTGATGCCGCCGGACCACACCTCGGGGTCGTACGTCGGCTGGCTGGCCATCGCCACGACCCGACCGGTCTTGGCGTCGAGCACCACGGCGGCCCCGCTGTCCGCGGCGTAGCGACGGCCGGTGACCGTGTCGGTGGTCCCCCGGGCGGTCTGGATGGTCTCGGCGAGCTGCTTCTCGACGTACCCCTGGACCTCGGCGTCGATGGAGGTGACCAGCGTGGCGCCCGGCGTCGCCTCGATCTCGCCGGAGTCGCCGAGCACGCGACCCATGGAGTCCACGGCCACCTTCTTGTAGCCCGGGGTGCCGCGCAGGTAGCGGTCGTAGGCCTTCTCCACGCCGGCCCGACCGACCACGGAGGCGCCGTTGACCGAGGTGTCCCCCTCCTTGTCGGCCTCCTCGAGCTCGCCGCCGGTGATCGGGCTGAGGTAGCCCAGGACGTGGGCGCCGTTGACGCCGAACGGGTTGGGGTAGGCCCGCACGCTCTCCTGCTGGGCCAGCACCGCGGGGAACTCCTCGGTGCGCTCGAGCAGCTTGACCGCGACCTGCTGCGGCACGTCGCGCGCGACCGGCACCGGCTGGTAGGGCGAGCCGTTCCAGCAGCTGCCGGCCTCGGCGCCGCTCTGGCCGCACACCACCATCCGGGCGTCGATGGTCGGGCGGTCCACCTTCACCACCCGGGCGAGCTTGTCGAGGGTGCGCTCACGGATGTCCTCGGGCAGCTTGCCGAGCAGGGTGCGGTCGACGCTGACGACCCAGCTGCTGCGGTTGGCGACCAGGGGCCGCCCGACGTCGTCGACGATGAGGCCGCGGGCCGGCTGCACGACGACGTCGCGCACCGACTGCTCGGCCGCGGCGGCCTGGTAGCCCTCGCCGGTGGCGACCTGCATGTACCAGAGCCGGACGAACAGGGTGAGGAACAGCGAGACCACCAGCGCCTGGACGACGAACAGGCGCAGCCTGCTCTTCTCCGAGGCGTTGGGGCGGATCAGGACGGCAGCCATGAGGCCCTTCTAGACGGCGAGCTCGCGCGCGGGGCTGCGCGTCAGCAGCCGCATCAGCACGGGGAGGACGAGAGGGGCGACGACCACGTCCCACAGCAGGGCGAGGAACACCACGCCGATCATCTGGCCGACCGGGACGGCGTGGTCGCCGAGCACCTGGCCGGACAGCGCGAAGACCGAGGTGGCGACGAAGGAGCAGGCCCCCACGGTGGCGAGGGCGGCGAGCGGGCTGTCGCGCGCGTCGTCGCGCACCCGGCCGGCGAGGATCGCGGCCAGCACGAACGCCAGCGCCCAGCGGCCGGCGACGTGCTCGGCGGGCGGGGCGAGGTCGAGCAGCAGCCCGGCGGCGAAACCGACGGCCACGCCGACCTCCGGCCCGCGGACGAGCGCGGCGGCGACGACGACGAGCAGCGCCAGGTTGGGCACCACCCCGTTGACGGCGACCACCGGGAGCACGGCGACCTGCGCCACGACGGCCAGGACGACCACCAGCGCGAGCACGAGCGTGCGGTAGAGACCCGACATCACTGACCCCGTCCGTTGACGACGATGCGGTCACCGTCGGTGTCCTCGTCCACCACGACGCCGACGACGTCGAGGGAGGTGAAGTCGACGTAGGGGTCGATCACGGCCCGCTTGGCCAGCTCGCGGGGCGTCGAGTAGACCGACTCGACGGTGCCGATCGGGATGCCGGCGACGTAGGGCCGGCCGTTCTGGCTGCCCCAGGTCACCACGGTGTCGCCCTGGGCGGGGCTCGCGGCGTTGTCGACGAGGTCGAGGTCGAGGCGCCCCCGGTCGGCGGTGACGCCGCGGCCGCGCAGGAAGCCGATCTCGAGGTTGGAGCCCAGGCGGCCGCCGACGACCGACTCGGTGTCGACGACGAGCAGCACGGTCGCGGTGCTGGCGGTCGCGCTGATCACCCGGCCCACCAGGCCGTCGTTGTTGAGCACCGTCATGTCGCGACCCACCCCCGAGGAGGTGCCGGCGTCGATGGTCACGGTGCGCGAGAACGACTGCATCGGCCCCATGCCGACGACGCGGGCCGCGACCAGCGCCCGGCCGGTGCGGTTGGCGGTGCGGGTCAGTCCGTCGAGCTCGGCGAGCCGGTTGCGGTCCAGCGGGACCTGCTCGGCCTGGGTGCGGAGCCTGGAGTTCTGCGCCGACAGCGTCGCGACCTCCTCGCGCAGCGACCGGTTGGAGCTGAAGTAGGCCAGCGCCTCGCGCAGCGGGCGCGCGGCGGTGGCGCTGCCGGTCTCGACCGGGCCCACGACGGTGCCGACGGCGTGCCGGACGGGGTCGACGGGCGACGCCTCGCCACCGGCGGCGTCGACGGTGATCACCGCGACCGAGGCCGCGACCATGAGGCCCGCCACCACGCGCGAGGAGCCCGAGCGCTGGCGGCGGCCGAAGCCGGTGCCGCGCTCGCCGTCGGGCAGGGAGGGGCGGGCGGCGGTGCGGCGCCCACCGCGCAGTCGTTGCCGAGCCACCCGTTACCGCCTGCGGTCCGTGACGAGCACCTGCTGGAGCGCCTCGAACTCCTCGACGCACTTGCCCGCGCCCAGGGCGACCGAGGTCAGCGGGTCGCTGGCGATGTGGACCGGCATCCCGGTCTCGTGGCGGATCCGCTCGTCGAGGCCCAGCAGCAGCGCACCGCCACCGGTCAGCACGATGCCGCGGTCCATGATGTCGCCGGCCAGCTCGGGCGGGGTCTGGTCGAGCGTGGTGCGCACGGCGTCGACGATGCTGTGCAGCTGCTCCTCGATCGCGCGACGGATCTCGGGGCTGGACACGTTGACGGTGCGGGGCAGGCCGGAGACCATGTCGCGGCCGCGGACCTCGGCCTGGCGCTCCTGCGGGAGCGGGAAGGCCGACCCGAGGGTCATCTTGATCTCCTCGGCGGTGCGCTCCCCCAGCATCAGGGAGTGCTCCTTCTTCATCCAGGCCACGATCGCCTGGTCGATCTCGTCACCGGCGGTGCGCACGCTCAGCGTGGTCACGATGCCGCCCAGCGAGATCACGGCCACCTCGGTGGTGCCGCCGCCGATGTCGACGACCATGTTGCCGGTCGCCTCGTGCACCGGCAGCCCGGCGCCGATCGCGGCGGCCATCGGCTCCTCGATGATGTAGACCCGGCGGCCGCCGGCCTGGTAGCCGGCCTCCTTGACCGCACGCTGCTCCACGGCGGTCACACCGCTGGGCACGCAGATGATCATCCGGGGCTTGGCGAAGTAGCGGCGCTTGTGCACCTGCTGGATGAAGAAGCGCAGCATCTCCTCGGTCGCGTCGAGGTCGGCGATGACGCCGTCCTTGAGCGGCCGGATGGCGGTGATGCCGTCCGGCGTACGGCCGATCATGCGCTTGGCCTCGTGGCCGACCGCCAGGATCTCCTGGGTCTGCTCGTGCAGTGCCACCACCGACGGCTCGTCGACGAGGATGCCGCGGCCACGCACGTAGACCAGCGTGTTGGCCGTGCCGAGATCCACCGCCATGTCACGGCCGATCAGACTGTTGGGCATCGCTACGCCTCGCTGTTCCCGGGGAAGCGGGAGGCCGCACGTCCTCCCGTGACGCGAGGGTATGAGCCCGGGAAGGGCCTAGGGCGACGACACGCCGCCGGTCCGGGAGCTCAGCGCGCGGGGAACCAGAGCGCGATCTCGCGCTCGGCCGACTCCGGGCTGTCGGACCCGTGCACGAGGTTCTCGCGGTTGGACAGCGAGAGGTCGCCGCGGATGGTGCCGGGGGCCGCCTTGCGGCCGTCGGTGGCACCGTTGAGGCCGCGCACGACCTCGACCGCCTCGTCGCCCTCGAGCACCGCGGCGAGCAGCGGGCCGCTCGTGACGAAGTCGCGCAGCGGCGGGTAGAAGTCGCGCTCGACGTGCTCTGCGTAGTGGGCGTCGGCCTGGGCCGCGTCGATGTGGCGGAGCTCGAGCGCCACCAGGGTCAGGCCCTTGGCCTCGAAGCGGGACAGGATCTCCCCCACCAGGCCCCGGCGGACGGCGTCGGGCTTGAGCAGGACCAGGGTGCGCTGCGACATGGGAGCAACCTAGGGCAAGGAGCGGGCCGGGCGGCAGACCGGGCCGCATGACGGGCGGCAGGACGGGCGGCAGGATGGGCCCATGCGTGTCATGGAGTTCGACGAGTACGGCGGTCCCGAGGTGCTCCACGAGGGCACCCGCCCCGACCCCCACCCCGGGCCGGGGCAGGTGCGGGTGCGCACCACCGCGGTCGGGGTCAACCCCTACGACTGGAAGGTCCGCTCCGGCGCGATGGCCGCCTTCGCGCCGGTCACCCTCCCCCACGTCCCCGGCAGCGAGGCCGCCGGTGTCGTCGACGAGCTCGGCGACGGCGTCGAGGGCGTCGCGATCGGCGACCGGGTCCTCGGCTCGGGCAGCGCCGCCACCGCCGAGCACGTCGTGCTGCGGCGGTTCGTGCGGGTGCCCGACGGACTCACCGACACCGAGGCCGCCGCCCTACCCGCGGCGGCGGAGACCGCCGCCCGCGCGCTGCGCCTGCTGGGCCTGGCGCGCGGTGACCTGCTCGTGGTGGACGGCGCGGCCGGCGGCGTCGGCACCGCCGTCGTGCAGCTCGCGGTCGCCCGCGGGATCGAGGTCGTCGGCACCGCGTCGGCCCACAACCACGACCACCTGCGCGACCTCGGAGCGGCCGCCACGACCTACGGCCCCGGGCTGCCCGACCGCGTCCGGGCGCTGACGAGCGCGCCGGTCGCCGGGGCGCTCGACCTGGCCGGACGCGGGTCGGTGCCCGAGCTGGTCGGGCTGACGAGCGACCCGCACCGCGTGCTCACCCTCGTCGACTTCGGGGCCGCCGAGCTGGGCGTCCAGGTCAGCGACGGGAGCGAGCCCGCCGGACCCGCCCTGGAGGAGGTGGCCGAGCTGGTCGCGCAGGGCCGGTTCCGGGTGGTGCTCGACGAGGTGCTGCCGTGGACCTCGGTGGCGCAGGCGCACGCGCGCAGCCAGGAGGGCCACGCCCGCGGCAAGCTGGTGCTGCGGGTCGACTAGGACCCGTCGGCGCCGGTCTGCGGAGCGCCCGGGAAGCGCCCGGTGGCGGTCCACTCGGCCCGCTCGCGCTCGATCTTGGCCCCCAGGAAGTACGCCGTGGCCCACAGCGCCAGGAAGACCAGGCCCAGGAAGACCATCGCCCGGACCTCGATGCCCACGGCGATCGCGGCCACCTGCACGGCCCACCCGACGGCGTACGCCCACCGGAACCGCAGCAGCCCGGCGACCAGCACGCAGGCCACGAGCAGCCCCACGCCGATCACCACGGCGGTGCCGGCCGGCACCCCCGCCACGGCGATCAGGACCGGGGTGCTCAGGCCGAACGCGATCGCCTCGAGGCTGAGGATCGCGGCGCACAGGCGGCGCTGCATCAGGCCTCCCGCTCGCGGGTGTGCTCGCGGGTCCGGACCAGCAGGCTGCGGGCCTCGCCGACGGTGACGACCGAGCCGGTGACGAGCACCGCCCCCGAGCCGATCGCCTCGCCGAGCGCCCCGCCGGCCTCCGCAAGTGCGGCGGCCTGGTCGACGGCGTCGGAGAGCCGGTCGGCCTCGCTGACCCGGTCCTGGCCGAAGATGCCCCGTGCGACCTCGGCGAGCTCCGCCGGGGACGTCGACCGGTCGCTGCTGTTGCGGGTGCACACGACGTGGGCCAGGACCGGCTCGAGCTCGGAGAGCAGCCCCTCGACGTCCTTGTCCCCCATCACCGCGATCACGCCGATCAGCGGGGAGAACACGAACGAGTCCTCCAGGGCGGCGACCAGCGCTGCGGCCCCGTGCGGGTTGTGGGCGGCGTCGAGGACGACGGTGGGCGAGCGGCGCACGACCTCGAGGCGGCCGGGCGAGGTCACCTCGGCGAAGGCGGCCTGCACCACCTCGGCGTCGAGCGGGTCGTCGCCGCCGACGAAGGCCTCCACGGCGGCCAGCGCCAGGGCGGCGTTCTGGGCCTGGTGGGCGCCGTAGAGCGGCACGAAGAGGTCGTCGTAGCGGCCGCGGAGCCCCTGCAGCGAGAGCACCTGCCCGCCGACGGCGGGGGTGCGCGCGGCGACGCCGAAGTCGATGCCCTCGCGGACCAGGGTGGCGCCCACCTCGGCGCACCGCTCGGCCACGACCACGGCCACGTCGTCGTCCTGCACCGCGCTGACGACGGTCGCGCCCGGCTTGACGATGCCGACCTTCTCCAGGGCCACCGCCGCCGGGGTGTCGCCGAGGTAGCGCGCGTGGTCCACGGCGATCGGGGTCAGCACCGCGACTCCCGCGTCGATGACGTTGGTGGCGTCCCAGGTGCCGCCCATGCCGACCTCGACCACGGCCGCGTCGACCGGGGCGTCGGCGAACGCGGCGTACGCCATGCCGACGACGGTCTCGAAGAACGACAGCGGGTGCGGGCCGTCCTCGTCGACGAGGTGGGTGTAGGGCGCGACGTCGTTGAAGGCGGCCACGAAGGCCTCCTCGCTGATCGGCTCCCCGTCGAGGCTGATCCGCTCGGTCATCGACTCCAGGTGGGGGCTGGTGAACCGACCCACCCGCAGCCCGAGGGCGACCACCAGCGTCTCGACCATGCGCGCGGTCGAGGTCTTGCCGTTGGTGCCCGTGAGGTGGATCGCGGGGTAGCCCCGCTGCGGGTCGCCCAGCAGCTCGAGGAACGCGGTGATCCGGTCGAGGGACGGCTCGAGCCGGGTCTCGGGCCAGCGGCTCAGCAGGGCGTCCTCCACCTCGGCGTAGGTCTCGGCGGGACGGGCCTGCGGCGGGAGCTCAGTCATGACCCCCCGAGTCTAGGCGGCACCCCTCCCTCCGGCCCGAGGTGCCGCCGCCGAGCCGGTGAGGCGTTTCGTAGGATCCGGGCATGACCTCCCCCTCCCCGTCCGACGCGTCCACGCCGACCGCCGCACCCGCGGTCGTCGTACCGGACCGGGCCGCGCTGGAGGGCCTCGAGGCGACCTGGTCGCAGCGCTGGAAGGAGCAGGACACCTACGCCTTCGACCGCACCCAGCCCCGCAGCAACGTCTACTCCATCGACACCCCTCCCCCGACGGTCTCGGGGTCGTTGCACGTCGGCCACGTCTTCAGCTACACCCACACCGACCTGGTCGCACGGTTCCAGCGGATGCGCGGCAAGTCGGTGTTCTACCCCATGGGCTGGGACGACAACGGCCTGCCGACCGAGCGGCGCGTGCAGAACTACTTCGGGGTGCGCTGCGACCCCTCGCTGCCCTACGACGCCGACTTCACGCCGCCGCAGAAGCCCGACCCCAAGCGGCAGGTCCCGATCAGCCGGCCCAACTTCGTCGCGCTGTGCGAGCAGCTGGTCGAGGAGGACGAGCAGGTCTTCGAGCAGCTGTGGCGCACGCTGGGCCTCTCGGTGGACTGGTCGCAGCACTACACGACCATCGGGCCGAAGGCGCAGACCGTGAGCCAGCGCGCGTTCCTGCGCAACTTCGCCCGCGGCGAGGCCTACCTGCAGGAGGCCCCCACGCTGTGGGACGTGACCTTCCAGACCGCGGTCGCCCAGGCCGAGCTCGAGGCCCGCGAGTACGCCGGCGCCTACCACCGCGTCGCCTTCCACGGCGCCGACGGCCCGGTCCACATCGAGACCACGCGGCCCGAGCTGATCCCGAGCGTGGTGGCGCTGATCGCCCACCCCGACGACGAGCGCTACGCCGCGCTGTTCGGCACCACCGTGACCTCGCCCGTCTTCGGCGTCGAGGTCCCCGTGCTGGCGCACCCGGCGGCCGAGCCCGACAAGGGCGCCGGAATCGCGATGTGCTGCACCTTCGGCGACCTGACCGACGTCACCTGGTGGCGTGAGCTGCAGCTGCCCGTGCGCACCGTCGTCGGGCGCGACGGGCGGCTGACCCGGGAGACCCCGTCCTGGCTGTCCGCGCCGGCGGCAGCAGCGGCGTACGCCGAGCTGGCGGGGAAGACGACCTTCAGCGCCCGCGAGGCGATGGTCGACGCGCTGCGCGGGTCCGGAGACCTCGACGGGGAGCCCAGGCCGACCCAGCGGATGGCCAACTTCTACGAGAAGGGCGACAAGCCGCTCGAGATCGTGGCCACGCGGCAGTGGTACCTCACCAACGGCGGCCGCGACGCCGACCTGCGCACCGAGATGCTCGAGCGCAGCGCCGAGATCACCTGGGTGCCCACCCACATGAAGCACCGCTACGACAACTGGGTCGGTGGTCTCAACGGTGACTGGCTGATCTCGCGGCAGCGCTTCTTCGGCATCCCGTTCCCGGTCTGGTACCCCCTCGACGGCGAGGGCGAGCCCGACTACGAGCACCCGCTGATGCCGCGCGAGGAGCAGCTCCCCGTCGACCCCTCGACCGACGCGCCCGCCGGCTTCACCGAGGACCAGCGCGGCCGCCCGGGCGGCTTCATCGGCGACCCTGACGTGATGGACACCTGGGCCACCTCCTCGCTCACCCCCCAGATCGCCGGCGGCTGGGAGAGCGACCCCGACCTCTTCGAGCGCGTCTTCCCGATGGACCTCGCCACGCAGGCGCACGACATCATCCGCACCTGGCTGTTCTCGCGGGTCGTCCGCGCGCACTTCGAGAACCACGCCGCCCCGTGGACCCACGCCCTCATCTCGGGCTTCATCGTCGACCCCGACCGCAAGAAGATGTCGAAGTCCAAGGGCAACGTCGTCGTCCCCTCTGACGTCCTGGACAAGTACGGCGCCGACGCGGTGCGCTGGCGTGCCGCCATGGCCCGCCCGGGGCTGGACTCCCCCTTCGACGAGACCCAGATGAAGGTCGGCCGTCGGCTGGCGATGAAGGTGCTCAACGTCGCCAAGTTCGTGCTCGGCAGCGTGGGCGCGACCACGGTCGACCCGGCCGCGGTCACCGTCCCGGTCGACCGGGCGCTGCTGGCCCGGCTCGACGCCACCGTGGTCGAGGCGACGCGCGCGTTCGAGGCCTACGACTACACGACCGCGCTGGAGGTCTCCGAGCGGTTCTTCTGGGACTTCTGCGACGACTACGTCGAGCTGGTCAAGGAGCGCGCCTACGGCGGGGAGGGAGACGGGGACGACCCCGACACCGCGTCCGCCCGCGCCGCGCTGGCCACCGCGCTGCACGTGCAGCTGCGGCTGTTCGCCCCGTTCCTGCCCTACGCGACCGAGGAGGTGTGGTCGTGGTGGCAGCAGGGCTCGGTGCACCGCTCCCCGTGGCCCACGACCGAGGAGCTCGGTGACACGACCGGCGGCGACGCCGCTGCGCTGACGGCCGTGGCAGCGGTGCTGGCGGGGGTCCGCGGCGCCAAGTCGACGGCCAAGGTCGGGATGCGCACCCCGGTGCTGCACGCCCGGGTCGCGGGACCGGCCCCGGCTCTGGACGCCGTCAGGGCCGCCGAGCGCGACCTGCGCGCCGTCGGCTCCATCACCGGCGAGGTCGAGCTGGTCGAGGCGACCGGCGACGTCACGGTCGAGGCCACCCTGGGCGATCCCCCGCCCAAGCGCTGAGGTCAGCGGCCCCGGCCGTGCCCGCCCCGGCCGGGTGCACCGTGGCGGTCGGGTCGGGCGGCCTTGTCGGGGCGAGCGGCCCTGTCCGGACGGGCGGCCTTGCTCGGACGGGCCGCCTTCTCGTCGCGTGCGGGCCGGTCGGCCCGCTCCCGCACCGCTCGCGCCGCACGATCGGGTCGCTGCGGCCGCTCGGGCCGGGCGACCGGCGCCGGCGCGACGGTCGCGACCGCCCGTACGGTCACCGTACGGCTCCGACCGACGCCCTTGCCCTTGTCGGCGCCGTTGCCACCGCCGTTCCCGCTGCCGGCCGCGACGCCGACCGGCGTGGGCCGTGCCACCGCTCCTGCCTGCACCGTCGGCCGGGACGGCTGGGACGGCGGGCCCGGCTGGGCCGTCGTCGGCTTGGACGGGGCAGCCGGCGTGGTCGGTCGTGCCGGGGCGGGCGGGCGCGCGCTCACCGCGCGCGTGGTGGGCGCCTTCGCCGGACGGGGCTTGTCCTCACGCGCGGGCCTGGAGGCGGCGGAGGCGGGTCGACCGGCGGCGGTGACGACCGAGGAGGTCGACCCGGCGCTCCGGTCGGCGGACACGCTGGTGACCGCGGCGACCGGCGTCGCGACCGGGGCGAACCCGGTGCTCGACGTGGTCGTGAGGGTGGTGGTGGGCGCGCCGCCCCCGCCCACGAACGGCGCGGTGAGCGCCTCGGGCAGGGGCGTGGGCGTCGGACCCGGGGGGTTCGGCCGGGCGGTTAGCCGGCCGCCGAGGAGCAGCGTGGTCGAGGGCACCGCCGTCACGGGCGCTGCCGCCGCCCGGTCACGGACGACGTCGGACTGGGTCAGTGACTGACCCAGGATGAGTGCCGCCAGGCAGCTCACCCCGAGGAACGCCAGCAGCGGTCGCCGGTGTTCTCCCTGCATCGCTGCCTCCCCCCACATCACGGCCACGTGGGCCGCCCCCGTAATGCCAAGAATACGGGCAAAAACGGACCAGCGGTGGGTGGTCTAGCAAAGCGGGCAGGTGGTCTACCCGCGACGGCCGGGAACTAGGCCGACTTCTTCTTCTTGGGCGCCTCGCGCGGCACCAGGGTGGGGTTCACGTGGTCGGAGACGACGTCGCCGGTCACCACGACCTTGCCGATGTCGGTGCGCGAGGGGACGTCGTACATCACGTTGAGGAGGACCTCCTCGATGATCGCCCGCAGCCCGCGGGCGCCGGTGCCGCGCTCCATCGCCTTGTCGGCGATGGCCTCCACGGCGTCGGCGGTGAACTCGAGCTCGACGCCGTCGAGGTCGAAGAGCTTCTGGTACTGCTTGATCAGCGCGTTGCGCGGCTCGGTCAGGATCTGCACCAGCGCGGCCTGGTCGAGCTTGTTGACGCTGGCGATCAGCGGCAGCCGGCCGATGAACTCGGGGATCAGACCGAACTTCACCAGGTCCTCGGGACGCACCTGGTCGAACATCTCGTCGGGGTCGGTGTCGTTGGTGGCCCGCATCTCGGCGGTGAAGCCCAGCGACTTCTTGCCCACCCGCTGCTCGACGATGTGCTCGAGACCGGCGAACGCCCCGCCCACCACGAACAGGATGTTGGTGGTGTCGATCTGGATGAACTCCTGGTGCGGGTGCTTGCGCCCGCCCTGGGGCGGCACCGAGGCGGTGGTGCCCTCGAGGATCTTGAGCAGCGCCTGCTGCACGCCCTCGCCGGAGACGTCGCGCGTGATCGAAGGGTTCTCGGCCTTGCGGGCCACCTTGTCGATCTCGTCGATGTAGATGATGCCGGTCTCGGCCTTCTTGACGTCGTAGTCGGCCGCCTGGATCAGCTTGAGCAGGATGTTCTCGACGTCCTCGCCGACGTAGCCGGCCTCGGTGAGCGCGGTCGCGTCGGCGATCGCGAAGGGCACGTTGAGCATCCGGGCCAGCGTCTGGGCCAGGTAGGTCTTGCCGCACCCGGTGGGGCCGATGACCAGGATGTTGGACTTGGCCACCTCGACCGCGTCCTCACGGCTCTTCGACGAGCCCGACGCCACCCCGGCCTGCACCCGCTTGTAGTGGTTGTAGACCGCGACCGCGAGCGACTTCTTGGCCTGCTCCTGCCCGATGACGTAGGAGTTGAGGAACTCGAAGATCTCCCGCGGCTTGGGCAGCTCGTCGAGACCCACCTCGGAGGTCTCGTTGAGCTCCTCCTCGATGATCTCGTTGCACAGGTCGATGCACTCGTCGCAGATGTAGACCCCGGGGCCTGCGATGAGCTTCTTGACCTGCTTCTGGCTCTTGCCGCAGAAGGAGCACTTCAGGAGGTCTCCCCCGTCACCGATCCGTGCCATGCACACCCTCTTCGTCGGACTGGGCCCCGGCGACCCAGTGCATCCGGCACCGCCCGGGGGCGGTGTCTCGAAACCGTACTCCGATGTCGCCGCTCCCACGTGGGGACACGGCGACCCGGACCGCGCGGGACCTGGCTAGCGCCCGGCCCCGATCGCCACGGCCTTGCGCGACTCCAGCAGCGAGTCGATCAGGCCGTACTCCAGCGCCGCCTGCGCGGTGAGGATCTTGTCGCGCTCGATGTCGAGGTTGACCTCGGCGGGCGTCTTGCCCGAGTGCTCGGCGATGAGGCGCTCGAGCAGCTCGCGCATCCGCAGGATCTCGTTGGCCTGGATCTCGATGTCCGAGCTCTGGCCGTAGGTGCCCTCGGTGTAGGGCTGGTGGATCAGGATCCGGCTGTTGGGCAGCGCCAGGCGCTTGCCCGGCGCACCGGCGGCCAGCAGCACGGCCGCGGCGGAGGCGGCCTGGCCCAGGCACACCGTCTGCACGTCGGGCTGGATGAACTGCATGGTGTCGTAGATGGCGGTCATCGCCGTGAACGAGCCACCGGGTGAGTTGATGTAGATCTGGATGTCGCGCGAGGGGTCCATCGACTCCAGGCACAGCAGCTGCGCCATCACCGCGTTGGCGATGTCGTCGCTGATCGGGGTGCCGAGGAAGATGATGCGGTCCTCGAACAGCTTGGCGTAGGGGTCGATGCGACGGACGCCGTAGGACGTCCGCTCCTCCCACTGCGGGATGTAGTAGTTCATGTCGAGCTCGATTCTGGTCGCGTCGGGACGGTCGGGAGGGTCACTTGCCGCGGGCCGGGCGGCCCTCGTCGGCCGCCTCGCGCGCGCTGCTGATGACGTGGTCGATGAAGCCGTAGTCCTTGGCCTGGCTGGCGGTGAACCAGCGGTCGCGGTCGGAGTCGCGCTCGATCTGCTCCAGGGTCTGGCCGGTGTGCTCGGCGATCAGCTCCTGCATCACCTTCTTGATGTGCAGCGACTGCTCGGCCTGGATCCGGATGTCGGAGGCGGAGCCGCCCATGCCGCCCGAGGGCTGGTGCATCATGATGCGCGCGTGGGGCAGGGAGTAGCGCTTGCCGGCCGTGCCGGCGCAGAGCAGGAACTGGCCCATCGAGGCCGCGAGGCCCATGGCCACGGTCGCGACGTCGTTGGGGATGTAGTTCATGGTGTCGTAGATCGCCATGCCGGAGTCCACCGAGCCGCCCGGGCTGTTGATGTGGAGGAAGATGTCGGCCTCGGGGTCCTCCGCGCTCAGCAGCAGCAGCTGCGCACAGATCGCGTTGGCGTTCTGGTCGCGCACCTCGGAGCCGAGGAAGACGATGCGCTCGCGGAGCAGGCGCTGGTAGATGTGGTCGTCGAGGCCGTAGGAGCCCCCGCCGTTCATCTGCGGTGCGACCCGGTCGGGCCGGTCGGACGTGGAGTTCTCAGTCACGGGACCGACCCTAGACGGCCGCTCCGACAATTCCACGGGCCCACCCCCCGTGTTCGCCCACAGCGGATCAGACGGGCGCCTCGTCGCGCGTCGGGGGGTCGGTGCGGTCGCGCAGCCAGCCCTTGATCGCGGCGTACACGTCGTCGTGGTTGAGCAGGTCGAAGTGCCCGCCGCGGATGTGCAGCGTCTCGGCCCCCGGGAACATCTCCGGACCTCGACGCGGCCGGCCCAGCGCCGAGGCGTAGGGCACGAGCATGTCGCCCAGCGAGCCGGCCGAGACCGACCGCGGCGAGCTCGACAGGGTCGCTGCCACGAGGCGGTAGCGCGCCCTCGGGAGGTTCTGCACGTCGCGGGCCAGGCCGTGACGCAGGTCCAGGATGCCCACCGAGCGGTACTCCAAGATCCGTCCGAAGGGCGCGGACTCCGGCAGCCGCCCGAGCGCCGCGACGCCGCGGTCCACGACCCGTTCGAGCGGCGCGCCGAGGTGGGGGGTGCCCAGGCAGACCACGTCGGTGACGAGGTCGGTCCACGGGGTGTCCCGGTCGGTCGTCACGGCGCAGGCGGCACGCAGGATCAGGCCGCCCATCGAGTGGCCCACCAGCGCCAGCCGGCGCACGTCGGTCGGCCAGCACTCCACGAGCCGGTCGAGCAGCGCCGCCATGGCGACGCCGTTCTCGGCCACCGGGAGCCCGGTGTTGACCCGGACGAAGACCGGGGTCCAGCCGTCCTCGGTCCGCAGCCGCTCGCCGTAGCTGGTCGCGGCCGCGGGCCGGTCGTCCTGCCGGGGCCGTGCCTCGCGGTTCCAGAACGCCTCGTTCTCGCACAGGCCGTGCACGAAGACCACGACCCTCTCACCCGCGTCTGGGAAGGCGGCGGCCACGCCGGCCTCGTCCAGGACGACGTCGTGGTGGCCCACGCGGACGCCCATGTCGAAGGCGAAGGGATGGGCCTGCTCGGTCAGCCGGTCGCCGATCAGCCCGTTGACCGCCGAGGTCAGGAAGCGGCCGTGGGGCGTGTCCTCCAGCCGGCCCCCGACGCCGGTGCGACCGACCTGCGTCAGGCCGCGGGCGCCGGCCTTGAGCCCGAGGCTGAGGCCGCCGTAGACGCACCGGGCGATGCCGTCGTGGACCCGGTGGGAGACCGTCGGCCCCCCGCCGTTGAGCTTGTCGTTGAGCCCGTGGATGCGCCCGGCGATCGCGCCGTGCACGTCCCGGACGGTGCCGAGGAGGAGGTCCTCCGCGTAGTGGGCCGCCAACGCGGCCGCGTCCAGGTTGTTCGCCTCTGCCTGCTTCACAGTGAACAAGTGTTCACCGAAAAGCGGGGCCAGGTCAACGACCCGGCCCCGCTCGTCGGCGTGGTGCTCGTGCTCAGGCCTTGGCGGCGTCGCCCTCGGCGTCCGTCGCGGGCTCGTCCGAGGCGCCGTCGGCACCTTCCTCGGCGGTGTCCGTCGCGGCCTCGTCGGCGGGCGCCTCGGCGGACTCGGTCTCCTCGGCAGCGGGCTCGCCCAGGCTGCCGTCGGGACGGAGGTTCTTCAGGTCGACGGGGTTGCCGGACTCGTCGGTGACGGTCGCGGACTCCACGATGCTGGCCAGCGCCTTGCCGCGGACGACCTCGGAGACCATCTCGGGCACGTGGTTGTGCTCGAGCATGTGCTTGATGAACTCCTCGGGGTTCTGGCCCGACTGCTGCGCGCGGCGCATCAGGTGGGCCTGCAGCTCCTCCTGCTCGACGCCGATCTCCTGGCTCTTGGCGATCTCGTCGAGCAGGAACTGCGACGCGACGGCGTCGCGCACCCGCTTCTCCAGCTCGGCCTCGAACTCGTCGATGGTCTGCTCCTCGGAGTCGAGGTAGGCCTCCATCGTCATGCCCGCGTAGGCCAGCTGCTGCTCGATCTCCTGGCGACGGGCGGCGAGCTCCTCGGTGACCAGGGCCTCCGGGAGCGGCACCTCGGCGCCGTCGAGCAGCTGCTCGAGCACCGCGTCGCGCGCGGCGGCGGCCTGCTCGAGGCGCTTGCCGCGCTCGAGGCGGGTGCTGACGTCGGCGCGCAGCTCCTCGACGGTGTCGAACTCCGAGGCGGTCTGGGCGAAGTCGTCGTCGAGCTCGGGGAGCTCCTGCTCCTTGACGGCGGAGACCTTGACGGTCACCGAGACGTCCTGGCCGGCGAGGTCGCCGCCCACGAGCTGGGAGGTGAAGGTCGCCTCCTCGCCGGCGGACAGGCCGCGCAGCGCGTCGTCGATGCCCTCGAGCATGTCGCCCGAGCCCACCTTGTAGGAGTAGTCGGAGACCTGACCGCCCTCGATGGCCTCGCCGTCGGGGGCGGTGGCCTCGAGGTCGATGGTGACCAGGTCGCCGTCGGCGGCCGCGCGCTCGACGTCCTTGAGGGTGGCGAAGCGCTCGCGCAGCGCCTCGACCTGCTCCTGGACGTCCTCGTCGCTCACGGCCAGGTCGTCGACCTGCACGCTGAGGCCGTCGTACGACGGGAGCTCGATGCTCGGCCGCACGTCGACCTCGGCGGTGAACTCGAAGAGCGTGTTGTCCTCGAGCCGGGTCACGTCGATCTCGGGCTGGGCCAGGGGCTGGAGGTCGTTCTCCTGCAGCGCCTGCACGTAGAGCTGGGGCAGGGCGTCGTTGATCGCCTGGTCGAGGACGGCGCCGCGCCCGACCTGGCGGTCGATCACCGGCGGCGGCACCTTGCCCTTGCGGAAGCCGGGGATGTTCACCTGCTTGGCGATGGACTGGTAGGCCGCGTCGAGGCTCGGCTTGAGCTCCTCGAAGGGCACCTCGACGGTGATCTTGGCCCGGGTCGGGCTCAGCGTCTCGACGGCGCTCTTCACAGGTCTGTCTCCTCGTTGTGGTCGGTGGTGCGTCGTGGGGTCGGGGCGACAGGACTCGAACCTGCGGTCTCCTGCTCCCAAAGCAGGCGCGCTAGCCACTACGCTACGCCCCGCGAAGGGCTCTCCCACGGGCGTGGGAAGGCCCTTGCAGAGCGGATGACGGGAATCGAACCCGCGTCATCAGTTTGGAAGACTGAGGCTCTACCATTGAGCTACATCCGCGCGCCCGGGGCGCGCGTCAGCGCGCCTGTGCTTCTCGGGCACGGACCATCGTGCCACAGCCGCGTGCCCCGCTCCGAACCAGCCCCGCACCACCGGCGACCCGTCGGCACCGGGCTACCAGCGTCGGTGCACCACGATCAGCGCCCGGTCGTCGTTGGTGTGGGTGATCGCCGAGACGGTCCGCTCCGCGGCGCCGTCGAACCCGCGCTGGAGCATGCCCTCCCCCAGCCCGGCGAGCTTGTCGATGCCCAGCGCGATGTCGCGCGTCGCCGTCTCCACGAGCCCGTCGGTGAACAGCATCAGGCCGTCGCCGGCCGCCAGCCGGCCGCGCACGCACTCGAAGTCGGCGTCCGGGATCAGCCCCAGCACCGGGCCGTCGGAGGCGACCACGGTCCACCGTCCGGAGCCCGCGTGCAGCCACACCGCCGGCGGGTGGCCGGCCTTGCGCAGCTCGAAGTCGCCGGTCGTGAGGTCGAGGTGCAGGTGGATCGCCGTGGCGAACCCCTCGTCCCAGTCCTGGCCCAGCAGGTAGGTGTTGGCCGCGGGGAGGAACTCCTCGCCGGGCAGCGCCGAGACGATGCCGTTGAACGCCCCGGACAGGAACAGCGAGCGCGACCCCGCCTCCACGCCCTTGCCGGAGACGTCGACCAGCACCACGTCGAGGCAGTCGTCGAACGAGCGTCGCGCGACCACGAAGTCGCCGGCGAACTGGGTGCCCCCGGCCGAGCGCACGACGGCCTCCACCGACCACCGGTCGGGGAGCTCCGGCAGCACCCCCTGGCGCGAGATCCGGTCGCGCAGGTCGACGAACATCGACTCGCCGCGCGGGCCCGAGACCCCCAGCCGGCTGCGCCGGAAGGACGTGAACAGGATGATCACCGCGACCGCGAAGATGACCGCGGTGCGCACCACGGACCGGTAGTTCAGGTTCACGCTCGGCTCGAGCAGCATCACGCAGACACCCAGGCACACGAACACCGTGAACCACGGCAGCGAGCGCGGCCCCAGCCACAGGCTGCCGACGATCATCGGCAGCACGAGCGTGTTGGCGGGGACGACCGTGGGCCACGCGAAGCCGCTGACCACGAGGCCGACGGTCATCGCCACCAGCACCACGAGCGCCGGGGTGTCGGACGCGGAGAAGGAGGCCCGCAGCCGGCGGCGCGCGTCGGGCAGGGACAGGGACTCCAGCAGGCTCACGATCGGCCTACCCTACGGCGCGGGAGCGGAACACGGGCTGGCAACGCGGACACCAGAACGAGTTGCGGTGCTGCAGCTCCTCGGTGCGCACGGTCGCCCCGCACACCAGGCAGGGCTGGCCCTGTCGGCGGTAGACGTAGTTCTTCACGCGTCGGTGCTCGAGCTTCGAGGCCTCCCGGGCGACGGCGGCGTGCTCGGGCCGCAGCGTGCGGATCTGCCCGGCGCGCACCCCGTCGTGCAGCAGCACCACGAGGTCCTCCCACAGGGCCGCGAACTGGCCGCGGCGCAGCGTCCTGCCGGGCCGCAGCGGGTGCAGCCGGTGCCGGAACAGCACCTCGGCGCGGTAGACGTTGCCGACCCCGGCCACCACCGCCTGGTCCATCAGCAGCCCGCCGATGGGGGCGCGGCTGCGACTGATGCGGGCCCAGGCGCGCTCGGGGTCCGCGCCCGGGTCGAGCGGGTCGGGGCCGAGCCGGTCGAGGATGCCCTGGCGCGCCTCCGGGGTGACCAGCTCGCAGGCGGTGGCACCGCGCAGGTCGGCGTACGCCGAGCCGGAGACCAGCCGCCACCGCACCTGCCCGACCGGGTAGGGCGCCGGACCGGGCTCGGGCACGGGGCGCACCACGAACTTGCCGTAGAGGCCGAGGTGCACGTGCACGGCGCGGTCCTGCTCGAAGTCGACGAACAGGTGCTTGCCGCGCGAGCTCGCCCCCAGCAGCGTCAGCCCGTCGAGCTGCTCGGCGGACTCCTGGAACCGGCCCTGCGGGCTCCCCGAGGCCACGACGTCGCCCGCGAACGCGTCGCGCAGCGAGGTGGCCAGCCGGAAGAGGGTGTGGCCCTCAGGCATCCGGGCCGAGCCCGACCGCGGACTCCGGCAGCGGCGGCAGCTCGCCCGTCGTCTCGTACGCCGAGAGCATCCCGATCCGCCGGGAGTGGCGCTCCTCGCCGGAGAAGTCGGTGCCGAGGAAGACCTCGACGAAGCGGGTCATGTCCTCGAGGCTGTGCATCCGCCCGCCCACCGAGACCACGTTGGCGTCGTTGTGCTGGCGTCCGAGCGCGGCGGTCTCCTCGCTCCACGCCAGGGCGCAGCGGACGCCGTCGACCTTGTTGGCCGCGATCTGCTCGCCGTTGCCGGAGCCGCCGATGACGACGCCGAGGCTGCCGGGGTCGGCGACCACGCCCTGCGCCGCCCGCAGGCAGAACACGGGGTAGTCGTCCTGGGCGTCGTGGACGAAGGGGCCGTGGTCGACCGGCTCGTGCCCCTGCTCCCGCAACCACCCGACGAGGTGGTCCTTGAGCTCCAGGCCGGCGTGGTCGGAACCGAGGTGCACGCGCATGGCGCCAGGCTAGTCCGCGCCCACGTCAGGTGGCTCAGCGGGCGAGCAGGGCGTCCAGCCCGACGGCCATCGAGGCCGCCAGCCGGAAGTCGATGCGCGGGTCGGGCACCGTCACGGTGTAGCGGTCGCGCAGCGACATCTGCCGCTCCGAGCTCATCACCACCTGCCCGGTCTGGGTGTCGACGAAGTCGAAGTGGAAGGAGAACGGCAGGTCGACGAAGCGCCGCAGGATCGCCACGACCTGGTTGCGCTCGCGGCCGGTCGCCTCGAGCCCGGGCGCGCTGAGGTGGAAGGTCGAGCGCAGCAGGCTCTGGCCGAAGTCCTTGCGGAAGGAGCCGAGGTGGCCTCCCTCGGCGTCGCGCACGTCGTAGCCCGCGTTGAGGTCCATCCGCTGCCGCGCGGCGAAGGAGAACACCGGCTGGGTGCGGCCCTCGTCGCGGAAGAACGTCACCTGCTCCTTGAACGCCATCCGCTTCTGCTGCGCGATCGCCATCAGCCGGCCGTCGGACCCGTCGGGGTTCGCCTCGGTGATCGCGTAGCGGTTGACCATCATGGTCACCTTCTGGCGGACGTAGAACCGGGGCAGGTGCATCTGGGCGCTCATGGCGCACACCCTAGGAGGCCGGGGCCCGCCTCAGGGGTGCATCCGCAGGAAGCCGGCCACCTGGCGCGTCAGCGGCTCGGCGGCGTCGAAGACCGACGGGTGGCGCCAGAAGCCGTGCACCTGCCCGAGGTAGCGCGTGGCCGTCACCTCGACCCCCAGCTCGGCCAGCCGGCGGGCGAGCAGCTCGCCCTCGTCGCGGAGCGGGTCGCCCTCGGCGGTGGTGACCAGCGTCGGCGGCAGCGTGGCCAGCCGCGCGTCGCTCGAGCGCAGCGGAGCGAGGTCGGGGTCGTCGAGGTCGGCGGGCGTCCCGGCGTACTGCTGCCAGTACCACTGCGCTCCCCCGCGCTCGAAGCCCACGCCCTCCAGCCCGTACGACGCGCCCTCGCCCCGCGGGTCGAGGAACGGGTAGGTCAGCGCGAGCGCCGTGAACCGGCCCGGGTGGCGAAGTGCTGCGACCAGGGCGAGGTTGGCTCCCGCGCTGTCGCCGTGGGCGTACGCCGGGCCGGCCAGACCCTCCGCGTCGGCGTGCGCGTCCAGCCAGCCGACCACGGTGGAGACGTCGTCGGGCGCGGCCGGGAACCGGTGCTCCGGCGGCCGCCGGTAGTCGACGCCGAGCACGGCCAGGCCACACCGGTCGGCCAGGCGCCGGGCGGCGTTGTCGTGGACCTCGACGTCGTTGAGGACGAACCCGCCCCCGTGCAGGTGCACCACCACGCCCGGCGCGGCACCCGCGGGCACGTAGAGGCGGCAGGGGACGCCGTCGGTATCGACGTCACGCACCTCGGCGACCGGCTCCCGGGGCTCGGCCAGCGCCACGCGCTGCGCCTCGGCGCGGGCCGAGACGACGTCGAAGCCCGGGTCCTGGACCGGGGTGTCGCCCGCGGCGGCCTCGACCGCGCGGCGGGCCTGGGGGAACAGCATCAGCCCGCTCCCCCGTCGGAGAGCCGCGCCAGCTCCACGTCGACCACCTCGGGGTCGAGCTTGGTGAAGACCGGCGTGGGCTTGGCGACCGGGGTGCCCGGCACGACCGGACGGCGCTCCCAGCGGGCCGCGGTGGTGTAGTCGCCGGTCAGGACCGGGTAGCCCGGGCCGCCGTCGAGGTCCTCGGACTCCACCAGCTGCGGCATCGGCTGCACCCGACCCTCACCGCCCAGCACGAGGTCGACCGCGTTGGCCGAGAACGGCAGGAACGGCGAGAGCACCGTGTTGAGGTCGGCCACGCACTGCGTCAGCACGTGCAGCACGGTGCCGAGCCGCTCGCGCTGGTCCTCGCCCTTCAGTGCCCAGGGCGCGGTGTCGGTGACGTAGCGGTTGACCTCGCCCACGACCTTCATCGCCTCGCCGATCGCGGCCTTCTGCCGGTGCCGCGCGATGAGGTCGCCGACCACGGTGAAGCTCTGCTCGACCCGGGCCAGCAGCGCCTCGTCGGCCTCGGTGAGCGGGCCCGCCGCCGGGACCTCCCCGAAGCTCTTGGCCACCATCGAGGCGGTGCGGTTGACCAGGTTGCCCCACCCGGCGACCAGCTCGTCGTTGGTGCGGCGCACGAACTCCGCCCAGGTGAAGTCGCTGTCCTGGTTCTCGGGGCCGGCAGCCGCGACGAAGTAGCGGAACGCGTCGGGCTGGTAGCGGCTGAGGAGGTCGCGGACGTAGATCACGACGCGCTGCGAGGAGGAGAACTTGCGGCCCTCCATGGTGAGGAACTCGCTCGAGACCACCTCGGTCGGCAGGTCCAGCTCGCCCAGGCGGCCGGGCTCGCCGCCCCTGTCGCCCTTCCCGGAGTACGCCAGCAGCTCGGCCGGCCAGATCTGGCTGTGGAAGGTGATGTTGTCCTTGCCCATGAAGTAGTAGGACAGCGCCTCGGGGTCGTTCCACCACTGCCGCCACGCCTCGGGGTCGCCGGTCCTGCGGGCCCACTCGATGCTCGCCGAGAGGTAGCCCACGACGGCGTCGAACCAGACGTAGAGCCGCTTGCTGGGGTTCTCGCGCCAACCGTCCAGCGGGACCGGGATGCCCCAGTCGATGTCGCGGGTCATCGCGCGCGGCCGGATGTCCTCGAGGATGTTCTGGCTGAACTTGATGACGTTGGGCCGCCAGGTGCCGCTGGCCTCCCGCTCGTCGAGCCACTCCCCCAGCGCGCCGGCCAGGGCGGGGAGGTCGAGGAAGAAGTGCTGGGTCTCCACGAACTCCGGCGTCTCGCCGTTGATGCGCGAGCGCGGGTTCTTCAGGTCGGCGGGGTCGAGCTGGTTGCCGCAGTTGTCGCACTGGTCGCCGCGGGCCTTGTCGTAGCCGCAGATCGGGCAGGTGCCCTCGATGTAGCGGTCGGGCAGGGTGCGCCCCGTGGACGGGCTGATCGCGCCGTACGTCGTCTGCTCGAGGAAGTAGCCGTTGGCGTGGACGCCGGTGAAGAGCTCCTGCACCACCGCGGTGTGGTTGCGGGTGGTGGTGCGGGTGTAGAGGTCGTAGGAGATCCCGAGCGCCGCGAGGTCCTCGGCGATCACCCGGTGGTTGCTGTCGGCCAGCTGCTGCGGCGTCACGCCGGCCTCGTCGGCCGCGATCAGGATCGGGGTGCCGTGCTCGTCGGTGCCCGAGACCATCAGCACGTCGTGGCCCGCCATCCGCATGTAGCGGCTGAAGACGTCGGAGGGGACGCCGAACCCGGCCACGTGGCCGATGTGGCGGGGGCCGTTGGCGTAGGGCCAGGCGACGGCGGACAGCACTCTGCTCATGACGCTGATCCTAGGTTCCGGTGACATCTGGCACTGGCGGCGGGGAGGCGCGCTGCCTAGCGTCGTGACCATGACGGACGCACCGCTGCTGATCGCCGAGGACCTGCTGCTGATCCTGCTGGACGACGACTCCGGCAGGCTCACCCACGCGAGCTACCTCGACACCGGTCTCGGCGGCGCCCACCTGGTCGACCTGGCCCTGGGCGGGCACGTCGACGTCGACGAGCCCGGCCGGAAGTGGGGCTTCACCCAGGCCGCCCGGGTCCACGTCACGGGCTCGCTGCCCGGCGACCCGGTGCTGCGGGCGGCGTACGACACGGTGGCGGAGAAGGAGCGCACCGCCCAGGACCTCGTCGGACGCCTCGGCAGGAAGCAGCGCGACCCGCTGCTCGAGCGGCTCGCCGGGCGCGGGCTGGTCGAGCGGCGCGAGGGCAGGGTGATGGGGCTCTTCCCCACCACCCGGTGGCCCGCCGCCGACGCCCGCCACGAGACGCAGGTGCGCCAGGCGCTGGACTCCGCGCTGCTGCGCGGCGGGACGCCCGACCCGCGGACGGCGGGCCTGGTGGCGCTGCTGCACGGCCTCGGGGTCGCCCACCGCGTGGTGGACCGCGGCGACGTCCCCGCCGGCGAGGTCAAGAAGCGCGCCAAGGCCGTCGCCGAGGGCGACTGGGCCGCGAAGGGCGTCAAGGACGCCGTCGCTGCGGCCCAGGCCGCGGTGGTGGCGGCCATGGTCGCGTCGTCCGCGGCCGCCACCGCCGGGTCGAGCTAGCTGAAGTCCAGGTCCGCGGACCGGCTCCGCTTGAGCTCGAAGAACAGCGGGTAGGACGCGACGGCGACGCAGCCGTCCCAGAGCTTCCCGGCCTCCTCGCCGCGCGGCGCCTTGGTGATGACGGGACCGAAGAACGCGGTGCCGTTGATGTGGATGGTCGGCGTGCCGACGTCGTCGCCGACCGCGTCCATGCCCTCGTGGTGGCTCCGGGCCACCGCCTCGTCGAGGGAGGTGTCGTCGTAGGCGTCGATCAGCTCCGGCGGGAGGCCGGCGTCGGCGAGCGCGTCGATCGCGATCTGCTTGCCGAACTCCTGGCCCTCCACGTGGATGCGGGTGCCCATGGCGGTGTAGAGCGGCAGCAGCACCTCGCTGCCGTGCTCCTGCTCGGCCTTGATGCAGACCCGCACCGGGCCCCAGGCCTGGTCGAGCATGTCCCGGTAGTCCTGCGGGATGTCCTTGTCCTGGTTGAGGTAGGCCAGGCTCATCACGTGCCAGTGGACCTCGATGTCGCGGACCTGCTCGACCTCGAGCATCCAGCGTGAGGTGATCCAGGCGAAGGGGCAGCGGGGGTCGAACCAGAAGTCGGCGCGGTCTTTGCTCATGGTGGGCGAACCTAGCGGGAGGACCGGTGATTCCCGAGTGACATGATCGGTCCCATGCCTGGAACCAACCTGACCCGCGACGAGGCGCAGCAGCGCGCCCGCCTCCTGGAGGTCGCGTCGTACGACGTCGCGCTGGACCTCACCTCGAGCGAGACCACCTTCGAGTCCACCACCACGCTGCGCTTTCGCAGCACCGAGCCCGGGGCCGAGACGTTCGCCGACCTGGTCGGAGCGACCGTGCACGAGGTGGTCCTCAACGGCACCGCCCTCGACGCCTCCCAGGTGTACGCCGACCACCGCATCACCCTGTCCGGGCTGCAGGCCGACAACGAGCTGGTCGTGCGCGCGACCCTGCCCTACTCGCGCACCGGGGAGGGCCTGCACCGCTTCGTGGACCCCGCCGACGACCGGGTCTACACCTACTCCCAGTTCGAGGTCCCCGACGCCCGCCGCGTCTACACCACGTTCGAGCAGCCCGACCTCAAGAGCCGCTTCACCTTCCACGTCACCGCCCCGGCCGACTGGGTGGTGGTCAGCAACGCCGCGACGCCCGAGCCCGAGGCGCTCGACGGCAGCCGCGCGGTGTGGCACTTCCCGGCGACCGAGCCGATGTCGACCTACATCACCGCGATCATCGCCGGGGAGTACCACGCGGAGCACGACGTCCACCGCGGCAAGCACGGCGACATCCCGCTCGGCCACTACTGCCGCCAGTCGCTGGTCGAGCACATGGACACCGCCGAGCTGGTCAAGCTCACCAGCCAGGGCTTCGCCTTCTTCGAGGAGGCCTTCGACTACCCCTACCCGTTCGGCAAGTACGACCAGCTCTACGTGCCGGAGTACAACATGGGCGCGATGGAGAACGCCGGTGCGGTGACGCTGCGCGACGAGTACCTCCCCCGCAGCCGCCAGGACGCCTCGTTCTACGAGTTCCGGGCCTCGGTGATCCTCCACGAGATGGCGCACATGTGGTTCGGCGACCTCGTCACGATGCGCTGGTGGGACGACCTGTGGCTCAACGAGTCCTTCGCCGAGTGGGCCTGCTACCACGCGGCGGTCGAGGCCACCGAGTTCGACGAGTCGTGGACCGGCTTCACCAACGCCCGCAAGAACTGGGCGCTGCGCCAGGACCAGCTGCCCAGCACCCACCCGATCGCCGCCGACAACCACGACCTGCAGGCCGTCGAGGTCAACTTCGACGGCATCACCTACGCCAAGGGCGCCTCGGTGCTCAAGCAGCTCGTGGCGTGGGTCGGCCTGGACAACTTCCTGGTCGGGCTGCGGGCCTACTTCAAGGCCCACGCGTTCGGCAACTCCGAGTTCAGCGACCTGCTGAGCGCGCTGGAGACCGCCTCGGGCCGCGAGCTGGACTCCTGGGCCAAGGAGTGGTTGCAGACCAGCGGCGTCAACACCCTCACCCCGCGCGCGGAGACCGGCGCCGACGGCGCCTACACCGCCTTCGCGATCGAGCAGACCGCCACGGTCGAGCACCCCACCCTGCGCCGTCACCGGCTGGGCATCGGCCTCTACGACGAGGTCGACGGCCGGCTGGTGCGTCGTACGGCGGTGGAGGTGGACGTCGACGGCGAGACCACCGAGGTCCCCGAGCTGGTCGGCGTGCGCCAGCCCGACCTGCTGCTGCTCAACGACGGCGACCTCACCTACGCCAAGATCCGGCTCGACGAGCGCTCGCTCGCCACCGTCGTCGGCGGGCTCGGCCGGCTCGACGACAGCCTCGCCCGCGCGCTGTGCTGGGGCGCGGCGTGGGACATGACCCGCGACGCCGAGATGCGCGCCACCGACTTCGTCGAGCTGGTGCTGGGCAACATCGCGGGCGAGACCGACGCGTTCGGCTCCTCGCGCATCCCCGGCTACGCCAGCCAGGCCGTGCACCACTTCTCCGACCCGGCCCACCGGCCCGCGCTGCGGGCCCGGTGGGAGGGCGGCCTGCGCGACCTGCTCGACGCGGCGGAGCCGGGCAGCGACCACCAGCTGACCTTCACCCGCGCGCTCGCCTCGGCGGCCCGCAGCGAGGAGTCGGTGGCGCTGCTCGAGGGCCTGCTCGACGGCAGCGCGGGCATCGAGGGCCTGGTGGTCGACACCGACCTGCGCTGGACGCTGCTGTCCGCGCTGGCGCGCGAGGGGGCGGCCGACGACGCACGCATCGACGCCGAGCTGCAGCGCGACCACACCATCTCGGGCCAGGAGCGCGCCGCGTCCGCGCGCGCCGCCCGGCCCACGGCGGAGGCCAAGGCCGCCGCCTGGGAGCTCGCCGTGGTCCGCGACGACGTGCCCAACGAGACCCAGCGCAGCGTGGTGCTCGCCTTCATGCAGCCCGGACAGGAGGAGGTGCTGCGGCCCTACGTCGCGCGCTACCTCGAGGTCGCCGACACGCTGTGGGAGGACAAGGGCACCCAGCGCGCCTCGACCGCCCTGGAGTGGCTGTTCCCGCGGCCGATGGCCTCGCCCGAGCTGCTCGAGCAGGTCACCGCGTGGCTGCGCGACTCACCGGCCAACCCGGCGGCCAAGCGCTACGTGCGCGAGGGCGCGGCCGACGTCGAGCGCTACCTCGCCGGTCAGGCGCACGATCGGGGCTGAGCGCCCCGGGGAACCGACGACGTGCCCGCTCGCTGCGCGGCGGCTCAGCTGCCGTGCAGCGAGCGCGGCGCGCGGGCCGCGTCGGCGAGCTGGGACACGCCGTGCTTGACGCCACCGACGACGTCGCCAGCGGCGAAGGAGCTCTGCATGCCGGCGACGGCGAGGCGCACGGCCTCGTCGCTGAGCGTGCGGCGCACCACCTCGCCGGTGACGACCTCGAGCCGGCGGGCGGCCGGGTCGACGAGCACCATCACGCTGCGGGGCGGGTTGGCCAGCGCGGCGTGCAGGCGGTGGGCGTAGGCAGCGGGCTCGCCCTGCGCCGCGCCGACGTAGACCGAGAACTCGTAGCGGCAGACCGTCTCGGCGTTGCGGATCGCCCGGTCGATCTCGGCCTGCTGGGCGCCGTTGAACTCACCAGTGGGCACTGGTGCCACCCGAGCCCTTGCCGGCCGACTCGATCTGCTCCGGCGTCACCTGGTCGGCGGCGCCGAGGCCCTTGGTGGGGCCTCCGAACCACTCCGGCTCACCGCGCCAGGCGGCGCCCGGCTCGTAGCCCTTGTCGCGGGCCATCGAGGGCAGCACCGTCAGCAGCGCCACCACGGCGGCGATGCCGACCGGGATGATGACCAGCACGAGCAGGAAGCCCAGGACCGAGACGTCGGGCGCCTGCTCCCACGCGGCGGGGGTGTCGGCCGAGGCCGGCGTCACCGCCGCCGCCGCGAGCACGAGGCCCAGGGAGCCGACGGGCGCGAGCAGGGTGCGGCGGACACGGCGGGCGCGACGGCCGGAGTCGTGAGTCAACACACTCCCAGGATAGCCGGGCTCGGCTTGGTCGGGCTCCACGCGGGCTCGTAGCCTCCCTCACATGCTCGTCCCCACCCCCCTGCTCGACATGCCGACCCAGTGCCAGGAGAGCGACAGCTGGACCTGCGCCGCCGTCTTCGAGTGGACCGGCAACGAGGCGCTGGCGCGCGCGGCCACCTGGCTGATCGGCAAGCCGACCGCCATCGTGGCCATCCTGCTCGGCGCCCTCGTGGTCCGGTGGCTGGCCAGCAAGGCGGTCGACCGCGTCGTACGTCGCGCCACGGTCGCGCCCGCCCCCGGTGCTCGGGCCGGTCACACCCGCCGGGCCCAGCGCGCCCGCAGCCTCGGCACGCTGCTCAAGAGCATCGGCACCACCGTGGTCTTCGGCATCGCCTTCGTGATGGCGCTCTCCGAGATCGGCGTCGACGTCGCCCCGATCCTGGCCAGCGCCGGGGTGCTGGGCCTGGCCATCGGCTTCGGCGCCCAGAACCTCGTCAAGGACTTCCTCTCCGGCGTGATGATGATGATCGAGGACCAGTACGGCGTCGGCGACGCCGTCGACCTCGGCGAGGCCGTCGGCACGGTGGAGGCCGTGGGCCTGCGCGTGACGCGGGTGCGCGACGTCAACGGCACCGTCTGGTACGTCCGCAACGGCGAGATCCTCCGCGTCGGCAACCAGAGCCAGAACTGGGCCCGCACCGTGCTCGACGTCAACGTCGGCTACGGCGAGGACCTCGTGCGCGTGCGCCGGATCCTCGAGGAGGTCGCCCACGGCCTGTGGGACGACGAGGACTTCCGCGACCTGGTCATCGAGGAGCCCGAGGTGTGGGGCGTGGAGAACCTCGGCCCCGACGCCGTGGCGGTGCGCGTGACGCTCAAGACCGCGCCGCTCGAGCAGTGGGCCGTGGCCCGCGAGATGCGGCAGCGCATCAAGGCCCGCTTCGACCACGAGGGCATCGTCATCCCGCTCCCCCAGCGGGTGGTGTGGCACCACGACGCTCCCCCGCGGCCCGCCGCCCCGGCGGCCGCTGAGTAGGCGTACTCACCGCGGTCGAGTAGCGCTCCCGACGCCACGAGGACCCTCGCGGGCCGATGATCGGGCCATGAGCAGACTCGCCGACCCCCGCGTGTGCCCGGACTGCCGGGCCGACCTGGACCCCGACGGCCGCTGCCGCGGCTGCGGGCTGCACCTGCGCGGCCCGCTCGCGGTCGAGCTGTGGGGGGTGATGCAGACCGCCGACGCGCTGGTCGAGCGGCTCCGGGCGGCCGTACCCGCGCCCGCCCCCGTGGCCGCCCCCGTGGCCGTCACCCGTCCCGTCACCGGTCCCGTCCCCGTGCCGGTCGCACCCGGCCCGCCACCGTCGGCGCCGCCCGGTCGTCGCACCGGTGTCCCGGCCTCGTCGGTCCCGGTCGTGCTGCTCACCCTCGGCGGCCTGTGCCTGATGGTGTTCGCGCTGATCTTCATCGGCGTCGCCTGGAGCCTGCTCGGGCTGCTGGGCCGCACCCTCGTGCTGCTCGCGGTCACCGCGTCGCTGGGCGGCGTGGCCGGGCTGATGACCCGTCGCGGGCTGCGGGCCTCGGCCGAGGTGATGTGGGTGGTCACGGCCGGCATGCTCGCCATCGACCTGTACGCCGCCCGCGCCTCCGGCCTGCTCGGGCTCGACGCGCTGCCCGACCGCGCCGGCCACGCCCTGGTCGGCGCCGCCCTGCTGGGCCTGGGTCTCGGCGTGTCGCTGCTGGCCCGTCGTACGCCGCTGGGCGCGATCTGGTCGATGCAGGGGGTCGCCGTCGCCGGCGCCGCCCTGGTCGCCGCCGCCCAGGCCTGGACCCGCCCCGACCCCGCGGCCGCCTCGACCCTCGCCGTCGTGCTGGCCGCGGCCCTCGGGCTCGCCGTCCGGCCCCGGCTCCGCGGGGCCGGTCTCGGGCTGCTCGCGCTGGCCCCGGTGAGCTGGCTGGTGCTGCTCGGGGCCGGCGTCCTGCGCAGCCTCGAGCCGCTCGACGCCGCCACCTGGTGGGCGCAGGGCCGCTGGTGGCCGCTGCTCGCGGCGGCGGTGCTCGCCGCGGTGGTGGTGCACGCACCCCGGGTCCCCGCGTGGGCCCGACCGTGGGCCGCCGGGCTGGCCCTGGTGCCCGTGGTGGCCGCCGTCAACGCGCCCGGCACGCTGGGATCCGCCGCGGCGGACGAGGTGGCGATGGTCGTCTCGGTGCTGCTGCTGGCCGCGGTCAGCGCCCTGGCCGGCCCGACCTGGGCCCGTGCGGGTGCCGTGCTGACGGCCGTCGGCACGCTCCTGCTCGGCCTCGTCCTGGTCGGCCGCTCGCTGGTGGTCGTCGGCGACGTCCTGACCGGGCCGACCGCTCCCGCCACCGGCCTGCTCGCGGCCCCGTCCGAGGGCGCCGTGCCGTCGTGGACGGCGGTCGTGCTGGCGCTGGGCGTCGTGCTCGGCGCCGCCTCGCTGCTGCGCCACGCGGCCGGGCCGGCCGTGCCGGTCTCCGCCGCCGGCGCCCGCGGCGTCGTGCTCGCCGCGGCGCCCGGGGTGCTCGCGCTCGGGCTGCTCGTGCTGCTGCTCGGTCTCGAGCCGGTCCGGTGGACCGCTGCGCTCGGCGGCCTCGTCGCCACGGGCGTGGCGGCCGGGGCGGCGTGGTGGTGGCGCCGCGAGGTGCCGGCCGCGGTCGCCGCCGCCACCGTCGCGGCGTACGTCGGGCTGCTGACCCTGGCCCTCGCGGCCGGGGCCGGGGCCGACGAAGCGTGGCTGCCGGCCGCGGTCACCACCGCGCTGGCCCTGCCCGCGCTCGCTGCGTCGCTGCTGCGCGACCGCGAGGGTGCGGCGACCTCGGCGTCGCTGCTCGCCGGCGCCGGGGTGCTGCTGGGCGGGGTCGCGCTGGTCACCTGGGGCGCCCAGCTCGACGTCGGCGAGACCGTGCAGGCCGTCGCCCTCGCGTCGTACGCCGCCGCGGCGGGCCTGCTCGCCGCTCCCGTGACCCGGCTGGTCGCGACCCGGGTCGCGCTGGAGACGGCCGCGCTGGTGGCCGCGGCGGGGGCCGTCGCCCTCGCCCCGGGCGCCGCGGAGGCCGCGGTCGCGCTCACCGTCACCGGCTCGGCCGTCGCGCTCCTGGCCGTGCTGCACCGCGACCGCGAGTCGCTCGCGTGGCTCGCCACCGTCCTGCTCGCCGCCGCCACGCTGCTGCGGGTGGTCGCCGAGGTCACCGCCCCCGAGCTGGTGACGCTCCCGGCCGCAGCGCTGCTGCTCGCCGTGGGCACGCTGCGGCTGCGCCGCGACGCGACCGTCGGCAGCACCCGGGTGCTGGGCTCCGGGCTGGTGCTCGCGCTCGTGCCGAGCCTGCTGCTGGCGCTGGCCGACCCGGTCTCGCTGCGCGGCGCGCTGCTCGGCGCGGCCGCGGTCCTCACGCTGGCCTGGGGCGTCACCCAGCGGCTGGCGGCCCCGTTCACCGTGGGCGCGGCGGTGACCGCCGTGCTGGTGCTGCGCCACCTCGGGCCGGTCGCCGACGCGGTCCCCCGCTGGGTGACCATCGGCGCCGTCGGCGTCGCGCTGCTGGTCGTCGGCGTCACGTGGGAGTCCTCGCTGCGCAGCATCGACCGTGCCCGCCGCTACGTCACCTCGCTGCGCTGAGCGCGGGGCCGGGCCGTCATGATGAGGGGGTGAGCACCTTCTACGACGAGATCGGCGGCAGCCCGACGATCCGCACCATCGTGCACCGCTTCTACGCGGGCGTGGCGCAGGACGAGGTGCTGCGGCCGATGTACCCCGAGGCCGACCTCGGTCCCGCCGAGGACCGCTTCGCCTCGTTCCTCGAGCAGTACTGGGGCGGGCCCACCACCTACTCCGAGCGCCGCGGCCACCCGCGGCTGCGGATGCGGCACGCGCCGTTCGCGGTGACGCCCACCGCGGCGCAGCACTGGCTGCGCCACTTCCGCGACGCGCTCGACGAGGTGGCGCTACCGCCCGAGCAGGACCAGCAGTTCTGGGACTACGTCACCCACGCGGCGCAGTTCATGGTCAACACCCTCGAGGAGCCCGACGAGGTCCCCCGCCCGGCCCGCTGACGGCGGCGCTGGTGCCGGGCTCAGGCGAGCTCGGCCTCCAGCCGCTCGCGCTGCTGCGCGGTCAGCGCCACCGGACGCTGGGTGTCGAGGTCGAAGCCGACCAGCACCACCAGGGCGGTCGCGAGCACGGCGCCGGCCGCCCCGTCCGCGACGAGGGGGTCGCGCAGCTCCGAGCGCACGGTGAAGGACTTCTCCCCCACGTGGGCGACCCACGCGTGCACGTCGTACGCCGCCGCGCGCGGCCGCACCGGCGCGAGCAGACCGACGTCGGTGCGGGCCACCACGACGCGGCCCCAGTCCTGGCCGCGCTCGTGCAGGTCCATGAAGTAGAGGATCCGGCTCTCCTGGAAGAGCTCCACGACCGCGTCGTCGCGCACCAGCCCGTCGGCGCCGACGTCGGAGCCGCGCACCGGCAGCGCCAGGCGGTGGCGACCCGGCCGGCGCTCGCCCCGCACCTCGCGCCACGCGAGCGGCTCGTCACGGAGGTCCTCCAGGCGCGCGCGGAGGTCGTGGTCGGGGGCGCTGTGCAGCTCCAGCGTGGACTCGGCACGGAGGTGGGTGACACTGCCCGACGGCGCGTCGTCCCGAACGACGTGGGTGAGCGTCAGGACGGCCCCGTCGACGTCGCTCACCGAGGTGTCGACCAGGGCCGGGCGTCGGCCGAAGACCAGCGGGGCCACGAAGTCGATGCGGTGGCCGGTGACCCGACCGTCGCCGGCGCGCAGGTCGGCCAGGAACGCGGTCCGGGCCTGCGCCAGGTAGTCGAGGTAGGTCACGTTGTTGACGTGGCCGAGCAGGTCCATGTCGGCCCAGCGCAGCGGAACGGCACAGGTGTGGGGCACGCGCCGATGCTCCCAGAGGCGGTTCAGCGGCCCAGGGCGAGGTGGCCGTAGTAGTGCAGCACGCCCTCGTGGCGGCGCAGCCGGGCGCGACGGGTCTCGGCGACCACGGAAGTGGTGGCGACCAGGCCGACCAGGGCGAGGACGAGCCCGAGACCGGCCAGGGCGGCGAAGCCGAGGACGAAGGGCGCCAGGTCGGGCAGCAGGGTGAAGCTCATGGTGGAGGTCCTTTCTACGTCTGTAGAAATCGAGTCTACGTCTGTAGAAGCCGGGGCTCCAGGCGGCCGGTAGTGTCCTGCGTCACCGACCCACCGCGCGAGGAGGACCCGTGGCACCGCCGTCGGCCGACTTCTCCGAGCGCCAGCAGCGGCTGCTCGACGCGGGCGTCCGCGTCGTCGCCCGGGCGGGGCTGCGCGGCCTGACCCACCGGGCCGTCGACCAGGAGGCGGGGCTCCCGCAGGGCACCTGCTCGGCGTACATGCGCACGCGGCTGGCCCTGCTCACCCGCCTCACGGAGTACGTCGTGCACCGGCTCGCCTCCGACATCGACGTCCTCACCGAGGACCTGGAGACCCATGGCGTCGACCCCGACCACGCCCTGCGGGCCACCTCGGCGCTGCTGCGGGGCTGGCTGGACGACCCCGACCTGCTGGTCGCACGGATGGAGCTGTCGCTGGAGAGCACCCGACAGCCCGAGCTGGCGGTGCTGGTGCTGGCGCACGGCGAGCGGCTGGTCCACGTCGTGGACCACGCCGTCGCCCGCGCCCACCCGGGCTGGACGGCGCAGGAGACCTCGCTGCGGGCGAGCACGCTGGTCGCGGCGCTCGACGGGGTGCTGCTGCGCAGCCTGCGCGAGCCGCCGGAGGGGCGGGCCGCCGGGCTGGAGGCCGCCGTCGGCCTGCTCATGGAGCAGCTCGTGGCCGCCCGTCCCTGACCCGGCGGAGGGGCGTCTAGGCTGGCAGGCGGCTACCGGTCGGTAGTCACCTCCGAGACCAGGGAGCACCCATGCCCGAGGCAGTGATCGTGTCCGCAGCCCGCACCCCCATCGGGCGTGCCAACAAGGGCTCGCTCAAGGACTTCCGGCCCGACGACCTCACGGCCCTGGCCGTGCGCGCCGCGCTGGACAAGATCCCGGCCCTGGACCCGACCACGATCGACGACCTGATCCTGGGCTGCGGCCTCCCCGGCGGCGAGTCCGGCTTCAACATGGGCCGCGTCGTCTCGACGCTGCTGGGCCTGGACTCCGTGCCCGGCACCACCGTGACGCGCTACTGCTCCTCCTCGGTGCAGACCTCCCGGATGGCGCTGCACGCCATCAAGGCCGGCGAGGGCGACGTCTTCGTCTCGGCCGGCGTCGAGACCGTCTCGCGGTTCGGCAAGGGCACCTCCGACCACCTCCCCGGCACCGTCAACCCGCGCTTCGACGACGCCCAGTCGCGCAGCGCGAAGCTCGCGGAGGGCGGCCAGGACTGGCGCGACCCGCGCGAGGACGGCGACCTGCCCGACATCTACGTCGCGATGGGCCAGACGGCCGAGAACGTCGCCAACCTGCGCGGCCTCGACCGCCGCGAGCTCGACGAGTTCGGCGTGCGCAGCCAGAACCTCGCCGAGAAGGCCATCGCCGACGGCTTCTGGGCCCGCGAGATCACCCCGGTCACCACCCCCGACGGCACGGTCGTCAGCGCCGACGACGGCCCGCGCGCCGGTGTCACCTACGAGTCGGTGGCCGGCCTGAAGCCCGTCTTCCGCCCCGACGGCGTCGTGACCGCCGGCAACTGCTGCGGGCTCAACGACGGCGCGGCGGCCGTGGTCGTCATGTCCGACACCAAGGCCGCCGAGCTGGGCCTCACCCCGCTCGCGCGCATCATCTCGACCGGCGTCAGCGGGCTCTCGCCCGAGATCATGGGCCTGGGCCCCGTCGAGGCGACCCGCCGCGCCCTGGCGATCGCCGGGATGTCGATCGGCGACATCGACCTGGTGGAGATCAACGAGGCGTTCGCGGCCCAGGTCGTCCCGTCGTACCAGGAGCTCGGCATCGACCTCGACCGGCTCAACGTCAACGGCGGCGCCATCGCCGTCGGGCACCCCTTCGGCATGACCGGGGCCCGGCTGCAGAACACGATGATCAACTCGCTCGACTGGCACGACAAGTCGACCGGCCTGATCACGATGTGCGTCGGCGGCGGCCAGGGCATGGCCATGATCCTCGAGCGCGTCTGACCCGCAGCCGGACCGACGCCGTCGCGGCACGCCCCTCCGGGTGGGCCGCGGCGGCGTCGTCGCACCTAGACTCCGCGCATGGGGAGTGGGACTGGGGACGACGAGGTCGAGTGGCTCGAGACCGGGCAGCAGCAGGCCTGGCGTGCCTTCATCATGGGATCGGAGCTGTTGCTGCACCAGCTCGACCGCGAGCTGCGCGCCGAGCACCAGCTCTCGTTCAGCGAGTACGAGATCCTGGTGCGGCTCTCCGAGGCCGAGGACGGCCGGATGCGGATGGCGCTCCTGGCCGACTCGATGTCGCACTCGCGCAGCCGCGTCACGCACACGATCGCGCGCATGGAACGCGCCGGGCTGGTCGAGCGCCACGCCTCGCAGTCCGACGGTCGCGGCGTGGTCGCGGTGATGACGCCCCAGGGGCGTGACCTGCTGGTGCAGGCCGCACCCACGCACGTCCGGGGCGTCCGGCAGCACCTCGTCGACCTGGCCTCGCCCGAGGACTTCGCCGCGCTCGGGCGGATCTTCGACGAGGTCAGCGACCGCCTGCTGCGCGACCTGCCGGCCGGGGCCGACATCCGCGACGAGGCACAGCGTCCGGGCTGAGCCCGGACGCTGCGCCCACGGGCGGCCGCCGGCTCACTCGCGGGTGAGGCGGCGGTGGGTCACGCGGTGCGGCCGCGCGGCCTCGATGCCGAGGCGCTCGATCTTGTTGGCCTCGTAGGCCGCGAAGTTGCCCTCGAACCAGAACCAGCGGCCCGGGTCCTGCTCGGTGCCCTCCCACGCCAGGATGTGCGTGGCGGTGCGGTCGAGGAACCACCGGTCGTGCGAGGTGATGACCGCGCAGCCCGGGAACTCCAGCAGCGCGTCCTCGAGCGAGGACAGCGTCTCGACGTCGAGGTCGTTGGTGGGCTCGTCGAGCAGCAGCATGTTGCCGCCCATCTTGAGCGTGAGCGCGAGGTTGAGCCGGTTGCGCTCGCCACCGGACAGGACGCCGGCCTTCTTCTGCTGGTCGGGGCCCTTGAAGCCGAAGGAGGCGACGTAGGCCCGGGAGTTCATCTCGAAGTTGGCGACCTTGATGAAGTCCAGGCCGTCGGAGACGACCTCCCAGACGTTCTTGTTCGGGTCGATGCCGCCGCGGCTCTGGTCGACGTAGGAGATCTTGACGGTCTTGCCGACGTCGAGGGTGCCCTTGTCGGGCTCCTCCTGGCCCACGATCATCCGGAACAGCGTGGTCTTGCCGACGCCGTTGGGACCGATGACGCCGACGATGCCGGCACGCGGCAGCGAGAACGACAGGTCGTCGAGCAGGGTGCGGCCGTCGAAGCCCTTGCCGAGGTGCTCGGCCTCGAGGACGACGTCGCCCAGCCGGGGGCCGGCGGGGATGTTGATCTCGGAGGTGTCGATCTTGCGCATCCGGTCGGCCTCGGCCGCCATCTCCTCGTAGCGCGCGAGCCGCGAACGGCTCTTGGTCTGCCGTGCCTTGGCGTTGGACCGGACCCACTCGAGCTCGCGCTCGAGCATCTTGGCGCGCTTGGCGTCCTTCTGCCCCTCGATCTTGAGGCGGTCCTTCTTGGTCTCGAGGTAGGTCGTGTAGTTGCCCTCGTAGGGGTGCGCCCGACCGCGGTCGAGCTCGAGGATCCAGGTCGCGACGTTGTCGAGGAAGTAGCGGTCGTGGGTCACGGCCAGGACGGCGCCGGGGTAGCTCGCGAGGTGGCCCTCGAGCCAGGCCACCGACTCGGCGTCGAGGTGGTTGGTGGGCTCGTCGAGGAGCAGCAGGGAGGGCTGCTGGAGCAGCAGCTTGCACAGCGCGACGCGGCGGCGCTCGCCACCGGAGAGGTGGTCGACGATCGCGTCCGGCGGCGGGCAGCGCAGCGCGTCCATCGCCTGGTCGAGCCGGCTGTCGAGGTCCCACGCGCTGGCGTGGTCGAGGTCGGTCTGCAGGTCGCCCATCTCGGCGAGCAGCCGGTCGTAGTCCGCGTCGGGGTCGGCCAGCTCCTCGGAGATGGCGTTGTAGCGGTCGAGCTTGCCCTTGATCTCGCCGACCGCCTCCTCGACGTTCTCCAGGACGGTGCGGCCCTCCGAGAGCGGCGGCTCCTGCTGGAGCATGCCGACGGTGGCGTCGGGGGCCAGCATCGCGTCGCCGTTGTTGGCCTGGTCGAGCCCCGCCATGATCTTGAGCAGGGTCGACTTGCCGGTGCCGTTGGGTCCGACGACGCCGATCTTGGCGTCGGGCAGGAACGACAGCGTGACGTTGTCGAGCACCACCTTGTCGCCGTGGGCCTTGCGGACGTTGTAGAGCGTGTAGACGTAGTCAGCCATGGTGGCCCCAGCCTAAGGGCTCCTGGGAGGACCGTCCCCGTCCCCTCCTCGCCGGAGGCCCGCCACCAGCGCGGCCAGCGCCCGGTCGAGCTCCTCGTCGGTGCAGCCACCCACCCCGAGCACGAGGCCGGTGTCGCCCGCCCGCCGGCAGTAGTCGGCGAGCATCGGGACCTCGAAGCCGGCCTCGCGGGCGGCGTCCCGGGCGGCCCGCGCCCGGTGCTCGGGCATCCGCCAGGCGACGTACATCCCGGCCGGCGGCGCGGTCAGCTCGGCGTACGGCGACAGCGCCTCGACGACCCGGGGCAGCCGGTCGGCGTAGACGCGGCGCCCGGCGCGGACCACGCGGTCGACGTACCCGTCGCGCAGCAGGGACAGGAACGCCCGCTGCACCGGCCACGGCACCGCGTCGTGGGTGGCCGCGCGCAGCGCGACGACCCGCTCGTGGACCCCCGGCGGCGCCACCAGCCAGCCCAGCCGCAGGCTCGGCGACACCGACTTGGACGCGCTGCCGACGTAGGCGACGCGGTCGCGGTCCAGGGCCGCCATCGCCGGGACGGGCGCGACGTCCCAGCGGAACTCCGAGTCGTAGTCGTCCTCGACGACCAGGGTCCCCGCGGCCCGGGCCACCTCGAGCACGGCCAGCCGGGCGGGCGCCGGGAGCACGGTGCCGAGCGGGTGCTGGTGCGCCGGGGTGAGGTACGCCGCGGCGCAGCCCGCCAACGACCCCGGGGCCCGGCCCGGCTCCAGGTCGACCACCTCGCGCCCCACGGCCCCGGCCAGCGCCACCACCGCCCGGTAGCCCGGGTCCTCCACCGCGACGGCACCGGCCGGGAGGCTCAGCAGCAGGTGGCGCAGCGCGTCGGTGGTGCCGTTCGTGGTCATCACCTCGTCGGGGTGGACCACCAGGCCGCGGGTCCGGGCCAGCCGCTCGGCGATCGCCTCGCGCAGCGCCAGCAGGCCGCGCGGGTCCTCGTAGCCGCGCGGCGGGTGGGCAGCCGAGACCTCGCGCCACGCCCGGCGCCAGCCCGACCGCTGCCGCGGGTCGACCCACGGCGTGCCCGTGTCCAGGCGGACCAGGCCACCCGCCGGCCGCGGGGTGCGCGGGCCGCGCTGCGGGGTCGGCGCCAGCCCGGTGGAGGCGACCACCGTGCCGGACCCGTGGCGAGCCGCCGCCCACCCCTCCGCGACCAGCTGGTCGTAGGCCTGCTGCACCACGGCCCGGGACACCCCGAGCTCGGCCGCGAGGGTGCGCGAGCCCGGCAGTCGGTCGTGCAGCGCCAGGGTCCCCTCGAGCACCAGCGCCCGCACCTGGGCCGCCACCTGCGCCGGCAGCGGGGCCGGGTCGGCGCGGTCCAGCGGGCGGAGCGGCAGGCTGGGGTGTGCCACGGAGGCTCCTGACTGGACTGCTGGTCTGGGCCCCAAGTGGACCATGACACCGGTCCACTTCACCGCCAGGCTGGATCCATGACCTCCCCCGCCCTGTCCTCGACCCCCGGCACCCGGATCACCCGGCTGCGCGAGCGCGGCCGCACCGACCGGGAGTCGCTGCACGCCCTGCTCGCGGACGGGCTGGTCGCCCACGTCGGCGTGGTCCGCGACGGCCGCCCGGTCGTGCTCCCCAGCGCGTACGCCGTGGACCCGGCCGGTCCCGACGAGGGCGGCACCCTCTACCTGCACGGCTCGGTCGGCGCCGGGTGGCTGGGCCGGATGGACGGCACCGAGGTGGCGGTGACGGTGACCGAGCTGGACGGCCTGGTGCTGGCCCGGTCGGCGTTCCACCACTCCATGAACTACCGCTCGGCCGTGGTCCTGGGCCGCGCCCGGCTGGTCACCGACGCGGACGAGCGCCACCGCGCCCTGGACGGCATCGTCGACCAGGTCGTCCCCGGCCGCGCCGCGACGCTGCGCCCGATGACCCGCAAGGAGCTCGCCGCCACCGTCGTGCTGGCCGTGCCGCTCGCGGAGGCCTCCGTCAAGGTCCGCGAGGGCGACGTGGGCGACGACGCCGAGGACGTGGCCGCCGGCGCCTGGGCCGGCACCCTCCCGCTGCGCCGGACCACCTCGGGCGTCGTCAGCAACCCCGACTCCCACGACCGGGTGCCCGACGACGTGCGGCGCCGCGCCGAGGCGTGGGGAGCACCGACCACCGGCGCCTGACCTCAGGCGGCCGGCCGGCCCTGCTCCCCCGCTGCCGGCTCGACCGGCGGCCCCACCGCCGGACCGGGCTCCGCCGCGGCCGGGTCACGGCGCGCGGGCCGGGTGAAGGTGGCCGTGCCCCGGTTGAGGTCGTGGCCCACCGAGGTGGCGTCCACCACCACCGTGGTCGAGGTGGAGCCGTCGTCGCGGGTCCAGGTGTCCACCCGGAGCCGGCCGTGCACCACGACGGCGTCGCCGCGGCGTACGGACCCCGCGACGTGGCGCGCGAGCCCGCGCCAGCAGTTGACGGTGAACCACGACGTGGGCCCGTCGACCCACTCGCCCTGGCGCTGGTAGCGCGGGGTCGAGGCCAGGCGGAACGACGCCACCTGGCTCTCCCCCACCTCGCGCAGGTCGACGTCGCCGCCGACCCAGCCCGGCACGATCACGGTGCTCTCGTTCACGACTTCTCCTCCACGGTGCTCGGTCTCGACGGGCCGAGTCCAGCCGACGGCGGGCGCCCGCGCACCCCGGGCTGCCGGGGCTGTGGACGACGGCGGTGCCGGACCGCCCTGTGGAGGCGAGGTGGCGTCCTGCGGCGACTAGCGGCGAGCGGTGCGCAGACCCTCGACCGCGCGCCGGTGCGCGGCCAGCTCGGCCTGCACCGGACCCACCACGAGGTCGTCGGCCACCTCCACCACGCCCACGCGCAGCCGCTTCTCGGCCCGGCGGGCACGGGAGCGGGCGGTCAGCCGGATCAGCAGCCGCGACAGCAGCGCCAGGCCGAGGCCGAGCACCACCCCGCCGAGGAGGAGCACCGTCGGGACCGGGAGCCCCTGGTAGTCGGGCGCCGCGAGGTCGGCCAGCTGCAGGTAGGCCACGAACGCCAGCGCCCCGAGCCAGAGCGCCCCGACGACCGCCGCGACCAGCAGCACCCACTGCAGCAGGCGCACGCCGCGGGTCCACGCGGGCAGCCCGTCCATCCCGAGGTCGGTGGTGCTCGCGACCCGGTCGAGCCGGTCGTCGAGCTCGTCGAACCGCGAGGTCGAGGCGCGTCGCACCGCGCGCGACCACTCCGGCGACAGGCCCTCGGCCACGCGGTCGCTGAGGCCGCGCACCGCGGACTCGACCCGGGCGTGCTGCACCTGGCCGGGACCGGGCAACGACGAGCGGGCGGCGACCACGAGGTCCTTGCCGCTCGTGCGGCGGTCGAGGTGCAGCCGTCGCAGCGGGTCCGGCCGGAAGCGCGACAGCCAGGCCGTGACCGGCCATCCCGTGGCCTGGCGCCCCCGGACCGTGGTGGCCCGCGCCACCGCGTCGACGACGACGGGCACGCCGGCGGCGTCGGCGAGCGCGTCGTGCAGGCCGCGGCGGTCCTTGTCGCGCAGCTCGCGCGGGTCGGCGTCCCCGGTGGCGGCGGCCAGGCCCTGGGCGGCGTCGGTGACGTCGCCGGCGAGCCGGGCGCGGGAGGCGGCCTTGTCGTGCACCCGGGTGGCGATCTCCGAGCGCAGCTCGGCGACGCCCTCGCCGGTGCGGGCCGAGGTGGCCAGCACGGGCACGTCCTCGAGGCCGTCGAGCGCGAGCAGGCGGCGTACGTCGCCCATGACCGCGTCGCGACGCTCGGCCGGGACCCGGTCGACGTGGTTGAGCACGACCAGCATCACGTCGCGGTGGGTCGCCATGGGCGCCAGGAAGCGCTGGTGCAGCGCCGCGTCGGCGTACTTCTGGGGGTCGAGCACGAAGACCATGAGGTCGGTCATCGCGATCAGCCGCTCGACCTCGAGGTGGTGGGCGAGCTCGGTGGAGTCGTGGTCGGGCAGGTCGAGCAGCACCAGCCCCTCGAGCGCGGCGTGGTCGCCTCGCACCTCGCCGTCGAGCAGCGAGTCGCGCACCACCCGGTGGCGCGGCGGCACCTCGAGCCAGTCGAGCAGCTCGGTGGCGGGGTCCTCGCCCCAGGTGCACGAGGCGGCGTGCGACGTCGTGGGGCGGCGTACGCCGGTGGCGGCGATGTCGAGCCCCACCAGTGCGTTGTAGGTCGAGGACTTGCCCGAACCGGTCGCGCCGGCCAGCGCCACCACCGTGTGTCCCCCGGCCAGCCGCAGCCGCGTGCCCGCGCGGCGCACGACCGCGTCGGCCCGGTCGACCACGGCGTCGTCGACCCGCCCGCGGGAGGCCTCGGCCGCCTCCTGGAGCCCGGCGACGCGCTCCTCGAGCCGGTCGCCGCGGCGCAGCAGCCGGCGCGCGCCCTCGACCACCCCGCTCACGACGCCTCGCCCCCGCGCTCGGCGAAGCGGAGGTCGTCGACCCGACGGGCGAGCCCGCGCAGCTCCGCGGCCGCGTCGTCGCCGGTGTCGAGGCCCTCGAGGAGCTCGACGAAGCGGGCCCGCTCGTGGTCCATAAGCTCGCGCACCCGTCGCTCGAGGTCGGCGCGGGCGGCCTCGGCGAGGCGGCGCACGGCCTGGTCGCCGAAGACCGCCTCCAGCAGCTTCTGGCCCACCACCGCCGAGCCGCCGGCGATGCCGACCTCGGCCCCGAGCAGGCCGCCGGTGGAGGCGAACACCACGACCATCAGCGCGACCGTCAGGCCGTTGACGCCGAAGGCCAGGAACCGGGCGGTGCTGCGCTTCTCGGCGCCCTCGCTGCGGACCAGCTCGAGCACGCCCTGCTGCCAGTCGCGCACCAGCCGCTCGGCCCGGTCGCGGCACTCCCGCGACGCGCGGGAGAGGTCGCGGCCCCCGGCCTCGAGCACCTGGCGCCCGGCCGGGCTCCCCCGCCACGCCTCGTCGGCCCGCTCGGCGGCGGCCTCGGCGTGCTCGAGGAGCAGCGACTGCAGCCCGGTCTCGAGGGCGACGGTGACCCGCTCGGCCTGCTGCGGCTTGCCGCGCAGCACGTTGGTGACGCGGTCGCGGAGCCAGCTGATGCGCGACTCCAGCGCCCGCATCATCTCGCCGGTGCCGACGAAGTCCTGCCAGCGCGCGAGCACCTCGCCGCGCAGCAGGGTGCCGTCGGCCGTGGCCTCGTCGACCTCCCGCACCGCGTGGTCGTACGCCGCGTCGACGTCGGTCGTCAACGAGGCCCGGGCCGCCGACTGCGCCTCGCACGCCTGGGCGACGGCGAAGCTGTCCTTGGCCACGGTGCGGATCGCGCCGTCGAGCGTCTGCCGGACGACCCGGTTGCGGGCCTCGGCGTCGGCGCCGAGCTCGGAGAGCCAGCCGCGGATCTCGTCGACCCCGGCCGACCCGGGCAGCAGCCCGGAGGCGTCCAGCGGCGCCTCCTCGACGGTGAACAGCGGGGAGTCGCGCAGACCGCGGGAGCTCAGCATCCGGGCGAGGTCGTGGGAGACCTCGACGACGGCCTCGGGCGGCGTGCGGTCGAGCACGATGGCCACGGCGGCGCTGCGCTCGGCGGCGGTGCGCAGGAAGTCCCACGGCACCTGGTCGGCGTAGCGCGCCGCGGAGGTCACGAACAGCCACAGGTCGGCCGCGCCGAGCAGCTGCGTGGCCAGGGTGCGGTTGCGCTCCTCCACCGAGTCGATGTCGGGGGCGTCGAGCAGGGCGAGGCCCTGGGGGACGCTGGCCGCGGCGACGAGGCGGAGCGCACCGGGGTCGTCGGTGGCGCGGGCGGTGCGCTCGAGCTCGGGCAGCACCCGCTGGCGGTCGAACCAGCCGGCGTCGTCCGGGTGGTGCACCAGCACCGGGCTGCGCGTGGTCGGGCGGAGCACGCCCGGCTCGCTGATCACCTGGCCCACGAGCGAGTTGACCAGGGTCGACTTGCCGGCCCCGGTCGAGCCGCCGACGACCGCGAGCAGCGGGGCGTCGATCTGGCGCAGCCGCGGCAGCACGTAGTCCTCGAGCTGCTCGGCCAGCTCGCGGCTGCGGGTGCGCTGGGCCGCGACGCCGGTCACCTCCAGCGGCAGCCGCACCTGCGAGAGCACCGTGCGGAGCCGGTCGAGGACCTCGAGCATCGTCGTCGCGTCGCTCACCAGGGACCTCGCTGCCGGGACTGCTGGGTCTGCTGGGACTGGAACGGCTGCGCCTGCTGGGGCTGCTGGTGCACGACCGGCATCTGGCCGGGCGTGCTCGTGGAGGCCTGCGGCCAGAGCAGGCCGGGCCGCAGCGCTCGCATCGCCTCGACGTGGGACTGGCCGCGCACGGCGAAGTCGGACGGCGCCACGCCGCGCAGGTAGCGGTGGTGCAGGAACCCGAGCTCGACGGCCTCGGTCTGGTAGGCCACCATCACCCGCCGGCCCTGCTGCCCCCCGGCGCGCTCGGCGTGCCTGCGCGCGAAGCGTCGCGCCGAGATCCGGGCGAGCCACGGCACCTCGGCGGGGTCGAGGAACCCGCGCCGGGCGCAGTCGTCGAGGGCGCGGGTCAGCACCCCCCGCTCGCGCCGGCGCGACCAGATCGCGAACCCGCTCAGCAGCAGGAAGGCGGGGACCATGAGGAACAGGTAGGTCGCGAACGCGTTGGCGCCGCCGTCGAGGACCAGCGAGCCGTTCCAGGCCCCGTGGGCCAGCACCGCCAGCACGTAGCCCGCCAGCGGGGCGAGCACGCGGACCGCCCAGCTGCGGCTGGTGACCGCGAGGCCGACGCCGATGCCGATGAAGGAGGTGAAGAAGGGGTGGGCGAACGGGCTGAAGATCCCGCGGACGACGAACAGCCCGGCCGCCCCGCCGAACCCGCCCGGCATGCCGTCCTCCCCGGCGTACGCCGAGGTCAGGTAGAGGATGTTCTCGGTGAAGGCGAAGCCGATGCCGACCATGCCGGCGTACACCAGGCCGTCCAGGACCCCGTCGAGCTCGTGGCGGCGGTAGAAGAGCAGCAGCAGGATGAACAGGCCCTTGGTCGCCTCCTCGGTGACCGGGGCGACCACGGCCGAGGACCAGCCCTCGCCGGTGCCGAGCACCGCGCTGTCGGCGAGCTGGAGCACCAGCGCCACCGAGGTCGCGACGAACGCGCCCCAGCCCAGCGCCAGCAGCAGCAGCGAGCGCGGCTCCGGCTCGTAGCGGTCCAGCCACATGTAGACCCCGATGAGCGGGGCCACGGGCAGCGCCGCGAGCACCAGGCCGACGGCCAGCGCCCCCGGGGTGCCGCTGAGGAAGAGCACCAGGCCCATCACCAGCGCCCCGACCAGCATCACGACCGAGACGACGACGGTGAACGCGGCGGAGCTGCGGCGTCGTTGCATGGCCGACAGCGTATCGGCGTGACGACCGGCGCCGGACGTAGCATGACGCGGTGAGCGAGCAGAGCGAGCAGCACGTCGAGAGCCACGACCCGCCCGTCCCGGACGCGTACGCCGCGTTCATGCGCACCGGCTGGGCCGACCGCGAGCAGGTCCTCGCCCCCCACCCGGTGGTGCCCTGGGCGGCCGCGCGGCGCGAGCGGCTGGCCGAGCAGTTCTCCGGGGAGCGCCTCGTGGTGCCGGCGGGCGGCTTCAAGGTGCGGGCCAACGACACCGACTACCGGTTCCGCGCCGAGACCGCGCACACCCACCTGAGCGGCAACCAGACCTCCGACGCGGTGCTGGTCGTGGAGTCCGGGGAGAGCGTGCTCTACGCCCGGCCGCGCAGCTCCCGCGAGACCGACGAGTTCTTCCGCGACCGGCAGTACGGCGAGCTGTGGGCCGGCAGCCGGCCCTCGCTGCGCGAGCTCTCGGACTCCCTGGGCATCGAGACCCGCCACGTCGACGAGCTGCCCGACCGCCTCACCGGCGCGGCCAAGACCCGCGTGCTGCGCGGGGTCGACTCCCGCGTCGACGGGCTGGTGGCCGCCGACGAGGGCCGCGACCAGGAGCTCGCGCGGGTGCTCTCGGAGCTGCGGCTGGTCAAGGACGCCTGGGAGCTCGACGAGCTGCAGGCCGCCTGCGACATCACCACGCTCGGGTTCGAGGACGCCGTGCGCGAGTGGGAGCGCGCCCTGGAGCTCGGCGAGCGCTGGATCGAGGGCACCTTCTTCCGGCGCGCCCGCGCGATGGGCAACGACCTCGGCTACGACTCGATCGTGGGCGGCGGCTCCCACGCCACCACGCTGCACTGGATCGAGAACACCGGGCAGCTGACCCCCGGCACGCTCGTGCTGCTCGACATGGGTGCCGAGGCCACCTCGCTGCACACCGCCGACGTGACCCGCACCCTCCCGGTCGACGGACGCTTCACCCCGCTGCAGCACGACCTCTACACGCTGGTGCTGCAGGCGCAGCAGGCCGGCTTCGAGGCGGTGCGGCCGGGCAACGCCTTCCGGGCCCCGCACGAGGCGGCGATGCGGGTGCTGGCCCACGGCCTGGCCGACCTCGACCTGCTGCCGGTCAGCCCGGAGGAGGCCCTCGCCCCCGACAGCCGGGTCTACGCCCGGTGGACGCTGCACGGCACCAGCCACATGCTGGGGATGGACGTCCACGACTGCGCGGCGACCGACCCCGCGACGTACCCCGGGGGTCCGCTGGAGGAGGGCATGGTGCTGACCGTCGAGCCCGGGCTCTACTTCCAGGCCGACGACCTGCTGGTCCCGGCGGAGCTGCGCGGCATCGGCATCCGCATCGAGGACGACCTGGTCGTCACCGCCGACGGCTACCGCAACCTCTCCGAGGCCCTGCCCCGCGAGCCCGACGCCGTCGAGGAGTGGATGGGCCGGCTGCGCGGCTGAGCCGGCGGTCGCCGGGGTCCGCCGGGGTCGTCGGGCTCAGCCGGCGCGGTCGGTGTCGAGGAGGTAGCCGCCCTGGCCGTCCTCGACGAGGCCCTCGACCTTGTCCTCGGTCGAGGTGGTGCCGTCGGTGCGGGTGTAGACGAGCCGCACCCGCACGTCGTCGCTGTCCTCGCTGGCGCTGACCTGCTGCACGTCGACGGAGCGGATGCTGCTCCAGAACGCGTCGTACCTCGCCCGGCCCTGCGCCTGCAGGCTCGGGCCCAGCATCGACCACGCCTCGTCGGTGCCTCCCGGGGCGGAGGCGTAGTAGTCGCGCACCAGCTGCTCCTTGGCCGCGGCGCCGCCGGCCGCGGCCTCGCTCGCGCTCGGCGACTCGCTGGGGCTCTCGCTGGGTGGTTCGCTGGTCGACTCGCTGGGGCTCTCGGTCGGTGCCGACGGCGACGTCGACGGGTCGGCGGCCCCCGCACCCGCGTCGCCGTCGCCGAGCTGTCGGGCCACGAGCCAGGCCCCGGCGACGAGACCGACGACGAGCAGGGCGGCCAGGACGAGCGGCCAGGCCCGACGCCGCGAGCGGTCGTGGCCGCGGCGGGGTCCGGAGGGCGGCGTCGGCGCGATCGCGACCGGTGCCGGGCGCTGCGGCTCCTCCTCGGCGCGCTGCCGGCTCGGCTGCGGGGCCGCACCGGTCTGCTCGCGGGTCTGGTGCAGCGTCGCGTCCCCGCGGTGCTGGTCGGCGAGACGGCGCAGCACGTGGGCGGCCTCGTCCATCGGCCAGCGTGACCCGGGGTCGCGGTCGAGCATCCCGTCCAACGCCTGCGCCAGGATCCCGGCCCGGACCGGCGGGGCCGGCGGGGTGGAGACGATCTCGTGGAGCACGGCGATCGGGTTGGGCTGCTGCGCGTACGGCGGCCGGCCCTCGACGGCGGCGTACAGCGTCGCGCCGAGCGCCCAGACGTCGTCCTCGGGCGCCGGGGAGCCGCCGCGGGCCAGCGACGGGGAGAAGTACGTCGGGGTGCCGGTCATGCTCCCGGCGTGGGTGAGCGTCGCGTCGCCGGCCGTGCGGGCGATGCCGAAGTCGCTGATCTTGGCGACGCCGTCGTGGCGCACCAGCACGTTGCCGGGCTTGACGTCGCGGTGGACCGTGCCCTCCGCGTGCAGCGCCGCCAGCCCGTCGGCGACCTGGGCGCCGAGGTCGGCCACCACGGCGGGGTCGAGCGGCCCGTCCTGCTTGATGATCTGCGACAGCGAGCGTCCCGGGACCAGCTCCATCACCAGCCAGAGGTGACCCGCCTCCTCGACGACGTCGAACACGGTCACGACGTGGGGGTGGTTGAGCCCGGCCGAGGACCGCGCCTCGCGGAGCGCGCGGGCGGAGTCGGTCACGGACTCCCCCGGCAGCCGGCCGACCTGCTTGACGGCGACGACGCGGTGGAGCGTCTCGTCGCGGGCCGACCACACGGTGCCCATGCCTCCGCGACCGATGACGTCCTCGACGCGGTAGCGGCCGCCGATCAGCTCGGGCTGCATGGGTCTCCTCGCGGCTCGACGACGTGGGCAGTGCGGTTCGGCGTACCCAGGCTGACCGACGCTACTCGTCCCGGTCCCGGCTCAGTGGATCGGCAGCCGTCCGGTGAGACGACCGTGCCGCTCGGCGCTGGCGCCCTGCAGTCCGACGATCTCCACCTGCTGGTGCCGTCGGGCGTAGGTGGCGGTGACGGCGTCGAGCGAGGCGACGGTGGAGGCGTCCCACACGTGGGCGCCGGACAGGTCGATGACGACGTGCTCGGGGTCGGCGGCGTACTCGAACCGGGCGGGGAGGTCGTTGCTGGAGGCGAAGAACAGCTCGCCGGTGACCGTGTAGACCGCCGTGCTGCTGCCGTCGGGGCCTGTGACGACCTCGCGGCGCAGGTCGGTCAGGTGGGCCACCCGCCGCGCGAACAGGGTCATCGCCGCCAGGACGCCGACCACGACGCCGATGGCGAGGTTGTGGGTGGTGACCGTGACCACCACGGTGGTGAGCATCACCGCGGTCTCCGACCTCGGCATCCGTCGCAGGGTGGCGGGCCGCACGGAGTGCCAGTCGAAGGTGCCGACCGAGACCATCACCATCACCGCGACCAGGGCGGCCATCGGGATGATCGCGACGACGTCGCCGAACCCCACCACCATGACCAGCAGGAAGACGCCGGCCAGGAAGGTGGAGATGCGCGTGCGGGCGCCGGAGACCTTCACGTTGATGAGGGTCTGGCCGATCATCGCGCAGCCGCCCATCCCGCCGAAGCAACCGGTGATCACGTTGGCGACGCCCTGGCCCCACGCCTCACGGGTCTTGCCCGAGCGGGTCCCGGTGACCTCGTCGACGAGCTTCGCGGTGAGGAGGGACTCCAGCAGCCCGACGAGGGCCATGCCCAGGGCGTACGGCGCGATGATGCGCAGCGTCTCGAGGTCGAGCGGCACGTCCGGCACGAGGAGCGACGGCAGGCTGTCGGGCAGCTCGCCCTGGTCGCCGACGTCCGGCACGTCCAGGGCGGCCACGACGGTGAAGGCGGTCAGGGCCACGATCGCGACCAGCGGCGCCGGCACCACCCGGGTGACCCGCGGCAGGCCGACCATGACGGCGATGCCGACGGCGACCATCGGGTAGACGAGCAACGGCACGTCGACCAGGTAGGGCAGCTGTGCCGCGAAGATCAGGATCGCCAGCGCGTTGACGAAGCCGACCATGACCGAGCGCGGCACGAAGCGCATCAGCCGGGCCACGCCGGCGAGACCGAGGACGACCTGGATCGCACCCCCGAGCAGCACGGTGGCGACGAGGTAGTCGTAGCCGTGGTCGCGCACCACCGGCGCGACCACCAGGGCGACGGCCCCCGTGGCCGCGGAGATCATCGCCGGGCGCCCGCCGAGGAAGGCGATCGAGACCGCCATGGTGAACGACGCGAACAGGCCCACCCGTGGGTCGACGCCGGCGATGATCGAGAACGAGATCGCCTCGGGGATGAGCGCGAGCGCGACGACGAGACCGCCCAGCACCTCGGTGCGCAGCAGCCGGGGCGAGCGCAGCGCGGCGCGGACGGTCGGGGCGCTGTCGCGGGTCGGGGCAGGCGTGCTGACGGGCGTGCTGACGGGCGTGCTCACGGGTGGGCTCCGTTCGAGGCCCGCGGCGTACGGCGCGCGGGCGGGTGCGTGGGCGGGGAGGGATCGGGGAGAGGATGGGCGGGCGCGACGACCGCGCGAGCCGGCGCGAGGCCGGCGGAAGACTGGCTCCGACCCTACCCTCACGTAGCGTCAGGGTTGCCATCCCCAGGACGCGGAGGAGGCGGGATGCACATCGGCGAGGTGGCCGCCCGCACCGAGCTGTCGCTGCGCAGCCTCCGGCACTGGGACGACGTCGGCCTGCTCCGGCCGTCCGGGCGCACCGACGGCGGCTTCCGTGTCTACACCGAGGCCGACGTCGAGAAGATCCTGGTGATCCGGCGGATGAAGCCCCTGGGCTTCACCCTCGACGAGATGGCCGTCGCCATGCGCGACCTCGAGGCCCTCCGCGCCGACCCCGCCGACACCACCGCCCGCGCCCGCCTGGAGGCCGTCCTCGACGACGCCGCCGCCCGCCGCGAGCGGCTCGTCGTCCAGCTCGGCATGGCCGAGGAGTTCCTCGAGGTCCTCGGCCGCGAGCTGGGCTGAGCGCGGCAGGTCTCGCTGCCGCCCCGTCGGGACGTCATCAGGATCGTGGGCTGGAGGTCACGATCTCGATGACGTCCCGGGGTGGGCGTTGCGGCAGACTGACCCCGGATCGGCCCCGGGGGTCGACCACGCCTCCGTAGCTCAGCTGGATAGAGCAAGAGCCTTCTAATCTCTAGGTCGCAGGTTCGAGTCCTGCCGGGGGCGCCGTACGCCGGGCCACTGGGCCGCCCAGTGGGCCGGCCGCCCGCGGTCTCGCGGGACTTTTCCTGACACCGAGGTGTACAACGGACGGGTCTTCTGCACGTGGGGCACGTCGGCGGAGAGGCCGTGTCGACGAGCGCCGGGCCACGCCTCGTCGGGAGCCGGGCCGGGGGCGGCTCGCGACGAGGCGAGTAGGCTCGGGCCAGGCCCACGACGAGAGGAGCCTCGTCGTGCACGACTATGGCGAGCGCATCGTCGAAGCCGCGCCGGACGCGGTGCTCGAGTGGCTCAAGACCTCCGCCGGCTCGGCCGGCTGGACGCTCCTGGCCGTCGACGACTTCGGTCGCGGCCAGCACGTCACCTGGGTCGACGCAGGTGACCGCAGCAGCCGCAAGGCCCAGCTCGTCGCCGTCGTCACGCCGCTCGATCGCGGCGGGTGCCGCGTCCACCTCCGCGAGCGCTAGGAGACGCCGCCGGCGGTCGCGAGGTGGTCGTCGATCTCGGACAGCACCCGGCGGCGCACGTCGTCCGGCGCGAACGACACCTCCACCGCGGTCCGGGCGAGGTCGGCCACCCCCGCCTCGTCGAGGTCGAGCAGGTCGGCGGCGATGCCGTACTCCCGGTTGAGCGAGGTGCCGAACATCGACGGGTCGTCGCTGTTGACCGTGACGCGCACCCCGGCCTCGACGAAGGCCGGCAGCGGGTGCTCGGCCAGCGAGGCGACCGCCTTGGTCGCCACGTTGGACGACGGGCAGACCTCGAGCGGGATGCCCTGCTCGGCAAGGTGCGCGAGCAGCGCGGGGTCCAGCGCGGCCGACGTGCCGTGGCCGATCCGCTCGGCCCCCAGCAGGCGCAGCGCGTCCCAGACCGTCTCCGGCCCGGTCGTCTCCCCCGCGTGCGGGACGGCGTGCAGGCCCGCGGCACGGGCGGCGTCGAAGTGGGGCTGGAACTGCGGCCGGGGCACGCCGATCTCCGGGCCGCCGAGCCCGAGCGCGACGAGCGAGTCGGGTGCGTGCTCGAGCACGTAGCCCAGCGTGGCGTCCGCGCCGGGCACGCCGAGCTCGCCGGGGATGTCGTAGATCCAGCGCAGCACCAGCCCGAAGTCGCGCTCGGCGGCGACGCGGGCGTCCTCGATCGCCTCGGTGTAGGCCTCGATCGGCACCCCGGCGAGCACCGAGGTGTGGGGCGTGCAGGTCAGCTCGGCGTACCGGACCTGCTGACCCGTCGCCAGCTCGCGTGCCACCTCGTAGGTCAGCAGCCGCACGTCCTCAGGCGTCTTGATGAGGTCGACGACGGCGAGGTAGAGCTCGATGAAGTGGGCGAAGTCGCGGAACCGGAAGAACTCCGCGAGCGCGTCGGGGTCGGCCGGGACCACCCCGGGGTGACGCTGCGCCAGCTCGGCGACGATCCGCGGCGACGCCGACCCGACGTGGTGCACGTGCAGCTCGGCCTTGGGCAGGCCGGCGACGAAGGCGTCGAGCCGACCGGTGGGGAGGTCCTGGGGCATGGCGCTCAGCATGGCACCGGGGCGCCTCAGGACGAGGCGAGGGTCCGCTCGAGGGAGTCGACCATGTCGCCGATCGAGGAGCCCTCCAGAGGCGTGCCGTCGAGCAGCACCGTGGGGGTCCCGGTGACACCGGCCTGCTCGGCCTTCGCGTCCGCCGCGTCGACGAGCTGCTGGTCGACCTCACCCTGCTCGATCCGCTGCAGCAGCGCCTCGTCCTCCACCCCGGCGTCCCTCGCCCAGTCGGCGAGCTGGGCGTCGTCGGGCTTGCTGGCGCTCGACTCGTAGGGCTGCTCGTCGTAGAGCTTGTCGTGGAAGGCGGCCGCCTGCTCCGGCGTACCGTCGGTGAGCACCAGGCCCCAGGCGTTGAGCGCGCGCTCGGAGTAGTCGTCCTGGAGCAGGTGGAACGGGCGGTACTCGACCTGCACCGTGCCCTTCGCGGCGTCGGCGCGCAGGAAGTCGCGCGAGCCGTTCTCGAACTCGCGGCAGTAGGGGCACAGGAAGTCCTCGTAGACCACGACCGTGTGCGCGGCGTCGTCCGGCCCGAGCACGAGCGCACTGCCCTCCGCCCGGGCGGGCACGTCGCTCGGCGGCGGCGTCTCCTCGCCGCGGCCGCTGAGGACCACCACCCCGGCCACCACGGCGAGCACGGCCACGACGGCGGCCACGCCGAGCAGCAGCCGGCGCCGCTCGCGACCGGCGGCGTCGCGGCGCAGCTGCGCGGCCCGGCTGGTGCGGTGGGGCGGGTCGGTGGGGGTGCTGGGCACGGGTGCCTCCAGGGGTAGGTGATCAGGCGGGAGGATCAGGCGGGGAAGACGACGTTGTCGAGGGCGAGCCGGGTGCGGCGTACGACGAGGACGAAGGCCGAGGCGAGCAGCAGCCCGACGTCGCGGGCGATCTCCCAGGGGTACTGCGAGAACGCGTCCGGGTCGTAGCCACCGCCGCCGAAGCAGCCGCAGTCGATCGGGATGCCGCGCAGCCAGACCGAGACGATGCCGACCACGAAGCCGACGAGCAGCAGCGCCGAGACGACCGCCGCAACCCGCGACAGCAGCCCTGCGACGAGCAGCAGCCCGACCCCGATCTCGACGGCCGGCAGCACCCGGCCGACGGCGTCGGCGACGTCGAGCGGCAGCAGCTGGTAGGCGCGGACCGCGGTGGTGCTGGCCGCGGGGTCGCCGAACTTCAGCCACCCGGCGTAGAGCCAGACACCTCCCACCACCAGGCGAGCCAGGAGTCCGAGCCAGCCGCGCACGTGCTCCACCGTAGGTCGCGGCGCTGGACGGAGCATGAGACGAGGCCGTGGGTAGGCTGAGTCGTTGTGACCGAACGACTGGTGTGGATCGACTGCGAGATGACCGGGCTCGACCTCGAGCACGACGCCCTGGTCGAGGTGGCGGCCCTGGTGACCGACTTCGACCTCAACGTCCTCGGCGAGGGCGTCGACGTGGTGATCAAGCCGCCCGCGGCGGCCCTGGACCAGATGGTCGAGTTCGTGCGCGAGATGCACACCTCCTCGGGCCTGCTCGACGAGCTCGCCGGCGGCGTCTCGATCGACGAGGCCCAGGACGCGGTGCTGACCTACATCCGCTCGCAGTGCCCCGACGGCTCGCGGCCGCCGCTGGCCGGCAACTCGGTGGCCACCGACCGCGCCTTCATCAGCCGTGACATGCCCGAGCTCGAGCAGGCGCTGCACTACCGGCTGGTGGACGTCTCCTCGATCAAGGAGCTCTCGCGCCGCTGGTTCCCGCGCGCCTACTACAACGCGCCGACCAAGGGCGGCAACCACCGCGCCCTGGCCGACATCCAGGAGAGCATCGAGGAGCTGCGGTTCTACCGGGAGGCCGTCTTCGTGCCCTCCCCCGGCCCGGACTCCGCCACGGCCAAGCAGATCGCGCGCCGCCACGGCGGCTCGCTGACCGGCAGCGGGGCCGATTCGTAGCAGCCGGGGAGATTCGTCTAGACTCCCTCTCGGCTTCGGGCCCCAGGGTCCCGACGTCGTGGTGGGTATAGCTCAGCTGGTAGAGCGCCGCCTTGTGGTGGCGGATGTCGCGGGTTCAAGTCCCGTTACTCACCCCAACGACAGCCCCGGGTCAGTGATCACCTCACTGGCCCGGGGCTTCGTCGTTCCTCAGAACGCGTGCGTCATCACCTCGGCGAACAGCGCGTGCTCGTCGACCTCGAGGCCCCGCGAGCGGAACCAGCGGCACACGTTGGTGCAGTCGCGGAGCAGGAAGTCGGCGCCCGCGGGGTTGGCCACGAGGTCGACGAGCTGCGGCAGGTCGATGACCACGAGCCGCTCCCCCGCCGCCAGGACGTTGTACGCCGACAGGTCGCCGTGGACCAGGCCGTGCCGGGCCAGCTCGGCGAGCACGTCGGCCAGCTGGGCGTAGTAGGACTCGAGCAGGTCACGGTCCGGTCGGGTCTGCGCCAGCCGGGGCGCGGTCGCGCCGTCGACGGTGATCCACTCCATCAGGATCTCGGTGCCGTCGAGCTGCACCGGGTAGGGCACCGGCAGGCCGAGACCGTGCAGCCGCACCAGCGCCTCCCACTCCGCCCACGCCCACTGGCCGGCGGCGACGGCGCGGCCGTGGGCGGACCGGCGGGCCATCGCCCGGCCGTCGCGGGTGTTGCGCACCCGCCGCCCCGCGGCGTACTCGCCCGAGCGGTGGAAGTCGCGGTGCTCCTCGCCGCGGTAGCGCTTCGCGGCCATCACGACGCCCCGCTCGGGGTCGTGTGGGTCGCACCGCTCCAGCAGGAAGACGTCGCCCTCCTTGCCGGTCTTGAGGATGCCGAGGTCGGTGTCGACGGCGCCGCGCGAGGTCACGACCCAGTCGGGGCGCGGCTCGGGCCCGCGGCACAGGGCGTCGACCGAGGACCAGGTGGACCAGCGCTGGCCGGGGCCGTCGGGCTCGTCGTAGGCGGTGAAGTCGAAGACGAACGCCGGGTCGACGTCGTCAGGGGCGGGTGGGTCGAGCGGGGGGAACGGGTCCTGGGACACGGGTGCTCCGGAGGGTGGGGAGGGACGGGTCTGCAGGCAGACCAGTGACAGTCGTGGACACGTCGCCTCCTCTCCTCGGGGGGTGCCGGCGGCACCCGTGGTCGTCACCCCAGCCTGGCGACGCCGGCCGGCCCGGGCAACCGGTTTTCTCCCCCGGACGCACGAGAGCCGCAGGCCCGGTGGGGCCTGCGGCTCTCGTGGATCACGCGGTCGTACGCCGGGTCAGCGACCCAGCCCGGTCTTGTCGACCTTGCGGTGGAACCGCATGCCGGCCAGGCCACCGACGATCGCGCCCAGCAGCGTGGCGAGGAGCACCGCGACCAGGGCGATGATGCCGCCGGTGGTGAGGTCGCCCTCGCTGACGGGGATGCGCGGGAAGCTGTTGAGCTGCGACAGCACGTTGTACTTGCTGCCGAACACCGCCCCCAGCACGGCCACGACGATCGCGACGACGATCGCCCAGACCCACACGGCGACGCCCTGCTTGATGCCGTCGAAGCGCGCCATGCGGGCCGCGACGTAGCCGCCGCAGTAGTAGGCCACGAACAGCACGACCAGCAGCACGATGCCGCTGACGATGCCGATGGTGTCCGCCGACGACTTCGCGCTGCTCGCGCTGGTCGTGCCGGTGGACAGGCCCACGGCGGCACCGGCGGCCGTGGCGATCGCGGTGAGCAGCACGCCCACGCCGACGGCGGTCAGGAAGCCGAAGAAGGCCGACCCGATCTTGATGCCACCGTGCTCGGCACGCTCGCGCGCCACGACCTCCTTGCGGTCGGGGGTCACGACGTCACGCTCCCGGGAGCGGTCGGCGCGGTCGGGGTGGCCCGGGTCGCGGTCGGCGTCGAGGGCGTGGGCCCCGTCGTCGGAGCGATCGGAGGTGGTGCGGTGGGAGTCCCTCATCGACGGTCCTCGCTCTCGCCCGTGGTGCCGCGCGTGCCGGTGGTGCCGGTCGTGCCGGTCGTGCCGGTCGTGTCGGAGTCGATCTGCTCCTTGCGGACCTGCTCGTCGACGGTCTGGTCCTCGGTGACGGTCTCGGTGCCGAGACGCACGCGCTCGACCGGGACGGTCTCCTTGTCGACGACGACGCGCTCCTGCTTCAGCTCGACCTCGTGCTCCTCCTCGGTGATGTCGCCACCGGAGACGGCGTCGCCACGGTTGGCGTCGGTGATCGGCTCACGCTCGATCCGCACCTCCTCGTGGCTCACGGGGACGGTCTGGGTGACGTTCTCGGTCACGACGTACTTGCGCAGCCGCGCCTTGCCGGCCGACTCGGTCTGCTTGCCGACGTTGACGCGCTCCTCGGAGCGGGTCATGGCGTCGTCGGTGTTCGGGCCCGAGGTGTCGTGGCCGGCGCCGCGGGCGTCGTCACGGACGCCGTCGCGGTCGTGGTCGTGGTCGTGGTCGTGGCCCACGGTGCCGCCCGCGACACCGGCGGTGCCGGTGGTGGGGGTGGTGCCGGTCGTGTCGTGCGCGGCGGTGCGGCCGGTCGTGTCGCCGGTCGTGCCGCCGGTGGTGCGGCCGGAGTCGTCACCGACGCTGGAGACGCCGTAGTAGGCGAACAGCTCCTGCTCCTGCTCCACGTCGAGGTGACCGTTCTCGTCGTCGACGCGGGGGGCGTCCTTGACCTTGTCCTTGTCGTGGGGCACGACGATGTCGTCGCCCTGGACCTCGGCGCCGGACAGCGGCACGAAGCTCTCGGCGCCGCCGAAGAGGCCGGTCTTGACGGTGACCCACTCGGGGCGACCCGACTCGTCGTCGAGGAACACCTGCGAGATGGACCCGATCTTGGAGCCGTCGCGGCTGGTTACGTTGCCCTTGTTCTTGAGCAGGTTCTGGGCCTGGTCGGTGCTGATCATGTCGTTCTCCCTCGTGAGGTGGTGCGGATGGATGGTGGTGCGGGTGGTGCGGGTGGTGCGGTGGTGCAGGTCAGTAGCGGGGGCGCCCGTCGGCGTCGCCGGCCTGACCGTCGTACGGCTCGGAGTAGGTCTCGGTGGGCGCCGCGTCGACGAAGCCCGTGGTGGACCCGCCGCTCGTGCCGCGGTCGGAGACCTGGTCGCGGGCCTGCTGGGCCTGCTCACGCACGCTCGGGGCGGAGGCGGCGTGCTCGCGCAGGCGGGGCGCCTCGGCCTCGGCGTTGCTGAGGTAGCGCTCCCAGCGGTGCTGCATCGGCTTGATCAGCCCGCCGCCGGCACCGACGATGATCACGCCGGACACGGTCGCGAGGATGGCGACGAGGACCGGGGTGGTGACCGTGGTGGCGACCCCGACCTGGTTGAGCGCGGCGATGACGCCGAGGAACAGGATGAAGACGCTGGCGGCGTTGGCGAGGAACGTGCCGTACGACAGCCCGCCGAGCGTGTTCTCGATGAGGCCCTTCACGGCGGCGGCCACGGCAGCGGCGACCACGACGATGACGATGGCGACCACGAGGCTGGGCAGGAACGTGATGATCTGCGTCAGCAGCTCCGAGATCGGGTTGGGCCCGAAGACGCCGAACGCCATCTGCAGCACGAACAGCACCAGGGCGTAGTAGACGATCTTGGCGACGATGTCGCTGGCGTCGAGCTTCGACTGGGCCAGCGCGCGCTTCACGCCACCGCGCTCGACGGCGCGGTCGAAGCCGATCTTCTCGAGCAGGCCGGACAGGGCCTTGCTGATCAGCTTGGCCACGATCAGCCCGATCACCAGGATCAGCAGGAAGGCGACGAGCTTGGGCACGAACTCGGCGATCGTGCTGAGTCCGTCGTTGAGTGCGGTCTTCATGCAGCGTGCTCCTTGCAGGGGGGTGACGACCTGCCGTGGGCAGGGCGGCATGACCTGTCGGCACGGACGTGCGACAGGTGGACCCGGGGGCCGGTGGGCGACCGGCGCGGCGGGATCGGAGGGACACGCACGGCCGGGGACTGCAGCTCGTGCGGTTGGTGCTCCCCCCGGTGCCCGACGGCGTACGACGTAAACCGGGGGGTCGGCGGATTCGTGCACAGATCTGCAGTGCAGACCTGCGCAGGCCGCGGACGCTTCTCCGTGGCGGCCGTCCCGACGCAAGGTCTGTGCACCACACACTCTCGGGAGGAACCATGAAGCGCAGTCGACCGGCCCAGCTGGCCGTCGCCGCCGCCAGTGTCGTCACCGCGGGCCTGGCCCTGGCGCCGGTCACCAGCGCGTCCGCCGACGTCGCCAAGGACGGCAGCGAGGTGCCGACGTTCGCGGAGTTCAAGGCCGCGACCTACCAGGAGTCGTCCCGGCAGTACGTCGTGAACGGCGACGTCCCGGTGCGCGACACCAAGCTGCTCAAGGAGTACTACGACCACATGGTCGCCACCGACGACGAGGCGAGCGGCAACGCCGGCCTCGTGGTCAACACCGTCTACGGCTCCGACGACCTCTGGTCGAGCACCGCCGCCCGCAACCTGACCTACTGCGTGAGCAACAGCTTCGGCACCCAGAAGGCGGCCATCGTCTCGGCGATGGACCAGGGCACGGCGCTGTGGGAGAACCAGACCTCGGGCGTCGACTTCACCTACGTCTCCTCGCACGACGCCAGCTGCCGCACCAGCAACACCTCGGTGGTGTTCTCGGTCGAGCCGACCACCACCACGCAGTACATCGCGCGGGCGTTCTTCCCCAGCAGTCCCAAGAGCCAGCGCAACGTGCTCGTCAACGCCGGCTCGCTGCAGAACAGCGGCTCGTGGACACCGGGCAACATCATGGGCCACGAGCTCGGCCACGTGCTCGGCTTCCGTCACGAGCACACCCGCCCCGAGGCCGGCACCTGCTTCGAGGACACCAACTGGCGGCCGCTGACGCCGTACGACAACGTCTCGATCATGCACTACCCGCAGTGCAACGGCGGGTCGTCGAACCTGTCCTTCAGCGCCTACGACGGCTCGGGCGTCCGCTCGGTCTACGGCGGCTGACGCGGGGAGGGACCCCCGACACGGACGGCCCGCCCTCGGTTGCCCGGGGCGGGTCGTCCGTCCGTCGCGCCGGTAGGTTGCGGGCCATGGGAGCGCAGCGATCGTCGTACGACGTGGTGGTGGTCGGGGGCGGGCACAACGGCCTGACCGCGGCCGCCTACCTGGCCGGTGAGGGCCTATCGGTCCTGGTGCTGGAGCGACTCGGCCACACCGGCGGGGCGGCGGTGAGCGCGCAGGCGTTCCCGGGCCTCGGTGCCCGGCTCTCGCGCTACTCCTACCTGGTCTCGCTGATGCCCGAGCAGGTGGCGCGCGACCTCGACCTGCCGCTCGAGCTGCGCTCGCGCCGCACCGCGTCGTACTCCCCCACGGTGCGCGACGGCCGCCCCGTCGGCCTCTTCGTCGAGCACGAGGAGGGCGAGGCGACGCGACGCTCGTTCGCCGAGCTGACCGGCGGCGAGGAGGAGTACGCCGCCTGGCAGCGCTTCTACCGCGAGGTCGGCGACCTCGCCCGCGTCGTCGCCCCGACCCTCACCGAGCCGCTGCCGACCGCACGGGCGCTGCGCGAGCAGGTGGACCCGACCGTCTGGGACGCCGTCGTCGCCCGGCCGCTCGGCGAGGCGATCGAGCAGCGCTTCGCCGACGACCTGGTGCGCGGGGTCGTGGCCACCGACGCCCTCATCGGGACGTTCGCGTCGCTGAACGACCCGTCCCTGGTGCAGAACCGCTGCTTCCTCTACCACCTCATCGGCAACGGCACCGGCGAGTGGAAGGTGCCGGTTGGCGGGATGGGCGCGGTCACCACCGCGCTGGCGCGGACCGCGACCGGCCGCGGCGCGGAGGTCCTCACCGGCGCCGGCGTCAGCGCGATCCGCCCCGGCACCGACGGCGCCGCCTCCGAGGTGGTCTTCCACGACGGCGAGCGCGAGCACGTCGTCACCGCCGGCCGGGTGCTGGCCAACGTCGCGCCCTGGGTGCTGCGGATCCTGCTCGGTGAGGAGAGCACCTCCGGCGACAAGCCCTCGGGCGCACAGCTGAAGATCAACTTCCTGCTCTCCCGGCTCCCCCGGCTGCGCACCGGCCACGACGCCGCCGAGGCGTTCGCCGGCACCCTGCACGTCGCCGAGGAGTACTCCGCCCTCGAGCGCTCCTGGGCCGAGGCGGCCGCCGGCGAGGTGCCGTCCTCGCCCCCGGGCGAGTTCTACTGCCACTCGCTGACCGACCCCTCGATCCTCGGCGAGGACCTGGCCGGCCGGGGCGTCCACACGCTGACCTACTTCGGGCTGCACATGCCGACCCCGCTGTTCGAGGCCGACCGGGCCTCGGCACGCGAGGAGGCCGTACGCCGCGCGATCGCCGCGGTCGACGTACACCTCGACGAGCCGCTCATGGACTGCGTGCTGCGCGGCCCCGACGGCCAGCCGTGCCTGGAGGCCAAGGTGCCGCAGGACGTCGAGGACGACCTCGCCATGCCCGGCGGCCACATCTTCCACGGCGACCTGGAGTGGCCCTGGGCCCCCGACCGCGCCGCCCTCGACACCCCGGCCCAGCGCTGGGGCGTGGCCACCGACCACGACGCCGTGCTGCTCTGCGGCTCGGGTGCGCGTCGCGGCGGTGCGGTCAGCGGGCTCGGCGGTCACAACGCCGCCCGGGCGGTGCTCGAGGAGCGCTAGGTTGAGGCTCCCCCTCACCCTGGAGCACCCATGAGCGTCCACGTCGTCGCCGTCATCACCGCCCAGCCCGGAGCCGAGGACGCGGTCCGCGCCGCACTCGAGGCGCTCGTGCCCCCGACCCGCGCCGAGGCCGGCTGCCTGTCCTACGAGCTGTCGGAGTCGCTCGCGAGCCCGGGCACGTTCGTCACCGTCGAGGAGTGGAGCGACCCCTCCGACCTCGACACCCACCTCGCCACCGAGCACGTCCAGGCCGCTCTCGGAGCCGTCGGCGAGCAGCTCGCGGCCCCTCCCGCCATCCACCCGCTGCGCCCGATCCCGGTCGGCTGAGCGCCGGGGACCACCCGTTTTGCTGGGCGGCCCCCGGGGTTGGTAACGTTCCTCTCGCTTCACGCGCCAGTAGCTCAATTGGCAGAGCAGCTGACTCTTAATCAGCGGGTTCGGGGTTCAAGTCCCTGCTGGCGCACCAAGACCGAGGTCAGGTCCCTCCGGGGACCTGGCCTTCGTCGTTCCCCAGGGCTGGCTGCACCCCTTCCCGCGGTTCATCCCTGGCCTACCCTGGGGGCGCAGCGGTCGGGGCATCCCACCGGACCGCGCCAGGCTCGGCGGCGGAGATCCGCCAGGGGTCCTGTGTTGACCAGCTTGCGCAGTGGGTCTGGTCTGGGACCTCACCCACCGAGAGGCACGAGATGCGCAAACTACTGGCCGGACTGTTCATCACGCTGATGATCGTGGTCGCGAGCGCGACCCCGGCAGCCGCCGGAGGCAGCGGCGCCCTGTTCAAGAACTGCGGCCCCGGCAAGGCCGTGGTCCTGCACTGGCACAACTACAAGTACGGCTACGTCGACATCTACTGGGTCCTGAACCGTTCGAACTTCCCGGGGAGCATGAAGTACGGCGGCTACTTCAACGCGGGCAACCATGCCAAGAACACTGGTCAGAGCACGATCTACCACGGATACGGGGCTACGGCAGCTCGCAGCATCGACCTCTACTGGGCCACCTGCACCAGCGCCTTCTGAGCGGCCGCCGGCCCGGGTCGCCGTGTGTGGGGCTCGGGCCAGCGGACCGGGGGTCCCATCCGATGCGCCCACCTCGACGAACCACCACTCATGACCCCGACCGCCTGTCCCCGTGACCACCGCACGGCACGACCCCAGTCCCCGCCGGGCGCTCGCCTCCGGGGTGGAGCCGCCGGCGCTCCGGGCCGCGTCCGTCGGGCGGCTCCGACGGCTGAGCCGCTGTCCGTGCCCGAGGCGATGGACGCGGTGTTCCGGGGCGAGACGTGCCGCATGGTCCGCTCCGACGGCCGGGAGTCGACGGTCGACACCGGGCTGTGGACCGGTGCACCGTCCCGGTCCGACGGCCGGCTCTTCCTCGACCCGTGCGGCGGCTCGACCATCGACGTCGGGTGCGGGCCGGGGAGGCTGGCCGGCGCCCTCGCCGACCGCGGGATCGCGACGCTCGGGACGGACATCTCGTGGGCCGCGGTCGAGCAGACCCGGGCTCGCGGCGCGACGGCCGTGCACCGTGACGTGTTCGACCCGTTGCCTCGCACCGGCAGGTGGCGGCACGTGCTCCTCGCCGACGGCAACATCGGCATCGGCGGCAGCCCCGTGAGGCTGCTCCGCCGGGTCCGGCAGCTGCTCTACCCGACGGGCACGGCCATCGTCGAGCTGTCGCCGACCGACACCTCCCGCGTCCACGAGGACGTGCGGCTGCGCGTCGGCGACCGCGTGTCGCACGCGTTCGCCTGGGCCACCGTCGGGACGAGCGCCGTCCCCGGCCTCGCGGCGGCAGCCGGGCTGCGCGTCGTCTCGGTCGACGAGGTGGACGGGCGTACGACGGCCACGCTCGGCCTCGTGTGACGACGCTCCGGCGACCGTGCCGGGGCGTGTTGGGTACTCGGTCCGCATGGACGACGACAAGGCACGCACACTGCTCGCACGCGAGCGCGACGAGGTCGAGGGCCTGCTGCGCCAGCTCGGTCGCGACGAGGGCGAGGTCCGACCCGACGACGCGAACGACCCGGGTGACGCCGGAGACTCGGTCGACGCCGCGCAGCCCCTCGAGCAGGAGGAGCGCGACGACGCCGTCGAGGCCGGGCTGCGCGACAAGCTGGCCGCGATCGATCGCGCGGAGCAGCGCCTGGCCGACGGCACCTACGGCCGCTCGGTGCTCAGCGGCGACCCCATCCCCGACGCCCGGCTCGAGGTCCAGCCCACCGCGGAGCTGACCGTCGAGGAGGCCGAGGCGCAGTCGCGCTAGGGGCCCCTACAGGGTCGGACGACCGCCCGTCACCGGTGTTGGTGACGGCCCGCGCCCTCGTGCTACCGCACCTGGCCCCACACGTGGGGCCACCGGCCGCGGACGGCCTCGCGCTCGGGGACCGGCTGCAGCACGTTGCCCGACGTGGGCGGGGTGTCACGCCCGTCGAGGCCCATCCGCGCCATCAGCGGGGTGACGAGCGCGTCGAACACCCCCGGCAGCAGCCGGAAGCCCGCGACCATCACCGGGTTGCCGAAGCCGACGTCCTTGTCCCGCCGCGGGCGGTCGAGCGCGGCCACGCACGCCTCGGCGACCTTCTCCGGCGTCGTCACCGGCGGGGGCGGGTTGCCGTGGTGGCCGATCCAGGTCGCGGCGAGGTCGTAGATCGGGGTGTCGACACCACCTGGGGAGACCAGGGAGACCTCGACGCCGGGCAGGCTGCGCGCCTCGATCTGCAGCGCCCGGGCCAGACCGGCGACACCCCACTTGCTGGTGGCGTACGGCGACATCCACGGCGTGGACATCTTCCCCAGCACGGATCCCAGCAGCACCAGGGAGCCGGCGCGACGCTCCTCGAAGTGCCGGACCGCCGCCCGGGCGACGTTGGCCGAGCCGACCAGGTTGGTGCGCAGCACGCCCTCGAACACCTCGGGCGGCACGTCGTGGAAGCGCCCGTACGCCGCCACCCCGGCCGCGTGCACCACCCCGTCGAGACCGCCGTACGCCGTCACGGCCGACGCGAACGTGACCTCGACCGCCTCGTGGTCGCCGACGTCGGTGGGCAGCACCAGCGTCTCGGACGCGCCGCGGGCGGTGCACTCGCGGGCGACCTCCTCCAGCACCCCCTGCGACCGGGAGACCAGCACGAGCCGGGCACCCTCGACCGCCAGCCGGTGGGCGGTCGCACGGCCGATGCCGGACGACGCGCCGGTGACCAGGACTCGCCGTCCCCGGCCCGTCACGGCTTGAGCACCACCTTGATGCAGCCGTCCTGCTTCTTCTGGAAGATGTCGTAGCCGTGGGGTGCCTGCTCGAGCGGCAGGTGGTGGGTGGTGAGGTCGAGCGTGCCGAGCGGGTCGGCGTCGTCGAGGACGGCGGGCATGATCTCGTCGATCCAGCGCTTCACGTGGCATTGGCCGAACCGCATCGTGATTCCGCGGTCGAACATCTCCATCATCGGCATGGGGTCCACCTCGCCGCCGTACACGCCGCTCACGGAGACCGTGCCACCGCGGCGCACGCCCTTGATGGCGGCGTGCAGCGCACCCAACCGGTCGAGCGCCATCTTGTCGGCCATCGGCGCGGCCACCGCGTCGGGCAGCGCGCCGACGATGCCGTGGGCCAGCTTGCCGAACGGCGAGTCGTGCGCCTCCATGCCCACGGCCTCGACCACCCCGTCGGGACCGCGTCCGTCGACCAGCTCGATCAGGGCCGCGCCGACGTCGTCGATGTCGGAGTTGTCGAGCGTCTCGATGCCGTGGCGCTGGGCCATGGCGAGGCGCTCGGGCACCCGGTCGATGCCGATGACGCGGGAGGCCCCGAGGTGCTTGGCGATGCGGGTCGCGAACTGCCCGACCGGGCCGAGCCCGAACACCGCGACGGTGCTGCCCTCCTGCACGTCGGCCCACTTCACCGCCTGCCAGGCCGTCGGAATGATGTCGGAGAGGAACAGGAACCGCTCGTCGGGTTCGTCGGAGGGCACCGGGATGGGCCCGAACTGCGCCTGCGGCACCCGGAGGTACTCCGCCTGGCCGCCCGGCACCGCTCCGTAGAGGTCGGTGTAGCCGAACAGGGTCGCGCCCTTGCCGGTCTTCCGGTTCTGCGTCGTCTCGCACTGCGCCATCAGGCCGCGCGTGCACATCCAGCAGTGGCCGCAGGAGATGTTGAACGGCACCACCACCCGGTCGCCGGGCTTGACGTGGGTGACCTCGGGACCGACCTCCTCGACGATGCCCATGGGCTCGTGGCCGAGGACGTCGCCGGTGTGCAGGAACGGGCCGAGCACCTCCATCAGGTGGAGGTCGGAGCCGCAGATCGCCGAGGAGGTGACCTTGACGATCGCGTCGGTGGGCTGTTCGATCCGCGGGTCGGGGACGTCGTCCACCCGCAGGTCGCGCTTGCCGTGGAAGGTGAGAGCTCGCATGAGGGGCCTCCGTGTCGTGGGCCCCCTCCTGTTCCCGATGTCGCCCGAGGCACGCGGCCCTCGGGGTCGATCGCGTGGCGAGCACGACGCTGGGTACGTCGGGGGCGACCCGACCGCACGGCTCGAACGGAGACGTCCCATGGCCCCATCGCAGTCCAAGCACACCCCGCCCGCCGGCGTGCAGGAGGTCGGCCAGCGCGCCGTGAGGTGGATCGAGGACGGCAAGGCCGGGAAGAACTTCACGGACGTCGGCAAGCACCGCGCCCACCAGCTCGCGGACGGGGAGGACCTCAGCGACGAGGACGTGAAGAAGATGAAGGCCTACTTCGCCCGCCACTCGGTCGACAAGGACGCCGAGGGGTTCAAGCAGGGCGGCGACGGCTTCCCCTCCCCCGGCCGCGTCGCCTGGGACGCCTGGGGCGGCGACGAGGGCGAGCGCTGGGTGCGCGGCATCGACGTCTGACCCACGGCATCGACGTCGCGACGGGGCGTTGGCGGGCGGGTCAGTCCGACCTCGATGGCTTACGGTGTAAACGACCGCGGGACCATCCAGCGAAGGCGGCCGATGCGCCTCGCCCTCCGAGCCCAGGACCGTCCGTGCCGTCTCACCGTCACCCCACCCTCACCCGGTTGCGCGAGCGGCTGGCCCGCGGTCCGGAGCGACGCCCGTGGCGCCACTTCGTCGGGACGGTCGTCCCGGCCGACCTGGGCCTGCGGTCGGGGGTCTTCGCCCTCGGGCTCGCACTGGTCCTCGCCGGGTGTGCGCTGTGGATCTTCTCCGGGCTCCTGACGGTGCCCCTGGTGTTCGCCGGGCTGTGGGTGTGGTCGTGGGAGTTCGCCTGGGCCCGGCGGCTGCTCCACGGCTTCCGGTCCTGGGTGCGCTCGCGGGTGCGAGGCATCCGGGAGCGCCCGCGCCGGTGGGCGGCGATGACGGTGACGACGTTGGCCGTGACCGCCGGCTGTTACTGGGCCTTCCTGTCCTACGGCCCCACCTGAGGGCCGGGTCAGCGGTCCCGCTGCCAGACGTAGGCGTCCGCGTCGAGCCACGCCGAGCCGGTCCAGTAGCGGTGCAGCCGGGCGTCGACCGGATCGCGGTACCAGCCGACGGGCCAGTCCGCGCCAGGTCGGGTCGACGTCGCGGGCACGGGTCGCCGTACCGCCCTGGACGCGGAGCAAACCACCTGCGACCCAGATGGCGTCAGCCCGCCACCTGAGCGATCGAGCGGACCCACCTGCGGGCGGCGGGGTCTACGGTGGTCCCACCCGTGCCACGTCCTCCGAGGGATCGGCATCCACGCCATCCCCGAGCTCGCCGGAGGCCCCATGACACCGTCGCTGGAGCGGCTCAGTGCCGGACTCCGAGCAGCCGTCGAGGGCGCGGAGCCGGGGCTGGAGGCGGCCAACGAGCTGTGCTCGGCGTGCGTCGAGCTGCTCGGCATGGACGGCGCCGCGGTCTCGATGGTCCACGAGGGCGTCTCCCGCGGCACCTTCGGAGCGAGCGGCGACGACGGGCGGCGACTCGACGAGTACCAGTTCACCTTCGGCGAGGGCCCCTGCCTGGACGCCGTGTCCCACCGCAGGTCCGTCCTGGCCCCCGACCTGGACGCGCCGACGGAGACCCGGTGGCCGCTGTTCAGCGACGCCGCGCTCCACGACGGCGTGCGTGCCGTCTTCGCGCTGCCGATCATGATCACCTCCGCGTGCGTCGGTGCCCTCGACCTGTTCCGTGCCGAGCCCGGTGGTTGGCGCGGGGAGCAGGCCGCGGGCGCGGCCCTCGCCGCACGGCTGGCCTCCCAGCCGCTGCTCGACCTGCTCACGGCCGACCTCACGGGGGACGAGCAGTCCCGCCCGGACGAGTGGGCCACCGTCACGGCGGCCGACATGGACCGCGTGGAGGTCTACCAGGCCACGGGCATCCTCATCGCCCAGCTCGACGTGGACGCGGCCGAGGCCGCCGTGCGGCTGCGGGCCCACGCGATGGCCACGGGCCAGACCGCCAGCGAGGTCGGCATCGCGATCATCGAACGACGACTCTTCCTCGATCGCGACGGCGGTCGGGGCGACCCAGCTGGAGGTCCGGCATGACCGACCACCCCGACCGCACCGACCGCACCGACCGCACCGCTGGACGCGAGCGGGAGGTGGTCCGGGCGTTCGTGGCGCTGTCCCACGAGCTGGTGGACGACTACGACGTCCTCGACATGCTGGCCCAGCTGACCCGCAGCTGCGCCGACCTCCTCGACGTCAGCTCGGCGGGCCTGCTGCTGGCCGACGGCCAGGGGGTCCTGCACCTCGCCGCGACCTCGTCGGAGAGCACGCACCACCTCGAGGTGTTCCAGCTCCAGCGCGACGAGGGTCCCTGCCTGGACTGCTTCCGGACCGGGGAGACCGTCGTGGCCGAGGACCCCGCCGAGATGCGGCGTCACTGGCCCGAGTTCGCCCGGGCGGCGGAGCTCGTCGGGTTCGCGTCCGTGCACGCGCTCCCGATGCGGCTGCGGGACCACGCCCTCGGCACGGTGGGCCTGTTCGGGGAGCACCCGGGCCGCCTGGCCCAGGACGACCTCGACCTCGCCCAGGCGCTGGTGCACGTGGCCAGCGTGGCGGTCGTCAACGAGCGCTCCGCCCTGGACCGCGACGCGGTCAACGACCAGCTGCAGCACGCGCTGACGAGCCGCATCGTCCTCGAGCAGGCCAAGGGGGTGGTCGCCGCCGCCGGCGAGCTCGACATGGAGGACGCCTTCCACGCCCTGCGCCGCTACGCCCGCGACCACGGCCGCCGGCTGAGCGAGGTCGCCGCCGAGGTGGTCGCGCGCCGGCTGCGCGGCCCCGTGGTGCTCGCCCACGCCCGCGCGGTCGGCATCCTGCCCGGCTAGCGGCCGACCTGGACCGGTGTCGGCCGGCGGCGTACCGTGGCGGCGTCGCCCGAGACCCCGGCGCCGCCCGCCCACGGTGCCCGTCTCCAGGAGTTCCTGATGAACGACCGCCCCCTCGTGTCCACGCCCACCGACGTCCCGCCTGCCCATCGGGCGGTCGACGACGTCGAGGCGCTCGAGCGCGAGGTGACCCGCCTGCGCGAGGCCCTCGCCGACAGGTCCTCGGTGGAGCAGGCCAAGGGCATGCTGATGCTGGCCTACGGCTACGGACCGCAGCGCGCCGACCACCTGCTGCGGCGGTGGGCCTCCGACCTCGGCGTCAGCGAGCGGACGGTGGCCGAGAGCATGGTCGAGGCGATCGACACCTCCGTGGAGGACGAGGTCCCGAACGGCCCGCGGTTGACCGCCGTGCCGACGCAGCGCTTCCCGGGCGACTAGGTGGCGACCCGGCGGAGCCCCCCGGCGGAGGGCCCGGCCGTTTGACCCGGACGACGAGACTGGCGCCATGACCACCGTCTCGCGCACCTTCACCGTCACGCCCCCGCCCCCGGTGGTCCTGGACTACCTCCGGGACTTCTCGCACGCCGAGGAGTGGGACCCCGGCACCGTCTCCTGCACCCGCAACGACCAGGGCCCGGTGCGGGTCGGGAGCACGTGGCACAACGTCTCCAAGATCGCCGGCATCTCCACCGAGCTGACCTACGAGCTGGTGCGCTCCACGGACGACACCGTCGAGCTGGTCGGCACCAACGAGACCGCACGCTCCACCGACACCATCACGGTGGTCCCCCACGGCAGCGGCAGCCAGGTCACCTACCAGGCCGTCATCGAGATGTCGGGGGCCGCCAAGCTCGCCGCGCCGCTGGTCAAGCTCGTCTTCGAGAAGGTCGGCAACGACACCGAGGACGACATGGTGCGGGTGCTCGACGCCCTGACCTGAGACCCGGCGACCCGGAGGCGCGTCGTACGGCACAGTGTCGCCATGCGCACCACCACCGGCGTCGTGTTCCGGCCGCAGGCACCCCCGGAGCAGCTGCGGGAGGTCGTCGAGGCGGCAGACGCCGCCGAGGCGGTCGACGAGCTGTGGCTGTGGGAGGACTGCTTCCTCGAGGGCGGCCTGACCGCCGCCGCCGCGGCCCTGGCGTGGTCCTCGCGGGTGCGGGTCGGCATCGGGCTGCTGCCGGTGCCGCTCCGCAACCCGGCGCTGGTGGCGATGGAGGTCGCCACGCTGGCGCGGCTTTTCCCCGACCGGTTCGTGCTGGGGCTCGGCCACGGGGTGCTGGACTGGATGGAGCAGGTCGGCGTCCGCGCCCCCTCCCCCATGACGCTGCTGCGCGAGCACACCTCGGCCGTGGCCGCGCTGCTCGCCGGTGAGCGCGTCACCGTCTCCGGCACCTACGTGCAGCTCGACGCCGTCGCCCTCGACTGGCCGCCCGCGCGACCACCGCGCCTGCTGGTCGGGGCGCGCGGACCCCGGACGGTCGCGCTCGCCGGCGAGCTCACCGACGGGGTGCTGCTCGACGCCGTCGCCGGCCCGGACGAGGTGGCCCGGGCCCGGGCCACCGCCCAGGAGGCCCGGCGGCTCGCCGGCCGCGAGGGCGAGGTCCACGTCGCGACCTACACCGAGATCGGTGCCGCGGACGTCACCCCCGACGCCGTCGCCGCGCGGGTCTCCCTCCTCGCCGCCGCGGGCGCGGACACGGTCGTGCTGCAGTCCGACGGCGACGACCCCGACCCGCTGCGGCTGGTCTCGGCGCTGGCCGGCTGAGCCGATCTCCCGGCCGCCGGACCACCGGACTGGGCGACCTGGCGCGTGGGTACGACGACAGCACAGCCAACGTCATCGAGGGCAGGTGGACCTTCCAGGTCGTCGAGGAGTACGACGACACGTTCTTCTCGGTCTGGCGGACCCTGGAGCGCGAGACCCGCGAGGAGCTCGTCCAGGGCCGTCGGCACCTGCTGGAGTCGGAGATGAAGGAGTCGCACCGCACCCACGGGCAGAGGCACCACGAGTCGCGGCCGCCGGAGCGATGACCCCGGGACCGAGGTCGGCGAGACGGCATCACGACCAGCCACCGAGACCGACCGTGAACACCACCGCCGGACCTGCCCACGATGGAGGCATGAGTGACACGGACCACGACCTGGCCGCCCTGCCCGGCATCGGCACGCTCCCTGCGCAGACCCTGCGCCGGGTCAGCGAGCTGGGCCGCAGCCTCCGCATCCCCGCCGACTGGACGCCGATCCACCAGTCCGAGCCCGCCGACAAGGCCTACCTCGTGCTGAGCGGCCACCTCGACGTGGTGCGCGACGGCGAGCGCGTCGCCCGGCTCGGACCCGGGTCGCTCGCTGGCGAGATGGGGCTCGTCGACCATCGGTTGCGCAACGCCCGCCTCACCACGACCGACCCCGTACGCGTCCTCGCCTGGACCAAGGAGGACTTCGCCCGGCTGCGCCGCGACCTCCCCGACTTCGACGAGCACGTGCGGCACGTCGCGCAGGACCGCCACCACGACAACGCCTCCTAGCGGGGGCGCCCGGGCCCCGACGGGGACCCTGGCGGCGGTCTCGAAGTCAACCTGACTGATTGACTTTGCTGCGCGAGCCACGCCAGCATGTGGCCGTGGTGACCGATCAGCCTGGACCGAGCACCGTCGACGTCGTCAGCCTGCGCGAGGCGACGAAGGCGTGGTTCCTGATCTCGCTGCAGACCTTCGGCGGCCCCGCGGGCCAGATCGCCGTGATGCAGCGGACGCTGGTCGAGGAGAAGCGCTGGATCGGCCAGCAACGCTTCCTGTTCGCGCTGTCCTACTGCACGCTGCTCCCCGGCCCGGAGGCGCAGCAGCTCGCGACGTACGTCGGTTGGCTGCTCAACGGCGTCCGCGGCGCCCTGGTCGCCGGCATCCTCTTCGTGCTGCCGGGCGTCGTGGCGCTGCTCGTGCTCTCCGGGGTCTACGTCGCCTACGGCGACACCACCCTCGTCGAGGCTCTCTTCCTCGGCCTCGGCCCCGCGGTCATCGCCATCGTGCTCCAGGCCGTGATCCGCGTCGGGAGGAAGGGACTGACCCACCCGGTGTACGTCGCCCTCGCCGTGGCCTCGTTCGTCGCCCTGACCTTCTTCGCCGTGCCCTTCCCCGTCGTCGTGCTCTTGGCCGGCGTCGTGGGCTGGGTGGTCGGCCGGGCCCGGCCGGACCTGGCCGGCTCGTCCGGCAGGGTCGCCACCGACGACGGCCCCCCGCCGCTGGTCCCCGACGACGCCCTGCACGCCGAACGCCCCTCGGCCCGGCGCTCGGTGGTGGTGCTGGTCGTCGGGCTGGTGCTGTGGGCCGCGCCCGTCGTCGCGGCCGCGCTCGTCCTGGGGCGGAGCAGCACCCTGGTCGACCAGGGTGTCTTCTTCTCGGGGGCCGCGGTGGTCACCTTCGGCGGCGCCTACGCCGTCCTGGCGTACGTCGCCCAGCAGGCCGTCGACGTCTACGGCTGGCTCGCTCCCGGGGAGATGGTCCGCGGCCTCGCACTGGCCGAGACCACGCCCGGCCCGCTGATCATGGTCGTGCAGTTCGTCGCGTTCCTCGGGGCCTACCGCGACCCCGGCACCCTCGACCCGTGGGTCGCCGCCGTCCTGGCCGCCCTGCTGACCACCTGGGTGACGTTCGTTCCCTGCTTCCTGTTCATCCTCCTCGGGGCGCCGTACGTCGAACGCCTGCGCCACAACCGCACGCTCGCGTCCGCCCTGACCGGCATCACCGCCGCCGTGGTCGGCGTGATCGCCAACCTGGCGCTCTACTTCGCCCTGCACACGCTGTTCGAGGAGACCCGCCGCGTCACCACGGGTCCGCTCGTCCTGGAGCTCCCCGTGGTCGGCACCCTGCAGTGGGCTGCGCTCGCCGTCACGGTCCTCGGCTGCCTGCTGATCTTCCGGCGCGGCTGGTCGGTCCTGCGCACGCTCGGGGCCTGCACGCTGGTCGGCGCGGCGCTGCACCTCGCCACCGTCGCGACCTGACGCTCGAGGCTCGCCGACACCGCCCGCGCGGCTGAGACCACGCGGGTGTGGGACGCTCCCTGCCACGAAGCGACAGTCGAGCCCAGGAGTGGTGTGGCCCAGTCCGAGGGGAGTGCTCCCCGCCCGTCCGACGACCCGACGTCGCGACCCCGGGACCCTCGGATGTGGCCGTTGTACGCCGCGGGCTTCACCACCGCGTTCGGCGCCCACGCGGTCGCCGCCAGCCTGGGCACCTCCGACGACCTGGCCGGCTCGCTGCTGACGCTGGGCCTCCTGCTCGCGCTCTACGACGGCGCCGAGGTGCTGCTCAAGCCGGTCTTCGGGACCCTCGCGGACCGGGTCGGGGCCCGCCCCGTCCTGCTGGCCGGGCTGGTCGGCTTCGCCGCCGCGTCGGCGACCTTCGTGCTCGCCGACGACCCCGCCTGGCTCTGGGTCGCCCGGCTCGGGCAGGGCGCCGCGGCGTCGGCGTTCTCCCCGGCCGCCTCCTCGCTGGTGGCCCGCCTCAACCCGGCGGCGCGACGCGGCAGCGCTTTCGGCTCCTACGGCTCGTGGAAGAGCATCGGCTACACGCTCGGCCCGCTGCTCGGTGGGCTGCTGATCCTGGGCGGCGGGCTGCGGCTGCTCTTCGGCGTCACCGCCGCGCTCGGCCTCGTGGTCGCGGCGTGGGCGTGGCGCGCCGTACCGCCCGTGCCGCCGCTGCCGCGGCAGCGCCAGACCGTGGTCGACCTCGCGCGACGCCTCACCGACCGCGCCTTCCTCGCCCCGACCTCGGCGCTGGCCGGCGCCACCGCGGCACTCTCGGTCGGCGTCGGCTTCCTGCCGGTGACCGGCGCGGCCGCCGGTCTCGGGCCCGTGGTCACCGGCGCCGCGGTGTCGGTGCTCGCCGCCACCGCCGCGGTGGTGCAGCCCCGCGCCGGACGCGCGCTCGACGCGGGTCGCCTCACCACCCGGACCGGCCTCGTGGTCGGGCTGCTGGTCACCGCGGCCGGCCTGCTCGCGGCGCTGGTGCCCGGGCTCCCCGGCGTGCTGCTCGCCGCGGTGCTGATCGGCACCGGCACCGGCCTGATCACGCCGCTGGGGTTCGCGGCCCTCGCCGCCTCGACCCCGGAGTCCCGGCTCGGCCAGACCATGGGCACCGCCGAGCTGGGCCGCGAGCTCGGCGACGCCGGCGGCCCGCTGCTGGTGGCGGGCGTCGCGACGCTGGCCTCGCTCGACCTCGGGTACGCCGCGCTGGCGGTCGTGCTCTCCGTCGGCCCCCTCGTGCTGCTGGGCCGACGGGCCACCGGGCGCGCAGGCTGAGGCTCAGCGGTCGACGGTGGCCACGTTGGCCTCGTCGTGGCGCTCGCCCGACGCCGGCTCGAGCGCCTCGAGCCGGGCCACCTGGTCGACGGTGAGCTCGACGCCGTCCGCCGCCGTGTTCTCCTCGACGCGCGCGACCCGGCGAGTGCCGGGGATGGGGGCGACGTCCTCGCCCCGGGTCAGCAGCCAGGCCAGGGCGGTCTGCGCCGGCGTCGCCCCGATCTCGGCGCCGATCTCCCGGACCTCGTCGACGAGCCGCAGGTTGCGCTCGAAGTTCTCCCCCGTGAAGCGGGGGTTGGTCCGACGCCAGTCGTCCTCGGCGAAGTCCGCGACGGTTCGGACCTGCCCGGTCAGCAGCCCGTGCCCCAGGGGCGAGTACGGCACGAGGCCGATGCCCAGCTCCCGCAGCACCGGCAGGATCTCGGCCTCGACGTCGCGCGTCCAGAGCGAGTACTCGGTCTGCAGCGCGGTCACCGGGTGCACGGCGTGGGCGCGACGGATGGTGTCCGGACCGGCCTCGGAGAGGCCGAAGTGCAGCACCTTGCCCTCGCGCACCAGGTCGGCGACGGCGCCGGCGGTCTCCTCGATCGGAGTGCCGGGGTCGACGCGGTGCTGGTAGTACAGGTCGACGTGGTCGGTGCCGAGACGCCGCAGCGACCCCTCGACGGCCGCCCGGACGTTGGCCGCGCTGCTGTCCATGACCCCGGGGCCGCCGCCCGCGTGGGAGACCAGCCCGAACTTGGTGGCGATCGTGACCTGGTCCCGGCGACCGGCGACCGCGCGGCCGACCAGCTCCTCGCTGAGGTAGGGGCCGTAGATCTCCGCGGTGTCGAGGTGGGTGACCCCGAGGTCGAGGGCGCGGTGGATGGTGCGGACCGACTCGTCGTGGTCCAACGCCCCCTCGGAGGTGTAGGTGCCGGCCATGGTCATCGCGCCGAGGCCGATGCGGGAGACCTCGAGGTCCCCGAGGTGTGCGAGCTTCATCGTGTGCCGTCCTGTTCTGGTGGTGGTGCCACCACCACACCAGCCGGCGGGAAGGGGTGGGAGCCCCTGCGAGAGGGGTACTCACGTGGCCCCCCAGGCGTCCCCGTCTCCTCGTAGGCTCGGGCCATGACCAGCGACGGGGACCTGCGCCGCGACGTGCGCGCGCAGATCAGCGAGTTCCTCACCACCCGCCGCGCCCGCGTCACCCCCGAGATGGCCGGTCTGCCCGTCTACGGGGGCGACCGGCGCCGGGTGCCGGGGCTACGCCGCTCGGAGGTGGCGAGCCTCGCCGGCATCTCGCCGGAGTACATGACCAAGCTCGAGCGCGGCACCGCCACCGGCGTCTCCGAGGGCGTCCTCGACGGCCTCACCCACGCCCTGCAGCTCGACGAGGCCGAGCGACGCCACCTCGAGGACCTCCTGCGCACCGCTGGTACGACGCGCCGCCCGAACCGTCGACAGCCACGCCAGCGGGTGCGACCCACGATCGTGCGGCTGCTCGAGTCGATGCCTCTGTCACCCGCGTTCGTGATGGCCGGCAACGGCGACGTGCTGGCGGCCAACGTGCTGGGACGTGCGCTGTTCTCCCCGTTGTACGACGACCCGGGCCGGCCGGTGAACACCGCGCGGTTCGTCTTCCTGGACCCCCGGGCCGCCGACTACTACCGCGAGCACGACCGGGTGGCCGGCGACACCGTGGCCGTGCTGCGCGCCGAGGCCGGCCGCGACCCCTACGCCCGCGACCTGTCCGACCTCATCGGTCAGCTCTCGACCCGCAGCGAGGACTTCCGCCGCCGATGGGCCGCCCATGACGTGCAGCTGCACACCAGCGGCACCAAGCTGCTCCACCACCCCGTCGTGGGTGACCTCGACCTGTGGTTCGAGTCGCTCCCGCTGCCCGGCGACCCCGGCCAGAGCCTGCTGGTCTACTCGGCCGAGCCGGCGAGCAGCAGCGCCGACGCCCTCGCGCTGCTGGCCAGCTGGGCCAGCACCGCCGACGTCCCCGGCTGAGGCTCAGCCGGTCGGTGCGGCCCCGGCCGCGCCGAGGTCGAGCGGGACCGACGGGTCGACCTCGAGCCCGACCTGGCGCAGCACGCCGTCGAGCACCGACCAGATCCACGCCGCGAGGAGGTCGACCATCTCCGCCAGCTCCAGGCCACCGGGATCGGCCACCCAGCGCGCGGCGGCCGCGTCGACGAAGCCGACCAGCCCGAACGACAGCGGCTGGGTGACGCGGGCGTCGAGACCGACCGCCTCGACGTACTCGTCGAGCAGGCGGATGAGCAGGTGGGAGATCAGCCGCTTGACGTCGTTGACGACGTTGTCGCCGGCGGGCGTGGCCACGGAGTGGCGCACCAGGTAGAGGTAGAGCTGCTGGTTCTCGGTGAGCCAGCCGAGGTGGGTGGTGACCGCGGTGCGGATGGTGTCGCGCGGGCTGGCCGACACGTCCCAGACCGGGGCGAGCGCCTCGAGGATCATCGTCTCGGCGCGCTCGGCGATGGCGGCGTTGAGCGCGTGGGCGCCGCTGAAGTGGCGGTAGAGCCGGGTGCGGGCGACACCGGCCTCGGCCGCGATCTGCTCGGTCGAGACGTCCGCGCCGTGCTCCTTGATCGCCACCAGCGCGGCGTCGACGAACTCCGCGCGGCGCCGCTGCTGCTGGCCGCTCCACCGGGCGGCGCGGCCGTCGGTGACGCGGCCGTCGGCGGGATCCACGGGCGAGGGCGGCACAGCCGGAGGTTACCCGGCTCACACCCGACCGCCCTGTCCAGATACGGGTACGCGTTGTACCGTCTAGGTTGCAGTGACGTCGTGTACCACCTACCTCCGGGAGCCCGCATGACCACGCTCACCCCCTCGCTCACCCCCTCGCCCGCCACCTCGCACGCCGACGCCCGCGACGCCTCGCAGCGGCTGCTCGACTCCTCGGCGGCGCTGTCCTACGACCCCGCGACCGAGGTCGACTGGGACACCCCGCTCGACCCGGCCCACTACGGGCTGAACCCGGAGTGGAGCACGCTCTACGGCACGCGGCTGTGGGCGGAGATGAGCGAGGCGCAGCGGGTGACGCTGACCCGGCACGAGGTCGCCTCGATCATGAGCACCGGCATCTGGTTCGAGATGATCCTGCAGCAGATGGTGCTGCGCGACCAGTACTGCACCGACTACTCCCGCTCGGACTTCCAGTTCGCGCTGACCGAGATCGCCGACGAGTGCCGGCACTCGATCATGTTCGCCCGCGCCTGCAAGACGATGGGCATCCCGGCGTACTTCCCGACCAGGGCGAGCATCACCCTGGGCCGCGGCTTCAAGGCGCTCGCCAGCGCCGAGGTGGCGTACGGCGGGATCCTGGTGGCCGAGGAGGTCCTGGACGTCATGCAGCGCGACTGGATGCGCGGCGAGCAGGTGCTGCCGATCGTCCGCACGACCAGCAAGATCCACGTGGTCGAGGAGTCGCGGCACATGAAGTTCGCCCGCCAGGAGATGCGCGAGCGGATCGAGGGCGCGAGCCCGGCCCGCCGCAAGACCTCCGCCCTGGTGATCGCGGTCGCCGCGCACCTGATCGTGTCCAACATGGTCAACGACGGGGTGTACGCCGCGGCAGGGCTCGACCCGGCGCGCGCGCTCGCCGAGGCGAAGGCCAACGAGCACCACCACACCCTGATGCGCTCCAGCTGCGCCCACCTGATGGAGTTCCTCGACGAGCTGGGCCTGCTGACCAAGCCCGCGCTGCGGCTCTACCAGCGCGTCAGCATGGTCTGAGGCGGCCGTGCCGTACGCCATCACGCAGTCCTGCTGCAGCGACGCGTCCTGCGTCTCGGTGTGCCCGGTCAACTGCATCCACCCCACGCCGGACGAGCCCGACTTCGGCACCACGGAGATGCTCTACGTCGACCCCCGGGCCTGCATCGACTGCGGCGCCTGCGCCGACGCCTGCCCGGTCGACGCGATCTTCCCGACCGAGTCGCTGCTCGCCGGGCCCGACGCGGCGTACGTCGAGCTCAACCGGGCCCACTACGACGACACCGCCGCGCCCGAGGGTGACGACCGGGGCTGGGGCGCGCCGACCTTCCCGGTCTCGCTGAAGCCCCACGCGGCACGGCTGCGGGTGGCGGTGGTCGGCACCGGGCCCTCCGCGAGCTACACCGCCTCCGCCCTGCTCACCACCAGCGCCGAGGTGACGATGCTCGACCGGCTGCCCGTGCCGGGCGGGCTGGTGCGGTTCGGCGTCGCACCCGACCACGGCAGCACCCGCGCCATCGCCGACCGGTTCGCGACCGTGTTCGCCAACCCCCGGCTGCAGATGTGCCTCGGCGTCGAGGTCGGCCGCGACGTCACGCACGCCGAGCTGCTCGAGCACCACGACGCGGTGGTGTACGCCGTGGGCGCGTCCGCCGACCGGACGCTCGGCGTGCCCGGCGAGGACCTGCCCGGCAGCCTGCCCGCCCGGCGCTTCGTCGGGTGGTACAACGGCCAGCCCGAGGTGCCGGCCGACCTCGTCGACCTCGACCACGGCACCCCCGTCCGGGCCGTGGTGGTGGGCAACGGCAACGTCGCGCTCGACCTGGCCCGGCTGCTGCTCACCGAGCCCGAGGAGCTGGCCGCGACCCCGATCGCCCAGCACGCCCTGTCGGCGCTGCGCCGCAGCACCGTGCGCGAGGTCGTGCTGGTGGGTCGGCGCGGGCCGGACGACGCGGCGTACTCCCTGTCCGAGCTGCGGCCGCTGCTCGCCCGCGACGACCTCGACGTGGTCGTCGACGGCGACGACGCGACCCTCGCGGCGATCTCCGACGCGTCGCCCGGCTGCAAGGCGGCCGCACTGCAGGGGCTGCCCGTCGCCCGGCTGGACGCCGCCGCGCCCGCCGGCCACCGCCGCCGCCTCGTGCTGCGCTTCGGCACCGCGGTCGCGGGCGTGGCCGGACCCGACCACGTGACGTCGGTGCGGCTGACCGACGCCGAGGCGGTCGACCTGCCCACCGCGCTGCTGCTCCGGTCGGTGGGCTACCGCAGCGAGCCCGTCGCGGGGCTGCCGTTCGACACCGACACCCACACCGTCCCCCACGACGCCGGCCGGGTCGTCGACCCCGCCACCGGGGCGGCCGTCGACGCGGCGTACGTCGTGGGGTGGGTCAAGCGGGGGCCGCGCGGCGGCATCGGCTCCAACCGGGCCGACGCCTCGGAGACGGTCGCCTCGATCGTGGCGGACGCCAACGCCGGCCGGATCGGGGCGGGGCGGGGGTCGGCACGCTCGTTCCGACGGCTGCTGCGCTCCCGGGACTGACGCCCGACCGGTGGAGGTCCCGGGCCCGGACCCCCGGCGCCAGGTGGCGTCGGGGGTCCGGACGTCGGGGTCAGCCGTGGTGAAGACCCCAGCCGGACTCTAGGCCGGATCGGTCCGAAATGCCATGTTCGTCGCTTTTCCGGGTGCGGCGGGGCCGTCGGTCCGCGTGCCGACCTCGTGCGCCTCGACCAGCTCGCGGGCGATCACGACCACCTTGCGGTTCTGCTCGCTGGAGAGCCGGCGCAGCAGGTTGAAGGCCTGGTGCGCGGTGACGGCGTACTGCGCCATCAGCAGGCCGGTGGCCTGCCCCAGCACGGTCCGGTTGTGCACCGCGGTCGAGAGGCCCTCGATCTGCTCCGCGGCGACGATCGCCACCGCCGCGTGCGCGGCGTACGCCATCGCCTCGTCGAGGTCGTCGGCGCTGAACGCCGCAGGTCGCTGCGAGAACAGGTTGAGCGCACCGAGCCGGTCGTCGTGGGTGAACAGCCGGACGCACACCATGCTGCGCACGCCGAGGTCCGCCACGGCACGCGGGGCCCAGGCCGGCCAGCGGGGGTCGGTGGCGAGGTCGGTGGCCGAGACCATCTCCTGGTGCCAGGCCGCGTCGACGCACGGCCCCTCCCCCAGCTCCTGCTGCAGCCGGTCCGCGGCCACGGGCACCTCACCGGTGCACGCCGAGGTCCGGATCCGGCCCGCGGTCGTGGACAGCGAGATGCCAGCGGAGTCGCAGCCGTCGATCAGCTCGACCGCAGCCTGCACCACGTGCTGCAGCGTCGTCTCGGCGCTGCCCTCCGAGCGCAGGTCGCGGGCCAGGTCCGCCATCCGACCGCCGGTGGCGTCCTCGGTCTCCATCACCCGAACCTAGTCGAGCCAGCCCCTCCCGCACACCCGGCGGGGGCCACCCCCAGGTTCGCGATCCTCGGCAGCGGTTACCGACGGGTCCCACCGACGCGAGGAAGGAGCGACGTGGAGCCCATCCCGCAGACGGTCGCCCTGGCCCGCGAGCTCGCCCGGGTCGAGCCGGAGGTCGACGTGCTCGCCGACCTCCAGCGCACCGCCGACGAGGTGCAGGCCCTGGTCCCCGACTGCATCGGCCTCAGCGTCACCTGGACCGAGGAGGAGCTGGTCTTCACGCTGGTCGCCAGCGACGAGGAGCTGGCCGTGCTCGACGCCGTGCAGCACCTCACCGGGTGCCCCGAGCCGGGTGCGACGGGACGCGACGCGACCATCCCCTGCCCGCCCCCGCTGGACGAGCACGCGTGGCAGATACTTTCCCAGGCCAGCGCCGCCCGGGCCGTGCGCAGCTCGCTCACGGTGGCGCTGACCGCTGCCGACCGGGTGGTCGGCAGCGTCACCCTGTACGCCGCCTCGGACCACGCCTTCGAGGACCGCCACGACGCGATCGCCGCCGTCCTGGGGACCTCGGCCACCGACGTGGTGACCAACGCCGACCTCGCCTTCACCACCCGCCGGCTGGCGGAGGCCTCGCTGGCCGCGCTCCGCTCCCACGACGACGTCGACACCGCCGCTGGCCTGCTGGTCGGTCTGCTCCGGCTGGACGCCCCGACCGCCGTACGCCGGCTGCACGCGGCCGCCGACCACGCCGGCATCACCCCCGAGCAGCTCGCGCGCAGCCTGATCACGCTCTGGGGCTGACCCGCACCGGCCCCCGGCCGGTCGTGGCACGATGCCCCGATGACCTCCCCGCCGGCCCCGTCCACCGGCCCGTCGGGCGGCCCGTCGGGCGGCCCGTCGGGCGGCGGCGCGGGCAGGCGCGGCCGGCCGGGCTACGACCGCGAGACGGTGCTGCGGCGGGCGGTCGAGCTGTTCAACGAGCGCGGGTACGACGCCACGAGCACCGCCGACCTGGCCCGCGATCTCGGCGTCTCCAAGTCGGCGATCTTCCACCACGTCTCCAGCAAGGAGGAGCTGCTCGCCTCGGCGCTGGACGAGGCGCTGACCGCCCTCGACGCGGCGGTGGACGCCGCCGGCGGCGCGCACGACGGCACCACCGCGACCGACCGGCTCCGCGCGACGGTGGCCGAGTCGGTGCGCATCCTGGTCGCCCACCTGCCCTCGGTGACGCTGCTGCTGCGGGTGCGCGGCAACAGCCCGGTCGAGCAGGCGGCGCTGGAGCGGCGGCGCGTCATCGACGAGAAGCTCGCACGGCTGGTGCGCGACGCGTCCGAGGAGGGCACGCTGCGCACCGACCTCTCCCCCGAGCTGATCAGCCGCCTGGTCTTCGGCACCGTCAACTCCCTGGTCGAGTGGTACCGCCCTGGCGGGGCGCTCTCCCCCGACGACCTCGCCGCGCAGGTCACGGCCCTGGCCTTCGACGGCCTGGCCACCCGGGGCTAGCGGAGCACCACCACCGCGCCGTCGGCCACCTCCTCGGTCCGGAACCACGGCTCCGCGAGGAGGCGGTCGTCGAAGCGGACGGTGCGTCGCTCCCACGCGTCGGGGAAGGTGTCGACCGCGACCGAGAGGTGGAGGCCCCGCTCGTCGCGCCCGAGCACGAGCCCGTCGACCGGCTCCACGGCGTCGTCCCTCAGCAGCCGGTGGGCGCACGCCGGCGTGCCGCAGCGCGCCGCCGCCTCCAGCACCGCGAGCCGGTCCTCGAACCGGCCCTGCGGGTGGGAGTAGATGCTCTTCCAGGGCACGAACAGGTGCACCGGCACCGTGGCGGGCAGGTCCGACCGGGCCGACACCACGACGTCGTCGCTGCCGGGCGGTCGGCCCGTCAGCCGCTCCCAGGCGGCGACGACCTCGGCCACCGACGCCCCGGAGACGCCGGGCTCGACGCCCCAGGCGTGCCAGCGCGGGCTCGGCGGGACCGCGCCCCCGGCCGGGAGGGTGCCGTCGGGGTACCTCGTGTGCTGCGCCGCCGCCGCCGGTCGTTCCACGCCGCGGTGCACGGCCTGCACCGTCGCGAGCACGGCCAGGACCGCGACCATGCCCGCCGCGGCCGCCACCGATGCCACGACCGCCACGGCGGCCGGACCGGTGCGGGCGTGCCGCCGCGCCAGCAGCGCCCGGGCGAGCTCGGCCACCCCCAGCACCCCGGCCGACGCCAGCAGCGCCTCGACGAGCTCGTCGCTCTTCTCCGGCAGCACGGCCACGCCGGGCTGCAGCAGCTGCCCCCCGACCATGAAGCCGTACGCCGCGACGAGCGCCACCAGCAGCCCGCCGGCCACCCCGGGCGTCCCGGGCGTCCCGGCCGGGTGGTGGGTGGACGCGCGCGACCGGGCCAGCGCCCAGAGCAGCCAGAGCACCCCCACCGCCTCCAGCACGCCCCGCGGGTCGGTCGGCCACGGCAGCGGCGGGCGGTCGAAGCCGGGCGGGCTCCACCGCAGCTGCAGCGAGTCCGAGGCAGCGCCCCGCAGCCGCAGCCAGGCCGGTCCGGCCCACGACGGCGCGGCCACCACGACCGCCACCAGCCCGGTCACCAGCCCGGGCCCGATCCTCGGGTGCACCCGGCGCCGGAGCGCGAGGTCGAGGGCCGCGCCCAGCGCGGTCGCCAGCGCGAGGGGGGCGAAGAAGTAGGTGTGCAGGAGCAGCAGCCCGCCCAGCACCAGCCCGTGTCCCACGGCGCCGACCCGGGCCCGTCCGGGCACGCCGACGCCGCGGCACACCTCCAGCCACCAGGGCACGACGAGCGTGAGGACCAGCCACTCGTCGGGCTTGAGCGGCAGCACCGTCGCGACCGCGACCACGGCGGCCACCCACACCGCCCGGCGACCGGGCACGACCCGCCGCCAGAGCAGCCAGGACAGCAGCGGCACGAGCAGGCACACCAGCAGCTGGGTCGGCTTCATCACCGTCCAGCCGGGCACGCCCAGCAGGTCCGCGGCCCGTCCCTGCAACCAGGGCAGCAGCGGCGGGTAGTAGGCCGGCAGCCCGCGGTAGGCATAGTCGGCCAGCGCGGCGGTGTCGGCGAAGCGCGTCACCGCCTCGGTGCGGAACCCCGCGTCGGAGTACAGGCCGTCCACGCCCCACCGGGTGCCGTGCAGGAGCGCGGTGCCGCTGCCGGCCAGCAGGACCGAGGCGCCGGCCAGCACGAGCGGCTCCGACGCCGGGGGCCGCCCACCGGAAGCCGGCCGGCGGACCCGCGCCCGTGCCACCGCGGCCGCCACCACCGCCGTCAGCGCCAGGCCCAGGGCGACGCTGACCACGACCCGCGTCCCCGTCGGCTGCGGGTCGGCGTCGCCCCGGCCGGGGGCCAGCAGGTCGCCCACCTCGAGCACGGCCCACACCGCCACCCACCCGAGCACCGCCAGTGCGGTGGCCACCGCGACCACGCGGCGGGCACCACGGGGGTCGGGCTCGGCCGACGGGACGGGGGAGGTCACCGGGCGCCGTACCCCGACCGCGACCGGGGAATCACCCGGGGTGACCCGGAGCCGAACGGGTACCGCCCGCCATGCCTCCCCTGGACGTGACCCCGGCCGTGACCCCGGTCGAGACCGTCGACCCGCCGCCCGGGCCGCTCGGGCCGCCCTCCCCGGCCGGGTCCCCCACCGGCCCCCGGACCGGCACCCGCGGACCGGCGTGGCTGCGCGCCGTGCGTCCGCGCCAGTGGCCCAAGAACGCCCTGGTCCTCGCCGCCCCGCTGGCCGGGGGCCGGGTGCTGGACCCCGACGTGCTGCTCGGCGCGCTGGTGGCGTTCGCGGTGTTCTGCGTCGCGGCCTCGGGCTGCTACCTGCTCAACGACGCGCTCGACGCCCCCCAGGACCGGCTCCACCCGACCAAGCGCCTGCGGCCCGTGGCCGCCGGCGAGATCGGCGTACGCCGGGCCGTGGTCGCCGGGACCGTGCTGATGCTGCTCGCGGTGGTCGCCGCCACCGTCTGGGCGCTGCCGCTCGGGCTCACCGTGCTGGCCTACGTCGCCGTGCAGGCGGCCTACCTCGGCGGCGTCAAGGACGAGCCCGCGCTCGACCTGGCCGTCGTCTCCTCGGGCTTCCTGCTGCGCGCGATCGCCGGCGGCACCGCCTCCGGGCTCGCGCTGTCGCCGTGGTTCCTGCTCGTGGCCACCTTCGGCGCGCTGTTCGTCGTGTCCGGCAAGCGCTACTCCGAGATGGTCCGCATGGGCGCCGACGCCGGCACCCGCCCGTCGCTGCGCAAGTACTCCGCCAGCTACCTGCGCTTCGTCTGGACCATGGCCGCCGGGGTCACCGTGACGGTCTACCTGCTGTGGGCGCTCAACGGCCCGGGGTCGGCCGCCGGTGGCACGCCGTGGGCCGCGGTCTCGGTCGCGCCGTTCGTGCTCTGCCTGATGCGGTACGCCGCCGTGGTCGACCGCGGCCACGCGGAGCGGCCCGAGGAGATCGTGCTGGGCGACCGGCACCTCCAGGTGATCGCCCTGGTCTGGGTCGGGCTGGTCGCCACCGGGGCGGTGCTCGGGTGAGCGCCGGCGCACCGACGGTGCTGCACGGGTGGGGCCGGACCTCGCCGTCGGTGGCGACGGTCCGCACCCCCGTCACCGCCGACGAGGTCGCCGCTGCGGTCCGGGGGGCCGGTGACCGTGGCGTCCTGGCCCGCGGGCTGGGCCGCAGCTACGGCGACCCCGCCCAGAACGCCGGCGGCACCGTGCTCGATATGACCCACCGCCGCGGCGTACGACGCCTCGACGTCGACGCCGCGGTGGTCGAGGTCGAGGCCGGCACCAGCCTCGACGAGCTGCTCCGGGTGCTGCTCGGCGTGGGGCTCACGCTGCCGGTGCAGCCGGGCACCCGCCAGGTCAGCGTGGGCGGGGCGATCGCCGCCGACGTCCACGGCAAGAACCACCACGTCGCCGGCAGCTTCGGCGCCCACGTGCGCTGGGTCGACCTGCTCACCGCCGACGGCGCGGTGCAGCGGCTGCGCCCCGACGGCCCCGACCCCGAGCTGTTCTGGGGCACCGTCGGCGGGATGGGCCTGACCGGCGTGGTGCTGCGCGCCGAGCTCTCGGTGCGCCGGGTCGAGACCTCCTCGGTCGTGGTGACCAGCGAGCGCCACGGCGACCTGGGCGAGGTGATGGACGCGCTGACCCGGCTCGACCACGAGGCGGAGTACAGCGTGGCGTGGTTCGACTCCGTCTCGCGCGGTCGCGGCTCGGGGCGCGGGGTGGTCCTCAGCGGTCACGACGCCCGGCTCGACGAGCTGCCCGTCGCCCAGCGCCGGACGCCGTACGCCGTGCCGCCGCCGCGCTCGGTCGCGGTCCCGCTGGTGCCGCCGGTGTCGCTCGTCAACCGGCTGAGCGGCCGGGCCTTCAACGAGCTGTGGTTCCGCAGGGCGCCGCGACATCCCGGCACGGGGGTCGAGCACGCCTTCGGCTTCTTCCAGCCGCTCGACGGCGTCGCGTCCTGGAACCGGCTCTACGGCCCGCGCGGCCTGGCGCAGTACCAGCTCGCGGTCCCCCACGACGCCGCGGCGGTGGTGCCCGAGGTCGTCGCCGCCGTCGCGGCGAGCGGCCACGTGTCCTGCCTCAACGTGCTCAAGCGCTTCGGCCCGGGCACGCCCTCGCCGCTGTCCTTCCCGATGCCGGGCTGGACCCTGGCCCTCGACCTGCCCGTCGCGCCCGGGCTCGCCGGGCTGCTCGACCGGCTCGACGCGATGGTGCTCGAGGCGGGTGGCCGGGTCTACCTGGCCAAGGACTCCCGCACCCCGGCCCACCACCTGGCCGCGATGTATCCCGACCTGCCCCGGTTCGCCGCGCTGCGCCGCCGCGTGGACCCCGAGGGCCGCTTCGCCTCCGACCTCGCCCGACGCCTCGGGCTGCTCACCCCCACCCCCGCACGAGAGGCCCGCCCGTGATGGACGCCACCGGTCGCCCCCAGTCCCTGCTGCTGCTCGGCGGCACCTCCGAGATCGGCCTCGCGGTCGCCGACGCCTGGGCCGAGCGGTCCCCCGGCCTGCGGGTCGTGCTGGCCGCCCGCCCGGGCGAGCGCCGCGACGCCGCAGCCGCCCGGCTCGAGGGACGCGGGTGCCGCGTCGAGGTGCACGACTTCGACGCGCTGGACGACGGGGCCCACGTCCGGGTGGTCGAGAAGGCCCGGGCCGGGGGCGACGTCGACGTCGCCGTCGTGGCCTACGGCGTGCTCGGCGACCCCGAGCTCGCCTGGCAGGACCCCGAGGAGGCGGGACGGGTCGCGCGCACCAACTACACCGCGCCCGTGCTCAGCGGCGTCGCCCTGGGCGCGATGGTGCGCGCGCAGGGGCACGGCGTCGTGGTCGCGCTCTCCAGCGTGGCCGGCGAACGACCCCGCCGGTCCAACTTCGTGTACGGCTCGAGCAAGGCCGGGATGGACGCCTTCTACACCGGCCTCGGCGAGGCGCTGCGCCCGATCGGCGGCCGGGTCCTCGTCGTACGCCCCGGGTTCGTGCGGTCGCGGATGACCGCCGGACTCGACGCCGCCCCGCTCGCCGTGGGTCCCGAGGAGGTCGCCCGTGCCGTGGTCGACGGGGTCGCCGCGGGGCGCGAGCAGGTGTGGGTCCCCCGCCCGCTGCGCCCGGTGATGTCGACGCTGCGCCACCTGCCCCGGCCGGTCTTCCGCCGGCTGCCGCTGTGACCACCCGGCCCCGCAGCCACCCCGGCTTCGACGCCCTGGTCGACTGCGTGGTCCGCGAGCTCGACGGCCACGGCATCACCCTTACGCCGCTGCTCGTCCACGACGAGCTGCGCGCCATGCTGCGCCTGCCCGAGTCGGCCGGCGGGCTGCCGGAGTCCGAGCGGCTCGACCTGCTCGGGCCGCAGGCCCGCCGCCGCCTCGCCGACCGGCTGCGTGCGCGGCTGCGGCTGCCCGACCTCGCGTCCGGCCCCTCCGCACCCGGCCCCTCCGCACCCGGGCCCACCGCACCCGACCCGGACGCCGAGCCCGAGCGGGAGCCCTGCCAGGTGGTCGAGCTCGCCGAGCGGAGGCACCGTGACCGCTGAGGCCACCCGCACCGTCGTGCACCTGCTGCGCCACGGCGAGGTCCACAACCCCGACGGGGTGCTCTACGGGCGGGCTCCCGGCTTCGGGCTGTCCGAGGCCGGCCGGGAGATGGCCCACGCCGCCGCCGACCTCCTCGCCGGTCGCGACGTCGCCCTCCTGGTCTCCTCGCCCCTCGAGCGGGCCCGCGAGACCGCGGCCCCGGTCGCGGACCGGCTGCGCCTCGGCGTACGCCTGGACGAGCGGCTGCTCGAGGTCACCAACGTCCTCGAGGGCCGCCGCGTCGACATGCACCGCAGCATCCTGGTCCAGCCCCGGGTGTGGCCGACGCTGTGGAACCCGTGGCGCCCGTCGTGGGGCGAGCCCTACCGCGACGTCGTAGGACGGATGACGGCGGCCGTCGACCAGGCCCGCACGATCGCCCACGGGCACGAGGCCGTGCTCGTCAGCCACCAGGTGCCGATCTGGGTGACGCGCCGCCGCGCCGAGGGCCGGCGCCCGGCGCACCTGCCCCGCCGGCGCCAGGTCGCGCTGGGCAGCCTGACCTCGCTGCACTTCCTCGGCGACCGCCTGAGCGGGGTGACCTACGCCGATCCGGGGCTCGGCCACCGCTTGTCGGCCGCGCCTACGGTGGCCCCATGAGCTTCCCCGGCCCCCCTCGCCCCCTCGTCGTCGCCGAGCAGCGTCACAGCACCCTCGCCCTGGTGCTGGCCTGGACCCTCACCGTCGTCACCGGGGGCTACTTCCTCCCGTGGGCCATCGCCGCCACCCGGGGCAAGACCAACAGCACCACGATCGGCTGGGTCAACCTCCTGCTCGGCTGGACGATCGTCGGGTGGGTGGTCGCGCTGGTGATGGCCTGCCGGCCGCACCGCACCACGACCTACGCCTGACCCCTCCTGCCCCGCCCCACCCCGCCGCCGTTAGGGGTGGGGGCACCCGGGTACACGCGGCCTCCGGGGGAATCAACAGGAGGCACACATGAAGTACGTCATCATCGCGGTCGTCGTGGTCGCGCTGCTGCTGCTCGTCGGGCTGCTGCTCGCCGCGCGCAACCGTCGCAAGAAGGAGCTGGCCCGCCAGCGTGCGGGCGAGCTGCGCCAGGAGGCGGGAGCCGCCACCGCCGGCACCCAGGCCCAGGAGGCCCGCGCCCGCGAGACCGAGGCCGAGGCCCAGGCAGCCCGTGAGCGCGCCGAGCGCCTCGAGCGCGAGGCCCACGAGCGCCGCACCGAGGCCCAGGTCGCCCAGGCCCAGCGCGAGGACGCCGTGCGCGAGGCCGACCGTCTCGACCCCGACGTCGACCACCGTGCCGCCGACTACGAGCCCCGCCTCGACACCGACGGTCGCCAGACCGGTCACGACACCGGCCACGAGACCGGGCACGACACGACCGGGCACGACACGACCGGGCACGACACGACCGGGCACGACACGACCGGCACGGACACCCGTCACGACACCACCGGTCACGGGACCACCCACGACACCCGTCAGGGCGTGGCCCGCGAGGTCGACGAGCACACCCCCGGCCACGACCGGACCGGCTCCACCGGGACCACCGGCGGCACCACCGGGACCACCAGCGCCACCGGCGGCACCACCACCGGGACGCACGACCAGACCGGCACCGGCGGCGCCCACGCCGCCGGCCAGCCCGACCCGGCGCTGCGCCCGACCGACCCGAACGACCCGGACTTCGCCCCGCGCGACGGTCGCTAAGTCCGTATTGCACGATTTGCGTGTTCTGCTGCCGCGGGCGGCGGTGACGGCCTACCGTCGTACCACCGCCGCCCGCGTCACCAGGAGAGCACCGTGCGAACTCCGTCGCTCCGCACCCTGGGTGACGTGGCCCTGGTGCTCGCGGTCGTGGTCGCCACCTTCCTGGCGCTGACCGAGAGCCCGGTGCCCGAGCTGGTCTCGCGCTGGTGGACCGCCGGTGTGGCCGCCTCTGCGCTCCTGCTGCGCCTGCCCGGCCGCCGGCTCTCCGTGGGGGTGGCGGCCGTCGTCGTCTCCGTCGTGGTGGCCGGCACCGCCGCCGGGGCCCCGCCGGGCCTCACCCTGGCGCTCGCGGTCTCCACGGCGGTCGAGGCGCTCGTCGTCGCCTGGTGGTTGACCGGCTTCGAGCTGGCCCGCGCCCGGCTGGCCACGTGGTCGGACTACCGCCGGTTCCTGGTCGCCGTGGGTGGCGGTTGCGCCGCCTCGGCGCTGACCACGTCGGCGGCGTACGCCGTCCTGGGCCGCCCCGAGCCCTGGCTGCTCGTGGTCTGGGTCTTCCTGACCCACCTCGCCGCCCAGGTCGTGGTGCTGCCGCTGTTCCTGACCCAGCCCGACCCGGGTGTGCGGGTGCGGGCCGTGGAGGTCCTGGCCCACCTCGCCCTGCTCGCCGCGGCCGCCGGGCTGTGCCTGGTCGCGACCGCCGACCAGCCGCTGGCCTTCGTGATGCTGCCGCTGCTCGTGTGGTCGGCCGCGCGGTTCGCATCCCGCTGGGCCAAGCTCGAGCTCGTCGCGGTGTGCAGCTTCCTGGCCTGGCTGAGCATGCAGGAGATCGGGCCCTTCGCGCCGCTCCCCGAGGACGCCGGGGTGCTCGACCTGGTGGCGACACCGCAGGGACTCGTGACGGTCGGCGCGATCACCGTGGTCGCCTTCATGGTCGCGATGTCGAGCCTGCGCGAGTCGACCCGCCTCAACCGGGCCCACGAGGTGCAGCTGGGGCAGCTGATGGACTCCGCGAGCGGGACCGCGTTCGTGGCCACCGACCTCGACGGCACCATCACGTGGTTCAGCACCGGGGCCGAGCAGCTCCTCGGCTACTCCGCCGAGGAGGTCGTGGGCCGCTTCGACCCGACGCGCTTCCACGAGGTGGGCGAGGTCCTCGACCGGGCCCGCGAGCTCGGTGTGCCGCCCGGCCCCGAGGTCCTGACCCGCCCGGTGACCACGGCGACCGACGGCAGCGAGCAGGACACCCGCGAGTGGACCTGGGTACGCCGGGACGGCGGCCGGATCAGCGTCTCGGCCAGCGTCAGCCGGGTCCGCGACCAGGCCGGACGCCACGTCGGCTGGCTCGACGTCGTCCGCGACGTGACCGACCGTCGCGCGGCCGAGCAGGCGCTGCGGCAGGCCCTGGACAAGGAGCGCGAGACCAACCTGCGGATGCGCGACCTCGACCGCGCCAAGAACGACTTCGTCTCCTCGGTCAGCCACGAGCTGCGCACCCCGCTGACCAGCATCATCGGGTACGCCGAGATCCTGGGCGACGACCTCGCGACCAACCTC
>NZ_LMRF01000006.1:595327-693014 GCF_001424755.1 Marmoricola sp. Leaf446
TCGAGGACCTGCTCACCCTGGCCAAGGTCGAGGACGGGCGGCTCTCGGTCGAGCGCGCGCCGACCGACCTGCGGGTGCCGGTGCGCTCGGCGACCGAGGTGCTGACCCACGCCGCACGCAGCAAGCGCATCACGCTCGCGGTCCGCACCCCCGAGGAGCCGGTCGTCCTCCAGGGCGACCCGTGCCAGCTCGAGCGGCTGGTCCTCAACCTGGTCGGCAACGCGGTGAAGTTCACCCCCGAGGGCGGTCGGGTCGACGTCGGGCTGGCCGTCGCCGGCGAGCCGGGGGCGCGCGAGGCCACCGTGTCGGTGAGCGACACCGGTCTCGGCATCCCCGTCGAGGAGCAGGACCAGCTGTTCCAGCGGTTCTTCCGCTCCTCGCTCGCCACCGAGCAGGCGATCCAGGGCACCGGCCTCGGCCTGAGCATCGTGCGGGCCATCGCCGAGGCGCACGACGGCCGCATGGAGTGCACCTCCGCGGCCGGCGAGGGCACGACCTTCCGCTTCGTGGCGCCCCTCGACCTGCCGGCGCCGGGTTCGCGGATCGCGCCCGAGGGCAAGCTGGACCTCGAGGGCCTGGTGCGGACGGTCTAGTCGCCCGCGACGTGCCGCACGAGGTAGAAGAACGTCACCGCGACCGCGACACCGCCGACGACCTTGAGGATGTTGTCCTGGCGGGGGTTGCCCGCCGGGTCCACGAAGTAGCCCTTGACCGAGGCGACCTCACGCTTGGCGATGGTCTTGGGGCTCGCGCGGTGGAGGAGCTGGTCGATCGTGGCGGCGAGCCGCTCGCGGGTCTGCTCGATCTCACGCTCGAGGGACGACACCTGGTCGGACACGGGGCTGGCTCCTGTCGGTCACGCACGCTGGACCCGCGTGGGCGGCGGGTGGTCGGGGGTCACGTTACAACGGGCCCGGGGCGCGGCAGCGCGGCCGGGTCGAAGCCGAACGGCAGCTCCAGCCGGTGGCGTCGCATCAGCTCGGCGTCGGTCAGCAGGTCGTGGGTGGCGCCGTCGGCGACGACCTGCCCGTCGTGGAGGACCACGGCCCGGGGGCACAGCTCGAGGGCGTACGGCAGGTCGTGGGTCACCATCAGCACGGTGACGTCGAGCCCCCGCAGGATGTCCGCGAGCTCGCGACGCGACGCCGGGTCGAGGTTGGACGACGGCTCGTCGAGCACCAGGATCTCGGGCTGCATCGCCAGGACGGTGGCCACCGCCACCCTCCGGCGCTGGCCGAAGGAGAGGTGGTGGGGCGGCCTGTCGGCGTGCTCGAGCATGCCGACCTGGGCGAGCGCCCCCCGCACGCACGCCTCGAGCTCGGGGCCCCTCACCCCGAGGTTCGCCGGACCGAACGCCACGTCGTCGCGCACCGTCGCGGAGAAGAGCTGGTCGTCGGGGTCCTGGAAGACGACGCCGACGCGGCGGCGTACCTCCTTGAGGTTCTTCTTCTCCACCGCCATCCCCGACACGTGCACCGACCCGGCGCCGGCGGTGAGGATGCCGTTGAGGTGGAGCACCAGCGTGGTCTTGCCGGCACCGTTGGGCCCGAGCAGCGCCACCCGCTCCCCCCGGTGGACGTGGAGGTCGACGCCGAAGAGCGCCTGGTGGCCGTCGGGGTAGGCGTGGGCGAGGCCCCGGACGTCGAGGACCGGGACGCTCACGAGGGCTGCTCCCGGGTCGGCAGCGTCCCGTCGTACCCCCGGGCCACCATGGCCAGGTGCACGCGCTCGCCGCGCTCGTAGGAGCGGATGAACAGCGAGCCCAGCGAGCGCGCGAGCACCGGCCAGTGGCGTGGTGAGCGCGGGTCGAGGCCGCGCGAGCGCATCGCGGTGCTCATCCGCCCGAGCTCGGCGGTGACGACGTCGAGGTAGCGCAGCATGAAGCCCATGATCTGCACGAACAGGTCGGGCATCCGCAGCCGGCGCAGCCCGGCGAGCACGTCGTGCGGCTCGGTGGTGGCGGCCAGGGTGAGCGAGGCCAGCACGCCCAGCGTGCCCTTGACCAGCAGGCCCCAGGCGGCGAGCAGACCGGGCTCGGAGACCGCGAGGCCGAGCACGTCGACCCGCGGTCCCTCGGCGATGAACGGCACCAGCACCGCGAACAGCACGAACGGCGTCTCGACGACCATCCGCTTGGCGAGGTACGCCGGGGGCACGCGGCTCAGGCCGACCACCGTCAGCAGCACCACCGCGTGCACCGCGAACACCCAGAACCACTGCCGCGGCGTGGCCACGACCAGCAGCATGAAGCCGACCAGGGCGACCAGCTTGAGGTGCGCCGGAGCCCGGTGGACGACGCTGTGGCCGTGGTAGTGCAGCCGGTGGCCGTGCCCGGCTCCCACGTCAGGACCGTGCCTGGGGGACGCGGGCCCCGGCGGGCTCGGCGGGCTCGGTGTCGTCGTCCTCGGCCGGTCCGCGTCGGCGCAGCACCCGGAACAGGCCCCCCGCGACCAGCAGCGTGGCCGCCGCGCCGATGACGCCCGCCAGCCCGCCGCTGACGCGCTCGTCCTCGACGCCCTTGGTCTGGTAGTCCGCCAACGGGCTGGCGGCGGCCGGCGAGTCGTCGGCCGAGTCGAGGAAGCCGGTCCGCTCCGCCACGAACTCCAGCCCGTCCGGGTGCGAGGAGGCGTAGTAGCTGCCCACCCCCGCGATCACCAGGCTGACGAGCAGGAAGGCCAGCAGGAACCCGCGACGGCTCATGCGGCGTCGCCGGCGGGCGCGGTCGGGGCGGGCGCGCTCGAGGCGGGCGCCGTCGGGGCGGCGGTGACCGGGCGGCGTACCTCCAGGGTGCGGGCCTTCAGCGCCGGCCGCGCGCCGTGCACCAGGTCGGGTCGCACCGCGACCACCGACCCCACGACCAGCGCGGTGATCGCGGCCTCGCCGAGACCGATCACGGTGTGCCACGACAGCATCGCCACCAGCACCCGGTCGGGCGAGACGGGCGCGGTGCCGCCGAGCGCGAACAGCGCGCTGAACAGCGTGGCCGCCGCGAGGACGCTGAGGAACGCACCGACGGCCGCCGCGGGGGCGACCGAGCCCAGGCGCGTGGGCAGGACGCGGCGTACGGCCACGAAGACCAGCCAGCCGACCCCGACGCCCACGATGGCCATCAGGTCGACGTTGGTGCCGAGCGCGGTGATGCCACCGTCGGCCATGAACAGCGCCTGCACGATCAGCACGGTCGTCACGCACAGCACGGCGGTCCACGGACCGGCGAGCACGGCCGCGAGCGCACCGCCAAGGAGGTGGCCGCTGGTGCCGGCCGCGACCGGGAAGTTCATCATCTGCCCGGCGAAGACGAAGGTCGCGACGAGGCCCGCCATCGGCGCGGTACGGTCGTCGAGCTCTCGTCGGGCGCCCCGCAGCGCCAGCGCGACGCCCCCGACGGCCACGGCCGCCGTGGCGATCGAGGTGGGTGCGTCGAGGAACCCGTCGGGAACGTGCATGCCGCGACCCTACGTTATTGCGAATCGTTCGCAACAACTCCCCGAACGGACAGGACGTGACTCCCCGTTGAGCGAGACCACCCCCTCCCCCGCCCGTCTCTCCCCCGGTGACGAGGCCCCCGACTTCGCGCTGCCGACCGACACCGGCGAGGTGGTCCGTCTCTCCGACCTGCGCGGGTCGAAGGTGATCGTGTACTTCTACCCCGCCGCGATGACGCCGGGCTGCACCACGCAGGCCTGCGACTTCACCGACTCCCTCGACTCGCTGCGCAGCCAGGGCTACGAGGTCGTCGGCATCTCCCCGGACAAGCCGGCCAAGCTCGCGAAGTTCCGCGAGCGCGACGGCCTGACGATCACCCTCGCCTCCGACGAGGACAAGCAGGTGATGACGTCGTACGGCGCGTTCGGCGAGAAGAAGCTCTACGGCAAGGTCGTCCAGGGCGTCATCCGCTCCACCGTCGTCGTCGACGAGCAGGGCAGGGTCGAGGTCGCGCGCTACAACGTCAAGGCCACCGGCCACGTCGCCAAGCTCCGCAAGGACCTCGGCCTGGGCTGACACGGTCCCGCGCCCGTAGCCCAACAGGCAGAGGCACCAGGTTTAGGTCCTGGACAGTGCGAGTTCGACTCTCGCCGGGCGCACCACCCCTCCCGGAGCGCTGCGCGCCCGTAGACGCGCGGACACAAGTTCTCCCAGGCCGTCCGGTTCGACCGGCTATAACCACATCTGCCGGCCGCCTGACCGGACTTGTGTCCGCGCGTCTACGAGATCCGGCGCCCGCTGACCGGACGAGCGCCGGCGGAATCGCACCACCCCCTCCCCTGTTGGGTACGACGAACCAGCAACCGACGAGAGGACAGCCAGTGCGAGCAGCGGTGTACGACGAGTTCGGCGGAGCCGACAACCTGCGGGTGACCGAGGTCGACGACCCGCCCGTGGGGCCGGACACCGTCCTGGTCCGCGTCCGGGCGACGAGCGTCAACCCCGTGGACTGGAAGATCCGCGAGGGCTACCTGCAGGGCGCCTTCCCCCACCACCTGCCGATCATCCCGGGCTGGGACGTCGCCGGGGTCGTCGAGGCCGTCGGGCCGGCCGTGCGCACCGGTGTCGCGGTGGGCGACGAGGTCTTCGGCTACGTACGCCGCGACGACGTCCACCAGGGCACCACGGCCGAGCTCGTCCCGGCACCCGAGCGCACGGTGACCGCCAAGCCGACGAGGGCCTCCTTCGAGGAGGCCGCCGCGCTGCCACTGGCCGGGCTGACGGCCTACCAGGCGCTGACCGAGGCGCTCGAGGTCACCGCAGGCGACCGCGTGCTGGTGCACGCCGCCTCCGGCGGGGTGGGCCACCTGGCCGTGCAGATCGCGAAGTCGCTGGGCGCGACCGTGGTGGCGACCGGCTCGGCCGGGTCGCACGACTGGCTGCGCGAGCTCGGTGCGGACGAGGTCGTCGACTACGCCGCCGGCCCCGTCAGCGAGCAGCTGACCGCGGTGGGCGGGCCGGTCGACGCCGTGCTCGACCTCATCGGCGGCGAGGCGCTCGACGACGCGCCGAAGCAGCTCCGCGAGGGCAGCACCCGCCTCGCCTCCGTGGTCGACGCCGCGACCGTCGGCGAGCTCGGCGGCACCTACGTCTTCGTGCGCCCCGACCGCGCCGGGCTGGACGCCCTGGCCGCGCTCGTCGACGAGGGACGGCTGCGCGTCGTGGTGGCCGACACCTTCGACCTCGACCACGTCGCCGACGCCCACCGGCTCTCCGAGGACGGCCACCCGCGCGGCAAGGTCGTGATCACGGTCTGACCCGCCGCTCCGGCAGGCTCAGCCCCGCAGCAGCGAGGCGACCTGGGGCGCGATCTCGCGCAGTGCCCGACCGCGGTGCGAGATCGCGTCCTTGGCCTCGGGCGACAGCTCGGCCGAGGTGAGGTCGCCCTCCTGGTCGTCGGGCACGAACAGCCCGTCGTAGCCGAAGCCGCCCTCGCCGCGCACCTCGTGGACCACCCGCCCCGCCATCACGCCCTCGACCACCAGCTCGCGGCCGTCGGGGTGGCAGGCGGCGACGGCGCAGCGGAACTGCGCCGCCCGGCGCTCGTCGGGGCTGTCGGCGAGCTGCTCGAGCAGCAGCCGGTTGTTGCGCTCGTCGGACTTCGGCTGGCCCGACCAGCGGGCCGAGAGCACGCCGGGCATCCCGTGGAGCTCGTCGACGCACAGCCCGCTGTCGTCGGCGATGCTCGGCAGGCCGGTCGCGGCCAGGCCGGCGCGGGCCTTGAGCAGCGCGTTGCCGACGAAGTCGGGCTGGTCCTCCACGGGTTCGTCGTACGCCGCCACGTCGGCCAGGCCGACCACCTCGACACCGGGCACGTGCTGCTCGAGCAGCCGCCGCATCTCGGCGATCTTGCCGGGGTTGCGCGAGGCCACGAACAGCCGCGGGGCCGGGGTCACGAGCGGGCGGAGCCGAGGGCCTCGGCCTGGATGCGGGTCAGGTCGGCGCAGCCGCCGGCGGCGAGGTCGAGCAGGGCGTCGAGCTCGGCGCGGTCGAACGGCGCGCCCTCGGCGGTGCCCTGCACCTCGATGAAACGGCCCGCGCCGTCCATGACGACGTTCATGTCGGTCTCGGCGCGGACGTCCTCCTCGTAGGGCAGGTCGAGCCGCGGGGTGCCGTCGATGATGCCCACGGAGACCGCGGCCACCGAGCCGGTGAGCGGGTCGCCCTTCAGCGCGCCCTGCTCGCGCAGGTGGGTGACGGCGTCGGCGAGCGCGACGTAGGCGCCGGTGATGGCCGCCGTGCGCGTGCCGCCGTCGGCCTGGAGCACGTCGCAGTCGAGCACGATGGTGTTCTCGCCCAGCGCCTCGTAGTCGATCACCGCGCGCAGCGAGCGGCCCACCAGCCGGGAGATCTCGTGGGTGCGGCCGCCGACCTTGCCCTTGACCGACTCGCGGTCGGAGCGGGTGTTGGTGGCCGAGGGCAGCATGGCGTACTCCGCGGTCACCCAGCCCAGGCCGGAGCCCTTGCGCCAGCGCGGCACGCCCTCGGAGGCCGAGGCGGCGCAGAGCACCCGGGTGCGGCCGAACTCGACGAGCACCGAGCCCGCCGGGTGGTCCTGCCAGTGCCGGGTGAGGGTGATCGGACGCAGCTGGTCGTCGGCGCGGCCGTCGGCTCGTGAGGTCATGCGCGCGACCCTACGGGGCGGGCCCGACAGCCGTCCCGACTGCTCCCCGGGCCAGCCTCACTTCACCTCGGCGCGCAGGATCCTCACCATGCCCAGGGCGAGCGGGAGGCCCAGCCAGAGCATCCCCGAGACGAGCAGGTGCGCCCACTCCACGCCCGAGATGCTCCAGTCGAACAGCGGTGTCTGCGCGTTGGCGAAGTCGATCCAGGGCTGCAGGTCGCGGAACCAGCCGACCAGGCCGGCGACGACCGCGAACACGATCGGGAGCACGAAGGAGTAGGCGAAGTAGACGACGATCGCCGCCGCGGTGTTGAGCAGCAGGGCGGCGATCGCGAAGCCGGTGAGCATCGAGACGGCCTGCAGGATCACGAACCCCTGGAGCGAGGTCTGGCCGAGGTCCCAGGAGATGTCGCTGCCGGAGAGCAGGCCGTAGAGCAGGTTGCTCAGCACCGCCGCGACCACCGCGATGACGGCGACCACCACGGCCAGGAGCAGCCCCGCGACGAGCTTGGCCAGCACCACCCGCGTCCGCGACGGCTCGAGCGCGAAGGTGACCATCCCGGTGCGCTGCCCCCACTCGCCCGTGACGAGCATGATGCCGAGCACCGGCAGCAGCAGCCCGGTGGTGTACGTCGTGGTGGCCATCAGCAGCCCGAAGTCGAGCGGCAGGTCCTGCACCGCGAACGTGATCATCGCGATCACCATCACCACCACGGCCAGGCCCGCGGTGATCGCGAGCAGCCAGATGCCGGCGCGGGTGTCCCAGCTCTTGCGCAGCTCCACCTTGACCAGCCGCGAGAACGGGGTCCGGCTGGTGGTCGACAGGTCGAGGGTCTGGCTCATCGGGGGGCTCCCTGGGGTCCGACCGGGCGTGGGGGCTGGTTCGTGACGGGCTCGCGGGCGTCGCCCGCGGTCAGCTGGAGGAACATCTCCTCCAGGCCGGCGCCCTCGGCGGGCCGCAGCTCGACCAGGACCACCCCGGCACCGGCCGCCGCACGACCGACGTCGACGGGGTCGGCCTCGGCCCGCACGCCGCCGTCGCCCGAGGGCAGGAACGTGATGCCGGCCGCGGCGAGCGGCTGGTCGAGCGCACCGGTCTCGAACGGCTTCACGTAGGTGCCCTGGGTCTGGAGCAGCTCGGCCTTGGTGCCCTGGGCCACGATCCTGCCGCGCCCGATGAGGATCATGTCGTCGGCGATCATCTCCACCTCGTGCAGCAGGTGGGAGGACAGCAGCACGGTCCCGCCGCCCTGCGCGAAGCTGCGCAGCAGCCCGCGCATCCAGTGGATGCCGGCCGGGTCGAGGCCGTTGACCGGCTCGTCGAGGATCAGCACCGACGGGTCGCCCAGCAGCGCGTTGGCGATGCCGAGGCGCTGCCGCATGCCGAGGGAGTAGTTGCGGACGCGGCGCTTTGCCTCGTCACCGTTCAGCCCGACCAGGGTGAGCATCTCCTCCACCCGCTGGCGACCCACGCCCATGGTGTCGGCGCTGATCCGCAGCACCTCGCGGCCGGTGCGACCGGCGTGTTGCGCCGAGGCGTCCAGCAGCACCCCGACGTGGCGCGAGGGGTTGGGGATGTCGGCGAAGCGGTGCCCGCCGATGAGGGCCCGACCCTCGTCGGCGGAGGTCAGCCCCACCATGATGCGCATGCTCGTGGACTTGCCGGCGCCGTTGGGCCCGAGGAAGCCGGTCACGCGCCCGGGCTGGGCGGTGAAGGAGACCCGGTCGACCGCGGTGAAGCCTCCGTAGCGCCTGGTGACGTTCTCGAGGGTGATCACGCGCGACATCATGCCAAGGGGTGAGACGTGGCCCCGGGACCTCAGCGCGTCCGGGCGTGCCCGTCCGGCGCCAGCAGCCCCGTCAGCTCGGCCGCGGCGGCCGCCCACGGCGGCGAGGCGAGCAGCGAGGACTCGTGGGCAGCCACGAGCGCCTCCAGCCCGTCGAGGCGCCGTCGCCCCTGGCGACTGAGGTGCAGCAGCACCCGGCGCCGGTCCTCCCCCGCCTGGCGGCGGTAGACCAGCGCCGCGTCGGCGAGCGTGTCGGTGACGCGGGTCAGCGTGGGCGCCGGGACCTGCAGGCCATCGGCGAGCTCGCCCATGGTGTGGCCCTCGCCGTCGCCCAGGGCCCGGAGCACGCGCCACTGGTCGAGCGTGCACCCGTCCTGCGCGAGGGCCGTGGCCAGCCCGCGGGCGGCCTGCCGCTGGAGCGTGGTCAGCCGGTCGACGAGCGACGGCGGCAGCGCGGCGTCGGTCGTCCCGTCCGGTCGCCCCATCGCCCGGCACCCCCTCGTCCTCCCGGTGCCGCGGAGCATACTCACACCCGTGGAGATCGAGGCGGGGCTGACGGACCCGCTGGAGGCGCAGCACCTGCCGCGGCCCGCGGGCCGGCTCCGGGTCGCCCTGGCCGTCCCGCAGTCGGGCCCGCTGGGGCTGACCGGCCCCTCGGCGCTGGACGCCGCGCTGCTCGCGGCCCACGAGACCAACGCCGCCGAGCAGCTGCCGGGACGGGTGCTCGACCTCGTCCTGGTCGACGCCGGCCGGCGCCCGGCCGAGGTGGCCCTCGACGTCGCCGGCCTGGCAGCCGGGGGCCTGGTGGACGCCGTGGTCGGCTTCCACACCAGCGACGTGCACCGCGCCGTCGAGTCGGCGCTGGGCGGCCGGACGCCGTACGTGTTCACCCCGCCCCACGAGGGCGGGCGCCGGCTCCCGGGCGTGGTCTGCCTGGGTGCCGATCCCACCCGACAGCTGCGCGGACCGATCGCCTGGCTCACCGAGGTCCACCGGCTGCGCCGCTGGGCCCTGGTCGGCAGCGACTACATCTGGCCCCGGGCGGTGCACCGCCACGCTCGGCGGCTCGTCGCCGAGCAGGGCGCGTCGGTGGTGCTCGAGGCCCGGGTGCCGCTCGGCGGTCTCGAGGACCGCCTCGAGCGGCTGCTCGACGACCTGGTCGGCTCGCGGGCCGACGCCGTGCTGCTCAGCATGGTCGGGCGCGACCTCGCCACCTTCAACACCGCGGCCCGCCGCGCCGGGCTCGACCAGCGGCTGGTGCGGCTCTCGGGCGCGCTGGAGGAGAACGGCCTGATGGCCGCGCGGGGCGACCGCACCGGCACCCTGTACGCCGCGATGCCGTCCTTCGCCTCGCTCGCCGACGACGACCACGCCGACCTGGCGGCCCGGCACGAGGCGCTCCTCGGCCCCCGGGCGCCGGTCCTCGACTCCTACGCCGAGGGCGTCTACGACGGGGTCCGGCTGGTGGCGGCCCTGGCACGGCGCGACGCCCTCGACGCCGACGCCCTGTCGCGCGGGGTGCCCGAGGTCGCCGACCTGCGACGCCGCCGCGGCATGCACCTCGCCCGCGCCGACGCCTTCGACCTCGCGGTCGTGGCGGGCGCCCACGGGGACACCGGACGGAGTACTTCCATCTGGAAGTGATTGGGCCTACGCTCCCCCCTGGCCGCACGGGCGGCCCGGACCGGACGAGGACCCCATGAGCGAACCCGACCTGACGTCCCACGACGTCGAGCGCTACGGCTACACCCAGGAGCTGCACCGCTCCCTGAGCTTCACCGACCTGCTGGTCTACGGCCTGGTCTTCATGGTCCCGATCGCGCCGTTCGGCATCTTCGGCGGCGTCTTCCAGGGCTCGGGCGGCATGGTCGCGCTGGCGTACGCCATCGGCATGGTGGCGATGATGTTCACCGCCCTGTCCTACGCCCAGATGTCGCGGGCCTTCCCGATGGCCGGGTCGGTCTACACCTACGCCGGGCGCGGGATCGCCGCCCCGGTCGGGTTCCTCTCCGGCTGGATGATCCTGCTCGACTACGTCCTCATCCCCGGCCTGCTCTACCTCATCGCCTCGATCGCGATGCACTCGCTGATCGGCTCGGTGCCGGTGTGGCTGTGGCTGGTCGGCTTCGTGGTCCTCAACACGGTCGTCAACTACACCGGCATCGAGATGACCGCCAAGGTCAACAAGGTGATGCTCGTCGGCGAGCTGGTCGTGCTGGCGGTCTTCGTGGTGATCGGCATCGTCGCCCTGGCGATGGGCCGGGGTCGGGGCTTCGACCTCACCCCGCTCTACAACCCCGACACGTTCTCGATCTCCCTGGTGCTCGGCGCGGTCTCGATCGCCGTCCTCTCCTTCCTGGGCTTCGACGGCATCTCGATGCTGGCCGAGGAGAGCAAGGAGCAGGCCCACGCCATCGGCCGCTCGATGGTCGCCGCGCTGCTCCTCGCCGGCACGCTGTTCGTCGTCCAGACCTGGATCGCGGCGTTGCTGGTGCCCGACCCCGCCACGCTCATCGCCGAGGGCGACGCCGGCGGCACCGCGTTCTACGACGCTGCCGCCGTGGCCGCCGGCCCGTGGCTGGCCATGCTCACCGCGCTCGCCACCGCCATCGCCTGGGGCTTCGCCAACGCCCTCGTCGCCCAGCTGGCCACCTCGCGGCTGCTCTACGCCATGGCCCGCGACCGCCAGCTGCCCTCCTTCCTGGCCAAGGTGCACCCCACCAAGGGCGTCCCGGTCAATGCCACGCTGCTCGTCGCCGCCGTGTCGCTGGTCCTGGGCCTCTACATGGCCACCCGCGAGGACGGGATCACGCTGCTCAGCACCCTGGTCAACTTCGGCGCCCTGAGCGCCTTCCTGGTGCTGCACGTCTCGGTGGTGTGGCACTACGTGGTCCGCAACGGCAGCCGGGCGTGGTTCAAGCACCTCGTCGCGCCGGTCATCGGCTTCGTCATCCTGGCCTTCGTCGTCGTCAACGCCGACGTGGCCGCGCAGACCCTCGGCTTCGTCTGGCTCGCCATCGGCGCCGTGCTGCTCGGCTTCCTGCTCGCCACCGGTCGCCGGCCCGAGCTGGTGCTCGACGACACCGCCGGCACCACCACCGGCGCCACCACGAGCTGGGAGGCCACCCCATGACCGAGGTCCGCACGCTCAGCCCCACCCCGGAGCAGTGGTCGTTCGCCTTCGGAGGCCGCGATCCGCTGCTCACCGTCGCCCCGGGCACGGTCGTCGAGGTCACCACCGAGGACTGCTTCGGCGGCCTGGTGCGCGGCCACGACGACCTGCCCAGCCAGGTGTGCACCTTCCCCTACCTCAACCCCGTCAGCGGCCCGATCGCCGTCGAGGGGGCCGAGGTCGGCGACACCCTGGCCGTGCACTTCGTCGAGATCGTGCCCGCCCGCGACTGGGCCGTCTCCACGACCTTCCCGCACTTCGGCGCCCTCACCACCACGCACGCCACGGCGATGCTGCACCCGGCCCTGGAGGAGCGGGTGTGGGTGTACGACGTCGACGTGGCCTCCGGGACCTGCCGCTTCAGCGCCCGCCGCTCCGACTTCTCCGTGGAGCTGCCGCTCGATCCGATGCACGGCACCGTGGGCGTGGCTCCGGCGGCCGGCGAGGTGCTGATGAGCATCACCCCGGCCGCCCACGGCGGCAACATGGACACCCCCGAGCTGCGCGCCGGCGTGACGGCGTACTTCCCGGTCAACGTGCCCGGCGGGATGCTCTCCATCGGCGACGGCCACGCCCGCCAGGGCGAGGGCGAGGTGTGCGGCACCGCGGTCGAGGCGGCGATGCAGACCGTCGTGGTGATCGACTTGGTCAAGGGCTCGGCGCCGGCGTCGCCGCGGCTGGAGAGCGACGACTTCCTGATCACCACGGGATCGACGCGCCCGCTCGAGGACGCCTACCGGATGAGCCAGCTCGACCTGGTCGGCTGGACCGGGTCGCTCCTCGGGCTCGACGACCTCGACGCCCTGCAGCTGGTCAGCCAGGCCGGGCTCGCGCCCGTCGGCAACGTCGTGGACACCAACTACACGATGGTCGGCAAGCTGCCCAAGGGCCTGCTCGGCCCGGCCGTCGCCTACGACGGCACCCACGACCGGCTGCGTGCGGTGGGGGCGGACTACCTGCGGCGGCGCTGAGCGGGGGGCACGCGGTCGTTCAGACCTCGTGCACCTGCCCGGGCACCGCGAGCACGATCGGTCCGTCGTACTCCCCCTCGGCCTCGGCCCGCACCCGCTCCGGGTCGTGCCACGGCGGGATGTGGGTGAGCACCAGCTTGCGCGACCTCGCCCGCTGGGCGGTGCTGCCCGCCTCGGCCCCGGTCAGGTGCAGGTCGGGCGGGTTGGGGGCGCCCTCCATGAAGGACGCCTCGCACAGGAACAGGTCGGCCTCGCGGGCGGTGTCGTCGAGGCCGTGGCACAGCCCGGTGTCGCCGGAGTACGCGAGGGCGCGGCCGTCGGCCTCGATCCGCAGGCCGTACGCCGTGACCGGGTGCACGACCCGACGGGCGGTGACGGTGAACGGGCCGATCTGGATCGCGGTGGTGCCGTAGGGGATGAAGTCGAACTCCTCGTTCATCCCCGGCTGCTCCTCCAGGTCGTAGGCCCGCGCCATCCGCCCCGCGGTGTCGGCGGGGCCCCACACGGGGATCCGCGGCAGCGCGCCGTCGGGGTGGTACTTGCGCATCACGTAGTAGCCGCACAGGTCGAGGCAGTGGTCGGCGTGCAGGTGGGAGAGGAAGACACCGTCGATCGAGCCGGCGTCGACGTGGCGCTGCAGCGAGCCCAGCGCCCCGCTGCCGAGGTCGAGCAGGATCCGCCAGGTGCGGCCCTGCAGCTCGGCCTCGACGAGGTAGCAGCTGGCGGAGGACTCGGGGCCCGGGTAGGAGCCCGAGCAGCCGATGACCGTGACCCTCACCGCGCCGACCTCGCGGGGGGCCTCATGCCGACATCACCCACGTGCCGCCGGCGAACTGGGTCGCCCGCTGGAGCTCCGGGCCGAGGAAGCGGCGGCCGATGGTCGCGAACTCCTCGGGCTGACCCGTGGTCAGGAAGCGGTGCGTGGCCGGCTCGTGGCTCTCCCGCTCCAGGCCGTGCTGCACCAGGGTGCGGTAGACGTCCTTGGCGCACTCCTCGGCGCTGCTGACCAGCGTCACCCCGTCGCCCATCACCAGCGAGATGACGCCGGTGAGCAGCGGGTAGTGGGTGCAGCCGAGGATCAGGGTGTCGACCTGCGCCGCGACCAGGGGGTCGAGGTAGTCGTGGGCGGCGGCGAGCAGCTCGGGCCCGCTCGTGACGCCCTGCTCGACCAGCTCGACGAAGCGGGGGCAGACCCGCGTCGACAGCGTCACCTGCGGGGCGGCGGCGAACGCGTCGTCGTAGGCCATGGACTCGGCGGTGGCGCGGGTGCAGATCACGCCGATCCGGCCCTCGCGGGTGGCGGCGACCGCGCGACGGGCCGCGGGCAGGATCACCTCGACGACCGGCACGTCGTAGCGCTCGCGGGCGTCGCGCAGCACGGCGGCGCTGGCGGAGTTGCAGGCGATGACGAGGGCCTTGACGCCCTGCTCGACGAGGTGGTCCAGGCACTCCAGGGCGTACTCGCGCACCTCGCCGATCGGCTTGGGGCCGTAGGGCTGCCGGGCGGTGTCACCCAGGTAGACCACCGGCTCGTGCGGGAGCTGGTCCATCACGGCCCGGGCGACGGTCAGACCTCCGAAGCCCGAGTCGAAGATCCCGATCGGCGCGTCACTCACAAGGAGAGAGGCTAACGCCCGGTGTCGCCCGTGGGGCGCAATGGCGAGGCAGGTCACGCCCGGCGTACGCCGCGCAGCACCCACCACAGCCCGACCACGGGCAGCACGAGGGGCACGAAGCCGTAGCCCGCGCCGAAGTCGGACCACACCGTGCGGTCGGGGTAGTCCTGCGGCAGCAGCAGGCTGCTCAGCCCGACGAGGAGCACGCCGACCAGCTCGATGCCGACCGTGACCAGCGCGAGCCGCCGGCGACCGGTGGCCAGGGCGTACGTCGCGACGCAGTAGACGACGGCCGCGAACCCGCTCAGCAGGTAGGGCAGCGGGGCGCGGGAGAACTCGGTGGTCAGCTGCAGCACCGAGCGGCCGGTCGCCGCGATCGCGAACACGCCGTAGACGAAGACCAGCGCGCGACCCCAGCCGGTGGCGGTGGGGCTGGAGGGCCTAGCCACCGGAGGCCCAGATCTGGGCCAGCCGCACGAACATGAACGGCACGAGCAGCACCGCGACCAGCAGCACCGCCGTGCCGCCCCGCGAGCGGTCGCCGGCCGACCAGACCAGCCCGGCCGGCACGAAGAGCAGCGTCGCGAGCAGGTAGCCGGCGTACTCCCACGCGGGGACGCCGTCGCCACCGGTGACCAGGCGCACCACGCCGAGGACCGCGAGCACGAGCAGCCCGACCTCGAGCAGCCCGAGCAGGTCGGTCAGCCGGTTGCCCGGCGGCCGGTCGCGCACCAGCTGCACGACGAGCCACACCGACGCGACCCCGCACAGCACCCCCAGCGCGAGCTGGAGGTAGTCGAAGGCCTGCTCCACCGGTGTCCCCTCAGGCCCAGAGCTGGCCCTCGAGGCGGTCCTCCGCCTCGTCGACCGTGCCCTCGTAGGCCCCCGTGGAGAGGTACTTCCAGCCGCCGTCGCACACGATGAAGACGATGTCGGCGCGCTCGCCGGCCTTGACCGCCTTGGCGGCCTGGCCGAGCGCGGCGTGCAGGATCGCGCCGGTCGAGATGCCGGCGAAGATGCCCTCGGCCTCGAGCAGCTCGCGTACCCGCCGCACGGCGTCGCGTGGCCCGACCGAGAAGCGGGAGTCGATCAGCGACTCGTCGTACAGCTCGGGGACGAAGCCCTCGTCGAGGTTGCGCAGGCCGTAGACGAGCTCGCCGTAGCGGGGCTCGGCGGCGACCACCTTGACGTCGGGCTTGTGCTTGCGGAACGCGCGGCTGACGCCCATCAGCGTCCCGGTGGTGCCCAGGCCGCCGACGAAGTGGGTGACCTCGGGCAGGTCGGCGAGGATCTCCGGGCCGGTGCCCTCCTCGTGGGAGAGCGCGTTGGCGGCGTTGCCGTACTGGTAGAGCATCACCCAGTCGGGGTGCTCGTCGGCGACCTTCTTGGCCACCCGGACCGCCTCGTTGGAGCCGCCCGCGGCCGGCGAGGAGACGATCTCGGCACCCCACATCCGCAGCAGCTGACGCCGCTCCGCCGAGGTGTTCTCGGGCATCACGCACACCAGGCGGTAGCCCTTGAGCTTGGCCGCCATGGCCAGCGAGATGCCGGTGTTGCCCGACGTCGGCTCCAGGATCGTGCAGCCGGGGCGCAGCGTGCCGTCGGCCTCGGCGGCCTCGATCATCCGCAGCGCCGGGCGGTCCTTGATCGACCCCGTCGGGTTGCGGTCCTCGAGCTTGGCCCACAGCCGCACCTCGGGCGACGGCGAGAGCCGCGGCAGCCCGACCAGCGGAGTGGACCCGACCGAGGCGAGCAGGTCGTCGTAGCGCGTCATCCGCCGGCGACGGCCGGGAGCACGACGACCTGGTCGCCGTCGGAGAGCGCGGTGCCGAGGCCGCCGGTGAACCGGACGTCCTCGTCGTTGACGTAGAGGTTGACGAACCGGCGCAGGTCGTCCTGGCCGTCCTTGGCCTCGACGAGCCGGTCCTTGAGGCCGGGGTGGTTGCCCTCCAGGTCCTCGATGAGGGCAGCGAGCGTGTCGCCCTGCCCCTGGACGGCCTTCTCGCCGCCCGTGTAGGTGCGCAGGATGGTGGGGATGCGGACCTCGATGGTCATGAGTGCTCCTTCACGATGGTGACCTCTTCCTCGGTCACCTCGCCGTCGATGATGCGATACGACCTGAACTCCACAGGGCCGTCAGAATTCCCGTGCTCGCGTGTGCTGACCAGCACGTAGTGCGCCCCCGGCTCGCTCGCCAGCCCGATGTCGGTGCGGCTGGGGTAGGCCTCGGTCGCGGTGTGGGAGTGGTAGACCACGACCGGCTCCTCGTCGCGGGCCCACATCTGCTTGTAGAGGTCGAGCAGCTCGCCGGAGTCGAACTCGTAGAAGGTCGGCGACCCCGCGGCGTTGACCATCTCCACCACGCGCTCGGCGCGGTCGCTGCCCTCGGGTCCGGCGACCACGCCGCAGGCCTCGTCGGGGTGGTCCCGCTTGGCGTGGGCGACGATCTGGTCGCGCACGGCCTCGGTCAGGGTGAGCACGCGGCCAGCGTAGGCGAGATCAGGCTGCGGACCGGACCAGGGTCTCCTGCAGGAACCCCAGCCACTCGTAGATGTCGTGCACCTGCGCCTGGGGGTCGTCCTCGGGCAGCGCGGCCCAGCGCTCCTCGTCGCCCTCCTCCACCCCGAGCCGGGTGGCGATGGCCAGCCGCATGTCGGTGAAGGCGCGCATCCAGGTCATCGCGGTGGGCGGGTCGAGCTCGACGTCGATGAACACGCCGTCCTCGGGCTCGGCCGGCAGCCCCGCGTCCTCGAGGCTGTCGATGACCGTCGCCGCAGAGGCCGCCTTCCCGTCGCGCAGCGTGGCCTCGGTGTAGCGGCGGAAGTCGCCGGCCGCCTCCTCGTCGTCGGGGTACGCCGAGGGGAACAGCCGCGCGAGCACCGGGTCGTCCGGGACGGTGGTCGGGCCCGAGAAGTCGAGCATCCGCTCCAGCGGGTCCTCGGCCTGCGGCGTGGCCTCCTCGCTGCGCAGCAGCTCGATGATCTGCCCCGCCAGCGAGCGCAGCAGGTCGGCCTCGTGCACGGTGAAGGTCGCCACCGCGGCGCCGCTGCGGCGGTGCCTCCGGAACCCGCTCACGCGGTGTCGGACTTCTGCATCGTGGCCCACAGGCCGTACTCGTGCATCGCCTGCACGTCGCGCTCCATCTCCTCGCGGGTGCCCGTCGAGACCACCGACCGGCCCTGCTCGTGGACCTCCATCATCAGCTTCTCCGCCTTCTTCCTGCCGTAGCCGAAGTGCTGCTGGAAGACGAAGGCGACGTAGGACATCAGGTTGACCGGGTCGTTCCAGACGATGGTCACCCAGGGGGTCTGGAGCGCCGTGGTCTCGTCGACCGCGGGCTCGTCGAGCTCGACCGGGGAGGTGGACACCACGCCATTGTGCACGCCGCGCACGCGGCCAGCCCTAGTGTGTCCCGGTGACCTCGACTCCCGGTGCGGCAGCGTCGACCGCCCTGCTCACCGACCACTACGAGCTGACGATGCTGCAGGCCGCGCTGGCCAGCGGGGCGGCCCACCGCCGCTCGTTCTTCGAGCTCTTCCCCCGCCGGCTGCCCGCCGGTCGCCGCTACGGCGTGGTCGCCGGCGTCGGGCGCGCGCTCGACGCCCTGGAGGCCTTCCGGTTCGGCGACGCGGAGCTGGAGTTCCTGCGCGAGGAGCGCATCGTCGACGAGCCCACGCTGGCGTGGCTGGGCGACTACCGCTTCCACGGCAACGTCTGGGGCTACCCCGAGGGCGAGATCTACTTCCCCTACTCCCCCCTCATGGTGGTCGAGTCGACCTTCGCCGAGGCGGTGGTGCTCGAGACCGTGCTGCTCTCGATCTACAACCACGACTCGGCGATCGCCTCGGCGGCCTCGCGGATGACGTGGGCGGCCGGCGAGCGTCCCTGCATCGAGATGGGCGCGCGGCGTACGCACGAGGGGGCGGCGGTGGCCAGCGCCCGGGCGGCGTACGTCGCGGGCTTCACCGCCACCTCCAACCTCCGCGCCCGCCAGCAGTACGGCGTCCCCAGCACCGGCACCAGCGCGCACTCCTTCACGCTGCTGCACGACTCCGAGACCGACGCCTTCCGCGCCCAGGTCGCCTCGCTCGGGCGCGGCACCACGCTGCTGGTCGACACCTACGACATCGCCGAGGCGGTCCGGCTCGGCGTCGAGGTGGCCGGCTCCGAGCTCGGCGCGGTGCGCATCGACTCCGGCGACCTCGGCGTGCTCGCCCACGAGGTGCGCCACCAGCTCGACGACCTCGGCGCCCACGACACCCGCATCATCGTCACCAGCGACCTCGACGAGTTCGCGATCGCCGGGCTCTCCTCGGCCCCCGTCGACGGCTACGGCGTGGGCACCGAGCTGGTCGTCGGCAGCGGCCACCCGACCTGCGGCTTCGTCTACAAGCTGGTCGCCCGCGAGGACGACCACGGCACCCTCGTGGGCGTCGCCAAGAAGAGCACGGACAAGATCTCCATCGGGGGCCGGAAGTACGCCCTGCGCCGGCTCTCGCCCCAGGGCGTCGCCGAGGCCGAGGTGGTCGGCATCGGCTCCCCCGCGGTCAACGACGGCGACGACCGGCCGCTGCTCACCCCGCTGGTGCGCGACGGCGAGGTCGTGGGCCGCGAGCCGCTCAAGGCCGCCCGGGCACGGCACCTTCGCTCGCGCGCCGAGCTCCCCCAGGTCGCCCGCCAGCTGTCCAAGGGCGACCCCGTGATCGAGACCGTCCACGAGCGGTAGCCTCCGCGCATGAAGAGCGCCCTGATCGTCGTCGACGTCCAGAACGACTTCTGCGAGGGCGGCTCGCTGCCCGTCAGCGGTGGCGCGCGCGTCGCAGGCGAGGTCTCGCAGCTCCTGCGGGCCTGGTCCGAGGGCGGGTCCGGTGCTCCGTCGTACGACGTGGTGGTGGCGACCAAGGACCACCACGTCGACCCGGGCGCCCACTGGTCGAGCAACCCCGACTACGTCGACACGTGGCCGGTGCACTGCGAGGTCGGCACGGACGGCGAGGAGTTCCACCCCGCCCTGGAGCACCGGCCCTTCGACGAGGTGTTCCGCAAGGGGCGTCACGAGGCGGCGTACTCCGGCTTCGAGGGCACCTCTCCCGAGGGTGAGAAGCTCGCCTCCTGGCTGCGCGACCGCGGCATCGAGCAGGTCGACGTGTGCGGCATCGCCACCGACCACTGCGTCCGCGCCACCGTCCTCGACGCCGTCGGCGAGGGCTTCGAGACCCGCGTCCTCACCGACCTGTGCGTCGGCGTGGCCCCCGAGTCCACCGAGGCGGCCCTCGCCGCCTTCCGCGACGCCGGCGCCCGGCTCGCCTGACCGTTGCGCGCCTGGTCACCGGGTCTCGTGACAGGCGCTGCGCGCCTTCCTCGACCACCCGCAGGCTGCTGCGGCGCGCCGCCCTGCTCTGGTCCAGGAGGTCGCTCTGCGCCGCCCTCGGCTGGTCGAGGAGGTCGCTCTGCGACCGTCACGAGACCGCCGCACCCCCGATCGCCGGCTACTCTCCGGTGAAGGTCGGCCGGCGCCTGGCGGCGAAGGCGGCCATGCCCTCGGTGGCGTCGGCGGTGCGGAGCAGGACCGACTGGCCGGAGCGCTCGCGGGCGAAGGCGCCCTCGAGGTCGCCGAGGGTGGTGGCGTTGACGGCCTTCTTGGTCGCGGCGTACGCCAGGGGCGGGCCGGCCGCCACCCGGGCGACCACGTCGGCCAGCGCCTGCTCGTAGTCGGCGTCGTCGACGACGTGGCTGACCAGCCCGGCCGCGTGGGCCTCGTCGGCGTCGATGCGCTCGGACAGCAGCGCCAGTCGCATCGTCCGCGCCCGGCCCACGGCCGCCGCGACCAGCGCGGTCGCGCCGCCGTCGGGCATCAGGCCGATCCGGGTGAAGGCCAGGGTGAGCGAGGCCGAGCGCGCCGCCACGACCAGGTCGCAGGCCAGCGCCAGCGGCATCCCGACGCCGGCGGCGACGCCGTTCAGCCCGCAGACGACGGGCACGGCGAGGTCGGTCACCGCCCGGACCAGCGCGTTGGCGCCGTCCACCGAGCCCCCGTCGTACTTCCCGGCCGGGTCGTCGCCCCCGAGGTCGGCCCCGGCACAGAAGGCCGCGCCGGTCCCGGTGATCACGACCACCCGGACGTCGGCGTCGGCGGTGGAGCCGCGCAGCGCCTCGGCGAGGTCGGCGACCATCTCGCCGGTGAGCGCGTTGAGGGAGTCGGGGCGGTCGAGGGTCAGCCACAGCGCGGCGCCCTCGCGTCGTACGAGCAGGTCGGCCATCGCCCCACTGTGCCCCCGGGCGCCCACCGAGGCGTGTGCGTGACGCGCGCCACGCCGGTAGTGTCCGGGTGATGGTCACCACCCTGGTCGTCGCCGACGAGATCGCGTCGAACCTGCAGGACCACACCCTGCGGGACATCGCGCCGGGTCTCGTCCTGTCCGCGGGCGACCTGCCGTGGGACTACCTGGAGTGGATCGCCTCCACCGTCAGCTGCCCGGTCGTCTTCGTGCCTGGCAACCACGACCCCGAGGTCAGCCGGGCGCGCGAGTCGCGCAACGGCACCTGGACCCTCGACGGCCGCTGGGCCGACTCCCCGCGTCCGGCCGGCGTGATCCACGCCGACCAGGAGGTCGTGGAGGTCGCCGGGCTCCGCGTCGCCGGGCTCGGCGGCTGCGTGAAGTACCGCCCCGGCCCGCACCAGTACACCCAGCGCCAGTTCAACGGTCGGGCGTCCCGGCTGGTGCGCAAGGCCCGGCGCCGCGGCCCGGTCGACGTGCTGCTCACCCATGCGCCGCCGTTCGGACTCGGCGACGAGGACGACGGCCCGCACGTCGGGATCGAGGCCCTGCACGGCGTGCTGGAGCGGCTGGAGCCGACCTGGCACCTGCACGGCCACATCCACCCGTTCGGGATGCCCAAGCCCGACCGCACCGTGGGGCGTACGACGGTCCGCAACGTCATCCCCTGGCGCGTAATCGACATCACCGCTCGCAGCGGCTCGATCGCGACGCGGTCGGCCTGAGGACGGGGGATGATGGAGCCATGGTGAGAGACACCGGCTCCCCCCGCGCCGATGCCGAGAACGACTTCCTGCGCGCCCGCAGGCACCAGACCCTGTCCCAGCTGGCCGGGTGGCTGCGCGCCGACACCGAGTCGGCCAAGGAGAGCCTGTCGTTCTCCGAGGTCGTCAAGGCGCTCGGTCGTCGCGGCGAGCACTCGCTCGGCATCCAGGTGATCCCGCTCGACCGGATCGTCGGGTCGGTCGACAAGGTCCGCGACTTCGACCGCCGCTTCCGGCCCACCACCGACAAGAGCCGGCAGCGCTGGGAGCAGATCGCCCGCAAGACCCGCGAGGGCCACTACTTCCCGCCGATCGACGTCTACAAGCTCGGCAACCTCTACTTCGTGCGCGACGGCCACCACCGCGTCTCCGTCGCCCGCTCGCTCGGGACCCGCGAGATCGAGGCGATGGTCACCGAGATCGAGACCGTCATCGACACCGAGGGCATCGGCGGCCGCCGCGACCTCGACGGCAAGAACTGGGGCCTGCGGTTCCTCAAGCGGGTGCCGCTCACCGGTCACCGCCGCGCCGAGATCAACTGCACCCGCCCCGACGACTACCACCGGCTCGCCGAGATGGTCGAGGCCTGGGCCTGCCGGCTGATGCACGCCGAGCGCGCCTACTTCGACGAGGAGACGATGGCGCGACGCTGGTTCGACGAGGAGTACACCCCCGTCGTGCAGATGATCGACGACGCCGGGGTCCGCGGGCCGCTGGAGACCGGTGCCGACGCCTACATCCGCGTCGCCGGGGAGCGCTACCGCCTGATCCGCGAGCACGCCTGGAACACCGAGGTCCTGCAGATGATCCGCGACCAGCAGCAGCGCGCCCGGCGGCGGTCCAGCCCCGGCGGGGCCGTCCGCGCCTGAACGACGTCCGACCCGGCGCCGGCCCGGGCTGAGCCCCGGGCCGGACCCGGATCAGCTCGCAGCGCCCGCCCGCTCGTGCGACTCGTGGGTGAGGTTCTCACCGGTCTCGCCGTCGAAGACGTGCATCTTCGCGGTGTCGACCCACAGCCGCGCCTGCTGGCCCGACCGCACGTTGGCGGCCGCGTCGAGGCGGGCGTTGACCTGCGTGCCCTCGCCGTGCATGTCCTGCCCGGTGTCGGCGGCGAGGTCGTCGAGGTCGCGCGAGGTCGCGGTCGAGCCGCGGACGCTGAAGTAGGCGTAGACGTCGGAGCCCATCGACTCGACCAGGTCGACCGGCACCTCGAAGGTCGAGCCCGGCTTGTCGCCGACCAGGGCGGCGTCCTCGAAGTGCTCGGGCCGGATGCCCACGATGACCTCGCGGCCCTTGCTGCGCTCGACGGCGCGACGGATCCGGTCGGGCATCTGCAGCTGGCCGAGCCCGGTGGCGAGCGCCTCACCCTCGATGGTCGCGGGCAGGAAGTTCATCGACGGGCTGCCGATGAAGCCGGCGACGAAGAGGTTGCGGGGCTGCTCGTAGAGCTCGGTAGGTGAGCCGACCTGCTGCACGATCCCGCCGCGCATCACCACGACGCGGTCGCCGAGCGTCATCGCCTCGGTCTGGTCGTGGGTGACGTAGAGGGTCGTGGTGCCGAGCGTCTTCTGGATCCGCGAGACCTGGGTGCGCATCTGCACCCGCAGCTTGGCGTCGAGGTTGGACAGCGGCTCGTCCATCAGGAACGCCTTGGGGCTGCGCACGATCGCGCGGCCCATCGCGACCCGCTGGCGCTGGCCGCCGGAGAGGTTGGCCGGCTTGCGGTCGAGGTGCTGGGTCAGCTCGAGCATCGTCGCAGCCTCGTCGACCTTGCTCTTGATGGTGGCCTTGTCGACGCCCGCGAGGGTCAGCGGGAACGCCATGTTCTCGCCCACCGTCATGTGCGGGTAGAGCGCGTAGGACTGGAACACCATCGCGATGTCGCGGTCCTTGGGCGCCTTGTCGTTGACCATCTTGCCGTCGATGCGCAGCTCGCCCTGGGTGATGTCCTCGAGCCCCGCGACCATGTTGAGGGTCGTGGACTTCCCGCAGCCCGAGGGGCCGACCAGGATGATGAACTCACCGTCGGCGATGGTCAGGTTGAAGTCGTCGACGGCCAGGGCCCCGTCGGGGTAGCGCTTGACGACGTGGTCCAGGACGATTTCAGCCACGGGGTGCTCCTTTGTTGGTGGTCGCGGGCCTCAGCCCTTGACCGCTCCGGACGTGAGGCCGGCGACGATCCGCCGCTGGAAGAACAGGACGAAGATGACGATCGGGATGGTGATGATCACCGCGGCGGCCGCCACCGCGGCAACCGGCTTCTCGAACGTCGTGGCGCCGGTGAAGTAGGACATCGCCGCCGGCACCGTGCGGGCGCTGTTGGTCGAGGTCAGCGAGATCGCGAACAGGAAGTCGTTCCAGCAGGCGATGAAGACCAGGATCGCGGTGGTGAAGACCCCGGGCATGGCCAGCGGTGCGATCACCTTGCGGAAGGCCTGGTACGGCGTGGCGCCGTCCATCTTCGCGGCCTTCTCCAGCTCCCACGGGATCTCCCGGAAGAACGCCGAGAGGGTGTAGATCGCCAGCGGGAGCGCGAAGGTGATGTAGGGCAGGATCAGACCGAGCCAGGTGTCGAAGATGCCGATCGCGGTCTCGATCTTGAACAGCGGCGTCACCAGCGCGATCTGCGGGAACATCGAGATCAGCAGCGACATCGCCACGATGGTCCGCTTGCCGGGGAACTCCAGCCGGGCGATGGCGTACGCCGCCATGGTGCCCAGCAGCAGCGCCACGAAGGTCGCGATCACGCAGATGCCGATGGAGTTGATCAGCGCCCGCACGAAGTCCTCGTTGGCGAAGATCTCGCTGTAGGCCTCCCCCGTGGGCTTGCGGACCAGGAAGTTGCCGTCGTTGAGGGTGTCGTCGCCCTTGAGCGAGAGCGACACGATCCAGATGACGGGGATGAAGGCGTAGAGCAGCACGACGAGGTCGACGGCGGCCCAGCCGGCCTTCTTGGCCGGGGTGGCGGTGGCGGCGCTCATCGGTGCTCCCCCTGTCCGGGTGCGGCTGCTCCGAAGAGCTTGACGAAGACCATCGCGATGACGGCGATGGTGAGGAAGATCAGCACCGCCATCGTCGAACCGATGCCGAGGTTGAGGCCGCGGATCAGGTTGTTGTAGGCGACCATCGAGACCGACGAGGTGTCGTTGGACCCCCCTGTCAGCACGAAGATGTTGTCGAAGACGCGGAACGCGTCGAGGGTGCGGAACAGCAGCGCCACCAGGATCGAGGGCTTGATCAGCGGCACCGTCACCTTCCAGAACCGCTGCCACGCGGTCGCGCCGTCCATGGAGGCGGCCTTGAGGAGGTCCTCGGGCACCAGCGCCAGGCCCGCCATCAGCAGCAGCGCCATGAAGGGCACCGTCTTCCAGACCTCGGCCAGGATGATGATCCAGATCGAGGACCAGCGGTCGGTCAGCGGCGCGGCGTCACCGGCCAGCCAGCCGATGTCCTGGGTCCAGGCGAACCGCCAGGAGAACGCCGCGACGACCGTGACGATGGCGTAGGGCACCAGGGCCGACGTACGGACCAGGCCGCGGCCGACCAGGGTCCGGTGCATCACGACGGCGAGCATCATGCCGAAGACCAGCTCGAGGAACGCGCTGATGACGGTGATGAACATCGTCAGGCCGAAGGCCGTCCACCAGATCGGGCTCGTCAGCACCGTGACGTAGTTGGAGAACCCGACGAACTCGTTCTGCCCGGGCAGTCGCAGGTCGGCACGGAAGAACGAGAGGTAGACCGCGTAGAGGATCGGGTACGCCGTGACGGCGAGCATGAACACGACGGCCGGCGCGCACAGCAGCATCCCCAGCTTGCGCTCGGCCCGCTTGCCCTCGCTGGCCCGCTTCTTGGCGATCTCCACCGCCTCGTCGGCGCCGGTCGGCTGCTGCAGGGTCGTGCTCACGGCAGGATCCCCTTCCCGTCGATGGCGTCCTGGATCGCCGACCTCAGCTGCTCGGCCGTCTCCTCGGGCTGGATCTGGCTGGGCGGCGAGAGGGTGCTCGAGACGATGGTCGAGATGTTCTGGTAGAGCGGCGTGATCGGCCGCGGGACGGCCGTCTCGAGCTCGTTGAGCATCTCCGGGCCCATCGGGTAGGCCTCCTTGAACTCCGCCTCCTCGTAGACGCTGGGCGCGACCGGCGGGTCGCCGGACTCCAGCGAGGTCTCGAGCTGGTGCTCGGGGGTGCGCAGGCACATCGCGGCGTCGAAGGTCTCCTCCGGGTGCCGGGAGTACGTGCTCACGGCGTAGTTCATGCCGCCGAGCGTGGCCCGGGGCTTCTCGCCCTCGGCGAACTCGGGGAGCTCGGAGTAGCCGAGGTCGTTCGCGACGTCCTCGTTGGCGGCCTTCATCGCCGAGAGCACGTAGGGCCAGTTCATGATGAACGCGGCCTGCTCGTTCTGCATCTGGGCGAAGATCTCGGGCTCCTGGCTGTTGGACAGCGAGGCGCTCGCGACGCCGCTGTCGGCCAGGCCCTTGAGGATCTCCAGCGCCCGGACCGTCTTCTCGTCGACGGTCACCTCGGTGCTGTCCTCGTTGACCAGGGTGCCGCCGAGCGAGGACAGGATGGTGTTGAAGGCCACGACGTAGCCCTCGTACTGAGCGGCGGTGATGCCGACGACGTAGGGCTTGTCCTCGTCCTTGAGCGCCTTGGCCTGCTCGATCACGCCGTCCCAGGTGGTGGGCGGGTCGGGCACCAGCGACTTGCGAAACCACAGCAGCTGCACGTTGGTGTGCTTGGGGACGCCGTAGAGCTTGTCCTCCCACATCGCGGTGTCGATGGTGGGCTGCAGGGTGTCCTTCGTGGCGACGTCGGCCTGCTCCGGGGTCAGCTCACGGATCCAGCCGGCCTCGGCGAACTCCGCCGTCCAGGTGACGTCCATGCCGAGCAGGTCGAGGCTGTCGTCACCGGCGGCGAGGCGCCGCACGAGCTGCTCGCGCTGGCCGTCGGCGTCGCTGGGCAGCAGGTTGCCGACGATGCGGTACTTGCCGTCGGCCTGCTCGTTGCAGTCCGCGATGATCTTGTCGAACCCGGCGGCGGAGGCCCCGCCGTACAGGTTGACGACGGGTACGCCGCCGTCGTCACCCCCGCAGGCGGACAGCAGTCCGCACGCGAGGACCCCCGTGCCGGCCGCTCCCAGCAGGCGTCGTAACCGTGGACGTGGTGGCATCGGCTGCTCCTCGATCCTCCCCCGCCCGGACGAGTGGGTCGCGCTGCGGCGTGACCTGGATCACAACGGGGACTCAGCAACCTAGTGCGGCGACCGGCCCTCCACAAGCATCCAGACGGTGCTGTCGCCCGGGAGTGACGAAGCCGTGACCTCGTCGGAGGGGGCGGAGGACACCAGCACCTCGCCGGCCGGGAGCCCCACCGGCTCGCCGCCGACGTTGGTCACCACGCGCACCGTCGGAGCGCCGGGAGCCGTGAGGTCGAAGGCCAGGACGTGGTCGGGGTCGCCCGCGTCCTCGAGCCACGACAGCTCACGCACGCCGAGCCCGTGCTCGCGGCGCAGCCGCAGCAGGGTGCGGTAGAGCTCGAGGGTCGAGCCGTCGACCCCGGTCTGGCGGTCCACGGCCAGCTCGCCGTACGCCGCGGGCTGCGGGAGCCAGGAGGCCTCCCCCGGCCCGAAGCCGTACGACGGGGCGTCGCCCTGCCACGGCATCGGGACCCGGCAGCCGTCGCGGCCCCACTGGGTCTGCCCGGAGCGGAACCAGGTCGGGTCCTGGCGCACCTCGTCGGGCAGCTCGGTGGCCTCGGGCAGGCCGAGCTCCTCGCCCTGGTAGAGGTACGCCGACCCCGGCAGCGCCAGCATCATGGCGGTCGCCGCCCGGGCGCGACGCAGGCCGAGCCCGGCGTCGGGCTGCGGGTCGCCGGGACCGATGCCGCCCATCCGCGACGGGCCCGGGGTCGGCTCGAAGCCGAGCCGCGAGGCGTGCCGGACGACGTCGTGGTTGGACAGCACCCAGGTCTGCACGGCGCCGTGGGGCGCGACCGCGGCCAGCGAGTCGGTGATCGAGGCCCGCAGCTCGGGCGCGAGCCACGGCGTGACCAGGAACGGGAAGTTGAAGCCCTGGTGGAGCTCGTCGGGACGGACGTAGGCGGCCAGCGCCTCGGCCGGGGTCACCCACGCCTCGGCGCACAGGATCCGATCGGCGTCCTCACCCTCCACTGCGTAGGAGTCGGTGACCTGGCGCCAGCGGCGGTAGATGTCGTGCACGCCGGGCTGGTCCCACATCGGGTGGTCCGACGTACGGCCCACCATCTCGTGGCTGAGCACGGCGTCGTCGGGGAGTCCCTCGGCCTTGACCATGCCGTGGGCGACGTCGATGCGGAAGCCGTCCACGCCGCGGTCGAGCCAGAAGCGCAGGTTGCGCTCCATCTCCTCGCCCACCTCGGGGTTGGTCCAGTCGAAGTCGGGCTGGGTGACGTCGAAGAGGTGGAGGTACCACTGGCCCGGCGACCCGTCGGCCTCGGTGACGCGGGTCCACGCGGGGCCGCCGAAGTTGCTGATCCAGTTGTTGGGCGGTTCGGAGCCGTCGGGCCCCGTGCCGTCGCGGAAGAGGTAGCGCGCGCGCTCGCGGCTGCCGGGAGCCGCGGCCAGCGCCTGCTGGAACCACACGTGGTCGCTGGAGGAGTGGTTGGGCACGATGTCGACGATGATCCGCAGGCCCAGCTCGTGGGCGCGGGCGATCATCGCGTCGGCGTCGGCCAGGGTGCCGAAGCGCGGGTCGACGTCGCGGTAGTCGGCGACGTCGTAGCCCGCGTCGTGCTGCGGCGAGGTGTAGAAGGGCGAGAGCCAGATCGCGTCGACGCCGAGGTCGCGCAGGTGCGGCAGCCGCGAGGTGATGCCCGGCAGGTCACCCATGCCGTCGCCGTCGGCGTCGGCCCAGGAGCGCGGGTAGACCTGGTAGATGACGGCGTGCCGCCACCACTGCTGGGAGCTCATCGGGACCACTTCTCGGAGAGGGTGCGGAGGACGGTGAGGTTGCGGTTGGTCGAGACCCCGAACGCCCGGTTCACGGCGGCCCGCGGCGGCTTCGCCTCACCGAACGCGACATCGTAGAGGAGGTGGACGGCCCGTTCCCGCACCAGGGCCCGGGCCCCGGGGACGCCCCCCTCGATGAGCGCCGCGGCGGCTGCGTCGGGCTGCGAGGCCAGCAGCTCGACGTACTGCCGCCAGGCGGGGTCGCCGTGCTCGGCCCGCACCACGTCGGCGTCCGCGACCACCTGCGCCAGCTCGGCCGGGCTCAGCAGCACGACCGGGACCTCGAACCCGCGGTCGGCCAGCATCGCCGCCTCGAGCGCCGCCGCGACGCGCTCCCGGCTGCGCAGCCGGGTGCGGACCCGCACGTTGCCGGTCTGGATGTGGGTCTCGACCTCCTCGAACCCGGCCGCGGTGAGGGCGGCGCGCAGCTCGGCCATGGGGTACTGCCGCTTGCCGACGTTGACCGCCCGGAGGAACGCGATCCAGGTGCTCACGCGGGGCCGCGCCCCGCCCAGGTCCAGGCGTACGCCGGGTCCTCCACCGCCAGCGCGAGCTCGCCCAGCTCCAGCGGACGGAAGGTGTCGACCATGACGGCGAGCTCGTCGAAGTACTCCGCCCCGATCGAGGCCTCGACCGCGCTGGGCTGCGGTCCGTGGGCGTGGCCGCCGGGGTGCAGCGAGATCGACCCGATCCCGATGCCCGAGCCCTTGCGCGCCTCGTAGTCGCCGCCGACGTAGAACATGACCTCGTCGGAGTCGACGTTGGAGTGGTAGTAGGGCACCGGCACCGACTGCGGGTGGTAGTCGACCTTGCGCGGGCAGAACGCGCAGACCACGAAGCCGCCCGCCTCGAAGACCTGGTGCACCGGCGGCGGCTGGTGGACCTTGCCGGTGATCGGCATGAAGTCCTCGACGTTGAACGTGTAGGGGTAGAGGCAGCCGTCCCAGCCGACCACGTCGAGCGGGTGCGTGGCGTAGGTCAGCCGGCTGCCGACGATCCCGCCCGGCCCGTGGCCGCGGTGCTTGACCAGCACCTCGACGTCGGTGCCCTCGAGCAGCAGCGGCTCGGTGGGGCCGTGCAGGTCGCGCTCGCAGTAGGGCGCGTGCTCGAGCAGCTGGCCGTAGCGGGACAGGTAGCGCTTGGGCGGCGCCACGTGGCTGCTCGACTCGATCGCGTAGAGCCGGCTCTCCTCCGCCGGTACCCAGCGGTGGGTGGTCGCGCGGGGGACGACCACGAAGTCGCCGGTGCGGTAGGCCAGCGCCCCGAACACGGTCTCGACGGTGCCGCTGCCCTGCTCGACGTAGACGCACTCGTCACCGACGGCGTCGCGGTACCACGCCGAGGTCTCCCCCGACACGACGTAGGAGATCCGCACGTCGGCGTTGCCGAGCACCAGCCGCCGCCCGGTCACCGGGTCGCCGCCCCTCTCCTCGGTCGAGCCTGGTGGGACCACGTCGTGCAGCCTGAGGTGCCGGGGCTTGAGCGGGTGGTTGGCCTGCGTCGTGAGGTCGGGCAGGTCCCACACCCGGCTGTCGACGATCGCCGACGGGACGCCGCGGTGGTAGAGCAGCGAGGAGTCGCTGGAGAACCCCTCCTCCCCCATCAGCTCCTCGCAGCGGAGCGCACCCGCCTCGTCGCGGAACGCGGTGTGCCGGGTGCGGGGGACGTCGCCGACGCGACGGTAGTAAGCCACTCCGTCACCCTGCCCCGCGTCCTCTAGCCTCGCAACATGCCTGCCCCGTGGTGCCACGCGCTCCTCGACGACGCCGCGGTGCTGCCACCGCGGGGCCTGTCCCTCGACCGCGCCCTGGAGGCGCACGCGTCGCTGCGCAGCGGCGACCTGGGCGAGGTCGTCGGCGGGGTCGCGGTGACCGACCGCGAGCTGCCCCACCTGCCCCCGGGCGACCTGCCCGTGCACCTGCGGGTGACGGGCGGCGCCGGGATGCTGGAGGCCGCGCTGCGGTCGCTCGTGACGAGCGACCTGGCCGTGCGTCGCGTCGAGATCGCGCTGCGCGACGAGGCCGACCTCGCCCACAACGCCCGTCGCGTCGTGCAGGTGCTCGACGTGACCGAGGCCCCGGAGGATCTCGCGGTCCACGTCGCGCTGCCGGTGCTGACCGGCGAGCCCACGGCGGGGTGGCTGGGCGCGCTCGACGAGCTGGCCGCGCGTGAGCTCGGCGTGCTGCTGGCCCACGCGCCCGGCCCGGGGACCGCCGCCGCGATCGAGGCGGCTCTCGACCGCGAGCTGCCGCTCGCCCTCGTCGGCGACGGCCTCGACGACGCCCTCACCGGGCTGCGCGCGGTGCGGGTCGCGCTCGACGGCGACGGGCCGGCCGCCGTCGCCGCGGCGCTCGGGGACGCCGACGCCGCCGTGGCCTGGGTCCGTGACGACCCGGACGCCGCGCGCCGCACGCGACGATGGTGCGTCTCGGTGGCGGTGCCCGACCTCGCCGTCGCGCTCGACGACCTGTCGGTCCGGGACCTGACGTGAGCCCCGCGCCGACCTGGGTCGAGGGCGCGGCGGGGTCGGGCCACGACGTCGACCACCTCCCGCTCGCCGTGGTCGCCGGGGCCGGTGGGACGCCGTACGTCGGGGTCCGGGTCGGCGACCTGGTGCTCGACCTCGGTCGGCTCACCGGCGACCCCGTGCACGCCGCCCCGTCGCTGGGCCCGTTCCTCGCCCGCGGCCCGGCGCTGTGGGGGAGCACCCGCGCGAGCGTCGTCGAGGCGCTGACCGACCCGGGCCGTCGCGCGGAGGTCGAGCCGCTGCTGACGCCCGTCGCCGACGTCGCGGCGCTGCTGCCGTTCGAGGTCGCCGACTACGTCGACTTCTACTGCTCGCGGCAGCACGCCACCAACGTCGGCCGGCTGTTCCGGCCCGACGCCGCCGACCCGCTCCCCGAGGCCTGGCGCTCGCTGCCGATCGGCTACCACGGCCGCGCCGGGACGGTCGTCGTCTCGGGCACCGACGTGCGGCGGCCCTGGGGTCAGCGGCCGTCGTACGGACCCACGGAGCGGCTCGACCTCGAGGCCGAGCTCGGCTTCGTCGTCGGGGCGCCCTCGGTCCACGGGACGCCGGTGCCGACCACGGCGTTCCGCGACCACGTCTTCGGCGTGACCCTGCTCAACGACTGGTCGGCGCGCGACGTGCAGGCCTTCGAGTACCGCCCGCTGGGGCCGTTCCTCGGCAAGTCCTTCGCGACCTCGATCAGCGGCTGGGTCACCCCGCTCGCCGCGCTGGAGGCCGCCCGCGTCCCGCTCCCCGGGCAGGACCCGCCCCCGCCGGCGCACCTCGCCGTCGCCGAGCCCGCCGGCTACGACGTCGCCGTCGAGGTGGTGGTCGACGGCGACGTGGTCAGCCGCCCGCCGTACGCCGCGACGTACTGGTCCCCCGCGCAGATGCTCGCCCACCTGACCGCGAACGGCGCCTCGCTGCGCACCGGCGACCTCTACGCCAGCGGCACCATCTCCGGCGACGCCCCCGACCAGGTCGGCTCGCTGCTCGAGCTGTTCCGCGGCGAGCGCTTCCTCCCCGACGGCGCCCAGGTCACCCTGCGCGCCACCGCCCCCGGCGCCCTCGGCGGCCGGATCACCCTCGGCGAGGTCACCGGCCGCGTCCTGCCCGCCCTCCCCGCCTGACCCGACGCGACAGCGGCCAGCCGGACCTGGCTCCGGTGCGCACCCGAGCGACGATCAGCTCGACACGGGGCGCGGGCCGGTGAGCGTGGCGCCCGGCCCGGGCCGGACGAACTGATCGTCACTTCGGCGTGGCCGACCCCGTGTCCGTGACCCGCCGGGCAACCGCACGGCCACGCGACCTCCTCCACCACCCGGCCGGGCTGCGTGCTTGGCTGGGGACATGACCGAGTCGAGCAGCACCACGTCCTCCCCTGGCTCCTCCCCCGTCGTCGTGGTCACCGGGGCCAACGGCCTCGTCGGGGCCCGCACCGTCGAGGCCCTCGTCGAGCGGGGCGCGTCGGTGCGTGCGGTCGTACGCCGCGCCGGCACCGCGCCCGACCTCGCCGGCGTCGAGGAGCACGTCGGCGACTTCTTCGACCCCGACCTCGCCGAGACGGTGGTGCAGGGCGCCGACGCCGTGGTCACCACCGTCCACCCGATGGGCTCCGACCTCGAGACCCAGCACCGCATCGCCGTCGAGGGCACGCCCGTCCTGGCCCGGGCCGCCCGCGACGCCGGCGTCACCCGGCTGGTCCACATCTCGACCGCGGCCGTCTACGACCGCTCCCCCGAGGCCGGCGACGTCGACGAGGAGTCCCGGGTGGTGGGCGAGGACGGGGGCGACTACCCCGTGACCAAGCTGGCCACCGACCGCGCGCTCGCCGAGGTCGATGGCCTGACCACGGTGCTGCTGCGGCCCCCGGCCATCCTCGGCGCGGGCGAGACCTCGGTGTGGAACACGCTCCGGCCCGCGCAGGTACGCGACGACGAGTCCGCGCGCAGCACCCAGCCCGACGCCACCTTCCCGTGGGTGCACGTCGACGACCTCGCCGCGGTCGCCGCCGACCTCGCGGCCGGCCGCATCCCCAGCGGCTCCGACCCCGCGACCGGGCCCGTGGAGGGCGGCTGCACCCCGCTCAACGTCACCGGCGAGAAGGCGACCCAGCGCGACTACCTCGGCACCGTCACGGCTGCCCTCGGCGTCGAGCCGACCTGGGAGGACGGCCCGGCCTGGACCGGACGTCTCTCGGCCGACCGTGCCCACGCGTGGGGCTGGAGCCCGCAGGTCGGGCTGACGCAGGCGCTGTCCGAGATCGACGCCGGGCTGCGCGGATGAGCCTCGAGATGCGGCTGGAGCTGATCCCGCTGCCGTGCACCGACGTCGACGCCGCCAAGGCGTTCTACGTCGACCAGCTCGGCTTCAGCCTCGACCACGACGTCGAGCCCGGCAACGGCATGCGCGTGGTGCAGCTGACCCCGCCCGGGTCGGCCTGCTCGATCGTCATCGGCGTCGGGATCAGCGACCCCGAGGCGCCGCGGCTGCGGGGGCTGCACCTCGTGGTCGACGACCTGGACGCCGTACGCCGCACGCTGGTCGAGCGCGAGGTGGAGGTCTCCGACGTGGACGACCTCGGCGGGGTGCTCTACGCCCACTTCGAGGACCCCGACGGCAACGGCTGGACGCTGCAGCAGGTCCCCCGCTGAGCCGGGTCGGGTTCCCGACGGCCCGGTCCGTTCCCCTGAGGCGGGGGCACCTCCGCTGCTAGCGTCGCCGGACGCTCATCACCACGGGGGAACGCATGGGGGCACGACGGACGCGCGCGGTCGGAGCGGTGCTCGCCTGCCTGGCCGCAATGGTCCTCGCCGGGTGCGGGCAGTCGGGGGGCGACGGCGGGTCCGCGGAGGACTCCGGGGCGGCCACGCCGTCCACCAGCGCGTCCACCAGCGCCTCCACCGGCGCCTCCATCGGCGTCGAGGCCGACGGTGCGGCGAGCGTCGACCCCGCCGACCCGGGTGAGGACCTGCTCGACGACGTCGTCCGCGGCGTCGTCATCAAGGGGACCGACCGCAACCTGACGTGGAAGTTCCCGGAGACCTACGAGACGTCGGACGCGCAGCAGGCCTCGTCGCAGGACGAGGACGGCGCGAAGTACGACCTCGCGATCGGCTTCAAGGCCGGCACCGACAGCCGCACCGAGGGCCAGGCGCTGGCGGACCGCGCCGACGCCGACCAGGAGGTCACCGTCGACGAGGTGGAGGTGGGGGGCAAGCCCATCGTCACCACCGCGACGGACAGCACGTCGGGCAGCCTGCGCACCTACTTCTGGTCGCCCGACGGCGTCGACGGCACCTACGCGGTCCTCCTGTTCGCCTACGACACGACCGTGGCCGACACGCCGGGCGAGCGGCTCGACGAGGTCTACCAGACCGTCGGGTCCCTCGACCTCGAGGCAGCACCCTGACGGCCAGCGGCTTCGAGGTGGTCCAGGCCGACATCCGGGCGGCCGCCCGCCCCGTGTGGTCCACGCCCCGGACCCACCCCTCGACCACGGGACGGGTCGCCGCCGTCGGTCTCGCCGTCGGTCTCGCCTCCGCCCTGACCGGGTGCGGCGGCTCCGAGGACGACCGCTCCTCCCCCTCGTCCTCCTCCTCCGCGCCCGTCGCCCCGGTGACGCCGAGCCGGTGAGCCGTCCGGCTGCCTCTCGGTAACGAGCACGACCGGCCCGAAACCCGGGCACGTCGGTCGTGCGGTCGCTACCGTCGTGCTCCGGCCACACACACCCTCGGGGGACGCATGACCCGGATCCACCCACGCCGCCTGCTCGGCGCCGCGACCGCGCTCGTGCTCACGGCCGGCCTCGCCGCCTGCGGCGGTTCGGGCACCGAGGCCGGGGCTGCTCCCGAGGGGAAGCCCGAGGCCGAGTCCGCGTCCCCCTCGCCCCGAGTGCTCGACCCCGACGACGACCTGCTGCAGCGACCGATCCTGGCCAAGGAGTTCCCCGGCACCGGGCTGGACGCGCAGTGGCGCTTCCCCGAGGGCTACACCACCTCGCCCGACCTGCGGATGGCCTCCCTGAGCGCGGACGGGCTCGAGGTCACGATGGGCGTGGGCCTGATCGGCGACAAGGTCCAGCAGGAGGCGTATCAGGACATGCTGGACGAGATCGAGGCGGACGCACCGCCGGAGGCCGACTACCAGCCCGCCGAGGTGGAGGTCGGGGACCTCACGTGGTCCACCGTCACCGGCGGGGACGACGACTCGACCCTGGTGGTCTACCTCGCGAGCCCCGAGGGCCTCGACGTGACCTACCAGCTGGTGTGGCAGGCCTCGGCCGCCCCGGACGACGTGCCGGACCGCCGCACCGAGGAGTTCGAGCAGTTCGTCGGCTCCTTCACCCTCGAGCCCGCCGAGGACGGCATCACCTCCTCGACCGGGTGACGCAGCAGCGCCCGGACCGGTGGGGCTCAGGCGTCGCCGGCGGGCACGAGCGCGGCCAGCACGACGCCGGCGTCCACGTCGCGGAGCAGGTCGGCCCGGGTGACGATGCCGTCCGCGCCCACGGCCGCCTCGGCGAGCAGCACCGCCGCCTGGCCGCCCTTCACGGCGCGGGCGAGCCACGCGTGGTCGAGGGAGTGCAGCGGGATCCGGCTGGCGTCCTCGCCCCCGATCCGCAGCAGCAGCTCGGCACGGGTCCGGCCGGTGCGGGTCAGCAGGCAGCCGTTGGCGGGCTGCAGGTCGAGGTCGTCGGTCTGCGCGACCGGGCGGAACCCGCGCAGCGCGAACAGCTTCTTCATCGCGTCGTGCGCACCGCCGCCCTGCACGACGGGGACGGGCGGGAGCTGGAGCACGAGGAAGTCGGGGCCGGCGTGGGTGGCCCAGCGGACCTCGGGGCGCAGGTCGTCGTCGGGGGGAAGGTCGCTCACGCGTCCAGCCTGTCAGGCGCCGGTCGGGCTCCGGCCCTGGCCCGGCCCGGGGGCGCGCCGCCGGGACGTGGCGCTCGGACTGCCCGTCGTCCCGGGTCCCGGGTGATACTCGTGCGATGGACTTCGAGTTCACCGGCGAGGTCGTGGAGTGGCGCGGCCCGGCGCCGTACTGGTTCCTGCGGGTGCCGGCCGAGGAGACCGAGGACATCAAGCTCGCCGCCAAGGGGCTGGAGTACTGGGGCCAGGTGCCGGTCACGGTCCGCATCCACGGCACGCTCTTCACGACCGCGCTGTTCCCCCGGGACGGCCGCTACCTGGTGCCGCTCAAGGTCGCCGCGCGACGGCTCGCCGGGATCGACGTGGAGACCGACCTCGAGCTCGCCGCCGGGCTCGACGTCGGCCGCACCGACCGCTGACTCAGGTCGCGTCGTACGCCGGGTGGTGGCTGCCGACCTTCTTGGCGAGCGACAGGTGTCCCCCGAGGTAGGCACCCACGCTCGAGACTGTCGCCCCGGCCAGGGCCCAGGCGCGCCCGGCGCGGTGGTCCCCCCGTCGTCGGGCGAGGTACGACGCGGCGTACAGGCCGATCGAGGCCCCGTTGGTGGCCGCGTGGACGAGGCCAACCCGCTGCTCGCGCTGCCCGGTGCCGGACCACTCGGCCCAGCCGGTCCAGGCGGTGGGGCCGGCGAACAGGAGGCCGGTGGCGACGAGTCGCTGGGCCGAACCGGCCGCGCCCGCGCCGCCGACGACGTCGAGCACGCCTGCCGAGGTCCAGCTGCCGAGCACGAGGTTGGTCAGCACCGGGTGCAGCGCGTGGCCGACCTGGTCGCCGCGCAGCACCCGGCCGCGGACCCCGCTGCCGAAGAGCCTCGTGACGTGCGGACGCAGCGCGCCGACCGCTCCGTCGAGGGCGGTGGCGTCCTCCAGGGCCAGGGTGGCGCGGACGAGGGCGGGGCGGTGGTGGGTCGACATGGGGCCTCCTCGGTCGCCCCGGCGCGTCCGGGGTGGTCCCACTGTCGTCCCGTCACGCGGGCCTGACAACACCTCGCCCGGCCGGTGGGTCAGCGCTCGACCCGGCCCACCACGGGGTTCAGCTCGGAGGCGGCGATCCCACCCGGCTCGACACCCGGGAGGAACTCCCGCCAGGTGCCGCTGATCAGCGTGGGCGACTCCACGACGCGGGCGCCGTCGACGAAGTAGGTCGTGGCCAGCGCCCGGCGCGGCTGGGTGGTCAGGTTGGGGCCGGCGGTGTGGAAGCACAGCGCGGAGTGGAACGACACGTCCCCGACGGCGAACGGCTGCGACTCGACCGCGACACCGCGCTCGGCGAAGCGGTCGGCGACGGCGGCGTCGTACGACGTGCCGACCTTGTCGAAGGCGAGGTCGGCCACCTGCTCGCGGACGTCGCGGCCGCGGGCGAACGACAGCGGGCCCATCCGGCCGGGGATCGCCGACATCGGCATCCACGCGGTGACCGCCTGGACCGTCTGGAGCGGGAAGTGCTCGGCGTCGTGGTGCCACGGGGTGCGGCCGCAGCCGGGCTCCTTGGACAGCGCGTTGTCGTGGTAGAGCCGTACGCCGGTCTCGCCCAGCAGCGACGCCGCCAGCCCGCCGAGGCGGGGCGAGAGCGCGACCGCGCGCATCAGGTCGTCGTGCAGCCACATCTGCTCCAGCGCGGTGAACCGGCCGGCCACGTCGTCGCCGTGCTCGGCCCGGAGCAGCACCTCGAGCCGCTCGGCGAGACGGCGCACGACGGCGGGCGAGAGCACGCCCGGCAGCCGCACGAAGGCGTCGCGGGCGAACTGCTCGACGGCGTCGCGCGGCAGGTCGTAGGGCTCGGCCAGCTCGTGCGCCAGCTGCTCGTCCGACGCGGGGTCGACGGGCGGGAGCCCCGGGCCGGCGACCAGGTCGGTCGGGGCCTGCTCGTTGACGGCCAGGGTGACGTACCAGTCCCACCAGTCCTGGTCGTCGCCCGCCCAGTCCTGCTCGAGCCCGCCCTCGCGGTTCTGCGCGGGGAGTCGCTCGTTGACCTCGGGGTTCACAGCCACAGCAGTGCCGCCTCGTGCTCGAAGGTGTAGGAGCCGGCGGAGTCGCGGCAGGAGGCGAGGTAGTCGCCGAGCACCGGCGCCGCCTCCATCTCCTCCAGCGACACCCCGGTGTCGAAGGCGCAGCGTTGCAGGAAGCCCTCCACGACCGCGCGGTCGCCCGTGCCGGTGCGGTAGCGCACCCGCTGCTCGCGCACGTCGGCCCCGGCGCCGGCGAGGGCGTCACGCACCTGCTCCGCGGTGGTGTACGGCGTTGCGTCGCGCACGCCGGCGCGGAACGCGTCGTAGAAGACCAGGTAGTGCGAGGCGGCGGTGGCCTGGGCGACCAGGCCCAGCCCGCCCGGGGCGATCGCGGCGACGAAGCGCTCGGCGGCGGCGTCCAGCTCGGCCGGGGGCAGGGCGTAGAGCGCGTGGGTGGCCCAGACGACGTCGTACGCCGTGTGCTCGGGCGCCAGGTCCTGCAGCGTGGTCACCAGCTCGTGGCGGGCGACGAAGGGCGGGCGGAGCGCTCCCCCGGCCTCCCGCACCGAGAACTCCGAGGGGTCGAGCAGGTCGTAGGCGACGTCGGGCAGCCCGGCCAGGTCGACGTGGCGCAGCAGCGCGGTCGGCCACTTGCCGCTGCCGCAGGCGACGTCGAGCAGCGACCAGCCCTCGTGGGCGCGCTCTGCGAGCAGGGTGCGCCAGTCGGCGGCCAGCGCGAGCTGGCGGTAGTCCTCGGTGGCCAGGGCGTAGAACGCCTCCATGCCGGTGCGCCCCGCCTCGCTCCAGTGCTCGAGGCTGCGTGCGGCGGTGTCGCCGGTGGTCATGGGAGCCCCTCACCCGGTCGTCCGAGAGCGGCACCCGTGATGGGCCGCGTGCTTGACTCGCCGAGGTGACCAACCTAACGCGGGCCCCCTCGCCGGGACCCGCGCCGCAGGTGCGGCAGGACGCCGGCCCCGGGCTGCTCGACGCGCTGCGCGAGGCCCACCGCGGGGCCGGGCCGCTCCCGGCGCTGGCGCCCGAGGGGTACGCCCGCGACCACGCCGCCTTCGAGGCCCGCTCCGACCAGCGCGCGCTGATCGCCGACCACCTGTGCGCCCGGCTCGCCGGTCGTCCCACCGGCCCGGTCTCGGTGCTGTCGGTGGGCTGCGGCGACGGGGCGCTCGACGCGCAGGTCGCGCGCGCGGCCGTCGACGTCGTGCAGCCACGACCGGTCCGCTACGTCGGGGTCGACCCGTGGGCCGGCAGCACCCGGTCCTGGGCGGCGGCGATGGCGGGGCTGCGCCGCGACGCGCTGAGCGCCGAGCCGCAGGTCGCGACGTTCGCCGACGCCCGGCTGACGGGCGGGTTCGACGTCGTCACCTTCGTGCACTCGATGTACTACGTGCCCGACGTCGCGGTCGCGCTGCGAGCGGCCCACGACCTGCTCCGGCCGGGCGGCGAGCTGCTCGTGCTCAGCGGCCCCCGCGGCGTGCTCAACGCGCTCACCGACGTGCTCGCGCCCCCGGTGGCGGGGCACCGGCAGTGGTTCAGCGAGGACGTCGCCCGCGGTCTCGCCGACGCCGGGCTGCGTGCCGAGCCGACCACCACCCTGGGGGCGCGCCTCGACCTCGTCGACGCGAGCGACCGGGTCCTCGACTTCACGGTGCAGGGCAGGCTCACCCCGCGGCTGCGCCCGCTGGTGCGGGAGTACCTCGCGGCCGTGGCCCGCACCGACCCGGCGTACGACGGGCCGCGGGTGCCGCACCCCGTCGACGTCCACCGGGTCGTGCGCGCCGCCTGAGGGGACCAACGTCACACTGCGACCTCGTCTCGGCCTCCCCCGCACCGGGCACGGTGAGGTATGAGCAACGACAACGCCGCACAGGCACGCGAAGGACTGCTGGACAGCGTCAAGGGCAAGGCCAAGGAAGTGGCCGGAGCCGTGACCGGGAAGGACGAGCTGGTCGAGGAGGGCCAGCTCCAGCAGGCCGAGGCCGCCAACCGCAAGCAGGCTGTCGCTGACGAGGCCGTGGCCGACGCCAAGCGCGAGGAGGCCTCGCAGGAGCTCCGCGAGACCAGCCGCGAGGCCGCCCGCGAGCAGGGCGAGGCCCAGAAGGACGCCGCCAAGGCGGAGTCGCAGGTCGAGGACCGCCGCGAGGGCGAGCACGACGCCGCCGAGCGCGACGCCGCCCAGCTGGCCGCCGCCGAGCGCGCCAAGGCCGAGCGCGACGCCGAGCAGCTCGCCGAGAAGAACCTGCAGGACGCGGAGCGCGAGGTGCGCTCCGCCGACGCCACCGAGCAGCAGGCCGCTGCCGAGAAGGCGCGCCTCGAGCGCGAGGCCACCCAGGCCGACGTACAGGCCGCGCAGCTGCGCGCCGACACCGAGAAGTGAGGACCCACCCCATGATCAAGACCCTGATCGCCCTGCCCTACGAGATCGCCCGCTTTCCCCTGACGGTCGTCGACCGTCGGCTGAGCAGCCGGGTCGCGGACGACGCCCCCGCGCGTCTCGGCTTCGACCGCGTCGTCGGCTCCACCGACAAGCTGGCCGGCACGCTGCTGTTCAACGAGCAGCTGACCCGGCGCGGCACCGACCGCCTGGAGCGCTCGGCCAAGCTCGCGACCGCCACCCAGCTCGAGGCCGAGGCCGCCGAGCGTCGCCGCGAGGCCTCCAAGAAGTCCGCCGCCGCGCGCCGCAAGGCCGCCAAGCAGCGCGAGCAGGCCCAGGACAAGGCCGCGTCCGGGCTGAAGGAGGCCGACGTCGCCGAGGCGAAGGGCAAGGCCGAGGCCGAGAAGAAGGCCGCGCAGGTCGCCGCCGACAAGAAGGCCGCCGCGGACAAGAAGGCGCAGGACCGCAAGGACGCCGTCGAGAAGCAGAAGGCCGCGGAGCAGAAGCGCGCCGAGGACAAGAAGGCCGCCGCCCAGCGCGAGGCCAAGGCCGAGCTCGACGACGCCAAGGCGTCGAAGAAGGCCGCCGACGACGCCCGCGCCGACGCCGAGCGCCTCGAGCAGCTCACCGAGACCAAGAAGCAGGAGCGCAAGGACAGCTGACCCGCTGACCTCCCGCTCGACCAGCAGCCCGCGACCTCCCGGTCGTGGGCTGCTGTCGTCTACGCGCCGGCGGGGTCCTCGGGCACCCCGCCCGGCTGGGGCAGCACCACCCGGAAGGTGCTGCCGCGACCCACCTCGCTCTCGACGCTGACCGTGCCCGCGTGGGCGGCGACGATCGAGCTGACGATGTCGAGGCCGAGACCGGTGCCGGCGATGTGCTGCTCCCGCGCCGCATCGCCGCGGAAGAACCGGCCGAAGACCAGGTCCACCTCGTGCGACGGGATGCCCATCCCGGTGTCGCGGACCTCGATCTCGACCGCACCCGCGACCTGGCGGAGCAGGACGCCGACGGCTCCGCCCACGTCGCTGTACTTCACGGCGTTGGACAGCAGGTTGTCGACCACCTGACGGACCTGCTGCTCGTCCACGAGGGCCGTGACCCCGGTCGGGGCGTCGAGCGCGACGTCGACGCCCCGCTCGGCCGCGGCGGGTCGGACCGACTCGACCGCCTCGTCCAGCACCGCGGCCAGGTCGCTCCACGCCCGCTGCGGCACCAGCCGGTCCTCCCCCACCTGGCCGACGAGGAGCAGGTCGGAGAGCAGCGACTCGAGCCGCTCGGCGTTGCGGCGTACGACGTGCAGCTGGGCCAGCACGTCGGTCGGCAGGTCGTCGTGGTCGCACAGCAGCTCGAGGTAACCGAGCACCGAGGTGATCGGCGTACGCAGCTCGTGGGAGACCGAGGAGACGAACTCGTCCTGGACCTGCACCGCGCGCAGCAGCTCGGTGACCTCCTGGTAGGCCAGGGCAGCGCCGAGCCGCTCGCCGTCGGGACCGCGCACCTGCCGGGCCGAGGTGGAGAACGCGGCGCGGGTGCGGGGGTCGCGACCGACCCAGTAGGTGAAGTCGGAGAACTCCTCCCCCGCGACCGCCCGGGACGACGGCATCTCCTCCGCGGTCAGCAGGGTCTCGCCGTCGAGGTGGTAGACGTGGCCCAGCTGGCCGGCCTGTCCCGCGTGCCCGTCCGGGAACGGCAGGTCCATGGTCTCCCGGTGGCGGCGGTTCATCCGCTCGTAGCGACCGTCGCGCCCGATCAGCAGCAGGCCGACGCTCACCGCCTCGAAGATCGCCTCCAGCGTCTGGTGCTCGCGCTGCAGCTCGGCCCGGGCGGCCTCCAGGCGCGCCTCCCGCTCGCGCTGCTCGGTCACGTCGAGGATCTGCGCGATCAGGTGGAGCGGGTGCCCGTCGCCGTCGCGCACCAGCGCGACCGACAGGTCGCCCCACACGGCGTGGCCCTCGGCGTGGACGTAGCGCTTGAGCATCCGGAAGGAGTCGATCTCACCCGAGCTGGCCCGGGCGAAGACCAGGCGGTCGGCCTCGGCCCCGTCCGGGTGGCTGACGTCCTGGAACCCGCGCCGAGTCAACGTGGTCGCGTCGTAGCCGAGCATGTCGCAGAAGGCGCGGTTGACCATGAGCAGCCGGCCGTCGAGGGCGACGAGGTTCATCCCGATGGGCGAGTGCTCGAGCGTCAGGCGCCACAGGTGGGCGCCGTCCAGCGACTCGTCCACGACGCCTCCCCGAGCCGGCGGCAGGGGACGCCCCGACGGAACGCCCCGACGTGGCAGCCAATCACGCCCTCCGGGCCCGCGCCAGGACCCCGTGGCCCGTGACCCGCGGTCGGTGCCCGGTCTACCCTCCGGGCATGGGCCACCGGATCTTCACCACCAGCGTCGCGTCGGTCTACCCGCACTACCTCGCCAAGGTGGAGAAGAAGGGGCGCACCCGGGCCGAGCTCGACGAGGTCGTCGGCTGGCTCACCGGCTTCGACGCGCCCACGCTGCAGCACCACCTCGAGGCCGGCACCACCTTCGAGGACTTCTTCGCCGCGGCCTCGCTCCACCCGCACGTCTCGCTCATCACCGGGTCGGTCTGCGGGGTCAAGGTGCAGGAGGTCGAGGACCCGCTGATGCGGCGGATCCGCTACCTCGACAAGCTGGTCGACGAGCTCGCGAAGGGCAAGCCGATGGAGAAGGTGCTCCGGGCCTGAGCGCCCTCAGCGCCAGCCCAGCTCCGGGGCGACGTGGCGCACGACGCTGTCGAGCAGGTGCGCGTTGTAGTCGACGCCGAGCTGGTTGGGGATCGTCAGCAGCAGCGTGTCCGCGGCCGCGATCGCCTCGTCCTCGGCCAGCTCCCTCACCAGCTGGTCGACCTCACCGGCGTACGTCTTGCCGAACCGGGCCGTGCCGCCGTCGATGAACCCGACCTGGTCCTCGCTGCCCCGCTGCGCACCGAAGTACGCCCGGTCGGTCGCGTCGACGATCGGGAAGATGCTGCGGCTGACCGAGACCCGCGGCTCGCGCTGGTGGCCGGCCGTCTTCCACGCCTCGCGGAACAGGTGGATCTGCTCGGCCTGGAGCTGGTGGAACGGCACCCCCGAGTCCTCGGTGAGCAGCGTCGAGCTCATCAGGTTCATGCCCTGCTCCCCAGCCCAGACGGCGGTCTTGCGGGTACCGGCACCCCACCAGATCCGGTCGCGCAGGCCGGGCGACTGCGGCTCGATACCGAGCAGCCCGGGCGGGTTGGGGAACATCGGTCGCGGGTGGGGCTGGGCGAACCGAGCGCCCTCGATCGCCTGGAGGAACACCCGTGTGTGCTCACGCGCCATGCCGGCGTGGTCGTTGCCCTCGCCCGGGTCGTAGCCGAAGTACTTGAAGCCGTCGACCACCTGCTCCGGTGATCCGCGGCTGACGCCGAGCTGCAGCCGGCCGCCGGCGATCAGGTCGGCGGCCCCGGCGTCCTCGGCCATGTAGAGCGGGTTCTCGTAGCGCATGTCGATCACGCCGGTGCCCAGCTCGATCCGGCTGGTCCTGGCGCCGGCCGCGGCGAGCAGGGGGAACGGTGAGGCGAGCTGCCGGGCGAAGTGGTGCACCCGGAAGTAGGCGCCGTCGGCGCCCAGCTCCTCGGCCGCGACCGCGAGCTCGATCGACTGCAGCAGCACGTCGGAGGCCGAGCGCACCTGCGAGTGCGCCGACGGGTTCCAGTGGCCGAACGACAGGAAGCCGATGTTCTTCATGTCGGGCAGAACCCCGCCCCGGCCCGCCTTCTTCCCGGCTGCCGGTCAGGGCTTCCTACACTGCGGACGTGGCGGAGGCGAGGGACGCGGGGGCGCGCGAGGCGTTCCGTCGCGGCGTGCGGCTGGGGGTCCCGTTCGCGGTGGTCGGCTTCCTGCTCAGCCTCTCGTTCGCCGTCCTGGCCCGTCAGGCCGGCTTCAGCGTCACCCAGGCGGTCGTCACCTCGGCGGTCGTGTTCGCCGGCTCCGCTCAGTTCGCGATGCTGTCGGTGGTCACCGTCGGTGGCGGCATCCCCGCCGCGCTGACCGCGGCGAGCCTGATGAACACGCGCTTCCTGGCCATGGGCGTCGCGCTGGCGCCGTCATTGCCGGGCGGCCCGTGGAAGCGGGCGGCGCAGGGCCAGACCGTCGTCGACTCCTCGTGGGCGCTGGCCAACCGCGGCGACGGCACCTTCGACCGGTGGCTGCTGTTCGGCACGACCCTCCCGCAGTACCTCACCTGGACACTGGGCTCGGTCGTCGGCGCGGTCTTCGGGCAGGCCCTGGGTGACACGCACCGGCTCGGCCTCGACGCGATCTACCCGGTGTTCTTCCTGTCGCTGCTGATCGCCGAGCTGAGGGACCGGACGTCCCGCTGGGCGGCGGCGGGCGGCGGTCTCCTCGCCCTCGCGCTGGTGCCGATCAGTCCTCCGGGCATCCCGATCCTGGCCGCCAGCGCCGTGGCGCTGATCGGTCTCGTGAGGAGACCGGCATGACGCTGACCTCCACCCAGGTCTGGGTCCTCATCCTCGGCTGCGCCGCGCTGACGGTCCTCATCAAGGCCTTCGGCCCGGTGCTCCTCGGCGGCCGGGAGCTGCCGCCGTGGTTCACCCGCGTGATCGTGCTGATGGCGCCGACGCTCCTGTGCGCGCTCGTCGTCACCTCGGTGCTCGCCAGCGGGCGCTCGTGGTCGGTGGGTGCCCACACCGTCGGCGTCGCCGTCGCCGGCGTGATGCTCTGGCGACGCTGCTCGCTCGTGCTGTGCGTCGTCGTCGCGGTCGTCGTGACCGCCGGGCTGCGGGCGATCTGAGGTCCGGCGTACGGCTCAGAACTCCGACATCTTGTCCCAGCCGTCACGGTCCGCGGCGTCGATGTACATGATGTCCGGGCGCTCGGCGATGTACTGCTTGGCGTCGCCGTCCACCCCGTTCTGGAAGTGGTCGGTGTTGACGTGGGCCTCGCCGGCCGCCTTGTCGGTGAAGGCCTCGATCGTCAGGATCGTGTCGGGGTCGTCGACGCTGCGGTAGTGCTCGTAGAACAGGTTGCCGGGCTCGGCGCGGGTCGCGTCGGTGTAGGCCTGGCTCGCCGCGAGGTAGGCCTCCGCGGTGCCGGGCTTGAGCTTCTTCTTCACGGTGATGTAGATCAAGGCGTTCTCCTGGGTCGGGTACGACGGGCCGGGGTGCCGGCTCCGGCTCGCACTCTCGCAGGTCGGACCGACGGACGGTCAGGCCCCGTCCTCGGTCAGCGTCGTGGTCGGGAGCCAGTCGGCCCCGAGGAGCCGGGCGAGGTCGGCCAGTCCGGTGGTGTCGCCGCCGACGGTGTCGGAGGCGGCGGCGATCCGCTCGACCATCACCTTGCCGACCTGCTCCTCGACCGTGCCCTCGGCGTAGGCCACGTGCCACGGCGAGACCTGGTGGTCGCGGTGGGTGCGGCCGGTCACCTGCCGCCCCGCGATCCCCGAGAACCGTGGCTGGTGGAAGACGCCGACCCGAGGCTCGGTGCTGGCCCGCCGACCGTCGGGGAGGGCCTCACCGGCGTGCAGGCTGATCGACGCGACCGTGGTGAACACGCAGACCCTCGCTCGCCCGGTCTGGAACCGCAGCCGCTCGACCTCGGGGTCGAACCGGTCGCGGCCGTAGATCGTGGCCACGTCGATGCCCGAGTCGCGCAGCCGGTCGGCGATCGGGTCGGCCGCGGTGGCGACGAACTCCACCGAGCACGCCACCTGGCGCTCGGCCTGGACCTGCTGGGCGATCCAGGCGACCGTCGAGTCGACCCGGAGCAGCCCGGCCTTCTGACGGAAGCGCAGCAGCGCGGACCGGCCCTTCGCGATGCTGCGGCCACGCCGCGCGATCTCCATCTCGCGGCAGAACTCGCCCCACTCGGCGTCGTACGCGCTGCGCTCCGTCGGCGTCAGCGCCACCGGCATCCCGGAGATCGGCACCGGGCCCCACGGCGCGGCGCGGTGCAGCATCGCCGGGGGACGGTCGTCGGCCAGCCAGCCGCGCACCAGCTTCAGGTCCGCGGCGCGCCGCCCGGCGTCGGTGGTCCAGGTCGCGCCGTGACGACCCTGCTCGACCCCGACGCCGTGGCGCTCGAGCGCGGCGGCGAACACCTCGGCCGGTCGGGACGCCGAGGTCCACTCGCGCACCGGCTCGTCGTGGACCTGCCCGTAGGCGGGGGCGAGGTAGGGCAGCTCCAGCGGCGTGTGTCCGGGGGTCGCGGTAGTCGCGATGACGAACGGCGCCGTCTCGTGCGATCGTCCGTGCCCCGAGACCCGCGCCCAGTGCTTCCACCGCTTCGTCGTCGTACGCCGCAGCGCGTGGGCCTCGTCGGCGATGATCACGTCCCAGTCGTGGCCCGTGACCTTCTCGAGCCGGTCCCAGGTGATCACCACCCACTCCAGGCCGGCGTCGCCCAGCGCCTCGATGGTGCGGCACCAGTGGCCGATGGTGATCGCGGCGGGCCGGTCCGCCACGACGAGCACCCGTCGCGCACCCCGGAGGTCGCCGACCGCCGTCGCCCCGAGGACCGCGGAGATCGTCTTGCCCACGCCCGGCTCGTCGGCCAGCAGGAACTGACGTCCGCCCGCCGCGGCTCGTGCCGCGATCGCGTCGGCCGCCTCGTACTGGTTCTGCCGTGGCTCGAGCACGCCCGTCGGCTCGGGGACGGGCGTCGGGCCGTCGGCGTTGAGGGTGTTCTCGACGAACCGCCCGAGGGTGTGCGGGCCCGGCGCGTACGGCGCGAGGTGCGCCGGGAGGGCGCGGCCGACGTGGAGATGGGTCCTGACCGCCGGGTGCCACGTGGCCCCCTCGACCTGGGTGCCGTAGGGGACGTCGAGCACCCACAGCCGTTCGCCCGGTCCGGCGACCGGCAGCGCCCGGTCGCGCGTGCCGGTCCGGCGTGGTGACGCGGTGCGGCGACGGGCCGGGGGCGGACGTCGACCGGGCATCCCAGGACGCTATCCGGGAAGCCCCTTGCGCGCGGGTCGCCTCGCCCACCCGTGGCGGGGCCGCGCCTGGGCCGGGACGTCCGCGACGAACGCCCGCAGCACCCGGGCGAACCGGTCCGGGGCGTCGAGGTGGGGGAAGTGCCCGGCGCCCTCGAACAGCTCGACCCGACAGTCCGGCACCGCCTGCTGGGCGGCGACGGCGTGCGCGGCCGGGATCATGTGGTCCCGGGTGCCCCACACGATCAGCGTCGGGACCGGCAGCGCGCCCTCGAGGTGGTCGTGGGCGGAGATGCTCTGGCCGCCGACGTCGATGACGGCGCGGGTTGTGGACAGGAACGCGGCCCTGCTCTCGCGGTCGCCGAGGGTGCTGAAGCCGCGCCAGACGGCGGCCACGTCGGCGCCGGGCTTCCAGCCGATCCGCTGGGCCCCGCGGCCGAGAGCCTCGAGGCGGGACAGCACCGGTGCGGAGGCGACGACGCCGAGCACCTGCGCCGCGCCGGGCAGGGTCGCCGCGCGGAGCACCAGGTTGACCTCGCGACCCAGTCCCCCGCTCGAGACCAGGACCAGGCGCTCGACCCGCTCGGGGAAGAGGTAGAAGAACTGCATCGCGATGCCGCCGCCCAGCGAGTGGCCCACCAGCGTCACCCGGTCGACGCCGAGGCGGTCGAGCAGGTCGCGCAGGGTCGCGGCGTGGGAGCTCAGCGAGTAGTCGCCGGACGGCTTGGCCGAGTCGCCGTGGCCGAACAGGTCGGGCAGCAGCACCCGGTGGTCGTCGTCCATCCGGTCGACGAGGTGCTCCCACTGGCGCTGCGAGCCCAGGATCCCGTGGATGAACAGCACGACAGGGCCGGTGCCGCTGTCGACGTAGGACAGGTCGTGGCCGTGGAGCCGGACCGTGCTGGGGGTCATGCGGGGCATGTGGATCGTCCCTCGGGTGGTCGTCGGCCGGGGTCCCCACGCTAGCCCCCGTCGTCGGGGGCTGGTGCGGCGCGGCGTTCGGGCGCACAGTGGAGCGACGGTCTCGGGATCTGACCTGGACAGGCCTGCGGCCTGCGGTCGACCCGAGGAGAGGAGTCCCGCGATGGGACGCACCGAGGACATCCGACACGTGCAGTCCCACCTGCAGGACCTGTTCGAGACGCTGCCGGCCGGCCAGGCCGACGTCCTGGAGGCGGTGGTCACCGGGACGCCGCTGCAGGTCCGCGACGACGACCAGCGACCCACCATCGCCGAGGAGACCTCGATCATCATCGTCGGGGGACGTGGACGGCGCTGGATGGTCCTCGACGTGGACCGCGTGCTGGCCGAGCTCGACCCGCAGCCGCTGCCCCCGGAGCCAGACCCGCGGCGGGAGGGTCAACGTGGGGAACGCGGGTCGGTGCCGACCAGGCCCGACTCGTAGGCGAGGACCACCGCCTGCACACGGGTCTGCAGCCCGAGCTTGGCCAAGATGTGCGAGACGTGGGTCTTCACGGTGGCCTCGGTGATGTCCAGGCGCGCGGCGATGGCCGCGTTGCCGGAACCCGAGGCCAGCTCGAGCAGCAGGGTCTCCTCCCGCGGCGTCAGGCGACGCCGCAGCTCGGTCCCGGCCCGGGTCCGGGCCGCGAACCGGCCGACCAGACGCAGGGTCAGCCGGGCGTCGAAGAGGGCCACGCCCTCGACCGCCCCGCGGACCGCGGCCAGCAGCCGCTCCTCCGGGGCGTCCTTGAGCAGGAACCCGCAGGCGCCCGCCTGCACCGCCTCGTAGACGTAGCGGTCGAGATCGAACGCGGTCAGCACCACGACGGCCGGCGGCGACGGCAACGCGCGCAGCCGGCGCGTGGCCTCGATGCCGTCGCAGCGCGGCATCCGCACGTCCACGAGGGCCACGTCCGGGCGCGTCGCCCGAGCGACCTCGACCGCCTCGACGCCGTCCGCGGCCTCCCCCACCACCTCCACGTCGGGGGCCGAGGAGAGGATGCCGCTCAGCCCGAGACGGACCAGCCGTTCGTCGTCGACCACCAGCAGCCGGAGTCCCGGCGAGCCGCTCACGGGGACGTGACCGGGAGGCAGGCCCGTACGCCGAACCCACCGCCCTCGACCTCGCCCCAGGAGAGCTCGCCCCCCAGCAGCCTGACCCGGTCGGTCATCCCCAGCAGCCCGCGACCGCCCGGCGGTCCCAGGAGCGACGGCCCGGCATCGGTGACGTCGACCCGCAGGTCCTGCTCGCCCCACACCAGCACGACCCGGGCCGAGGGCGCGTGCGAGTGACGCATCACGTTGGTGAGCGACTCCTGCACCACGCGGTACGCCGTCAGCGCGAGTCCGCCGCTGACCGGCCGGCGGTCACCACGCTCGCTCAGCTCGACCGTCAGCCCGGCGCGGGTCGTCTGGGCGGCGAGCTCCGCCAGGTCGTCGATCCCCGGGGCCGGACGGTGCTCGGCGCCACCCTCCTCACGATCCGGACCCGGGTCGTCGGCGGCCGGTGTGCCGTGGTCGAGCTGCAGGAGCACGCGCACGTCGGCCAGTGCCCGCGCCCCCACCGCCTCGACGTCACGCAGCGCCTCGAGCCCGACGGCGGGATCGGTCGCGTGGTCGTGGATGCCGCCCCGCGCCCGCATCACCATCACCGAGATCGAGTGCCCCAGCACGTCGTGCAGTTCACGGGCCAGCCGGGAGCGTTCTTCCTCGACGGCCAGGCGCGCCTGCTGCCGCGAGGTGCGCGTCGCGTGCTCGGCCAGCCGCCGCGACCGTCGCGCGCTCTCAGCATGGACGCGGACCGCCGCCGCGACGCCCCACGACATCGCGACGTAGACGCAGTTCGCCACCACCGCACCGGTCGCGTCGAAGCGCGGGTCGATCGCGCCCTGGGTCCCGAGCAGCGCCAGGGACGCCAGCCCGGCGAGGACCGATCCACGCCACGAACCCGGTCCCAGGGCCGCCACGTAGGTGGCGACGAGGAACACCGCGACCCCCTGCGCCAGCAGCTCGACCTGCAACGCCCACGGCGTGCCGACCAGGAAGACGACCTGGACCACGAGCCCGGCGGTGACCGGCGCGCGGTCGCGAAGCGCCAGCGGGAGCGTGGTGAGGAGGACCCACCCGAGGAGCGGCGCACCGACGTCACCGTCGACCCCGAGCTGCGCGACCGCCCCCACCGCGAGCCCGACGGCCAGCAGCGCGTGGCGTGTGCGTGGGTCCAGTGCCCAGGACCTCATGTCCACGAGCGTAGGACGATCGGCGCCCCGCGGCATCAGTCCCAGGGTGGAGATCGGCGCCCGGCGTCCTCCCTGACACCGATGCGGATCGGCCCCACGCCGGGCGCGGCGGCGACGTACGGCTGCCTAGCGTCGCTGCCACCCAGACCACCGCACCGGGAGACGCCATGACCGCCATGACCGCACCGTCCGCACCCCCCTCCGAGGTCCGTCCCAGCACGAAGCCGGGCCGGCCCGACGACGCCACCCGCCGGCGCGTGCGACGGCGACGGTGGGCCGGCGCGATGCTCGTCCTGGGCGGCGTCACCCTCGCGGCGGCGTCGATTGTGCAGCCGCGCGGGGGCGACGAGGTCTTCGCCGTCTCGGTGGCCGGCTCACGCGCCGCCTGGACCAGCTGGGGACTGCTGGTGATGGCCACCGCCCTGCTGCAGCTGCCGGCCGTGCTCGGCTACCGCGCCCGGGTCGTCACGGGCCGCGGCGTCCGGCTCACCGCGGCCGGAGGGACGCTGACCGCAGCCTCGCTGGTGGCGTTGTTCGCCTTCGGCCAGTTCCACGCCGAGGCGGCCGCGATGGTCGGCGCCCCACCTGTCTCCCAAGAGCTGCTCGACGCCTTCGCCCGGACCGACAGCGCCGTGAGCCTGGGCTTCACCGCGGTGCTCGCGCTCCTGGGCTTCCACCTCGGCTGGCCGATGCTGCTGACCGGCCTGGCCCGTGCCGGCCAGGTCCCCGCCCCGCTCGCCATCGTCGCCGGGTCGGCGGTCTTCCTCTCGCTCTTCGGCGCCGCCATGGGAGCCGCGGGCGAGACCGTCCTGTTCGTGCTCGCCGCCGCGTCCCTCGCGGCCGTGGGGCTCCACCTGGTCCGGGGAGCCGCAACCTCCGCGGAGCCCGACCCGCGGCGCTGAGGCTCACCCCAGCAGCAGCGACCCCCGCCAGGTCTTCTCCTGGTGGGCGGGCAGCAGCCGGTTCTCGCGCAGGAACGCCAGCGGCTTCTCCCCCATCCACTGCATCGTGGCGCGGTAGTGGGGGTTGCCGAGCGCCGCACGACGCCCCACCCGAGGGTCGATGCCGACCGAGCGGTAGACCTCGGGGTTGACCAGCGAGCGGGCCACCATGAAGCAGGTCTGCGCGGTCAGGACCTGCTGCTTCAGCAGCGCCAGCCCGGACAGTCCCGCCACCTGGCGGCGTACCTCGTCGCGGGCGAAGGTCATGTGCCGCGCCTCCTCCAGCACGTGGATCCGCGCGACCATCCGCGTCACCGGCTGCACCCGCTCGTCCTTCATCACCTCGCGCTGCCAGGTGTCGAGGATCTCCTCGGCCACCAGGATCGAGGCGTACGCCGAGGGCCCGCGCACCACCGTGTGGAAGAGCCGACCGAGGCGGTGCACCGAGGCGGGCGGGCCGTACGCCGGGACGTCGAGGTGGGCGATCGACTTGCCGAACATGGTGGAGTGCCGGCACTCGTCGGCCACCTCGGTCAACGCGTAGTGCATGTGCGCGGTGGTCGGGTCGTCGTCGTACGCGTCCCGGAGCATCATCTGCATCAGGATCAGCTCGAACCACAGCCCGACGCTCGCGATCGAGGCGACCTCGTGGTTCGACAGCGTGACCCGCTGCTCCGGGGTGAGGCCCTCCCACAGCTCGGTGCCGTAGAGCGACATCCGCTCGGGCTGCATCCCCCACAGCGTCGGGTCCACGGCGGCGTCCCAGTCGATGTCGACCTCGGGGTCGTAGGAGTGGCGCGCGGACGACTTCAGCAGGCGCTCGGGGACGGAGAGGCTCATCGGGACTCCTGACTCGAAGTAACTGTTACTTGCCGTAACACTGAGTTACTGTGACGACCATGACACGCCGCGTCAAGGACGTCACCGACACCGCTAGACGCGTCGGCACCGGGGTGCGGGACGGGGTCAAGGACCTGGTCTCCTCCGAGGACGGCCGCGCCTCCCGCTGGGACGAGCACCGCGAGGCGCGTCGCGCCGAGCTGGTCGAGGCCGCGGTCGCCGCGATCGACGAGCACGGGCCGGGCGCGTCGATCGCGCAGGTCTCGGCGTCGGCCGGGGTGAGCCGGCCCGTGCTCTACCGCTACTTCGCCGACAAGGACGACCTCTACCGCGCCGTCGGCGCCTGGGGCGCGCAGCAGGTGATCGACGGGCTGCTCCCCGTGCTGCTGACCGACACCCCGATCCGCGAGCGCGTGGAGAAGGGGTGCGAGGTCTACCTGCGGCTGATCGCCGCCCACCCCCACGTGTTCTTCCTGCTCGTCGAGCACCCCACGACCGACGACCCCCTGGCCGACGGCAAGGAGATGGTCGCCGCGACCATCGCCCGCACCCTCGGCGACGTCCTGCGCGACCTCGGCCTCGACGCCGCCGGCGCGGAGCCCTGGGCGCACGGCCTGGTCGGGCTCGGTCTCTCCACCGGCGAGTGGTGGCTGCGGCGCAGGACGATGAGCCGGGCGGCGGTCTCGCGCTACCTCAGCTCGTTCGTCTGGCACGCCTTCGAGGGCATCGCCTCCGAGCACGGCGTCGTCGTCGACCGCCAGGGCAAGCTGCGGCTGGTGGCCGAGTGAGCGCGCCGACGACGCCGGACACCCCGAACACGACGCCGGTCGTCCACGAGCCCGGGGAGTCCTACGACGGACCCGCGCTGGTCGGCGGCGTGGAGGTCCGGGTCCGGCTGCGCGGCCACTTCCAGCCCATCGACGGGCTGTTCCACTGGTGGGGCCGCGTCGCAGCCGACGACTCCCTGGACGACGGCAGGTCCGGGTCGGTTGTCACGCTGCGCACGGCGTACGGCGAGGCGCCGGCTCGGCTCTCCGACCGCGACCCCTGGGGTCGGTTCCGGGTCAGCGGGACGGGTCGGCCTCCCTTCTAGGGCTGGGCTGACCGGTGGCGGATTCCCGAGGTCGCCTGGGAAACCGCCACTGCGCCGGAGCAACATCTCCGGCGGAGCGCCCGGCTCCCCGGCGCAGCAGACCGCGGGGCGTCGTACGTCGGTCCGCGAGTGCCAGTGTCAGACCAGCGTCGTCGACACCCCGGTCGCACAGCGCTGGCGTGTCAGCGAGGGGCAGTTTCACCGGCCGGCCGGTGAAACTGCCCCTCACCGGGATGCCAGCGTCGCCGCACACCCACCGGACGACCGAGACCTACCGCTCAGACGACCGCCGACGTGCCGCAGATGCCGCACACCTCGAGCTCCTGCCGCTTCCAGCGGGCGACGGGGACGAAGAAGAGCGTGAACTGGCGGTACTGCCGCATCCGCGCCCACCGCGTCGTGTTGTGGCAGCGCGGGCAGGTGCGGGAGTCGCCCGGGCCGACGTGGCGCTGCTTGGTGCCGAAGCCGAAGAGGAGGAACACCGCGCCAGCCTAGGCAGGCGGGCTCACGCGGTGCGGAGGTGCTCGGGATCGACGACGCGACGTGCCACCGGGCCGGTGAGCGCGACCGCGAGTCGCACCGCACACGCGGCCAGGACCGGCGTGAGCACGACGCACGCCAGGGTGAGCACGAGCGGGGCCGGTCCGGCCGCCGGGTCGACGACCGCCGTGCCGCCCACCGTCCACGCGCCGAGCAGCGTGCCGACGAGCGACATCGGGACCGCGACGAGGTAGCCCTCCCACTGCTGCGAGCGGCGGACGTCGGTCGCCGGCACACCCAGGGCGTGCAGCGAGGCCATCGAGCGACGCCGGTCGGTGAGCGTCTCAACGGAGTGCACCGCGAGCGTCAGGCTCACCAGCAGCAGGGTCACGAGCAGCCCCAGGGCGACCAGGACGTAGGAGAAGACGAAGAAGAAGTCCGCTCCGCCCGACCCGACCACGTCGCCCAGCAGCACGCCGACGCCGCCCGCCACCAGACCCACCCCACCGACCGCCGCGCCCGCCCGACCCGCGGGCCGCGGGTCCACGACCAGCCGCCTGGCCGCGAGCAGGACGGGGACGGTGCTCGCACGGTCCTGCGCCACGCGACCCGCGAGGTGGGCTGCCCACGGTCCGGTGCTGACGAAGGCGAGGACCGTGACCGCGACCAGCGCGAGCGTCCCGAACCCGTCCACGAACAGGGCGTACGCCACGGGCGGGACGACCGCCGCGGGGACGGTGAGGAGGACCAGCGCGACCAGGACGCAGGCCCCCCACGGTCGCGGCGCCCGCGCTGCGCTGCGACGCGACACGCCGTGGGGAGGGTCGCTGACCCCGGAGCCGGTGCGCAGCCCGAGCAGGACACCGAGGGCAGTGACGCCCGCCACGACCGACGTGACCATCCACCAGGTCGGCGTGACCGAGGTCGGGACCAGCGCGACGGAGTAGCCGTAGTCACCGACCACCAGGGACGGACCGCCGTCGGCACCGCCGCCGAGGACGGACCGCAGCACACCGAAGCCGACGATGCCGAGCAGCGAGCCGACCAGGGCGGGGACGGCGACCTCCCCCGCCCCCAGCAGGCGCGCCTCGCGCGCCGTCACGCCTGCGATCCGCAGGCCGGCCAGCCGGCGCTGCCGCGAGGCGTTGCCGAGCCGCAACGCCTGGTGGAGCAGGAGCAGCAGCGGCACCACGAGCAGGCTCATGCCGAGCACGGTGCCGTAGCGCAGCCCCGGCTCCTGGACCACGTTGAACAACAGCTCGTCGGGGTCGGCGGGGAGCATCAGCACGGCGACCACCACCAGGACCAGCGAGGTCACCACCGCCGTCGTCGCGGCGACCACCACCGGCCGCAGCCGTCCGCCCCGGCGCAGCAGGACGAGCGCGAGCGTCGTCACCGCACGACCGCCGGGTCGTCGACGGCGCCGTCGCGCAGCACGACCTCGCGATCGGCGTACGCAGCGACGCGGTTGTCGTGCGTCACCAGCACCACCGCGGCGCCGGTGGACTGCGCGGTCGAGACCAGGACCTCCATCACGTCCTCACCGCTGACCCGGTCGAGCGAGCCCGTCGGCTCGTCGGCGAAGACGACCGACGGCCCGGTCACCAGCGCGCGGGCCATCGCGACCCGCTGGGACTCCCCGCCGGAGAGGTCGCCGGGCAGCGCGTCGGCCAGGCCGGCGGCCCCGAGACGGTCCAGCCACGCCAGCGCGGCGGTGCGGGCGGCGGCGCGGCCGTGCCGCTCGAGCAACAGCGGGACCATGACGTTCTGCACCGCGCTCAGCTCGGGCACCAGCTGGCCGAACTGCAGCACCAGCCCGAACTCGCGGCGCCGCAGCCGGGTGCGCGTCGCCTCCGGCAGGTCGTCGAGGCGCGAGCCGTCGTAGGCGACCGAGCCGGCCTCGGGGCGCAGCACCCCGGCCAGGCACAGCAGCAGCGTCGACTTGCCGCTGCCGGACGGGCCGGTGAGGGCCACCACCTCGCCCGCGGCCACCTCGACCGAGGCGCCGCGCAGGGCCTCGGTGCGACCGAAGGACTTGTGCAGGGCGTGCGCGCGCAGCAGCGCCGTGGCGCCACTCCCGTCAGTGCTGGTCATCGCAGTGCGTTCCCCTCGTCGGCGACCCGTGCAGCCGCGTCGTCCAGCCACCTCAGGTCGGCGTCGAGGTGGACGATGGTGTGGTCGAGCGCGATCCGCGCCTCGACGTCGGGCGCCGCTCGCTGCTCGGCGACCAGGGCCCGCATCCGCTCGAGGTGGAGCGCCCGCTGGGCGGCCAGGAAGGGGCGGGCGTCCCGGTGCAGCCGCAGCGCGGTGACGGTCTTGCGCACCAGCTCCTCCGCGGCGTACGGCCCGGGCTGCTCGGGGGTGGCGAGCCAGTCGAGCAGCACCTCCTCGCCGACCTCGGAGATGGCGTAGACGGTGCGCTCGGGACCGCTCCCGCCCTCGGTCGCGGCGACCTCGACCTGCCCGTCGCGCTCGAGCCGCGCCAGCGTCGCGTAGACCTGGCCGTAGGCCAGCGGCTTGGCGCCGGGCAGCCGGGCGTCGTGCTCGCGCTTGAGGTCGTAGCCGTGCGCCGGACCGCCCGCGAGGACGCCGAGCAGCACGTGGGCGGTGGACATGGCGCGACTATACACACGATGACTACTCGGAGTGAATAGAGACCTGGGCGAGCCCGACCGGTGCCACCTGAGGTTGCATGTCCATAGCCTGCCTATGCATACTGGTTGTCGTGAGCAACCACGACGTGCAGCACCTCAGCAACGAGCTGGTGGTCCTGACCGCCCGGCTGGTGCGTGTCGTACGCCGCAACGACGTCGGCGTCCCGGCCGCCAGCACCCGCGTGCTGAGCCTGCTCGACGAGCTCGGTCCCAGCACGGTCGGTGCGCTCGCCGAGGCCGACCGCTGCCGCCAGCCGACGATGACCGGGCTGGTCAAGGGCCTCGCCGACAAGGGCTGGGTCGACCGCTCCCCCCACCCCGACGACGCCCGCTCGACCCTGGTCGCGCTGAGCGACGCGGGCCGGGCGCAGCTCGCTGGCGTCCGCGAGCGCAACGCCGCGCTCGTCGCCGACCGCACCGAGGCCGCCGGCCTCTCCCCCGACGACCTCGCCACCGCCGTAGCGGTCCTGCGCGAGCTCGTCTCCTGACCATCCACCACCACCTGCAGAGGAAGTCATGCTGAAGCAACCCCGGGCCGTCTGGGCGGTCGCGTTCGCCTGCGTCATCGCCTTCATGGGCATCGGCCTGGTCGACCCGATCCTGAAGTCCATCGCCGCCCAGCTCGACGCCACGCCGAGCCAGGTCTCGCTGATGTTCACCAGCTACATGGCGATCATGGGCATCGCCATGCTCGTCACCGGCGTGGTCTCGAGCCGCATCGGCGCCAAGCGCACCCTGCTCTCGGGACTCGTGCTCATCATCGTCTTCGCCGCGCTCGCCGGCGCGTCCGACTCGGTCAGTGCCATCGTGGCGTTCCGCGCCGGCTGGGGCCTGGGCAACGCGCTCTTCGTCGCCACCGCGCTGGCCACCATCGTGATGTCGGCCAAGGGCTCGACCGGGCAGGCGATCATCCTGTTCGAGGCGGCCCTGGGCATCGGCATCGCCTCGGGCCCGCTCATCGGCGGCGTCCTGGGCGAGCAGTCCTGGCGCGCCCCGTTCTTCGGCGTCTCGGTGCTGATGGTGGTCGCCCTGATCGCCACCGCGATCTTCCTGCCCAGCACCCCGCCGACCGGCCGGCGTACGTCGCTCGCGGACCCGTTCCGCGCGCTGACCCACAAGCCGCTGCTGATCGTCGCGGTGACCGCGATCTTCTACAACATCGGCTTCTTCACCATCCTCGCCGCCGGCCCGTTCGCGCTGCCCGAGCTCGGCATCATCGAGATCGGCTGGGTCTACTTCGGCTGGGGCCTGCTCGTCGCGTTCGTCTCGGTCGTCGTGGCGCCGCTGGTGCAGCGGGCGATCGGCACCGTGCCGGCCATCCTGGCCACGCTGGTGCTCTTCACCGCCGACCTCGCCGTGATGGCGATCTGGGCCGACCAGCCCACCGTCGTGATCGTCGGCATCGTCGCCTCGGGTGCCTTCATCGGCAGCAACAACACCCTCATCACCGAGGCCGTGATGGGGGCGGCGCCGGTCGAGCGGCCGGTCGCGTCCGCGGCGTACTCCTTCGTGCGGTTCACCGGCGGCGCCGTCGGCCCCTACGTCGCGCTGCGGCTCTTCGGCTCCGAGGCCGCCCCGCACGTCCACGCGCCGTTCTGGTTCGGCGCGGTCATGGTCGCGATCGGCGTCGTGGTGCTCGCCGTGGGCGCCCGCACCGTCGCCGCCACCACCCGCCACGAGGAGACCGCCGAGGAGGCGCAGCGCGACGAGGCCGAGGCGGTGCTCGTCGGGGACCTCGACTGAGGCCCACCCTGCTCGGTAGTCCCTGACGTCCTCGCCCCTCCCCGCGCGATCCGGGGCGAGAACGTCAGGGACCACCCGTCTCCCCGGTCACCTCGGACTGGTCAACGAGCCCGATCCGTGCTGCAATATATTGCATGCCGCTTGTCTCGACCCCCGTCCCGCGGCGACTGCTGCGCGACGACGTGCACGACCGGCTGCGTGCAGCCCTGGTCATCGGCGACCTGGCGCCGGGCGAGCAGCTGCGCGACGTCGACCTCGCCGAGCAGCTCGGGGTGAGCCGTACGCCGGTCCGCGAGGCCCTGCTCCGCCTCGAGCGCGCCGGCCTCGTCGCCACCGTGCCCGGTCGCTCGACCGTCGTCACCACCCCCGACGCGCGCACCCTGCGGGAGGCGAGCGCCGTGGTCGCGGCGATGCACGAGCTGGCGGTCCGCGAGGCCGCACCCCTGCTGACCGCGACCGACCTCGACGAGATGCGCCGGGCCGGAGAGGCGTTCGCCGCGGCGATCGCGTCCGGTGACGTGGAGGCGGCGCTGGCCGCCGACGACGAGCTGCACGGCGTACCGGTGCGGGTCGCCGGCAACCGCGCCGTGGCCGACGTGCTCGACCAGCACACCCCGTCCGTACGCCGCGCCGAGCGGCTTCGCTTCGCCTCGCTGGCCGGCCACGACTCGGTCGTCCGGCACGCCCGGCTGCTCGACCACCTCGCCGCCGGACGGGCCGACGACGCCGCCGCCGTCGAGCGCGAGACCTGGCGATGCCTCGACCACCTCGTCGACCTGACCCCCGACCCCGCCACCACCGAGGAGCACCCCGCATGAGGCTGCACGACTTCGAGCGCTACCCGCTGACCTTCGGCCCGAGCCCGGTCCACCGGCTCGACCGGCTCACCGACCACCTCGGCGGCGCCGCGGTCTGGGCCAAGCGCGAGGACGTCAGCTCCGGCCTGGCGTACGGCGGCAACAAGACCCGCAAGCTGGAGTACATCGTCCCCGACGTGCTCGCCTCGGGCGCCGACACGCTGGTCTCGATCGGTGGCTACCAGTCCAACCACACCCGCCAGGTCGCCGCCGTCGCGGCCAAGCTGGGGCTGGGCTGCCGGCTGGTGCAGGAGCGGTGGGTCGACTGGGACGACCCGGTCAACGACCGCGTCGGCAACATCCTGCTGTCGCGGATCATGGGCGCCGACGTGCGCCTCGACGACAGCGGCTTCGACATCGGCATCCGGGCGTCCTGGGAGGACGCGCTGCGCGAGGTCGAGGAGGCCGGCGGCACGCCGTACGCCATCCCGGCCGGCGCCTCAGAGCACCGTCTCGGCGGTCTCGGCTTCGCGAGCTGGGCCTTCGAGGTCGCCGAGCAGGAGCGCGCGCTCGGCGTCTTCTTCGACACCGTCGTGGTCTGCACGGTGACCGGCTCCACGCACGCCGGCATGATCGCCGGGTTCGCCGCGCTGGAGGAGATCACCGGCCGCCCGCGCCGCGTCCTCGGCATCGACGCCTCCGCGACCCTGGAGAAGACCCGCGCCCAGGTGGCCCGCATCGCCCGTCACACCGCGGAGCTGATCGAGCTCGGCCGCGACCTGCGCGAGGACGAGGTCACCGTGCTCGAGGGCTGGGCCGGCGACCTCTACGGCATCCCCGTCGAGTCCACGATCGAGGCGATCCGGCTCAGCGGGCGGCTCGAGGGGATGATCATCGACCCCGTCTACGAGGGGAAGTCGATGGCCGGCCTCGTCGACCTCGTCACCAGCGGCGACATCCCCCGCGACTCCACGGTCCTCTACGCCCACCTCGGCGGCCAGCCCGCGCTCAACGCCTACAGCGGCATCTTCGACTAGATCGCCGGGTCGGACCTGCTCCCCGCCGCCGGGTCGCCCCGTGCGTCGTACGAGCTGGTCGCCCGGGGCGCCACTGCGTCTGACGCACCCCGGGACGTCATGCGCAGTGGGCGTCGGGGCCACCCCGACGTACGACGCCCCGCGGGCTGTCGGCGCTGATCGGACAATCCGGGCTACTGGTGTGGCGAAACTGGCCGCCGCTGACCGGTTCGTCCCGGTCTCGCGGGCAGTTTCACCGGCTGGCCGGTGAAACTGCCCCCGCCCCTACCCCCGCGTCGCCCACTCCCGGATCTTCTCGATCCGGGCCTCGAGCTCGGTGGCGGTGGCGGCGGCGGCGGGAGGGCCGCCGCACTGCTTGCGCAGGGCGGCATGGGTGATGCCGTGGGGCTGGCCGGTGCGGTGGAACCAGGCGGCGACGAGGCCGTTGAGCTCGCGGCGCATCGTGGCGAGCTGCTCGTGGGTCGCGACCTGGCGCGGAGCGTGGTCCGCAGCACTCGCACCAGCGCCCGAGCCCCCCGAGGCCGCCGCCGAGGCCGCCGCCCGCCCCGCCGAGGCCGTACGCCGCGCGCGCTCGCTCTGGCGGTGGCGGAGCAGGTCACGCACCTGGTCGGCCTCGAGCAGGCCGGGGATGCCGAGGAAGTCCATCTCCTCCTCCGACCCGACGTGCACCTCGCCCTCGTGGCCGAACTCGCCGCCGTCGTAGAGCACCCGGTCGAACCGCGCCTCGGAGCCCATCGCCTCGAAGACGCCGAGCTGGTCGTCGCTGGCACCCTCGCTGGCGTTGGCCTGGGCGAGCAGCTCGTCCTCGGCGGCGAAGATGTCGTCCTCGTCGGTGACCCGGCGGCCCAGCACGTGGTCGCGCTCGAGCTCGAGCTGGCCGGCGTGGCCCAGCAGCACCGGCACCGACGGCAGGAAGATCGAGGCGGTCTCGCCGCGCTTGCGGGCACGCACGAACCGGCCCACCGCCTGAGCGAAGAACAGCGGGGTCGAGGTGGTGGTGGCGTAGACCCCGACCGCGAGCCGCGGCACGTCGACGCCCTCGGAGACCATCCGCACCGCGACCATCCAGCGCGAGCCGTCCTCGGAGAAGGCGGCGATCTTCTTCGACGCGGCCTTCTCGTCGGAGAGCACGACGGTGGGCTTGTCGCCCGTGATCTCGGTCAGCAGCCGGGCGTAGGCGCGTGCCGAGGTCTGGTCGGTGGCGATCACCAGGCCGCCCGCGTCGGGCACGTGCCGACGCACCTCGGACAGGCGGCGGTCGGCCGCCTGCAGCACCGAGGGCATCCAGGAGCCGGTGGGGTCGAGCGCGGTGCGCAGCGCCTGGGCCGTGAGGTCCTTGGTGAGCGGCTCCCCCAGCCGGGCGGCCACCTCGTCACCGGCCCGGGTGCGCCACTGCATCGCGCCGCTGTAGGCCAGGAACAGCACCGGGCGCACGACGTGGTCGGCCAGCGCGTGGGCGTAGCCGTAGGTGTAGTCGGCCACCGAGCGCGGCACCCCGTCCTCGCCGGGCGCGTAGGTGACGAACGGGATCGGGTTGACGTCGGAGCGGAACGGCGTGCCGGTGAGCGCCAGGCGTCGCCGCGCGGGCTCGAAGGCCTCGCGCACCGCCTCGCCCCAGGCGCGGGCGTCACCGGCGTGGTGGACCTCGTCGAGGATCACCAGGGTGTTGAAGCGCTCGGTGCGGATCCGGTGGGCGAGCGGGTTGGCGGCCACACCGGCGTAGGTCAGGGCGACCCCGACGAAGTCGGCGCTGGTGCGCCCCTTCTTGCCGCCGTACTCCGGGTCCAGCGCCATCCCCACCTTGGCCGCCGCCTCGGCCCACTGGGTCTTGAGGTGCTCGGTGGGGGCGACGACGGTGACCCGCTCGACGACGCGCCGTTGCAGCAGCTCGTTGGCGACCGTCAGCGCGAAGGTGGTCTTGCCGGCCCCGGGGGTGGCGACCGCCAGGAAGTCGCGCGGGTTGCGCTCGGCGTACGACGCCAGCGCTGCGGTCTGCCACGCGCGCAGGCTGCCGGCGGTGCCCCAGGCCGCGCGGCCGGGGTACGCCGGCGACAGGTCGATCTGCGCCGGGGGGTGAGCCTCGGTCAAGAGCGCCCGGACCGGTACTGCGCGAACGCGGTGTCCATGCGGCGCACCTGGCCCGCGGTGAACTCGGTCATGCACGCGTCGAGGGAGTAGTCCATGAAGTTGTGGACGGGGTCGAGGCCCGGCTGCTCGGGGCAGGTGTCGCGTCCCTCGGTGCAGTCGAACTCCGGCTCGGCCTCGGCCGCGGTGTCCGCGACGAGGTCGCCGCCGCCCTCGCAGCCCCCCTCGAAGGTGTGGAACAGGCCCATCCAGTGACCCACCTCGTGGACCAGGGTGTCGCCGGCGTTGTAGCCGTCGGCGCGTCCACCCGGCATCGCGTCGATGTTGACGCTGACGTGGTCGAGGGGCGTGCCGGCCGCGCGCCACGGGAACCGCGCCCAGCCCAGCACCGGCATCCCGGGCGCACCGCCGCGGTTGAGGTAGAGGTTGAGGGCGTCCGCGCCGCCGCGGTGCAGGGCACGCTTCATGCGGTTGTCGCGCGAGCCGTTGTTGTAGGCGTGGAACCAGCCGTCGCGCTTGGTGTAGTCGGTGCGCACGAGCTCGAAGCGGTAGCGGGTCGGGGCGTTCTTGGCGCCCTGGCCGCCGTCGAAGGCGTTGTTGAGGATGCCCAGCGCACGGGCCACCTTCCGCGGCCCGAACGCGTTGCGCTCGCCGCGGTGGGTGCCCTTGATGACGTGGACGTAGACCGGGACGGTCACGGTCGCCGGCAGCACCGGCTCGACCTCGGCCTGCACCGAGCGACGCGTCGTCTCGGCCGGCACCACGGCCTGCAGGTCCTCGTCGGTGATGGTGGGGGTGTCCTCGAGCTGGCCGCGGCGCCAGGCCGGGACGTCGTCGTCGCGCAGCGCCGCGCCGGTGAGGCAGGGCACGACCGCGGCGGCCGAGGCACCGGCACCGGCACCGGCACCGGCACCGGCGACGGTCGCGAGCTCGGACGGCCCGGAGGCCTGGGCAGCGAGGGGCAGCGTGGGGGCGGTGAGCCCCAGCGCCGCCGCGGCCACGAGGGCCAGCGTGCGGCGGTGCGTCACTCGTCGCCCTCCTGGCCGCCGCGCATGGTCTCCCAGATCTCTTTGCACGACGGGCACACGGGGTACTTCTTGGGGTCGCGGCTGGGGATCCACACCTTGCCGCACAGGGCGATGACGGGGGTGCCGTTGACCATCGCGTCCATCAGCTTGGCCTTGGGCACGTAGTGGGAGAACCGCTCGTGGTCACCGGAATCGGTGGGCACGGTGCGTTCCTCGACGCGCGTGTCCTCCAGGACGCCGGTCCCGAAACCGGGTGTCTGTGGGCTGCTCACCCCGGCATCCTACCTACGCGGGGACGAGCGCCCGGATCCGATCGGCCAGGGCGGGTCGCACCAGGGCACGGCCCTCGGCGAGCAGCGTGCGGCCGTTCACCGACGCCAGCGGCACACCGGCGGCACGCGCCAGCAGGCCGTGCTCGGCGGCGGTCGAGCGCTCCAGCAGTCGCCGCACCTCGGCCGAGCGGGGGTGCTCGGCCTCACGGTCCAGCAGCCGTCGTACGCCGCGCATCTGCTCGGCGGTGGTGGCCCAGGCCAGCGACACGGCGCGGGGGCGGTCGGCGACGGGCACGTCGAGGGCCCGGTCGAGCTGGGCCCCGAGCCGGGCGTGCCAGCGCAGCGTGAGCGCGCCCAGCAGGTCGAGGTCGTCGGCGAAGGCCTGGTCGAGGCCGCGGACGTCCTGCGGGAGGACGCCGTCGAGCCGGCGGTCGAGCACCTCGACCACGGAGCGCAGCACGTCGGCGCGTCGTACGGAGGGGAGGGAGCGGGTCATGGGAGACACCTTTCCGTGATGGTTCACATACCGAAGGTACGTACTTCCAGTATGTACCCCGCCGACCCCACCGCTCACGGACCTCGCTGGTGACCTCACCCACACCGCCCGGCCCTATGCTGCGCGGGTGCCCCCCGCCTCGCTGCGCCGGCGTCTCACCGGCTCCTCCCGCCGCGCCCTGCTCGACGCGGCGCGGGCGCAGTTCACCGAGCACGGCTACCGCGGCACCAGCCTCGACGCCGTCGTCGCCGCCGCCGACCTGACCAAGGGCGCGCTCTACCACCACTTCAGCGGTAAGCAGGCGGTCTTCGAGGCGGTCTTCGCCCAGGTCGAGGCCGACGCCACCCAGACCGTCCGCGACGCGGTCGACGGGGTCGAGGACCCCTGGGAGGCCGCGCTGGCCGGGCTGCGGGCGTTCCTCGTGGTGGTGCGGCAGCCGGCCTACCAGCGCGTGGTGATGCAGGAGGGGCCGGCGACCCTCGGCCACGAGCGGTTCCGCGAGCAGGAGGAGCGGTCCAGCTACGCCCTGGTCCGCGAGGTGGTCGGACGGGTGCTGGAGGTCTCCGGCGACGACCTCGACGACGCGATGCGCGAGACCTTCAGCCGGATCATCTTCGGCGCCGTCCAGGCCGCCGGCGAGGACGTGAGCACCGCCCCCGACCCCGCTGCGGCCGTACGCCGCGTCGAGGCGGCCATCGGCTTCCTGCTGGCCGGCGTCCGCCAGCTCGCCGACCAGGGCGTCACGCTGACCGACCCGTGTCAGCCCGACTGACCCGACCCGCCGACCGAGACGCGGCCACCGTCCTGGTCGGTCGGGACCAGCTCGATCCAGGTCCGACCCGCAGGCACCCGCAGCTCCCCCGCCTCGGTGCGCAGCCGCAGCGGCGAGCCGGCCGTGCGCTTGGACCACGTGCCGCGGACCAGCTCGCCCCCGTGCAGCAGCATCGCCTCGCCGCGGCCGGTGAAGACCGTCTCGGGCACCCGGTTGCCGGCCGGGTCGAGGTAGCCCGCGTCGCGCTGCCTCACCCGCAGCACGAGCAGGGTGTCGGGGTCGAAGCGCTGGCCGGGCGCGGCGAAGCTGTTGTCGTTGACCCACGTGCCGTCGGCGAAGCGCCACGAGGTGGTGTGCTCGTCGCTGAACACCGCCTCCAGGCTGCGGGCGCGGGTGCCGCCCGGGAAGTCGGCGGCGCTGCCCCACGGCAGGTAGCTCGGCGGCACCACGGGCTCCTCGGTGAGCGAGGCGACCAGCGCCGGCACCTTGACCATGAGGTCGTAGGGCTTGGTCCGTGCCGGGTCCCGGTAGTAGCCGGTGCCGTTGCGGTCGTCGAAGGCGGTGATGCCGGCCTTGCGCACCCGCTTCAGCGTCGACGGGGCCGCGCCGCTCGCGGCGACGACACCGAGGGTCGGCTTGACGATGCCGATGTCGGTGGCCCGCATCGAGCGCACCGGGCCGACGACCGACGGCAGGTCCTCGTAGAACATCACCGCCAGTCGGGTCATGCCGCCCTCGACCAGCTCCTCGGTGACCAGGTCGGCCTGCGCCAGCCCGACCTGGGGGGCGCTGGCGCGGGTGTTGTCGACCTTGGCCACCACGACCGGGTGGTCGGGGGTCCGCTCGTCGACCGACCGGCCGGTGAGCGGCCACAGCGCGGCGAGCTGGGTGCCGCCGGACACCGGCTGCGAGGCGGGTTCCTTCTCGGCGGCGGGGGCGGGGCTGCAGGCGGCCAGCCCGACCAGCCCGGCGGTGATCAGACCGGCGAGGAGCGGCGCGCGACGCCGGGGCACGACGGCGTACGGGCGTCCGGGGGGCGTCATGGGCAGCAGCATGACCGAGCGGGCCCCGCAAATCGTGCAAGGCCCGCCCGTGTCCGCGTGTGTCCGCCGACCGGGTGCGGTCGGCGCGGCTGCTCAGATCTTGGCGCCGCCGTCGACGTAGAGCGTCTGACCGGTGATGTAGGACGCCTCGTCGCTCGCCAGGAACGCGGCGGCGGCCGCGATGTCCTCGGGGAAGCCGACGCGCTTGACCGGGTTGCGGTCGGCGGCCGCGGCGCGGAAGTCCTCCACGCTCATGCCGACCCGGCGGGCGGTGTCGTCGGTCATCTCGGTGGCGATGAAGCCCGGCGCGATGGCGTTGACGTTGACGCCGAACTTGCCCAGCTCCAGGGCCAGGGTGCGGGTGAAGCCCTGCACGCCGGCCTTGGCGGCGGAGTAGTTGGCCTGGCCGCGGTTGCCGTTGGCCGAGACGCTCGAGAGGCCGACGATCTTGCCGTACTTCTGCTCCACGAAGGTCTTCTGCACGGCCTTGCTCATCAAGAAGGCACCCTTGAGGTGCACGCCCATGACCAGGTCCCAGTCGTCCTCGGTGAGCTTGAAGAGCAGGTTGTCGCGGGTGATGCCGGCGTTGTTGACGAGGATGTGGACGCCGCCCAGCTCCTCGACCACGCGGGCCACCGCCGCCTCGACCGACGCCGCGTTCGCGACGTCGCAGCCCACGCCGATGGCGCCGGCGTCCCCGCCGACCTCGGTCGCGGTCGCGGCCGCCTGCGTCTCGTCCAGGTCGAGGATCGCCACGGCGGCCCCCTCCTCGGCGAAGCGGCGTGCGATGGCGGCGCCGATGCCTCGCGCCGCGCCGGTGACGATGGCCACCCGTCCGTCGAAACGACCCATGTCGTCGGTCTCCTCAATGATCGTCGGATCGGGCCGTGCGGCCCGTGGTTACCCGCCGGTCACTCTAACGAGGCGGCCAGGCGCGCGGCCCAGGTGTCCCGTTCGTCGACGTCGGCGTAGGTGGTGCGGGGCCAGAAGAAGCCCCGCAGCCCGTCGCCCTTGGTGCGGGGCACGACGTGGCAGTGCAGGTGCGGCACCGACTGCGAGACGGTGTTGTTCATCGCCACGAACGACCCCTGCGCCCCGAGCGCGTCGACCATCGCCGTGGCCAGCCGCTGCGCCGTCGCGAGGAAGGGGTCGCGCAGCGCGGCCGGGAGCTCCGGCAGGGTCACGACGTGCGCACGCGGCACCAGCAGGGTGTGGCCCTTGAAGAGCGGCCGGATGTCGAGGAAGGCGACGAGGTCGTCGTCCTCCCACACCACCGAGGCCTCGGCCTTCCCCGCCGCCACGCGGCAGAACAGGCACGCGGGCACGGCGCCGGTCAGCTCATCACGTGGGGCTCGACGTCGGACTTGTGGCCCTCGTCGGAGCCGACCGCGTCGCCGTGGCCCTCGCTGGCGTCCTTGTCCTCCTGCTCGGCGACGAGCCGGATGATGACGCCCTTGGAGGTGGGGGTGTTGCTGCTCTCGGCGGTGGAGTCCAGCGGGATGAGCGGGTTGGTCTCGGGGTAGTACGCCGCCGCGCACCCGCGCGGGGTGTCGAAGCGCACGATCCGGAACTCCGCGGCGCGACGCTCGGTGCCGTCCTCCCACTCGCTGACGAGGTCGACGACGTCGCCCTCGGACCAGCCCTGGTCGCGGATGTCGTCCTCGTGCATGAAGATCACCCGGCGGCCGTTCTCGATGCCGCGGTAGCGGTCGGACAGGCCGTAGATCGTGGTGTTGAACTGGTCGTGGCTGCGCATCGTCTGCAGCAGCAGCCGGCCCTCGGGCACCTCGAGCACGCTCATCGGCACTACGCTGAAGACGGCCCGCTCCTGCTCGGTGGGGAAGGTACGGCTGTCGCGCGGCGGGTGCGGCAGCACGAACCCGCCGGGCTGGTCGACCTTCTCGTCGTAGGCCCCGCAGCCGGGGACGGTGATCGAGATGGCGCGACGGATCTCGGTGTAGTCGGCGCGGTAGTCGCTCCACGGCACCGGGCCGCTCGTGCCCAGCGTCGCCTCGGCGATCGAGCAGACGATGTCGACCTCGGAGCGCAGGTGGGGACCGGCCGGCGTGAGCGGACCCTTGGACGCGTGCACGGCCGACATCGAGTCCTCGACGGTGACCCGCTGCTCGCGGCCGCCGGTGAGGTCCTTCTCGCTGCGGCCCAGCGGCGGCAGGATCAGCGCGGTCCGCCCGCACTTCACGTGCGAGCGGTTGAGCTTGGTGGTGACCTGGACGGTCAGCTCGGCCTGCTCCATGGCCTCCTCGGTGACCACGGTGTCCGGCGCGGCGGAGACGAAGTTGCCGCCCATCGCCACGAACACCTTGGCCTTGCCGTCGCGCAGCGCGCGGATGGAGTCGACCGTGTCGAGCCCGTGCTCGCGCGGCGGGGTGATGCCGTGGTGGGACTCGAGAGCGTCGAGGAAGTGGTCGGGGACCTTCTCCCAGATGCCCATGGTGCGGTCGCCCTGCACGTTGGAGTGGCCGCGCACCGGGCACAGACCGGCGCCGGGCTTGCCGATGTTGCCCTGCGCCAGGGCGATGTTGACGAACTCCTTGATGGTGCCCACGGAGTTGCGGTGCTGGGTGATGCCCATGGCCCAGCAGTGCACGGTGGCGTCGGAGTCGATGAGCATCTGCGCGGCCTCGCGGATCTGCGCCTGGCTCAGGCCGGTGGCCGACTCGACCCGGTCCCAGTCGAGCTCGCGCAGGCCGGCGGCCCACTCCTCGAAGCCGACGGTGCACTGGTCGATGAAGTCGTGGTCGAGCACCTCCTGACCGGCGGCGTCGGCCTCGAGCAGCACGTGGCCGATCGCCTGCCACAGCGCGAGGTCGCCGTTGATGCGGATCTGCAGGAACGTGTCGGCCAGGCCCTGGCCGAGGGTCATGCCCTTGACCGTCTGGGGGTTCTTGAACTTCATCAGCCCGGCCTCGGGCAGCGGGTTGATGGCGAGGATCTTGGCGCCGTTGCGCTTGGCCTCCTCCAGCGCGGAGAGCATCCGCGGGTGGTTGGTGCCGGGGTTCTGGCCGCTGATGACGATGAGCTTCGCGTGGTGGACGTCGTCGAGGCTGACCGAGCCCTTGCCGATGCCGATCGTCTCGGCGAGCGCGACCGAGGTCGACTCGTGGCACATGTTGGAGCAGTCGGGCATGTTGTTGGTCCCGAAGCTGCGGGCGAAGAGCTGGTAGACGTACGCCGCCTCGTTGGAGACCTTGCCGGAGGTGTAGAACACCGCCTCGTCGGGGCTGTCGAGCCCGCGCAGGTGCTCGCCGATCAGCGCGAAGGCGTCGTCCCACGAGATGGGCTCGTAGTGGGTCGCGCCGGCGCGGCGTACGACGGGGTGCACGAGGCGGCCCTGGTGCCCCAGCCAGTAGTCGCTGCGGTCGGCCAGGTCGGCCAGGCTGTTCTCGGCGAAGAACGACGGCGGCACGGTGCGCTTGGTGGCCTCCTCGGCCACGGCCTTGGCGCCGTTCTCGCAGAACTCCGCGGTGTGGCGGTGCTCCGGGTCGGGGTCGGGCCACGCGCAGCCCTGGCAGTCGAAGCCATCGGCCTGGTTGAGCTTGAGCAGCGTCCGCGCGGTGCGGTAGGGGCCCATCTGCTGCAGGGACCGCTTCATCGCGACCGCCACGGCGGTCACACCGGCCGCCTCGTGCTTGAGGCTCCCCACGTGCAGGTCGTTCTCGTCGATGTCGTCCATCGGGGTCTTGCGTCGCAGCGCCATGCGCCATGTGTACCCCGGCGGTCACAGACCTCACACGGGGGCTCGCCCCGTGGGCTCACCCGGGATGGGTCGGCTGCTCCACCTCGCGGGCGCCCGTCCGCTCGGCGCCGACGCCGGCGACGACCACGAAGCCGATGCCGAGCACCGCCAGCCCGGTGGGCACCTGGCCGAGCAGCAGCAGGCCGAGCAGCAGGGCGAACCCGGGCTCGAGGCACATCAGGGTGCCGAACGCCGCCGTGGTGAGCCGCCGCAGCGCGAGCAGCTCCAGGGAGAACGGCACCACCGGCAGCAGCAGCGCCAGGCCGAGTCCGGCGAGCCACAGCCCCGGGGTGAGCCGGTCGAGCACGTCGGCCCCGGTGACCAGCACGTACGCCGTCCCGACCAGCGCCGCGACCGGCATCGAGACCGACAGCCCGGCGAGCCCGGCGACCTCGTCGCCGACGCGCTGCGTCAGCAGGATGTACGCCGCCCAGCAGCACGCCGCGCCCAGGGCGAACGCGACGCCCACCGGGTCGGCCTGACCCGACCACGGCTCGGTCAGCAGCAGCACGCCCGCGGCCGCCACCAGCGGCCACACCCACCGCGCGCTCCCCCGCCCGCGCAGCACCGCGACCGAGAGCGGGCCGAGGAACTCCAGGGCGCTGGCCGTGCCCAGCGGCAGCCGGGCCACCGCCTGCATGAACAGCAGCGTCACCGACGCCGTCACCACGCCGAGCGCCACGCACGCGGCGAGCGTCGAGCGCGCCGTCGCGCCCGACCGCAGCAGCCGCCACGGCCGACCGAGGAGCGCGAAGAACGCGCCCGCCCACACCAGCCGCAGCCACGCCGCCCCCTCGGCGCCGACGGTGCCGATCAGCCCGACCGACAGCGCCAGCCCGAGCTGGACGCACAGCATCGAGGCGGTCGCCATGGCCGCGCCCGCGCGGGAGCCGCCGAGGACGGGGGTGCCGGCCGGACCGCCGGGGTTCGCGGGGGCGAGGGTGGTGGAGGTGCTCACGCGGAGCAGTCCACCCGACCACGACCGTCCGCGTCCACGTGATCGTGCTGGACACACCGTCCAGCAATGCTGGACGATGTCGTGGTGGACGTCCGTCGGCTCCGGCTGCTGCTCGAGCTCTCCCGGCGGGGCTCGATGCGCGAGGTCGCCGACGCGACCGGGCTCAGCACCTCGGCGGTCTCCCAGCACCTCGCCGCGCTCGCCCGCGAGTCCGGCACCGACCTGCTGGAGCCCGTGGGTCGCCGGGTCCGCCTGACCCCCGCGGGCCTGCGGCTGGCCGACCACGCCGTGACGATCCTGGCCGCCGTCGACGCCGCCCGGCTCGACCTCGACCCCGACGCGGAGCCGGTCGGCACGGTGCGGGTCGGCGGCTTCGCGACCGGCGTACGGCGCTCGCTGCTGCCGGTGGTGCGCGAGCTGGCCGCGACCCATCCGCGCGTCACGGTCACGGTGCGCGAGCACGAGCCGCTGGAGGCCCACGCCCTGCTGGAGTCCGACGACCTCGACCTGGCGCTGACCTACGACTACGACCTCGCCCCGGCTGCCGTCGCCCCGACCCTGCGGCTGGTCCCGCTGTGGAGCACCACCTGGGGGCTGGCGGTGCCGGCCGACGAGCCGGTCGACGACGCCCACGACCTGCGGCGCTGGGCCGACCGGCCGTGGATCGTGAACTCGCGCAACACCGCCGACGAGGACGCCGTCCGGATCCTCGCGGCGACCGCCGGCTTCTCCCCCCGCCTGACGCACTTCCTCGACAGCCTCGACCTGGTCGAGGACCTCGTCGAGCAGGGGCTGGGGGTCGGGCTGCTGCCCGTCGACCGGGCCACCCGCCCGGGCGTGCGCGTGCTCGACCTGGCCGGCACGGGGGTGGTGCTCACGGCGTACGCCGCCACCCGCCGCGGCCGCGACGCCTGGCCCCCGCTGCGGCTGGTGCTCGACCGGCTCCGCGCGTCGGGTGCCGCCTAGCCGTCGAGGTCGACCGGCAGCGGCAGGGGACGCACGCCGCCCAGCCGTTTGTGGAACCGGACGTGCTCGGCGCGGCGGCCCAGCGCCTCCCACAGCGCCTCGTGCGCCGCCCAGGGCAGCGGCTCGTCGCCGGTGCGCCAGCTGGGGCCGAAGCCGATCCACACCGGCACCCAGGTGGCCGCGCAGTCCCACGCGCCGCGGCGGCCCATCAGCAGCCGGCGCCGCACCTGGAACTCCTGGCGCGGGCCGTCCGCGCAGATCGGGGCGGTGCGGACGGGCCACACCCGCAGGTCCAGCGCCATCAGCGAGAGCTCGAGGTCGGCGAGCACGCACGGGTCCACCAGCACGGTGGCGACGTTCTCGTGGGGTGCCCGGCTCACCCGTCGCACGCTAACCGTGAGGCAGGTCGACCGGGAAGATCCTGGCCGAGACGATCCGCCCCTCGGTCAGCACCAGCTCGCCCATCGTGGGCCGGGGCTGGCGCCGCTTGTCGGTGGGCGAGCCGGGGTTGAAGGCGCGCTGGCCCTCGTGGACCTCGTCCCACGGGATGTGGGAGTGGCCGAAGACCACGAGGTCGGCTCGGGGGAACCGCCGGCGCAGGCGTGCGCCCCTGCCCTTCGCCGCTCCGCTGTCGTGCAGCATCGCCACGCGCACCCCCGCCAGCTCGGTCTCGAGCACCTCGGGCGCGCCCCACGCGGCGACGTCGTCGCCGTCGTTGTTGCCGCGCACCACGAGCACCGGGGCCCACGTCGCCAGCTCGTCGAGCACCCCCGGGGTGCACACGTCGCCGGCGTGCAGCACCAGGTCGACGCCCTCCAGGGCACGTGCCACGCCGGGCGGACAGCCCTTCCAGAACCGCGGCGCGTGGGTGTCGGCGAGGACGGCGACGCGCACGCGGTCAGGCCTGGCCGTAGCGGCGGTTGCGGCCGGCGTACTCCTCGACGGCCGCCCACAGGTGACGGCGGTCGACGTCGGGCCAGAGCACGTCGGTGAAGACCAGCTCGCTGTAGGCCGCCTGCCAGAGCATGAAGTTGGACAGCCGTTGCTCCCCCGAGGTGCGCCAGACCAGGTCGGCGTCGGCCAGCTCGGGCACGTAGAGGTAGCGCGCGAAGGTGCGCTCGTCGACGCGGTCGGCGTTCACCCTGCCCGCGGCGACGTCCTGGGCCAGGGCCCGTGCGGCGTCGGCGAGCTCGGCCCGGCCCCCGTAGTTGACGCACATCGTCAGCGTCAGCACGTCGTTGTCGCGGGTCAGCTCCTCGGCGACCTGCAGCTCCTTGACGACCGAGCGCCACAGCCGTGGAGCCCGGCCGGCCCAGCGGACCCGCACGCCGAGCTCGTGCATCTCGTCGCGGCGGCGCCGGATCACGTCGCGGTTGAAGCCCATCAGGAACTTCACCTCCTCGGGCGAGCGCGACCAGTTCTCGGTGGAGAAGGCGTACGCCGAGATCGCCTTCACGCCGACCTCGATGGCGCCCTCGACGACGTCGAACAACGACGACTCGCCCTCGGTGTGTCCGGCCGTGCGCGGCAGCCCGCGGTCCTTGGCCCAGCGGCCGTTGCCGTCCATCACGATCGCGACGTGCTGCGGCACCAGCTCGGCCGGCAGCACGGGCGCGGTCGCGCCGCTGGGGTGCGGGTCGGGCCGGCGCACCTCGGCGCGGGCCGGCGCGGCCCGTCGCGTCGTACGGCGCATCAGGTCTCGCTCAGGTGGGGCAGGGAGCGCAGGCCGCGCTCGAGGTGCCAGGAGACGTACGCCGCGACCAGCCCCCGCGACTCCTTGCGGTGGCGCTGCTCGGCGGCGTCGACGACGTCCCAGTGCCCGGCCAGCAGCGCCCCCATCAGGGTGAGCGTCTCGCCGGCCGGGTTGGCCGAGCCGGGGACGCGGCACACGGTGCACAGCGAGCCGCCGGCCGCCGGGCTGAAGGCGCGGTGCGGACCCTCGAGCCCGCAGCTGGCACAGGCCGAGAGCGAGGGGGCGTAGCCCGCGACCGAGAGCGAGCGCAGCAGGAACGAGTCGAGCACGTCACCGGGACGGTGCTCCCCCGCGGTCATCGCGCGCAGCGCCCCGACGAGCAGGAGGTACTGCTGCACCGAGGGCTGCCGCTCCTCGCTGACCAGCCGTTCGGCGGTCTCCAGCATCACGCTCGCCGCGGTGTAGCGGTCGTAGTCGGCCGAGATCACCGACCCGAACGGCGCGCGGGTCTCGGCCTGGGTGACGGTGTCGAGGTTGCGGCCCACGGCCAGCTGGAGGTCGACGTGGGTGAACGGCTCGAGCCGGGAGCCGAAGCGCGAGGAGGTGCGTCGTACGCCGCGGGCCACCGCTCGCACCACCCCGTGCTCCCGGGTCAGCAACGTGATGATGCGGTCGGCCTCGGCCAGCTTGTGGGTGCGCAGCACCACCGCTTCGTCGCTGTACAGGGGCATGGGGCCATTGTCCCCTCAGCTCCCCACGCTGCGCGGCACCGCCTCGCGCGCGAAGCACTCCGCGACGAAGTCCGAGGCCAGCCCGTCGAGCCGCGCGGGACGGGCACGCCACTCCAGGATCGAGTGCGCCTCGACGAAGCGGGCGTCGGGCATCTCGCCGGCCAGCATCGCCGCGTCGGCGGCCGGGTGGATCGGGTCGCTGGGGTGGCCGACCACCATCGCGGGCGCCTGGATCCGCTGCCGCATCCGCGACGACGGCGCGATGCGCCCGAAGAAGATGCCGTGGATGGCCGCGGCCATCGGCGCCGGGCGCTGGTCCATGGTGTCCAGCGCGATGCCGGTCCAGAACGGCACCAGGCCGCGGGGCACGGCACGGGTCACCGCGCGCAGCGCGGCGACGCTGAGCGGCACGAAGCGCGAGGCGAACAGCAGCGGCGCGAAGGCGAGGATGCCCGCCTCCAGCGCGTTGTCGAGCACCGGCATCTCCAGCAGCAGCCCGCGCACCCGCTCGGGCGCCGCGACGGCCACCTCGAGCGAGGTGTTGGCGCCCAGCGAGGTGCCGCCGACGACGGCCGACTCGATGCCGAGCTCGTCGAGCAGCGCGACCACCTGCTCGCCGAAGGCGGTCATGGAGTAGAGCAGCGGGTCGTCGGGCCGGTCGGAGCGGCCGTGGCCGAGCAGGTCGAGGGTGACCACGTGGTGGCCCTGGGAGGCCAGGTGCCGCGCGAGCGGCTGGTGCATCCGACGCGGCATCAGCTGGCCGTGGAGCAGCACCACCCAGCGGTCGCCGCCGCCGTACTCGGTGAACTCCAGGCGGTGGCCGTCGTGGAAGAACTGACCGATGCGCTCCGAAACCAGGCTCATGGGGGCCACCTTGGCAGGCCGTCCGCCCCGCCGCGACGATCTCGTCCAGATCACGGGAGCCCGAAACCGCACTCCCACCCGTCCGCAGGGGTGAGAATCAGGCGGTGCCACGGGAGACGACGCGACGACGCCTGGTGCTCGCCGGGCTGCTGCTGGCGGCGTACGCCACCGGGGTCGGCGCGCTGCTGGCGGCGTACACCCTCGAGGTGACGGTCTCGTGGTGGCCCACCGCGGGGTTCGGCCTGCTCACGCTGCTGCTGACCCGGGCCGAGCGCCGGGTGGCGATGACCGTCCTGCTGCTCCTGGTCTGGACGGCCGCGAACCTGACCGCCGGCCGACCGCTGCTGCCCTCGGCCCTGCTCGGCCTGGCCAACACCGCGGAGGCCGTCGTCGTGCTGACGCTGGTGCTGCGCTGGACCGGGGGCCGGCTGCGCCGGCTCAGCGACACCTGGCTGCTGGTGCTGGCCGCGGGCTGCGGGGCGGCAGTGGCCGGGCTCGCCGTCGCCGCGGTGTACGCCGTGTGGCTGGACCGGCCCTACGGCCAGACCGCCCTGGTGATCGCCCCGGCCCACCTCGCCTCCCTGGTGCTCCTCGGCCCGCTGGCCATGCTCGGGGGCAGCCGCCGCACGGTGCCGGGCCGACAGGCGGAGGTAGCGCTGCACACGGCCCTGCTCCTGCTCGTGGCCGCCGTCGCCTTCGGGCCGCTCGGCTCGCTGCTGCCCGGCGTGGGCCTGGTCCCGCTGCCGCTGCTGGTGTGGGCCGCGGCCCGCTTCGAGGTGCGCACGGTCCTGCTCCAGCTGGTCGCCCTCGCCCTGGTCGTCTCCACCGGTACGGCGCTGGGCTGGGGCCCGTTCCCGGTGCTCGGCGCCGGGGACCCGACGACCGGAGGGATCGTCTCGCAGGTCTACCTGATCTGCGCCACCCTGATCGCGCTGCCGCTGGTGCAGGCGATGCGCGAGCGCGAGCGCGCACTGACCCGCACCACCGCGAGCGAGCGCGTCTTCCGGCGCAGCTTCACCGAGTCGCGGGTGCCGGTGCTGCTGGTCCACCGCCGCCAGGGCCGGCTGTGGGTCGCCGAGGCCAACCCCGCCACCGCCCGGCTGCTGGGCCGCCCTGCAGGCGAGCTGGTGGGGCGTGAGGTCGGAGAGCTGCTGACCACCCCCGGCCTCGACCTCGCCAGCAGCACGGAGGGCTGGTCGGGCGACATGGGCGTGGTCGGCCAGTCACGGACCCGGCTCGAGGGCATCCTGTCGCTGCTCGACGCGTCGGGCGAGCAGGCGTCGTACTCGCTGCACCTGATCGACCTCACCGAGCCGCTGGAGCTGCAGGAGCGGCTGGGCGCGGAGCGCACCTACACCCGCGCGGTCATCGACACCGCCTCCAGCCTGATCGTGGTGACCGACGAGCACGGCACCGTGATCGCGGCCAACCCGGCGACCTGCCGGATGACGGGGTACGCCGCCGAGGACCTCGTCGGCCGGCCGATCTGGGAGACCCTCGTCCCGGCCCACCAGCGGCTGCGGTTCAGCGAGCTCGTGGCCCACCTGCCCTCGCTGCCGCGCTCGGGCGAGACCACGGTGCTGACCCGCGACGGCGAGCACCGCAGCGTGGTGTTCTCCAACGCGGTGCACACGGCCGGGCCCGACGAGCCCGTCACCCTGGTCTTCAGCGCGACCGACGTCACCGACGCGCGCGAGAGCGCCGGGCTGGTGCGCCACCTGCTGCGCTCGGCCACCACGATGGCCTTCGTCGGCACCGACCTCGAGGGCCGGATCACGCTGTTCAACCCCGGCGCGGAACGACTGCTGGGCCTGCCCGCGGCGCGCGCCGAGGGCCGCCTGCTCACCGACTTCCTGCAGCGCGTCGAGGAGTGCGGTGACGACGACCCGCTCACGGTCGCCGACCTCCTCGCGGGCGGCGGGTCCGAGCTCGCCCCGGAGACCCGCGACTGGACGCTCCTGGTCGACGGCCGCTCGCCGCTGCGCATCTCGATGACGAGCAACCCGGTCACCACCGGCCGCGGGACGGTCTTCGCCTACCTCTTCGTCGCCCACGACGTCACCGACACCCGTCGCAGCCAGGAGATCCTGGTCAACGCGCTGCGCCGCGAGCGCCAGGTCGTCGCGCGCCTCCGCGAGCTCGACCACGCCAAGGACGACTTCGTCTCCACCGTCAGCCACGAGCTGCGCACGCCGATGAGCAGCATCATCGGCAGCGCCGAGATGCTCCTCGACGGCCTCGTCGGCGACCTCGAGCCCGCTCAGGAGCAGCTGGTCGAGGTGGTCGGACGCAACGGTGCCCGGCTGCTGTCGCTGGCCGACGACCTGCTGCTGCTCGCCACCTCCGACGCCGGCGGGCGCACCGAGCCGACCCAGGACCTCGACCTGCGCGACGTCGTCCGCGAGAGCATCGCCTCGGTCGACAGCGCCCTGGCCGGCCGACGGCTGGAGACCTGCTGGGACCTCCCCGACCTGCCGGTGCCGGTCAGCGGCGAGCCCAGCCACCTCGAGCGGGCGTTCACCAACCTGCTCACCAACGCGGTGAAGTTCACCCCCGACGGCGGCCGGGTCTCGCTGCGGCTGCGCCAGGCCCCCGAGCACCGCAGCGCCCTGGTCGAGGTCGGCGACACCGGCCTCGGCATCGACCCGACCGAGCTCGGCCAGGTCTTCGACCGGTTCTACCGCTCGGCCACCGCCCAGGAGCAGGCCATCCAGGGCACCGGCCTGGGCCTGGCCATCGTGCGCACCATCGTGGAGGCGCACGACGGCCGGGTCGACGTCACCTCGGCCCCGGGCGAGGGCAGCACCTTCGGCGTCACGCTCCCGTTGCGTCGTACGCCGTCCGCGCGGCCCGCCTGAGCCGGCGGCCCCTCAGCGCCGGTTGACCGCCGAGATCACGGCCTTGAGCGAGGCCGTGACGATGTTGGCGTCGAGACCGACGCCCCACAGCACCTTCTCCCCCACCGCGCACTCGACGTAGGCCGCCGCGATCGCGTCGCCGCCCGAGGACAGCGCGTGCTCGGCGTAGTCGAGCACCCGCACGTCGAACCCGTGCGGGAGCGAGTTGATCGCGTCCACGAAGGCCGCGATCGGCCCGTTGCCCGAGCCGTGCAACGACTGGATCTCGCCGTCGACGTAGACGTTGACGTCGAGCTGGTCCTTCTCCCCCGCGGCCGAGGAGGTGTGCACCGAGTTCAGGCGCAGCGGGGTGGTCGGGTGGAGGTACTCCCCCTGGAAGGCCTCCCAGATCGCGGCCGGACCCATCTCGCCGCCCTCGCCGTCGGTGCGCTCCTGCACCGCGCGGCTGAACTCGATCTGCAGCCGGCGGGGCAGGTCGAGCTTGTGCTCGGACTTCATCACGTAGGCCACGCCGCCCTTGCCGGACTGGCTGTTGACCCGGATCACGGCCTCGTAGGTGCGGCCGACGTCCTTGGGGTCGATCGGCAGGTACGGCGCCTCCCACGGCTGCTCGCCCACCGGGCGACCGGCGTCGGCGGCCTCCTGCTCGAGGGCCTCCAGCCCCTTCTTGATGGCGTCCTGGTGGGAGCCGGAGAAGGCGGTGTAGACGAGGTCGCCGGCGTAGGGGTGCCGCGGGTGGACGGGCAGCTGGGTGCAGTACTCGACCGTGCGACGCACCTCGTCGATGTCGGAGAAGTCGATCTGCGGGTCGACGCCCTGGCTGAACAGGTTCATCCCCAGCGTCACCAGGCAGACGTTGCCGGTGCGCTCGCCGTGGCCGAAGAGGCAGCCCTCGACCCGGTCGGCGCCGGCCATCTGGGCCAGCTCGGTCGCGGCCACGGCCGTGCCGCGGTCGTTGTGCGGGTGCAGGCTGATGGTGGTGTGCTCGCGCCGGGTCAGCTGGCGGGAGAACCACTCGATCTGGTCGGCGTAGACGTTGGGCGTCGCGACCTCGATCGTGGCCGGCAGGTTGAGGATGATCTCGCGGCCGTCGTCGGGCTGCCAGACGTCGGAGACCGCCTCGCACACCTCGAGCGAGAAGGGCAGCTCGGTGCTGGTGAAGATCTCGGGCGAGTACTCGTAGCCGATCACGGTCTGGGCGAGGTTGGCCTCGGCGTACTTCATGAACAGCTCGGTACCGCGCACCGCGATGTCCTTGACCTCGTCGCGGCTGGCGCGGAAGACGACCTTGCGGAACATCGGCGCGAGCGCGTTGTAGAGGTGGATGTTGGCGTGGTGGACGCCGACCAGCGACTGCGTCGTGCGCTCGATCAGGTCCTCGCGGGCCTGGGTCAGCACCGAGATGGTGACGTCCTCGGGCACCTTGTCGCGCTCGATCAGCTGGCGCACGAAGGCGAAGTCGGTCTCGCTGGCGCTCGGGAAACCGACCTCGATCTCCTTGTAGCCCATCTTCACGAGCAGGTCGAACATGCGGTGCTTGCGCTCGGGCGACATCGGGTCGATCAGCGCCTGGTTGCCGTCGCGCAGGTCGGTGGAGAGCCAGCGCGGCGCCTGCGTGATGGTCTGCGAGGGCCAGGTGCGGTCGGGCAGGTCGATCGGCGGGAACGGGCGGTAGCGCTGCACCGGCATGCCGCTCGCGCGCTGGGTGTTGGTGAAGCCGGAGTGCTGCAGGGTCATGGGGAGGTCCTCGTGGTCGCTGTCGGGTCGTCGCCCTCGCGGGCGGGCCGGGCACGGCGAGCTCTCCGCAGCGAGGAGGTCCGGCGGGTCAGACCTCGCTGCGGCAGCGAAGGAGGAGGCTGCGGCACGTCATCGGCGACCACCCTACCCGCAGCTCAGCGGCCGTGGTCCACGGGCAGGTCGCGGGCACCGGTCCCCCAGCGCTCGTCGGGCCGGGTGGAGAGGTCGTAGCGCAGCTCCCCGCCCCGGTTGAGCACGGAGGCCGGCAGCCAGCTGCGGGTCGTCGGGCGGCCGCCCACGCGCAGGCCCTCGACGTAGACCGCGCGCGCGGAGGCCTCCGGCGCCCGGACCGTGATCGTGCGGCCGTTGCCGCGGTGGATCCGGGCCAGGGTGAAGGTCGGGCTCGAGAGCAGCACCTCGCCGCGGCTGGGGGTCTGGGGATACATCCCCAGCGCGCCCCAGACGTACCACGCCGACATGGTGCCGAGGTCGTCGTTGCCCGGGAGGCCCGTGGGCCCGGTGCCGTAGACGAGCCGGAGGTAGGCCCGCACCGTCTCCTGGGTCTTCCAGGGCTGGCCGAGCGCGTTGTAGAGCCACGGGGTGTGGATGCCGGGCTCGTTGGTCGGGTCGTAGCGCAGCGGGTCGACCGTGGTCGACCAGCCGCCGTCGGGGGTGCGGAAGAAGGCGTCGAGCCGTTGCGCCGCGCGCGACCGCCCACCCATCAGGGTGGCCAGTCGCTGCACGTCGTGCTGCACCATCCAGGTGTACGTCGCCGACGTGCCCTGCGCGAAGCCCTCGCCGGTCGCCGGGGTGAAGGGCGCCAGCCAGGAGCCGTCGGCGTTCCTCGCCCGCTGGTAGCCGCCCTCCGGGGTCGCGTCCCGGTCGAAGGTGTTCTCCCACCACCCGGCCCGCTCCGCGAAGCGGCGCTGCGTGGCCGTGCGACCCAGGCGCCCGGCCCAGTCCGAGAGGCCGTAGTCGGCCGCGGCGTCCTCCAGGGTCTCGGCCGCCCCGCCCCAGCAGTGGCAGTCGTCCTGGGGTGCGTAGCGGAGCCGGAGGTACTCCGCCAGGTTGGGTCGCATCCCGGCGCACTGACCGGGGCAGCCGTAGTCGGACAGGCCGTCGGGGTGCGGCACGCTGGCCTGCCTGACGAGCGAGTCGAGGGCGGCGCGGACCTCGAAGTTGCGCACGCCCAGCGCGTGCATCCCGGCCAGCGTGGGTCCGCTCGGGTCGCCCGTCATCACCCGGGTGGCGCCGTTGACGTGCACCCACCGGTCCCAGACCCCGCCGCGCTGCCGCGACAGGTTGAGCAGCGACTGGGCGAAGTCGCCCGCCACACGGGGGTTCAGCAGGGCCAGCAGCTGGGTGTGCGCGCGGTACTGGTCCCAGCCCGAGAAGTTGCCGTACTGCGCGCGCTGGCCGCGCACGAGCCGGCGCACCGAGCGGTCGGCGCCGGGATAGGTGCCGGCCACGTCGCTGGTGACGTTGGGCTCCAGCGCCGCGTGGTAGAGCGAGGTGTAGAACGCCGTGCGCTCGCCCCGGGTGCCCCCGGCCACCTCGATGCGACGCAGCTGCGCCTCCCAGGCCCGGGTGCCCCGGGCCGCGACGGAGCGGACGGTGGCACGTCGCCCGACCTCCTCGCGCAGGTTGGCCTCGGCCGCCCGGGCGCTGGTGTAGGACAGCCCGACGCGCATCGTCACCGGGCCGCGGCGCGTCGTGTCGAAGCCGACGTACCCGCCCGAGCCGCGGCCGCGGCGCAGTGCACCGGTCTCGTAGCCCTCGCCCCCGCTCGCCGAGGTGGTGCCCGGTCGCAGCGCCCCGTCGACCCAGGTGCCGGTGCGGGCGAAGGCCCGGTCGAAGTGCGCGGTGAAGTGCAGCCGGTAGTAGGAGTACTTGTTGCTGCCGCCGCCGTTGGCGCGACGGCTGCAGAACCCGCCGGTGAGCACCGAGCCGCTGACGGTGCGGGCCCGACGGTCGATCCGCACGTCGGCGTCCTCGCTGCCGTTGAGCGAGTTGGACACGCGGAACAGCAGGTTGGCCTCCTTCCCGCGGGGGAAGGCCAGGGTGCCGACGCCCGCGCGGGTCGTGGCCGCGAAGTCGGTGCGGACGCCGTTGGCCAGCCCGAGGGCGTAGCGGCCGGGCTCGGCCACCTCGTCGGCGTGGGAGAAGTCGCTGGCGTACGTCGCGTCCGTGCTGTCGGCGCTGGGCGAGACCGTCATCGCCCCGACGTGCGGGAAGATCGGCACGTCGCCGGCCGCACCGGGGTGGCACCCGGCGCCGTTGACGTGGGTGAGCGCGAAGCCGCGCATCCGGGTGGTGTCGTACTGGTAGCCGTTGGCGGCGCCGGTGTCGGTCTGGTCGCCCCTCGTGCTGGTCGGCGACCACGACAGCATCCCGAACGGCCGCACCGCACCGGGATAGGTGTTGCCGCCGTTGGCCGTGCCGATCAGCGGGTCGACGTAGCGGACCACGGAGCGCAGCGTGCGGCTGCTGCCGCCGGCCGACGGGGCGGTGGACGCGGCGGTGGTCGCGGCGGTGGTCGCGGCGGTGGTCGCGGCGGTGGTCGCGGCGGTGGTCGCGGCGGAGACCGGGTCGGACGCCGCCCCGGCGGCGGGGAGCGCGAGGCCGGCGAGCCCCAGCGCCAGGGCCAGGACGGGCACGACGCGGCGGCCGGTGGTGCCGGGGAGCGGTGTGGCCACGGGTTCCTCCAGGGGCGGGTCGGGGCGGCAGTGCACCGCTCCCGGGTGTCGCGCCGGGGCCGTGGGGCCCGAACGCCGGGCCGACGCGACCCGGCGGCCGGACGTGGCCCGCCTCACCCTGCCACGCCGGTGCCCGGCCGCCCAGGGGGCTGGATCAGCCGCGGGTGCCGGCCGGTCGGGGCGCCTGCGGGAGACGGACCACGACCGTCGTGCCCTGCCCCTCGGCGGACTCGACCTCGACGGTGCCGGCGTGCCACTCCACGACCGACTGCACCAGCGCCAGGCCCAGGCCGGTGCCCTGGATCTCGTCGGCGACCGAGAGCGAGGAGCGGAAGAAGCGCGAGAACAGCCGGTCCTGCTCGGCGAGCGGGATCCCGATGCCGCGGTCGACGACCCGCATCACGACCTGCTCGTCCTCGAGATTGAGCCGCACCGTCACCACGCCGCCGTCGTGGCTGAACTTCACCGCGTTGTTGAGCAGGTTGAGCACCACCCGCTCCAGCTGGGTCCGGTCACCGAGCACCGCCGGCAGCGACGCCTCGGTGACCAGCGCCAGCTCGAGCTGCTTGGCGTGGGTCGCGGGCGCCAGCGTCTGCTGGCAGTCGGCGACGACCAGACCGAGGTCGAGGGGTCGCATGTCGAGGTGGACCTGCTCCGCGTCGTACGCCGAGAGGGCCAGCAGGTCCTCGACCAGCGACCGCAGCCGCCCGACGTTGCGCTCGATGATGGTGATGCCCTGCGAGACGTCCTCGCTGAGCTCGCCCATCCCGCCCTCGCTCATCATCTCCAGGTAGCCGACGATGCTGGTCAGCGGCGTGCGCAGCTCGTGGCTGACGGTGGAGATGAAGGCGTCCTTGGCCCGGTCGAGCTCCTCGAGGCGGCGTACGGACTCGCGTTGCTGCTCGAAGGCCTGCACCTGCACCAGGGAGGCCACCAGGTCGTGGGAGACGCCCTGGCAGATGGCGATCTCGCGGGGCTGCCACCCGCGCGGCCGGATCGAGGACAGCAGCAACCAGCCGACCACCTCGTCGCCGACCGCGATCGGCACCGCGGCGAGCGCCAGCACGCCCAGCGCGCTGAGGACCTCGGCGGAACCGGCCGCACCGAGCCGGTCGTCCTGACCGACGTGCGCGACCTGGAGCGGGGTCAGCTGCTGGGCCGCCTCCAGGAGCAGCGAGGTGAGCGGCTCGGGCAGGTCGACGAACGACGCGGGCTGCGGCAGCGCCGCCGCCTCCTCCGAGCCGGTCCAGGAGCCGCGGACCGCGGAGTACCGGTCGGCGTCGACGAGCAGCACGTCGCAGCGGTCGACCATCGTGGCCTGGCCGACCGACTCGGCGGCGCGGTTGACGACCTGGGCGGTGTCGAAGTCCTGGCGCAGGGCCCGGGCCAGCTCGGCGACGACACGGTCCTGGTCGGCCTTCTCGAGCAGCTCGGTCTGGGCGCTGCGCAGCTCGCGCACGGAGTCGTAGAGGTCGGCGGTGGCCTGCTCGCCGATGGACTCGGCGGCCTGGCGACGGACCTGCTCGCGCCGGAGCTGGCGGCGCAGGCGGCGTACCTCGCTCGCGGGATCGGTCGATCCGGAGGTCGTGGAGGAGAGCAGTTCCATGCGGTCGATCAGCCTGTTCTCGTCGTCACGCGCAGCGTGCAGTGGGGCGCGTCATCGAGCTGGCACGCCTCGTGGCGCACCTCGGTCGGCTCACCGTAGACGATCCCGGTGCCCTCGATCATGCCCACGGCGAGCCAGCACAGCCGCCGCGCGGAGCGGTAGTGCACGTCCATCGCACGCCCGCCCCCGGGCGCGGTGCCCTCCACCTCGGTGAAGGAGAACCGGGGCGGCGAGGCGTCGGGGTGGAGCTTGCGGACCTCGCGGTGGATCACGTCGTCGAGGGTGCGCAGGAAGCCGAGGGTGTCGCCGCAGCGGGCGAAGTGCTCGGGGTGCCGCTGGGCCAGGCCCTGCGCGGCGTGGCGGCCGAGGTCGCGGGCGAGCTCCTCGGGCTCGACGTCGAACAGCTGTGCACCGACCTCGACCAGCAGCGGCAGCTCGTCATCGGGGTAGGTGCCGAGGCTGGTCCACGCGCCCTCGACGCCGGCGCGCTCGAGCAACGTGTCCCAGACGTCGTCGCCGTGCTCCCGCACCACGGCCTCCTCCACGAGGTTCAAGATGACGCCCTTCACCCGTCCCCCGTCCGCACGCCTGCAACGTCGAGGGGAGCCTAGGGGTCGCGACGCCCGTGCGCTCGGTGCACGACCGTGTCCTGGGACCCGGTCTAGAGGGGTGACGGCCGGGTGCGGAAAAGACCGTCGACCGGGTGGTGGACGAGGTAGGTGGAGTTGCGTCGCGCGAGGTGACCTGGCGGTAGCATCGCCGCACCGCCACGACCGAGAGGGGACCCGGTGACGCAGCACCCGACCGGGGCACTCCGGCACGACCGGCGCGCCGCCCCGCTCCTGCTGCTCGCGCTGGGGCTGCTGCTCTCCGCCTGCTCCTCGGCGCCCCTCGCGCCCAAGGCGGCCTCCGACCGCTCCGACCCGCCGGAGCTCGGCGCGTGCTACCGGCTCGCCCCCGAGGACGTCGAGAGCCCCAGCAACGACGACGAGCCGGTGGCGTGCGGGACCGAGCACACGGCGCAGACCTTCGCCATCGGCACGCTGCCCGACTCCACGGGAGACGGCTACGACGACCGGGGCCACGGCAAGTGGATCTACCCCCGCTGCGAGGCCGCCTTCGAGAAGTTCCTCGGCGTCGACGAGAGCCTGGCCATGCGGATCCAGCTGAGCTGGGCGTGGTTCCGCCCCTCCGAGGACGCCTGGGACGACGGTGCCCGGTGGTACCGCTGCGACCTGGTCGGCGGGACCACCGAGAGCGCCGCCTACCGCGCGCTGCCCGACCCGGCGAAGGGCCTGTTCCGGGCCAAGCCCCCGGAGGAGTGGCTGACCTGCGCGACCGGCGCCACCGTCCTCGGGTCGACCAAGGTCCCGTGCTCGGAGGAGCACGACTGGCGGGCCGTGACCACCATCAAGCTGGGCGACGAGGGCGACCCCTACCCCGGCGAGCGGCTCACCCAGGTCCGCACCCGCGACTTCTGCTCCGACTCGGTCGGGGCCTGGATGAACTACCCGGTCGACTACGAGTTCGGCTTCACGTGGTTCAAGCAGGGCGAGTGGCAGGCGGGCAACCGGCGGTCGATCTGCTGGGCGAAGACCGACCGATGAGGCCCGCGGTCTCGCGCCTGCTGACCGCGCCGTCCGCCCTGCTCGCCGCCGCCCTGCTCGCCGCCGTCCTGCTCGCCGCCGTCCTGCTCACGGGCTGCGCGGGCGGGTCCGGCTCGTCCGGGTCGTCGTCCGGGTCGTCGCCGACCTCGTCGGGCGGCTCGTCGTCCGCCTCCCCCAGCGCGGCCGCGACCCCCGCGGCCCCTGCGGTGGGCGAGTGCCGGTCGCTGACGCTGGTCCGGGCCACGGCTCCGGTCGACGCGACGTCACCGGTCGCGTGCCGCGGCCCGCACACCGCGGTGACCGTGAAGGTGGGCATGCTGCCGCTGCTGGAGTCGGGCCACCTGCTCGCGGTCGACTCGGTGACGGTCCGCGACCGCGTGGCCCGGTCCTGCCCCGACTCGCTTCTGGAGCGGGCCGGTGGCGACGAGAGCGCGCGACGGCTGAGCCGGCTGCGGGTGGTGTGGTTCACGCCGTCGGTGGAGCAGGCCGACGCCGGGGCCGACCGCTACCGCTGCGACGTGGTCGCGGTCCGCGACGAGGACCGGCTACTGCCGCTGCCCGCCCGCCTGGCCGGCCTGCTCGACCGTCCGCGTGCGCTCGACCGGTTCGGCACCTGCGGCACCACGGCCCCCGACGCCCGCGGCTTCCGACGCGTCGCCTGCGCCGACCCCCACCGCTGGCGCGCGGTCGACACCGTCGACCTGCCGGCGGACGCGCGCTACCTCGACGCGGCCGTCACCGACCGCGGCGACAGCGCCTGCGAGGACGTCGCCGCGTCGCGGGCCGACGGGGCGCTGCGCTACTCGTGGTCCTTCGAGTGGCCGACCCGTCCGCAGTGGCGCGACGGGCAGCGGTACGGCTGGTGCTGGGTGCCGGACGCCTCCTAGCTCTCGGTCGTTCGGTGGCCGCGTCCGGTTTCCCAGGTGGTGAACCCGATCTGCCTCTGCACACGCGTCGCGTGGTGTGCAGAGAGGCGGTATCCCTTCATCACCTGGGAAACCGGCACCGGACGGACGACGCCGCGTCAGCGGACGGGGTGGCCGGCGTCGCGCAGGGCGTCCTTGACCTCGCCGATGCGCAGGGTGCCGAAGTGGAAGACGGTGGCGGCCAGGACGGCGTCGGCCCCGGCGTCGACCGCCGGGGCGAAGTGCTCGACCCGCCCGGCTCCCCCGCTGGCGATCACGGGGACCCCGACCTCGCGTCGTACGGCGCGGATCAGCTCGGTGTCGAAGCCGTCCTGAGTGCCGTCGGCGTCCATCGCGTTGAGCAGGATCTCGCCGGCACCGAGCTCGGCGGCGCGCGACGCCCACTCCAGGGCGTCGAGGCCCGCCGAGGTGCGACCCCCGTGGGTGGTGACCTCGAACCCGGAGTCGGTGCCGGGCGCGCGCCGGGCGTCGACGGAGAGGACCAGCACCTGGTTGCCGAACCGGTCGGCGATCTCGGCGACCAGCTCGGGGCGACGGATCGCCGCGGTGTTGACCGCCACCTTGTCGGCGCCGGAGCGCAGCAGCCGGTCCACGTCGGCGACGCTGCTGACGCCGCCGCCGACGGTGAGCGGGATGAAGACCTGCTCGGCCGTGGCGGCCACGATCTCCATCGTCGTCGAGCGGCCCTCGTGGGAGGCGGAGATGTCGAGGAAGGTCAGCTCGTCGGCCCCCTCGGCGTCGTAGAGACGCGCCAGCTCGACGGGGTCGCCGGCGTCGCGCAGCGACTGGAAGTTCACGCCCTTGACGACCCGGCCCCCGTCGACGTCGAGGCACGGGATGACGCGGACGGCGAGGCTCACGGCTGCGGGGCCTCGGGCTGGACCGGCGGCCGCGGCCGGTCGGGCCAGGTGAGGTCGAGGGCGTCGGCCAGGGTGAAGCGACCCTCGTAGAGGGCGGTGCCCACGATGGCGCCCTCGACGCCGTCGGCCAGCAGCCCGGTCAGCGCCTCGAGGTCGGCGAACTCGGTGATGCCGCCGGAGGCGACCACCGGGCGGTCGGTCTCGGCGCAGACCGCGCGCAGCAGGTCGAGGTTGGGGCCCTGGAGCATCCCGTCCTTGTTGACGTCGGTCACGACGTAGCGGGCGCAGCCCTCGGCGTCGAGCCGGGCGAGCACCTCGTAGAGGTCGCCGCCCTCCTGGGTCCAGCCGCGCGCGGCCAGGGTGCGGCCGCGCACGTCGAGGCCCACCGCGACCCGGTCGCCGTGGGAGGCGATCGCCCGGGCGCACCACTCGGGCTGCTCGAGCGCGGCGGTGCCGATGTTGACCCGGCGGCAGCCGGCGGTCATCGCGGCCTCGAGGGACTCGTCGTCACGGATGCCGCCGCTCATCTCGACGTCGATGTCGAGGGTCCCGACGATGCGGGCCAGAAGGTCGCGGTTGTGGCCCCGACCGAAGGCGGCGTCGAGGTCGACGAGGTGGATCCACTCCGCCCCGGCCTGCTGCCAGCGCAGCGCCGCCTCGACCGGGTCGCCGAAGCGCTTCTCCGAGCCCGCGACGCCCTGCACCAGCTGGACCGCCTGTCCGCCGGCCACGTCGACGGCGGGCAGCAGCTCGAGGTGCGGCGCGGGGATCTGGCTGGCGGGGTGCTGGGTCATCGTGTCCTTCGCAGGTGGCGGGTCGGTGGGGCGGGTCAGGCGTGCGGCAGGGTCGCGACCCAGTTGCGCAGCAGCGCGGCGCCGGCGTCGCCGGACTTCTCGGGGTGGAACTGGGTGGCGGTCAGCGGGCCGTTCTCGACCGCGGCCACGAAGCGGTCGCGCTGCTCCGCCGTCCCGTGCTCGGCCCAGGTGACCAGGGGCGGGCGGGTGCGGCCGTTGGTCTGCAGCGTCCAGTCGCGGACGCCGTAGGAGTGCACGAAGTAGAAGCGCTCGTCCTCGATGCCGGCGAACAGCCGCGACCCCTCGGGCACCTCGACGGTGTTCCATCCCATGTGGGGCACCACCGGGGCCTGGAGCCGCTCGACCACGCCCGGCCACTCGTCGCAGCCGACGGTCTCCACGCCGTGCTCGACGCCGCGCTCGAAGAGGATCTGCATCCCCACGCAGATGCCGAGGACGGGACGGCCCCCGGCGAGCCGGCGGCCGATGACCTCGTGGCCGCGCACGGCGCGCAGGCCCTCCATGCACGCGGCGAAGGCGCCGACACCCGGCACCACGAGCCCGTCGGCGTCCATCGCGGTGGCGTGGTCGGAGCTGAGCACGACCTCGGCACCCGCCCGCTCCACGGCCCGGACGACCGAGCGGAGGTTGCCCGAGCCGTAGTCGAGGACGGTGACGCGCGGCGCGCTCAGAGCGTGCCCTTGGTCGAGGGGACGCCCGTCTCGCGGGGGTCGAGGGCGACCGCGTCACGCAGCGCCCGGGCGACGGCCTTGAACTGCGCCTCCACGATGTGGTGGGGGTCGCGGCCTCCGAGCACCCGGACGTGCAGGGTGATGCCGGCGTGGTGGGCGAGCGACTCCAGCACGTGGGCGGTCAGCGAGCCGGCGTACGGCACGCCGGAGCCGCCGATCAGGGCGTAGACCTGCCCGTCGGGTTCGCCGGAGTGCACGAAGTAGGGCCGGCCGGAGACGTCGACGACGGCCTGCGCCAGCGCCTCGTCGAGCGGCACCAGCGCGTCGCCGTAGCGCTTGATGCCGCGCTTGTCGCCCAGCGCCTCGCGCAGCGCGGCACCGATGACGATGGCGGTGTCCTCGATGCTGTGGTGGCCGTCGATGTGGACGTCGCCCTCGGTGCGCACGGTGAGGTCGATCAGCGAGTGGCGACCGAGGGCGTCGAGCATGTGGTCGTAGAAGCCGACGCCGGTGGCGATGTCGGTGCGTCCGGAGCCGTCGAGGTCGAGCTCGACGACGACCGAGGACTCGTTGGTCCGTCGCTCGATGCGGGCGGTGCGGCTCATCGGCCGCCTCCTTCGGTGGTGGTGTCGAGCGCGGCGGTGAGCGCGCTCCGGAAGGCCTGCATCTCGGCCGGGGTGCCGATGGAGACCCGCAGCCAGCCCTCGGGCCCGGTGACGCGGATCAGCACACCGGCGTCCAGCAGCTGCTGCCAGACGTCCTGACGATCGGCGAAGCGGCCGAAGAGCACGAAGTTGGCGTCGCTCTCGGCGACCTCGAGACCCTGCTCGCGCAGCCAGGTGACGGTGCGGTCGCGCTCGGCGCGCAGCTCCTCGACGCGGCCGAGCAGCTCCCCGGCGTGACGCAGCGCGGCGAGCGCGGTCGCCTGGGTGACGGCGGACAGGTGGTAGGGCAGCCGGACGACGCGCAGCGCGTCGCACAGCTCCGGCGCCGCGGCGAGGTAGCCCAGCCGGGCGCCGGCCAGCGCGAACGCCTTGCTCATCGTGCGGGTGACGACGAGGTTGCGGTGCGCGGGCAGCAGCTCGAGGGCCGAGGGCGTGCCGGAGCGACGGAACTCGGCGTACGCCTCGTCGATGACCACGACGCCGGTGTCGCCGACCAGCTCGCACAGGGTGCCGATCACGTCGTGGGGCAGCGCGGTGCCGGTCGGGTTGTTGGGCGAGGGCAGCAGCACGACGCTGGGCCGGTGCTCGGCGATCAGACGCTGCGCCTCGGCGAGGTCGAAGCTGAAGTCCTCGTGCCGACGGCCCGCGACCCAGCCGGTCATCGCGTCGCGGGCGTACTCGGGATACATGCTGTACGTCGGCGCGAAGCTGATCGCCGTCCGGCCGGGCCCGCCGAAGGCCTGCAGCAGCTGCAGCATCACCTCGTTGGAGCCGTTGGCCGCCCACACCTGCGCAGGGCCGACCTCGACCCCCGCCTCGGCGCTGAGGTAGGCCGCCAGCCCCGCGCGCAGCTCGACGAACTCGCGGTCGGGGTAGCGGTTGAGCGTGGTCGCGGCCCGGGCCACGGAGGCGGCGACGTCCTCGACCACCGCGGCCGAGGGACCGTAGGGGTTCTCGTTGACGTTGAGCTGCACGGGCACGTCGAGCTGCGGGGCGCCGTAGGGCGCGGCGCCACGGAGCTCCTCGCGCAGCGGCACCCAGGACAGGTCGCCGGGACGGGTGGGCGTGCTCGCGGGCGTGGTGGTGCTCACCGGTCGAACCGGACGTCGACGGCGGCCGCGTGGCCGGGGAGGTCCTCGGCGTGGGCCAGCGTCGTGACGTGGCCGGCGACCTCGTCGAGGGCCTCGCGGGAGTACTCCACGAGGTGGATCGCGCGCAGGAAGGACCGGACCGACAGGCCCGAGGAGTGGCAGGCGCAGCCGGCGGTGGGCAGCACGTGGTTGGACCCGGCGCAGTAGTCGCCCAGCGACACCGGGGCCCACGGGCCCACGAACACCGCGCCCGCGTTGCGGACCCGGCGGGCCACGGCGGCGGCGTCGGCGGTCTGGATCTCGGTGTGCTCCGCGGCGTAGGCGTTGACGACCGCCAGCCCCTGCTCGACGTCGTCGACCAGCACGATGCCGGACTGCTCGCCCGTGAGCGCGGTGCGAACCCGCTCGACGTGGCGGGTGGCGGCGACCTGCTTGTCCAGCGCGGCCTCGACCTCGCCGGCCAGCCGCAGCGAGTCGGTGACGAGCACCGAGGCGGCCATGGGGTCGTGCTCGGCCTGGCTGACCAGGTCGGCGGCGACGTGGCCGGCGTCCGCCGTGTCGTCGGCCAGGACCGCGATCTCGGTCGGCCCGGCCTCGGAGTCGATGCCCACGATGCCCTTGAGCAGCCGCTTGGCCGAGACGGTGTAGATGTTGCCCGGACCGGTCACCAGGTCGACGCGGCGGCAGGGGCCGGCCCCGTGGGCGAACATCGCGATCGCCTGGGCGCCGCCCACGGCGTACACCTCCTCGATGCCGAGCAGCTCGCAGGCCGCCAGGATCGTGGGGTGCGGCAGCCCGCCGAAGTCGGCCTGCGGCGAGCTGGTCAGCGCGATCGAGCCCACCCCGGCCACCTGGGCGGGGACGACGTTCATCAGCACGCTGGAGACCAGCGGCGCCACGCCGCCGGGCACGTAGAGGCCGACGCGGTCGACGGGCACCAGCCGCTGGGTGACCCGGGCGCCGGGGCCGAGGTCGGTGACGACGTCGGACTCGAGCTCGGCCTCGCAGGTCAACCGCAGCCGGCGTACGGACTCCTCGAGCCCGGCCCGGATCGCCGGGTCGAGCGCGGCCAGCGCGTCGCGCAGCGCCTGGCGGGGCACGGTGATGTCGGTCTGCTCGACGCGGTCGAACTTCCGGGAGTACTCCCGGATCGCCTCGACGCCCCGGTCGCGGACGTCGTCGCAGATCGGACGCACCACGTGGACCGCGGCCTCGACGTCGAAGTCGGCGCGGGGCACGAGGGTGCGGTAGTCGGGATCGGTGCCGGCGGCACCGTCCCGCAGGTCGATGCGGCGGATCATGGCTCCATTCTAGGTGCCCGCGACGACGCCGCTCTCCCCCCGCCCACCGTCAGGCGTCGGCCCCCACGAAGGGCGTGGAGTAGTCGGTCGCACCCAGCCGGTCGAGGGTCGCCTCGGCCTCGCCGGCGGCCAGGTCGTGGCGCTGCCGCTCGGCCAGGACCGCCTGGCGGAGCAGCCGGGTCTCCCCCGCCGTGGCGATGCCGGTGACCTCGGGGTGGTCGTCGAGCACCCACGAGACCGCGGCGGTGACGAGCGGCTGCTCGTCGAGCGGCTCGTACCAGGTGGCGTAGCGGCGCTCCCCGTCCGGCCAGGGTCGACGGGCCACTGCCTTGATCGTCATCAGCCCGACGTCGTCGGCCCGGACCGCCTCCACCAGGGCGGCGTAGTCCTCGGCGTACCCCGGGACGCGGGACAGGGTGCGGTTGAGCGGCGTGAGCACGGTGTCGAAGGGGAAGCGTCGCAGCGCCTCGAGGTGCGTGGCCGGCGCCTCGTGGGTGTGCCCGGTGATGCCGATGGCGCGCACCAGCCCCTCCTCGCGGGCCCGCACCGCCGCGCGCAGCGACCCGTGCTGGGCGGTGACGCGGTCGAGGTCGGCGAGCTTGCCCACCTCGTGCAGCTGCAGCAGGTCGACGTGGTCGGTCCGCAGCCGCTCCAACGATCGGTTGATCTGCGCCCAGGCCTCCTCCTCGTCGCGGAGGCCGGTCTTGGTCGCCAGGAAGACCTGGGGGCGCAGCTGGTCCATCATCGCGCCGAGCCGCAGCTCCGCCTCGCCGTACGCCGCGGCGACGTCGACGTGGTTGATGCCGGCCGCCAGTGCCTCGGCCACCGAGGCGTCGGCCGTGTCCTGGTCGACCTCTGCGAGCGAGGCCGCCCCGTAGACCAGCACCGACGAACGGTGCTCGAGCCGGCCCAGGCGTCGGGTCTCCACAGCTGCCTCCAGCGATGTCGGGGTGCGCCTGGCCACGCTAGCGCGGTGCGCGTCGTAGGTTGGCGGGGTGACGACGGTGCCGCTGTTCCCGCTCAACGCGGTGCTGTTCCCCGGTGTCGCGACACCGCTGCACATCTTCGAGGACCGCTACCGCGCCATGGTGCGCGAGCTGCTCGAGGTCGAGGAGGTCTTCGACCGGGTCTTCGGCGTCGTCGCGATCCGCGAGGGCTACGAGGTCGGCGACCACGGGGCGCAGTCGGTGCACCGGGTGGGCACGCTCGTCCAGCTGACCGAGGCCGAGGCCTACGACGACGGTCGCTACGACATCGAGGTGATCGGCCGGCAGCGGCTGCGGGTGGTCGAGCACGAGAGCAGCGGGCCGTTCCTGCGCGGGGAGGTCGAGCTGCTCGGCGACACCGACGAGCCGGAGGCCGAGGTCGAGGCCGCGCGCACGCTCGCGGCCTTCGAGCGCTACCGCGACCAGCTCTCCGAGCTGCGCGGCGGGCCGGTGCTGGCCGGTCAGATGCCCGACGACCCGGCGTACCTCTCCTACGCGCTGGCCACGACCTGCCTGCTCACCCTGCCGCAGCGCCAGGCGCTGCTCGAGGCCGACAGCGCGCGGCAGCGGCTGGGCATGCTGCGCCACACCCTGCACGACGAGATGCGGGCGATGCGGGCGGTCCCCTCGCTGCCGGCGACCGAGGTCGCCCGCACCCGCTGGTCGCCCAACTAGCGCGGTGGCACGCCGACGCGCCGGGGGTACGCCGGCCACGATCGCCCTCGAGCGGGCGGGACTGGCGTTCACCAGCCATCCCTACGTCCACGACCCCGCAGCCGCCTCCTTCGGCCTCGAGGCCGCCGAGCAGCTGGGACTGGACCCCGACGCGGTGCTCAAGACGCTCGTGGCCGAGGTCGACGGGCGCCTGGTGGTGGCGGTCGTCCCGGTCTCGACGCGGCTGGACCTCAAGGCCCTGGCCGCGGCCGTGGGCGGCAAGCGGGCCACGATGGCCGATCCCGCTGTGGCCGAGCGCAGCACCGGCTACGTCGTGGGCGGCATCTCGCCCCTGGGCCAGCGCAGCCGGCTGGAGACCGTGGTCGACGCCTCCGCCACGGGGCGGGAGACGGTCTACGTCAGCGGCGGGAAGCGCGGCCTGGACCTCGGCCTCGCCCCCGCCGACCTGGTCGCCCTGACCGGAGCGCTCGTGGCCCCGGTGGCGCGCGCCTCGGCGAGCGGCTGAGCGGCCGCGCTGCTAGTCGCGGCGCAGCACGAACAGGTGGAGCAGCGCCCCCAGCGCCGCAGCGGCGGGCCAGACCCACACCAGCCCGGGCGCCTGCAGCGCGAGCTGCAGCGGCGCCTGAGCGCCCTCGGCGCGTCCGTCGAGGACGATCGCCGGATCGGCCGGGCCGAGCACCTCGCCCAGGCGCACGGCGACCTGGGCCGCGAGCGCGGCGCCGAGCACCACGAGCGCCACGCTGAGCAGCGGGTCGCGTCGCCGCCAGGCGAGGAGCACCAGCCCGCTGAGCAGTCCGAGGACCACGGCCACGACGGCGAACCAGCCGTCGACGGCGACCTGCCCGGCCAGCGCGTCGGCCGTGAGGGCGGGACCGTCGGGGGTGGCGGTCGCCTGCGGCAACGGGGTCGCCTGCCACCACACCAGCGCGCCGACCACGCCTGCCACCAGCGACCAGACCAGCACCACCACGGCGTCGAGGAGCACCTCGCGCGGCGTGGCCGGTCGAGGCGCGTCGGGCTCGGGCCGGTCGTGGTCGACGGGGGCCCCCTGGTGCACGGTGCTCACCGGGGGATCATCGCAGGCTCACCCCAGGCAGCCCGGGCCGAGCAGGTGCTTGAGGTCGCCGTAGAGCGCCGGTGAGGCCGAGACCCGCAACCGGTCGTCGAGCCGGAGCAGCTGCGTGCCGCGACGGCCGACCAGCTTGAGCCGGACCTCGGTCGTGCCGGGGTGGGTCCTCAGCACCTCCTTGAGCTGCTCCACCACGGGGGGCGTGCACCGCGTGGCCGGCAGGTTGAGCGTGACGGGTCCGACCCCGCGCTCCTCCATCACCGGCGTCGAGACGGTCTTGCCGCGCAGCTCGGGCTGGTCCTTGCTCCGGTCGAGGCGTCCCTGCACGGCCACCACGGTGTCCTCGACCAGCAGCGTGGCCGCGAGCTGGTAGTCGCTGGGGAAGAACAGCACGTCGATCGCCCCCTCGAGGTCCTCGACGGTGACGATGGCCCAGGCGTTGCCGGTCTTGGTGATCTTGCGGGTGACCGCCGTGATCAGCCCGCAGATCGTCGCCGGGGAGTTCTCCCCCCGGTCCTCGTCGGTCAGCAGCTGGCCGATGGTGCAGTCGGCCGCCTGGGAGAGCACGTGCTCGAGCCCGGTCAGCGGGTGGTCGGAGACGTAGAGGCCGAGCATCTCGCGCTCGTGGCCCAGCAGCGTCGACTTGTCCCACTCCGGGATGTCGGGCACGGCCACGCTGACGCCGAAGCCGCCCTCGTCGTCGTCGAGACCGCCGAACAGCGAGTCCTGGCCGATCGCCTCGTTGCGCTTGATGTCGACGTACTGGTCGACCGCCTGCTCGTGCACGGCGAGCAGCGCACGTCGACCGTGCTTCATCTCGTCGTAGGCGCCGGCCTTGACCAGCGACTCCACCAGCCGCTTGTTGCACACCTGCGCGGGCACCTTGCCCATGAAGTCGGCGAAGTCGGTGAAGCGGCCCTTCTCGCGACGGGTGGCGATGATCTGCTCGACCACGTTGGCGCCGACGTTGCGCACGGCCGTGAGGCCGAAGCGGATGTCCTCCCCGACCGGGGTGAAGTTGGCCTGCGACTCGTTGACGTCGGGCGGCAGCACCTGGATCTTCATGCGGCGACACTCGTTGAGGTAGATCGCCATCTTGTCCTTGTCGTCCTTGACCGAGGTCAGGAGCGCCGCCATGTACTCGGCCGGGTAGTTGGCCTTGAGGTAGGCCGTCCAGTACGACACCACGCCGTACGCCGCGGAGTGGGCCTTGTTGAAGGCGTAATCGGAGAACGGCAGCAGGATGTCCCACAGCGTCTTCACCGCGGCGGCGGAGTAGCCCCTCTCCTGCATGCCCGCGGAGAAGCCGGCGAACTGCTTGTCGAGCTCCTCCTTCTTCTTCTTGCCCATGGCGCGCCGCAAGATGTCGGCCTGTCCGAGGGAGTAGCCGGCGAGCTTCTGCGCGATCGCCATCACCTGCTCCTGGTAGACGATCAACCCGTAGGTCTCGCCCAGGACGTCGGCCAGCGGCTCCTCGAGCTCGGGGTGGATCGCCACCACCGGCTCGCGGCCGGTCTTGCGGCGGGCGTACTTGTTGTGGGAATCGGCGCCCATCGGGCCGGGCCGGTAGAGCGCACCGACCGCGGAGATGTCCTCGAACACGTCGGGCTGCATGCTGCGCAGCAGCGCCCGCATCGGGCCGCCGTCGAGCTGGAAGACGCCGAGGGTGTCGCCGCGCTGCAGCAGGGCGTACGTCGCCGGGTCGGTCAGCTCGAGGTCCTCGAGCACGACCTTCTCGCCGCGGTTGTTCTCGATGTTGATCAGGGCGTCGTCGAGGACCGTCAGGTTGCGCAACCCGAGGAAGTCCATCTTGATCAGGCCGAGCTTCTCGCAGGTCGGGTAGTCGAACTGCGTGATGATCGCGCCGTCGGCCTCGCGCTTGAGCACGGGGATGACGTTCTGGATCGGCTCGCTGGACATGATGACGCCGGCCGCGTGCACGCCCCACTGCCGCTTGAGACCCTCGATGCCGATCGCCGTGTCCACGACCGTGCGGACGTCCTGGTCGCCCTCGTAGAGCGAGCGGAAGTCGCCACCCTCGCTGTAGCGCTTGTGGGCGGGGTCAAAGAGCTGCTTGAGCGGGATGTCCTTGCCCATCACCGCGGCCGGCATGGCCTTGGTGACCCGGTCGCCCATCGCGAAGGGGTAGCCGAGGATCCGGGAGGAGTCCTTGACCGCCTGCTTGGCCTTGATGGTGCCGTAGGTGACGATCATCGAGACCCGCTCGCTGCCGTAGCGCTCGGTGACGTAGCGGATCACCTCACCGCGGCGACGCTCGTCGAAGTCGATGTCGAAGTCGGGCATGGAGACGCGGTCGGGGTTGAGGAACCGCTCGAAGATCAGGCCGTGCACCAACGGGTCGAGGTCGGTGATGCGCATGGCGTACGCCACCATCGAGCCGGCGCCCGAACCACGACCGGGGCCGACGCGGATGCCGTTGTCCTTGGCCCAGTTGATGAAGTCGGCCACGACGAGGAAGTAGCCGGGGAAGCCCATCTGGGTGATCACGCCGACCTCGAAGTCGGCCCGGGCTCGCACGTCGTCCGGGATGCCCTGCGGGTAGCGGTAGCGCAGGCCCTTCTCGACCTCCTTGATCATCCAGGAGGTCTCGTCCTCGCCCTCGGGACACGGGAAGGCGGGCATGTAGTTGGCGGACTCGTTGAACTCCACGTCGCAGCGCTGCGCGATCAGCAGCGTGTTGTCGCAGGCCTCGGGGAGGTCGCGCCACAGGTGACGCATCTCCGCGGGCGACTTGACGTAGTAGCCGTCACCGTTGAAGCGGAACCGCTTGGGGTCGCTCATCATGCTGCCGGACGAGACGCACAGCAGGTGCTCGTGGGCCCCCGCGTCCTCCTGGCGCACGTAGTGGGAGTCGTTGGTCGCGATCGGGGGGATGCCGAGGTCCCGGGACAGGCGCAGCAGGCCGTCGCGGACCCGGGTCTCGATGTCGAGCCCGTGATCCATCAGCTCGAGGAAGTAGTTGTCCTTGCCCAGGATGTCCTGGAACTCCGAGGCGGCCTGGCGGGCGTTGTCGTACTGCCCGATCCGCAGCCACGTCTGCACCTCGCCGGAGGGGCAGCCGGTCGTGCCGATGATGCCCTTGCCGTGCTGCGCGAGCAGCTCGCGGTCGATGCGGGGCTTGTAGAAGAACCCGTCGATGTAGGCCTGCGAGGACATCCGGAACAGGTTGTGCATGCCCTCGGTGGTCTCGGCCAGGAGGGTCATGTGGGTGTAGGCGCCCGAGCCCGAGACGTCGTCGTCACCGCCGTCGTTCCACCGCACCCGCTTGCGCACGTTGCGCGGGGTGTTGGGGGTCGCGTAGGCCTCCATGCCGATGATCGGCTTCACCCCGGCCGCACGCGCCTTCGACCAGAAGTCGTAGGCCCCGAACACGTTGCCGTGGTCGGTCATGGCGATGGCGTCCATGCCCAGCTCGGCGGTCCGGTCGAACATGTCACCGAGCCGCGCCGCCCCGTCGAGCATCGAGTACTCGGTGTGGTTGTGCAGGTGGACGAAGCCGTCCCGGGGGGAGGACATGGAGCGCGATCAGCCCTTTCGCGGAGTCTCGGCAGGACACCAGCCACCGCCCGGAGCTCACCGGCTCCAGGGGGTGCGGGGGGAAGAGGATCAACCCTACGACAGCATCGCAGCGACCCCTGACAGGGACACAGCCCCGTCCGTCGTACGCCGCGGTGCCCTGGGCATGACAGAACTGAGGGCCGCTCCCCGGATGTCCGGGGGCGGCCCTCAGTATAAAAAGTTGTCCGGCGACGT
>NZ_LMRF01000007.1 GCF_001424755.1 Marmoricola sp. Leaf446
CATCACCGGCATCCGGTACACCAACAACCGGATCGCCAAGGGGTACTACGGCTACGGCCTGATCCGCAACGCCTCGGTCACGTGGACCGGCAACATCGACGACCGCACCGGTGTCCGGGTGACGCCGGGTGGCTGAGCGACCTGGCCCGAGCTGACGACGGGACGACCGCGTCAACCCGGCTCCACAAATCCCGACATCAGTACAAATCGGACAATACGTGTCATTCTGGAACTGTCCGCCACCCCCTGAGGTCGTGGTCGTCTCATCTCGGGAGCGACGGCCGCGCCGGTCCACACAGACAGGCTCGCCATGATCCCGAACAGCGCCCCCCAGTCCGCAGACGTCCGCCGGACGTCCCGTCCTCGCCGGATGCGGGGACTCGCGGCCGCCCTCCTCTGCGCAGCGGCCCTGGGCACGCTGCCCCCCGTGTCGGCCGACGCCGCCACCACGACCACCATGTGGCCCGACAACGAGTACCCCACCTCGACCGCGGGGAGGCTCTACTCCCCGGTGAGCGTCGGCACTCGTTTCAGCCCCCACACCGCGGGCAGCGTCACCGCCCTGCGCTACTACAAGCCCGGGAGCGTCGCCGGCGCCTCGCGGCTGACGCTGTGGACCGGCGCCGGGGCCAGGCTCTCCTCGGTGTCGCTCCCCGACCAGTCGGGTCGGCGCGGCTGGCAGGAGGTCGCGCTGCCGAGCGCTGTGCCGCTCACGGTCGGAAAGACCTACGTCGTCTCCTTCGACGCCCGTGACGGTCGCTACGGCATCGTCCGCGACTCCTACTGGGCAGGTGCTTTCAAGGGGTCGGCCATCACCGAGTTCGGCGGCGTGACGGGGGCCGCCACCGCGATGCCGGGACGCCTGTCGACGAACGCCACCTTCGCCGACGTCAGGTACGCCGTCGGAGCGTCCCCGGCCCCGGCCCCGACGCCGGTGCCGACCCCGACGCCGGTGCCGACTCCGACCCCGACTCCGACCCCGACCCCGACGCCGGTGCCGACCCCGACTCCGACCCCGACGCCGACGCCGACCCCGGCTCCGGCCCCG
>NZ_LMRF01000008.1 GCF_001424755.1 Marmoricola sp. Leaf446
GCCGGGGCCCCGGTGCTCGTCGTCAGCCAGTTCACGCTGTACGGCGACGCCCGCAAGGGCCGGGGGCCCCACCTGGCAGACTGCGGCTCCCGGGTCGGTGAGCGAGTCGGTCTACGAGGCCGTTCGTCAGACGCCGCGCAGCGCCGGGAGCCGCGTCGAGACCGGCGTGTTCGGGGCCGACGTGGCCTTCGCGCTCGTCAACGACGGGCCGGTCGCGCTGCTGCTGCAGACACCCGCGCGCTGAGGCGGGTCAGGTACACCGACCGCAGCGGTGAAGGCCCGACCCAGGACTTAGTGCACCGAGCACGAGCAGCAGCGCCAACGCCATCAGCAGGAGCTGGACGAACAGGTAGCTGTCCCGCACGTGTTCGAACCACGTACCCCCCAGATCGGGCCTTGGCTCGGCCCGGTGGGTGCCGATGACCAAGTTGCCGGGGCGTTCGGGGAGCTCGACGCGGGGTGAGGTCTCCACGCCGGTGGCTCGACCGACGCCGGTGGCATGGGTCCGGGCGGCGAAGTCCGGGCGATATTGCGCCGGTCTGCGATGCTTCGCAGCGCTGCTCCGCGCGCCGAGCGCTCGCCGGCAGGCCTCCCGGCAGGCCACGGCGAACTCGTTGGGCACCTCGGGGGCGGCTTCGATTCCGGCTGCCGACCCGGCACAACGCCGATGCTAGACCTTAGCCGCTCCGCCGGGCTCGGAAAGCGCGGAGGCCGACGGTGACGAGCACGGCTCCCAGCGTCGCTCCCAGGGTGTTCGCCACGACGTCGGTGGCAGACATCTCGCGGTCGGGCAACAGCAGGCCCTGCGCCAGCTCGACGCCCATCGCCCCGATGAAGGCATACGCCGCCCAGTCCTGCCAACGCAGCCGGGGAAACGCGAGGGGACCTAGTGCACCGATCGGCACGACGATGGCGACGTTGGCCGCGATCTCGAGACGCTGCTCGGCCACGAGCTGGAACGGGAGCCTACGGGCAACGGCAATCTCGCCGATGCGGCGCAGCACGTGGTCCTGCAGACCGTTGCTCGGGGAGAGCACGGCGGCGGCCAAGCCCACGAAGCACAGCGCGAGCAGCACGCGGGCCATGACGACCTTGCGGGCGGGTCTGCGCGACGTCAAGGTTGGCTCCGGCACGGGGCCAGTGTGCCGGAACGGCGCCGACGCACGCGAGCCCGTCGAGCCCCGGACGGGTCTCGACGGGCTCGACCGACGGTGTCGGGCTGACCGACCGCGTCACAACGTCAGACGGCGACAGCGACCTCGGCGACCGACCCCTTGCGGGCGGTCACCTTGGTGTCGACCGGCTCAGCCTTCGGCGCCAGCGTGCGCAGCGTCCAGTCGCCGTTGCCGGCGAAGAACCGGAAGTGGCCCGTAGCCGAGGTGGGGACCTCGGCGGTGAACTCGCCGGTGCGGTCGAGCAGGCGCACGTAGGCGTTGCCGACCGGCTCCTCACCCCGGGTCACGCGGCCCTGGATGATGGCCTCCTTGGCCACGTCGATGCCGTCGAGCGACAGGCCGCCCTCGGTGGCTCCGCACATGCTCAGGCCTCCCCGGGCTCGTCGCCGAGAGCGATCGGCACACCCACGAGGGAGCCGTACTCGGTCCACGATCCGTCGTAGTTCTTGACGTTCTGGTGGCCCAGGATCTCCTTGAGCACGAACCAGGTCAGCGACGAGCGCTCACCGATGCGGCACAGCGCGATGGTGTCCTTGCTGTCGTCGATGCCGACCTCGGCGTAGATCGCCTTGAGGTCCTCGTCGGACTTGAAGGTGCCGTCGTCGTTGCAGTTCTTGCTCCACGGCACGTTCAGCGACGTGGGCACGTGGCCGGCGCGCTGCGCCTGCTCCTGCGGGAGGTGGGCCGGGGCGAGC
>NZ_LMRF01000009.1 GCF_001424755.1 Marmoricola sp. Leaf446
ACTGAGGGCCGCTCCCCGGATGTCCGGGGGCGGCCCTCAGTATAAAAAGTTGTCCGGCGACGTCCTACTCTCCCACGACCTCCCGGTCGCAGTACCATCGGCGCTGTCAGGCTTGACTTCCGGGTTCGGAATGGGACCGGGTATTTCCCTGACGCTATGGCCGCCGTAACTCTATGGAGTTCACAACACAGTGGACACAAACACGCATGAAGCTGTCGTTCGTGTTCCCGGTCCGTGACTCGGGAACCACACAGTGGACGCGCAACATCTTTGAGGGACAAGCCCTCGGCCTATTAGTACCGGTCGGCTGGGCATCACTGCTGTACACCTCCGGCCTATCAACCCAGTCGTCTACTGGGGGCCTTACCCGGTTAACCCGGTGGGAAACCTCATCTTGAAACGTGCTTCCCGCTTAGATGCTTTCAGCGGTTATCACTTCCGAACGTAGCCAACCAGCCGTGCTCTTGGCAGAACAACTGGCACACCAGAGGTTCGTCCATCCCGGTCCTCTCGTACTAGGGACAGCCTTTCTCAAGTTTCCTGCGCGCGCGGCGGATAGGGACCGAACTGTCTCACGACGTTCTAAACCCAGCTCGCGTGCCGCTTTAATGGGCGAACAGCCCAACCCTTGGGACCTACTCCAGCCCCAGGATGCGACGAGCCGACATCGAGGTGCCAAACCATCCCGTCGATATGGACTCTTGGGGAAGATCAGCCTGTTATCCCCGGGGTACCTTTTATCCGTTGAGCGACGCCGCTTCCACATGCCAGCGCCGGATCACTAGTTCCGACTTTCGTCCCTGCTCGAGCTGTCACTCTCACAGTCAAGCTCCCTTGTGCACTTACACTCGAAACCTGATTGCCAACCAGGCTGAGGGAACCTTTGAGCGCCTCCGTTACATTTTAGGAGGCAACCGCCCCAGTTAAACTACCCATCAGGCACTGTCCCTGATCCGGATAACGGACCTAGGTTAGATATCTAATACGACCAGAGTGGTATTTCAACGATGACTCCACACCCACTGGCGTGAGCGCTTCACAGTCTCCCACCTATCCTACACAAGTCGAACCAAACACCAATACCAAACTATAGTAAAGGTCCCGGGGTCTTTCCGTCCTGCCGCGCGTAACGAGCATCTTTACTCGTAGTGCAATTTCGCCGAGTCCACGGTTGAGACAGCGCCCAAGTCGTTACTCCATTCGTGCAGGTCGGAACTTACCCGACAAGGAATTTCGCTACCTTAGGATGGTTATAGTTACCACCGCCGTTTACTGGGGCTTAAGTTCTCCGCTTCGACACACGAATGTGTCTAACAGGTCCCCTTAACCTTCCAGCACCGGGCAGGAGTCAGTCCGTATACATCGTCTTACAACTTCGCACGGACCTGTGTTTTTAGTAAACAGTCGCTTGGGCCTGGTCTCTGCGGCCATCACCGCGTCTCACAGCTTGTGTGATAACGGATCCGGCCCCCCTTCTCCCGAAGTTACGGGGGCATTTTGCCGAGTTCCTTAACCATGGTTCACTCGATCGCCTTGGTATTCTCTACCTGATCACCTGAGTCGGTTTGGGGTACGGGCGGCGCACAGCTCGCTAGAGGTTTTTCTCGACAGCATAGGATCATCCACTTCACCCATACGGGCTCCCCATCAGGTCTCAGACTTCATGAGAGACGGATTTGCCTATCCCTCGTCCTACACCCTTAGCCAACGACAACCATCGCGTTGGTTGGACTACCTTCCTGCGTCACCCCATCGCTTGACTACTACTGGATCGGGTCATGCGCTCTGCCACCATCGCCCCGAAGGGTCCCGGTGGTTTCGGGCACTTAGCATCACCAGCCTCGTCAGGGGCGCTGTTTTGCCGGTACGGGAATATCAACCCGTTGTCCATCGACTACGCCTGTCGGCCTCGCCTTAGGTCCCGACTTACCCAGGGCAGATTAGCTTGACCCTGGAACCCTTGATCATTCGGCGGAAGAGTTTCTCACTCTTCATTCGCTACTCATGCCTGCATTCTCACTCGTGTGGCATCCACGACTGGTTCACACCGCCGCTTCACTCGCCACACGACGCTCCCCTACCCATCCACACACCTGGACCCACCAAAGTGGGCCTGGATAACGCATGAATGCCATAGCTTCGGCGGATGACTTGAGCCCCGCTACATTGTCGGCGCGGAATCACTTGACCAGTGAGCTATTACGCACTCTTTCAAGGGTGGCTGCTTCTAAGCCAACCTCCTGGTTGTCTGTGCGACTCCACATCCTTTTCCACTTAGTCACCGCTTAGGGGCCTTAGCTGATGGTCTGGGCTGTTTCCCTCTCGACAATGGAGCTTATCCCCCACTGTCTCACTGCCGCGCTCTCACTTCCCGGCATTCGGAGTTTGGTTGATTTCGGTAAGCTTGTGGGCCCCCTAGACCATCCAGTGCTCTACCTCCGGGAAGAAACACGCGACGCTGCACCTAAATGCATTTCGGGGAGAACCAGCTATCACGAAGTTTGATTGGCCTTTCACCCCTATCCACAGGTCATCCCCTCAGTTTTCAACCTAAGTGGGTTCGGTCCTCCACGCGGTCTTACCCGCGCTTCAACCTGCCCATGGATAGATCACTTCGCTTCGGGTCTTGATCGTGCCACTCACACGCCCTATTAGGACTCGCTTTCGCTACGGCTACCCCACACGGGTTAACCTCGCGACACAACGCAAACTCGCAGGCTCATTCTTCAAAAGGCACGCCGTCACCTGATCCACGAATGGACTTCAGCTCCGACGGATTGTAGGCACATGGTTTCAGGTACTATTTCACTCCCCGCCAGGGGTACTTTTCACCTTTCCCTCACGGTACTTGTCCGCTATCGGTCACCAAGGAGTATTTAGGCTTAACGGGTGGTCCCGCCAGATTCACACGGAATTTCAGGGGTTCCGTGTTACTTGGGGTAACGCCACAGAGCTGATCGCTTACGTATACGGGGGTATCACCCTCTACGCCGGGACTTTCCAGCCCACTTCCACTTCACGATCAGTTTCTTACTCTGCGCTGGTTCGGCAGAACCAGCCAGGCGGCCCCACAACCCTCACACCGCAACGCCTGCCGGCTATCACACGACATGAGTTTGGCCTCATCCGATTTCGCTCGCCACTACTCTCGGAATCACTGTTGTTTTCTCTTCCTACCGGTACTGAGATGTTTCACTTCCCGGTGTTCCCTCACCACACCCTATGTGTTCAGGTGGGCGTAACTGGACATGACTCCAGCTGGGTTTCCCCATTCGGACATCCCCGGATCAACGCTCGGTTGCCAACTTCCCGGGGCTTATCGCAGGCTCCTACGTCCTTCATCGGCTCTTGGTGCCAAGGCATCCACCATGTGCCCTTAGTAGCTTGTCTTGCTACAAAGATGCTCGCGTCCACTGTGTAGTTCTCAAACAACGGGCGGGACACCCACCATCGACCCCCGCTGACCCACACCACCAACCCGACACCCCCCGAAGAGGAGAGCCAAGACTGGGACGTGGGCAGTTCGAGGCGGTGAGCACCGCACAAGAAACCGATCACTCGATCCCTCAGGACCCAACAGTGTGTCAAGCACAGCACCGACGCACACGACCCCAGATTTCCACGCCCACCACCAGCCGAAACCGATGACGAACAGTACTGACCAGGACCGCACCTGCGGCCTGCACCAACTAATCGACGTTCCACCAAGCAGCTGACAGACGCGAGACACGAACGGCCCCGAACGACTGCCATGGACACCACCACCGAAGCGGCGGCGCCAAGATGCTCCTTAGAAAGGAGGTGATCCAGCCGCACCTTCCGGTACGGCTACCTTGTTACGACTTCGTCCCAATCGCTCGCCCCACCTTCGACAGCTCCCTCCGTAAACGGTTGGGCCACTGGCTTCGGGTGTTGCCAACTTTCGTGACGTGACGGGCGGTGTGTACAAGGCCCGGGAACGTATTCACCGCAGCGTTGCTGATCTGCGATTACTAGCGACTCCGACTTCATGGGGTCGAGTTGCAGACCCCAATCCGAACTGAGACCGGCTTTTTGGGATTCGCTCCACCTTACGGTATCGCAGCCCTTTGTACCGGCCATTGTAGCATGCGTGAAGCCCTAGGCATAAGGGGCATGATGACTTGACGTCATCCCCACCTTCCTCCGAGTTGACCCCGGCAGTCTCTTATGAGTCCCCACCATGACGTGCTGGCAACATAAGACGAGGGTTGCGCTCGTTGCGGGACTTAACCCAACATCTCACGACACGAGCTGACGACAGCCATGCACCACCTGTACACCAGTGTCCAAAGAGACCCCTGTCTCCAGGGGCTTCTGGTGTATGTCAAACCTAGGTAAGGTTCTTCGCGTTGCATCGAATTAATCCGCATGCTCCGCCGCTTGTGCGGGCCCCCGTCAATTCCTTTGAGTTTTAGCCTTGCGGCCGTACTCCCCAGGCGGGGCGCTTAATGCGTTAGCTGCGGCACGGAACTCGTGGAATGAGTCCCACACCTAGCGCCCAACGTTTACGGTGTGGACTACCAGGGTATCTAATCCTGTTCGCTCCCCACACTTTCGCTCCTCAGCGTCAGGTAATGCCCAGAGAACCGCCTTCGCCACCGGTGTTCCTCCTGATATCTGCGCATTTCACCGCTACACCAGGAATTCCGTTCTCCCCTGCATACCTCTAGTCTGCCCGTATCGGAAGCAGGCTCAGGGTTAAGCCCTGAGTTTTCACTCCCGACGCAACAAACCGCCTACGAGCCCTTTACGCCCAATAATTCCGGACAACGCTCGCACCCTACGTATTACCGCGGCTGCTGGCACGTAGTTGGCCGGTGCTTCTTCTGCGCATACCGTCACTTTCGCTTCGTCTGCGCTGAAAGAGGTTTACAACCCGAAGGCCGTCATCCCTCACGCGGCGTTGCTGGATCAGGCTTTCGCCCATTGTCCAATATTCCCCACTGCTGCCTCCCGTAGGAGTCTGGGCCGTGTCTCAGTCCCAGTGTGGCCGGTCACCCTCTCAGGCCGGCTACCCGTCGAAGCCTTGGTGAGCCATTACCTCACCAACAAGCTGATAGGCCGCGAGCTCATCCTGCACCGCCAGAACTTTCCACCACCCGTGATGCCACAAGTAGTCATATCCGGTATTAGCCACCGTTTCCGGTGGTTATCCCAAAGTGCAGGGCAGATTGCTCACGTGTTACTCACCCGTTCGCCGCTCGTGTACCCCGAAAGGCCTTACCGCTCGACTTGCATGTGTTAAGCACGCCGCCAGCGTTCGTCCTGAGCCAGGATCAAACTCTCCATTGAAAAACAGAAAATCCAAACCCCGGCAAAAAAACGCAACACTGACAAAAAATTGCCAGAATCATCGTCGTTCTACCAAAGGAACCATCAACCATCCCCCACAACCCCCCACAAAGAAGAGCCACAGGAAACAGCCGACAGGTAAATTAATTCGTCGACTTTTGACACACTGTTGAGTTCTCAAGAATCAAGCGCG